>NZ_JACLHY010000022.1 GCF_014397245.1 Arenibacter arenosicollis | reverse complement strand
ATGCACGGCCAACAAGAGATAACAATGAGAACATATAAATCACAAAAGCTCAACGGCACTATGGCCGTTGAGCTTAATTAACTATTTTTAATCCTATAAACCGTAACGGTTATTTAGGACTAGACATTTAATACCTTGGCGAGTAGCAATCTAATGGGAATTCGGATGCTTTTAATTATGGGTGAAAGAGAGTGGCCTTAGATCTCAAAAAGTAATTTCCTTTAGCTTTTAATAAAAAACCGTATATTTCCACAATGCCAGAATCCCGTATACAGAATACTAAAAACCTTAGCCTTGAGCCGTTTTTTAACCTTTCCATGGACCTGCTGTGTATAGCGGGTTTTGATGGTTATTTTAAAAAAGTAAACCCTGCTCTGATACAACTACTGGGTTATTCGGAGGAAGAGTTATTTTCAAGAAAAATACGAGAATTTATCTTTGAGGAAGATAGGGACCTAACGGCACGATATAGGGATAATTTAAAAAATAATGTACCCTTGGTCAATTATGAAAATAGATATGTCTGCAAATCTGGGGAGATAATCTGGTTGCATTGGACTTCGATTCCCTTGGAGGACGAAAAATTGATATACGCCATAGCTAAAAATATTACCCATAAAAAGAAATTGGAGAAAGAGCGGATAGACCATCTTGTAAACCTTGTAAATAAAAACCAAGAATTAAAACAACTAAATTATACTACTTCTCATAATTTAAGGTCGCCGGTAAACAATTTATTATCCATTTTTGGATTTCTGGATTTTAGTAAAATTGATGATGCCGATGTATTGGAAACCTTGGATTATATGAAGATGGCTACGGAGGGACTTAACAAATCCCTAAACAAGTACGTAGACCTATTGAGCAATAAAGATTCTGCGAAGATAGAATTGGAAGAGGTAGATTTCATGATGGTACTCAAACAAGTTAAATTATCCATCAGTTCCTTGTTGAATAATGCCAATGTAACTTTTAAGGTCGATTTTTCCGGTTTAAAAGGTGTACGGTACAACATAAATTTTATGGAAAGTATTTTCCTAAATCTGTTGACCAATTCCATAAAATATGCAAGACCGGATGTTGCTCCTGTTATTTCTTTAACAACACGGGTTGAAGAGGGTAAGAAACAGCTGATTTATACCGACAATGGTCTTGGTTTTGACATGGAAAAGTTTGGGGATAAAATTTTTGGGTTAAACCAAAAGTTTCATCATAATGGCGATAGTAAAGGGGTTGGGCTCTATCTGGTATATAATCATATTACTAGCCTAGGAGGTGCTATTGCCATATAAAGTGAAGTTAATAAGGGAGTTACCTTTACTATAACCTTTAAGTAATTCTACTGTTACCTATTTAGACTTGTAACGGGCAATAAAGGAAGGAAAAAGAAAATAAAAGGTCGATTTGGAGCATGATAATCTCCAAATCGCCCTTTTTTCTGCCCTATTCCGTCGGTTCAAGAATCACTTGAGTACTGTCGGTTGGTGTTAGGACATCAATTTTTTCGTCATCTTCGTCATTGGTGCAACTGTTTAAGGCAATAATGCAAAAGAGAACTGTTGCTAAGTAGCTTATTTTTTTCATGAGTTCAGAGTTTAGTGGGTTTATCCAAATTCAATTTGTTTTATAACGTTTTAATTTCACATTTGTTTTGTGATATTTAATGATTCTTTGAAGCTGGAATAACATAAATAATACCTATAAACCCCATCGATTTATAAATCGATGGGGTTTATAGCTGTTTTTAATTTTTAATTCATTAATTTTTGGGTAATTAAAGTGGTAAATTTGCATGAAAAAGATCCTTAGATACACTTTGGCCCTTGTGCTATTCCTTTATTTCTTAACAACCCTTATCGCATCTCCTATTTTGGACAGGCAGATGAACCTAGTGGAATACAACGACCCAAGAGAACTGGGGACCGAAGCAAAGAAACTGTATAAATCCCTTCAATTTATTGCCGATCTGCACTGTGATGCCCTTCTGTGGGATCGTGACCTGACCAAACGACTGGATTATGCCCATTTGGATTTTCCGAGAATGCAGGAAGCTAAAATGAGTTTACAGGCGTTTACCATTGTTACCAAATCCCCTAAAGGACAGAATTTCAACCGGAATAGCGCAGATGCGTTCGATAAAATTACAATGTTGAATTTTGTGCAGGGTCGGTTGCCGGACAAATGGTTTAGCCTGTACAAGCGAGCTGTTTATCAGGCAAGAGCATTACATGACTACCCAAAGAAGTATGATGGCAAGTTTATATTGGTAAAATCGGCTCAAGATTTGAAACATTTAGTAGATTTAAAGAGAGTAGATCCTAAGGTTATTGGCGGTTTTTTGGGTGTTGAAGGAGCGCATTGCCTGGAAGGAAAATTGGAAAATCTACAAAATCTTTACTACGAAGGGGTCAGAATGATGGCTCCTACCCATTTTTTTGACAATGAACTTGGTGGGTCTGCGCACGGTATGTCAGGGGAGGGGCTTACCGATTTTGGTAGGGAGGTAATTCATAAGATGAATCAATTGGGAGTAATAATAGATGTGGCACATGTGTCGCCAAAAATGATCGATGATATTTTGGATCTAACTACAAAACCTGTTTTGGTGTCCCACACAGGTGTAAAGGGAACCAAGGATAGTCCCCGGAATATATCGGATCATCATATAAAAAGAATAGCTGCCTCAGGGGGACTTATTGGTATAGGGTTTTTTAAGGGAGCCATTAAAGGGGAAATTAAACATATTGCGGAGGCCATGAAATATGTACGGGATTTGGTGGGCGTTGATCATGTGGCCCTAGGTTCCGATTTTGATGGTGCGGCTACCACCCCAATAGATGTAACCGGGCTGCCTTTTTTGGTTCAGGAATTAATGAACCAAGGGTTTTCGGAAGATGAGATTAGAGCCATTATGGGCGAGAATGTTAAGCGATTTTTGTTAGAGCAATTACCTTAGAATCGGGCTAATTACATATAAATCCACATTAAAAGATGCAATTTCGGCCGCTACAACTTTGTCTTTTGAATCTTTTATATATCTTCGATAATTGGGAAAATTATAAATAATATGCACCATGATATACCCCTACCTCAGGGAAGTGCGAAAAATAAATTAAGAAATGATAATAGAGCCTAGAACACGCGGATTTATTTGCCTGACCTCACATCCTAAAGGGTGCGAACAAAATGTTATTGATCAAATTGAATATGTTAAGTCCAAAGGGACCATAGACGGAGCAAAAAAAGTTTTGGTAATAGGGGCTTCGACTGGTTTTGGTCTGGCCTCAAGGATTACAAGTGCATTTGGTTCCGGGGCCTCTACCATAGGAGTGTTTTTTGAAAAACCACCTTCAGAAGGACGTCCAGCTTCGCCAGGATGGTACAACAGTGCAGCCTTCGAAAAAGAAGCAAATAAGGCAGGGCTTTACGCAAAAAGCATCAACGGGGATGCCTTTTCAAATGAAATTAAAAAACAAACCCTAGATCTGATCAAAGCTGATTTAGGTAAAATAGATATGGTTATCTATAGTTTGGCTTCTCCGGTAAGGACACATCCAGATACTGGAGTAAAATATAAATCGGTTTTAAAACCAATCGGTGGCAAATTTCAAAATAAAACGGTCGACTTTCATACAGGAGTAATATCGGAGGTGTCCATTGAACCTGCTCAAGGGGATGACATAGAGAATACGGTAGCGGTTATGGGAGGTGAAGATTGGAAAATGTGGATCGATGCCTTAAAAAAGGAAGAATTGCTTTCTGAGGGATTTACAACCATAGCCTACTCTTATATTGGGCCATCACTTACCGAAGCTGTGTATAGAAAAGGAACCATTGGTCGTGCCAAGGATCATTTGGAATCTACAGCTTTTGCCATAACGGACAGTTTAAAACCATTAAATGGCAATGCTTATGTATCTGTTAACAAGGCATTGGTTACCCAAGCTAGTTCTGCCATTCCGGTTATTCCATTATATATATCCCTATTGTACAAGGTAATGAAGGAGGAGGGTATACATGAAGGATGTATAGAGCAGATTCAACGTTTGTTCCAGGATCGTTTGTATGCAGATAATATGCCCACAGATGATCAAGGGAGAATACGTATAGATGATTGGGAAATGAGAGATGATGTACAGGCCAAGGTAGCAGAACTTTGGAAGTTGGCTACCACGGAATCCTTACCGAAAATAGGGGACCTTAAGGGTTATGAAAAGGATTTCTTCAATTTGTTCGGGTTTATGGTAGACGGAGTGGATTATGATTTAGACGTAAACGAAATGGTCGAAATTCCAGGGCTTCAATAAATAGGATGCTTTCAATCTCACTTCAATTAATTCCTTCAGTAATAAAGAAACCATTATAAAATGATAAAGAACGTACTATTGCTATGGGTGCTCATTTTCGCATTACCGGTTGCGGGACAGAGCGGAAAAGTATTCGACGCACTTACCATGAAGAGTGAAATTCTCAAAAGTGATAGGAAATTTGCTGTGTATTTACCTCCGGACTATGAAACTTCCAATAGGAGCTACCCGGTACTTTATTTATTACATGGTGCTGGTGATGATCAAACGGGCTGGGTACAATTCGGAGAGGTGTTACGTATTACCGACAATGCCATTAAAGAGGGAAAAACTACTCCTATGATCATTATTATGCCGGATGCCAATACCGGAACTAGGGGGTATTTTAATTCCATTAAAGGGGATTGGCGTTATGAAGATTTCTTTTTTGAGGAATTAATGCCATTTGTTGAAAAAAAGTATCGCATTAAGAGTGAGAAAAGGTATAGGGCAATTGCCGGTCTTTCCATGGGAGGCGGTGGTTCGTTCATGTATGCCTTGCGCCATCCTGAATTGTTTTCGTCTGCTTGTCCGTTGAGTGCCTATATCGGTGCTCTAAGTTTGGACGATTTTAAACAACGGCTAAAAAGTAATAACGAGAATTATGAAGACAGCGTTGTAAGCGCTTATCACGAAAAACACAATGCACTGTCATTGATTCAAACTTCATCGGTAGAGGACATGAAATCTGTTAGATGGTTTATAGATTGTGGTGATGACGATTTTCTTTATGAAGGGAATAGTTTGGTGCATATTGCAATGAAAAAGAAAGATGTACCGCATGAATATAGGGTAAGGGAAGGTCGCCATAGTTGGACCTATTGGAGGGAATCCCTGCCTGTGGTATTGGAGTTTGTCTCCGATGCCTTTCATCAGTATTGATAAATAATTAATGTACGGGATTTCAAGGAGCAAGAAAGTAAAGAAAAAGTATGATCAAAAGAAAATTTGGTAAGACCCATTGGGATGTAAGTGAAATAGGATATGGAATGTGGGGCATGGGTGGATGGACCGAGTCCGATGACCTATTGTCTGCCAAAGCGTTAGATCTTGCCGTGGAAAACGGTGTTAATTTTTTTGATACTGCTTGGGCTTACGGGCATGGACACAGTGAAAAATTACTCGGCGAATTATTGCGAAGACATCCCAATAAAAAATTATATACTGCCAGTAAGATTCCAGCGAAAAATTTTAAATGGCCGGCGAAGCCAGAGTATAGTCTGGAGGAATCCTATCCTAATTCCCATATTCTAGAGTATACGGAAAAGACCCTTAAGAATTTAGGGGCGGACCAAATAGATTTGATGCAATTCCATACTTGGGACGACAGTTGGACCGATCGGGAAGAATGGCGAAGGGCGGTGGAAGATTTAAAAACGTCCGGAAAGGTTGCGGCCATGGGTATCAGTGTTAACCGTTGGGAGCCCGAAAATGGGATTATGGCTCTTAAGACTGGAATGTTCGACGCAGTGCAGGTGATTTACAATATTTTTGATCAAGCCCCGGAAGATGTTCTTTTTCCGTTATGTGAGGCTTTGGATATTGCCGTTATTGCACGGGTTCCTTTTGATGAAGGAACCTTGACAGGAAATATTACCAAGGAGACTACTTTCCCTGAAGGGGATTGGAGAGGGACTTATTTTGTTCCCGAAAATTTAATTCAGAGTGCAGAAAAGGCAGATTTATTGAGACCTATTGTTCCTAAGGGAATGACTATGCCCGAAATGGCTTTGCGTTTTATTGCCATGAACAAAACGGTAAGTACCATTATCCCTGGAATGCGCAAGGAAAAAAATGTGCTAATGAATACGGCAATGAGTGATGGAAAGGGCTTGTCCAAAGAGTTATATCAGGAATTGAAAGGCCACAGGTGGGATAGGAAGCCCACTTCATGGTCGCAGTAATAAAAGAATAAATATATGACAACCAGAAAAGATTTTTTAGTTCAGTCGGGGATGTTGGCAGCGGGGGTGGTATTGTTGCCATCGTTTACTTTGCTAGCAAAGAATCCCAAGAAAAATTTAGGGGTACAATTGTACACCTTTCGGAAGGAAATGACCGAAGATGCCGTTGGAACTTTAAAGAAAATAGCGGCACTGGGAATTAAGCAAATTGAATCCGCTAGAAGCACAAAAGGACTTTATTACGGTCTAAAGCCTAAAGAAATGAAAGATGTTTGCAGCGATCTTGGCATGACACTTAGGAGTGGTCACGTTGCCTTGGACGAAAATTGGCAGAATACCATGGATCAAGCCGCTGAGTCCGGCCAGGAATATTTAATTTGTTCTTCCATGCCCACTGAAGGGCAAACAGCGGATAACTATAAGTCGGTTGCCGAGGCCTTCAATAAGGCCGGGGAAGAATGTAAGTCTAGAAATATAAAATTTGGGTACCACAACCACGAATATGAATTTGAATCCGAAAATGGGGAAGTATTCTACGATATTTTATTGAACAATACACAACCAGACCTTGTGCATATGGAACTTGATCTGGGATGGGTAGTCGTGGCAGGAAAGGATCCCTTGGACTATTTTAAACGCTATGAGGGGAGATTTCCTTTATGGCATCTAAAGGATATGGATATGGTGAAAAAAGAAAGCACCGAGTTTGGAAAGGGAGGATTGAATATTGCCCAAATGCTTGAGCATAAAAAGGAATCTGGATTAGAATATATTTTTATAGAGCAAGAGGAGTATGCCAGTACCCCTTTTGAGAGTATGGAGCACAATATGAAGTTTATGAAAAATCTATAGATTTTTTAGGTTCTCTATGTTGAATAATTAAAGGAATAAAATGTCATGGACTGTGGGGTGGTTATTTTGCAAATAATTGTCCTATATCTTTAAAAGCTTTGAATTCCAGCGCATTTCCGGCAGGATCCAAAAAGAACATGGTGGCCTGTTCGCCAACCTCCCCTTTAAATCGGATATAGGGCTCTATAACAAAGTTGACCCCTTTGCCAATAAGTTCTTCCGAAAAGGTTATAAAGGTATCCCATGGTAGCACTACTCCATAATGGGGTACGGGTACATTTTTGCCATCTACCGGATTAACGTGCAATTCTTCTTCCTTGGATTTTGGTTTGTAATGAATCACCAATTGGTGGCCAAATAGATTAAAATCTACCCAATGGTCACTGCTTCTTCCTTCTTCACAATTTAATATCTCCCCGTAAAAGGTGCGGCAGTCGGCCAAATTATGTACTGGTATGGCAATATGGAAGGGTGTTATTTCTGACATATATAAATGTGTTATATTTTTAGTATTAGGGCCTAGTCCCAAGACCTAAAAATAAGCAATATTAAAGAAGTAGATATCCCAGAATCTGGAAATGGCCCAAAATTTTAAGCCTTTAAAAAATCGGCGATCTGTAGGTTGAGGTCTTCCTGATGCAAGGAATGGCCAAGCCCCTGGGTTTTGATCAATCTGCTGTTTTTCCAGTTTTTGTGTAGTCGTTCCGAGGCGCTAAAGGGAGTTATGGTATCCCATTCATCATGTATGATCAATCCTTTTTGTGTGATGGATTTTGCAAACTTGGGTGTGGAAATATCATTGATTCGAAAATTGTGATGCTCGTAAAGATGTTGGTCCAAACCCTTTAAAACCTTGTTGTTGAATTTAAGTAGATTCTGATAATGGGCCATCAATTCTGACAGTTCTGCCGGAGCCCCGAGGGTCACTATTTTTTCGATGGAGGTATTTGGATTTTGATATTGGTTGTGGAGTGTGGCAAGTCCGCCCATAGAATGCCCAATTATATATTTTGGTTGGTACATGTCTATAAGATGCCGGGCACTTTCGGCATAGGTGACCACATTCAGATTTTTACCTTCGGAATACCCATGGCCTGGAGCATCGAAGGCAATGATATTAAATTCCCTTTCCTGTAATTTTTCAATGAGATTCCGCCACCTAAAGGCATTGCTTTCCCAACCGTGTAATAATAAGACGGTTTCCTGTGCCCCAGGCCATTGATAGGTCTGTAGGCTAGTATTGTTTGCCAATATCCTTTCTCCTAGAAACTTTTGTAAGTATTCCTCCTGTTCGGGTAAAACCCTACCTTTTCTTGGGGTACTAAAAAGTTTGAAGGCCTTCTGGCCCACTTCCTTTTCAGAGAGTAGGGCTATGGAATTAAAGTAGGCACCATAGGATAGTGCTAGAATATGGTATAATAATTTTTGCATAGGATAGTTTTAGCTAGTCCCAGCCCACCATCATGTATTTTATTTTGGCATTATCAGGAATCTGAACAGCTTCAATATTGGTGCTGGATCCATATTGTAAATTGCTCGGAAGTTCTGTCTTCGCAATAGTAAAATAGGCGTCGGAATCCTTTAGGAATATGACTATATTGTTAAGGGCCGAAGTAATTTTTTTGATGGTGTGCTTGTCCTCAATATCCTTAAATGTACTATTGAGTCCAACTCCTTTTTCGGTAACATACCTAGGGTCATAAATACGTATAATCCCAATTTTTGGAATACTATCCGTATTTGGAGTAAGGGTCAGCAATTGTTTGCCCCCTTTTTCATAGATATTGATTTTTTTCACAGCTGCGCCAATTCTGGTCAAAGTAGTATCCCTAACTATGGAGTCAGCAGCAAATATGGTTTCAAGTTCTTCAATAGTGTTGGATTTTTGCAATTTGCCCACTTGGTCTTTGGCAATGACAAAATCTGTATTGGTGTTACATTGAATAAATAGTAGTGACGTTAATGCCACGGTGAAAATCGATTTTCTTATCATCTGTTGTATAAAGGAATACTTTATTAATTAGTTCTTGTTTTTTTATAATGTATATAGGAAGAGATCAACGCATCACTTTTTTTAGCACCCCTAAAACGCCCCTTATAAAAGTAGCACTGGTCAATACTTTTATCACCGGATTTTGACGTGTACTTGCTCTTCTGCTCGTTGATCTTTTAGATCTACTGCTCGAGGTGGACTTTTCTTCTTCAGCTAGCTTTTCTGCCCGTTCAATCTTTACGTTAAGTAGCTCATAGGCACTTTCCCGGTCAATGGTTTCGTTGTATTTTCTAACCAATTTTGAACTGTCTATTACCTCCTTTAATTCCTTGTCCGTCAGAACATCCATACGGCTCATAGGGGCCCTTAGCATGGTGGCGGCCAAAGGTGTTGGTCTTCCCTTTTCATCAAGGGCGGAAATTAAGGCCTCGCCAATTCCTAGGGAGGTTAGGACTTCCTTGGTGTCATAAAATTCTGAAATGGGATAATTTTCTGCGGTGAGCTTTATGGCTTTTCTATCTTTTGCCGTAAATGCCCGTAAGGCATGTTGCACCTTTAATCCTAATTGGGATAAAACGGCATCAGGAACATCTGTCGGATTTTGAGTCACAAAATACACCCCGATACCTTTGGAGCGTATTAATTTTACAATGTTCTCTATTTGATTTAGAAGTGCTTTTGAAGCCTCGTTGAAAATTAGGTGAGCCTCATCTATAAAAAGGACCAATTCCGGTCTCCCGGTATCACCTTGTTCCGGAAAAGTGTCGTAAATTTCCGCCAATAGACTCAGCATAAAGGTTGAGAATAATTTAGGTCTGTCCTGTATATCCGTTAAGCGAAGAATATTGATATAACCCCTGCCATTTTCATCAATTCGGGTAAGGTCCTCTACATCAAATGATTTTTCTCCAAAGAACAGATCGGCACCTTGCTGTTCCAGTTCTATTATTTTTCTTAGAATAGTTCCGGTAGAACTGGTGGAGATTCGGCCATAGGAATCGGAGAACTCTTTTTTGCCCTCTTCGGTAGCGTATTGCAGTACTTTTTTAAAGTCTTTTAGGTCTAGCAGCGGAAGCTTATTGTCATCACAATATTTAAAAACAACGGCAACAATACCCTCTTGGGTTACGGAAAGATCTAAGATACGGCTTAAAAGGACTGGGCCAAATTCTGAAACCGTGGCACGTAATTTTACACCATCCTGCTCGGAAAGGGAAAGTATTTCCACCGGAAAAGCCGAAGGTGCAAAAGGTATACCTATTTTGGCGTGACGTTCATCAATTTTTGGGTGACCAGGACTGGGTTGCGCCAGACCACTTAAATCCCCTTTAAGGTCCATTAGCAATACCGGAATACCTTTATCCGATAAATTTTCTGCTATTATCTGTAATGTTTTTGTCTTTCCGGTACCGGTTGCCCCAGCAATGAGACCATGGCGGTTAAGGGTCTTTAACGGGATTTTTACATGTGCATTGGTTATGGTCTCCCCATTTAGCATGGCCGCTCCCATAGTAATAAAGTCCCCTTTTGTGGTATATCCTTCCTCTATATGTGCAAAGAATCTGTCTTTGATGTCCATTGGGCTAATTTTTGATAAAAATAGGCTAATTTTAGTCAAAAGAAAAGTTGTTGATTTTGAAGTTATTCCCCAACCTTTATATTTTTGGGTACTAAATAGAGATTATGGGTAGGAAACAATTGGAATAGCTTTGTTGATATTCCAAGTAAATTTCCCAGGCACAATTTATAGGACGTTTATTAGATATTTTATTGGATTTGGATTATTATCCCTATTTTAAGGGTATTTTCAGTTAGCCAGAATAATTAAAACAGAATGACCAAAGATTTTAGAAGAATCTGTAGTTTTTTTATCCTCATATGCCTTTTTATTCCATATTCATGGTCTCAAAAAGCTGTTCCAAAATTTAATTTCGTCAATATAAAGGAAGGAATGTCCAAGGTGGGGGTATACTCTATCTTAAAGGACGACCATGATTTTATTTGGATAGGGACCAACGGATCCGGTTTGTACCGTTACGATGGTATTGATTATAAATCGTATAAACATAATATTAACGATTCCACTTCCATTGGTAGTAACCAGGTCAATTGTACTTATTTGGACAGTAAAAATAGATTATGGGTAGGAACCGAAGCGGGGTTGAGCCTTTACGATCGAAACAAGGATCAGTTCAAGCAAATACCGATTTTACCCTCCAAATCGGCTGATGGTTCAATTATCCATGTAATTGCACTAAAAGAGGATAGTCAGGGTAATCTACTAATTGGTTCGTATCGGAAAGGAATGCTCAAAATGAATCTAGATAGTTTTGAAGCGGAAAGAGTCCAGGTTCGTAAAACCAATGTCGAACAATCCCTGGTTGTTCGTGCTATACAAAAGGATGCCAGTGGAAAAATTTATGCCGGCACCAATATGGGGCTATTTTCAATAGATGCGCAAACGGGGGTTCTGGAACCATTTAAACTATGGAGAAATGGAAGACTGGAATCTATTGAGGTCTCTGTAAGGTCATTGCTTATTGATGACACCGAGAATATTTGGGTAGGAACGCTATCAGATGGCCTGTATAAGGTTAATTTGGGGAATTCCACTGTTGGTGAACCAGCGGTTTTGGAAAGGTACGCCTTTTCTACCCATCCGTTTTTTACACTAATGGCACTTCCCGATGGTACGCTGATGTGCGGGACGGAAAACGATGGTTTGTTTCATTTAAATGCTGACGGAGAAGTATTGAATCATTATATAATCAATAAAAAGGATGAAAAAAGCCTCTTGTCAAACTCTATATGGACTTTGTATTTGGATAATGATCAAAAAATATGGCTTGGCTATTATAATAAAGGAGTAGCTGTATATGATAAGTTATATGACAAGTTTAAAGACATAGAAAGTCTGTACAACAACCCAAATTCTTTGCAAATTAGTTCGGTTACCTCTATTGTAGAAGACCCCTCGGGTAAGCTATGGATAGGAATGGATGGTGGCGGAATAGATATTTTGGATTTGAAAAATAATGATTACACTCATATAAATAAGGGCAGCAATAAAGAATATTCGGGGCTGACCAGTGATTATATACAGACCATTTTTATTGATAGTAGAGAAAATATCTGGGCAGGAAGTTGGGATGGGGGGATCTATTATTTGAAAAAAGGATCTAATAGATTCATGAACTACAACATCACTAATACCCAAGGTGGTTTAACCTCCAATACGGTAATGAGTTTTGATGAGGATAAGAAAGGTATTGTTTGGATCGGGACATATCACAACGGTTTACATTCCTACGACCCAAAAACAAAACAGTTTAAACAATACAATTCCCAGTCTTTTACTGATCAAGGAGTCAATAGTAGCAGTGTTTATAAGGTTTTGGTTGATTTTCAGGACAATTTATGGGTGGGTACCACCCAAGGGCTGTATAAGATCACGAAGCAGGCAGGCCAAAAATTTTCGGTGGTTTCCATGGTGGATAGAATGTCTCGGGAGTCTACCAATAATTCCGCATCCAATTACATTTTGTCACTTTACGAAAGCAATGACCTCACTATTTGGGTAGGGACTAAAGGAGCAGGCCTATGTAACTACCGGCCTAATTCCGATACTTTTATTTGGTACGATAAACGTAAAGGCTTGGAAGAAGAAAATGTCTGCGGTATTATTCAAAGTTTGGATGGCAACATTTGGGTAGGGGGTAATGCGGGGATTTCGAAAATGGATGTAAATACCAGTGAATTCAGCAATTTTACCACTGACGATGGCCTACTTTCCAATGACTTTAATATCAACGCAACCTTTATAGATGATATGGGCACAATTTATTTTGGTGGGTATCAGGGTGTAAATTATTTTAATCCTTCAGTGATTATTACCAATACCAATGAGACCTCCCTGTATTTATCAGAGTTTAGATTGTTCAATGAAAAAGTCCTGCCGACTCAGAAAGATTCCCCACTAAAAAAAGTAATCTCAGAAACAGATAGTTTGGTCTTAAAACAAAATCAATCGGTTTTTACCATTGAATATTCGGGGATCAACTTTACACGTCCGGAAAAAAATGAATATGCCTATTATCTGGAGGGTTACGAAGAATCGTGGAATTATGTCGGCAAAAAAAGGAGTGCAACCTATACCAATCTAGACCCAGGAAATTATACCTTCAAATTAAAAGCGGCCAATAACGATGGCGTTTGGAACGCTTCTCCCTTAATATTACAAATTGTTATTTTACCACCTTGGTGGAAAACAAATTGGGCCCTATTCTCATATGTAATTCTATTTATTCTAGGTGTATTCCTACTAAATAAAATGACACAGTCCAGAATAAGGGAAAAGCAACAGATATATTCGGAACGCGAAAAAAGGTTGCAGGAAAAGAAATTGGATGAAAAAAAGTTTCAATTTTTCACTAATATATCCCATGAGTTTAGAACACCGCTTACTTTAATTATTAATCCACTTAGGGATATATTAAAGGATGACAGTTTAGCCCTTCCGTCAAGAATTAAGGAAAAACACAAAACCATTTATAAAAACACAGATCGACTTTATAGATTGGTAAATGAGTTGTTGGACTTTAGAAAATTGGAATTGAATAAAATCGGAGTAAGGGCACATAAACTTAATTTGGTGAACCTTGCCAAAGAAGTAGTTAGCCATTTTAAGGAGGAGGCCCTTGAAAAAAATATACATCTTAGTTTGGATTCGGATACTGATGATCTAATGCTTTGGGCAGACGAGAGTATGTTGGAAAAAATTATTTTCAATGTTTTATCCAATGCTTTTAAGGTGACGCCCGAGGGGGGAGCCATCAATATCGAAATATTGTCAAAAGACGAAATGTATTCATTGCCACTGGTAGATAGCAACAATCCTACGCAAGGAGTGGAAATAATTATTTCAGATACCGGGCCTGGACTTAAGCCTGAAGAAACGAAAAGAATTTTTGAAAGGTTTTATCAAGTGGAAAACTTGAATAAGACCTATTACGGAGGAACAGGTATTGGTTTGGAGGTGGTCCAAAGTTTTGTGGAACTGCACAAAGGGAAAATTGAAGTTAAGAGCGAGGTTGGTAGTGGTACTACCTTTCGGATTATACTGCCCAAAGGAAATGCGCATTATAAAACAAACGAGATTTTGTTGGATGTAAAAGAGCGTGATACCCATAATGAACCATTTATACTTACTAATACCAAAGAGCAATTAGAAACGGTGGTAGATTTGGATGAGGTTACCAGTTCGTATACATTGTTGATCGTTGAAGATAATCCTGAACTGAGGAATTACTTAAGGAATGAACTTAAAAATCAATATAAGATACTTTTGGCCAAAAATGGCAAGGAGGGCTTGGAATTGGCCAAGTCGGCACTTCCCGATATTATTATTACAGATGTTATTATGCCCGAAATGGATGGTTTTGAATTTTGTAAAAAAATTAAGGGGGATTTGAGGACCAGTCATATACCTTTATTGATGCTTACGGCAAAAGCGCGGATAGATGATAGAATGGAAGGGATTGAAACGGGAGCAGATGCTTATATGGTTAAACCTTTCGATTTAAGACTGCTAAGACTAAGGTTATCGCAACTAATAACCAGTAGGCAACTAATTTTCAATAAATATTTCAGTGTTATCAGTGATGTACCAGTGAACAAGAATACTAACTCCTTGGATAAGGATTTTATTGAAAAAGTTTTGAATTACATCAATAAAAATATTGATGATCCAGACTTAAGTGTAGAGGCTTTGGCATCACATTTAAATTTGAGCAGGAGTCAGTTTTATAGAAAAATAAAGGCATTGACCAATCAGACGGCCAATGAATTTTTGCGCAATATTAGGATAGAAAGGGCCAAACAGATTATTGAAATGGGAAATACCAATATTAGCGAGGTATGTTACAAGGTGGGGTTCTCCACTCCTTCATATTTTACAAAATGTTTTAAAGAACATTTTGGAATACTCCCCACAGAAGTAGTACCCCTTAAATCCTAATTTTTACCCTCTTGTGATTACCGGGAAATATATTGCTTTCATAATCTTTCGGCTAATTCGTACTCTTTTAAATATACTTCAAATAGGTTTGCATTTGTTATTGTTCATGTTTTAACAAGTTGTAGGTATATAAACTTCTAATGGATATAAGTGATGTCGCTAAAATGGCCATATACTTTTATCAGTAAAATTCTTCAAACCAAATAGACGATCGCACTGACAACAAGTTCTGCCCTTTGTGCTAATTACATTTCATGAAAATTGGGCTCAGAGTAAGTTAACATATTGTCAAAGTCCATTTAAAAGTGGAGTTGCCTGAGCACTTCAACCCTAAAGGGTTAATATAGCCTAGAAAAAATGTTGTAAAGGATAAAACGGATGTTGCATTATGTCGGTTTATAGGCAAGTTGCAGCAAAAGTTCTATCTGCTGCACGATGAATGGCAGCTGCTTTTTAATATTTATTTAACATTTGATAGAATGAAAATGAATAATTCAAAATTCAAATGGAAGCAGTTGATTGAAATGCTGTTGATAATAGCCATAGTTGGACTCTTGATTTTTTTTATCGTTTTTATCCTATAAGGGTAATACACTTAATAGACCTATTGATGACCAATAGGAGACATACAATTTTATACTAACTTAAACTACATTCAACATTATGAAAAACAAATTATTTAAGAACCTGATATTTCCGGTATTTCTATGCCTTGGAAGTGTTATTTATGCCCAAACGGTCCAAGGGGTCGTAACCGATGTATCCGGACCAATTCCTGGTGCCAATATTGTAATTAAAGGCACTACAACAGGTACGGTTACAGATTTTGACGGAAATTATGAAATCGCCGTAAATACCGGCGACGTCATAGTTGTATCCTACATAGGATATCTTACCCAAGAAATTGAGTATACAGGACAGGAAACCATAGATGTGCAATTACAGGAAGATGCTGCTTTGTTGGAGGAGGTAGTTGTTGTAGGTTATGGGAAATCTGTCAAAAAGGAGGATTTAACAGGAGCCGTTTCCGTAGTAGGGAGTAAGGAACTGGAGAAAAGTCCATTGATAAATGTGGATCAGGCGCTTCAAGGAAGGGCATCAGGAGTTCAACTTACCCAAAATTCAGGTGCACCGGGAGCCGGATTGAAGATTCGGGTGCGGGGTAGCAACTCAATAACGGGTAGTAACTCTCCGCTTGTTGTGGTTGACGGACTTATCGATGTGGATATTAACTCGGTGAATCCATCGGATATCCAATCCATTAGTGTTTTGAAAGATGCTAGTTCTTCCGCGATTTATGGTAACCGAGCTGCCAATGGTGTAATTATAATTACAACGAAAAAGGGTGCTGATGGAAAAAGTATCATCGAATTTGGATCTTATATAAGTTTTTCAGATCCCTCGGATTCTATTGATTTGTTGAGTGCGTCAGAATTTATAGATTTTGCCAACACAAAAAATATTGGTGCAACCGGAAACCCAATACCTGTATTTGATTCCCAGCAAAAAATAAATGACTTTATAGCAAAATCAGTCGATTACCAAGAAGAGGTCTATAGAACGGCAATTGCTCAAAACTATCAGATTTCGTTTAGGGGTGGGTCGGAAAAAATGAATTATTATGTTTCCGGCAACTACTTGGATCAGGAAGGTCTTGCCATTAATACCAATTTTAAAAGATATTCTTTACGATCTAATATTAATGCAGATTTAACGGATAAATTAAACTTGAGTACATCCCTTAACCTTATTCGCCAAGAGGGATTGAATAATGACCCAGGTTTTGGTGCCGGATTAGCGTTAGGTGCGGTAGGTTTTGATAAAACAACGCCCATTTTTGATGCCAACGGGAATTACAATAGACAAACTTTGGTTATCGGCGGTGTTCAGGAGTCCGTTCTTACGAATCCAATATTTACTGCTAGGGAAAGTATAGGAACAAGTTCCGTAAATAGAGTGCAGGCAAATGTTGCTTTAAATTACAATCTTGTAGAAAATTTGGACTTTAACGTAAGTGGAGGTATAGATTACGCTAATATTGCCGTGGCGTATTTTAACCCTGCCAATAATGATGCTGCACAAATTACTGCCGGGCAAAATGCCAATAACAGTAATAAGACTCAATATGCATTTAGACTTAATTATGATAATACGTTTAATGAAAAGCACAATTTAAATGCAACTGCTATTTTTGAAGAAAGGAAGAACCTTTCTACCGGGTTCAATGCAGATGGTAGAGGTTTTTACACGGCCAGTACAGGTTTTGACAATATAGGTCTCGCAGATACGCAGACCATTGGCAGTGGAGTTTCGGAACGTACATTAAGATCGGCCATTGGTAGGGCAACCTATAATTACGATTCTCGATATTTAGTAACGGGTTCTGTAAGGTATGATGAGTCAAGTGTTTTTCTAAAAGATCAGGGAGGGGTATTTAGCTCTTTTGCCTTAGGTTGGAATATTAATAACGAAGAATTTTTTACATCTGAAACCATAAGCACGTTAAGACTTCGAGGGGGATGGGGACAAACCGGTAATGAGCTCATTGGAACAAGTGACGCACTTAATTTATTAAGAAATAATCCATGGATCCCCAATGGCGGGGCCACTGGAAGCACCGCTATACTACCGGGTACCAGACTTGCCAACCCGGATCTTACATGGGAGACAACGGTACAGACAAATATAGGTTTGGATGTGGGTATTTTAAATGATAGATTCAATTTAACGCTAGAGTACTATTCCAAAAAGACGGAGGATTTATTACTTACAAGACAAGTACCGCGTTTTACCGGAAGGGTTGATCAAGTAGTAAATGCTGGAGAGGTCGAGAACAAAGGATTTGACATTAACCTTACCGGAAGAATTGTCCAAAATGAAAACTTTTTGTGGGATTTTAGCGCCAATTTATCAAGTAATAAAAACAAGGTGTTAAGTTTAATTGGCGATGAAACTGAAGTATTTCCTGGTTTAACCGTTGGCGGTTCCATTCCGGCGCCTTCCATTGTTCGTGTTGGAGAGCCTATAGGCGTGTTCTACGGGTTTATTTACGAAGGTGTAAATTCGGCCGATGGGAATGCAATTTATGCAGCTGATCAAGACATTATTGGAGACGCCAATCCAGATTTTACTTTTGGAATCAACAATAATATGTCCTATAAAGGGTTCGACCTGAATTTCTTTTTTCAAGGGGTTTCGGGCAATGATGTCTTCAACCGTGCGCGGTCCCTTATTATAGGACGTGACGGTAGAATCCCATTCGGAACATCTGCTGAATTAAGAAACACATGGACGGCGAGCAACACCTCAGCCCCCCTTCCATCTTTGAACGCCACCAATACTCAAAGCCAATCGTCGGAATTCATTGAGGATGGTTCGTTTATTAGGTTGAAAAATATATCATTGGGTTACACCCTAAGGGATGTCAATGCTTTAGATGCTATGGGTGCCGAATCCTTAAGGCTATATGTCAGTGCCCAAAATTTAATTACTATCACCAATTATTCCGGTTTAGATCCTGAAGTTAGCAATGGTGGTGAAAACGATAGGCTGGCAGGTGTAGATATTGGGGCCTTGCCGACATCAAAAACATTTACTTTAGGTTTAAATTTAAAATTTTAAAAAAAAATGACGATGAAAAGACAATTAACAAGTTTAGCTAGAAAGATGGTGTATCTGTCTTTGTTTGTCGCGGGGGTTATTTCTTGCGATGATCTGGCCATAGATACACAGGGAGAATTGGCAGCAGAGCAATTTTATAGCAGTGTGGCGGATATCCAATCCGGAACACTGGGTGTTTATTCGGTTCTGTCCGATAAGTTGTTCGCCAATAGTGAAAATTATTGCCACTTTTGGGCCGCAGATGATAGAACCGCCGCTACAGGTTCCAATAAGACATTCTATTTAGAGTACGATCAAATGCAACCTTTGGATACCAATCCTTGGCAAACCAATGGATGGAATCAATTGTGGGAAATTATTGGTGCAGCCAACACCTTTTTGGACAATGAGGAGAAAATGCGGGCTTTGGTGCAAGGTTCGGATGAGGAAATATTGGATAGATCACTTGGGGAAGTACATTACTTAAGAGGATTGATATATTTTGAATTGGTACGAACTTGGGGTACAATACCCCTTCTTACCTCTCAGGCCGATGTTACAGGGCAAGAGCCTTTAGCTTCTTTTGAGGAAATATATGCCCTAATCATAGAGGATTTGATTTTCGCTAAAAACAATTTAGGCCCTACTTCTGTAAATGGAATTTACAGGGCTAATAAGTGGATGGCCCAGGCTTTATTGGCAAACGTATATTTAACAACCGCAGGGTTTCCTTTAAAAAATGAGGCCAATTATGCACTTGCTGCTGCAGAGGCCAAAGGTGTCATGGATAGTGGAATATTTGCTTTGGAACCTAGCTTGAACGGTATTATGGGAGTGCAGGCCAATAACTTAAGTGAAGACGGAAATACTGAAGCTATTATTGCATTTCCGGCAAATATTGGATTGGACGGTTGGAACGCCGGTAATTATCAGGCTGAGTCCATTTTGTTTGGTGATAAGTGGGTGGAAATAGCATTCTATAACAATTTCCCAGAGGGAACACGAAAGGATTTTACTTTTGATATTAGTGATACGGGACAAATTTTCTATTCTATAGAAAAATTTGGTGAACAGGATTTTGGAAACGTGAATAAGGATATTAATTATCTACGTTATGCTGAATTGTTGTTGATATATGCAGAGGCTCAAATTAGAGCGACAGGTAATAACAGTGAGGCAAGCGCATTGAGTGCCCTAAATGACGTAAGAGAGAGAGCGGGTTTAACCGCTGTTGCTTCAGCTACTTGGGAAGATGTGGTTTGGGAAAAAGCTTGGGAAAATGCTGGCGAATGGTCTAGATGGTACGATATTATAAGGACAGAGACATTGGATGAAGTAAATGCAATAAGAGATCCCTATGATAATAATTTGACGCCACTTGGAAATGGTATAACCGAAGCCTTTCCTTGGTCTCCAATTCCGGCGAACGATGTTTCTGCCAACCCGAATTTACAGAAATAGTAAAAGAAAGTTAGTTAGTTTAATTTGTTAAATTACCTTCAACTTATTTACTAAAATAGGTTGAGGGTTTTTTGAATATTTATCATAAAATATAGTAAATGAAACATTTTGTTCCTGTTTTAATACTAATACTGTTTTCTGCTTGCAATGGTCCAGAACATGAAGGTACATTGTTTAATTTGATGGCCTCAGAACGCACAGGGATAACTTTTGTAAACAAAATACAGGAGACGGAAAAATTAAATTATTTCACCTATCCCTATTTATATATGGGAGGAGGAACCGCTGTTGGGGATTTTAATAATGATGGATTTGAAGACATCTTTTTTACGGGAAATCAGGTTTCGAATAAATTATATATCAATACCGGAAACCTAGCCTTTGAGGACATCACCGAAAATGCGGGTTTAACTGGGGACGGTAGATGGTATACAGGGGTATCCTTAGTGGATATTAATTCTGATGGCTGGTTGGATATCTATCTTTCGGTTGCTGGCCTATCAGGTGTTCGCGACAATGAATTATATATTAATAACGGGGATTTGACCTTTACCGAAGCAGCAGCAGCCTACGGTATCGCGGATAAAGGTTATAGTTATCAAGGAACTTTCTTCGATTATGATAATGATGGTGATTTAGATCTTTTAGTCATTAATTATTCACCAACAAAATTCACTGCCAAGCCAGAGTATTATAAATATAAAATGGAGCATATCAACGATTTTGATTCGGATCATTTATATGAAAATGTCAATGGTAAATTTGTTGATGTAACCAAGGAATCGGGCCTTTCCAATTTTGGCCTTACCATTAGTGCCAGTGTTACCGATTTTAATAATGATGGATTGCAGGATATTTATCTATCCAATGATTTTGGGTCACCAGACTTTTTATATTTAAATAACGGGAACAAAACTTTTCGGGAAGTCTCTAAACAGGCTACAACGCATACGGCCATGTATAGCATGGGGTCTGATGTCGCCGATTTTGATGGCGATGGCTTAATGGACTTCATACAGTTGGATATGAGTCCACAGGATAACTTTAGATCCAAAACCAATATGGCGAGTATGAATATACCTTTATTCTGGGCGCAGGTAGACAACGGACTGCACTATCAATACATGCACAATGTTTTACAGCTAAATTCTGGTATTAAAAAGGGTATTCCCCAATTTAGTGATATTTCGCATATAACGGGCATGTCATCTACGGATTGGAGTTGGTCCGTATTGGCCTTAGATGTGGATAATGATGCCAAAAAGGATGTTTTTGTAACCAACGGCACAAGAAGAGATATAAATAACCGTGATTTTTTTAATAATGTAAATAAAGGATTGGCCTTTGCGTCTCCGGAGATGTTGCTGGAAGAATCTAAAAAAATACCGTCCCAGGCCATAGCCAATTATCTATTTATAAATAAGGGCAATTTGAATTTTGAGGATATATCGGATTCCGCCGGAATAGCACAGCCGAGTTTCTCCAATGGTATGGCCTATGGTGATTTGGACAATGATGGCGACTTGGACTTGGTAATCAACAATATAGACCAAGAAGCCTTTGTATATGAGAATACTGCTTCTGGAAAAGATAACAGTAATTACCTGAAAATCCTACTAAAGGGCGATGGTTCCAATTTAAGTGGTATAGGTAGTAGAGTTAAACTTATTACTAAAGAGGGGACCCAAACATTGGATCAGATGCCGATGCGGGGTTTCCAATCCACGATATCCAATATACTGCATTTTGGGCTAGGGAATACCACCACCATTGACACCCTGGAGGTAGCTTGGACAGACGGAACTATTTCCTTGCAAATAAATGTTCCGGTTAATCAGACTCTAACTCTGAATAAAGAACAAGCCCAAGGCAAAATGCAAGCCAACAAGAACAAAGGGAAGACTATTTTCGAGGGCGTTGATGAAATTCAAGGATTATCGGATTTTTCCCATAAAGAAAATGATTTTGATGATTTTGAAAAACAGATTTTATTACCTCACAAAATGTCTCAATTTGGACCCGCAATGACGGTGGCCGACTTTAATAGAGACGGTTTGGAGGATGTGTTTTTTGGAGGTAGTTCCGGGGAAAAGGCAGCCCTATTTTTTCAAAATAGGGAAGGTGATTTCTTAGAACAGGAGAATTCTTATTTTGAAAGGAACAAAATGCACGAAGATGTTGATGCTATTTCTTTCGATTTTGACAATGATGGCGATTTGGATATCTATGTCGTTTCAGGGGGTAATGAATTTAAGCCAGGACACTCAAATTATAAAGACCTTTTGTACATAAATAACGGGCAGGGTATATTTACGGATGGTTCATATAAATTACCTGAAAGTGCAAGAAGCGGAAGTGTAGTGAAGCCTTTTGACTATGATGGAGATGGTGACCTGGACCTATTTGTGGGAACTAGACATCTCCCACATAATTATCCTTTTTCGGAGGGTAGTTTTATTTATGAAAATAAAGGCGATCATTTTGAAGATGTAACAATGATGATTGCAGCGGAATTGACAAACGCGGGTATGGTAACCGATGCCGTTTGGGCAAATATCAATTCTGATGACCAAATAGACCTTGTATTGGTAGGTGAATGGATGGAACCTCTGGTCTTGCTACAAAATAAAGAGGGCAGCTTTAAACCAGCCAATAATGGAGGTCTTGGTTTAATTGACATGGCCGGATGGTGGTTCTCTATAGAACAAGCCGATATTGATAATGATGGCGATATAGATCTTATTCTAGGGAATTTAGGTGAAAATTATAAATATCAAGCCTCCGTTAAAAAGCCATTTAAAGTTTTCGCCAAGGATTTTAATGATTCGGGAAGTACCGATATCGTTTTGAGTTATCCGCAAGGGGGGGATTATTATCCAGTTAGAGGTAAGCAATGCTCCTCCGAACAGTTGCCAGAGTTAAAAGTGAAATTCAAGGATTATAATAGTTTTGCAAAGGCAAACATTAAAACAATATATTCGGATTTAGGCCTTTCCAACGCTTTGGAATTAAATGCATCAACTTTTTCCTCTTACATTCTTATAAATGATAAAGGGAGTTTTAGCAAGCTAAAGATGCCAAGTTATGCCCAAATTTCATCGATAAATGACATTCTGGTGGAAGACTTTGATAATAATGGCTCTAAAGAGGTTCTATTGGTAGGTAATCTATATGCCTCAGAAGTCGAGACTACCAGGAACGATGCAAGTTATGGATGTTTATTGGCATTTGATAAGGGCATGGAAAATGTGATGGCTTTAAAACCCGCCAAGAGTGGTTTATTTATTGGGGGTGATGCTAAAAAAGTTGGTAAAATTAAAATTGGTGGGGAGTTTTGTGTCATAACGGCTACGAACAATGGGTCTGTTACAATTCATCGTTACTAGCAAATAAATATTTTGAGCGACTGTATTTCTGGTTGTCGATAGGTCCACCATGGCATTAGAAAAGCTGAAAACAAATAGTGGATTTGTGGATTACTCCTGAAATAGCTACATAACACAATTCACCATAAAATCAACGATTTAACTAGAATTAAACATAAAAAGCATGAGGCGAATAACTAAATATCCATCAATAATTGTCGTTAGCATTTTACTTTGCTTGTTGTCCCAGGCTTGTAACAAGTCCGAGGAGAGAAATTTTAAAATTCAATTCGATAGCAGCAAAAAGGTTTCTGGACAAAAATTTGCCATTAAAGACATTAGTCCAGGACTTGAGACAGATTGGAGTGGTTATAATTTTGTAGAACTAGAGATGATGTCGACCACCTCGCAAAGATTTCAAGTCGGCTTTACCACCGACGAAGGGTATAATGAAATACGCGTTATGAGCTATCTACCCAACGGATGGATGAAACTGGCCATTCCTTTGCGATTTTACACGGAATTACCGGATGCTGCCAATGATATTGCTGGAACCATGAATCAACCTCGTTATTCGGGCTGGTTTAATCTCGGAGGGGAACGGGGACCATTGACAGGAGTGGATTCAATTGGAATAAGAATGCATGTTCCTATTGGAAATCCAACTATAGAATTGCGTTCCATAAGTTTACACGTCAATGACCCTGGTGATGAATATTTGGGTGATATACCTGTAGTTGATGAGTTTGGACAATCCAATCTTGTAGATTTCAAAGAAAAAATTAAGTCCCTTGAGCAATTAAAATTCGAATGGAAGATGGAGGAGGAAGCATTGGACAAGGTAGAGGATTTCAACTATTCAAAATATGGAGGATACCTTAACGCACAGGTTGAAGGGACAGGTTTTTTTAGAACGCAAAAGGTAGAAAATACGTGGTGGTTTGTTGACCCAGATGGCCATCAGTTTTTATCTTTAGGGGTCGACTGTATTGCTCCAGGTAGTGGTGGCAATGTTAATCGACTGGATAAACGTACAAATTTCATCAAACAGGCACCACCGGAAGGCCATGGGCTGAACTTGGATAACCCCAATACCGTATCTTTTGGGACCTGGAATTTGTTTCGTCGATTTGGAGAGGATTATGTCTTTAAATCCCAAGATATGATTATAGACAGAATGTCTAATTGGGGTATAAATACTATAGCCAACTGGTCCAGTAGGGAAATCATCAATATGAACAAGAAGCCTTTTATGCTTCAGCTTTATGACCTTGGTATTGATGAAGGTGTAATGGGGCTAGCAGATGTATATGCATCTGATTTTGAAACTAAAATTGATAAGGTAGTAAGGGAGACTGTTTATCCATACAAGGAGAATCCCTGGCTTATAGGATACTTTACCGGTAACGAACCTTCATGGCTCGGTCAAGAATCCAGATTGTGCGATTTAATTTTGGAAGTACAGGAAAACAAACCCATCAAAGAAGTTCTAAAACAATATTTAGCGGAGGGTGATACACCGGAAAGGCGAAAAGAATTTATATATAATACCTTTAAAATTTTTCTTCAAACCGTAGAGTCCTCAGTAAGAAAACACGACCCTAACCATCTAACCTTGGGAATCCGGTTTGGGAATATCCCCGAGGATGGAATATTGGAAATTTGCAAGGAAGTTTTTGATGTATTTAGTTTCAATTGTTATGAGTTGACACCTCCCAAAGAGTTGATGGATAGAATTATGAACGTAACGGGTTTGCCAATGATTATAGGGGAATACCACGCAGGAACGGTAGATAGAGGCATGGCCCAGGCACTGGTTCAAGTTGAAAATCAGAAGGAACGAGGGGTAGCCTATAGGCTTTATACAGAGCAAGCCTTTGATCATCCGGGACTCATAGGTGTAGCCTATTTTCAATGGCCTGATCAGGATTTGACAGGTAGAGGTTATGATGGAGAAAATTACAATTGTGGATTGGTGGATGTTACCGATCGCCCATATAAATATATGGTCAATGCAATTAAAGAAACAGCCAAAAGTTTATATGATGTGCATTCCCAAAATTTGGAAGCCTTTGATCAAAAACCTCTTAATCCTTGTGGTTATGGACCAATTCCTGATTTATGGAATGAATAATAGCCATATTGCAATGAATTTATTTTGGAGAGTGCTACTATTGGGTGCTAATTCATTAGATTTTGACAGCGCTTTTGCTAGTGTTGGGGAAGTTTGCCGATCAATGGTTAAAGCGATATAAAGCGAATTTGATCTGTTGTTAAAACAATTAGACGAGCCTTTCTCTACCCCATTTCCTTGTTGTTACTGTTTTATGCTGTTTGCAGGCCATGTTAAGATATTCGAATTAAAATTTAAGAACTGGAGTTATCGACAAATCTGTGTTTTATAAAAGATTTATTTCTTTTTGCTTTTCACCTCAGTAGGTTAAATGAATTTACCTGGGATTCGCCCGGTATGGAAATAGATGAAGTAATGTGCTGTCAATAGGACCTTACAGGCTGTTTGACCCGTTGCAAAACCTCTGTGAATGGATTAAACTTTCCAGAAAGTGCAAAATAAAGTCTTAAAGTGTGGACGAGGATACAGCTTATTCCTGTAGATCCAAATATTCCATAAGTACTGGTACTTTTTCAATCTTTTCCTTGGTCAAAGGTTTTTGAATAAAATGTACAATGTTGGCATATGATTTGGATTTATCCAAATCTGCGTAATCCGCAGAGGAAGTTAAAATTATGACGCTGATGCTTTTTTCCAAGCCATGGTTGCAAATCTCATCCATAAATTCCCAACCATTCATTACAGGCATATTAATATCCAAAAGCAGCATATAGGAAATGTCAGGACTATTATTATCGAGTATATGGTCCAATGCCAATTTCCCATTTTTAAATTGTTCAATTTTGGAATTGGTGTATTTTGAAAACAGTTTGTTATGCAAAAAAAGAATTACGGGGTCGTCATCTATCTGCAATAATCTGTAGGTCATTCTTTTTCTCTTTTAGTTGGGTATCGTTAATAATCTTGGCCATATTTTTGGTCATTATATCCATTTCATTGGCCGAATTTATAATTTCGGTATTGATATAATGCCTGTCCTCCTGGCATATGGAATCATGATCGGTCAGTAAATTTATTAGACCCATTAAGCGTACCAAAGGCGCCCTAAGTTCATGGGATTGCATCCAGCCAATCTTTTTTAAACTCTTATTTTGATTTTCTATAAATTTTAAATATTTCATTTTTTCTGAAATATCTATAGCGATGATTTGTCTACATTTTTGACCATTATAGGTAATGGGACTACTATATAGATGCACTGTTAATATTTCACCCTTTTTGGTAATATGTTTAAAATGGCCGTCGAAAAGGTTCAAATAATTTTTTCTAGTTTTTTGAACCTGTTTTTCCAGATTGGTCAACTCGCATTTTGGCCTTATGTCTGCCAAAGTCATGCACATGAATTCATCTTTGCTATAACCGTATTTTTCTATAGCAGCCGTATTGACATTTAAAAAAGATAATGATTCCAGGTCATACACCCATGAAGGCTGGGGGGAATGCTGAAAAAGGCTATGGTATTTTTCTTCGGATACCATAAGTTGTTCTGTATACAATTTCTCCTTGGTGATATCTGTAATTACAATGTCTAGAAAACAACTGCCATCTTTATCCTTTATAGGTGTTCCTACACCCTGACACCAAATTATCTTATCTTCCTTTGAAACCACACGCCATTGGCATTCGAAAAATTCCATTTTCGCAAAGGAATTGCCCAAGGTGGATCTAATTCTACCAAGATCATCCTTATGTGCCAAGTTGCGTAAATAGTCTTCATCTTTTAAAAGGGTTTTACAAGGAATATTCCAGTGTTTTAGGGCTTCCTCACTTATATACTCGACTTTGGGATTGTCTTTGGAATCTTGTCGTAAGCGCAGTATTATTATGGAAACGTTTTTAAGGATCGATTTTAATTGGGTATTCTTTTTTCTCTTGTTCGTAACCTCCTGTATGGTGCCAATTCCACCAATAGGATTATTGGAATTGCTAAATTCATTGGCTAGACCAGATTCTTTTATCCATCTCCAAGACCCATCCTTATGCTTAAATCTATAGGATATTTCAAAGGAATGATTGGTGCCTTTTTTATATTCCTTCCATGATTTTTGAAGTAACTCAAAATCTCCAGGATAGAATAATTCCTTGAAACTGTTCGATGTAAATGATTGATCGCAGGGTTCTACATATCCCAGGACATTTTGAATGTATTCAAGATTCTTGAATATAGGGTCTTCTTCATCCCATCTCCATCCATAATACTTGTTCTGAGTTCCCATATTTTTTAAAGATCACCTAGTTGCTTGCCCTATATTACTAAGTACATAGTAGACTTACTGGACTTAGCCTTGTCCAAATTAAATTTAAATGTTAAGATATGATTCAATTCAGATAATATATAATGCAAACGGCTAATTTTTCAAATACGTATGTCCTTTTATGCTTTTTGTACCTTTAATAGAGGTAGAATACCTTAGTAAATAGGAATATACCCTTAAAAAGTGAGGATGTTCTATGCTTAATCTATTTTAGGTAAAGTCTAAATGACTGGGTTGTAGTATGTGGAATTGAATAATGGATTTGTCCAGGTTACCATCGAGATTCGCGCCACCGGTAATGGTGTACGGCCATAGGTTCAACTTAGTTTTTATTCAGCAAACTTTGTTGGAATAACTTAAAGATACGGGTGTATTCATCTGTCCAGCTACTGGGCTCAACAAAACCGTGTCGTTCTACCGGGTATACTGCCATCTCCCAATTGTGTTTCTCCAATTCGATCAAGCGTTGGGATAATCGCACCATATCCTGAAAATGGACGTTGTCATCTATCATGCCGTGCAGGATCAATAAATCGCCCTTTAATCCGTCCGCAAAATAAATTGGGGAACTTCTTCGGTAGGCCAGACTGTCTGTGACCGGAGTGTTTAATATCCGTGCCGTATATCCGTGGCTGTATGCTGCCCAGTCTCCCACGGACCTGATTGCTGCACCCGCTTTAAAGGTGTCGGGGGTGGTAAACATTCCCATTAAGGTTATAAATCCGCCATAGGAGCCACCATAGATACCTATTTTATCTTGGTCTATTCCTAATTCCCGTACCAAATACGCTGCTCCATCCACTTGGTCGGACAAGTCCTTTCCACCCATGTGTCGGTATATTCCGGTTCTCCAGTCCCGACCATAGCCAGCACTGCCCCTATAATCAATGTCCAATACGGTGTAACCATTGTCCACTAAGAGATTGTGGAACATATACTCTCTAAAATAGGTACTCCACCATTTATGTGCGTTTTGCAAATATCCCGCTCCATGTACAAAAATAACGGCCGACTTGTTTATTATGTCGGAATTGGGTTTGTATAGCCGAGCGTGTACTGCCTCGCCATCTTTGGCCTGGAACGTGATTATTTCAGGGTCACGCCATTGATATTCTTTAAAATTTTTGGTAGTGGAGAAGGTTATACGTTTTGCCTCTGCTTTGGATTTTCCCCAAATTGGATTGTCCTGTAAGTAAAGTTCCGTGGGCTTGTTGGTGTATGAATGCAGTATGGCCATTTTACGCTCATCTGGGGACAGGGTAACCTCGTTGGCCCCTATCATCTGGGTCAGTTGTTGTAGTTTTCCACCTCCAATGGGCATGCTATAAAACTGGCGGTCCCCAGGATGGTTTTTGTTGGCCGTAAAGTACCAACGCTTTTTATCCTTTGAGATTAGTGGGTCGTAAATTTCAAATTCACCCGAAGTTAATGTCGTTACTTTTTTGGTGTTTACATCCATCATATAGAGATGTGAATATCCTGTTTTTTCGGATTGGAACCAGATACTTTTTCCATCTGGCATCCATCCCATTTCGCCTCCTTCGTATCCTCCAATGCCAGGTCCGGCTATCCAGGCTTCGTCATGTTGGCGATTTAATTGAGTAACCATGCCGTTTTTGGGATCTAGAAGTACTATCCATCGGTCTTTATAATCGTTGCTATTAATGTCCAGCACCGCATATTTTCCGTCCTCGCTCCAAAGAGGGCCATCAATATAGCCTAGCCTGTTTTTATTTTCGTAGGTCTTATCCGGATAATCCTTGGTGTATTCAGGTACGTAATCCAAACCTTCCAGGCTGTCCAGGACTACTGGATAGGCTTTTCTATTGGCAATGTCATATACGAACATTTCATATTCGTAAGGTTCGTTGCCCACCTTCGATCTTGTATTTTCATTTTCGGTATAGCCCGATTCGGTAACGTAATGGGGAACAATGGTACCCTTATATGTTTCTGGCGATTTTGCGGCTATGTAAGTGATATATTCTCCTTTGGGGCTAATCCTTTGATTGTAAATTGATCTGTCGCCGGGGTCGATAGATAAAGGTTCCTTAGCCTCCAAACGTTTGTTTATTTCCTCGGTTGCGTCTTTTTTTGTTTTTCTTTCTCGCAGTACATCAAATAGGCCTAATTGATCTTCGTACAGCCATTGGTCTTTTTTACTTTTTTCGTCATCCGTTTTTTTAGACTTAATTTTTGTAAGCTGAACGGTACTCCCGTTAGCTATATTCCAGGTAAAAAGATTTTTATCCTTTTGAAAGGCAACTTTGGTGCCATTGTCCGTGAAATGGGGGGTGGTTTCGTATTCTTCGGTCTGGGTTATCTGGGTAATATGTTGGTTTTTAAGGTTTAATAGAAATATATCGCCCCGTTTGGCATATAGTTTCAGGGATCTATCCTGGTTATAGACCCCGATAGTACGTGGTAGGGCGTACTCGGTCTCAAAATCAGTTTTTACCGTCTTGGCCGATTTTAAATGATAGGTGTAAAGGGAGTCACTTTGTGCTTGTATGGGATTCCAATCAAAATATAGGGTTTGGCCATCCATGGACCACTGGGAGTTGGATGGAAGATGTCCCACAAAGTTATCACCCTGCATAATTTCTTTGATCGATAATGTTGAGGTATTTCCTTGCTGCGCAAAACAAGGGATAATGGACAAAAGAGATATGCCGCACAGTAGCCAAATGTTCTTCATTTATTTTATTTAAAATCCTAGAGTGACTTAGATTTGGATTTATTAGTTTTTCTTAAAACATGGAAGCCGTAAATATCCTAAATCTTAGTAAATATCACAAAGTTGTGGAGAAGAGATTCCGCGTTATGTAATTATTATTGGAGTTTGGCGTGGAGGATTTAGTGGGTAGGCCTTTCTTCAAATTCCGGGCAGTCCAACCTAATATCCCTATTCAATAATTCCTTGTCCAACAAATTGCAATAATCCTGTTCAGCTTCCCTACGGTAGAATTTACAGCCATAACAAGTCCTTTGCACCGTAAGTATTCCGCTTCTATTTAATTGATATATCAATTTGCTAAGGGTGCCGAATAAACCTCCCAGGTCGGTCTGATTTATATTTGTAAGCTGAGTTTTTAAAGGATTTGCGAAATCAGATGTTTCTTCCACCATTTTTTTACCCTCTGGGGACAAACCTATGGAATAACTTCTACTATCGTTGGAGGAGTAGTTTTTGGTAATTAAACCTTTCTTGTCCAACACCCTAATAGCATCACTTATAGTAGGTTTGGTAATATTGAATTCTTTGGCCAAGTGACTTACATTACAGAATTCGGTTTTGTGGTAGGCGATGAAAATTAGGATCTGGATCTGGATGGGACTTAATCCCAATAATTTGGCTTTATCCCAGAGCAAAACCTTGAATGCTTCGGATATACGTTCAAGTCCGGCAACAATTTTACTGGAAACGTCGATCTCCTGATGGTCTGGATTAAAAATACTCTTGTTCATATAAAAAGCCTGCCGGGATTTTGCCCGACAGGCAAAGTTAGTTATCCTAATTAAATTATTCGCAATTTTCCATTTCTATGATATAATACCCTTTTTTATTGATGGTATCCGCTATGGCATCTGCAGCCTGTTCCATATGGCAGAACTTACATTCCCTGGAGGATAATTCGGCTGTTTGGAACGGCTTTTTGGATAGAAATTCACGACCGTAACTAAAAATACAGTCCTTATCCTCCGTAGTAGTGGGTACGAGTATATCAAAATGCATGGTCTTGCCGTCTTCACGGGCTACGTAAGTGTCCCAAACCGATATTTTCATGGCGTTCATTATTAAAATTATAAAACAAGTTATTAGGAATCCTAACTTTAAGGGTTAAATTTTTTTAACCCTTTACATCTGCCATGGAAGCACCGAAGTTAATGTGCAGCACATTTCCAGTAGGGGTGACCAAGGCTGGAACCGATTTAACACCGGCCTTTTCGGCTTCGTGAATACGTGATTTGCTGGTTCCAAAATGTACAATTTCAACATTGTCTTTTCCTACTAGTTCTAAGATCTCATGTTCTGCACTTAGGCATACTGGACATCCTGCGTGATAAAAAACTGATTTTTTCATTTTTCTTAAATTTAGGTTATTGCACTATTGCCATACAAATATAGTAAGGAATCCTAACTATACAAATTAAATTAATCATTTTTACGGGTTCACTTATGATCTCAGGTTGGTTTCAGGAGGTGGGAATCAATGGCAGCCGCAATATTTATCGCTATTGGCCTTTTCAAAACATTCTTTCCCTTCCTTAAATGCAAAATATGAAAGCCCCAGTGTTCCAACACTGTCTATATAGGGAATGTTCCAAAGTTCATAGATGCCACTGCTGATCAAAAGGATAATGGACATATACACACAGACCATTGTACAATTGGCATCGGAGAGAATAGGTTCCGAATCCAGTTTTTTACCCACGTTTCTTTTGCCCAGTACAAGCATCCACATAATGGCAATGGAGACGATAGAAATGACGACGCCCCAAAAGGTGGTGATTGGTTTATGACCACTCCATATGTTATACAGGCTTGTAAATACCAAGGCCACGACCAAACCATAAAAGGCAAATCCTGTAATCCTCAAAGCGGTACGTTCAAAGGGATCCTTATTACTATCAGGTCTTTTTTGAATCCGAATAATCATATGTGCTATTCCAATACCGGAGATGACCTCTATAAAACTATCCGCACCAAAACCGAACAGCGCCAGACTTTCGTCCTCGAAACCCAGGTAGGTGGAGATTAGACCCTCCGCAATATTGTAGATTATGGTGAACAGGGCGAATCCCAGAGCAATTTTATAAAGACGGATATTATCTGTGGTAGTGATTATATTTTCCATGTGCTATGTTTAATACAGCTAGATGGGGCTGTAGGTTTGCGGATTCTTATGAATCGATTCATGGATTACCTTTTATTGAATCCTTCTACTAACGTAAAGATATCCAGACTTAAGCAAAATCTTGGTCTCCCTTACTGTTTAATTTAGGTTCTTGGTCAAATCCAATTCAAAATACTTGGCCGATTCGTGGGGATTATGGCGATAAGCAGAAATTTCTACAAAACCATGGTCCGTATACAATTTTATGGCCGATTTCATAAAGTCGGCCGTGTCCAATTTTACACTTTTGTATTGTAGTTTCCTTGCGGTATCTAGACATTGTTTCAATAACAGTTGCCCTATACCCAAGCCTCTACCGTTGGGTTTTACATACATTCTTTTAACCTCACAATCCTCCGCGTTGAATCTGCGGAGACCGGCGATGCCAACGGCCTCCTCGTTTATATAAGCTATAAATAACCCACCGTCCTTAGGGTTGTACATTTCCGGTAAGCCTTTCATTTCTTGATCAAAGTTTTGAAAGGAGAGGTCAATTCCCAACCAGGCTACATATTCCAAAATCAACTCTTTTGCCTCAAGGTATTGGGTCGTGGTTTGGGCCAGTTTTATTTCAATCTTGTTTTTCATGCAGGATTTAATGGATTATTCGGTTAAACTAGTATACGAAAAGTTTGGAAATTTACAGAAGAATCACTGGAAAATTAGGTTCGGGAAATGTTTTTGGTGAAAGCAATATGCACTTTCCAAAATGGCCAATTTTTTACTAGCAGTAAGTTTCTTAATATAATACTAGTATGCCAAAGGGAGGCTGGTATTAAAAACTGATTAGTCGTCTTTTTTGTATAGGCCCGATTGGAATCCCTTTATAATTATTAAGTGTCTTATCCAAGATTTATTTTTATCAGTTTGCTAAAACGTTAATATCCTTTATTAATCGCTCAATTTCTTCACTATTTGTCCCATCATAAATTCCTCGTATTTGTTTTTTCTTATCAACCAATATAAAGTTGGGGGTATGAATAAAATCTTGCAGTCCACCATCACCTTGCTCAACAACGGCAAAAAAACTTTTCCTTGCCAATTCATAAATATGTTTTTTATTTCCAGTTGTTATATTCCATTTAGAATCTATTACGCCTTTGTCGGTTGCGTATTTTCGCAGGACAGGAATGCTATCAATGGTAGGTGTTACGGACAATGATAAAAACATTACTTCGTCGTTGTTTAGAAATTTATTTTGAAGTTCAACCATATTGTTGGTCATTACAGGACAAATACTTGGGCAATTTGTAAAAAAGAAATCGACGATATATATTTTGTCTTTGTAGTCTTCTTGCGTTATACTTTTTCCATTTTGATTTATCAATTCAAAATTGGCAACAGTATGATCTTTAGCAGTCTTTTGTAAACTGATATCTACTAATTCTGGATTAAAGTCGGAAGGATTATAGACGGGTAATTCTTTTTTTGTCGTCTCATTACAAGACAACAAGCACCAAATAAGGGAGCCTATGAGCATGTAATAGAGCCTGTTCATTTTAAATGATATTCTTTTCAAGGAATGTTTTGGCCTCTTTTATTTCTTGTCTATCGCTATCTGCGTTCTCTGTTAGTTCTATCAATGCTTTAAAAAAGGCTGTTGCTTTTTCTTTATTGCCCGCCAGTTTTGATGCAATTGCTGCTCCATAGATTCCGTTGAATCTGTTAGGGCGCCGTTCTAGATTTAACTCATAGGCGGCTAAGGCCTCGACAGGTTTGTTTAGTGTTAGGAGCATGTCTGCCAAAAGTTCATCTGCGGGTAAAATTTCTCCTGGCGTTACCGGATGTTTGGAGGTAAGGCTTTCCATTTCTGCGGCGGTATTCATCAAGGATAGAGCTTCTACACTATTCCCTTTTTTCAGTTGAAGCCATGCCTCTATTGATTTAATTTGGATGGCTACTTGGTTAGCTTTATAAGGATCGTTCAATGTTATTAGCTCCTTTTCAAGAGAACGCAGCAAATCAAGTTCGTCCTGAGCGGCTGATAGATTATCGGTATGTATATTCCCCAATGCCTTTGCAAAATGTAATAGGGCTTTTTGCCAAGGGAATTTTTGCCATTCCATCTCCGCAATTTGAGGCAGCTCTAAAGCTGCTGCTTCTTCCCAATCTTTGTTTTCAACAGCTAATCGTGTAGGAATGGATGCTGCTGTATATGCAATTTTAAAATTCGGAGGAAATATTTTTTTAAACGATTTAAGATAAGTGTACTGTTCCTTGGCAAGTGTATTGTTTCCTGTTTGCAAATAAGCATAAACCAGATATTCCATTGCATGTACTTCCTCGTCCCAATGAGCTCCGGGTTCTATGCTTTCTGCATAACAAACAGCTGAAGCTGCTGAATTGATATTGGTATTAATGGATTCTTCCCAAAGTCCTAAGCGTGTAAAAATGTGCGACGGCATATGCTGTGCGTGCGCAGAATTTGGAGCAATACTGGCATAACGTCTAGCGGTGCTAAGACCTAAGTGGGCCAATTCCGGATAATCGTATGAATGAATTATATAATGGGCAATGCCCGGATGGTTGGGCTCTTTTTTGAACAAATCTTCCAATATTTTTCCAGCTTCCCGTTGTTTGGAATACGTTTTGTCCGACTCTACAGCCGATGCACTAAGAGCCAAGGCATAGAAAACAGCTACTTCGGTTTCCTCTCTATTTTCTTCATACATCTCTTTCATTTTTTGAGCATAAGCTAACTTTCTGGTTTGGTTATCTACTGTTTCCCAGTCCTTATAAAAAGCACCTATGGCTTCAATATATTGTTCTGCTTTTTTTGATTTGGGCAATTTTTCAGCTACTGTAAGAAGTTTTCCCCCTTTTTCAAGACGAATTTTTCAGGAGGTGCCCATAAACCGTGGTAAATACTCATTGCTACACCCCAATAGGCCATGGCACAATCTGGATCTTTATCCAATACCTGAACAAAGGCCTTTTCTGCCTCAGTATATTCAAAGGAATGGAGCAGGGAAATGGCCAGATTAAAGGTTTCCCTTGTTTCGTAACTGCAGGCTTCGGAAAAGTTGACGTTGCCAAATTGTCCATTTCCACATAATTGCAGTTCACCTCTCAAAAGATCTAAAGAGGCTAATTTTGGGTCCGGTTTATTGTTTTTACAACCGACAAAAAAAACAAGCACTAAAACACTTGCAATAACCCATATTGTTTTTGAACGTTTCATATTCCCTAGGTATTAAATTATAATACTCAATGTTTTTGATACTCATAAGGTACAGTATTAGATTATGATTGTGAATCATAATTCTGTTCCAAGCGTTAATCTTGGTCTTAAAAATGAGAGGGAGATATTGAATAGTTAAGTTACAATAATTTTTTTGTATTTGCATTGTTTGTGAATAGCATTTTCAACGGCAGGTTATTGCCTATTTAGCCTTGGTTTTTCGTGAAGTGATACAACTAAATTTGGCAGTATATTACAATTGAAATTCTATTTCACTCCTTGCTTACTTTCTTACGAATTTGGGAAACCAAACCAATTACTAATACAACGCCGGTTATAATAATCGGAGAATTTACGCTGCCTTTTTTTGTATACCAATACTGTACCAATAACCCAAAGAACAAACGCAATTGCAAATTTAATCTTTGTTGAGTTTTTCATATTTCCTTCTAAATATTGATTTTTATACTTGCTGCTAACAATTATATATAATCATTGGTCATTGGCGTTAAACTGCGGTTATAATAAGTGGGGGAAGTATGAAGGTATTAATTTACAATATTTTTTTAAGTGTGAGCTTGGCTACTTCTGAGTTGTACAAATAATCAATTTATCTTGTTGTTATTTACTATGTTTTCCGTGACGGACTTTGACGATTCCTATTCCATCCTCAAAATTTACATGCCCAAGGTAGGCAAGTGTTTTACCTTGTGATAGGTGAGGGCTGCAGTGATGCAAGCCTGCAGTTCCTCTTTTGGAATGCTGTCCCCAAGGTGAAAAATGATGGCCCTACTGCCCTCAAACTTAAATGAATTGTTGAACACCATTTTAAAGGTAGGTACCAATTTACTGGTACACTTGAAGTACATGGCGTACTGATCTGGATTTTTGGGTTTCCAATCTATTCTAATGGTACTACCACTTTTGGTTAAATAACTGGGCTCGCTCCATTTCAAAGTTTCTTCCAACAAGCTTAGACCTTCTATTTTTTTGGCGGATTCAATGATCAGTGTACGCAGGTATTCTATTTTTTGTCGGATCTCCGGGGGGTAATTGTCAAAAACCAATGCAACCTCGGGATTCGTCTTTATCTGTAAACTCGTCATAACTTATAATTTGGACCTAATGTTGGTCTCAACCTTCATTATGGTTTTAATTAAGAAAGGTAGCGGATAAATTAAATTTTTGCAAATGATCTAAAAACCGTCGTACAAACCTTGCCTTGATCCTCTAATATTAAAAATTAACAAAAATCTATGGCTGTTAACGTTAACGAATAAAAAAATAATACTAACTTTCATAGCAAAAGTAAAAAGCTATTGTTCTGTCATTCAAATTAACGTGACTTTTATAGGGCATAATCACCTGAAAAGGAGGAAGTGGCCAAGGACGGCATTACCTATTAATGGGCGATATGGTTCCTTTTGCTTAATGGATTAAACAAAGTATAAGTGGTTATAATAAGTAGAATTATTGTGTAATTGAAGTTAATGTAAATATAGAGTCAAATGAAATCAACGAGAAGATCCTTTATTAAAAGAACGGCTGTGGCCAGTTCGGCCGTTATTGCCGCACCGACCATAATTTCGTCCACCGTTTTTGGAGCCAACGACCGTATTAATGCGGCAGTTTTGGGCGTCAATGGCCGTGGAAAAAGCCATATCCAAGGCCTAATGGCACAAAAGAACGTACAGGTCACCACCTTATGTGATCCGGACATGAATTTGTTGCGGGAGCGCCAAAAAACCTTTAAGGAAACATATAAAAAAGATGTTGCCTTGGAGCAGGATCTCCGTAGGGTTATGGATAATAAGGATATAGACGTGGTTAGTATTGCATCGCCGAACCATTGGCATGCCCTTTCTGTAATTTGGGCCTGCCAGGCAGGTAAGGACGCCTATGTTGAAAAACCGGGGTCGCACAATATTTGGGAAGGCCGTAAAATGGTGGAAGCTGCAGAAAAGTATGGTCGTATTGTACAGCACGGGGTTCAATTGAGGAGTTCCCCCGCCGTAAACGAGGCTATCAACTTAATGCGAGATGGATATATAGGTCGGGTATATATGGCCAGAGGTATAGTTTTTCGTTGGAGGGGTGATATCGGTGACAAAGGTTTTTCTCCTGTGCCAGCAGGGATAGATTATGATCTGTGGACTGGGCCAGCTCAAAAGCGTCCGTTTACAAGGAATTTGGTGCATTACAATTGGCATTGGCATTGGGATTATGGTAATGGCGATGTGGGCAACCAGGGTATTCATGAAACAGATCTTTGTATGTGGGGCTTGGATGTTGGGCTTCCTACAAAGATTACTTCCATGGGCGGTAAATTCCTATGGGATGATTGCAAGGAAGTGCCAGAGGTACTTACTTCGGTATATAACTACCCTGAAGAAAGGAAAATCATTCAGTTTGAAGTACGGCCTTGGTGTACCAATACCGAGGAAGGTGCCACTGTAGGTAATATTTTCTATGGAGATAAGGGAATATTGGTCGTAGACGGTTATGACAAGTATAAAACATATCTAGGAGAGGACAGAACACCTGGTAAATCTGGTGAGGATGGTGGAGAGTCCGGATCTGGAATGGATCGTGGTGCCGGTGGTACGGACGGACATTTTGCCAATTTTATCGAAGCCGTGCGCAAGCGTGACAAAACTATTTTGAACGGACCAGTAGAAACTGCACATCTTTCCTCTGGATTGGCGCATTTGGGGAACATTGCCTACAGAACGGGACGTGTCCTAGACTTTAATCCAAAATCCGAATCCTTCGTAAACGATCCCGAAGCGGATAAAATGTTGAGACGTGATTATCGTAAAGGGTTTGAGGTTCCAGAAAATGTATAATTGGAAAATGACTTCCGTTTAAGTAAATAAAACTGGAAAGTTCAGTAAGATTAAAACCTTGGCCAAGGAATTCCCTGGCCAAGGTTTTTTTATTAAATCTAAATTGCACGTATGCCAAATAGCCCGGAATAGGGGAGTACCGGTCCTTTTTATGGAGCCTATTGTTTACTGAAAGAGCTGTATGGTATAATCCAATAATGCCATACCTCCATATTTGCCATGACCGGGAATTACAATTTTGGTAGCAGGGTATTTTAATTTGATATTCTGTACGGTTGCTGGCCATTCAGCTGTATTGGCGTCACCTAAGTATCCTTTGCCTGCGTTTTCCTCTTTTATGAGGCACCCGCCAAAAATAGCTTCGTCTTCTGGGAAATATCCTATAATATTGTCTTTGGTATGGCCTTCCCCAAAATATTCTGCATACACTTTTTTGCCTCCGACATGCAAACTAAGCTTGCCGTTAAATTCTTGTATGTGTTTGGTAAAGTTTGATTTCTCCGTGTTTAATAATACCATTGTTTTATTATTGGCGTATACGGGAATGCCCTTATCAACAAAATTAGCGATCCCTCCAATACAATCTTCATGAAAATGGGTTGGAATTACCGCAGTTATATCCGTTTTCAATTTTTTGGTCACAAATTTTATTAATTCCAGGGAACTTATATTGTCCGTGGGGGTGTCGAACACCACTCCTTTATGGTTATTGATGACCAAAATTCCGTTACAGGCGACTTTTCCGAAATCATCCGTATTTAAAAAGGAAATATGCTGGTAAATATGTTGGGACAGTTTAAGAACAATTAAATTTTCGGATTCATAAACTTTTAAGCTGTCACCAGGAGCCAAGTTCATCACTTGAATTTTAGCTGCCTTTGTCGTATTTGTTTGGAAGGGCGATGCCTTGAACGCCAACAAACTTAGGGCCGCAATTAGAATTATTGGCAATGGGTATTTGCTCATAAAAATTTATGATTTTTGTTAGTCATTTAATCCCTTGCCGTTAAGAATTTGCTCCATACATTTTTCAATTCTGGATATTCTGGTTTTGGATTGTTTGGGTTGGGAAAAATGAAGAAGATATCCTCTTTGTCGGCCAGGAGTAAGCGATTCAAAGGCAAACTTTAATTCAGGGGTTTCATTAAGTTTCTTTTGAAATTCCTCCGGCACTTTGTATTCCTTGGTTTTTTTAAAATCTATTTTTAATCCGGCTTTTTCTACCTCTACGGCCTCAAAGATGTAGGCTTTTAGGGTAGCTTCCATCCCCGCTATTTCCTGGACATTGGTAAACCTGATCTGCCGTGCTGCCTGTACATTTTCGGTTTGTTGAACAAGGATGCCATTGGTATCCTTTAAAAGGGCACCTTTATGGAATAGCAGTGCACAGTATTCTTTAAACCCATGTATTAGAACTATATTTGTACCCTTGAAGGTGTAACAGGGTTTGCCCCATTTCAATTCTTCTGTAAGTCCACAATCCAGAATAAGTATTCTCAATTTCTTATAAGCGTCCTGCCACTTACTTGCCTTATTAAAGAAAAAATCAAGCTCGGGATTCATAGTTTTTTATTTTGTAAAATATTATCCAATACGTATTTCCTAAATAACAAGTACAGTTTGTTCTCTTAAAGAACATATTTTAAATAAAAATAAGAGATCTGTTGCAATCCTCAAATTGTAGGCCTGAGCCAGAGTTTTCTGGGCAAATGGCTTAGTTTATATCAACCTTCATATTTGTGAAATTCAGAAACCGTTAAATAATATCCATTAGGATCTCGAATTGAAAATTCCATTTTCCCCGAGTTCTTATTTAAGTGAATATCTTCTTCCATCGGGTGGCCCACTGCTTGGATATTTTGTCGTATTCCGTTCATATTATCAGTCCTGAAATAAAGGATAAGTCCATTTCCAGGAGTAATTATTGGATTGTTCATAGTAGGATGCTGGTGTTCACCCCACTTATGAAGGCAAATTAATACTTCATCATTTTTAGACACCAAAACCTCAAAATCTTTTCCACCGTGCATACTTCTACAACCAAATACTGACTGATACCATTTTGAACTGGCTACAACATCTTTTACAGCTATTATCGGGTCAATTTTAATCATTACCTATGTCTTTTAAATTTGAATCGTTGGGTTAGTTGAGTGTTCGCTTATTGAATTTGTTATCTAATGGTTTTTTTTATTTCCAATTATTTCATTTTAGTACCTGCATCATCTCTGCCGATTCAATATCGGTTTTGTTGGTCCAACCGGCTTTTGGGTTTTCGCCCTTCATCTGGCGCTCGTAAAAATTTCGGTCAGCTTCATTTGCGTACATATACTCATCAAAAACATGCCCATTTCCAAACATGCGAGGGTCTTTTTGTTTTTTTAATTCTTCAATTAATTGTGTTTCCAAATTACCCGCAGTTTCCAACAATCCGGGTTGGTCTATAAGATTATTAATACAAAAAGGATCTTCAACTACATTATATAACTCTTTATAGGGCCGTTTCCCAAAACAGAGATCCCAGTATTTATTTGAACCCATTTTCCTACGGTCATTCAATATTTGAGTTTTTGTAGCACCTCCATCGGTGTTTAAATAACCTGTTTCCGGATTTCCTGCAGGCCAGCGGTCTGTTTCAAAATTAAGTACCAGCAAATAGTCTCCCTTTCGAATGCCTCTAATTGGATATCCCACATCATTTGGTCGTCCCACATCATGCCGTTCTTTACCAATTAAAACATAATCTCTGTCTGCCGATATATTTTCACCATTATCGGAATACAGGATATCAGTTAAACTTCTTCCTTCGATTGGCTGCATTTGTGATTTAGACTGTTCAATACCAGCCAATTCAAGAAATGTTGGTGCAAAATCGATAAAACTTACAAAATCATTAATATTACGACCTGGTTGTTTTATACCGTCTTTCCACATAATTGCAAGAGGCAAATGGTTGGAATACTCATAGGCCTGACCTTTAACACGTGGAAATGGCATTCCGTTATCTGATGTTACGATAACAATTGTGTTGTCTAACATTCCCCTTTCCTCAAGGGTTTTTAGCATTCTCTCCAAATGTGAATCGAAGTATTCTATTTCGTAAGCGTAATCGAGCATATCTGTTCTGACTGCTTCCGTGTCTGGCCAAAAACCCATTACTTCATCAACATCTTCGAGCTTCTTATTGCCTTTGTTTATACCGCTGCCATATTCATATTCACGATGTGGTTCGAACCCTCCATACCAAAAACAAAAAGGTTTGTCTTCTGTTTTCTCATTTAGAAATTCAATAAAATTGGCCGCGTAATCTATATTGGACATTGCAGTTGTGGGAGGCGTTGTTTTCTTTTCGTTAAATTCCTTTCCCAAAACAAGTCTTTGTTTTCCACTTTCGGTCAAGGCCACGGTTGGAGCCAATCCTTTGGCAGTTAAACCCACATGATAGCCGTTATCACTGAGCGTTTCGGCATATGTTTTAAATTTAGTTGGAAAATAACTCCAATGATTACCCGCCTCTTCCAATTGCCATGAATTACGACCAGTTACAATACAGGAACGTGAAGGTGCGCACTTTGCATTAGGGGTATATGCGTTGGTAAACAGTAAACCTTGTTCAGCAATTCTATCGAATGTTGGAGTTTTTACCCAAGAGCTGCCATAGGCACCCATGTGCTTAAAGGTAGCATCATCGGCAATACAGAAAAGTATGTTGGGAGGAGAACTTTCTACCTGTTTTTTTGCTGGATTGCAACTTAGCATTATCCACAAAAAGGTAATTGTTGAAAGGAAGGTGATTTTTAATTTATTCATTACGGGAAATTTTATTTTTTGATTAGCCTAAGTTAAAACTTTTCATTAACCAATATTTACATTAAATAAATACCCGACCATAGCAGTCAACCCCATTGCCACTGTGCCCCAAAATGTGATTCTGATGATAGCCTTACTAATACTTGATCCACCCGTTTTTGCTGCTAGTGCCCCTAGGATGATCAGGAAAAAAAGAGCAAAACCGTAAAGTGAATACTCCATGCTTTTTAAGGGCAAGAAGAGGGTTACGATGAGAGGTAGTATTCCACCAACTGTAAAAGCTGCTCCGGAGGCAAAAGCGGCTTGTAAGGGTTTGGCTTTACTTATCTCATTCAGGCCCAATTCATCCCTCATGTGTGTTCCTAAGGCATCGTGTTCTGTTAGTTCTTTTGCTACTGTTATGGCGGTTTCTTTTTTTAGACCTCTTTTTTCATAAATCTCAGCTAACAGCTGCAATTCGATCTCAGGTGTTTCTGTTAATTCTATTTTCTCTCTTTCAATATCTGCTTTTTCTACATCGGTCTGGGAACTTACGGAAACGTATTCACCTGCTGCCATAGATAGAGCACCAGCTACCAATCCTGCTAGAGTTGCTAACACAATTGGGTCTCTAACTTCACTTGCAGCGGCAACACCTATTGCAAGACTTGCCGTTGATAAAATTCCGTCATTGGCCCCAAGAACAGCTGCTCTTAACCAGTTACTTCGGTGGATGTAATGGTTGTCCAAATAATTGTCTATATTCTTTTTAGCTTCACTCATTTAATTGGTTTGGTTTAATGTATGTGTATAGTAACTCCTTACTATGGTTCTTATATAACCGTTTTCAAACCCATATTATACGTATATGCTACGGGTATTTATAAAGGTTTAATTTACAATATTTTTTAATGAGGTAGGTTTAAGACGTGCTGCAATATCTTTTTCTTAATTAGTAGTACTAGAGCGGGGTATTTTCTATCTTTGCGCCATGGTAAAAGAAGATGTTTTAGCGCTGGTCGACCAAGGCCTAATGCTTCCGCTAATGGAAGAATTTTACACTATTCAGGGCGAAGGGTTCCACAAAGGGACCGCTGCTTATTTTATTCGTGTGGGCGGTTGCGACGTAGGTTGCCATTGGTGCGATGTTAAGGAGAGCTGGAATGCGGAAACCCATCCACCTACTGGCATAGACCATATTGTGGCGAATGCGGCTAAATATTCCGACACCATAGTCATTACCGGGGGTGAACCCCTGACCTGGGATATGGGACCCCTAACAGATGCCCTAAAGGCCAGAAATCTAAAGACCCATATTGAAACTTCCGGGGCCTATCCTCTTTCAGGAACCTGGGACTGGATCTGTCTTTCCCCAAAAAAGAATAAGTTGCCAGAAGGTATTATCTATGACAAGGCACATGAATTAAAGATGATCGTGTACAATAAGCACGACTTTATTTTTGCCGAGGAACAGGCGGCCAAGACCAATAAGGATTGCATTTTGTACCTGCAGCCGGAATGGAGCGTAAGGGATAAGGTCACCCCTTGGATCGTAGATTATGTAATGCAAAACCCCAAGTGGAAAGTGTCGCTTCAAACGCATAAGTATTTGAATATACCTTAGACTGTTAAAGAGCCAAGAGCCAAGAACCAAGATCAAAGAACCAAGAGCCAAGAACCAAGAGGTCTATGGTTATAGGTTGAAAGTGGTTCTGAGCTTAACTGAACCTTACCGCACTACTGACGCCACATCAATAAATAGATTGCCGCGCTGCGCCTCCCTGTCGGTTGGCAAGCCTGTCTATCGACAGGTAGACTCGCAATGACGGCAACTACTTTGAACTATTAAGGTCTAGTCTCCAGATTCTTGGTTCTTGATTCTTTTTCTCCAAATACTCATTACTAAAATTTCAATACTGTTCAATAAACAGATTGCCGCGCTGCGCCTCCCTGTTGGTTGGGAAGCCTGTCTATCGACAGGTAGACTCGTAATGACGGTAATTACTTTGAACTATTAAGGTCTAGTTTCCATATTCTTGGTTCTTGATTCTTTTTTCTCCCACTACTACTGTTCACTGTTCACTGCCCACTGTTCTCTGCCCACTGCCCACGGCTCACTGTTTCCGGTGTGCCAATACTATAGGAGGCTGTCCGTTGAACGGATTCTGCATTCTTCCAATGGTCTTGGCCCCCATACCGGAGGCTCTTATAACACTTTTGTCCCCATAGCGTTCCCTAATCTTATCCAAGGCATTGTATAGATTTAGTATTTCCTCGGTATCGTCAAATAAATTGATCTGGTAATGACCCTGTACCAAATGACTGAAACGAATACCGATCAACCGGATCAACAGTCTTTTGTTGTAAAGCGTATTGAAGAGGTCTAAAATCTTGGGAATCAGGATATGGTCCGCACTGGTGTAAGGAATCTTTAGTTGTTTGGAATAGGTATTAAAATCCGAATAACGAATTTTTACTGCAATGCAGGCAGTAAGTTTTTTTCCCCTCCGTAACTGATAGGCCAGATTCTCGGTCATGGCAATAAGGATTCCCCGCAGTTTAATGACATCAATGGTGTCCTTGTCAAAAGTACGTTCGGTGGAAATGGATTTACGTTCGGAAAAAGGAATAACAGGGGTGTTGTCTATGCCGTTGGCCCGCTTCCAGATTACGCCCCCGTTGGCGCCCAATACCCGTTGCATCATATCCATGGGCATTTCTTGAATGGTCTTTATTTGCCGCAATCCCAAATTCCGAAGGGTCTGATAGGTTTTATCGCCTACCATAGGTATTTTTTTTATGGATAAAGGTGCTAAAAATGGTTTCTCGTACCCTATATCTATCCTTAATTCATTGTTGGGTTTGGCTTCATTGGTAGCTACCTTGGATACCACCTTATTTGCCGATAGCCCAAAAGAAATGGGGAGTCCGGTTTCCTTGATAATTTTGCGGCGCAACTCGGTAGAATATTGATGGCAACCATAAAACCGATCCATTCCGGTAAGATCGGCGTAAAATTCATCGATACTGGATTTTTCGAATAGGGGTACGTGTTCTTTGATAATATCGGTTACGATATCGGAATGCTTGCTGTAGTTTCCCGCGTTCCCTTTTATGATGATGGCCTCCGGACAAAGTTCCTTGGCCATTTTCATAGGCATGCCGGAGTGCACTCCAAAACCTCTGGTCTCATAGCTACATGCTGCCACCACCCCTCTATCGCTAACGCCACCAACGAGTATGGGCCTATGCTCCAATTTACTGTCTTGAAGTCGCTCTACGGATACAAAAAAAGTATCCAAATCCAAATGAAGTATTGTTTTGTCCATTGCACACCAAAAAAAGGTATGCTAAATTATGGAATATTTCCAATATTTTGGACAATATCCATAATTTATTTCAAGACTAATCTTATCCTTAGATCAACAACAAAAAAATTTGGTCTGGTTACGTTGTCCAAGTGGGGGAACTAACATAACATTAAAAAAAAACAAGAAAATAGTATAAAGTTGAAAGTATGCAAAACCTTGGGCTTTGCAATAAAAATGTTCTATTCAAAAGTATATAGCAAGATAGAGAACAAGGCTAGGAAAAAGCAAAGAAACACCAATATCAATAACAACTTTAGTGTTATTGGAACTTCAATTCCATCACTTTTTCCTATCAATAATTCTCTTAAATACTGCATACTTTTCATACTAATGCATTTTCTTCTTTTTTAGTCCCAAACAAATCCGGTAGCCAATCTAAAAATGAAAGCGTACAATACTACGGCAAACATAGCTATACTGAACCACAAGAAAGCTTTGAAATAATTTCTAACAATGATGTTTCCCAAGTTTTTAAATCCTTCGGAATAAATTTCTTTAACGAGTAATAATGTTTTCATACCTTTTGTTTAATGTTATACGGCAAAATTCGACCAGCCTTGCCCTAGATGGAAATTTAGTGGTTAAAAGGAGCAAAAATTGGTTGAAAAACGAGTGGAAGAATATTGTCCGGATGAACGGTTGTTTACAAAGGATAAACCGCAGTTGGGCTCATGAAGGTATATAGTGTTTCAAGGGTTTTAATGGCACTTCAGCGGAGGGGCACTTATAATCTGAAAACGGTTGGTTCAAGAAAGCTGGGCCTAAAACCCCTTGCCAATGGTATTAATCTGCCCGAGTGTTGCGCATTAATCCTTCCTGTGCCACAGAGGCGACCAGGACACCATTTCTGTCAAAAATACTTCCCCTGGAAAACCCTCTGGAATTACAAGCACTGGGGCTGTCCATGGTATACAAAAGCCATTCGTCTATTTTGAAAGAGCGGTGGAACCATATGGCATGGTCTATACTGGCATAAAAAGTTTTTCCCTTCCTAAGTTCTTCACGATGCGGTAGGGATGCGGTGGTAAGTATGTTGTAATCGGAGGCATATGCCAATAACTGCTGTTGTAGTGGCAAATCGGCTTTTACCTTTTCAGTGGAGCGCATCCACATATGGTTAAATGGCGGACCATTTTTAGCAAGCAAGGCGGTTAGGCGTTCTACAGGTTTAAATTCAAATACCTTGGGATGCGTAAGTTTTATAAGATTATAGGAGTCAGGATCTGTTTTTTCCATTTCCTCAATTTGTTCCAAGCTGTTCATTAATTTTTTTGGGGTGATTAAATTGGGCATGGTAATTTGATGCTCCACCCCATCTTCCTTGACCTGAAAAGAGGCGGCCATGTTAAAGATAGCTTTGCCGTTTTGCTTGGCTACCACTCTACGTGTAGTAAAACTACGTCCGTCCCTTAAACAATCTACTTCATAGGTAATGGGAATGTTCAGGTCTCCCCCTAAAATAAAATACCCGTGCATGGAGTGCGCCAGTCTATCATCGGATACCGTTTGGTAGGCGGCATGTAAAGACTGTCCCAATACCTGCCCCCCAAAAACACGGCCCCAGGGAGCTTGATAGTTTTGTCCCACAAAGGTATTGTCGTTGATCCGTTCCAGGGTAAGTAATTGTATAAGTTCTTCTAAGTTGCTCATGCGATGTTATGGATTCAAAAATTACTTTAAGCTGTTGGTAAAATTACAAAGGTATGTTTCCATGTTTTTTCTTCGGCAAATTCACCACTTTATTCTCTAAAAGGGCAAAGGCCTTTATTAATTTTCTACGGGTATTCTGGGGTTGAATAACTTCGTCTATAAACCCTCTTTCCGCTGCGCTATAGGGGTTGGCAAATTTATTGGCGTATTCCTCCTCTTTTTCCTTTAGTATGGCATCGGGGTCATCTGCCGATGTAATCTCTTTCCTAAAAATAATCTCACTGGCTCCCTTGGCACCCATTACCGCAATTTCGGCTCCTGGCCATGCATAGTTAAGGTCTGCCCCAATGTGTTTCGAATTCATAACGTCATACGCACCTCCGTAAGCTTTTCGGGTAATAACAGTGACTTTGGGAACCGTGGCCTCACTTAGGGCATATAGCAACTTGGCGCCATTGGTGATAATGCCGTTCCATTCCTGGTCCGTACCTGGCAGGAATCCAGGAACGTCGACCAATACCAAGAGTGGAATATTGAAACAATCACAAAAACGGGTAAATCGGGCTGCTTTTTTTGAACTGTTTACATCCAAAACTCCGGCCAGGCTCATGGGCTGATTGGCAACTATCCCAATACTTTTTCCCGCCAACCTTGCAAATCCCACGACTATATTTTCCGCATAATGCTTATGGACTTCAAAGAATGGGGAATCATCAATGATTTCAGTTATGATATGTCGCATATCATATGGCTGATTGGCGTTTTCGGGAATAATGGTTTCCAACTTTTCCCGGATTTCCGTATTTAAGGAATAGGGCAGTGGTTTTGTTGTTTCCTCACAATTTTGGGGCAAGAAACCAATGAGTTCCTTTATTTGAGCAATACAATCCAAATCATTTTCCGCTGTAAAATGGGTAACGCCGGATTTGGTGGCATGGGTCATTGCCCCGCCCAATTCTTCCGAACTAACCTCTTCATTGGTTACCGTTTTTACAACATTGGGCCCGGTGACGAACATATAACTGGAATTTTCCACCATTAGGGTAAAGTCGGTCATGGCAGGGGAGTAGACAGCTCCACCTGCACAGGGGCCCATAATGGCGGATATTTGTGGGATAACGCCGGAAGCCATTACATTCCTGTGAAAGATATCTGCATAACCGCCTAATGATCTTACACCTTCCTGTATTCTTGCTCCGCCACTGTCGTTCAATCCAATTAAGGGAACTCCTATTTTCATAGCCATATCCATTACCTTACAGATTTTTTCGGCATGGGTTTCGGAAAGTGAACCTCCAAATACGGTAAAATCCTGGGCGAAAACACAGACCTGTCTACCATTAATGGTTCCATAACCGGTAACTACACCATCTCCATAAAATATTTGTTTGCCCATACCAAAATCTTTGGTTCTGTGGGTTACCAAGGCACCCAACTCTTCAAACGAACCCTCGTCCAACAAAAAATGAATACGCTCACGGGCAGTGAGCTTGCCCTTGGCATGTTGGGCTTCTATACGTTTTTGGCCGCCACCCAATTTTGCCTTGGCAATTTTATCTTCGAGTGCTTTTATGTTTTCCTTCATTAAATAATGCTTTTTGCCATTTAGAATAATTGGTCCCGCTGTTGTTTATCTCTTGGTTCTTTTTAATGACCAATCGGAGTTTTGATTATCGGGAAGCTTTAGTTGCTCCTGGTGCTCCAAGAACAATTTTAATCCTACCAAAGCTGCAATTTTACGTTCCTGCCCATATTGTTGGTGTAATAGTTCCGGTTTGAAGTAGTTCTTTACAAAATGGGTGTCGAAATTCCCGGAAGTAAAGGCTTCATGTTCACAAACAAACTTCCCAAAGGGCAGGGTAGTGGAAATTCCCTTGATCTTAAAGTCCGATATGGCACGGATCATTAATTGAATGGCTTCCTCACGATTTTTACCATAGGTAATTAACTTTGCCAACATGGGGTCATAATACATGGGTATGGTCATGCCTTCCTCAAAACCGTCATCCAATCTTACACCTTCGCCCTCTGGACGCTTATAGGTTTCCAAAGTGCCCATGCTGGGTAAAAAATTGTTCAAGGGATCCTCCGCATAGACCCTGACTTCCAGGGCATGTCCCTTTATACTTAAATCTTCCTGTGAAAATGCCAATTTTTCATTTCTTGCAATTTTTATTTGTTGCTCCACCAGATCAATACCGGTAATTAATTCCGTTACCGGATGTTCTACCTGCAAGCGGGTGTTCATTTCCAGAAAATAAAATTTGTTATCACCATCCAATAGAAACTCCACGGTTCCTGCACCTACATAGTCACACGCCTTGGCTACTTTTACGGCAGCTTCCCCCATGGCTTTTCTTATTTCTGGGGTCAATATGGCTGATGGAGCTTCTTCCACAACTTTTTGATGTCTTCTTTGTATGCTACATTCGCGTTCAAAAAGGTGTAAAATATTGCCATGGGTATCTGCCAGTACTTGGATTTCTATATGTCTGGGAGATTCAATATATTTTTCCAAAAAGACGGAACCATTTCCAAAAGCTGCCTTGGCCTCGCTTATGGCACGCTCCATTTGTTCCGGTAATTCGGAAAGCTGATGTACTACCCTCATGCCTTTGCCACCACCACCGGCTGAGGCTTTTATTAAAACGGGAAAGCCAATCTTTTTGGAAATTTTCTGGGCCAGTGCAATATCGGTAATGGCCTCCTCAATTCCAGGTATCATAGGAATATTATAAGCTTTTACGGCCTCTTTGGCCGCTAATTTATCGCCCATAACTTCTATGGCATGTGGTTTTGGTCCAATAAAACTTAGGCCATTTTTGGTTACAAGTTGGGCAAAGGCAGCATTTTCACTTAAAAATCCATAGCCTGGGTGAATACCTTCAGCCTTGGTCTGGAGTGCTGCATTCACTATTTTATCCATATCCAAATAGGATTCTGAAGAGGGTGAATTTCCCAAATGCACCGCCTCATTGGCAAAGCGTACATGGGGCGCCTCCCTATCGGCAACCGAATAAACGGCAACGGTTTTTATTCCCATCTTTTGGGCTGTCCGCATAATCCGTAATGCTATTTCTCCACGGTTGGCTACTAATATTTTTTTCATCTTTATGCTAAGCTTATTCCATTTCAATTATAATCTGTCCTTTGTCAACTGCATCATTAACATTGACTTCGATTTTCTTTACAACCCCTTCTCCAGAGGAAGTGATGATATTTTCCATTTTCATGGCCGATAGCACGATCAACGGGGTTCCCGCTTCTACCTTCTGTCCTATCGTGACCATAATATCTATTATAAGCCCGGGCATAGGGGCTTTAATACTATTTATTTTATGGGTCTTGGCAGTTAATAAACCCATTTTTTCAACCATCCGATCGTATTCGTCCGCCAGGATCATTTCATAATTATTGCCATTGACTTCCACTGTAATTGTTTTACTGGCAAAATCGGTATTTAGGATATTGATGATATAGGATTGATTGTTCTGTAAGGCATGATATTGTAGTTTGCCAGTGGCAATTATATCCAAGGATGCAATTTCCTTTGGACCAATATTAAAATTTTCCTTGTCAACAATGATATTATAGTGGGTCATATATTACAGTTTCATAACCCGGCAGAGCATTATTATACTAGGACCAAATGCCAGGATCAATTAGCTAAAAAAATTACCAAGGATTTTTAGGTTCCATCTAAATGTAAAATGGTAATAAATCATTTGACAACGGTGGAAATCCTAATTATCCCTACTTGTGCTTTCAATTTTTAAGTTGAAAGTAATGTTAAATAGTCCTAAATAATATTAGGCCCAATAGCACAGATGATTCCGGTTTAGTGCTTTCACTAAGATATGTAAAAGATTTAAAAGACAAATGCGTTGGGGATATTTCCCGTCATCCAGAAATAATTGGATTTATGAAAATACGAGTAGTGTACTGATAATCAATGTCTTCATTTTTGATTGAAGGATTATTTCCATAAGAAGGGGCTGTATACTTAATTCACTACCCTTATAATTTTAAAAAAAGGACAATTTTATCCTTAATATGATTTTTATCATGTTTTTTGTTTCAATGGCAGCCTAATTTTGTCCAAATAAATTGTTAAAAGAAATAAACGATAAGTGAGATTGATAATTTATAGACACCGATTTAAACATTACGAATAATTAATAAACAAGTGACCAATAACAATTAAATAATAAGCAAATGAAAATAATTTTTAAAAGTAGCGCAGTTCTTTTTTCTGTTTTGATGATGAGCTGTGGAGGTAAAGAAGAAAAGAAAAAAGAGGGCTTTAGTGTAGATAGGGCAAAAACTACAACCGAGCAACCTGCACCAGCTCCGGAGGCGACATCTACCAGGGCTTCAGAGACTGTAGATTTAGCCAATAAAGGGGTGGGGCCAATTACCTCCATAACCTTGGCGGCTGATATTGATCAGGAAATGGCTAAAAAAGGAGAAGAAATATACGGTCAAATGTGTTTGGCTTGCCATAGAGTTGGTAAAAAGTTCATTGGACCGGCCCCAAATGGTGTCTTGGGAAGACGTAGCCCGGAATGGGTAATGAACATGATTTTGAATCCTGAGGTTATGGTTAAGGAAGATCCCTTAGCAAAAGCCTTATTGGCCGAATTTAACGGCGCTCCAATGGCCAATCAAAGTCTAACAGAAGAACAGGCAAGAGCAGTATTGGAATACTTTAGAACCTTATAACCTTAAATATATACAACTATGTTCCCGACCAATTACTTAAAATTACTGGTGGTGTCATTTTTTATTCTGGGCCTTACGTTCAGTTGTAAAAATGAATCAAAAACGACAACGACTCCAAATTCTGACAATGTTGGAACGGAAGAGATGGAAAAGCAGGGCCAAGCCTTCATAGAAAATGATGGTTCTACCCCTAACGTATTGCAAATTGCCATAGGCTCTCCGGACCATACCACTTTAGTGGCGGCTGTGCAGGCTGCGCAATTGGAAAACGTCTTGGTTAATGCGGGTCCCTTAATGGTATTTGCACCTACCAATGAGGCTTTTGCAGCACTACCGGCAGGTACTGTGGAAGATCTTTTAAAACCGGAGAACAAAGATGCTTTGGCAAATATTTTAAAGTTTCACGTTACTGCTGGCAATTACAGCAAGGATTTTTTAAAGAAGTTTAAAAAATTGGGGCAGGCCAATGATCAGAACACTACCGTCGAGGTAAAAGGTGATGATGTTTTTATTGGTGGTGCAAAAATTATTGCAAGTATACCAGCAGGTAATGGAATTGTACATGTGGTAGACAAGGTAATGCTACCTCCTACAGAATAGTTATAAAACTCAATAAACAATTAAATTATAAACAATGAAAAAATATACTTATTTAGTACTAGGATTCTTGGGCTTTGCCGCATTATTGACGAGTTGCGGCAACGGTAACCAAGGTAAAGGTTCTTCCGGGGCATTAAACTCGAGCAATGCCGAAAAAGTCTATGTGGCTCCAGGGGAACATGATGAATTTTACGCTTTTATGTCTGGAGGATATAGTGGCAATTTAACAGTTTACGGCCTGCCATCTGGACGTATGTTCAAGGAAATTCCCGTATTCTCACAATTTCCCACCTCTGGGTACGGCTATTCTGAAGAAACAAAGCCTATGTTAAATACCTCCCACGGGTTTGTGCCTTGGGATGATTCTCACCACCCTGATATTTCGCAAACTAACGGAGAACTGGATGGACGCTGGATCTTTATTAATGGTAATAATACACCAAGGATTGCACGGATAAGCTTAACGACCTTTGAAACAGAAGAGATTATTGAGGTACCTAATAGTGCTGGTAATCACAGTTCATCTTTTGTTACAGAGAATTCTGAATACGTTGTGGCTGGAACGCGTTTTTCGGTACCTATTCCACAGCGTGATATGCCCATAAACGAGTATAAAGGAAACTTTCAAGGTGCTCTGTCTTTTATAAGTGTTGAGCCGGAACACGGCCAAATGGATATTAAATTCCAAATCATAATGCCTGGGTTTAATTATGATCTTTCGCATCCCGGACGTGGAAAATCTCATGGTTGGTTCTTCTTTACCACTTATAATACTGAGGAAGCCAGTACATTGCAAGAAGTGAATTCTTCTCAGAACGATAAAGATTTTATTGCCGCCATAAACTGGAAAAAAGTTGAAGAGTTTGTTAACAATGGTGGAGGAACAAAAATGCCAGCCAATTATGCGCATAATGTATATGATGAGTCTACACATACTGCAACAAGTACCATGAAAAAGGAAGTGCTTACAGTAAACCCCCTTGATGTACCTGGTGCGGTATTCTTTCTGCCAACTCCAAAATCACCTCATGGTTGTGACGTTGATCCTTCTGGAGAATACATTATTGGTAACGGAAAACTGTCTGCTGATTTAACGATACATTCTTTTGATAATATGATTGCTGCTATTGAGGGTAAAAAGTTTGATGGAGAGGCATATGGTATTCCTATCTTGAAATTTGAAGATGTACTTGCCGGAACGGTAAAAAGTGGAGGTTTAGGACCATTACATACCGAGTTTGATGGAAAAGGCAATGCCTATACCACTTTCTTTATTTCCTCGGAGGTGGTGAAATGGAAATTGGGAACTTGGGAGGTTATCGATAGAAAACCTACCTACTATTCTGTAGGTCACTTGATGATTCCGGGTGGAAATTCAAGAAAGCCTTTTGGTAAGTATGTAGTAGCACTTAATAAGATTACAAAAGATAGATATTTACCAGTTGGTCCAGAGATGGAGCACTCGGCTCAGATTTATGATATCTCTGGTGAAAAAATGGAACTTCTTTATGATTTCCCTACTCATGGGGAGCCACATTATGCAGCAGGAATCCCAGCTGAACTGTTGGCTCCTAAATCGAAAAAGTTTTATAAACTCTCAGAAAACAAACACCCCTACGCTACTTTAGGTGCAAATGATGCCAAAGTGGTACGTGAAGGTAAAGATGTACATATTTATATGTCAACGATCCGTAGTCATTTTACCCCCGATAACATTGAGGGTGTTAAGGTGGGAGACAAGGTATATTTTCATATAACGAACCAAGAGCAGGATTTTGATGTACCACACGGTTTTGCTGTGATAGGAGCAAATACCTCAGAATTATTGGTAATGCCAGGGCAGACCAAGACAATAATTTGGGAACCTAAGCAAGTTGGGGTATGGCCGTTCTATTGTACCGATTTCTGTTCGGCACTTCACCAAGAGATGCAAGGTTATGTTAGGGTTTCACCGGCAAGTTCCAATATAGAAATTTCATGGTCCCTTGGCGATTAGCTTTACTTATTTTTAGTTTTTTAATAGAAAAAAGCGGGTTTGGTTTAAGAAACTGCCCGCTTTTTTCACAAGTTGAAGAAAAGGAAAACCATCCAAAACATTTTTCAATTTGTAATTTATAAAGACAGTAGTAATGAAAAAAGCAAGTTTTTTAATGATTATAGGCCCATTGTTTTTATTGGGTTTGTTTGCCTTCCCTTTATGGAATATTATGTTGGGTGCGCCCCAATATCCTGAACCATTGGGAATGAATATACATATCTCGGGAATTCAGGGTGTCTCGGAATTTGATCTTCAGAATATAGATGGACTCAATCACTATATAGGAATGAAGACCATTCCTAAACCGGGTGAAATGTGGGAATTTGATATTTTTCCCATGGTTATTATCGGAATGATAGCCCTTGGCGTATTAATAGGGCTGCTGGGCTTTTTCGGAAAAGTGGGTTTCAAATGGTTTTTGGGCTGGTTTCTACTGATGTCTATTTTAGGAGTTTTGGGTATGTACGATTTTAATGAATGGTTAACGGACTATGGCTCCAATTTAGATCCCCACGCTATTATAAAAGTGATCAATGAAGATGGAACACCAATGACTTATAAGCCACCCCTGTTTGGGAATCAAAAGATGTTGAATTTTGATGTAACTTCACTTCCACATACTGGTGCCTATATGATGTTTCTTGGAATGACTCTTACTTTGGTAGCGTCATATTTAGGTTGGAAGAGCAAGAGCTCCGCGGAAAAACAGGAATCAAAAGAAGCGGTGGCCGCATAATTTTAAAAAATTGAAGGTATGGTTATCTACAGAATACTTATTTTTTTATTCTTAATATTTGCTTCTTCCTGTAGGATAGGTCCACAACCCATAGCATATGGATCTGATGGATGCCACTTCTGTAGTATGACCATTGTGGATAGGCAACATGCAGCCGAAATTGTTACGGATAAAGGAAAGGTCTTTAAGTTCGATTCAAGTGAATGTATGATGAATCACGTCAAGGATCTGGACCAAAGGGAAATTGCCCTTTACCTGGTAAACGACTTCGATCGACCGGGGGAATTGATTGATGCTACCGAAGCAACCTATCTTATAAGTAACCGTCTACCAAGTCCGATGGGCGAATTTCTAACTGCTTTTAAGGACGAGAAGGCCGCTGTGGAAGCCCTTATGATCTATGAGGGGGACTTAATGAGCTGGGAACAATTAAAACTGAGATTTCAACTGTAGACAATTGGAAATCATCTTATTGGTATGAAAGGTAGGGTAACCTATAACCAGAATGCAAAATTTTCATTTTTCCGCCTTTCAGGCTTAGCCAATTTTAATATATAATTGATTAAAACAATACAATAACTATGTACATCATTAATAGTCAGATAAAAAATCAGGATTACAATAAGCTTCAGGTAAATAAACTGGTTAAAACAGAAGCTTTGGAAATATTGAACATCAGTCTGGAAAAAGGATCTATTTTTCCCGAGCATATTGCTCCAACAGATGCGCAATTGATTGTTCTGGAAGGAGAAATTATCTTTCATATCAATGGTAAATCCTATCCCATAAAAGAACAGCAACACTTTAGTTTTCCAAAAGAAGTCCCACATTGGGTGTCTGCCGAAGAAAACTCTAAATTTTTGATTATTAGATAATGGGGAAAATTAGTGTTTTAGTTGGTTTTTTTCTGCTACTCTTTGGGAATCATTTATGGGCCGGGACTATAACGGTCTGTAGTTCCTGTGAGGTGAAAACCATTAAGGAGGGCATAGCGGTGGCCGCTGATTTTGATACACTTTTGATTAAAAAAGGGACTTATCGGGAATTTAATATTCAGGTAAACAAACCCTTGACAATTATAGGGGAAAACTATCCCGTGATTGATGGGGAAGATCAAGGGGAAATCATTACCATAGTTTCAAATAATGTTACCTTGGACGGATTGTTTATTATTAACGTCGGTACCAGTTATACATCGGATTATGCAGCAATAAGGGTAGTGAAGAGCGAAAATTTTCTGATACAGAATGTGGTGTTGGAAAAGTTGTTTTTCGGTATTTATCTGGAAAAGTGCAAGAACGGTAAGGTCTACCACAATAAGGTTATTGGTGATGCTGTGGATGAATATAATTCTGGCAATGGCATACAATTGTGGTATTCCCAAAACATTGTGGTGAAGAATAATATTGTTCAGCATGTACGGGATGGCATCTATCTGGAGTTTTCGGACAACATAACAATTGAAAACAATATCAGTTCGAACAATCTTCGCTATGGGTTGCATTTTATGTTTTCCAATGATGACATCTATAAGGACAATACCTTTGAAAACAATGGGGCTGGGGTTGCGGTCATGTTTTCCAAAAGAATAAAAATGTTGGGCAATACCTTTAAGAAAAATTGGGGTACCGCCTCATTTGGAGTGTTGTTAAAAGAGATAAATGATGCCGAAATTACGGGCAATACTTTTGAGGAGAATACGATAGGTATCAGTATTGAAGGATCCAACAGGATAAATTATTCAAAAAATAACTTTGTAAAAAATGGTTGGGCCATTAAAGTACGTGGTGCCTGTTACACCAATACCTTTATCCACAATAATTTTATGTACAACTCCTTTGATCTGGCTTACAATAGTAATCTAAACGATAATATATTTGAAGAAAACTATTGGAGCAACTATACAGGCTATGATCTGGATAGGAATGGCACTGGCGATATTCCCTACAGGCCGGTAAAATTATTTTCTTACATAGTAAACAGAACCCCCGAGACAATTATCCTATTGCGAAGTTTATTTATGGATATTATTGATTTTTCAGAAAAAGTATCCCCCGTATTTACACCGGATGAATTAGTTGATGCAAAACCGTTAATGAAAAAGATCAAATGATACACGTTGAAAGTTTACATAAGAAATTTGGCAAAAATGAAGTATTGTCAGGATTGGAGCTCGATATCGACCAAGGCGGTATTTTTGCTATCCTTGGGCCCAATGGCTCAGGTAAAACAACGCTGATCAAGACTATCCTAGGAATGGTGATTCCCAACAAAGGGACTATTTCTGTAATGGATTCCTTGGTTAAAAATAAGTGGAAGTACCGTCAGGATATAAATTACCTTCCCCAAATTGCCAATTTTCCAGGAAACTTAAAGGTCAAGGAATTAATAGCAATGATAAAGGACATAAGACAAAAACCCAGTGATGAGCAAAAGCTTATAGGCCTCTTTGGACTGGAGCCTTTTTTGGATAAAAAGTTGAGCAACCTTTCCGGAGGTACCAAACAAAAGGTGAATATAGTATTGACCTTTATGTTCGATAGTCCTTTGATTATTTTGGACGAACCTACCAATGGTTTAGATCCCTTGGCACTGATTCGCCTCAAAGAACTTATTGCTGAGGAAAAGGCCATAGGCAAAACCTTTTTGATTACCTCCCATATTATGCAGTTTGTTGAAGAGGTTTCCGATGAGGTAGTTTACCTTCTCGAAGGTGAAATCTATTTTAAGGGAAGTATTGCCGAACTAAAAATAAAAACAGGACAAACGAATTTTGAACATGCCATAGCGGCAATATCAACTCACAATAAGCATGATTAAAATATTAAAATACAGTTTTTACGACCTAATGCGCAGTAGATGGAGTTATGTTTATTTCCTGTTCTATCTGTTGTTGGGGTTTGTACTGTTGTTTTTGAACAACGAGCTGTCCAAAGCGGTTATTACCCTAATGAATGTGATTATAGTGTTGGTACCCTTGATAGGGACTATTTTTGGTGTAATGTACTATTACAACTCCAAAGAATTTACTGAACTTCTTTTGGCACAGCCCATTAAAAGGTCGTCTATATTTTTGGGGCAGTATTTTGGAGTGGCAGGTTCGCTCACGATGAGCCTCGTCCTAGGTTTGGGAATCCCCTTTGCCCTGTACGGATTATTTGAAAGTAATGCCATTTGGGATTTTTCACTATTGTTGATTACTGGAGCCTTTTTAACCTTGATTTTTACTGCAGTTGCTTTCAATATTGCCCTATCCAATGAAAATAAGATTAAGGGTTTTGGATATGCCGTATTGGCCTGGTTGTTTTTGGCGGTAATCTATGACGGACTTTTTTTAATGTCATTGATCGTTTTTGAGGAATATCCTTTGGATAGTTTTTCATTGGTAGCCACCATGTTTAATCCTATAGATTTATCAAGAACTTTAATATTGCTTAAATTGGATATTTCCGCTTTACTTGGTTATACGGGAGCTATTTTTAAGCAATTTTTTGGCACTAATTTAGGGCTTGTCATGTCTATTTGTATGCTGCTGCTATGGACCATAATCCCCGTTTGGCGATTGAGTTATGTGGCAAAAAGAAAGGATTTTTAATCTTCTTATACAAGGACATGCATTTTTAGTCTAAAATGTTTCCCTATAAAAATAATTCCCCAAACTTTGGGGAATTATCTTCATATAAAACTTTTAAAAAGTTAAACACTTCTACCTGTTACCAGCTTGTAGACAATCAAAATTACTGCGATTACCAATAATGTATGCAAAATTCCGCCTACATCAGGGAATGCTGCGAAGCCTATAAGCCAAGCGACTACCAAGATTACTACGATTATCCAAATAATGTCTTTCATAATATAAAGTTTTAGTTATTAAATAATTTAAAATATCGGTTACTATACAGGAATCGAATCTGTCTTCTCCATCCGATCCCAATTTCGGTGCTTAGCTATTGCATTGACAAAATCTTTCGGCTTGGTATTGATGCAGATCGCTTTGTCATCTTTAAAATCCTTTACATAGGTTTTGTCCAAGAGATTTTCTGCCTCATTATCCGCAGCGATTGCTTTACAATGTTTCAAAGCTTCGTTTATGAATTTGAGATATTTTCCATTTTTCATCAAACTATCTATTGATTTTTTTCCGCCCGGAATATAGATCGCATCAAAGAGTACGCTTTCGGTTGTACTTATCGCAGCATCTATTTTATGCTCCATCCCGGTATCACATTTGATAATTCCGCCATGGGGCCCTATTAATTTGACCATAGCATTTCCGTCTTCTAAAACCTTTTGCATTTGCTCAAAATCATTCATGGCAAAACCGTCTGCCACAAGCACTGCGATCTGTCGTGTGGCAATGCTGTTGAACTTATTGTTGGATTGACTTAAAGCAGCCGATTTTTCTAAATAATTCTTTGCTTTTCCAGGTTGAAAATCCTCTACCTTACTATCCGCGCCAATGGCCTGATTAATGGGCTGTTCTATGCTTTCCGGAATATTAATCCCTAGATTATTTGCTACTTTTTTTGCCAGGTCCCCATTAATCTGATCTATCATCCATAACATTCGTTCCTTAATGTGTTTATGTTTACATTTTCCCAACTCAAAGGAATAGGCATCGGTTACATGTTGTTTCTCCCAATCCGCCAAACTCCTATAGAAAAGGGCAGGTTGAGAAAAAAAGTCTATAAAGCTTTCGCTTCGTGAACGGATTTTCTTGGCGTCTATTCGTTCTTCATAAGAAGAAAACGCACCTTCCGCTATTTTGGACAGATGTGGGCACCCCCCTCCAAGGGTATTGGGGAAATAAGCGGTCTGACCTTTAGGAATACGCGTCTGCATATGTCCGTCCCGTTGATTGTTATGTGTTTGTCCAATAGGTTGGTTGATAGGAATCTGATGAAAGTTAGGACTTCCCAGTCTCGATAACTGTGTGTCACGATAAGAGAATATTCGGCCCTGAAGTAAGGGGTCATTGCTAAAATCGATTCCCGGTATAATATTTCCTGGAAGAAATGCGACTTGTTCTGTTTCCGCAAAGAAATTTTCAGGGTTCCTATTCAAAGTCATCTTTCCTACGATGGTTACAGGTACCATTTCTTCGGGAATAAGTTTTGTAGGGTCCAATAGGTCGAATTCATATTTATGTTCATCGGCATCCGGCACAATTTGAAAGCCAAGTTCCCATTCGGGATATTGTCCGGCTTCGATGGCCTCCCACAAATCACGTCTATGGAAATCGGCATCGGCCCCATTAATTTTTACGGCTTCGTCCCATGTTACGGAATGTACCCCAAGCACAGGTTTCCAATGGAATTTAACAAAGTGGGATTCTCCCTTTTCGTTGATTAACCTATATGTGTGTATACCAAAGCCTTCCATCATACGGAGACTTCTGGGAATGGCTCGATCACTCATTACCCATATTTGATTATGTAAGGTTTCTGGCGTTAAGGAAATAAAGTCATAAAACGTATCATGCGCAGATGCTGCTTGGGGAATTTCATTATTGGGCTCTGGTTTAACAGAATGTATAAGATCGGGAAACTTCATTGCATCCTGTATAAAGAAAATAGGCATATTATTTCCTACAAGATCCCAAGTACCTTCCTCCGTATAGAATTTAACAGCGAATCCCCGTACATCTCTGGCAAGATCTGGCGAGCCTTTAGAACCTGCGACGGTGGAAAAACGTACAAATACAGGAGTTATGCGTTTGGTGTCATTAAATATTCCGGCCTTGGTATATTTTTTTTGATTTTCATACAATTCGAAATAGCCATGTGCCCCACTACCCCGGGCATGAACAATTCGCTCCGGAATCCTTTCATGATCGAAGCTTGTAATTTTTTCCCGAAGTAAAAAATCCTCTAGAAGGGTGGAACCTCTTGGTCCGGCCTTTAAAGAATTGTTGGTGTCATTAATTTTGACTCCTTGACGACTGGTTAAAGGCTGGCCTTGTGCATCGTCTATAAAATTTTCTAGTTGATCTGTTTTTTTTGTAAGCTTTTCCTTTTTAGCCATGGCATATACTTTAGTGATAAATTCAACTGCATTAAAGCTAACAAGGATAATTTCATAAACGTAGCTCAAAAGAAATAGAAATTGACTCTATCCTATATGGATTTTTGAGGAGCGGGGATTAAAAAATGTTTTAGGAATATGGACTGTAATTGATGAAACTGGATGAGCTGAAGTTTTTTCAACACAAAGCTATCAATATTATTCCCGATCTATAACTCCGGAGCTATCTATCCTTTGCGGTTGACCGTATCTAAATATTTAGCAAATTTCTCCTCCTCCTATTTATGCAGGTAAAACATTTTATAAATGCCAAGAATAAATTAAGAAAAGTGATATATAAGATATTATATTGGAAGAATATTATTAAGTAAAATTGATATTATTGGGCTAATCTATCATATGTTTCATAACTTGGAGAAAACCGACCTTATCCATTCAAAAATATGAACTTCAAAATGTTCCTTCGCGTCTTTGGGATTATTGCCATTATTTTGACTGTTTTCCCTTTTATTCCAGTAGATCATTGGTTAATACGGGTTTTCGATTTTCCGCATTTACAGTTAACGTTATTGACATTGTTGGCGTTATTGACCTACTTCTTAAGGTTCGACTTAAAGAATATACAGGATTATATCTTCGTAATAGTGTTGTTTGGATGTTTCCTATTTCAAAGTATTAAAATTTATCCCTACACTGCTTTTGCCCCTTACGAAGTGCAAAACGCATCCAAGAACTCTTTAAAGTCCTTTTCTGTTTATACGGCAAATGTTTTGCAAACCAATGACAACTTTAAAGGCCTTTTAGAAGATACTAAAAAGCAGGATGCCGATATATTATTGTTCACCGAAACAGATAGAAAATGGGTAAATGAACTGACGAAAATTTTGGATAAATCATATCCGTATAAGATAGAAGTACCCAAAGACAACACGTACGGGATGCTTTTTTTTTCGAAATTTGAATTGTATGATAATAAAATCAAATATCTGATTGAAGATACCATTCCATCCATCCACACCAAAATTATACTCCCGTTCCAAGATACAATTCAACTTTTTGCTATTCATCCAGCACCTCCTATGCCTCAACACAACCCTTCATCAGTAGATCGCGATGCCGAAATGATGAAAATTACCAAATTGACCCGGTATTCCCCTTTTCCGGTAATTGTACTAGGCGATTTCAATGATGTAGCATGGTCAGAGACAACTGAATTGTTTCAAAAAATAAGTGGTCTTTTAGATTTACGGAAGGGGAGAGGGTTCTACAGTACGTTTAATGCCAAAAACTGGCTAATGCGTTGGCCACTGGATCATATTTTTACATCACCGGAATTCAGGGTAAAACAGGTATACCTTGGGGAAAAGTTTGGCTCCGACCACTTTCCATTTTTTACGGAATTAAGTTTTGAACCGCAGCTGGCGGGAGAGCAACGCTTAAAGCCACCAACTAAAGATGAGATAGACACCGCTTTTGATCAAATAGAGAAAGAAAAGGAAGAAGATTGAGTATTCTTAAATCTTAAAATAAGTGGTAGGAGCTAAATAACTTCTAGTTTTCCTCCAACTTTTCTTTTTCTTCCCCGCTTATAGCTAAAGGGTGGTCTTTAACACCTAATCCGACAATTTTTATGATATTGACCACGGTATTGTAAAGCATCAAAACCACTACGATCAAAGAGGCACTAATAAGAGCACTGATCGACATTGCAATATAATAGAGTGTAGAGAACCAGTTTGCTGGAACATTGTCAGATTCCGTAACAGGAAGGTTAAAAAGAAGAAAGGAAAGCAAGGATACCACGAATACAACAGTGTCGAATTTGGCGATTTGCAAAACATGATTATAATGGTCTTCTTTTAATTTTGATTTGCTCTCCGCACTTAAGCCCAGTAGAGTAAGTAAAAGTGCCAAAATGGTGGCCGAAGCTAAAACTATGGTGTTGCAAAGTGTATTAAGTCCCGCTAGTGAATTCTGTATTAATACTTTTGCTTCGTACCCACTTAAATTGCCCAGAAGAATTGACCCTGTTAATATAAAGAGTAGCGAAAATACGCCTCCCCAAATGGCCCTTTTAGTATAAGCGGATAATTCCATAATAATTTATTTGTAAAAGTTATTGCTGGTTGTGGCATGAAAAACCCTTTTTGGGAATCCCAGAAATTCTGATAAAGGCGCCAGTTTTGATTGTAATTTTTTAATAAGCCCTTTCACGAAAATCATGGGTAAATAATGGATCAACATCTCAGTAATAGAAAAAGGGGCAGCCCTCAAAACTAAGGGCCGCCCTAGTTTTACCTAAACAAGTTAATCTTTTAAATCTTCCAATGATTTAATTTGATTTAAATCAGCTTTAATTTTCATTAGTTGTTCTCGGATGATAGTGCCAACACTCATTGGCAATAATTCTTCTTTTAATACCTCCTCATACTCTTCAACTGCAGCCTTATCACCGCGAATGGCCTCTTCTAACATAGATTCGTCATTATCACCGGAAAAGAAGGCTTTAACGTCCATCCAAGCTCGATGCATGGTACCTGTAAAACTGCCATCATCATCAATTTCATCATAGTTAGCAACCAATTCGCGTTTTAAAGATTCGTTGAATTGCTTACGCTGATTTGATTTTCTGTCAAAAAAAGCCTTCAGCCCATGGCTTTCTGCATTTTCAGCCGCCTTTCTATAGCCCTTTTCGGCATCTCTATTTTTTTCAAGAATTTCTTCCAGTTGATCTACCAATTTTCTATTTTTTGTTTCCATCTATTAAGTGTTTTAGATTAAATTCATGTAAAGATACCGCCTGTAATTGCAAAAGATGGACTGTAATCATTTCAATATTAGCACATTCAGGTCGATAGTTGCTGTTAGTGTTTTTTAGGGGATTTATGGGGCAAGTATTAAGTTTAGTATTGTTTTTGGGGAACTGCAGGGATTATTTATTGGACACCTAGTTTGGTAGCTCAAAAAGAATTTCTAAGCAATTAGCTTATTAAGATGGCAGATATAACGAGGTAAGAAAAACACCGAGGTTCGAGCTATTTGTGAGGCATGATAGGAATGGTGCTTCTAATACTATTCTTCATAATTATATAGGAACAGGAAAAATGAAATATGGTATTTAATTAGTGTGGGCTCGCAATATCTCAGAAAAAGTCCCAGTTTCTCTGTAAAATTATTCTTTAACTATAGCTGAAGAGATGCTCCTAATCTTTATTCAGAATAAATTCGTTCTTGGCCAATTGTTTCCCATAGTTTACGGTACTGGCTTGAATAGCCTTACAAATAAGTTCGCATAATTGTTGATAGCTGGAAGGTTTTTTTAGATAACCATTAGCCCCGTATTTGTATGCATTTTCCACATCTCTTGGCGAAGCCGAAGTTGAATAAATGGTCACAAAACTATCATTCACTTTCAAGGTTTTACGAAGCTGCCGCAATATTTCCATTCCTGAAATTAGGGGCATGTTTAAATCTAAGAAAATATGGGTTGTAATTAAATTATCTAATTTCTGTATATATTCCAACAATTCCTGCCCGTTCTTGAACAGGACAAGATCGGACTGAAGGTTTAAACTCTGAAAGGCCTCGGCGAAGAGATCTCTATCGTCTTCGTCATCATCGACCAAAATTATTTTACTGGGAAAGGAATTTATTTTGGTCATTTATTCTTGTAGAATTGTTGACCAAAATACGAACATAAATTGGAATATTTCCAAGTGTCGTGAAGAATTTCTTACAAAGGTATAGGTTGCGTGATTTGGTGTAGGAATCAAAAATAAGTGCCTTGTTATTGAGGAAGATAGATCGTAAATATTGCACCTTGACCATCTGTTCCCGTAGCCTCTATTGCACCGTTGTGGTTAAGGATGATTTTCTTAACTATAGAAAGCCCCATCCCGGTACCTTCGTATTCGCTTTTGTCATGTAGGCGTTTAAAGACTTCGAATATTTTTTCAGCCTGTTCTTCCTCAAAGCCGATGCCGTTATCTTCTATAATAATTTTATGGTAGGCATTATTCTTATTTAGACTTAAACCTTCCAAATCCGTAAGCTTGGCCGTTTCTGTACTGATATTAATTACAGGAGGAATATTCTCTTTCGAAAATTTCAAGGCGTTACCTAACAAATTGCTAAAAACCTGACGCATTTGGAAAGGTATTGCTTGTACCTTGGGTAAACTGGAACTGCTCACTTTTGCACCTGAATTTTCTATTCGGCTAGATAGGTTTTCAACAACCTGGTTGAAGACCTCGTTGAGTTCTGTAGGCTCAAATTCCATCTGGTTTTCTTCTAATAGTGAGAAGGTCAAAAGATCGTCGATTAAAATACGCATACGACTTGCAGAGACCGAAATCTTTTCAAAATAATTCTTGCAAGTTTTGCTAAGGTTATCTTGCTCTTGTTCTAAAATTCGTGAGGTGTAAACCTGTATTTTACGCAATGGCTCTTGAAGATCATGGCTTGAAACGTAGGTAAAAGATTCCAGTTCCGCATTGGCGTATTCCAATTTTTTGACGGATTGATGTAATTTATCGTTAGCTTTTCTCAGAAGTTCCGTACGCTCCTTTACTAGTTCTTCCATTTCCTTTGAAAAGTTAACCAGCTTTTCTTTTGCCAAGAATTGATCGGTAACGTCTGTTACTGTAAGCATAACACCAGAAATTGAACCATCTACTTCTCTCAAAGGCAAGTAAATATAATCTACATAAAATTCGAATGTTTCGTTATCTTTAACAACGATGGCTTTGGACTCCTGTTTCTGTACAGTTTGGCCTGTTCTTAAAACCTTTGTAATTTGTCCCACATATTCTTGTCCTTCCAATTCGGGAAAGACCTCTATTAGCCTTTTTCCGATAACATTGTCCCAAGACCTCTTCCAAAAATGATTTAGCAATTTATTATTCGCCATTTCAATCACTAGGTTTTCACCCCTAAGGATGGCCATTGCAATTGGCGATTGCAGCACCAAGTTTTTAAATTGGCTCTCGTTCTCTTCCAATATATTACGCGCCACTACGTAATCAGTGACTTCGTTGGTGATAAACATGACCTCCAAAACATCATCTGAATGCTTGTTTAATGGATGTAGTATGAAATTGAAATATGCATTTACAATTTTTCCTTTGCGTTTTATGGGTAGAATCAATTCAGTTCCTAAGACCGACTCTCGATTTTTCAAGACCTCCTCGAAAAGCGGACTTACTCCATTCTCTATTTCTGGAAGCACCTCATAAAGTGGTTGACCCTCCAATTCCTCGGAGGTTTTATCAAGAATTGCCAATATAAAGGGATTTGCCATTTCCACAATACATTGCTCTCCTTTAAATATAGCTATACCCACAGGGGCATTATGGATAATATTCTTAAATCTATCCTTTTCATTTTTTATTTGTTGATTGGCCATCCGTAATTTTTCAGCCGATTTCTCTTGCTCAGTAACATCGTGCAATGTTCCATTAAAACGGTAGGCCTCACCACTACCGTTGAACCATGCCCGACCTAAAGCACGAACTATTTTTATTTCATGGGTCTTCTTGTTCTCAATGGAGTATGTAATGTCATATTTTCCCCCATTGACACCTTCCAGCGCTCGCTTTATGGCCTGTGTAACCCTATCCCTGTCCCTTGGGACCATGGCTTCCGTAGCCAAGGTCAATTCTATTTCATCTTCTGTAGAGATACCAAACCAACTTTTGAGCCTATCATTGCCATTAAATCTGTTGGTATGTGGGTTGTAATCCCATGTACCGAGTTCAGCAGCATCAATTGCGAATTTTAATAGATCTTCACTTTCCTCCAATCTTTGTAGGTTGAGTATTTCTTCGGTGGTTTCTGTGCAAGTCACCATAACTCCCTTTATATTTTCATCGTCAGCTAAAAGGGCACTATAACTAAATGTCCAATAAACATTCTCCATCTTCCCATTTCTGTAAATAGGTATCAACTGGTTTTTGTTCCATGTAGGTTTACCTGTCTTCAGGACCTGATCAATTAGTGGTTTGATGATTTCCCAAGTTTCGGGCCAGGCAACTTCAGCCTTTTCACCAAGTATGGATGGATGTTTTCCGTCCTTTCCCAAACTGGGCCTAAAAGCATCGTTATAAAAGCATATCAGATCTCTTCCCCAATAAATAAATTTCGGGAATGCTGTTTTCAATATATTACTTATCGATATTTTTAAGGACATGGGCCAATTTTCAGGCTTTCCCAAAGAATGGGAAGTCCAGTCCTTTTCATAAATGATTTGACCCATTTTGCCACCACCTTGAAGAAATTTGGGTATGCTCGAATTTATATCTATGCTCATAAATTTTCTTTTACGATAAAATCCAATTCCACGCCTATCTTTATTTCGTTTTCAAGTAAGGCTGTTATACAACTTTCCAAAATAGACTTCAAGGAGGAAAACGAAGATGGCTTTTTTACGTAAAGGCTGGCACCTAAACTTTTTACCCGATTAACCAATGGGTCCACAATCGATGTGGAGAATATGACGACAGGAAGATTCCTAAAACGAGGATTTTCACGGATTTTTTGTAAGCATTCTTCCCCACTCATCATTGGCATATTTAAATCCAGAAAAATAATTTGTGGAGGCTGGTTATTTTCATCTTTTATGAAATTAAATAATTCAATACCGCTGCCAAAAGTTACGACACGTGTTTTTGTGGGAATTTCCATTAACGCATCTTCGAACAGATCACGATCGTCCTCATCATCATCGATTAAGAATACATGGTAGGGATTATCGCACATAGAAATCAGTATTGAAAATGGACATCGAGATTAATAGAGTATTAAAGGATTTCCAAAAATATAATTTATCCTTTTGTTGAGCAAATTGCAATTCTTAAATAAACTATGAGGTCTTGAACAAGTTAATTTTTGATTCAAACGAGTCAACATACCATTTTAAAACTATGGATTTTCGGTAATAGCCGGAACATATGAGAAACTTCAGATTTTAAGATTTTTCTTAAAGCGCGTTCCAAAGAATATGAAGGAAAAATTTACGGTCTCTAAATATTAATGTTATGAAAATGGACTCAGAGCAAATTACAGTTAAACTTAATGCCCTTGTGCAAAAAAATAGTGATGCTGAAAAGGGTTTCGAAAAGGCTGCTGAAATTTCAAAAGCCAGTTCACTGAAGGAGTGGTTTACGGCAAAAGCCTTAGAAAGGAGAATGTTCAGGGAAGAACTCAAATTGGAACTCCATTCATTGGGACATCCCTGTGTTAAGACTCCTAGCCTAATTGGAGATTTCCACCGAGTTTGGATGGATGTAAAGGCGGCATTTTCATTGGATAATGATGAGGCAATGCTGGAGGAGGCCATCAGAGGCGAAAGGGCTGCCTTAGAGGAGTACAGCGACGTATTGGCCGCGACAACCCTGGGGCCTACCACAAAAGCTATTATAAGAGCACAACGTTCTAAAATAGAAAATGGTCTAGTTATCTTACATGCAATCGACAATATCGAGTTTCAGGAAGAATCTTAGCCAAATTTCATTTGATTGTTTCAGTTTCCTGGAATATTGATTTTGGCCCAATGTTTGGAATTTTTCCTACTTTTGGGATTAAATCCATTTTATCTAATGAATCACCAACAGTTCGATGCATTGCCCAGCAGATCTGGTATTTATAAATTCCAAGATAAAGAAGGAGTAGTAATTTATATTGGCAAAGCCAAGAATATTAAAAAACGGGTCCTTAGTCATTTTCAAAGCAAAGCGCAAAAGGAGATTGTTTTGTGCAACGCCACCTTCTCAATAGATTATGAACTGGCTGGAAACGAACTCATTGCACTTCTACTTGAATCGGACTTGATTCAAAAGCACATGCCCATCTATAATACCTTACAGAAAAAGTCCCATATCGCATACTATGTTTGTGCGGCTTATAATAAAATGGGCGTTCTACAATTGACTGTGGAAGAAATGCCACGATTACATGTGTCTTCTGAACTATTTTATACAAAAGGCGCTGCCAAAAAAAAGTTGGAACACCTGTGTGAAGAATTCAATCTCTGTCCCAAGTATTCAGGACTTCAACGCAAAAGTGGAAAATGTAACCATATCAAATTCCCGTTTTGCCAAGGAGTGTGTTGTGAAGAGGAGAATATTGGAAGTTATAATGAGCGTGCCAAAAGGGCAATCGCATCCTTAAAGGCCAACGCCGATAGTTATATAGTTCGAGAAAAAGGCAGGCGAAGCGGAGAACAGAGTTTAATTTTGGTATTGAACGGGGTTTATCAGGGTTTTAAATATATAGATAGTTCTCAACAGATTTGTGGTATTGAAGACCTTTTGGATTTAATGAATCCTCGTAAACATACATTTCATGTCGTTCAAATACTGAACACTTATCGAAAAAAGAATCGTTCCAAAATAATGTATTTAGAGGCCGAAACAATTATGGGATTATGACACCCAGGAATAGGTTCTTACAATCCAAGCATAAATAATAGTTTGTAAGGAAGAGTGACTATTGGATTATTTTTTAGCATGGAGTTTAAAAATTGAGAATTTGATAAAATTAAAAATATTATGATTCTATCGAATGGAATAATAAATGATCACAAAAACCTAATTTCATTTCTAAGTCTGGAAGGCTGATTTAGTGTAGCCTTTACTGAAGTTATGGCCAATGTCTTGCAATAAGAAAGGATTTTTAATAGTACCTTTAACAGAATTTCAATGAAGCGTGCTTTACACTAAATCCCATATTAAGGTATCCTTAGGCTATTTTTTATTGGCGGCATTACTAGGGGTGGTATTGCGTACATATGTAGTTGCCCCTATGCCGATTAATTACCGCTTTATTGTGCATACCCATTCCCATATAGCGCTTTTGGGATGGGTATATATTGCACTGACCACCTTGCTGTATCACCTTTTTTTAAAAAAGGAGGACCTGCAAGGTAAATATCGAGGGATTTTCTGGTTTACACAGTTATGTTTGTTAGGAATGTTGTTATCCTTTCCCTTTCAGGGATATGCCTTGTTTTCCATTGTTTTTTCCACCTTATTTTTATTGGCATCCTATTGGTTTACCGCTTTTTTTATAAAATACGCTCCTACTTCCATAAAGAATACTAAAGCCTATATCTGTGTAAGGGCAGCCCTATGGTTTATGATAGGTTCCAGTCTTGGACCTTGGGCCTTGGGTGCAATAATGACCATTTTGGGGCCCGAATCCATATGGTATAGATTGGCCATCTACTTTTACCTGCATTTTCAATATAACGGATGGATGATATTGGGACTGACGGGACTCCTTTTTTACCTGTTGGAAAAACATCAAATTATCATTTCTCCAAGGATTTTTAAATACTTTTTCTGGACCACCTTATTGGGTATAGTACTAAGCTTTTTCCTGTCTACCCTTTGGACAGGACCAGCATTGATATACTATATTTTGGGAGGGTTGGGCGCATTATTGCAATTGATCGGCTTCGGCATTTTATTAAAGATTTGTTATGGAAATAGGTTGGTATTGCAATCTGGTTTTTCCAAATTTCAATTTGGCATTTTAAAATTGGGGGCAATATTGTTATTTGTCAAAATGATGTTGCAATTGCTAACTGCCATGCCTTACTTTGCCAACTTGGCTTCAACGGTTTTGGATTTCACCATTGGTTATTTGCATTGGACCTTTTTAGGCGTCATTACTTTAGGTTTATTCTTCTTTTTGGAATTTTTCGGATTTATAAAGCTCTCCAAATCCAGCTATGTTGTTTATATACTGGGCTTTGCAATAACCGAATTGCTTATTTTTTATAAGGGCATGGCAGCCTGGTTGGGGTGGCCATTATTCGAAGCCTACCTAAAACTCTTGGTCTTGGGCAGTTCTCTAATTCCTATTGCTTTGATATTGATTCTTTGGCACTCCAAGGGTGATGGTGCAAAGTCAGGGATTTAAGCTCCCTTATTTCTATGCTGGTAAATCTGCATATAGAGCATGGTAGACATTTTTTGGGCCCTGTTTTTGGCAATCCATGCGACTTCTCCTTCAAATAGTTCATCAATGGTGGAAAACCATTCGTTTAACCAAAGGCCAAAATGCTCCGGAGTAATAGTGTGGTTCATTTTCTCGTCTACCTCCTGGTGAACAACAATGGGGTTTCCCATATATTTTCGTTGAAGCAATAATTGACTCTCCCAAAAATCGGTAAGCAACTCCAGGTGGCTGTCCCAATCTTTGATTATACCATTGAAAATGGGTCCCAATGTTGGGTGTTTTCTAATTTTGGCATAAAAACTAACCACTAAAAGATTAACATCCTGCCTCGTTTTTATTTCCGATTTTAATGACATAGTTTAAATTTAATTTCTTTGGGCAGATTACAAAGGTAGTTGGTTGCTTTTTTAGTTGGGGATAATTATACTTTTTTTGAAAGGCAATAGGTCTTCTTGGTATCTATAATTTCTACTTCTCGCCGGTCCCCTAATTAATTGGTTCCATAATCATTTTCCGTTATTACCTTAAAAACCATATTATGGAGATTCGAATTAACAGGGATTTGACAGGCCAATCTACTGTGAGCTGAGGCACCATGCAGTTTGGACAAGGTATGTTTTTCATCGTTCTGTATTTTTGCACTTAAAGTGCCTTCAAGAATTTGTATATGGCATGTTCCGCACCATGCCCTGCCTTTACAATCGCCCCATTCCTGCAGGTATTTGTCGAAAAGAAGATCCATTAGACTATGGTATTCGTTTAGCCTAAAATTGGCAGAACAAATATCCCCAAATTCGTCAATATAGGTAAAGGTGTACTTCTCCTGTTTCATTTGTTTTAAATAAGATTTCCAATTATGGTTAGGATACTGAAAACGATGCTTAAAACGAGTAAGTTAAAGGTTGTTTTAGTACTTAATTGGGCCAAAACCGCTGCATTATAGGCCATACAGAGGATGGTGACCAGGAAAAGTAATGTCAGTTTTATCGCCGTCGGCATATTATTCATGAGAAGTACCATGGCAGCAACAGATCCAATACAACTTTGCCCAATAATAGCAATGGTGGAATACCCCGTTTGTTCCCTTTCAAATTCGTTTAACAACTGATTATAGAGCTTCATAATCTTCATATTTATATTTTTACTCCCAAAACGTATCTGTATTATTATCCAAAAACTTGGTTTCTTTATGATGTTCCAAAATGAATTCCATTTGCTGTTTGGTGGCTACTTTCTGAATTTCATTGAACAGTACCCTTTCCTCAAATCGGATATGCTGTTCCAATTCTTCCTCTATACGGTTTAAAGACTTTTTTAACTCCAAAGAGCTATTGAATAACCGGTCCAGTCTTCTATGTTGGGCAATGGCTTTTTTGTCTAATTCATTATCGTTTCCCAATATGGGAAAGATGTATTTTTCCTCCTCTTTAAAATGTGGAATTAAATGGATTTTATAAAACCAGTCAGTGTAGTTTTTTATGCGATCCACTGAGATGCCTTTGGCAAAGCCAGTCCTAATTTTCCAAGATAACAGTAGTCCCTGATGATGGTCCCTGCTCAAGGGTTGCAAGGCCTGGTGTCTTTTAATAGGTTTGGTTTTCATAGTCACTATTTTTTAGTTATCGCCCAATGGTCCTGTTGGGCCTATTCTTGGTCATGGTATTCGTTAGTCCTTTGGTAAACAGGGACCAATACGGCACGGTCGGGGGGGGGGGACTTTTAAGTAAAGTCATAACCGGTACCGGATCGGTTTGCCTGTTTATTTCACTAATCATCTTGCCTATTGCTCTTTAGACTTTGATTTAATCATTTAATACTTTTTCCAATTCTATGGCTTTTGGGAAGAGAATGTTATTTTCCAAATGTATATGTTTGTGCAAATCCTCTTCAAATTCCTGTAGCAGGGAAAATGTTACACGGTAAGTGTTACAGGCGTCAGCTGGAGGGGTGTAATTATCACTTAATTCCGCGATTAGCCTAAAACGATCCCCTTCATTCTCATGTTCTTGCATCATCATTTGTATGGGATTCTGAATAGTGCCGAAATTTTGTTGGGCCAGTGGATTTCCTAAATGTTTGCTATGGAGCATTTTACGTACGGCAGGGAAAACAATTAGTTCCTCTTTTTTCATATGCATGGCAAGTTCTCCAGCACTCTTGTTGAAATGGGCTGTAATTTCCAACAGTTCTGAATGTCGCTCTCCATGAACTCGGCATAGTTTAGCCAAATATTGATTTAAAATAGGTATCTGCGCCTCTACGTAGCGGTGATGTTTTTTCTCTATATAGTCAGCAAGTAGGTCCAAGGGCCAAGTTTTGAAATCGATATTGTTATCGTTTGTTTGATGTTGTACCGTTTCAATTTCCTGCAACAAAAGATTCGCGTCCAGCTTATTTTTTTCGGCCACTTCTACTATGCTTCTGTTTCCCTTACAGCAAAAATCTATTTTATGATTTTTGAATATTTGGGCAGTGCGATAGTTTTCCGCTACTATTTCCCCTATACTTTTGGTCATTAAATTTTCCATGATTATTAATTGTTAAAATTTATATTACAATCTTTTGCCATTATGGCAACTGCTTCAAATTCTTCTAGTATGGTTAGACTGTGTTCCAATCCTGCAGGTACCAACATTGAGGATCCTTTCTCCAAAAGATATTCGGTATCCTTGGTGTTAAGTATGGCTTTACCCTTCTGGACAACAATTACCGCTTCTTTGGTACTGTGATGCTTAGGCATACCCATTCCGGCCAAGGCCTTAATTTGTAGGATTTTAAGATTTTCACCTACCTGCAGGTGCGTCAATTCTGGTCTGTTCAATACTTCCATAGTCTTCATATTTGTTGTTTATTCCCCAGTTTTGTTTTTCGGTTTCCGTCCACAAGGCCGGGAAAAATTTGCGTTGTTGATATTTTGGGTGTAGGTATTTTTTCCATTCAGAGCCGCCTGTAGCTGCTTTGTTTTGACCTTTTTTATCCAAATAATGTTCGGCGGTATGTAAATGGACCAATGGCCATTCAATATTGTAAAGCTTGTCAAAAGTGCGAAGTCTAATTCTTAGGGCATCGGGAATATAGGGTAGTTGTTCCAACTTGTCCTCTAGGGTGTTGCCTATTAAATTATTGGCGGATTCAATATACCGTTTAAGATACTTTTACTCAAAAAGTTGTAATGTCAATGTTTTTTCGCCGGTTTTGGGGTTGGTTCCTGCATCCTTCCAATAGACATGTTCCAAACATTCCCTTAAATCCGGATTATTGGATAAATGGTTTTTTTTCCTAATACTGATTAGGTTGGTCAATGACGTACAATGAAGTTCTATAAACCTAAATTGTGCCGATTGAAAACCACTCGCCGGGGTAAGGGTAGTACGAAATGTATTATAATCGTCATAGTCCATGCCCACCGTCATAATATCAAAGGAATTGATCAATATAGTGGTTTATTTTATAAGTCGATCCAGTTTGGTTGTAAGGAATTTAGTGGTAGGGTTGGTTTCCGCCACTATTTGCTGCAGTTCGTGCAGCATCATTTTTATATAAAGTTCGGTTGCCTGATGGTACATAATAAAAATGGACTCATCATTAAAATTGGTACGTGGTTTTTGAAGGGAGAGTAAGGTGTCCACTTCAACGTAATCCCAATAGGTGATTGGTTTTGAATGGAGAAGACCTTGAAGATAGGTGGCCGGATTCTCTCCAAGGGATTGGTATTTTTCTGTTATTTTTTGGATAATGTCCATCACAGTTTAGGTTTTATATATATTAATTCCGTAAATAAATAAGGTTGTTACTTTGACCACCTCTAGACCTACATAATATAAATGGGCGTTGGATATTGGAACAGGATTATTTTCAATGATCGCTATAGCCCTTGCGTCCAAAATGGGTAGGAGAATTAAGGTTTGAAAAATTAGAATGGCCAATGGAATAAGGAAAAAGAGATTTCTCCATAAAAAAATCTTCTTGGAAGTCCTGTATAAAGTAAGTAAAATGATAGTGGCAAGGACCAATTCCACTTTGTTCAGTGCATTGAACACTAATTTACCTATGCCCAGTCCCACGGACAGCGTTAATGTAGGTTCTTGAAATTTTAACCAAGCCTCCATAAAGCTAATAGCCCCTACAAATCCAATCCACAAAAAAACAGAAGCTAGTATGTACAGATTATTTGTTGTTGCCTTCATATAAAGATTTTAATACCTTTTTATCCTTTTATAGTTAAAAATTTTATCTTTTCAGATGGGTCAGACCAATATCCAAGCCTGTGGCCAATTCATACAAGCTGGTATTTTGTAGCATTATCTTTAGATTGTCCCGAACTACCACAAATTTATGATGAACGGGACAAGGTTGTCTGGCATCACATTGTTTTAATCCTAGACCGCAGCCATTGAAAATATTATCGCCGTCTATGGCATGCACTATATCATGTAATTTAATGGTATCAATTCTTGATTCTTCGATCTGAAAGCCACCCGTTGGACCCTTGTGGGAGTCTATAATGCCACTCTTGGCCAAAGACTGTAATATCTTAGCAGTAAATGCTACCGGTGAATTCACTTCTTCCGCAATCTCTTTAAGGCTTACACGTTCTTTGTGCATAGACTTAACAGCTATATATATGGTGGCTTTTATTCCGTATTCGCAGGCTTTGGAAAACATAGTTACTCTAAGTTTGATAGGAACAAATATAAGTCTTATTCTTATTTCGGACAAATTTATCCTAAATAAAATGAATTTCGACTGTCAATCTCGTTTTTTACATTTTTTGTTTAAACCCAAATTTTAAAGTTCATGATATTTGTCATCTTTTTATGTTTGTATTATGCCCTATCTTTGTCCGGAATGTTAAAAAAAAAAGCAGACCTTGATTATAAAAGGAGCTTTGTTAATATTATTGTAGTCTTATATTTGGGCTGTAATTTTCAATTATAAAAAAATATAATGAAACAAGTAGTTCTGTTTGTTGCATTGATCATGCTGATAAAGCCACTTTGGCCTTTAGCAGAATATGCGGTAAATTATGACTACATAGTAGAGAATCTTTGTGAAAATAGGGATACTCCTTCCTTACATTGTGATGGTAAATGTTATTTGGCGAAACAATTGGCCAAAGAATCGGAAGGGAGCGATAAAAATCCGTTTGAAGGCAAGCGGTTCAATTTGGAAATCCAGTACATATCTTCATTCGAACCATTAATGGTTTTTGGAACTGGTAATGAATACGGAAATAGCATTCAGGATAACTTTAAAAGAGCCCAGATGCTAATTTCTGGGTTATACACTACAGATATTGCACAGCCTCCCGAGCTGGTATAATTCAATTATCGCCTTGGTAGTCATGGAATTATTGTAATTCCCATGTCACTATTTTGGCTTCCTAAATGAATTGTATTATCTAAAATTTAAACATGTGAAAATTATTGGATGTGCCCATAAAGTATGCTTAATACTTATGGCAAAGAGCAAACCTATATCCAGGTGGGTGCTTTTGTTAGGGAAATTACTTTTACCTATTTACAATGGCGCACAGGAATTGGTTTTGCAAAAGGATTCGATTATCACGATCAACTTGGACGAAGTTATCCTGATATCGGCAAGAAAGACTTTGGATTACCATCGCCAGCCGAAACCCTTATCAACCTTGGACGAATATTTGGAATCGTCAAAAAAAGTGGATATGGTGAAAAGGGGTGCCTATGCCTGGGAACCTACTTTGAACAATATGTTCTCTGAACGTCTTTCGGTTACCATAGATGGCATGAGGATTTTTGGCGCATGTACGGACAAGATGGATCCCATAACTTCTTATGTGGATGTGTCCAATTTGTCAAAGGCCCACATAGCTTCTGGACAACAAGGGGCCGAACACGGTACTACCATTGGTGGCGCCATTAATTTGGAGCTGGATAGGGGTAATTTTAAGGAGACTGGATTATACGGCGGATTGGAGACCGGTTTTGAAAGCAACAACCAGATGAGTGTTGTTGGGGCCGAGCTTAATTATTCTGATTCCAATTTCTATGTGGATACGGATATTATTTATCGCAAGGCAGAAAATTATTTTGCAGGCGGTGATGAAGAAGTTCAGTTTTCCCAATTTGAAAAATATAATGTTTCAGCCAGTGGCGGTTATAAAATCGCCGAAGATCAGGCACTAACAGGGAGTCTTATATTTGATGAGGCCAGGGATGTAGGTTATCCCGCATTAACTATGGATGTTTCTTTGGCCAGGGCCATCATTGCATCCATTGGTTTTGAACAAGATGATTTATGGGGCAGTTTAAGTAATTGGAAATCCAAGGTGTATTTTAATAAGGTTACCCATGTTATGGATGATACCAAAAGGCCCGATGTGCCCATTCATATGGATATGCCCGGTTGGAGCGATACCTATGGATTCTTCTCACAAGCCCTCTTAAAGCTTAAAAAGCATCAATTTTTGTTCAAAGCAGATGGTTATTACAATAAGTCGTTGGCAGAAATGACAATGTATCCCAACGACCCTGATGAGTTGCCCATGTTTATGCTCACTTGGCCCGATGTGCGTACTGCCAATGCTGGGGTCTATGCGGAAGATGAGCTAAATTTAAATGGTAGCTTTTTAAAAATAGCCACCAGAATGGCCGTGCAGAATCAGAACGTTGCGGACGAATTTGGATTGAATAGTCTAAGGATTTTTTATCCTGATATGGAAACATCCAAAACACGCTTCCTGAAAAGTATTTCTGGCCAATGGCATAAAATGTGGATGCCCTGGCATTTCAATGCCGGACTATCCTATGGGGATAGGGCGCCATCCGTTACCGAGGGATATGGGTTTTATTTGTTCAATAGCTTTGATAACCATGATTATATTGGGAATCCGGGACTTGCCAATGAAAAATCGATGGAGGCCAATACCAAGATTACTTGGGAGAAGTCCAAATTTAAGGTGAGCGCGGAGGCCAATTATTTCCACATTAAAGATTATATCATTGGAGAGGTCGATCCTTCCCTTAGTGTAATGACCATTGGTGCGGATGGGGTCAAGATTTATAAAAATTTGGAGTATGCCAATTTGTTCAATACTTCGTTGGATATGGAATACACAGTTCTGCCAGAATTGAAATGGTCAGGATTAATCTCCTATCATCTAGGCACGGACAATAATCAGGAGAATATTCCATTTATTAGTCCATTTTCATATCGTTCAGGTCTTCAATATAACAGCAAATTATTTTCTGCCGGTTTAAGGATAACCGGGGCAGCAAAACAAGTTAACTATAACCCGGATTTTGGGGAGGATCAAACACAGGCATATACAGTTTGTTCCTTGACCTTTGGAAAAACCTTCAATTTTAACAACGATTCAATGTATGCGAAATTCGGGATGGAGAATATTTTTGATGAAAATTACTCCACTTACACCGATTGGAAGAACATTCCACGTATGGGAAGAAATTTCTTCTTAACACTTTCTTATTCAATAAATTAATTTTAATAATAAACAAAATGAAAACAATAAAACCATTTATAGTAATATTCATAGTAGCCTTGGTATTAAGTTCTTGTACATCAGACGGGGACGATTCGCCGAAAATTGAGGAAAATCCAATGGCAGAATTTAATTTGCTTGCAAACATCGAGGCCAACGGTCACAGTTTGCAGCTATATTCTGAGGGTAAGAATGGTTTTACTACCGGATACAATGAAATCTTCGTACGTATTAAAGACAACGCCGATGAAAGCTATTTTGCCGATCCGGAAATTACATGGATGCCTGTCATGCACATGATGAGTATGAATCATTCATGTCCAAAATCGGACCTGAATATTACGGAAGAAAACAATACGGTTTCAAAGGGGTACCTTGTATTTCAAATGGCAGGAAATACGGATGAATTTTGGGACATAACTTTTACATATACAGTGGAGGGTAAGGAGTATTCTTTGACGGAAACCATTGATGTTGTAGCTCCCAGCGATGGTAAACAAAAGGTAAGTTCGTTTATGGGGAGTGATGATGTAAGGTATGTCTTGGCCATGGCAGAACCCTTAGACCCGCAAGTTGCCGTTAACGATATACAGGCAATGTTGTTTAAAATGGAAAATATGATGAGCTTTCCCGCAGTTGAAAATTACACTATTGCACTTGATCCACGTATGCCAGGTATGGGTAATCACAGTTCCCCCAACAATGAGGATTTAACCTATGATACCGCTGCCAAAAGTTATAAAGGAAAACTTTCTTTGACAATGACGGGGTATTGGAAGCTTAATTTGAAGTTGTTTAATGGCTCTGGAGAAGTGTTGAAAGGCGAAGATGTTACAGAGGAAAACGAAGCCAGTAGTTTGTATTTTGAATTGGAGTTTTAGACAAAACTTTGAGACGTCCTAAAATAGGTTGACGGTTTTTAAAGAATATATATTAGACCTGTGAAGTTAACTTCACAGGTTTTTTGTTATGTATAAAATTAGGTGTTTTATAATTAAGGCTCAAATGTGGTCTT
>NZ_JACLHY010000021.1 GCF_014397245.1 Arenibacter arenosicollis | reverse complement strand
TCAACTTGGGAAATAACGGCCAATTTAAAACCTAGATTGTAATCGCGTTGTGTACGCTTATTACCTGTAATCTTTGAATGTTTCATAAATAAGTCGATTTTGTGTCAACTTATTTTAGGACGGGACACTTATTGTAATAAAAAAGGCTGCCCGAACGGGCAGCCTTTTTGTGTTTATAAACTAATTTCAGTTTAAAATTTATAGCGGACAAATGCCTCCATGGCCGCGTAATGTGCCAATCCCAGTTCGTCGTATTTGGCGGCAGTTTCTTGGTTCCTGTCCTCAGCTCGCTGCCAAAATTCCCTGGAATCAGATCCTTGGAATACCACACCATCTTTTTGGGATTGATGCTTGAAAATTCCATATCGTTTGGCCAAAACCTGACTTGGACTCATTGGTACAGCCATTTCTATGTCCTCAATATCCCATTCTTGCCATGCTCCCCTGTACAACCATACCCAACAATCTTTCATATATGGTTTTGATTTAAGTCGCTTTAGGGACTCAAAAATAATGTCCAAACACACTTTGTGGGTGCCGTGTGGGTCTGCCAAATCTCCGGCGGCGTAGATTTGGTGGGGTTTAATTTTTTCGATCAAATCCATGGTGATTTTGATATCTTCCTCTCCTGGAGGATTTTTCTCAATGGTACCGGTTTCATAAAAAGGCAGATCGTTAAAATGTATCTGCTCGTCCGTAAGGCCAACATAATAGCTTGTAGCCCTTGCTTCACTTCTACGTATAAGTCCTTTGATATTTCTTACCTCTTCAATATCAATTTCACTGGTCTTTTTGTTTTTTATGAACTCAGTGGCCTTTTTATAAATTTCAACAGATTTTTTATTGTCAAGGCCAAAGGAACGGTTGTAATCGATCACGAAATCGGAGAATCGCAATGCTTCATCGTCTGCAACGGCTATGTTTCCAGAGGTTTGATAAGCCACATGTACCTCATGGCCTTGGTTCTGCAAACGCATAAATGTACCACCCATACTAATTATATCATCATCTGGGTGCGGACTAAAAATAAGCACACGCTTTTTTGCGGGATTTGCTCTTTCCGGTCTATTGGTGTCCTCCGCATTGGGTTTTCCTCCCGGCCACCCGGTAATTGTATGTTGTAGTTGATTGAAAATTCGAATATTAATATCATAGGCGTCGCCAACTTCCGTCAACAAATCGCTCATACCGTTTTCTATATAGTCGGCCTCTGTAAGCATAAGAACAGCTTTCTCCAGTCTTAATGCTAGTCCAACAACGGCTTTCTTGATCATTTTTTCATCCCACTCTACCTTCTCAACTATCCATGGGGTACTTACCCTGGTTAGTTTGGTAGAAGATCCCTGATCTAGGATAAACACACTATTGGGATGTTCCTGTAGGTAGGATGCAGGCACCTGTTCCGTAATAGGTCCCTCAACGGAAGCTTTAATGATAGATGATTTGCCTTCACCCCAGGCCATAAGGATTACTTGTTTGGCCTGCATTATTTGCTTTATTCCCAGTGTTATCGCAGTTTTGGGAGTATTATATAGGCCTTGGAAATCTTTACTCGCCGCAACTCTGGTAATATGATCTAGGGTAACCAATCTTGTTTTGGAATTGGGGAGGGATCCCGATTCGTTGAAACCAATATGTCCATTACCACCAATACCTAAGATTTGCAGGTCTATCCCACCCAAAGCGTCTATTTTGGCTTCATACTCTTTACAGTAATCCGCAATATCCTTTTTTTCCAATGTGCCATCCGGAATATGATAATTTCCAGGTTCTATATCTACATGGTTAAATAGCAATTCCTTCATGAACCGCACATAACTCTGTATGGCATCTGGTTCCATTGGATAATATTCATCCAAGTTGAAGGCTATCACATTTTTAAAACTAAGATTTTCTTCCTTGTGTAAACGCACCAGTTCAGCGTACAACCTTTTTGGAGTGGAACCTGTAGCGAGGCCAAGGACACACATCTCCTTTGCTTTTTGTTTTTTCTTAATTAATGTCGCAATTTCAGCCGCAGCTGCTTTGGACGCAACCTCTGAAGATTCAAAGATGACCGTGTTGATTTTTTCAAACCTTTTTTCAAAACTGGTAACCTTGTCGATTTTACTTTTAATCATGGATAGCTAGATTTTTTATTCATTTTTGGTTGAATCGATAAAAGTAGTACAAACTATTTAAATGCCTAAAAAAGATAAGGAATTTTAACCAAGTTTAAGTATAAAATATATTTTGTTATACTTATAATCTTTCCCAAATATGGTACTGGCATTACTTTTAAAATTAATATATTGGTGAATTATTTACTTTCAAGAACAGCTGAATTGAAATAGTTTTGTCGAATTGCCACTTTTGGAGTGATATTTTATTTAAAAAAATTAAAATTAATGAGTTTGACTTTAGAAAATACATGGAGATGGTATGGGCCCAAAGATCCTGTTACCTTGATGGATATTAAACAATCAGGAGCTACCGGTGTAGTTACCGCCCTTCATCACATTCCCAATGGGGAGATTTGGCCTGTGGAGGAAATTAAGAAAAGAAAAGCAACCATTGAAGCGGTTGGATTGACCTGGTCGGTGGTTGAAAGTGTTCCCATACATGAAAGTATTAAGACACAACAGGGAGACTATCAGCAATATGTGGAAAATTACAAGACTACCATAGCCAATTTGGCTTCCTGTGGCATAGATACAATTTGTTACAATTTTATGCCTGTTTTGGATTGGACACGTACCAATCTGGATTTTGAGTTGGAAGATGGGTCCACGGCCTTGAGGTTTGAGAAGGATGCTTTTGCCGCTTTTGAACTATTCTTGCTTAAACGTCCTGGGGCAGAAAAATCATATACAGCGGAGGAGCAGAAAGCTGCCAAGGAGTATTTTGAAAAAACCTCTGAAAAGGATCGGAAGAAATTGGTCCAAAATATTATTGCTGGCCTGCCAGGGGCAGAGGAAGGTTATAGCCTAAAGGAATTTAATAAGATTTTGGCCACCTATGAACATGTTGGAGCCAAAGAATTAAAGCAAAATCTCTTTTCTTTTTTAAAGAGTATTATTCCGGTTGCCGAAAAAGGAGGGGTGCGTATGTGCATTCACCCAGACGATCCTCCATATCCGATCCTAGGCTTGCCAAGGGTGGTAAGTACGGAGCAGGATATTTTGGATCTGTACAATGCGGTGGATAGCCCCAATAACGGACTAACCTTTTGTACCGGGTCTTTTGGGGTTAGAGCGGACAATGATTTGGTGGGAATGGTAAAGCGCTTAGGGCACCGAATTCACTTTATGCATTTGAGAAGCACGGCGCGGGATGAAAAGGGTAATTTTCACGAAGCCGATCATTTGGCCGGGGACGTGGATATGTATGGTGTGCTGAAGGCTTTGGTGGAAGAGCAACAAAAAAGAAGCGCTTCCGGAAGGAAAGATCTTCGAATGCCAATGCGTCCAGATCACGGACATAAAATGTTGGATGACCTTAGGAAAAAGACAAACCCAGGGTATTCTGCCATAGGAAGGCTTAGAGGTCTTGCAGAATTAAGAGGACTTGAATTGGGAATAAGAAAGTCCCTTTAAGATTTAATAAATCCAAGTTCAGGGAAAATCGAGAATAGATTAAACATAAAACCCTCCGTTTTTAACAAAATTGGAGGGTTTTCTATTGTTAATATATTTGGAAGCCAATTAACAGGCTCGAATACTAATTCCGTATTTTCTTTATCAGGGTCAGAGTTTCCCTCACAGTCTGTTCCAAGCCACTGTAATCTTTATTTTCCAATACCGATTTGCTAATTAGGTTAGAGCCCATACCTACACAGGTGACACCTGAATTGAACCAACCTTTTAAGTTGGACTCTTCCAAGGTTACCCCGCCCGTAGGCATCACATTGGTCCATGGTTGAGGTCCCCTTATGGCTTTAACAAAACTTGGACCGTAATTGGCGCCGGGAAATAATTTTATGATTTCACAACCCAGTTCCTCAGCTCTATTGATTTCTGTTAGGGAGCCACATCCAGGGCTCCATAAAACCTTTCTACGATTACAGACTAAGGCAATATCTTCCCGCAAAGAGGGGGTTACAATAAAATTGGCACCCATTTGCATATATAGCGAAGCGGCTGCCGCATCGGTTATCGATCCCACACCTACCGCCATTTCCGGCAATTCCTTAATGACGAACTTATTTAATTCCGCAAAAACTTCGTGGGCAAAATCTCCACGCGCGGTGAATTCTATTAATCTAGCACCGCCGTCGTAGCATGCTTTTAGTATTTTTTTTCCTAATTCCACATCTGGATGATAAAATAAGGGAACAAGCCCCGTTTCTTTCATTAATGTGGCAACTTCAATTCTCGTAAACTGTGACATATGAATCTTCTAGTGGTTATCTGCTTACTTTTCCAGAAGATTCCCCTCCTGCCAAAAGCTCTACCTCTTCAAGGCTGGCCAAGTTGAAATCTCCCGTAATGGTGTGTTTTATACAGCAGGCTGCTGCAGCAAAATCGATAGTGTGTTGATTGTCTATGGAATCTTGTAAAAGACCATATATCAATCCTCCCATAAAGGCGTCCCCACTACCTACGCGGTCTACCACAGGAGTTACTTCCCTGATTTTTGCGTAATGTATTTTTTTTCCATCATATAGGATTCCTCCAATTTTTTGGTGGGAAGCATTTACCGAATAACGCAGTGTAGTAGCTACATAACTTAGATCCGGAGAGTTTTTATATAAAAGGTCGTATAGTTCGGGCAAGGAGTCCATATCTTGATAATCCGGATCTTGCTTTTCCTGACCTGTCATGAAAAATGCAGTATCCAAATCACCTAAAATAACATTGCTGTACTTAAGCAGTTCCGGCATAATATCTTTTGGCTCTTTCCCGTATTTCCATAATTTGGAGCGATAGTTTAAATCGGAAGAAATGGTGATTCCCATCTTATGGGCAGCCTTAACAGCTTCTAGACAAACGGCTGCTGCATTGCTGGAAATGGCAGGTGTTACTCCGCTCCAATGAAACCAATCTGCGCCTTTAAAGACAGCTTCCCAATCGATGGTGTTCGTCTCTATTTCCGCAATGGCACTGCTGGCCCTGTCATAGACTACCTTGCTACCTCGTGTTCCCGCACCGGTTTCCAAAAAATAAATGCCCAAACGGTCACCGCCAAACTGTATGTTCGTGGTAGCTACATTGTATTTTCTTATTTCTTGTAGGGCACAATCCCCAATATCGTTCTTCGGCAAGCGCGTAACGAATTCGGTGTTAAAACCATAATTGACCAGAGATACCGCTACGTTAAACTCTCCACCTCCATAGGTAGCGTTGAAATTGGTTGCCTGCGAAAAACGAAGGTGTCTTTCGGTTGATAGTCTTAGGAGTATTTCTCCGAAAGTGATGACTTTCTTCATACTAAAATGTTTGTTATCCTCGATAAAAGTACCAAAGTAAAACTGAAAACTCTAATAGAAAATACATTTTGACTTTTATAACTATTATCCTGTTTTTTGTTTAAGGTATGATCCAGAATGTTAAATAATCGTATATACACCGTAATTTGAATAAAATAGCATCAATTTGCGGATTTCCAAACAATTTGGAACGGTGTGTGATAATCACAATAATTCCTTTGGAATATAATTAAAGTAACATAAAATGAGACGTATTAAAAAGTTGCTGCACCGATATGTTTTTTTGTAAATTCCATATGGCTTAGAACGAAGAATAAATTTAATTAGATGAAACCAATAGTATTAATTTTTTGCTGCCTATTTATTTTTGAGGGTTGCGCCTCCCAATCTTCCCCGGAATTAGTACATTCGGAAATGGAGGTTGCTACTTCGGAAACATTGCGGTACTATTTATATTACCCTGAAAATTATGAGGTAAATGCGGACGAGAAGTTTCCTATATTACTTTTTTTACATGGTGGAGGTGAAGCGGGAGGGAATTTAAAATCCGTTAAGCGCAATGGTCCTCCAAAACTCATTGCCCATGGCAAGAAATTTCCTTTTTTAATTCTAGCTCCCCAGAATCCCAACGAAAAAATGTGGTGGAACACTAGAGCTGTAAATAAACTCTTGGATACCATTATTGCCCAAAATAAAGTGGACGAAAACAGAATATACCTTACCGGACTTAGTAGGGGCGGTGGGGCAGCCTGGGAAATGGCCGTTCAATATCCGGATAAATTTGCCGCTTTGGCCGTAGTTTGTGGAATGACACCTGTGCCTTATGCCTCATGGATAAATAAAGATATGCCCATTAGGGTCTTTCACGGCGATCAGGATAAGTCGATCCCGATATCGGAATCTATAGAAATGGTAGCCAAATTAAAGGAAATGGGATATAATGTGAATTTTACAATATATAAGGGTGTTGGACACAACGCTTGGGACAGGGCCTATGAAAATGATGAGCTTTATGAATGGTTTGTAAAACAAAAAAAAGCTGGATTTGCCCAAAAATTAACAATCAAATAGGGGTAGAACTTTATCTGATTCTACAATAATTGAAATCAATTGTTGTATTTTTCAAAACTGAACAATATTTAGTCTTTATGATGCGAAGTTACTGCCTTAGGTTTTCTTTTGTTAATCTATTTTTTATGATGACAATGATCTTATTCTCCTGTGCCGATATTAAAGGTCAGAAAAACGACCATAAGTACACCAATGACCTTATTCATGAAACCAGTCCCTATTTATTGCAACACGCCCATAACCCCGTAAATTGGAGACCATGGAGTCCAAAGGCTCTGGAAGATGCTAAGAAGGAAGATAAGTTGGTATTGGTTAGTGTGGGTTATTCCTCTTGTCATTGGTGTCACGTCATGGAAGAAGAAACTTTTGAAGATGAAGAGGTGGCCAAGTTGATGAATGAAAACTTTATCAGTATAAAAGTGGATAGGGAAGAAAGACCGGATGTGGATCATGTGTATATGACCGCTTTACAGCTTATTAATGGCAACGGAGGCTGGCCTTTGAATGTAATTACGCTGCCTAACGGAAAGCCCATTTATGGAGGCACCTACCATACCAAAGAACAATGGAGCAAGGTTTTGTCCGAGGTTAGCAAGCTATATAAGGAGGACCCCAAAAAAGCCAATGAGTATGCCGATATGGTGGCTCAGGGGATACAGGAAGTAAATATAATAGAGCCTGTTTCCGATCTAGGAATGTTAACCCCGGAAGTTTTAAATAAAAGTGTTGAAAAATGGAAGGATAACTGGGATCTGAAATGGGGCGGAAATAAAGGGTCGCAAAAATTTATGATTCCCGTTAATTTAGATTTTTTGTTGGATTATGCTGTTCTTACGAATGATGAGTCGGCCAAAAGCTTTGTTAAGACTACACTGGACAGAATGGCCTGGGGAGGGGTCTACGATCATATAGCAGGTGGATTTTATAGGTATAGCACAGATGCACAGTGGAAGGTGCCACATTTTGAGAAAATGTTATATGATAATGCCCAGTTAATTGGTCTTTATTCCAAAGCTTACAAGGTGTTTAATGAGCCGCTGTATAAAAAGGTGGTGGAGGAAACCATTTCCTTTTTGGATAGGGAAATGAAAAACCCGGATGGTGGTTATTACGCCGCTATCGATGCTGATAGTGAAGGTGAGGAAGGTAAATTTTATGTTTGGAAAGAAGAGGAATTAAAGTCTATACTAGGCTCGGATTTTGAATTGTTCGCCAAATATTTCAATATAAAGCGTTCCAATATTTGGGAAAATGATGCCTATGTTCTTTCTAGGAGCACTGGCGACGCGGAATTTATTGAGGAAAATAATATTTCTACCGAAGATTGGGAAGCCTACCAAGGCCGATGGCAAGAGAAAATATTAACCGAAAGAAATAAAAGAATTCGGCCCAATACGGATGATAAGATCATTACCTCCTGGAATGCCCTATTAATTACTGGCTTTGTAGATGCCTATAATACTTTTGGGAAGACCGCTTATTTGAATAAAGCGGAGGAAGTGTTCCGTTTTATAGAGAAAAATAGTCTGGACAAAAATCAATTGGTACATACCTTCAAAAAGGGGAGTAAAAAGAGTGATGGATTTTTGGAGGATTATTCCTTTTTGGCCAATGCCAGTTTAAAATTGTACAGTTCAACAATGGATTCGACTTATTTGGATTTTGCCAAAAACTTGAATCAAATTGCAAAAACCAAATTTGCAGATGAAAATTCGGGCATGTACAGTTTTAACTCCAGTAACGAACTAATTGCCAAAATAATTAAGACCGATGATGGGGTATTGCCCTCACCCAATGCCGTCATGGCAGAGAATTTACTCCTTTTAGGGCATATAGACTATGATAAAGAAGCCACACTTAAGGCCCGGTCCATGCTTTCGTCCATGATTCCCGTTTTAGAGGAAAATGCTTATAACTATTCCAAATGGAATTCCTTGTTGCTCAAATCAGCATTGCCCTTTTATGAAATTGCTGTTGTAGGGGATGATGCCAAGCAATTATTGGCAGAATTACAGAAGCACAATTTACCAAATACCTTAATTGTAGGTAGTAATAAAAGTAGTGAGTTGCCTTTGTTCAAAGGACGATATGCCGATGACGGCACTTTTATTTATGTTTGTCAGGACCACACCTGTAAATTACCGGTGGCCACAACCCAGGAAGCTCTTGAGCAATTGAAAAATTTCTAGGAAGCGTTTTGTTTTTATAAATAATGGCCAGGGCAATTTAATTTTTGAAACCTGATCGAGTATTTTTTATGTGTCCGGGTCAACATAAAGCAGGGTAAGTGCTCTGCTTGATTTTCTTTGTATATTTTTTACCGATTATCAATGGTTTTGTGTCAAATTACATGAATTTTGAGGTCGTTCGGATAAAAAATTTTAAATTAAACTCCATTTAAACTTATATTGAACCTCTAAATTAATTCTTCGAATATGCAGATAAAAGAATCTTCAACTATTTATGATGTAATCATAGTTGGGTCGGGTGCCGGTGGAGGTATGGCTACAAAAGTATTGTCCGAGGCCGGACTAAAAGTGGCCGTGGTGGAAGCGGGTCCATTTTTTGATCCTAAAAACCCTGAACAAATCACACAATTAAAATGGCCATATGAATCACCACGTAGAGGTGCCAGTACAACAAGGGCATTTGGAGAATTTGATGCAGCATATGGTGGTTGGGAAATTGAAGGGGAACCATATACCCAAAAAAATGGATCAAAATTTTCTTGGTTTAGGTCTCGAATGTTGGGGGGTAGAACAAATCACTGGGGACGTATTTCCTTGCGTTTTAGTCAACGCGATTTTAAACATAAAGATATTGATGGTCTTGGGGAGAACTGGCCCATTGGTTATGAAGATGTAAAACCATATTACGATAAGGTAGACAAGTTAATTGGTGTTTTTGGATCAAAGGAAGGTTTGGAAAACGAGCCGGATGGATTTTTCCTTCCTGCGCCAAAACCGAGATTGCATGAACTATATTACATAGATGGAGCCAAGAAATCCAATATCCCGGTCATCCCTTCAAGGATGTCCATGGTGACAAAAAAGATAAACAACGATCGCGGGGTCTGTTTCTATTGCGGACAATGTGGTAGGTCCTGTCAAATATATGCCGATTTTTCGGCAGGGAGCTGTTTGATATTTCCTGCTCAAAAGAATGGAGGTCAGATTGACCTTTTTGTGAATGCCATGGTGCGAGAGGTAACTACCAATGAGGAAGGTAAGGCCACTGGGGTGCTTTATGTCAACAAGGAAGATCGAAAAGAATATGGATTAAAGGGGAAAATTGTTGTCCTGGCTGCATCGGCCTGTAGTACTGCAAGAATCCTATTGAATTCCAAAAGTAAGCAACATCCGGCCGGACTGGGCAACAGTAGCGGAGTTGTTGGAAAGTATCTGCACGACTCCACGGGAGGAGGAATGACCGGCTTTGTCCCTGACTTGATGAACAGAAAGACATACAACGAAGATGGTGTAGGCGGTATGCACGTGTACACACCTTGGTGGTTAGACAATAAAAAACTGGATTTTGCCAGAGGTTATCATATAGAAATATGGGGCGGTTTAGGGATGCCAAGCTACGGGTTTGGATTTAACCCAAATGCGCTGAACGAGTTCTTTGGTGAAAAAGTTGGGGGTTATGGCAATGTCCTTAGGGAAGATGTAAAGAAATATTACGGAGCAATGATCGGTTTTGCAGGTCGTGGGGAATCTATTGCTTTGGAAAGTAACTATTGTGAAATTGACCCAGGAAAGGTTGATGAATTTGGTATTCCCGTATTGCGCTTTAATTATCAGTGGTCCGATCACGAACGTCTACAAGCCAGGCATATGCAAGGAACCTTTGAGGAAATAATCCACAATATGGGTGGACAGGTCATAGGCAAACCAGCGGGAAAAGATAGGGATTATGGTTTGCTTAACCCTGGAGAAATTATCCATGAGGTAGGTACTACAAGGATGGGGGATAATCCTAGAACTTCTGTAGTTAATAAATGGGAACAAATGCACGATGTGGATAATGTTTTTATTGTTGATGCGGGTCCCTTTGTCTCCCAAGCCGATAAGAACCCAACTTGGACCATTCTGGCCTTGGCTTGGAGAACATCAGATTATATAGTTGAGCAATTGAAAAAACAAAATATCTAGTATTATGGATAGGAGAAAAAGTATAAAGTCCATTATTCTTGGAGGTGTAGCTGGGGGACTGGCAATAAATGGATGTAAACCAGGAACCGAAGAAGAGGCTGGAGCTGCCGATGCTCTGGTACAGGAGGAAAAACATTTTGGGCGTACCCCGGAAGAAAAGGAATTGTTGAAAAAGCTGTATGCTGAACAGTTTTTTAATGAACATCAAATGGAGACTTTGGGCGTGTTGTGCGCTTTAATTATACCGGCCAGCGGCACATATGGTAGTGCAACGGATGCTGGGGTTCCAGATTTTATAGAGTTTATGGCAAAGGATATTCCTGAATACCAAACTCCTCTTGCAGGGGGACTAATGTGGTTGGACCATAAAAGCAATAAGGAATATGGAGTGGAATTTAAAACTGCTACTGAAGTCCAGCAAAAGGAAATTTTGGATGCCATAGCATTTCCGGATAAGGAGAATCCATCCTATGAGGAGCAATTCTTTTCCTTAATCCGTAATTTAACCGTTACAGGCTATTATACCTCCAAGGAAGGAATTGAGGATTTAGGTTATAAAGGTAATTCGCCCAATGTTTGGGACGGTGTCCCGGAAGATGTTTTGGCAAAGCACGGCAAATCCTATGACCCGGAATGGTTGGCCAAATGCGTGGATCAAAGTAAGCGTAACGAAATGGCGGAATGGGACGACGAAGGTAATTTGTTGACCTAGAAGTTATAAAGTATTATGAGGAATATATGTAACTATAAATAATATGAAGAATTTACAGGTACTATGGCTATTTTTAATAGCCATAGTTTTTTTCGGAACTACAAATGTAATAGCCCAAGAAGTTGGATTGCAGTTATACAGCCTTAGAAATCAGTTTAAGGAAGATATTCCAAGTACCTTAAAATTGATAAATGATTGGGGTATTACTGTTTTGGAAGGTGGAGATAGCTACGGGATGCCCGAGGAGAAGTTTAAAGGCTTGCTTGCGAAAAATAATTTAAAGGTGGTTAGCGTTGGCGCTGGCTTCGACGATTTGGCAAATAATCCAGAAGAGGTTGTAAAAAAAGCCAAAAGTTATGGCGCTACCTACGTAATGTGCGCATGGATACCACACGATGGAAATAATTTTGGTATAGAGGATACTAAAAAGGCAGTTGAGGTCTTTAATAAAGCGGGAAGGCTTTTAAGGAAAAATGGATTAAAATTGGCCTATCATGCCCACGGATTTGAGTTTAGACCTTATAACGATGGGACACTGTTCGATTATATGGCGGAGAATGCTAACTATTTCGATTTTGAAATGGATGTGTATTGGGTACATCACGCCGGTGTCGATCCGCTTAAATTACTTAAAAAGTATCCTTCCAAATTTATTTTAATGCATTTAAAGGATATGGAAAAAGGAACAAAGAAAGATAATACCGGCCATGCCGATGTGGAAACAAATGTGGTTTTGGGAACTGGGGAAGTAGATATAGCCGGAGTTGTAGCAGAGGCCAAGAGGTTGGGCATCAAGTATATGTTTATAGAGGACGAATGTTCCAGGGTTGTGGCACAGGTCCCCAAGAGTTTAGAGTATTTAAAGGGGTTAAAATAATTTCCCGTCCATTCAAAATAGTATTGGTAATAACTCAAAGGCCCCAATTCAGGGGCCTTATTATTTGTTGAAGGGAAGTAGATAGGCTGTGGATGTCTGAGGAATGAATTCTTAGGAAACTATGCTGAAGATTGTTGTGGCTTAATTCTGTGAAGATGGGTGAAAATAATTTTTATATTCCTGAGAATTATAAGTAGCGGAATTGGAACCTTAATCTTAAGGGTTGCTTTCAAAGATTTGCCTCATCTAATTATATATTATCAATTATCAATGGTTTTATATCAAATTACATGAATTTTGAGGTTGTTTGATTAAAAAATTCTAATTTGATTCCGTTTTAAACTTATATTGAAGTTCAATATCAATTTATTCTAATATGCAGATAAAAGAATCCTCAGAAATTTATGATGTAATAATTGTCGGCTCGGGTGCAGGTGGCGGTATGGCCACAAAGCAGTTGGCCGATGCCGGTCTCAATGTTGCGGTTGTCGAGGCTGGACCATTTTTTGATCCGGCAGACCCGAAGACCATGAACCAATTAAAATGGAATTACGAATCTCCTAGAAGGGGAGCCGGTACAACTAGGGCCTTTGGCGAATTTGATGCCGCATATGGCGGTTGGGAGATAGAAGGAGAGCCTTATACCCGTGAACCTGGTACTGAATTTGACTGGTTTCGATCTCACATGTTGGGGGGGCGTACAAACCACTGGGGGCGGATTTCTCTGCGTTTTGGACCAAAGGATTTTAAAGGGAAGACCAGGGACGGTCATGGTGAGGACTGGCCTATAGGTTATGATGATGTAAAACCGTATTATGATAAAGTAGATAAATTAATCGGGGTATTTGGGACCAATGAAGGACTGGAAAACGATCCGGATGGATTTTTCCTTCCCCCTCCAAAACCAAGATTACATGAGCTTTTCTATATAAATGGGGCTAAAAAGGCGGGAATACCTACTATTCCAGGTAGACTTTCTATGCTTACCAAAAGAATTAATGCGGACCGTGGTGTGTGTTTCTACTGTGGACAATGTTCACGTTCCTGTTCCGTTTATGCCGATTTCTCATCAGGAAGTTGTCTTATATTTCCAGCGCAAAAAAGCGGTGGCCGTATTAAATTATTTGTCAATTGTGTAGTGCGGGAAGTGACCACCAATGAAGAAGGCAAGGCCACAGGCGTTTCTTACATCAGTAAGGACGATAGAAAAGAGTACAAATTAAAAGGCAAGGTTGTGGTTTTGGCAGCTTCAGCCTGTAGTTCCGCCCGTATTCTCTTGAATTCGAAAAGTAAACAGCATCCTAACGGATTAGGAAACAGTAGTGATGTTGTAGGTAAGTACCTGCACGATTCTACCGGGGCAAGTAGAGCTGCTTTCGTACCGGCATTGATGAACAGAGAAGTATCCTATAATGAGGATGGGGTAGGCAGTAATCATGTATACTCTCCTTGGTGGGGAGATAATTCCAAGTTGGATTTTCCTAGAGGATACCATATCGAAGTCGGCGGAGGTATGAAGATGCCGGGCTATGGTTTTAGTTTTAACCCCAATGAGTTTAATAAGTTCTTTGGTATCAAAGTAGGAGGTTATGGGGATAGCTTGCGAGATGATGTTAAAAAGTATTACGGATCCGTATTGGGAGTTGCCGGAAGGGGTGAAGGTATTGCCCGTAAGGAGAACTATTGTGAAATTGACCCTACCACCGTGGATCAATTTGGTATCCCAGTATTGAAGTTTAACTACAAATGGTCAGATCTTGAGATTAAGCAAGCCAAGCATATGCAGGACACCTTTGAGGAGATTTTCCATAATATTGGGGCAGAGCCTTTAGGGGAAAAGCCGGGCAAGGACCGCGATTATGGGCTAGAGGCTCCAGGACGTATTATACATGAAGTAGGTACTACCAGAATGGGTAATGATCCCAAAACATCGGTCACTAATAAATTCAATCAGTTGCACGATGTGGACAATGTCTTTATTGTGGATGCAGGGCCCTTTACTTCCCAAGCGGATAAGAACTGTACTTGGACCATTTTGGCATTATCTTGGCGCGCCAGTGATTATATTATTGAACAATTAAAACAGCAAAATATCTAGACCATGGATAGAAGAAAGAGTATACAAACAATGATTCTTGGTGCGGGCGCATCCGCCTTGGCCTTTCATGGCTGTAAGACCGATGGACCGGATACGGCTAACGAAGCCGTTGCTGCAGCTGAAAATACCCATTATTTTGGTCGTACCCCAGAGGAGTTGGAGCTTATTGAAAAATTAAATGCAGAACAGCTATTTACGGAACATGAAATGGAGACTATAGCGGTATTGAGTACCGTAATACTTCCTCCTAGGGAACCCAATGGAGGTCCAATAGAGGCCGAGGTCCCGGAATTTATAGAATTTATGGGCAAGGATATCCCTGAGTTGCAGCTTACGCTTAAAGGGGGGCTAATGTGGTTGGACCATAAGAGCAATGCCGATTTCGGAACCGAGTTTAAATTAATTACCTTAGATCAACAAAAGCAGATATTGGATACGATCTGTTACCATGATCCCGAAAAATCGTTGGACGTGCAACCACTTGAAATACAATTTTTCTATTTGATGCGCGGATTAACCATTTGTGGCTATTATTCTTCGAAAGTAGGAGTCGCCGAACTTGGATATAAGGGAAATACACCTAACGTATGGGATGGTGTTCCGCAGGACGTGTTAGATCAGCATGGTGTGGCCTACGATCCAGAATGGGTTGCTAAATGTATAGATCATAGCACCAGAAACGAAATCGCTACCTGGGATGATAAAGGTAACCTATTGACATAGATTTTATTTAAATCGGTTATAAGTAGCATAAGTATTTATTATAATACGCTTAGGATATGTATTAAAGCCCCGGTTTAGGGGCTTTTTAGCTATAGGAATAAGCCGACTAATCGAAATATGGATTGGTGAAAAAAAATTATAATTGGAAGTGGAGAAAATGAGTAGGAAGTGTTTATTTTTTATGGGTATTATGCTTCTGGCCTTACCGCTGTTTTTTAGCTGTAAGGAAGTTGCGGTAAACAATAAGGAGGCAGAGGATAATGAGATCCAGTTAAAAGCAACAGATACCGCACAGATTACTAATGCCAAGAAGGAAGAATTGCCAGTGCCCAAACTTAAATCTTTGGAAGGACTAGCCGATACCCTGTTTGTTAGGTTAGCCGATTACAGTGATGATTTTGTATATGACCTCCGATATGCTACCGAAAACAATTTTTTAAAGGCCAAGGTATACGATTGTGCAGAGTGCTATACAAGGGTGAAAACAGCCCAGGCACTTCTTTTGGCCAACAAGGAACTTATGGGTAAGGGGTATAAAATAAAATTTTTCGACTGCTACCGTCCCAATGATGTGCAATATAAAATGTGGGCCATAGTACCCAATCCGCAATACGTGGCAAACCCAGTAAAGGGGTCTATCCACAATAAAGGTGGTGCAGTGGATATTACATTGGTTACCTTGGAAGGCGAAGAATTGGATATGGGGACCGATTTTGATTTTTTTGGAAAAAAGGCTTATCATGATAACTTAGATCTGCCAAAATCAATCCTAAATAATAGGTTGTTGTTGAAGGAAACCATGGAAAAATATGGTTTTTGGTCCATTAGAACGGAATGGTGGCATTACAATCTGGGTACCGCATCAAATGACAAGGTGGCTAATTTTAAATGGGATTGCGATTGATGCTTTCGGAAGAGATCATAATTTGATCACTTTTGGGTGAGTGATGTTTTTGTAAGGTCCCGATCTATGTCGGGAGAGAAGTCTGCCATTTTTTTTTGGAGCCAGGAGTCCTAATTGGTCCCTATTTTATTACAGTAAACAACAATTTTTTCACCTTCGGGATTGGTTGTGAAAAACAGATATGCTTCCCCACCGTCCTTTATTTTGAACTTTTTCCTTATTTGGGCTACGGTCATTGGAAAATTACGCACCGTAATATTAGCTTTGTTTAAGTTCAATTTTTTGATTTCTTTTTTGTTGAAGGGGATGGTTTTTACGATTTCAAATGTCCGTCCAGGAAATGCCAATAGTTTGCTATTTGTGTATAAATGTGAGTGATCGTGTAGCTTGTACAGATTAAATTTATTTCCCACGGTTTTAAAAGCTCCTGACTTTAAGATGGCCGAATTTGGCTCGTATAAATATTCTTGTGGCTCGGAGAAGTTGGAAAGCGCCAGTTTTTCCTCCTGGAGCATAAAGTTAAACCGTTCTGTTTCCTGTCCCAATAGGTTTAACGTTTTTATCAATACTTCGTTTTCGCATGCCTGTTCCAAAATCCAGAGGATTTCCTTTACTTCATTTTTAATTGCAATTATGTGAATTTCCTTAACGAAGTCCAACTCCTTTAGACCTGCCGATATATCCAGTAGAGGGGAGGTTTTTATCATAATTTTCTTGGCCCTCCCAAGAATGGCATCAAGATTATTGGGGACATTCGGAAGGCAATCGGACAATAAAAAAACCTTTCCCTTGGCATCATGTCGGCGAGAGGGATCTATAAATACCCAATCGAATGCAACTTCTGAATTCTTTAAAAAATCTATTCCATCATCTGCATGGGTATGGATATTGGTGCGGGCCAAAACCTTATAATTATATTCGGCTATTTCAGATAGGTTCCTGTTCATTTCACAATGATGCACCTGTTCCATGCAGCGGCTAAAATAATAACTGTCCACTCCAAAGCCGCCTGTCATATCCAAAAGCGACTTACCACTTAATAGACCTGCTTTATATTGGGCGGTGGTTTCGGAAGAGGTCTGTTCTATATTAAGTTTGTTGGGATAATAAATATTTGGCGTGCCAAACCAAGTGGGAAGTTTATCCTTGCATTTTATCTTGGCTTCAATTTGTTCTGCAATTTCCTTGTTGGTTACACCCTTGAAATTCAACGGTTTCAATAAAATGGATATAAGGTCCGCTCTTAAATTTTGGCTTATAAAATCTTGAATTTCAGATGTTAAAATATTTTTATTCAAGGTAGAATTATAAATTTTTTGTAATGGATTTTACAATCTTATTCTCGGAGAAAAATTCCTTTAATATGACTTTTATAGCCGTATATCCTGGTACCGCGATAATCATACCCGTAACCCCAAGGAGTAATCCTCCAATAATGATGATCAGAAAAATTTCCAAAGGGTGCGACTTTACACTGCTTGAGAAAATAAAGGGTTGGGAAAAAAAATTGTCTACCAATTGGCCAATGATAAATCCTATCATCACATAGCCGGTTTTGGGTAAAATCACCGTACTAAAATCTGCTCCTACATTGCTGGTCATGGTTAAAACTGCCATCAATATTCCCCCAATGATAGGGCCTATATAAGGAATAAGGTTTAGAAGGGCGCAAAGGAAGGCGATTACTATGGCGTTTTCTATCCCAAAAACGAACAGTACAATGGAATAAATGACAAACAAAATCAGGATTTGAAACACAAGACCAACAAAATATCTTGAAAGTAGATTTTTAATGGTTTCCATGGAATGTTGAAATTTATTTTCATTGTTTTTGGGAATCAAGGTGAGTATGGATTCCTCAAGAAGCTTGCTGTCCTTTAAAAAGAAGAAGGCTATAAATAATACTGAAAACAGACCTACACTAAAACTACCCAATATACCGATTACGGAATTCAGAAAATCTGGAAGAAGCCCAAAGTTAAAGTTCGAAAACAAATGTGAATCCTTAATACCCTGTTCCAAATCTTCGGATTTAACACCAAAATATTCCAAAAGCTGTCGGTATAAATCCTCTAAATTTCCCTGTAAAGCGTCTATGTTGAGCAAGGATAAATTTTGTCCCTGTTGAATCAACAAGGGAACAAATAGGGCTATGACCCCAGCAACAATACCAACAAGGAATATCATGGTAATAATAACAGCTATGGTGTTATTGAATTTTAACTTCTGTCGAAAAAATAAAACAATGGGCCGTCCTATTAAGCTGGCCACTGCCGCTATGGCAATGTATATTAATACTGCGCTAATTTTTTGTAGAAAAATCAAGAGGATTACAATCGCTACAACAATTCCAAGCGCCCTTAAAATACCTTCTGCAATATTCTTTGATGTCATATTTTAACTTTTAAAAACGTAGGAGATTATATTAGCTCCCATTTGCAAAGCCTTTAAACGTACCTCCTTAGGGTCGTTATGAACTTCGGGGTCTTCCCATCCGTCACCAAGATCGCTTTCAAATGTAAAAAGTAGGATAAGGCGATTTTGATCGAAGATTCCAAACGCTTGGGGGCGCTTGCCATCATGTTCATGTATCTTGGGCAATCCTTTGGGAAATTGGAATTGCTGCCGAAATATAGGGTGGTCTGCACCTAATTCAGTAAGCTCCTTATCTGGAAATACTTTGGCCAGTTCTTTGCGTAAGTAAGGTTCCATTCCATAGTTGTCATCTATATGCAAAAAACCTCCTGCCAATAAATAGGTTCTTAGGTTTTCTGCCTCCTCCTGAGTGAAAAATATGTTTCCATGCCCCGTCATATGTAAAAAGGGATATTGAAATATATTTGGGCTTCCTACTTCTACCGTTTTCGGTTTGGGATCAATAGTAGTCCTTAATTGTTGGTTACAGTATTTTATTAGATTGGGAAGTGCAGTGGGATTGGCGTACCAATCGCCGCCACCTCCGTATTTTAAAATAGCAATTTCTTGGGCATGCAAAGTTGTAGCTATATAAAAATTGAAAATAAAAATGATTGCAACCAACTGCTTCATGTAAACGCGGAAAATTAAGGTATTCAAATTTAAGAATATTAGCGAGTTAAAAAACAATAAGGCTGGGTATATCATATTAGGTGTCTTGCCAAATAGTATTATTGGACCCCTATAGATTTAATAAGTATTCTTATTAAAATATGCGTTAAAGAAGTATTTTACAAGTTAATCATAGCCACGGCGGTGCAGGCTACAATAGCGGCAGTTTCCGTTCGCAACCTGGTGTTGCCCAAGGCAACGGCCTGAAAACCGTTTTGTAGGGCCAATTGTATCTCTTCAGGAGAGAAGTCCCCTTCTGGGCCAATTAAGATTGTGGTATTATTTTTGGCGGTGGCAATATGGGATAATTCCTTTTTTTTATCTTCTTCGCAATGCGCTATGTAGAGCTCACCATTTTTTGGTTGGGCAATGAACTCTTTAAAGGGGATGGCCGGATTTAATTTTGGCAAGTAAGCCTGTAAGGATTGTTTCATGGCCGATTGAATTACCTTTTCCATACGGTCCATTTTAATAACTTTTCTTTCGGAATGGTCGCAAATAATGGGTGTGATTTCATGAACACCAATCTCTGTGGCTTTTTCCAAAAACCATTCGAAACGATCGTTCAGTTTGGTAGGTGCCACCACCATATGGAGTTGATATGGTTTTGGCGGTTTTTGGGTTCTGGAAATAATTTTAGCCGTACATTTTTTATGGTCCGGGATCAGTATTTGGGCTTCAAAAAAAACACCTTTGCCATTGGTGATCTGTAAGATATCCCCGGATTTTTTTCGCAGTACCTTGGAAATATGCCTGCTTTCGTCGGTTGGAAAAATAAATTGGTCCGCGTTGTCTTCTAATTCGGGATGGTAGAACAGTTGCATAATTATCGGTAATTTCAATTTTAGGAAGACTTGGGTTTAATGGTCATATACCCCATTGTAATTACTGCCCATATAACTTCCCCATTTTATTTTTTGGCTTATTGGGATATCTGTGTCTATCCGGTTTATTTGTAATCCGTCAAAGGTATAGGTTTGTTTAAGATTTGTACCATGAATATAAATGATATCCAAAAATCCGTTATCATCTAAATCTCCAACCCATGGCGTTGACGATAGATTATTGCCTTCGTAATTTAAATTTAATTTGGTGATTTCTTTTTTAGAAAAATCGATAATGGCCAGATCATTATAAAAATATTTCATTTGCAGGCTATCAAATACTTGATAGTTCATGGGCAGAATGGCCTCTTCTTTTCCATCATTGTTTAAATCTACCGCTATGGGCGTGCTCATCTGATAATATCCCAACGAATCCTTTAATTCTACTTTTCCATTTTTTCCGTTGACCATTATTTGTTTGGACCATTCCAAATTTGGCCACTTACCTTGAGCGTAGGAAGTAAAAAAATCTGGGATGGAATCATCGGTGAAATTGCCTATGGCAATGGAACCGTAGGCCTGCGTATCCGGCATAACAACGCTCCAAATGGGTTTGTAAGTTTTACCATCCAATGCTAGCATTCTGCCGTCAAAAGTATTGGCCACAATGTCATGTACTCCATCATCATTAATATCCACCCAGGCAGCGGGTCCTATGAATCCTGTGGAGTCTCCACTGGCTAAGGTAATGGAGTTGGATATATCCCCTGTCATTATATCTTTAATGGAAGTTGCATAAAGATTGCCAGCTATGGTCTCTCCGCCGCTCCCAAAGATTACATTCTTAAATTCTTGGGTTACATTAGGTAAAACGGTCACTGACATATAGGTTTCTTTTCCATCCGGCATGGGCGCTTTCTGGATTATCTCACCATTCTTACTGTTTAAGATTATCAAATGGCCCACGGGTCTATCAGGGTCATAGGGTTCTTTCAGTACATTGCCTCCATTGGATACCAATAGATCTTCCTGTCCATCATTATTTTGATCGGGAATAAATTGTGGATTGTAAAAGTTGAACCATTCTTTTTTTTGACCCTTTGGTGGTTTAAATCGCCAAATTATTTTTCCTGTTTTCCCGTTAATAGCCAATAATTGAGCCGATCTACCCCCAATAAAAACATCATATATTTGGTCGTTGTTAATGTCCTTAAGAGTGGCCGAACCAAATATTTGATCCTTTGCCGACACTTTCCAAAGTAACTTTCCGTCTATGCCGCTTATGGCAATGACAGCGGAATCGGAGGGCTTTAATTCCTCTTTCCCGGCCCCTATGATAATATCGCCAGTACCATCCTGATTTAGGTCTGCTATTCTTGGAGAGGAAAAAGTCCCGATACCTGGCAATGTTTTTACCCAAGATTTTTGTGAAAATACAGAATTCTGTAAAACTAAAATCATGAGTAAAAGGCCAATGTGAAATATGTTGTACCTCATATTTATTTTAAACCTTTTGGTTCGGAAAAATAAAGTGGTCGGTGTTGTTCCCTAATTCAGTAGGAACAATTGAATTGTTCAAAAGTGATGATTAAAGATTATTCAGTTTGTGTTTTGCGTGTTCCAGTCCTAATTCAATATAATTTAATAACTGTTCCTCATTGGAAATTCCCTCTTGTGAAACATAAATAAATTCTTTCATGGGGCGTTTTGTGAAATCCATGGGTCTTACGTGTTTGGATTTTAGAGTCTTCTCCATTTTGTCGGATATGACCCTGACCATAAGATTGTCTTTAACAATACCCACGGTCATTTTTCCACTATACAAAAAGGCAACTCCACCAAACATTTTCTTTTCGGATATGTTGGATCGGACAGATTGGGGTTGAAGTTCAAAACTAGCCCTAAGCCGTTTAGCCAATTGTTCATTGTATGCCATGACATTTAAAAATTTTAAGATACAAAATATGTGTAAATGAATTGCTTTATGATTGTATCATCTGTTGACAGGAACTAGAACTATTTCCTGAGTTATAACCTTTCGCACTAAGCACTTTCATTCAATCACATATCTGGCCTTGGCGGTAACACTTTGATCTACAAAGTTTAATTCTTTGTATTTTAAGTATCCCACTATACCGATCATGGCCGCGTTATCCGTACAATATTCAAATTTAGGAATATAGGTTGTCCATCCCCATTTATCCTCCGCATTTTGCAAGGCCTGTCTTATGCCTGAATTGGCCGAAACTCCACCACCTATGGCTATTTGTTTTATCCCTGTTTGCTTTACCGCCTTTTTTAATTTATCCATTAAAATATTGATGATGGTATATTGGATGGAGGCACATATGTCGTTTATATTTTCAGAAATAAAGTTGGGATTGTTTTTTGTTTCGCGTTGAATAAAGTAGAGTATACTAGTTTTTAATCCACTAAAACTAAAGTTAAGTCCGTCCACTTTGGGTTTGGGAAAGGGGAATGCCTTTGCATTGCCCAATTGTGCATATTTGTCCACCAAGGGTCCTCCGGGGTAGGGCAGTCCCAATATTTTTGCACTTTTGTCATAAGCTTCCCCAACAGCATCATCCAATGATTCTCCCAAAATTTCCATGTCAAAATGATCCTTAACCAGTACAATTTGCGTATGTCCTCCACTAATGGTCATTGCCAAAAAGGGGAAGGAAGGTATTTTATAATTTTCTTCCTCAATAAAGTGGGATAAAATATGGGCTTGCATATGGTTTACCTCTATTAACGGAATGTCCAATCCCAGGGATAGGGATTTGGCAAAGGAGGTTCCAACCAATAAAGAACCCATAAGTCCTGGTCCGCGTGTAAAAGCTATGGCTGATAACTGTTTTTTATCGATATTTGCTTTAGCTAACGCTTGGTGCACAACAGGGACAATATTTTGTTGGTGTGCCCTTGAGGCAAGTTCGGGAACAACCCCGCCATATTCCTCATGTATTTTTTGCGTGGCCACAACATTGCTCAGCGTCTTATTGTTGCATAATACCGCAGCAGAAGTGTCATCACAGGAGGACTCAATGGCAAGAATATAAATAGTTTTATTTTCCACGTTGTTTGGAATAAAATTTGAATGTACAAAGGTAAAACATAAAGCCCTATCAAAAAATTAAGAAAAATTCTAGTCAGAGTATTTTTGGTGCTCATTCTTATTTGTGTTTTGGGTAGTGTTATACTTTCCTTACCATTTGTCCAGACCCGTTTTGCCAAGTACGCCACTACTGAAATCAATAAGGAATTTGGGACTAATATTAATATTGAGCGCTTAAAGATTTCCTTAATTTCATGGGATACTTCTTTGAGTGGTGTTTATATTGAAGATTATAAACAGGATACGCTATTCTATATAGATAATTTAAGTACTTCTATTCTAAATGTTCGCAATTTGGTGAACGGTAAACTGGAGTTTGGCGATATTGCCATTGAGCGACTCAATTTTAAGCTTAAGACCTACCAGGATAACAAAAACACCAATCTAGAGGTTTTTATAGATAAATTGGACGATAAAAAACCTCGTAAACCCGGTGCGCCCCCATTTTATTTTTCTTCCGCCGATGTAGAAATAACGGATAGTAAATTTAAGCTCATTGATGAAAATCGAGAGACAACCGAAATGCTGAATTTTGCCGATCTAAACATTTCGGCCTCCGAATTTACCATAATTGGCCCGGACGTAAATTCCAATATAGAGAAGATGTCCTTTAAGAGTTCGAGGGGTGTGGTGGTAGAAAAAATGGCTACCGAATTTAAGTATACAAAACAGCAAATGTGTTTTGATTCGTTAAGCATTAAGACCAATCAATCCCATTTATTGGGTAAAGTGGTATTCGATTATAACAGGGAAGACTTTAGGGATTTTTTGAATAAGGTAAAAATTGATGCAGAATTTGTTGAGTCTACCGTGGCCTTGAATGAAGTAAACCTGCTTTATAATCAATTTGGAAGTGATAAAATTGTTTCATTCTCCACCATAGCAGATGGGGTTTTGAACGATTTGAATACCAACGACCTGTTTTTAACCATGGATAATACAGGCATCCGTGGGGACTTTAATTTTAAAAATTTGTTCGCTAAGGATGGTAGATTTGCCCTGACGGCAAATATGAAAAATATTACATCCAGCTATTATGAGCTCAGGGCATTGTTGCCCAATATTTTGGATGTATTACCGTCCTCAATTCAGAAATTGGGACAGTTTACAGTACGTGGGGATGCACTTATCACAGAATCCTCCATTAATGCCAAAGCCAACATTAATACCCTCATTGGGAGTAGCTATGTAGATTTGGAACTTACCGATATTGACCATATAGACGATGCTTCCTATAAAGGGTTTGTCTCTTTGATCGATTTTGATCTTGGAAATCTAATTGACAGAAAAGAGGTGGGCATTACCAACCTGGATTTTAATGTGGAGGGTAAGGGTGTTGTCATGGAATATTTAAATACCGAAGTAATAGGGCAAGTGTATTCCTTGAATTTTAACGGCTATGATTATAAGGATATCAGCGTATCTGGGATTATAAAAGAACAGCTTTTTGATGGTTCCCTGTTGTGCAAGGACGAAAATATTAAGTTTAGTTTTAAAGGTTTGGCAGATTTTGCTGAGAATAGAAATAATTTCAATTTTATCGCATCGGTCGATTATGCGGATCTAAAAAAAATAAACTTTATAAATGATAGTGTGTCCATATTCAAAGGGGATGTAAATATGGATATAACCGGAAATTCCTTGGATAATATTGTAGGGGATATAAAATTTACCAAAACCAATTATCAGAACAAAAACGACACCTACTACTTTGAGGATTTTAAAGTTTCATCCACCTTCGAAAATGACAGTACACGAATTATAGATATTAATTCCCCGGATATTATTACCGGATTTTTAAAAGGTAATTTTAAGGTAAAGGAACTTGGAAGATTACTGCAAAACTCTTTGGGAAGTATTTACACCAATTATAGACCTTTCAACATTTCGAAAAATCAAAGACTGGCCTTTAATTTTAAAATCTATAACAAGATTGTGGATGTATTTTTTCCAGAGGTGAAATTTGACCCGAATACGTTTATAAAAGGAAATATCATTGCCGATGAGGGCGATTTTAAACTCACCTTCAAATCGCCAAGTATAGTTGCTTATGGCAATGAATTGGATAGTATAGATGTAAAGATAGACAATAAGAACCCCTTGTTCAACACCTATGTTTCCATCGGAGATCTTGCAACCCCTTACTATGATGTAAAAGATTTTAATTTAATCAATACTACCTTAAAGGATACCTTGTTTTTTAGAACGGAGTTTCGTGGGGGTAGCGAATACAACGATAGCTATAACCTGAATTTCTACCATACTTTTAATAAGGAGAACAAATCCGTTATTGGATTAAAAACTTCGGATATAAATTTTAAGGGGAACAAATGGATACTGAACAAGGATGGAAATAATAAGAACAAGGTAATTCTCAATAAAACTTTGGATAGTATTACTATTGAGGAAATAGTAATGAACAATAATGAACAGGAGCAAATTCGTTTAAGAGGTCAATTGGCCGATTCTACTTATAAGGATGTTGAGCTTCAGTTTAAAATTGTAACCTTGGGCAAGATTACGCCCGCTATAGATAGTTTAAAGTTGCACGGGGAGGTGAATGGTACCTTGAACGTTTTGCAAAAGGACAATGTTTATCTGCCGTCCTCCAATTTGAATATTAAAAACTTTGGCGTCAACGATATTACGTTGGGAGATCTGTCCATTGGCATAGTTGGCAATAGAGATCTAACCGATTTTGTTGTGAATACCTCCTTAGTGGATAAAGGGTTCGAAAAACTTAGCGTTGTCGGCAATATTTCCAATCGGGAGGAGATTCCCCAAGCAAATCTTATAGTAGATTTCAATAAGTTTAATTTAGAACCATTTAGTCCGCTGGGCGAAGGTGTTATTACCAATATTAGGGGGTTATTGCAGGGTAGTGCAATATTAAAGGGACCAATTAATAATCCCAATATGAGTGGTGTGATATCCTTAAATGAAGCTGGTATAGCAATCCCTTATTTAAATGTTGATTATAGTTTTGCACCCTTCTCAAAGGTTAGGTTGACCAATCAAACCTTTAATTTTCAGAAAATTAAGCTTACCGATGTGGCCATGAATACCAAAGCTACCTTGGATGGTACCATTACACATAAGTTTTTTAGAAATTGGAGTTTGGATTTGGATGTTGACACCAATAATGACCGCTTCTTGATTCTGAATACACCGTTCAAGGAAGAAGTATTGTACTATGGTGCTGGTTATTTAAATGGTACCGGAAGAATATTTGGGCCAACCAACGCACTTACTATAAATGTAGATGGGGAAACGGCAAGGGGAACCTCATTGAAAATTCCAATTAGCGATGTAGTTAGTGTTGGCGATTTTTCATTCATCAATTTCGTAGGTAAAAAGCCGGAAAATACGGATACGGCGCAGCGGGTTCTAAAAGAGGTGGAGGGGCTTGAGCTGGCCTTTAACTTGGATGTTACCCCTGATGCCGAGGTTGAAATTGTTGTGGATACCAAAACCGGCAGTTCCCTGAAGGGTACAGGTGCTGGGATTTTGTTCATTGAAATTAACACCAACGGCAAGTTTAATATGTACGGTGACTTTGTTGTGGTAACGGGACAGTTTCGTTATAAGTTTGGTGGTATAGTGGATAAAACCTTTAAAGTAAAGCCAGGAGGTAACATTACGTGGGAAAGGGAGCCCTTGGCGGCACAATTAAATATGGAAGCTGTTTATTCCTTGAATGCCAATCCGGCTCCATTGCTGGATAATCCGGGTTACACGAGGCGGATACCGACAGATGTGGTAGTAAGGCTAACCGGCGAATTGGAAAGTCCTATAATTGATTGGAGAATTGATTTTCCTGGGACCAATTCCATTGTTAAATCCGAATTGGAATATAGATTGCAGGATCCTACGATTGCCGAAAGAAACGCATTGTTTTTATTGGCACAGGGCTCTTTTGTCAATGACCAGACGGGTATCAATCAGCAAGCTGTAACAGGGAATCTTCTTCAGTCTGCCTCAGGAATACTCAATTCCTTATTGGCGGGCGATAACGATAAATTGAATTTGGGGTTGTCCTATGAGCAGGGTATTTTGGATAGGAGTACCGATATACAAACGGAAAATAGAGTGGGGGTAACCTTGTCCACCCAAATCAGCGATCGCGTGCTTCTTAACGGAAGGGTAGGGGTTCCGGTAGGTGGAGTAACCGAAACCGTAGTTGCGGGGGATGTGGAAGTTCAGATTTTGTTAAACGAAGAAGGGACCTTAAGCGCAAAAATATTCAACAGGGAGAATGAAATTCAACAATTTCTTGCAGATCGTCAGGGTTATACCCAAGGTGTTGGACTCTCTTATCAGGTAGATTTCAATAGTTTTAAAGAGCTCCTGCTCAAAATTTTAGGAAAGAAAAAATAGTTGATTTTGAGACTGTTTTAGTCGATTTGGGCAAATCCGAAAAAATCACTTTTTGCTAAAGATTGATTATGAATTTAACAATTTTCAAGAAAATATTCAACTCAAACGTTTTAGTGCTCCACTATTGTCAAATTAAAGCCAAAGTCGCGTATTTATTGAAATAAGTTTGCTAGTTTTGCCTTTTAAAATTTTTATGGCTTCAGCAATAAAAAAGATTGGTGTATTTACATCAGGAGGAGACTCACCGGGAATGAACGCTGCTATTAGAGCAGTCGTACGTACATGTGCTTATTTAAAAGTAGAATGCGTTGGTATCTATAGAGGATATGAAGGCATGATGGAAGGTGATTTTAAGGTAATGGACGCGCGTAGCGTAAACAACATAATTAACAAGGGAGGAACTATCTTAAAGTCGGCACGTTGTATGCCTTTTAGGACCAAAGAGGGCCGGCAGATAGCGTATGACCAACTAATAGCTGCAGGCATAGATGCTTTTGTAGTTATTGGTGGGGACGGTAGCTTTACCGGAGCACTTACCTTTAATAAGGAGTTTAATTTTCCAATAATTGGGATTCCGGGTACCATTGACAACGATATTTTTGGCACCACTTATACCTTAGGATTTGATACAGCTTTAAATACAGCTGTTGAATGTATAGATAAAATTAGGGATACGGCCAGTTCTCATAATAGGCTCTTCTTTGTAGAGGTTATGGGAAGGGATGTTGGCCATATCGCATTAAATGCAGGTGTTGGTGCAGGAGCAGAAGAGATATTGATTCCAGAGGAAAACCTTGGTCTTGAAAGGTTATTGGAATCTTTAAAACGCAGTAAGCAATCTGGCAAATCATCTAGTATAGTGGTGGTAGCCGAAGGGGATAAAACAGGTAAAAATGTTTTTGAACTTAAGGAATATGTAGAGGAACACCTTCCGATCTATGATGTTCGCGTATCCGTATTGGGACATATGCAAAGAGGGGGGTCGCCATCTTGTTTCGACCGTGTTTTGGCCAGTAGAATGGGCGTAAAGGCAGTGGAAGCATTGTTGGAAGGAAAAACCAACTTAATGGTGGGTATTCAGGATAATACTATAACACTAACGCCTATTAGTAAGGCAATAAAAGGGCATACCAAAATTGATAAGGAGCTCATGCGAGTCTCCGATATCATGACAACATAATTTTAAACATTAAAAACAAAGAAAATGTCAAACTTGAAAATAGGGATTAACGGTTTCGGTAGAATTGGAAGATTGGTCTTCAGGGCTACTGTAGAAAGAGATAATGTAGAAGTAGTTGCTATTAACGATTTGTTGGATGTAGAACATCTTGCTTATTTGTTGGAATATGATTCTGTACATGGAAAATTCAACGGTACTGTTGAAGTAAAGGATGGTAATTTGGTCGTAAACGGAAAAACCGTTAGAATTACTGCTGAAAGAGATCCTAAAAATTTAAAGTGGGATGAGGTTGGTGCAGAAATCGTTGCCGAATGTACTGGTATTTTTACCACTTTGGAAACAGCACAGTCACATATCGACGGAGGTGCCAAAAAAGTGGTTATTTCAGCTCCATCAAGCAATGCGCCTATGTTTGTAATGGGTGTTAACCATAAAGATGCAAAAGCATCGGATAAAATTGTTTCAAACGCTTCTTGTACTACCAACTGTTTGGCTCCAATGGCGAAAGTATTGAACGATAGCTTTGGAATTGAAGAAGCCTTAATGACTACGGTTCACGCTACAACAGCTACTCAGATGACCGTTGATGGTCCTTCCAGAAAAGATTGGAGAGGTGGTAGAAGTGCTCTTTTGAATATTATTCCTGCTTCAACAGGTGCGGCCAAAGCCGTTACCAAGGTTATTCCATCTTTGTTGGGGAAATTAACAGGTATGGCTTTCCGTGTACCAACTGCTGATGTTTCCGTAGTGGATTTAACGGTTCGTTTAGAGAAGGAAACTTCTTATGAAGAAATCAAGAAGGCTTTTAAAAAGGCTTCCGAAGGTGAATTAAAAGGAATATTAGGATATACCGAGGAAGCGGTAGTTTCCCAAGATTTTATTGGAGACCCTAGAACTAGTATTTTTGATGCAGGAGCTGGAATTGAATTGAATTCAAAATTCTTTAAAGTTGTTTCCTGGTATGATAATGAGTCTGGATACTCCAATAAATTGGTTGACTTAGCACAATACATACACAAATTATAATCTTATTGGGTAATAATTTAATGAATCCTGAAAGTGAGCGATATTTTGCTTATTTTCAGGATTCTTTTTTAATAAACTTGTTATATGATATTGATTGTAGATAGTGGCGCAACAAAATCGGATTGGATTGCCTTGGATGAGAAGGGTGACCAGTTGTTCATGACCCAAACTTTAGGATTAAGTCCCGAAGTATTGACCCGTCCTGTAATCGAAGACCGTTTGGCCAATAATTTTGAACTTTCCAAGAACAGGGAGAAGGTTACTCACCTATTTTTCTATGGGGCCGGTTGTGGGACCGATAGAATGAAAAAGTTTTTGACAGAGATTTTTAACGATTTTTTTCCCAAGGCAAAAGCCGAAGTAAAGGAAGACACTTACGCCGCAATATTTGCAACTACGAAATTAGGGCAACATGGAATAGTTTGTATTTTAGGTACTGGCTCCAATTGTAGTTATTATGACGGTGAACAATTACATCAAAAGGTGACCTCATTGGGGTATATCCCTATGGATGATGGTAGTGGTAACTTTTTCGGGAGAAAATTGATTAGGGACTACTATTTTAACAAAATGCCGCAAGATTTGGCTACCAAGTTCGCCAAGGAATATAATTTGGATGCTGACGTAATCAAGGAGAATTTGTACAAGCAACCTAATCCCAATACCTATCTTGCCACTTTTGCTAGATTTATCGTAGAAAATAAGAATCATCCTTATTGCAGAGGAGTTATTGACAAAGGCTTTCAGCAGTTTATTAATAACTACATAATGCAGTTTGAATTGGCCACAAAAGTTCCAGTAAGTTTTGTGGGCAGTATTGCCTATTACTTGCGTGAAGAACTGGCAACCGTGGTTGAAAGAAATGATTTAGTATTGGGTGTTATTAGACAAAGACCAATTGAAGGTCTTGTTGAGTTTCACAGAGCTTCTATTTAAGCGCAATCATAGATATTTCTACGTTTACAAACTTAGGAAGATTTGCTACTTCAACAGTTTCCCTAGCTGGAGCAGTATCCGAATCAAAATAAGCGCCATATACCTCATTTATTTGTGCAAATTGGTGCATATCCTTTACGAAAATTGACGATTTAACAACGTTTTCAAAAGTCATTCCTGCCTCGGTAAGAATGGCTTTTAAATTTTGCATGGATTGCTCAGTTTCCTTTTTTATATCCCCTGACACTAATTCTCCTGTTTTGGGATCAATGGGTATTTGTCCTGAAATATATAATGTATTGCCAGCTAAAACGGCCTGATTGTATGGTCCTATTGGTGCTGGGGCATTTTTTGTGGTAATTATTTTTTTCATTTGACTGGATTCAATATTTATGAATTGTAAAATTAGGAATTATAATTTTAGAAACTAGAAACTAGAAACTAGAAACTAGAAACTAGAAACTGGAAACCAGACCCCGAGTTAAATTTGAAGGAATCCAACAAAATTATTTTTGGAATTTAAATTCCTTGGCCTTGGTTCCTTTACGTCTATTGCTGTTTTGTTGAAGAAATCATTAGAATTGAGCACTACCTATGCCCGGTTTTAATAATGGGATTTGTTGCTACTTTCCTCCATTGGCCTGAAGGTCTGCAATGCATTCCACCCCAAAATTGGGGACCGCTCCACCTTTTGCAGTCAGCATTTTGGCCATTCCCCAGCCAAATTGTAGTTCTGCCCGCATTAGACAATTCTGAATATTACAGTGGCTTTTAGCATCTGGATCTTGATGCTCGTTAACTGAGGGTGTTCCCAAGTCGACCAAACCAAATAAATGACCGGCCTCATGGTTTAATGTGGCAGTTTCTACTGTAGAGTTACTTATTAAGGAACTTCTGGAGGCCAATTTTCTTATGGTAGCTTCGTATATGACCATGGAAGTATTTCTGTAAACAGCTCCAAGGGTAACCAAATCTTCTTCGGGCTTATCATCACTGGATGACGCATCGGTAAAATAGATGTAAAGTCCCAAGGTGTCCCCATCATTGTAAATTGTTCTATTTTCTTTTTCTAAATCGGCTATTTCGTCCACAGTAAGGCTATCCTTTTGTGGGGAGTCCAATTCCTTGTAAATGATGCTTATATTATCCTTGTGGGTACGTTCTTTAAAAAGGTCTACAAAATTGGAAATAGCTGTTTCTGTAGGTTTAAAATTGGTTACATAACCAATTTCGATCGTTAAGTTTTTAAATTTGGAGGCAGAAAGGAATTCATTTGCGGAATCGCCTGGACCTTTTAAATTTGCTGTCTTGTCTACTTTTAAGGTGTCGCTTTCATTAGAGTCCTTGGAACAGCCTAGAATAAGTGCAAAGGCCAAGAAAAACAAAATTGATAACTTCTTCATTTTCAATAAATTTGGAATAAGGGCATGTTACTTTAAAGATAACGACAAATTTCCATAGGTATTACCTTAGTTGTGTAAGTTTAGCTAGATAGTCGTAATGTTTTCCTTTACTTACAAGTTCACAAGCCAAGTTATTGGCGTTTGCGGCACGTTGTAAGGTGTTATAATCCAAATACAACCAATCCAAGGGGTCGCTTTTCTCGCCTTTATATTCCATTTCAAAGGTCACCTCCCCATAATAATTTTGGTCGTCGGGAATCCAGTATCCGCCATCTTCATCTTCATCATACATATAAATTATATCACTGGAATCCAGAAGAATCTGCCCGTTAGGTTTTAAGAGCGATTTTAAATGTGTAAAAAAGGAGTCAATGTTTTTTAATTTTCCAACTATGCCTATTCCGTTCATAAGCATTAGAAGGGTATCGTATTTCTGAAGGCCAAAATCGTGGATGCCAGATAAAACGGTTTGCTCCAATCCCCTTTGCTTACAGGTAGCAATAGCTCCAGGTGAATTGTCCAAGGCTGTAACTGATAATCCTTTTTTTTGTAAATAAAGACTATGGCTACCTGCGCCACAACCAATGTCCAGGACGCTGCCTTTGCAAAGCTTCAGGGCTTTTTGTTCCAAAGGGGGCATTTTTTTATAGTCCCTAAATAAGTAGGGGACAGGAATAATATCCTCTTCATCCAAGGAAGAATAGGTCTTGATATCTTCAGTATAATTGCCCGATTGATAATCCAAGAGTGCATTGCCTAAAATGTCCTTAGTCATATAAATTTGTTATTTACATGCAAATGTGAGACTTTTAACCAACTTTTAAAAGTTTATTCCACAATGGATGAGGTAATTAAGCAACTTCCCAAACTTGCACAGGAGAAGCATAATGAGAATAAGAAATTCTTTGGGAAACTAAAGCGTAAACCACCAAAGGATTTGGATTATATTATGCAGGACTTACACGAAGCCGAATTTAATAGGACGGATTGTCTAAGCTGTGCCAATTGTTGTAAGACCACAGGTCCCTTATTTACCAATGCGGATGTGGAGCGCATAGCCAAGCATTTTAGGATGAAGCCCCAAAAATTTATTGATCAATTTTTGAGGGTGGACGAGGATAACGATTACGTATTGCAGGGAGTTCCCTGTACCTTTTTGGACGCGGAGAATTACTGCTCCATCTATGATGTAAGACCCAAGGCATGTCGTGAATTTCCTCACACGGACAGAAAAAAGTTTCAGCAAATTAGTCACCTTACCCTAAAAAATGTGGCAATTTGTCCAGCGGCATATAATATTGTGGAAGAAATGAAAAAATTAATACATATTAAGTAGAAGGGTTTTATATTAATTTCAATGCCGGTAATTGGTAATCATTTAAATCAATTTATAGCGTTCCATACCCGCTAACTATTTTGTAAATTTAGATGATGGAGTCCATTTATACATATTTTGAAACTATACCTACTGCACACCGAAGTATCATTTTGGTTTCCGGGATAGCCTTTTTTTGGATATTGGAGTACATTATTCCCTTGTTTCAGTTAAAATACAGCAAGATAAGACATGCCGGGATTAATATTTTTTTCACCCTTACTACCATCCTGGTAAATTTTCCATTGGCTTTTTTACTCTTAAAAACCAGTGATTGGACCATAGCCAATGATTTTGGCGTGTTGAATTGGTTGCCCCTTATGCCCATATGGCTAAAGGTGTTGGTGGGGGTAATGTTGTTGGATTTACTTAGTGCATGGTTGGCCCATTGGGTAGAGCACAAGGTTAAGGTGCTATGGGGTTTTCATCTTATTCATCATACCGATCACGAGGTAGACACGACTACTGCCAATAGGCACCACCCTGGAGAAAGTTTGGTTCGCTTTGCATTTACCTGCTTTGGGACTTTTGTGGTTGGGGCTCCAGTGGCCGTATTTATGATATATCAGGCACTTTCGGTTGTTTTGTCGCAATTTAACCATGCCAATATTTCACTGCCCAAAAAGGTGGATGATGTAATGAGTTGGGTAATTGTCTCACCGGATATGCACAAGGTACATCATCACTATAAATTACCTTATACGGATAGTAATTATGGGAATATTTTTTCCATTTGGGACCGTCTTTTTGGCACCTTCCTAAAATTACCCAATCACCAAATAGTGTATGGAGTGGATACTTATCCCAATGAAAAGGAGAATGCTGATATAGGAGCATTATTGAAAATTCCTTTTAAGCGCTATAAAACTCCGGAAAAGGTGGATTTAGAATCCACGCGTTAATTGTAAATTAGGTATTTGGCCCTTATTTTTTTGAAATGGTTAATGTCGTTTAGCCAAGTTTTCTTAATTTCTTCTTGGGAAAGTCCGGCTTCTATCTGCTTTTGTAAGTCTGCAGTCCCTGCATGTTTGGTAAAGCCACTAGTGTTGAAGAACAGGCTCTTGTCTTTGGTATTCCCATAGGCGTCCAAGATATAATCCAAATCCACGGTATTCATTTTTGGAGTCTTTGACAGGTCTTTGCCATAACAAATTTCACCATTATGTTTTGGGTCTTTAGATCCAAAATTTGGGGCAGGTGTATATTTAAAGTTGTATTTGGTACTGTCCATAAAGGGAGCGCCATAGCGCTGAAATTGAAATTCAGTTCCTCGGCCTGCATTAACATTGGTACCTTCAAATAATCCCAAACTTGGGTAAAGATAAATTGAGGTATTGTTGGGTAGGTTGGGAGATGGTCTAATAGGCAATATATAATCTTTGTTATGATCGTAGTGCTCCATGGGTATAACGGTTAGGTCTGCTACAACCTTGTTCTCCAGCCAACCTTCTTGATTGATCATATTGGCATATTCCCCAATGGTCATACCATATACCAAAGGGATATTGGTCATTCCCAAGAAACCTCTGTGTTCGGTTTCCATGGTAGGGCCATCCACATAGTGTCCGTTCGGATTTGGCCTGTCCAAGACAATTACAGGAATGTTGTTTTCAGCGCATGCCTCCATGACCAATTGCATGGTAGCTATATAGGTGTAAAATCGCACCCCTACATCCTGAATATCGAACAGCACAATATCAATATTTTTTAATTGTTCATTGGAGGGCTTGCGATTTTTTCCGTACAAGGAAATTATGGGAAGTCCTGTTTTTTCGTCCTTGCCATCGCTTACTTTTTCACCTGCATCTGCCTCGCCCCGAAATCCGTGCTCTGGAGCAAATACTTGTTTAATATCTATATTATGGGCTAAAAGTGAATCTACAATATGGGTAAAGGATAGGGTTTGGGTATCCTTAAAAATAACGCTGGTCTGATTGGCCACTATACCTACTTTTTTTCCTTGTAGCAAGGGAAGATAGGCTTCGGTTCTGTTGGCGGCTATCACTATGGGTAGATCAGTGGGAGGGGTATCTTGTGCAGCTTTGGAATCAAGTGCCTTATTATGGGCTTTGGAGGGGTTTCCACAAGAAGAAAGTATAAAAAACAATAATAAAACTGTATTTTTGAAAACGGAAAAAACTGCCATAAATTGAATTTAGAATTTTTTATTGCCAAGCGCCTTGTTACAGGTAAGGAGCATAAAATTAGTATATCTGCACCAATAATAAAAATAGCTATTGCAGCAATTTCATTGGGTGTAATAATGATGTTGGTGGCTATTTCGACCGGAGTTGGATTAAAGCACAAGATTCGCGAGAAAATTGCGGCCTTTAATGGTCATATTCAGATATATAACTACGACAATAACACTTCCGATGTGTCTATGGTTCCTGTTTCCCTTGATCAAGATTTTTATCCAGAATTTAAATCGGTCAGTGGTATACAGCATATCCAAGCAGTGGCCACCAAGGCCGGTATAATAAGAACGGAAGAAACTTTTGAAGGGGTTATAGCCAAAGGGGTTGGGACAGATTATAATTGGAATGTTTTTCAAGAGTTTTTGGTGGATGGGACCTTGCCCAATTTTATGGGAGAGGTCAATGATGAAACCTTAATATCACGGGTTCTGGCCAACCGACTAAAACTGAATACTGGGGATTCGTTCGTTGCAATTTTCTTTAAGGAAGATGATGAATCCAAACTCCCAAATCAAAGGAAATTTAAGATAACAGGTATCTACGACAGTGGTTTTGAGGAGCTTGATGGTTCCTATATTTTTATCGATCTGCGCCATATTCAACATATGAATAAATGGGAGGATAATGAAGTGGGAAACTTTGAAATATTTGTCGATAATTTTGATGAAATAGACAATAAGGCCAACGAAATCTATGGGAAAACCTTGTCCAGTCTGGATACCCAGACCATAAAGGACAAGTACTATAGGATTTTTGAGTGGCTTGGTCTGTTCGATTTTAATATAGCACTGATCATAGGTATAATGATCATTGTGGGAGGTATCAACATGATTACCGCACTACTGGTTTTAATTTTGGAACGGACCCAGATGATTGGGATTTTAAAAGCCTTGGGGTCGTCCAATTGGAGTATACGTAAGATATTCTTATATAATGCTACTTATTTAATAGGAGTTGGACTGTTGTTGGGTAATATCATTGGCTTGGGTATCATTGGGTTGCAGTATAAATTTCGTATGTTTAAGTTTCCAAACCCAAAGGAGTATTATATAGATTATATTCCCGTGCACATTGATTTTTTAACGGTATTGTTCCTTAATCTTGGTGTGTTGGTTTTATGTTTATTGATGTTGCTTGTACCGTCCTATATTATTACTAAAATTTCTCCGGTAAAAGCCATACAGTTCGAGTAGTAATTTTGGATAATGTTATTGGTCTTACAAAGACCACAAATTGATGAATCTCAGATAAAAAGTAAAATTACATGGTGAATTTGGAACTACATAATCAAACAGTAAGAATCGATGCTGGTGAGTTGGTAGGCTATGAAGTTGGTGGTCATGAGTATATTCACCAAAAGGGAAGCCCGGGATGGCGAAATTCGGATACCGAAATGTTTCCTATAATAGGTCCCAGCAATGAGGCAAATTTTAGAATTACAACCCCAAGAGGACCAGCGGTACAAGATCAACATGGCCTATTGCGGGAAATGGAATATAAACTTGTTTCCAAAGCCAAAACAAAAGTAGATTTCAGTAAAAAATATGTTTCCGGCACCGCAGTAAAAAACTCTAAATTTCCAGCAAAATCCACGGAAGAATATTTGTCATGGCCCTATAGTTTCGAATTCCAGAAATCCTATGAAATTTTAGAAAAAGGCCTTAAAATTCAATTTAAGATTACAGGTGAAGAGGGCATGCCTTTTATGTTGGGATACCACCCAGCCTTTAAGTTACATTCCGAAAATGTAACGATACAGGCCGGAGATAGAACCATATCTTTACAAGAGGTCCTTGACATTGGAAGTAGGGCGCTGCCCATTTTAGAATGCGAATCCATTGCCTTGTTCGATAATGGAGGGCTTAGCATAAAAACGGAAGGTTTTGGAAATTTTATGTTATGGACAGAAGTTTCCAATATGTTGTGCATAGAACCTATATCCTTTTATCCCTACGCGGTAAACCAGGAAGAACTGCATACCGGATTTCTAAAATTGGACAAGTTGGAAAGAATTTTTTCGGTAATTATACAACCAAATATTTGATACGGTAAGAATGACAGAAGCATTGCAATTACACTATGGTTATCTTTTTGAACCAGAGTTATTAGAGGAAATTAGGGCAGTTGGCAGCTATAAAAAAGTTAGTCAGGGCCAAACTCTAATGGAAATAGGAGATAACATTAAGTCCATGCCCTTATTGCTAAGCGGAGCTATCAAGGTGCTAAGGGAAGATGATGAGGGCAATGAACTGTTATTGTACTTCGTTGAAAAAGGGGACACTTGTGCTATGACTTTTTCTTGTTGCATGGGAAACAAAAAAAGTGGAATAAGGGCAGTTGCGGAAACCGATACGGAATTATTGATGATTCCCGTGGGTTACTTGGAAACTTGGATGGGTAAGTATAAAACTTGGCAGCAGTTTATCCTGGAGAGCTACAATGCAAGGATGATGGAGCTAATGGAGACTATAGATACTCTTGCTTTTCTTAGAATGGACGAAAGGTTATTGAAACATTTACAGGATAAGGCCAAAGTTACCCATGACGACCTTTTGTACGCCACACATCAAGAAATTGCCTACGACCTTCATACCTCGCGAGTGGTGGTGTCACGACTCTTGAAAAAAATGGAAAACGAAGGCAAAATAGTACTTTATAGAAATCAAATAAGAGTGTTGGATTTATAGATTTTATATGTTTAGTATTTGTTATTGAGGATATTAAATGCTAAACTTGTCTAGAGAATGTTAGGATCTATGAGGATTTATTTTTGTATGTACGTCATATTCCTGTCCATATTAATGGTGGGTTGTGGTAATTCTACAAAGGATAAGGACAGGGATACTGCAAAGCCCAAGGAAACAGCCAAGGTTGCCGCCTTGCCAAAGAGCATTAAAGCGCCTGTTGATAATCTAAATTCCAAGGAGAAGGAACTTTTAGGGAAACTATTGTTTTATGATCCCATTCTTTCGGGAGGAAAGGATATTGCCTGTGCAAGTTGCCATCATCCGGCTACAGGATATGCAGAGTTCTTAGATCTTTCCATTGGCAGTAATGGTAAGGGGTTGGGTAGTAAAAGGGTTTTTAGACAGCCCAATGACATCCCCTTAATGAAACGTAATTCTCCTACCATTTTGAACACCGCATTTAATGGGATACAGGGAAAGGATGATTATGATCCTGAAAATGCTCCCATGTTTTGGGATGACCGTGTAAAGAGCCTCGAAAAACAGGCCTTGGAACCAATTAAAACCATGGAGGAAATGAAAGGTCTTCATTTTTCCAAATCGCAAATTTTAACGGAAGTGGCAACGAGACTACAGTCTATTCCTGAATATAAAATTCTTTTTGCAGATGCTTTTGGCCCGGACACACCAATAGATAGTGTTCAGATAGGAAAGGCGATTGCGGCTTTTGAAAGGACTTTGGTCGCCAACAATTCCCGTTTTGATCAATATATGGCCGGTGATGTAAACGCCATCTCCCATTCGGAAAAAGAAGGTTTTGAACTTTTTAAATCCGTAGGTTGTATCAATTGTCATAATGGCCCTATGTTTTCGGACTATAAATTGCATGTATTGGGAGTGCCGGAAAACAATAAAGTACCTGAACCGGACAGTGGATTTGAGGAAAGTTTCGCATTTAGAACGGCCTCACTCAGAAATTTGCGATTTACCGCTCCCTATATGCACAATGGAGCCTTTCAAAATTTAAAACAGGTATTGGAATTTTACGAGGATATCTCCTTTGGGAAAACACGAAATCCCTCAGTATCCAAGGAAATGTTCGATCCCTTTGTTAGAGAACTTCAGCTCAGCGTGAAGGATATGTCCTTAATTATTTCTTTTTTAAACACCCTTAACGATGACAATTTTGACAAGGAAATTCCAGAAAAGGTTCCCAGTGGGTTGCCAGTTGGGGGAGACATTCAATAGCTCAATCTAACAGTGTAATTAGTTGTACTTGCAATCCTCGGGGTCTGATCTAATGTAGTACTTGCGGTAATTTGAGGCTTTGGGATCCATACATCCCTTAAGGTTTTTTATTTCCACTTTTCTAAAATCTATGGGCTGTCCCTCCGCTTGCAAGGCAATAAAACCTTCCTTTAACAATTTGCCATCGATTTTAATTGCCGGGTCGTAGCGGTTGGCAACACCCCCTCCAATTTGCGGTTTTGTGTATTGTAACACTTGGTCGCCATTAATAATGTGGGTTACTATGGAATCTCCTAAAACAATGGCCTCGGCACGTACCCATTGATCTCCGAAATATGTTTTGGATGAAGAATTAATGCAATGTCTTGGATCAATTTTACCTTCGTAAACCACATCTGTACCCGGGGAACACATATTTCCTGTTGGCCTTGATTTTCCTTCTTCCAATCCGGCCAATAACTGCAATTCCACTGAAATAGGCCAGTCTTGCTCCTTGGGCATGGTCCTTGGGTCTTGGGAATGGAACATTACCCCGCTATTCTTAATGGTGTAACTGGGCGCTCCTGGGTGTAATTCTCCAACAAAACGATATTCTACTACAAGATGATAGTAGGAATAGGGGGTGTTATAGTATAGGTGTCCATACCTCTCGTTAAAATCTCCCTCATATTTGTCATAACGTACTTTAATGATACTATCTTCCACTCTAAAGGTATCTCCATAATTATCCCCAACCTCATAATGGTGTATTTTAGTGGTCCAATCATTAATGTCCTTACCATTGAACATAGAAATCCAACCATCGCTATTTTCTTGGGAAACAGATTTTATGGTGCTGCACTGACAAAGAAGAATTGCTAAGATGAGGCAACCGAAGACAGAAGGGAATTTTTGCATTTTATATGGAATTAATTGATTTTAAGGCACAAGATAAATTATTTAAATTTTAAAAATATCCAATTTTGTGAAGGAATAGATTATTTCAGTTAATATTCTGTAACCATCGTTACACACAAATTAGGTATTTAACATTAAATTTGGTGAATGAGGAGATATTTACCTTTTTTGGACTGGCTTCCAAAATACAACAAAAGCTTTTTTGGAAAGGATTTGGTGGCCGGAATAACCGTGGGTATAATTTTGATTCCACAAGGTATGGCCTATGCCATGATTGCCGGACTACCTCCGGTTTACGGCCTATATGCCTCCTTGGTCCCTATTTTGATATATGCCTTTTTGGGCACTTCCAGGCAGATAGCCGTTGGCCCCGTTGCCATGGATTCGCTTTTGGTCGCTGCGGGATTGGGAACCCTGGCTATTTCGGGTGTTGAGAACTACATTACAATGGCGCTGTTCCTTGCATTTATGATAGGGGCTTTTCAAATGTTGTTAGGGTTTTTACGCATGGGTTTTTTGGTGAATTTTATGTCTAGACCGGTAATTAGCGGATTTACCTCGGCCGCAGCAGTAATCATTATATTTAGTCAGTTAAAGCATTTGTTGGGTGCAGATATTGCCAGTAGCAATAAATTTCATCAATTGGTAATAAACGCTTTTCAACATATTATGGAAACCAATGTCTATGATTTTGGGATCGGGCTTATTGGTATACTAATTATTGCTTCTTTTAAAACATGGTTTAAAAAATTTCCGGCTATCCTATTGGTAGTTGTATTGAGCAGTTTGGCCGTTTACTTTTTTAACTTGGAAGCATATGATGTTCAGGTAGTGGGAGAGGTGCCTGCGGGTTTGCCATCATTTAAAATCCATAATTTTACTATTGAAAAAATCAAGGATATCTGGCCCATTGCGCTTACACTGGCATTAGTGGGATATTTGGAAGCTATTTCCATCGGTAGGGCATTTGAGGAAAAAAATAAGGTAGAAACTATAGAACCCAATCAAGAGTTGATAGCATTGGGGGCTTCAAACATGTTAGGTTCATTTTTTCAGTCGTACTCCGTCACAGCCAGTTTTTCCAGATCTGCCATTAATTACGAAGCCGGTGCCAGAACTACTATAGCTTCTGTAATAAGTGTTATCATGGTGGCTCTTACTCTGTTATTTCTGACCCCATTGTTTTACAATTTACCAAAGGCTGCATTGGCCTCCATTATTATGGTTTCCGTTTTTGGATTAATAGATCTTTCTTACCCTAAGAAATTATGGGAACAGCGCAAGGATGAGTTCATGGTACTCTTGATCACTTTCTTAATTACACTGTCCATTGGTATAGTAGAAGGAATTTTGATTGGAGTATTAATGTCTTTGTTATTGATGGTCTACAGGACTTCCAAACCTCATTTCGCCGTGTTGGGAAATATAAACGGTTCCGACTACTACAAAAATATTGAACGTTTTGGGTCAGAAGTGGAGGTTAGACCAGACCTATTAATTGTCCGGTTCGATTCCCAATTGTATTTTGGGAATTCGGCCTATTTCAAAAGTCAACTTTTTAAATATATTAAAGCCAAGGGGCCTGGGCTACGGGCGGTGATATTAAATGCCGAATCAATTAATTACATTGATTCTACTGCTTCCACAATGCTGATAAGTGTTATTGACGAGATTCATGAAATGAATGTTCAGTTCTACATAGCTGGAGCTATAGGTCCTACGAGGGACATTATATTTGAAAGTGGAATCATCAATTGCCTGGACAAAAAGTATCTTTTTGTAAAAATAAAGGAAGCTGTGGCCTATTATGACGATCCCAATACCATTACAACTTTAAGGGAAAAAGTAGCACATCAGAACCTAAGTAACTAATGTTGCAGAAGTACAGGGATGGATTATTTACCTTTGTAAAAGTGATTTTCCAATTAAAAATATTTTGATTATTTTATTTTAATCAGATCACAAAAAATTAAGAATATGAAAATAGAACAGATATATACAGGATGTTTGGCACAGGGGGCTTATTACATAGAAAGCAATGGAGAGGTGGCTATAATTGATCCATTACGTGAGGTAGAACCTTATTTAAAAAGGGCCAAGGCAGATAATGCCTCCATAAAATATATTTTCGAAACCCATTTTCACGCAGATTTTGTCAGTGGTCACGTTACTTTGTCAAAGGAGACGGGCGCTCCAATAGTTTACGGACCCTCTGCCAATCCTACTTTTGAAGCCATTATAGCTAAAGATGGTCAGGAGTTTAAGCTTGGAGAAATCACTATTAAGGCATTGCATACCCCTGGACATACTATGGAAAGTACTACCTATTTATTAAGGGATGATAAAGGTAAGGATTATGCTATATTTTCAGGCGACACCTTGTTCCTTGGTGATGTAGGTAGGCCGGATCTGGCACAGAAAGCAGCCAATATGACCCAAGAGGATTTGGCGGGTTTATTGTTTGATAGTCTTAGAAATAAAATTATGCCTTTGTCAGATGATGTGGTGGTTTATCCAGCCCATGGTGCTGGTTCTGCTTGTGGTAAGAACATGATGAAGGAAACGGTGGACACTTTGGGAAATCAAAAGAAAATGAATTATGCCCTTCGTGCAAATATGACCAAAGAGGAGTTTGTTAAGGAGGTTACGGAAGGCCTTTTGCCCCCTCCAAAATATTTTCCACTTAATGTAAAGATGAACAAAGAAGGGTATGAAGATATTGGGGAAATTTTGGAAAGAGGAACAACGGCTTTGTCCCCAGATGAATTTGAAGAGGCTGCCAATGCAACAGATGCCATCATCTTGGATGTAAGGCATCAGGACGATTTTGTTCAAGGATATGTTCCGCGATCGATCTTCATTGGTTTGGATGGGAGTTTTGCTCCTTGGGTAGGAGCTCTTATAGCCGATACCAAGCAACCTATCTTATTGGTAACACCCGAAGGTAGGGAGGAAGAAGCCATAATAAGATTATCCAGGGTAGGTTTTGATGCAACTGTAGGTTATTTAAAAGGGAGTTTTAAGGCCTGGAAAGCATCAGGAAAAGAATACGATACGATCACTTCCATTGCAGCAAAGGATTTGAAGGACACCCTCAATAACAAAGTTGTTCCGGTTTTTGATGTTCGTAAGGAATCCGAATATCTTTCTGAACACATGGCAAATGCAAATAACACGCCTTTGGATTTTTTAAATGACCACATGGCAGAATTTCCCAAAGAGGATACCTTTTACCTGCATTGTGCTGGAGGGTATAGGTCCGTAATAGCGGCTTCTATCTTAAAAAGTAGGGGTATACACAACTTGGTGGATATTGCCGGTGGATTTGCGGAAATGAAGGACTCTGGTTTCGAGCTAACGGATTATGTATGTCCTACTACACTTTAAAAAGTGACATTTATCATATTTTAAAATTTGGTTTGTGTATATTTTAGCCTACTAAATATAAATGCATACCTATGATTTTACATTACTTACCGTTAGTAAATTGGAGCAACGGGATCATAATGATTTCTGTTTTTGGCGCCGTTTGTGTTGGTTTGGTTACTGCAGTATTGATGCTAATGAACAGTGGAAAGAATAAATAGTCCGGGAATATCATTCATTTGATAATTCCCGGCTCCTTTTCATTAAACTGAAATAGGGGATAAGTGAATTGCTTTGTTTGGGTATTTTCTCAAATACCATGAAAGAATTCGTTTAGTGTCCATGTTTTCCTTTTGGAGTTCCAAAAAGTTTTCCAAGTCGTCTACGGTATTTACCTGTTCATTTTTTGGTATAAATCCGTAGCCCTTATACTGGTTGTTGATAACCAAAATAAATCCCTCTTCCTTTTTATATCTTCCCTTTTCCTTGATTACGATATTTTGGTTTTTCGCCTCTAATTCTTCAATAGCCGTTTTTACTTTGGAATTATAGTCGGTAGGAGATTCTGTTCCTCTACATATACCGCTGCAACTGGTTATGCTGTAATGGGAGCAACTAGATGTGTTTTCCTGTAAATGACAGAATTTTGGACATAGCCCATAGGCTTTGCAAAGTTCTTCCATAAATAGCCTACATTCTGTTATGGTATTAAAAGTGGATAAAGGCCTGGGTGTCAATTTTAATTTGTTGTAGGCTAAATGTAGTACACCGTTTCTATCTTCATAAGTAAAGATGGCATACTCTTGCGGTGTTCGCTTTTGACTTTGATTGTACAATGGGAAATGATGTTTTATTGCAGCAGATTCCATTAGCAGTGCAATTAGCTCACTGCCCGATAATTCAAAATCTATATCATGCGTGGCCTTGCACATTAAGACCTCTTTGGTGGCTTTGTCATAAAAATGGCCCAATACCCGCTTTTTTATATCAATGGCCTTGCCAACATAGATAATCTTTCCTTTTTCATCTTTAAAATAATACACCCCAGGCGAATTCGGTAATTTTTCAAATATTTCCTTGGGTAATGATGGTGGAAGTGTAGCCTCTTGGGAGCGGGCATTCAGAAAGGATTTAAAAACCTTTTCGGCACCATTGGTCCTTAGCAATTTTTTAAATAAAAGTACTGTTGCCTGGGCATCTCCTTTGGCCCTATGGCGATCGGTCAATGGAATATTTAAGGAGGTACATAATTTGCCCAAACTATAGGAATTTAAACCTGGAATCAATTTTCTGGACAAACGTACAGTACATAATTTTTTGCGGGAAAAACTAATTCTAATATTCTGAAATTCATTCTTGATTATGTTGTAATCAAAATTTACGCTATGTGCCACAAATATTGTGTCCTGGGTCATTTCCAAGACCTTTGATGCAATTTCTTCCCAAGTTGGGGCATTGCGTACCATATTGTCATCAATTCCGGTTAGGCCCGTTATAAAGTATGGAATTTCACATTCCGGATTTACCAAGGAGGTATATTCATCTATCACCTCATAACCATCAAATTTGAAGATGGAAATCTCCGTAATCTTATTACCTTTTATTCCGTTTCCGGTAGTCTCTATATCTATGATGGTGTACATAAAAAATGGCGCTGGGCATAACAGAACCTTAAAGTTATGGGAAATTGATTAAAAATGGAACCTATAGCATATTAAAAAGAAATAATTTAGATCTCCAAGGTTATATCACACCATCCATGGATTTGTGAGAGAAAATGCTGGAAGTATCTTTGCAGGCCCTTACAAAGATCTTTATTGACCGTTATTTTAAGTCTTGTATAACCTCCGTTAAAGCCTTGTAGATAATAGGCCCGGTTTCTGGTCCCAAAGAATTTTCTTCCCCATAGGTGTCTCCTTCAGCATTGTAGAGATATGGTTTTCCCGTATCCCATTCGCTTTTGGGTATGATATATCCAATTTCATCATTGGAAAGTCCTAAGTAGAATTTGTACTTGTCGGTAATTAATTCCTGAAGTGGAGGTATCTCCATGGGCTGGATGTCAAATTCACGTCCTTCCGGAGCTTCAATTCCGCCATAAACAATTTCTGGATATATTTCACCAGGGATGCTTAAAAAGAAGGCAGGACCTATCCGAATGGCGCCGACTTCCGTTCTCGATTTAAAATATTCCGGCATACCCATTTTAATCAAGCCAATACCACTGGCAATTTTAAAGGTAGTATTGTCCAAAGGGGCCATTATGGTTTTTGCCCTTAAAGAAATATTGGTATTGTTTAGAGTATCCCCTTTTTGTTTTAGGGCGGCCAAGGACATCATTGCAATTTGATCGCCAAGCGCTTTGGTTTTTTCAAAAGTGGGTTCAAAATATTCTTCTCCGGTAAAGGGATCCGGGATGCCCAAGGAAGGGTGGGGGGCCATAAGGCCACCAATGGCGCCTGAAAAATAAATGGCGACACCGCCAAGTCCTTCATGTACCAATTCTTTTCCGTTATATACCCCGTTTTCCATTGCTTCACGGATAAAATGGGGAAAATCGGAACTTATCAATAGATTCTGGGACCATAGCGTTTCCGGGTGATTGGCCCAATTGATGATAGTCCCCAAGGTAGTATTGTTTTCGGAATCCAAGACCTGCATTAAATGTATTCCTGTCGCTTTTACGATGGGTTTTCGGGTGTCTTTTATAAGTTTACCATCATCACCGGATAGATCTTCGGCGAACACTAGTTTGGCTGGACGTAAATTTTGAACGGCTTCCGTAATGGCTGCAACAGTCTGGGATTTCACATATTCCATCATTTCAGGATTTACTCCAGAATTGAAAATGTTTTCTCCCCAGATGCCCACAAGGTCATTGCTCTCATGGGTATGTGTAGAGGATAATAAGGTGTAATCTATTCCCAGCTCAGCAGGGATACGCTTTCTTATATCGATCACATCGCCATGTAAAAAACCAATGGCATCCATAGAGATCATAGCGATCCTGCTTTTGCCATCGTCGATGACCATGACACGGGACCACACATCATCATGGACTCCCTGTGCGGGCTTGGCATTGCTCATTCCGGCTATCCAGTACGCATCAAATTTTCCATTGTTGTTGTTGTCATTATAGGTGTCACCTTCATCTTTACTGTATTTGTTGTTTCCATTGGCATCGTTCCAAGTATCCACTATAGTAGGTGTTATGGGTTTTTTGGCAAATCCGGCCTTTATGGGTTGAGGAGTTTTGTTTTCGATTTTTAGATCTATTGTATAATCTGGATGGCGATCACGCCAATTGTACATCACTATGGATGCTCCGACCAACAGCAGTAAAAGGACCAATATCCCGAATATTTTTAACCCCCTTTTTAAAGTTTTCATTATATATAGTTTATAGCTTGGTTTGCGTTAATGCATTGGCCATATTAAAATTTAGTTCCATTAGGTAATCGCCCATACTGGGGCCATACCATCCCATTAAACGCGCTTCGTAAGTGTCATAATAGTAATATTTTTGCGGTACTATATAACCTAGATACTGGCCATTAAAACTACTGAGCACGGAATTATATCCCTGCAGTTCCAAGGCGTTTTTTAAATCCAAGCCATACTCCCCGCTAAGTTCGTATGGCAGTGCAAGCCAGACGAGCTTGTTTAATTTAAGGCCCTGTACATGAACCGGGTTCATTTTGGGCATCAGCTTCCTTCCTAAGTAGGGCGAAAGTCGTAAACGGTTAGAGATATATAGGAACTGTAACTTTGGAATTTCAATCTCTGAGGATATCGCCATCAAATCCATATTCTCGGAATGTTCCATTTTGTTCAAGGCCACTTGGGCCGAATCTGCAAGGGTTTCCCCTATGTATTTCGCTTTATCAAACTTCTCTCCCAAACCTTTATTGGAATGACTGCCTACCGTTCCAGCAAAAAACATGGCAAGATCAACTCCATTTTTCTCCAAATGACGTTGAAAGTATCCTGGATAATCTCCTGTGTATTGTTCATTATCGGTACCTATTACCGTGGCATGGGCAGAAAAAATGCCAATGCTGGCCCTTCTACCGTTTTCCTGAATAAAGGATAAAAGGTCTAGTTTGTCATTGAGGCGCCCAGATTCCCCAATTATTCTATTTCGTACCAGATGGGGAACCTTAATGTAACCTGACGAAAACTGGGCCGGTTGTTCGTCTGCCAAGGCTTTTAATATAAGATCGGAAAATTTTTGGGCAAGCCATGCTACCACTTCCGGCTGATATTCTCCCCCAAAACTTTTGCCTACGTAGCCCGGCATGCAATTGCCAATACTGGAATGGGTGTGGGTGGCGCCAAAAAAAAGCTGTTTCCTGGATATTTTTCCTTTTAAAATTTCGGTTACGTTTATGACAACATCTTCGGGTATGGCTACCAGATCAGCGTTGATAAGAACAATGGACTCATTGTTGACATCTATGGCGATAGCTTTTGCAAAAAGGGAATCGTGAACACCGGTTGCAATCTTACCATCACCATAACCGGCCATTTTAATGGTGTTGAATTGTCCTTTTTTCGGGTCAGGAATTCCGCTTACCATTTTAGGAGTAATGTTTATCCTTGCAAATCCAGCACGTAAGGATCCCTTGGCTTCTGTTTTATTTTTAACTGCCTCTTCTATATTTTCAATGGTATTCCTGTAATATTGTGTTTCAAAATATGGAGAGGTATCTATAGTACTTGTAGCTAAAAAGAAAAGAAGAATCAGGAGCAGGATAAGTGCTCCAAAAATTTTAACCAAGATCCTTAACCATTTTCCCATCGTTGTTATTATTTAAGTTTTTGGGGATCTAAAACGATATATTTTACTGTTTTTCGATTCCAAGTATAAACAATGTGCACCTTCCCGTCGGGAGCCTGTATCATAGTAGGGTATGAATATTCTTCACCTTCCTTATCCGTATTTTCCCTTAACGGTTCCAAGTCCAACACCCTCTTCCAATTTTTACCGTCATTGGACAAGGCTAAACTTAAGGGCACTCGGTCACCCCAATTTTTACCAGTGGGATTGTATACCAATAATTGTCGCCCATCTTTTAGACTTACTCCATCAATTCCAGAATTGGGATTGGATAGTGAAGTGGCTGTCATTTTACTCCAAGTACTGCCATAATCCGTAGACCAGTTTTCTGTAACAACCTCATTTTCAGTTCTGCTCAATAGCTGTAATTTTCCATTACCATAATTAAGGACCACGGGTTGAATGGCTCCAAATTCCTTGCCATCATTAAGGGCTGGTGTCTTGGACCATGTTTTTCCGTTATCCGAACTAAGTTCAAGATGTATCTTCCAGCCGTCTTTATTGTCTTCTGTGCTGGAGGGCGAGAGTATTTCTCCACTTGCCAATTGTATAGGTTGGTTCTTTATTGGTCCTAGAATGCCATCTGGAAGTTTTACCGGGCTGGACCAGGTTTTTCCATCATCCTCTGAGGTCATATATAATCCCCACCACTCAGTAGGACTAGGCCCTACCTTGTAAAACAGAATTAGCGGTTGGTCTTTTGGTTTAAAGAGTACTGGGTTCCAACAAGGATATCTGGTACCATCTTCCTGTACCCCATTTACAACTTCGACAGGGGTGGACCATGAACCGTCTGTTTTTCGGGATACCCATATTCCCACATCGTCGTTCTTTTCTTCCGTCCCACCAAACCAAGAGGAGACGACGGTCCCATTACTTACTTCAACTGTGGAAGCATGGCATTCTGGCGTTAGCGCATTTTTTATTTCGTAAATAAATTCCTGTTCCAATATAGCTGGATGATCTAATGGAACTACTTCAGGTAATTTATCCATTTTTCCTTTACAAGATAGGATAATTAGGGAACATAAAATTAATGGCAATTTCATATGATTTGTATTTTTGGTTTCTATTTATTTGTTAATGAATTCACTAAAGGGATATATTTTTCAAAAAAGTCATCCATATAATACTGGCAATATTCATTTACTTTAACGGCTATGTCCATAGTATGAGGCCATCCTTTTAATTTGTGATAATAGGATGGAACGCCAACTTCCTGTAATTTTTTATGCAAGCGATCGGATTGGGCCACCGGTACCAGTTCGTCCAAGGTACCGTGAAAAGTAAGTGTAGGAGGCGCATCTTTCGTTACTAGAAATAATGGAGAGGCTCGTCTGTATAACTCAGGGGCCTCTTCAAAAGTCTTGCCGAATAGGAATTTTACGGAACCCTCATTTTTGGCTTTTTCCGTAGTAAGATCGGATGGGCCATAAATATTCACCAAGGCTTGTACCTTGGATGAATTCTCGCTATTGGTCTCGATGGCACCAGTATTGGAGAAGGCTGTCATCATGGACAAATGAGCTCCCGCCGAGCCTCCAATAAGTCCAATTTTTTTATTGTTGATATGGTAGTCGTTGGTATGTTGTTTTAACCAAATAATAGCATCCTCGACGTCGTTCAATTGTGCAGGATATTTGGCGACTCCACTTAAACGATATTGAACAGTAGCTGTAACATAACCTTTTTTGGCATAACTGATTAAATAATGCCAATAATCTTCTTTCTTACCTTTTTTCCAGGCTCCACCATGTACAAAAATCAATAATGGGGCATTTTCCTTAATGTCCTTGGAATGATAGATATCCAATTTCAACGGAAGGGTATCAGTGGTTTTATACACCACGTCTTTATATTCTTTTATGGATTCTGGAAGTGGATAGCTGGTCTCTATGAGTTTTAAGGCACCGGTGGCATACGCCATTTTAAGCGTTGTGTTGCTAGAATAACCTTTGGGAGGTTGGGATATATCATACTGTTTTGCTTTACACCCAACAATTAATAAGAATATCGATAAAATAACTACTATTCCTTTGCCCATAATTAACCTACCTTAAGTTTCCGATGTTTTTCCAGAGCCAAAAAGCTCTTTAAGACTTATTGTTTTATTGTTTACAAGAGGTTTGGCCCAAAATCCAATACTAAAAATAAAACCTAAAGTCAAGTACAAAAAGATCATTCCTCCTTTTAGTCCAACCAAGTCACCTATAGCCCCAACAATAAGTGGTACTATGGCCCCGCCCACTATTCCGGAACAGAGAATGCCAGAGAGGGCACCGTGGTTGTCTTTTACAGAGTTCAGTGCCAAGGAGAAAATAATGGACCACATGACCGAAGCAAAAAAACCTACCAAGGGAAAGGCTATAACGGCAATTTGCGAAGAGCCGAAAAGAGCAGCTGTCAAACTTAGGATGGCCGCCCCAGCAAATAATTTCAGAACCAATTTGCTGTCCATAAATTTTAATAATAGTAGCCCTAAAATACAGCCCACCGTTAATAGACCCCAAAACAAGGAAATGGCATTGGCTCCTTCCACTCTTGGATCCAATCCATGGTATTCGGATAGGAATTGCGACATCCAATTGGCTACACCCTGTTCGGTACCAACATAAGCGAACAAGCCCATAAAAAATAGGATTACTTTTTTGTTTTTTAATAATACCTTGTTTGTGGCCCAAGTACCGGCTTTTTCGTCTTCATTCCTCTCTACCTTAGGCAATTTAATGGGATATATGAAAATGACCATGACCAGTGAGATAATGCCAAATATCCAGTACAGGGAAACCCATGGCAAATTCTCTGGCACAATGTTGTGAAACGTATTGATTATAAAATTGGAATTGTCGGGACCAGAGTAGTTTTCCAAGTTGAGTACAAGATATGAGAAAAGGAAGGGACTAATAAAAGAGGCCAGTCCAAATGCGAGCTGTCCCATTACAGAATTAAAGGCAAAATGTTCTTCACCCCCTGCAACCCGCAGCAAGGGATTTATAGCCACTTGTAACATTGCCATTCCCGATCCTATTAAAAAAAGTGATACGAGGGCTATCGGGAAATTGGGAAACATAGAAAATAGAATAGCACCAAAAAAGGAAACTAAAAATGCAGCCAAGATTACCTGCTTTTCCCCGTAGCTTTCTACTGCTACACCCGCGGGAATGGAAAACACGCCATAAGCAACAAAAAAGGCAAATGGCAATAATGCCGCCATGGTTAAACTAACCTTAAAATCCGTGATGATATCGGGTATTAAGGGCCCTAAAATATTGGTAAGGAAGGAAATGACAAAAAAGATGAATAAAATAAGGATTACAATGAATAGATTTTTTCTCATCTTAAAGGTGTGAAGATTAATTGGCAGATTCTTTTTCCAAACTTAATTCATCCTTTACACCAAGTGGTTTTCTGATAAAAATAATTACTGTGGCCGTGATGAACATTAGCAAACCATAAATGGCCGGCACTATGGAGTATTCGGCATTGTTCAGAGCAATTGTTGCTAAGGTTATCGCTAAAGTCCCATTTTGGATTCCCGTTTCAATGGAAATACTGATGGCCTGTGGTCTTGTTAGTTTAAACAGGACTGCCATTAAAAACCCTATGGTCATGGTACTTACATTTAGCAGTATAGCCGGTAGACCAGCCTCACTTAAATAGCTCATAAAAACATCCTTGACGCTGATGGTTACCCCAATGATTACCAAAATAAAAATTATGGCAGAGGCTATTTTTACAGGTTTCTCCATTTTATTGGCAAATGCTTCGAATTTACTTTTTATTAGCATCCCAATTCCAACGGGTATGATCACTATTACCAATAACTGTTTTACCATGGTTATGGCATCAACGGTAACGGCCATGCTTTTGTTGGAGAATTCTTCCAAAGCAAATTGCACAATTAAGGGAATGGTTAGAATGGACAAAATACTGGACACGGCAGTCAGGGAAACTGATAAGGCCAAATCTCCCTTGGCCAAATAAGATAGCATGTTGGATGTTGGTCCTCCGGGACAGGCCGCCAGCAGCATAATTCCTATGGCTGTCGTTGGGGACAAGCTCAGGGAAATGGCAATAAAATAGCCACTTAATGGCAGTAACAACATCTGACAGAGGAGACCTATGATCATGGCCTTGGGATAGCTGACCACTCGCTTAAAATCGGATACGGTCAAAGATAGGCCCATTCCGAACATTATAATGATCAAGGAAACGGCAAGGATTATTCCAGAGGTAGAATTCATGATAAATAGGTTTTATTGAAAAGCATTATCATTTTCCCAAAATTGGGTTATACACAAATAAAACTTTTTAAAAAGTATTTTCCCTATTAAATTTTATTTGATTTGCATTATATTTTAGCAAAAAAGTGATTATATGATTTAATATTTCTTAAAAGTGTTAGAATATTTGAAATTTTGCAACAAATTGTTGGCTTATTATCATTGGAAGCCAAGAAGGGCTACTCTGCGGATTCTATCTTCATATTAATATAAAATAGCCATAGATATAAATCTTCAAGCAGGTCTTGCTTTATTATTATGATCTCGTATGGCGGCTCAAGTCGTATAGGGTTGCTTATACCTATAAGAGTTAATTGCTGGATAGGTTGAAGATTCTTTTATAGTTATTCTGGTTAAGCCATTTATTGATATTTGCTTTCTAGACCTTGAATATGCTAGAGGTATTTCCCTGTTAATTTATTATTAACCTATTAAGCCTATAGATATTATTTTGTAGTTTTGAGCTTCATTAGTTGCGCCCTGTATATGGGCTGGGTATGGAATTTTAAATAACTGTAGGGAATGTATAAATTAACAAGCAATATTTTAGGCTTTTCTGGAATTTCCAGTGGACCTGTGTTAACGTTTTTCGTATTGGTATTAGGTTTACAGGTACAGGCCCAAGTGGGCCATGTTCTTCAAGGGGTTGGAGGTGTTAATACCTCTATGGGCGGGGCGGCCACAGCTCAGCCGCTGGATATTAGCGGGGCCTTATTGTGGAATCCTGCCTCCCTTTCATCTTTTGACGGACAAAGAATGTCTGTTAATGTAGGTTTGTTTTTTTCGGACCCTTCCATTTCATCTACCGTTCCAACACAAAATGGGCCTTTCAGCGGTTCTACTGGGGATGACCGCGGTGTCTCTGTCTTGCCTTCCCTAGCCTATGTATGGGGCAAGGCCGAAAGCAAACATAACTATGGAATCTCTGCTTTTGGTGTTTCTGGTTTCGGTGTTACTTTCCCTGAAAGTCAGAACAACCCCATAACCATGCCACAGAGCTCAGGCGGGTTTGGCCGAATAGAATCGGATTATGCTTTACTTCAGGTGAGTTTTGCCTATACTTATCAGCTAACAGACAAGATTTCTTTGGGGATACAACCCAATTTTAATTATGCCACTTTGGAAATTGGCCCAAACCCACTAGCTGCACCTAGTCCGACCCTTGGTTATCCCAATAGTGATAAAGCCAACGCCATTGGTATAGGGGCACAGCTGGGCCTTTTTTACGATTCTGGAAATGGATTGAAGTTGGGTGCTTCTTATAAATCCAAACAGGTTTTCAATGACTTTAGTTTTAGCAATACCTATTTGGACGGAACCGAGGCTCCAGGCGTAGATTTTAATATGGACTATCCGGCAATTTATTCTTTAGGACTGGGCTATTCTAAAGGGGATTTTGATTATGCCCTGGATTACAGGTTTATAGACTATGAAAATTCGGATGGCTTTAGAAAGTCGGGTTGGCAATTGGCAGAAAGTGGGGATTTCGCAGGATTTCCTACAGGGGCTGTACAAGGGTTCGGATGGCAGAGTATCTCTGTCATATCTACGGGTCTTCAATATAAAGGTGTCCAAAGACTGCCTTTGCGTATAGGGTATACTTATAGTGAAAATCCCATTCAGGAAGAATTTGTTTTCATGTCCTCTCCCGCCACCGCAGTCATTAAAAATGCGTTTCAATTTGGATTTAGTTACAAGGTAAGTGAGCGTTTGAACCTCGATGTTGCTTATCATCACGGGACCAGTAGTGGCTCCACCAGTGGTCCACTGCTAAACCCAACACCCGATAGCGCTGGAGGTCCATGGAATGCCAATACCAATCCTTCAGGGGCTATCCCAGGAAGCGAGGTGGCATATGATATGACCACTGATCTTGTAATAGTAGGGTTTAATTATTCATTTGGCCAATAGAGATCGCATTCTTGCGAATTGGTGCGAATTCTTGGTTGTCCACTATTGTGTGTAACAATAATGGACTTGAACCGCACAGAATATCTTTGTCTGTTTAGGTTGTAAGTATATAAGTGGTTGTTCTTTTCAATTCATGGAATTGAACCGATTCATAATTTCTTTCCAATTGGTGAAAATAATCCCTTCCTCCTTGAAGAAATTGATTAGTTCCGGGTCGGCAAAAATCTCTGTTTCCCAAACCCTTTGTTGCCATGATCCGGTAATACTTCTTAGGTTTTCGGTATCAACAGAAGGGTGGAAAATGATTTCTGTAAGACCTGGTTTCAAGGATTTTATCAAAGCTTTAAAACTTTCCAGTTTTTCGTCATAAGTATCTGCCTTTGGAGCGCTCGTAAAATAGTCCAACTTGGGCAAGGTATATTCTGCAGACATTTTAACGACCGAATCATCCATTGGATAGCCTTTTGCCCTAAATTCGGCCAAAACAGACGGTACCGATATATCAATAATGTTTGCCGGAATGCCGTATTCCTGAGCCACCTTAATGTAAGCTTTTACATAACTGGGATGGCCGAATAAGGTGCCCATGTGGGTGTCAATGTGGTCTGGTCTATAACCCCATGCTATGGATTGCTCAATTTGGGCCCTTATTTCCTTTTCAACCTCCTCGGCAGTGGCGTGTTGTACTACTTCCGGTACACTCCGCCATAATCTGTCTTCCGGGTCCAATAATCCAGGCACTTCGGCGTCAGGGGTTATTGGGCCCCAACGATGCTTTTTCCATTCACTGGTCAGGGTAAGGTGAAGGCCAATATCCATAGCAGGGTTTTCCTTTGCCCAATTGATGAATTCTTCGGCATTGGGACAAGGTATCATAACGGCAGCGGATTGTATTTGCCCCTTGGTTAATTGTTCCTTGGCAGCTATGTTTGCCTCTGGACACATCCCAATATCATCTGCGTGCAGCATGATTACCTTTTTTCCGGCCGGCCATCCTAATTTTTCGGCCCAAGTGTTGGCCACTGCCGATGTCTTTTGTTCCGTAGAATCCGAATTAATGGCTTCATCGGCATTTTTTTTCTTTTCCCCGCAACTAATTAGCAAGAGAGCCATACACAGGCTCAGGAATAATGTAATTGGATATGACTTTTTCATTTTAATTATTTTTTTGAAGTATGGATTTATAAATATTTTTTAAACCAATTGAGCCCGTCCCCAAAAATTATTTCCAACGGGGCATCCCTGTGCTTGGCATCGTACCATATAATTTCCTTAGGTTCCTTGGCGGCATTAAAAAGTAAGGTACTCATTAAAGGAGGTACTATTTCATCATTTTTTGCATTTAGCATTAGGAAGGGGCGGGGAGCAATTTCTTTCACAAAGTTTAAAGGCTCAATGATGCTGACAAAATCTTTAGCCTCTTTGGAGAGGGCCTCTTTTTCGTACAATAAATTCAATTGTCCACCGGCCAAGGCCACTATGGGAACTTTTATGCGTTTGTCCACACCGCAAAAAATGGTGCCTGTGATTCCCCCCAAACTGATGCCGTAATATCCAACCCTTTGACTGTCCAGTTCCTGACAGGTTTCTATAAAGTCGAGCGCCCTCCTTAAGTCGAATACGGTCTGACTAATAATGTTCCTACTCCAGTTTTTATAGATCCCGGTCAGATTAAAATCATAAACATCATTTTTTCGTTCCCCGTGCTGACTGAAATCGATTCTTAGCACCGCATAACCGTTTTTGAGGAAAAGATCGTTACCATAGGCCACATAATCCACATTCTTGTTATCCCCTAGGCCGTGCATCAAAATTATTACGGGTAGGGGCGAAGTGCCAATTTTGGGTACACTTAACAGACCGGTAACGTTTTTATCGTGCACACTGTTATAGGAAACATGGTAAAGTTTATAATTTGTTGTATCCTTTAATAGCTTAATGGTATCTTTTAGTGGTATCGCCTTATCATAACCGTAATACTCACTTACAGGGAAGTTTTCGCTGGTATCACCAGCGTAAATGATGGTAAATGCCAGTAACAAAAGAATGGCGAAAATTCCTGAAAACCAATATATCCGTTTTTTGCTAAAGGATTTCATCGTCGTCTGCTACATACATTCTAGTGCTCTTGGTGTATTTTCCTCCATTGGGATCGGCATATTCCAGATCGATATAAAAAGCCTTGAAACCACTTTTAGGGAACTTTACCTGCTTTAGAATATGGTCATGGTCTTTGGAATTTATTTTTTCTGAAGTCCATTCCTCGTCCCTAAAGTCCCTATCTGAAGAATCTGCAGACCATATGTAGGCATTTTTAAGTTCATCTGAGGTAGTTTTGACCGTTAGGGTAGCCGATGTTTTGTCGGTTGTTAGGTTGTAGGCCAAGGTAGCCTGAGGAGTCTTGTTCAGCGATTTCCCCCAAAAGGCACTTAAAGCCCTCACGGCCTGTTCACCACCACCAAGGTCATGACCGGCATTGGGTACGTAATGAATGTAGTTTTCACCAGGAATATCATTAATGTAATTCTTAATGGCATCTACTGGCCAGTATTCGTCATTAGTACCGATAAATATTAATTTTGGCATGGTTAAATTGGCTCTGTAAGAATAGGGGTCCACCATTTGCGTTAGTGCCTCACCGTCCTCTGATCTTACGGTTTGTGGGATTTCCAAATTAATGTAATCATTGATCTGAACGCTGTATTCGTTCCAAGCCGTAATTTGGTAATCCAAACTAACGGGCATATTTAATACATCTATTACCATTGGAGCTATGGTCTCTACCCTCTTGTCGTTTGCTCCGGACAACCAGGTGGTCCAACCCCTTTTGGAAGCTCCTGTTACCGTAAAGCGTGTAACCTCCTTTTGCAAATTTTTACTCGAGAATTCCTGTACGGCATCCATAGCCCTAGTGGCACTTTTTACCATCGGGAATAGTAAAGGCCATGTTAGGTCTTTGTCCTTTTTGTAATTGTGCAAGGTGAAGGAAATGAGTTCATCTTCTGTTAGGCCGTCATAAAGTGGTTGATTGGGAACTTGCCTAACTATAGCAACTATGGCTTTGTTCTTTTCCGCTACCTGGGCAAAACTAATCGATTTTTTGTCTTCTTCATTGGAAGACCAATTGGGTATGCCCTCTTTTATGCTTCCACCTGTTATCATAAGAAGGGCGCCGTCATGGGCAACCTCCTTGGGTACCAATACGGTCAGTTCATGGGTCCAAACATGTTCCCTCCATTTTTGAGAGGTCAATAATAGCTCGTAGGCAGTAACATCTCCTATGGGATAATTCTCTTTTAGTTCCCATTTATAGGTCTGATCATTATTGTTTAAGTAACTCTGTAATGCAGTGGTAGGAGTTACTTTCTCGACAGTTGGGGCAACGTTTTCCACCAACTTTTTTGAATTGTCCTTGCAGGAGGATATAAATAATAAGGACATTCCTAAGAAAAAAGAAAGCAATTTTTTCATGAAGAAATTTTGTTAAGTTAGCAATTATTTTACTTTTTAGGTTTTGGACTGTTATTGATTAGGTTCAATAGATTATTGATGAGGATTTCTCCTGTTTTTTCCCCTAGGCTTGTTCTGCTTACATACTGATATTTTTTAAAACTATTAAAATCTTCCTTTGTCAATATATACCCAAAGGCATCGTTGGTCAAACCAAAAAGGAAGGGATGTTCCGTGGGCATATTTCTTTTTAAATAGTAACCTATGTTGGGTAGGGCTTCTCCTGGAATCGTAAGAATTTGGGCCGATCCAATATTCACAAGGTTCAGGGTTGTACTCACGACACTGTCCGAGTCGCCCATTTTTAAAGGCGAATTATTTATGATATATCGCATCATTTCCGAATCTATAGGGAATTCGGCCTGTTTGGAGGTGCAATATAGTTCAGGATTTTCTTGGATGTCAGCTGTTGATAAGATTCTAAGGGCTTCATCAGCTAAAAGGTTGCCAATACGCTTGCATTCTTCCCAATCATTGGCTTCAGCCTTGTTGTCCAACCTATTGTCCGCTGTCACCATTCCACCTTGGGCACTATTCATAAAAAGCGCCATCCCGCCAACCTTGGTCTCAATTCTATCACATAATGGTCCTATAAGATCCGGACTTAAGATTCCTCGATCGCTGCCTATTACCTCTGGGTGTATTGCATAGTTTACCAAAGTAACAATGGGCAGGTCCTTATTTTTTCCTTTGGTTCCCAAGGCTTGGATTATCCCGCATCTTGGATCGTACAATTCCGGGGCGTAGTAATTGTAGGCTATTTTTCCTTTGGCTTCTCCCACCGCAATTTTTAGTTTGGCAGGTTCTAAATTTTTTGAAGCTTCATTCACGGCATCCGCTATTTGGATTACGCACCAATCAAGGTATTTTAAATCGGCTGCAAAATTTCCTTTTTCATCCGGGAAAGCATATGCATCAGGTGCACTATGGGTATGGGTGGCTCCTATTAAAATATTGTTGAATGGAATGTTCTTGATCAGTTTTCGGGCTTTATTACCAAGAGCTGCCGGCCATCCGAGGTTATCGATATTAACAATGGCTATTTTTTCTTCGCCCTTTTCCAACACCATGGCCCTAACATATAGTTCTCCTTTTTTTTCCGTAGCGGTCTTTGGAGTTCCTATACCACCAGAAACCGAAATTAAAGGGTCGGGGGTAATTATGCGTTTGGCCGCACCCACCTTTAGTTGTTGGGATTGGAGATTAAAGGAAAATAGAAAGAAAAATGGAATGAGTAAAAAAATTAAACTTGCCTTACATACGGGGTAGGAATTTTTTTTCATAAATCTTCACATTTAAATGTTAAAAATGCTCTTATTATGCATGCATAAAACATAATAAGAATATTGACTTATTTCACAAAAATATATTTAATTTATTAAATCGAGAGTTAATATTTAATGCATATTTAATAATATATCTGAATTGTATTGAAAAATTTAAATATATTTTTGGTAAGAGTGTAATCAAACGGTCCTAATATTAACATATCGTTAACTGGGGGTTATCAAGTTGGGAACAAGATTAAGGTAATTCTTAAGATTTGATCTTTGGATACATAAAAACTAACTTAAAACTATTATTTATGACTAAAAAAAATCTAATACTGCTATATGGAGTTTTATTTTCAATGATGCTATCCCTGTCTTCTTGTAGTTCAGATGATAGTAACAGTTCAGAAATTATTCCTCTTTCCGCTGATATTTTTCAGAGTACTGTGGGAAAGAAAGTAGCCTTCCAAGGGTTAACCAATAACGCTACTTCATGGGCGTGGGATTTTGGTGATGGAAACACAAGTACAGAAAAGAACCCGGTACATGTCTTCGCAGAAGGAGGATATTACACCGCGAAGTTGACAGCAACTGCTGCAGATGGAAGTTCTGTAAGCAAGGAAATTAAATTGGCGATAGATCTTACGCCTTATATATTACTTACGGGAGGGCCAACTGCTACCGAAGGGAAAACCTGGAGAATGTCTAGCGGACATTCGGATGGTGATTATTTTGCCAATGCGGATGCAGGTCTAACGCCTTATGATGCGGCTCCAAACCCACTTCCGGCGGGTATTTTGGGAGTTGGTTTAGGATTGGGTGAAGTTTACCAGGATGAATACACTTTTCATTTTGATGGGAGTTATTCCATGGATTTAAAGGATGGGGCTGCATTTAGTGGCCTGGTATATCAATTTTTGACTACTGGTGGCGCTGGAATAAAAAACCCAAGTTCCGACCAAGATTTTGGTTTATGCACGGGATTTTTTACCCCAGAGCCAAATTCAACTTTTACTTATAATGAAAGTACGGATCTTACCGTATCATCTGTATATGGCCCAGGAGGAGCTATGATCTATAGTGGGGTAAGTACATTGGAATTTTCAGGGGACATGTTTTTCGGAATGATAGATTATGAGCGAAGGGTGATTATTAAGGAAGTTAAGGATAATACAATGAAGGCGATCATGTTTATATCTGCCTCTCCCGATTATGCGCCACTTAATACCCACGCTCTTGTAATTACTTTTGAAGCCGTGCAATAACTTGTTATGTGGATATTCAATCAAAAAAATAATTAACTAAAATAATTCTATGAACACACATTTAAAAAATAATATACGGATGTTTGGGCAAATGTTCTTGGTGTTGTTGACTTTCTGCAGCACTTCTATAGCTGCCCAATCTACACAGCATACGGTATCGGGTAACTTAACGTCCTCCGAGGATGGTATGCCTCTGCCTGGGGTAAGTATAGTTCTTAAAGGGACCACCCAAGGGGTATCATCCGATTTTGATGGAAATTACAGTATTAAGGTCCCTAATGGAAATGGGGTGCTGGTGTATTCTTACATAGGTTTTGAAACTCAGGAAGTAGCGGTCAATGGAAGAACTTCTATCGATCTTGCTTTGGCTCCTGGGGCTCAGGCTTTGGATGAGGTAGTTGTAACTGCTTTGGGTATCAAAAGAGAGGATAAGTCTCTGGGCTATTCGGTAGAAAATGTTGCAGGGGAAGAATTGACGAGGGTTGCCCAGGAGAATGTGTTAAATTCACTTTCGGGTAAGGTAGCAGGTGTAACCTTAAACTCTACTGGAGGTACAGGTTCTTCGGTAAGTATGGTAATTCGTGGGGCCATTTCCTTAAGTTCGGATAATCAACCATTATTTGTGATAGACGGGGTACCGATATCAAATTCACTTAACAATATTGGTGGATTTGGTAGAGATAACCGGGTGGATTATGGTAATGCCGTATCGGATTTAGATCCCAATAGCATTGAGGATGTAAGTATTTTGAAAGGACCTAGTGCAGCTGCTTTATATGGTTCCCGTGCTGGTAATGGGGTGGTATTGATTACCACTAAAAAGGCGAAGGATAAGGAAAAAATGAAAGTTTCTTTTACTACCAATACGGTTTTTGATGTTCCTTATAAATTCTTGGAACAGCAAACAAGGTTTGCCTCTGGACTGTTTTCATTTTCTCCAGAATCCCAAGGAGGTAGTTTCTTACTTCCTGATGTCCAATTATCTGGTGGTAATGGTGGTCCAGAATTGGATCGTGGATATTTTGCGGTACAGTGGAATGCCCCCTTGGATGCCAACGGGGTTCCGATTCCTACCGAATTGAAATCTTACCCTAACAACGTTAGGAATTTTGTGCAAACGGGAATTACAACAACGAATAGTCTTGAAGTAACCAATAGTACTCAGCTAATGAATTACAGGATGGGGGTGACCAATATGCAAAATACTGGTCTCATTCCGAACTCCGACGTAAATAGAAATAGTTTTTCCCTATCTGCCTCATCAAGCATGAACGAAAAGTTGATATTGAGCACCAATGTGAATGTTGTCCATAGCTATGCCGATAATAGGCCGGCCTCCAATAGGGGCGCCAATCCATTACAGTGGGCGTATTCTACCCCAGCCAATATTGATTTAGGTCTTTTAAGGGAATTTGACCTTCCAGGAACGGATGTACTTACTTTGGCTCCTGGTTATAACAACCCTTACTTTTTGGCTTACGGGATAAACAATAGTTATTCCAGATATAGAATTTATGGTAATATGGTCTTGGATTGGAATATTTCTCCATCATTTAAATTAAGGAGTAGTTATAACTTAAATAGTTACAACCAGACACAAGAAACAAAAATGTCACCCGGTTACAGTGGGGAATCCAACAATGGCACCTATGGTATTTCCAAGACCGATGGCGTGGAGACCAACGTGGATCTATTGGCCACTTTTACAAAGGATTTGGGTGATTTTGATTTTAGTATCTCTGGTGGTGGAAACTTGATGTACCAGAAGAATACGGGACTGAACAATTCGGCCGCATCACGTGTTGGACTAGTGGTACCGGACCTGTTTACGGTTTCCAACATTGCTCCAACCTCATTAAATTATTCCAGTTTTAGCAGTGAAAGAGGAATAAACAGTGTCTACGCACTTGGTAACTTTGGTTTTATGGACATGTTGTATTTGGATGTTACGGCTAGGAACGATTGGTCCAGTACTTTACCAATAGATAATCGCTCGTATTTTTATCCTTCGGCTTCCCTTAGCTTTTTGTTGAGCGAGGTTGTGGATATTCCCAAAGTGGATCTTTTTAAACTTAGGGGAGGTTGGGCCAGAGTTGGTAACGATACCAGCCCATATCAATTAGGCGCATATTACAGTAATGCGGGACAATGGGAGAATGCGGTGTTATATACGGCTCCAGGAAGTTTAAGTACGCCCACCTTGGAGCCTGAAGAGGCTACCTCCAAGGAATTGGGGCTTGACTTGACCATGTTTAATAACAGGTTTCGATTTGAAGGCACTTACTACACGGTTGAAAATAAGAATCAAATTGTTCCCAGTATTCCAATTCCTGGATCCTCTGGGTATGGTAGTGTCAGTATTAATGCCGGAGTCTTGGAGAGTAAAGGATATGAATTGTCTTTGGGTATAACGCCAATAAGAACTGAAAATTGGAATTGGGATTTAAATTTAAATTATACCACCAATGAATCCAAAGTAGTGGCCTTGGCCCCAGGAGTCGATTATATTGAATTGTGGAGTGAGAACAAGAGTGTTTCCAGAGCTTATATTGCGGATCCAACTACCGGCGAAGACGGACTTGTAGGGAATCTGTATTCCCCTAGGATTAAAAGGGTAACCGATCCCAATTCACCTTATTTTGGATATCCACTTATTGGCCAGGCAGAAGATTCTGAATGGTTACCGGAGGAGGAACGTGTTAAGGTTGGGAACTATAATCCTGATTTTGTAATGGGACTCCAATCCAGCCTCTCCTTTAAGAACTTTACCTTTAGCATGACTTTCGATTGGCGTTCAGGAGGACAGTATATGTCACAAACCTCAAGGTATATGGTAGAAGATGGTTACGGTCAACAATTGTTGGATAATTTGGTCAACCCAGGAATAGCCCAGGCAGGCCCGGAATTGAAACAATGGGTATTGGATCGAGCCGATGAATTGATTTATGGAGAGAATTTCTTGTCCGTTGGTGGTACACCAGGGAATGGCGGTTTGCCCGAGACCTTTAGTGGAAATGTGGTTTATGACGGAGTTTTTAGCCCAGGTGTAAGAGGAACCCATGATGAAAATGGTAACTTTATATTGGAAAGTGAAAACCTAGGAGACGTTGGTACTACCTTTCTTCCCTTTTCTGTGGCGAATCCATGGGATTTTGGAACGCCGCATATGTTCGATGCCGATTATATTAAATTAAGAGAAGTGTCCTTAAGTTATAGTCTACCGAACAAATTGCTAGCCATCACAGGATTGGACAATATTAGTGTATCCGTTTATAGTAGGAATATCATGTTATGGACCAAGGATTCTTCCTTTGGAGTAGATCCGGAAAGGGCATTTCAAGCAGAATCTGGAACAGATAAAAGGGGAACGCAGTTTAAACAGGGTATTGAGCGATACAATGTAGATCCATGGGTAATCCCGGTAGGTTTTAAAATTGGTATAACATTTTAATAAAAAAAACTAAGATCATGATGTATCAAATAAAAAGTAAATTGGCCATATTGGTTTTGGGACTCATCGTATTGGTTTCCTGCCACGGTCTAGAGGATTTAAATGAAAACCCAAACCAAATTGGGTCGGATAATGTGGACCCCAACCTATTGGTGGGCACCGTAATTTCGGGAACCGCTAAGAATGTGGTTGGATTGGGATTTGGTGAAATGGCCGGTGTTATGCAGCATACCCAAAAAGACGGTTGGTCTGGCGGACATAATGCTTACGACTGGAGCAATGATTCCCATAGTTGGAGTGGCTATTACAGACTATTGACCAACAACAAAACCTTGATTGAAAAGGCGGAAGCCGATAATTTGGAATTCCATATAGGAGTAGGTTTGGTAATGAAAGCCTATTTATTTGGAATGATAACGGATTTGTGGGGAGATGCGCCCTATTCCCAAGCCTTAAGGGGGGACGAGGGAGCTGAGTTTTTTGATGCTACTTTTGACGATCAAAAAGATATCTATTTGGGTATTTTTACTGATTTGGCACGTGCCAATACCCTTTTGTCCAAAAACCAGAGTGAATATTTTAGCATTCAACAAAATCAGGATGTACTTTATGGTGGTACTGTTTCAAAGTGGCGCAAATTTGCCAATTCTTTGGCACTGAGGTATTATATGCGTATATCTTCCAAAGAACCAGGCTTGGCCGAAGAAGGGATAAGAAGAATATCTTCCAATCCCGGACAGTATCCCCTTATATTGGATGCTTCGGACGATGCCAATGTGGATTACGTTGGAACTAGTACCAGCGACTCCTGGCCTACCAATACCAAATTTGATGTAGATCCACAAGGTGCGTATTTTAGAATAAAAATGGCGGCTACCTTAGTGGAAGCATTACAGGAACTGGATGATCCCAGATTGGGGGTTTGGGCAAATAAAATTGGTATGCCGTTGGTTTTGGCTGTTGGTGAGGCAGAGGATACCGATGACATTCGTAATGGAGAACGATATGTAGGCCAGAAATTGGTAGATGATCATTTAGAAATAGTTGGAGAGCCTGTAAATTTTGATAAGGAATATGTTGGACTTCCTACTGCTTTACCTTTGGCACTAGCCTATAACTTAAAGAAAGAATTGAGTCAAGGGTCTTATAATCCCCATGTTTCCCAATTGAATGATATTTACAAAGAAGTTACTGGGCCATTGCTTAAATCCCGCTTGATCTCGGCGGCAGAGGTACATTTTATTTTGGCGGAAGCGGCATTAAAAGGTTGGGCTTCTGGTGGAGCGGAAGCCCACTATAATGAAGGTGTTAAACAGTCCCTGAAAGCATGGGGCTTGGAAGATGCCTATTCCAGTTATATAGGTGGAGCTGCCTATGGGGGATTGGAAGATATTATGGAACAAAAATGGATAGCAAGTTGGACCTCTGCCACCCAGTCCTGGTTCGACTATCGAAGGACAGGCTTGCCAGATTTACAGGCAGGTCCCGCAGCCAAACGTGCAGCCTTGCCCTTGCGTTTCTACTACCATATAGATGAAATAGACAACAATACACAAAATGCAGAGGCGGCCATTCAGAAATTGGAGACTACTGCCTTTAAGGGAGACGATGCCAGTAATAATAGTGCTTGGTCCAAAATGTGGTTGTTGCAGGGTACTGGAGAGCCGTATTAACCGTAATTATTTGAGTTAGTTTAGCAACTATTTTAAAGGAGGCATTCCGCAAGGGCTGCCTCCTTTTATTCGACAGACCTATATTTCAAAAGCCGAAGGCTCATTGCAATGTTAAAGTCTATGCAATCCCGCCTTTTTGGCTAGGGATTAATACCAGTTATTAATTTTTTTTCTAATGTCGGATTATTTGTTCCGAACTATAAATTTTAAAATCATGCAGAAAGTATTGTTCTTATCTCTCTTATTTATCAGTGTCATTGGTGTTGCTCAAGAAAAGGATAAAATAGCCTTTGGGCCATATATTCAGCAAATGGGTGCCAAGGATGCCACCATATGCTGGTCTACCTTGGAAAGTGCGCCAACAATTACAGATAAGGATGGCAACGTTAAAACTATAGCGGAGTATAAACACCATAAAATACATTTGGGAGATTTGGAACCTAATACAGAATATCAATATGATGTACTTAATGATGGTTCAGATGAAGGTAAGGGAACATTGACCACCTATCCTGATGAAATAATGCCCTTTAATTTTGCCGTTACCGGGGATTCTAGGAATAGGCACGATGTGCATGCAAAAATAGTGGCCAAAATTATGGAGACGAATCCAAGGTTTATCATCAATTCAGGAGATTTGGTGGCCAATGGGCGATCTATAAGCGATTGGGAAGCTTTTTTTGGAGTTAACAAGGAGCTAATGAGAAATACCCCTTATTATCCCGTTTTGGGCAACCACGAAAAGGATTCTCCCTATTATTACGATTTGTTCGATTTGCCCAACAATGAAAAATACTACTATTTCGCTGTAGGAGATGCTCTTTTTATTGTTTTGGATAGTGAGGGCAAACAAATTTCCGAACCGGATTTTATCTCCGAAAAAAATAGCGAGGCTTTCTGGCAAAGTGCCTTTTCGGAGTATTTTAACACCCAGAAAAAATGGTTGGAAAACGTTTTGGAATTAAATAAGGAAGCGGGTTTTGTATTTATTTTCCAGCATAAGCCATTGTATAGTGCGATGAAAAACAGAAAGGCGGAAGCCGAGCAAACCCGTAAATTTTGGGGCGATATTTTTGAAAGACATAAGGTACAAGTGTTCTTGAACGGTCATGATCACCATTATCACCGTGCCACTAAAAATGGCGTTCATTATATAACCTCTGCCGGTGCAGGAGCTCCATTGTATGACATTGAGCTTACCTTGCCAGAAACTAAGAAATCCAGTAAAATAGAACATTTTGTCAATGTTCAGATCAATAAGAAAAACGCCTATTTGTATGTGACGGACATTAACGGCGATGAAATTGAAACCGTTGAAATAAAAAGAAGAAAATAATCTTGGACAAAGTTATGGGAACAAAAAAAATAGGATTACCAATATTGATCGTTGGGATGGCACTTGCCACAGCCTGGGCTATACGGGGTCAGTTTGGACATGAACAAGGCGCAGCCTGGGCAGGGGCAATAGGTGGCCTGGCCTTAGTACTTGTTTCGGGGCGAAAGGATTGGTATAATAAGATGATGCTAATTGCTTTTGCATCGGCTGTGGGTTGGGGAGCAGGCGGTATGATCAGTTATGGAGTGGTAGTTGGTTATGGTTTTGCCGATAACTTTATTAACGCCTATTACGGACTTGGGATGCTCTTTGTTATAGGCGGACTATTTGGATTATTGGGGGGTGGATTAGTAGGTTTAACGCTGGATTCCACAGAAGGCAATAGGGTTAAGTGGGGGCACTTGCTTTCCCTTATGGTGGCTGGCGGACTTGTAAGCTATTATTTTTTGGTGGAGCAGATTGGCTTCAAAATGACACCTCCACGATCAGAGGCTTGGGCCCTGTGTTTTGGAGCGGGGCTGGCCATGTTGTGGTATATGGCCAAGGAAAATAGGAATTCTGCTATCAGGGTAGCCTTATTCTCTATGTTGGGTGGAGGTATTGGTTTTAGCTTTGGTAATTTTTTACAGGTACTGGGAAATACATGGGAAATACCATTTAATATGTGGAACGTAATGGAATACAGTATCGGATTTTTCGGTGGATCTGGAATGGCTTATGGTGTATTTAGTTCCAAATGGCCTAAAGAAATTCCTAGAGCTAGAAAATGGGAAAATTGGTCTGCCTTGTTGATTGTAGTACTCTTTATACCATTAATCGTTTACAGGGAATCATTGACTTATGGTCATATCGCTAGACGTCTGGAGAGTTTGCCGAATATAGAATCCATTGCCTCTACAAGTACCTTGATGGTATTATTGGTCTTGTTGGCAATGGTTGTTACCATCTTTTGGAAATTCAAAAAAGAAGAATTCTCACAAAAGGATGTTTTGGTTACCTTTTTTACCATGCTCATTGCATACGTCTTTATGAGCTATGCCGTGACAGGAATTTTTGGGGCAGAAATGCACCTTAACCATCATCTTTATGTGCTGAACATTATATTGATTTTCGTTTTGCTCAGATCCAAGAGTTTACAATTTTCATTTGGTGAAATAGATAAGATAGACCTTAAAAAATGGCTTGTCTATTTGATCGTTGTACTTTTGGCAATCGCCATTTTGGCATTGATAGCTATAAATGTTCATGGTGACTTGGGTGATAGGGATAGATTTCCCATGAATTAAATTGAGAATTAGTTTTTATGATTAAGAGTGAACAAAGAAAATACATAAAGATAATATGGACCATTTTTGGTATTTCTATGGGCTATGCGATCTTAAGGTATAATGTGGTGGGTACGGTTGCATGGAAAGATTTACCAATATTTATTTTGAACAAGGGAGTGTCATTGGCAGCAATCGTATTGCTTGCCTTTAGTTTTTCCATTAGGCCCCTAGCCAATTTGGGAATGCCTTATCTAAATTTAGGATTGGAAAGCAGAAAGATATTGGGTATTTCTGGTCTGCTCTTGACCATATTTCATGTGCTCCTTAGTTTTTTGATTTTCAATCCTCAATATTATCCAAAGTTTTTTGCAGAAGATGATAGTTTGTCCATAATAGGGAATTTTAGTTTGCTCTCCGGAATGGCCAGTTTTATGATATTGGGGATTTACCACTGGTGTTTTAATAACCGATCCAAGGGCAAGGAGATGCTTATAGAGATTATCACCTCCAAAAAATTCTTATTGGGGCTGCTATTTCTGCTGGGAATACATCTTTTTTTTATGGGTTATTCCACTTGGTCTACGCCTTCTAAATGGCAGGGCGGTTTACCTCCTATAAGTTTGATTTCCTTTGTGGTAGTGCTCTTCGGATTTGTTGTAAATGTATTGGGAAGGGCTTCTATTAGAAAGGGAGTTAATTGATTGTTTTGGCTTATCACTCAAAAATGATAAAATAAATTAGCGCTCGCCATGGTAAGGTTTAGCACGCTCCGGATTAGATATAATCATTAATAAACAAAAAGGAGTTCTTTGTTAAATTACCTAAATGTTTTTCTATAATCTGATGGTGTTTTGCCCATAATATGTTTAAAGTAGTGGTTGAAATTGGCTAGATTATTATACCCGCTTTCAAAGCAAATCTGTGTTATTTGCTTATCGGTTTCTGCCAGTAATTTTGCCGCAATACCTACCCTAACGCTTTTTACGTATTCCATAAAGGTGAGATTGGTTTTCTTCTTAAAATATCTGCAAAATGAACTGGGTGCCATATTCAGCACAGAAGCGGCCTCTTCCAGTTTAACACCTTCCTGAATATTTTGAAAGACATATTCGTAGACCTTATTTATTTTATCCAGATTCTTGGAGAAAACGGCTGAGCTGTTATTCGGATTGGATAGATTTTCCCTTTCATCTATTTGTAGCAGAAAATTAAATATTTTAAGCATTTCAATATAGTATTCCAATCCTTGTAATTGGGTCATTTTCTCCAGGCTGTGCCTAATGTGGCTGTCATTTTCAAGCTTAAAACGAAGTCCAGTACTTGATTGTTTTAACAAATCCACCACCTGTTCCAATTCGGGCATTCTAAAAAAATCGGAGTTTATGATGTCTTCGGAAAAGTGTGTAACAATACAAAATGGGTCATTGTCTCTTTCAAAATCCAAGGCTTCCCAACAGTGGGGTAGATTAGGGCCCAATAAAACTAGGTCACCTTTTTCAAATCCAGAGATGTTGTCCCCAACAATTCTTCTGCCCGATCCCGCAGTGATAAAATTTAATTCAAAATTTTTGTGGGAATGTATTTTCGCATTTGATGCCAGAGGTAATTTTCTTGATATAAATGAATGTTTATTTGGTACAAATATTTTTTCAAAGATAAATTCCATAAGTTGATATATTGACAATATTCGACTAATATAATTAAATTATTCAGAAATAAGGTTAAAATATAATGTAATTAAAACAATATTGTAGTGGCGAGGGTTATTAAATTGGATTTAATTTGTTAGAACAACAATTCGTGTATCATAATATTTGAATCAGTAGGCCTAGTTGTTAAAATATAGGAATTATTGCTTGCAAAATAGATTCATGAAAAACCTAAAAAACCACCACTATGAATACAAGAACTACGATAGTTTGTCAGTCGGATAGGTATTACCATTATTTAATCCATTAAATATAAAATGATGAAATTACCTGTGAAAGGAATAATACCTCCGATGATTACTCCATTACTGGAGAATAAGGAGCTGGATTTGTCCGGACTAAATAAATTGGTAAATCACCTAGTGGATGGTGGTGTTCATGGAATATTTGTTTTGGGGACAACAGGGGAAGGGCCTAGTTTAAGTTATGAGGTTAGGAAACAACTTATAACGGAAACTTGTAGAATTGTCAATAAAAAGGTTCCAGTTTTGGTAGGGATTACAGATACCTCTTTTGATGGTACTATGGAAATCGCCAACCATGCCAAAGAAGTTGGGGCAGATGCCTTGGTTGTTGCTCCACCATACTATTTTCCAATTTCTCAAGAAGAAATGGGCGATTATCTTGAAAGTTTATTGCCGCTATTGCCATTGCCTTTTATGTTATATAACATGCCTAGCTGTACCAAACTTCACTTATCCATAGAAGTGGTAAGAAGGGCAAAGGAGTTAGGGGCAATTGGTATTAAGGATAGTTCTGGTGATCTCACTTATTTGTATATGTTGATCGAAGAATTTAAAGCTGACCCACTATTTTCAGTAATTGCTGGAACCGAATTGTTTTTGCCGGAAACAATTATGAATGGAGGACATGGTGCGGTAGCCGGTGGAGCTAATTTTTTCCCGAAACTGTTTGTGGATTTATACAATGCAGCGGTAGATAAAGATTTGGAGAAAATAAAGTCTCTTCGTGAACAAGTGCTAAAGATTCATAAAACAATATATGAGGTTGGGGAATATTCTTCCAGGCACATCAAAGGAACCAAGGCGGCTTTATTGGCCATGAAAATTTGTGAAGATCATAATGCCGAGCCACTCCAGAGATTTACGGAAGCACAACGAAGTCTAATCAAAGAATATATTTCTCAATTCAATTATAAAAATGAATACAATTCAATTCATTGATAGCAGTACTTGGTGTTGTTGACCATGCTTTCTGGGATGTATTTTTGTTACTATATGGAAAAGTAGACTATATTGAAGCCTATTGGTAATTGATATTCATAAAATGTTGAAAAAGTCGTTTGTTGCAATTCCGTTAATTATTATTGCTATTCTGGCGCTTTTTTTTCATTTGGATATACATGTTATTGATGCGCTTACTTTGGATTCCTTAACAAGTTACGGTATCCACATACAGACTTGGCGAATTCTTTTTGAACCTGTTTTGGGGTTGTTACTTTATTTCAATCGCTCCATTTATCCCTTGCAGGAATTGCCTATAACTTTACTGTGGATAATGGTTTTTTACATAAGCCTGAGTCTAATTAAAGTTTTTAAAGTTCCCGCTGGCGCCCTTAGAAGGCAAAAAGTGCTAAGATTTTTGGGAAACCTACCCTTGCTTATCGGTATTTACTTTTCTGTTTTTGTAGTTATCCTTTTCCTTCCGCTACCTAATAATACTATTGTTAATAATACTTCGGATGAGATATTGGTTACAACCCATGCCCATACCGAGTTTAGTCATGACGGATTAATTTCACAGGACAAAATGTGGGAATGGCATAAAAGAAATGGATTCGATGCATTTTTTATAACCGATCATGCCAATCATAAAAAAACACTGGACTTTTCCTCAAGGCAAAAGGATGGACAATTTCCTTTGGATCCTTTGATAATGGTAGGTCAAGAACATTCGGGTTCCAATCATATGAGTTTGCTGGGACTGAACTGTAAATTTGAGACCAAGGGCAAATCGGACTCCCTTATAGTGGATTTGGTGCATAACTATGGGGGTGCGGTCATAATTAATCATTGGTTTGATGGTAAGGGGAATGATAAAGAGTTTTATAAAGACCTTGGGGCTGACGGCTTTGAAATAGAAAATGTAGGCAAGGAATTATATTATGATCGAACCAAATTTAAAGATTTAAAAAAGTTCTGTGAAGAAAACAAACTCCTTATGATCGGTGGACTGGATTTTCATGGTTACGGGAGGGCCTGTGGTATTTGGAATGCGTTTCAAATTCCCAACTGGCATCAAATGAATCCGGACGAAAAGGAAAAATCTATTTTGGAGATAATAAGAAATAGAGATCAAAGCAGGGTAAAGGTTCTCATGTACCAGGATCGACCTTTCTATAGTGAGGATAATCTGTTGTTCCAGCCCTTTATTACCCTGGTCAATTATTTTAGGACGCTTAATTTCTATCAGGTTTTATCCTGGGCCATTTGGTTGGTTTTATTCCAATTGCTATGGAATTTCAGGAGGGAGCATTTTATTCCTATGCATAAAAGAATGGCCTTGACCGGATTGGTCAGTGCCTTGTTTTTAGTTGCTTTGGGCTTGTATTATATGGTTCGGGGCAATGCGGTTAAGGGCTACAGTAAAGTGTTCGCGGAATACAGTTCCTTGCTGTTGACCATTGGCACTGTTTTTATGGTCTATTCGCTTTTGACCATATATTTTAGATTCTTCAGAAAATTAAAAATTAATACTTGAAAAGGAAAGTACTGAAAATAGGGGTTTTGGTATTACTTATTTTAGGTTTGGTCTCCTATTTTTATTGGGTTTTGCCTGTGTGGGGAATGCCTTTCAACGGACAGCGACATGGAAATCCGCCTTTGACCCCTGCATGGGCTTTGGAATGTTGGCTTTGGGAAGACGATGTAAATACTTCAGATTATGTGGATGAGCTATTAATGGGGTATAAGGAAAACGATATCCCAGTGAGAACCATTATTTTGGATAGTCCTTGGTCTTTGCGATATAACGACTTTGAAATTGACACGGTTCTTTATAAAAAACCCATTCAATGGTTTAAAAAGCTTCAGGACAATAATTATAGGGTAGTCTTATGGATGACCTCTATGGTAAATAGTTTTAGTAAAGACACCCAGATTAAAGATTCCAAGGATTGGTATGCTGAGGCAAAGGATAAGGGTTTTTTGGTCAAATCCAAGAATCCCAATAAATGGTGGAAGGGTGAAGGCAGTTTTATAGATTATACCAATGCAGATGCCATGAACTGGTGGCGGGGATTGCAACAGAATGTTTTTGATTTGGGTATTGATGGATGGAAGTTGGATGGCACTGCAACCCTATTTTGGAGCCAATTGGGACCAATGCCCATATTCTACAAGCGGACATCCAAAGGAATAATGACCACTAGAACCTATATGGATCATTATTACAGGGATGAATACCGGCATGGGCTTACCCAAAACCCTGAGTTCGTTACCCTGTCCAGATCTATAGACCGTGGATTTCATCCTGAAGGCTTTTCACCTATTGATGCATCCCCCGTAAATTGGGTAGGTGATCAAAAGCACGAATGGGTGACGGATCAAATGATTTTGGAAAGTGGGGACGAAAAGGTGGATATAGCTTTGGAAGGAATACAAGGTTATGAGTCGGCCATAAAAAGTATCCTAAAAAGTGCCGAGCTGGGATATAATATGGTGGGGTCTGACGTGGCCGGATTTTCCGGAAAAACAATTCCTCCAAGACTTTATATGCGATGGACGCAATTCTCCACCTTTTGCGGTCTGTTCATGAATGGTGGACATGGAGAAAGGCGGCTATGGAAGAGAACGGAAGAGGAACTGCAGGTGATACGAAAGTTCTCTTGGTTACATACGGAATTGGTGCCTTATATGTACCATTATGTAGTTACTGCCCATGATGGGGGTACAAGGTTGCAGACACCCTTAAAAGAGGGGAAATATCACTATATGTTCGGGGAGGATTTTTTGGTTGCTCCAATATATAGGGATTCGAAAGAAAGAAACATTAGGTTGCCAAAGGGACAGTGGAGGTACTTTTTTAATGATAAAGATCTTCTTGAAGGAGGAACGGATAATGAATGGGAATTTCCAATGGATGAATTTCCTGTTTATATAAAGGAGGGTGCCATAGTGCCAATGGATGTAAAGCGAGATTATACTGGTTTGGGAGACTTGGATTCAGAGGGATTCACCACTATTTTAATATATCCCAAAGGCGATAATAATTTTGTTTTTCATCATACGGATACCGAAGGGGAAACCAAGATTTCTTATTCAACTTTAGCAAATAAATTAAACCTTTCCCTGGATGGAACTAAAATACCCCATATCTTAAGAATCCATTCCAATAGTGTTCCGGAATCCATCACTTTGGATGGGCGTCCAATTGAAAAAGGCGTGTTCTGGAATTATGACGACCTAAACCATAAGCTTATTATCAAAGGAGGAGTGGAATATGGGAAAGGGGAATATGAAATCTTTTTCTAATTATGTCATTCCCACATCCAAATCGGTAATGCTAAAAAGGTTAACGATGTAAGTTTCTGGCCCTAAGGTAGTTTAGAAGTTCTTCGGGTAAATCGGTTTGAATTACGTTGACGTATTTTCGAGTCAATAATGCATCAAAACCTGAATCTTTCTTTTGTCGCTCCATCTCATCATACTTGCCCAAAGCATTGATCCATACCCTATATCCGGATTTTATAGTCCTGCGCATGGTTCCTTTTTTGTAATAGCTTTCATCAATATGAATAATGGAAATATCCTCTAATTTCTTAATGGCCCTAATGTCCTTTCTGGAATAGGCCCTAGGCATTATTTTTATGTCTTTGTTCAATTTCTGATATTGTGTAGTTTCGGGATAGTCATAAAGGAAAAATAATATCTGGTCCTCCATGCCGTATTTTTCGATCAGGGCAAAGGTTTCTTTAACGGAAGCCTCATCTTCCAATTTAAAATCTACATCTAGAATTATTTTTCCCTTAGTTAGCTGAAGTACTTCTTCAAAGGTTGGAATTTGCTCCTTTGTAATTTCACTGCCAAACTTAAGACGGAAATCCTTTAGCTCATCAAGGCTAAAATCATCTACTTTCCCACTACCATTTGTGGTTCTGTCAATAGTTTTATCGTGCATAATTACAAGTGCTCCGTCCTTACTTTTTCTAATATCTATTTCTACGATATCTACCCCTATGCGAATGCTTTCCGCGATGGCGGCCAAGGAATTCTCAGGGTAATTGGGATTGGTTGCCCGGTGGGCCGCAACAAGAACATATTCGGGGTGGTTGTGGTAGTCATTTAAAAGACCGTCAAGTTTTGTTTCTTGAGCTAGGGAAGTTAGGCTTAAAAAAAGAAGAAGGATAAAAATGACTTGGTTCCAAGTTCGGTAAAGGCTACTGCACATTTTAAATTTTGGTTAGGGATTGCTTTGAATTTCCCGTTAATATGATGGCGCAATATAATAAGACTTTTTGTTTACACGTTTAAGCAAATGTTAATATATTCTTTTGAACCTCTTTTTTTTATCCATTTAATTTGTTGCCGCTATCGTTTTTTCAGACCTCTATATCTGTAGATGACTTAAGGCCAAACAGGAAAATGATAAATTTAAAGAATCTTATTGAAGACAAAGGTTAATTGGTAATGGTACTGGAATTTGCAGAGCCTACTCCAATAATGCTGTCATAAATATCACCAAAATTGCGATAATATACCAGGATCAAGTAACTGTTTTCGGTAAAATGGAAATTGCCAGAAATAGTGTTCATGTCAATAACACCTTTATCGTTTTTCATTACATATTTGTAATTGTAAAATCCTTGTTTCATTTTAATAACCGCTTCCATATTGCCGGTATTCTCGTTGTAGGTCATTTTGTTTTCCTCGTCCAATGTGTAATTGTTGTATTTTCCGAAGATAAACACATCGTTCAGGCCAATTTTATCGGTGTAGGGAAGTGTAAAGTGTACATAGCTGTATTCGGCTTCCCTGGAGCTGTCGTCTCCCTGCAGTGTTCTGATTACAAAATCCCCGTTTACGTCGGGGTAATAGGTGTAGGGTCGGTCATACCTATAGTAATCGGTAAATAGATAATGGTTGTAGAGCTCTGCCAGTTCTATACGGGAGATGGAGGAACTGGGGGCCCTTAAGTCCTTTGTGTCAAAATTAAAATACTCATTCCCGCCAAAAAAACTGGTTTCCTTGTCATATTTATATACCAATTCTGTGCCCATGTTAAATTGAGGGCTTATATTGGTGATGGCCGTCGGCCATTGATAGTTTTGTATAATGGTTACTTTTACTTCCTTGTTGGGATTTACCAATTTTATCTGGTTGGTATTAATGGTAAATTGCACTACCTGTTTTTCATTGAGATAGGTAAAATCCCTTGAACGTTTTACAACCCCTCCAACATTTACCAAATCTTCATATACAATAAATCTGCGGGAAAATTGAAGCTCATTATAACTGTTGTAAATTTCCAGTAAGAAATTACCGCTAACTTTTAATCGGGTATTATCATTTGGTATGGTAAGCTTGTAATTGGAGTATGGCTGAAGCGTAGAGTAACTATTTTCATAATCCACTATGCGCTCGTTGTCCAAGCCGTTTAGGAATTGGGATTTTAATAGGGAGGATGGTGTCCAATCGTAATCACAATGTACTATTTTGTAATAGTAATCCTGTTCATTGGCTAAAAGGTCATCAAATTCCAGATAAATGGGGTCACCCAAATTTACCACAGGAAATTGGTCATCGGTGGAACCTTTAAATATGATAGATTTAATATTGGAAGGAGGGTTAATTTCCGACTGCACCTGGGCATATGCTAAATGGGCAGAAAGGAGCAGTAAAAGCGCATAAAGTTTCAATCGCATTTGGTAATATTTTCTCGTAAAGGTAAGCAAAAAGCAAGCCTAAATGGGTTAGCATGGTCTAATCTCTAAATTTATAAGTAATAATTAAGTAATAATTATGAAAACTTTTTATTAAGTAGTAAATTTGCTCGAAATTTTGATAACCTAAGGTCTACTAAATATGTCTAAAGACATCCGAATTAAAAAAGGCTTGAACATTAATCTTATTGGTGAGGCGGAAAAGACTACTTCCAAAGCTGTATTGAGTAATGTTTATGCGATTAATCTTCAGGATTTTCACGGAATTACCCCTAAATTATTAGTTAAGCAAGGCGCCGAAGTAAAGGCGGGAGAACCACTTTTTTATAATAAAAATGTGGAAGATATGCTTTTTGTTTCCCCGGTTAGTGGGGAATTGGTAGAGGTGGTAAGAGGTGCCAGAAGAAAAATTTTAACCTTGAAAATTTTGGCGGACAAAAGCCAAGAGTTTGTTTCACATACGCCTTTGTCGCCTAAAAGTTCCAAAGCCGAAGATATTAAAGCCTTGCTTTTAAAATCTGGGTGTTGGCCTTTTATTAAGCAAAGACCTTATGACATTATTGCAAACCCAAAGGTTACTCCAAAGGCGATATTTGTATCCGCCTATGTTACTAGTCCCATGGCTGCTGACTTGGATTATGCACTAAAGGGAAAAGAAAAAGAAATACAGGCCGCAATGACTGTGCTGGGGAAATTAACTCCTGGTAAGGTGCATGTTTCGGTTGGTAAAGGTGGACAGTCCATTTTTACTAAAATGGAAGATGTTGAAATCCATAATGTAAGTGGTCCCCATCCGGCTGGTCTTGTTGGAACACAGATTAATAAAATAGATCCAATTAATAAGGGAGAAGTGGTATGGACCATTACACCACAGGATTTAGTCATTATAGGTGAGTTGGTCCTAACGGGAAGATATAATCCAGAAAGGGTAGTAGCCTTGGTTGGGTCCAGTGTTAAGGCTCCAAAATATTATACTACGAAAATAGGATCTGAAGTATCTACATTTCTTTATGCCAGCGGCGTTAATACGGAGAATTTTAGAGTGATCAACGGAGATGTGCTAACCGGTAGCAAAACAAAACCTGACGGATATTTGGGTTATTATAACAATACGGTGAGTGTTATCCCAGAAGGTGATGATTATGAACTTTTTGGCTGGAACAAGCCAGTTTTTAATAAAGTTTCTACTACTAGGGCAATGACCTTTTCCTGGTTGCAGCCTAAAAAGAAATACGATTTGGACACCAATACCAACGGTGAACACAGGGCATTTGTGGTTACTGGGTTATATGAAGAGGTTTTTCCAATGGACATTTATCCTTTACAGTTGCTAAAAGCGTGTATGGTGAAGGACTTGGATGAAATGGAACAACTTGGTCTTTACGAGGTGGCTCCGGAGGATTTTTCACTTACAGAATTTATTTGCATCTCTAAACAACCCCATCAGCAGATCATTAGGGAAGGGTTGGATTTATTATATAAAGAAATAGGATAAAAGATGAGCTTAAAAAGTAATTTACATAACCTAAAGGAGAAATATAAGGGCAAGAAGATGGCCCCGGCATTCAATGCTATCCATACTTTCTTGTATGCTCCCAATGAAACTACACATTCTGGTTCCCATGTACGCGTTGTGGATGATCTAAAACGGACAATGAACACGGTAATCATGGCATTGGTGCCAGTACTTCTTTTTGGAATATTCAATGCGGGATATCAACATTATGCTGCAGTAGATGCTGCAAATGGTGTTATTAGACAAGCTTCGATTTTTGGAAACTTCCTAACTTGGGAGAACTTCATTATGGGGGCGTGGACTGTCTTGCCCTTGGTAATCGTTTCTTACGCCGTAGGACTTGCAGTTGAATTTTTATTCGCTGTAATAAAGGGTCATGAGGTAGAGGAAGGATATTTGGTAACAGGGATGTTGGTGCCTTTGATCGTACCTATTGATACTCCTTTATGGATGTTGGCTGTAGCCGTTGTCTTTGGAGTGGTTATAGGTAAGGAAGTTTTTGGTGGTACCGGGATGAATATTTTGAATCCAGCACTTACCATTAGAGCCTTTCTATTCTTTGCCTATCCTACTTGGATGAGTGGAGATAAGGTATGGGTGCACCAAGCGGTTGATTTGGCCGGTGGTCCGGATGCTATTTCGGGAGAAACCATTTTGGGTTATTTGGCTCAAGGAAAAGGTGCTGAAATGAGTTACTCCGTTGCCGATATGTTTTTTGGATTTATTCCTGGATCTGTTGGGGAAACTTCTACGATACTAATATTGTTAGGGGGTCTTTTCTTGATTTTTAGTAAAATAGCAAGTTGGAGAATCATGGTGAGTGCTGTTGCAGGAGCTTTGGTGATGGGGCTTATCTTTAACGGTGTTGTTGATGCCGGTTGGATAACTGAAACCAGTAAATTCTACGGATTAATGAGTTTTGCCTTTTGGCAACATTTGATCGTGGGTGGTTTGGCCTTTGGTATTGTGTATATGGCGACCGATCCGGTTACTGGTGCCCAGACCAATAGGGGTAAATGGGTCTATGGATTCTTTATAGGTTTTATTTCAGTATTGATAAGGGTGTTCAATCCCGCTTATCCGGAAGGCGTTTTCTTGGCTATTTTGTTGATGAACGTTTTTGCACCAACAATTGATCATTATGTTATAAGGGGAAATATCAATAGAAGATTGAAGCGCGCTAAGAACGCTACTATTTTGCCTAAAGATAGCGAAGGTAAAACACAAGAATTAAAAGCAGAAACAGTATAATCATGGCAGTTAATACAGATAAAAATAGTTACACGGTTATCTTCGCCGCCATAATGGTGGTTATTGTAGGGTCTCTCTTGGCATTTTTTGCTTCATCACTTAGCGAAAAGATCAAGGAGAACGAAAGGTTGGAAAAACAACAGAATATTCTTTATGCCATGGGCGTAAACGAAAATGAGGATGAGGGGAGTGTTAATTTCGTTTCTACCGATAAGGTAGCTGGTGAATTTCAGAAATATATTGTTGAGCAATTGGTTATTGAAGGAGATCAGATTACCAAGAATGATCAAGCTTACCTTATTGATCTTAAAAAACAGGAAACAGAGGCCAAAGCTGGGAAAACAAGAAAGTTGCCATTGTTCATTGGTGAAAAGGATGGGGCAAAATATTATATCATTCCTATGAGAGGTAAAGGTCTATGGGATGCTATATGGGGCTTTGTTGCCTTGGATGATAATTTGGTTGTGCAAGGTGCGTATTTTGACCATAAGGGTGAGACACCTGGGTTGGGAGCAAATATCAAGCAGCGTTACTTTATGGATGATTTTACGGGAGAATCCATTTTAAAAGGTACGGAATATGCCGGTATTGCTGTTGCCAAGGGAAATAACGATCCTACCAACGAAATTAAAGATGACAATGAAGTTGATGCATTGGCAGGAGCCACTATTACAGGTGATGGTGTTTCTGCAATGATTCGTCAGAGCGTAAATCTATATAAAACCTATTTGGAAACCATAAGAGCTAAAAATTAAAACATGGCACTACTTTCAAAAAAAGATGCAAATCTAATATTAGATCCCTTGGCGGATAACAACCCTATTACCATTCAGGTTCTAGGTATATGCTCTGCCTTGGCAATTACAGCCGAATTAAAGGCATCCATAGTAATGGCTTTCTCAGTACTGTTCGTAATGGGAATGGGGAACGTTGTAATTTCCCTAATGCGTGACATTATACCTTCAAAGATTAGAATTATTGTTCAATTGGTCGTTGTAGCTGCCCTTGTAATTATGGTAGATCAGGTGTTAAAGGCCTTTGCCTATGAATTGAGCAAAACACTTTCTGTTTTCGTAGGGTTAATTATTACCAACTGTATCATCATGGGACGTTTTGAAGCTTTTGCCTTGGCCAATGGTCCTTGGAGGTCCTTCTTGGATGGTATAGGGAATGCGGCAGGATATGGTTTAATATTGGTAATAATTGGGTTCTTTAGAGAGCTACTGGGCTCAGGTACCTTGCTTGGATTTAAAGTTTTGGGAGATCCCATTGAAAAAACAGGATTATACTCAATAGGATATGAAAACAACGGTTTTATGCTGTTGTCCCCCATGGCGTTGATCGTAGTTGGACTCATTATCTGGGTACAGCGTTCGCGCAACAAAGCATTAATTGAAGAAAACTAGTAGTCATCATAAGAATAGAATGTTATGTTAGAGCATGTAGAATTATTTTTTAAATCCATATTTATAGACAATATGGTATTTGCCACGTTCTTAGGAATGTGTTCTTATCTTGCCGTTTCTAAAAAAGTGACTACTGCAGTTGGTCTTGGAGCAGCTGTTATATTTGTCTTGGCGGTAACCGTACCTTTAAACTGGTTATTGGATCAGTATCTTTTAAGGGATGGAGCCTTAGCTTGGTTAGGTCCGGAATATGCAGATTACAACCTAAGCTTTTTATCATTTATTCTCTTTATAGCCACCATAGCTACAATGGTGCAATTGGTAGAGATTGTTGTGGAAAAATTTTCTCCGGCACTTTATAATTCATTAGGTATATTTTTACCATTAATAGCGGTTAACTGTGCCATATTGGGAGGCTCATTGTTTATGCAGTCCAGGGATATACAATCTTTGGGACTGGCCTTTAATTATGGACTTAGTTCCGGAATTGGTTGGTTCTTGGCTATTTTGGCCATTGCGGCAATACGAGAGAAAATTAGATATTCCAATGTTCCACCTCCACTTAGAGGTTTAGGCATAACCTTTATAATTACTGGGCTTATGGCTATTGGATTCATGAGTTTTGGCGGAATGTTGACCGGTGGTGACGAAGCTCCTAAAGAAGTGGAACAGAAAACGGCCCAGAAAGTAGAGGAAGAGAAGATAATAAAGGAAACCAAGGAAAATACGGTTTCTTATAACAACGCTATAATAAACGAGTAAAAATGATTTTAGCTACAAGTACAATTGGAACAATACTGATAACGGTAGTTGCTTTTTTAATACTATTGTTATTATTGGTGGCACTGTTACTGTTTACCAAGGAAAAACTATCTCCATCAGGACCAGTTACCATAACCATTAACGGTGAAAAGAAAATTGAAGTAGGTTCCGGTGGGTCATTATTGTCCACTTTGGGAAATCAGAAAATATTTCTTCCTTCGGCATGTGGAGGTGGTGGTACCTGCATACAATGTGAATGTCATGTTCTTTCAGGGGGTGGGGAAGCCCTTCCAACAGAAACCCCACATTTCTCCAAGAAAGAATTGAATCATGGAGCCCGTTTGGCTTGCCAGGTGAAGGTAAAGCAGGATATGGAAATTACCATTCCTGAAGAAGTTTTTGGAATTAAAAAATGGCAGGGAACAGTTGTTCGTAATTATAACGTGGCGTCATTTATTAAGGAATTCGTAGTTGAAATTCCAGAGGATATGGGCTATAAGGCTGGTGGATATATTCAGATAGAAATTCCTCCTTGCGAAGTTAAATTCTCTGAAATGGATATTACTGCGCATCCTGAAGAGCATGAAACTCCGGATAAGTTTCAGGCGGAATGGGATAAGTTCAACTTATGGCCGTTGGTGATGAAAAACCCTGAAACAGTGGAAAGAGCATACTCTATGGCTTCTTACCCTGCTGAGGGAAGAGAAATTATGTTGAACGTACGTATTGCAACTCCACCATGGGATAGAGCCAAGAATGGTTGGATGGAAGTTAATCCAGGAATTGCATCGTCTTACATATTCAATTTGAAAAAGGGTGACCCTGTAACAATCTCAGGACCTTACGGTGAGTTCTTTATCAATGAATCGGATTCAGAGATGTTGTATGTTGGCGGTGGAGCAGGAATGGCTCCAATGCGTTCACATTTATATCACCTTTTCAATACCCTTAAAACAAAGAGAAAGGTTACTTATTGGTACGGAGGGAGGTCCAAGCGCGAATTGTTTTATTTGGATCACTTTTATAGACTTGAAAAGGAATTTCCTAACTTTAAGTTCTACTTGGCACTCTCTGAACCCTTACCTGAGGATAACTGGAAGGTGAAAGAGAATATAGATGCTCCAGGAGATGGATTTGTTGGATTTATACACAATTGTGTTATAGAGAATTATTTGAACCATCATGATTCACCTGAAGATATAGAACTTTATTTCTGTGGACCACCGTTGATGAACAAAGCTGTTCAAAAAATGGGAGAGGATTTTGGTATCCCTGATGAGCATATTAGATTTGATGATTTTGGAGGTTAATTTATAGGCTTCAATATTCCCAAGACCTTGTAGGTCTAATTATAGACCTGTCAAGTTGAAGAAACCTGACAGGTCTTTTTTTTGAACAATGTTTTTTAAAAAAGTTGGGATTTAACTAGAGCATTGGTTATTAATTTGAATTTTGGAAAATGGGTAAGCCGTTAACGGAACAGGAATTGCATAATTTGGCCATGAATATTGTTGGAAAACATTTGGAAGCCGAAGGTTTCGAGTTTATGGGGGTGAACAGTAAACCTAAGAAGAACCCACAGTTTGTATGTCTTAAGGATAAAAAACTATTTTTTATTGTGGTTAGAAGTGTATTGCATCCTCAGGATCCCAAAGTCTACGATATCCCATTAATGGAGAAGATTAAGGAACATGCTTTGTCTCAAAATGGGGAGGCCTATTACGCCGGAGTCGGACTGTACAATGCAGTAGATAGAAATCTACCGGTTTATCTTAATGAAGATTATATATTGGAATATGAAGGTATTATTAAAGTATAATTTCCTGTGTATAGGAATTCTAGCTTTGCTCCTGGTTTGTAATGGTTGCAAGACTAACGGGGATAAATGGGTCAAGAATCTCAATTCAGGAGCTGCACTGGGTACTTCCTACAATATTATTTATTTGGCGAAGGAAGAGTTGGATTTTGAGCGGGAAATTGATTCGGTTTTTCAAGATTTAAACAAGTCCATGTCCACCTATATTCCAACTTCGGATATATCAAGAATAAATATGGGCGACTCTAGCGTAGTTGTTGACCAAATGTTTAGGGAGGTTTTTGAGCTTTCGGGAAAGGTTTATGCGGCTACTGATGGCTATTTTGACCCCACTGTTGGCGTTTTGGTGAATGCATGGGGATTTGGTCCGGGTTCCGAATTGGAAATGGATAGCGTGCGGGTAGACAGCCTCTTGGATTATGTTGGCTTTGATAAAGTCAGTATCAGCCCGGAAAATAGAATTAAAATGGCCCAACCCGGTATGTACTTCGATTTTAACGCCATTGCCAAAGGATACGCAGTAGATCGCCTGGCAGTTTTGTTGCAAGAGAAAGGGATTTCTGATTATTTGATTGAAGTAGGAGGGGAGTTGGTTGCAAAAGGAGAAAATAGGGTAAAGGAAAAAAAGTGGGTAGTGGCTATTGATGACCCCATGATGGGGGAAAGTAGGACCTCTAAAAGAACGGTGTATATGAAGGATGTTGCCATGGCTTCTTCGGGGAATTATAGAAAATTTAAAATTGACCCGGAGACAGGTACCAAGTATGTACACACTATAGACCCTAAAACCGGTTACACCAAGAACTCCAATATCCTGGCGGCTACCGTTATGGCAAAGGATTGCGCTACGGCCGACGCTTTTGCTACATCTTTCATGGCAATGGATTTGGAGAAAACAAAATCCATTTTGGCCCAACATAAAGAACTGCAAGCTTATATTGTTTATTTGGATCCGGAAGGAAATGTATTGGAATTTATGACGGACGGATTTAAAAATAATGTCCTGGAATAATTATTTGGACACCACGGGTATTATTTCACCCAGTGCCAAGCGATAATTATCCACTTCGGTATTGGAAAGCTTTTTAGTATAATCAACCTCTTCCACCTTAAAGCCAATAGATCTTAGCTTATTAAAATAATCCCTTCCGTAAATTCTGACATGATCGTATTGTCCAAATATTTTTGCCCTTGCCTTTTTATCGGTAATACTATTGTCCTCATAAGTATCAGCTCTGCCAAGGTCTTGTGGAATTTGAAAAATACCCCATCCGCCGGGCTTTAAAATCCGGTACAATTCTTCCATTGCTTTGGTGTCATCAGGAATATGCTCCAACACATGATTGCAAAAAATAACATCAAAGGAATTGTCGGTAAATGGAAGGTTGCAAATATCCGCTTTAACGTCTGCCAGGGGCGAATTTAGATCGGTAGTGGTATAGGTAATATTGCTTAGATTTCTAAATCTTTTGTAAAAGGCTTGTTCAGGTGCAAAATGCAAGACCTTAAGTTTGTCCGTAAAAAAATTGGTCTCATTTTTTAAGTAAAGCCACAAAAGTCGGTGTCTTTCAAGCGATAGGGTAGAGGGAGACAAGACATTTTCACGAGAATGTTCATAGCCGTAAGGGAGAAAGTTCTTGAATTTTTTTCCATCTATGGGATCGGTATAGCGATTACCGCGCATGCTAAATGCCATAAGGGGACGCACCAAATAACTTAGTTTAATAAGGATGGGTCTAGGAATCGTATTTAGTATATATTTAAATAGTTTCTTCAAATTGTTATCCAAAGTAATCCAGTTTAATCGTAACGATTTACTGAAGAGTGTTATAGGGTAATCTTATCCTACTTAAAAGGTATACTGCATTGGAATGCATTTTGGCTTGGAAAGGAGGAGTTGGTAATAAGTACTGTAAATACGAAAGAAACAGTAAGATTTCCAATTTTGCGTTATAGGACCAGTGCTTTTTGGCGAAACTCCGCTTCCTCGTCACTTTCTATCCCCAATGCCTCATAAATATAGGCAAAGGTGGAAAGTATTTCAGGCTTCCCATCTATAATGGCCACGTCATGTTCAAAATGTGCGCTAGGTTTATTATCTGCTGTTAGGATGGTCCAGCCGTCCTTTAATTGTTTTATTCGTCTGCTGCCTAAATTTATCATGGGTTCTATGGCGACAACCATGCCCTCTACAAATTTCTTTCCTCTGCCGCGTTTTCCGTAATTGGGCATTTCCGGATCTTCATGCATTTCCCTTCCCAATCCATGACCCACCAATTCGCGTACAACACCATAACCATGGCTTTCGGTAAATTGTTGAATGGCAAAGCCTACATCACCAACCCGATTGCCAACTTTAAATTCCCGAATTCCTACATAGAGGGATTCCTTGGTTATGTCCAATAATTTTTTTGTTTCAGGAGTAACCTCTCCAACCTCGAAGGTATAGGCGTGATCACCGTAAAATCCATTTTTAAGGACGCCGCAGTCAATTGAAATAATATCACCTTCAACCAAAGGAGTGTTGTTGGGAATTCCATGTACAACTTGTGCATTTGGACTCATGCACAGGGAATTGGGAAAATCATACAATCCCAAAAAACCTGGAACACCTCCATGATCCCTGATAAATGCCTCTGCCATGGTGTCCAACTGCAAGGTGGTAACGCCAGGTTTAACCTCACTGGCCAACATGCCCAAGGTCTTGCTAACAATCAATGCGCTTTCACGCATTAATTCTATCTCCTCTAAAGTTTTGATCTTTATCATAGAATGCAAATGTAAAACAATACTTTTAAAACTGCACGTCACTAAATAGTTGCCAATGTCCGGTGGCGTGCATAATTATTATACTAATGGCTTTCTCGTCATTAGAGCCGGCTGTGGAACACCCATTAGTTTTAGAATGGTTGGAGCAATATCGCCCAAAACACCATCCTTAATACTTTTCAGTTCATTATCCACCAAAATCAATGGAACCGGATTCGTGGTATGTGCCGTGTTCGGGCTTCCATCCGGATTGATCATAGTTTCGCAATTTCCATGATCTGCTATGACCAAAGTGGTATATCCATTTGCCAGGGCTGCCGTAATAACGGACTCCGCACAACTATCCACGGTTTCACAGGCCTTTATGGCGGCTTGCATATCTCCGGTATGGCCTACCATATCTGGATTGGCAAAATTTAGACACACAAAATCGACCTCTCCCTTTTTTAATTCCGGAATTATAGCATCCCTTATCTCATAAGCGCTCATTTCTGGCTTTAGATCATAGGTAGCCACTTTGGGAGATGGACATAAAATTCGCTCTTCACCTTCAAACGGAATTTCTCTACCTCCGTTAAAGAAGAAGGTTACATGTGGATATTTTTCAGTCTCGGCGATACGAATTTGTTTCTTATGGGCCTTGGCCAAGGTTTCTCCCAAGGTTTCGCTAATATTATCCTTGTCATAAACTACCTTCACTCCTTTATAGGAATCGTCGTAATTGGTCATGGTTACGTAATAAAGATCTAGCTTGTGCATATTAAGTTCATGCATGTCTTCCTGACTTAGAACTTGGGTCAGCTCTCTACCACGGTCTGTCCTAAAATTGAAAAAGATTACAACATCACCATCTTTTATGACGGACAAAGGAGATCCTTGTTCATCCGATACCAATAAAGGTTTCAAAAATTCATCCGTTATGCCAGATTCATAACTGGCCAATATGGATTCTTCAATATTTGATGTTTTTTGGCCCTCGCCGTTAACCAATAGGTCATAGGCCATTTTTACCCGTTCCCATCTTTTATCCCTGTCCATGGCGTAATACCTGCCTATAACACTGGCCAGTTTGGCATTCTTATCGGAACAGTATTCATTTAAAGCTTTTACATACCCAATTCCACTTTTAGGATCCACGTCCCTACCATCGGTAAAGGCATGTATATAGGTTTTTTTAAGTCCGTAACTTTCACTTGCATCTATAAGGCCTCTTAGGTGTGAAGTGTGGCTATGAACGCCACCATCACTTAGTAAACCCAGAAAATGGACTGGTTTGTCATTGGTTTTGGCAAATAAGAGTGCCTCCTTCAATACCTGCTCATCTTTTAAGGTATCCTGGTCAATAGCAAGGTTAATTTTAGCCAAATCTTGGTAAACGATACGTCCAGCTCCTAAATTCATGTGGCCAACTTCACTATTGCCCATTTGTCCTTCCGGTAAGCCTACATTCATTCCATCTGTCAAAAGATTGGAATTGGCGTATTTGGTATAAAGTGAATCTATAAAAGGGGTGTTGGCGTTTTCTATGGCTGAGACCTTGGGGTCCGGGGACTTGCCCCATCCATCCAAAATCATTAAAATAACTTTCTTGTTCATAATGTGTTTGTTGTAGACGTCAAAAATAAAACTATTGTATATGGATTGCTAGGATTTAGGACACCTTTTTTTAAAATTTTGAATTCCTTGGTGGGGTACTTCTAAGGATATACCAAACGAGGGTATTTTTGTTAAAGTTTTGTTATTTAACGGATAAAATTGAAACAAATTTAAGGTTTAAGGGTCTGTTATAGTAATCAAAATTCACTAATTAATCTTATTCATCATGAGAAAAACAATTTTAACAGTCACCATGGCATTATTGTTCATGGTTGCAGGCCTTCGTGCCGAGAGTAGAAGTAACATTTACACCCTAAGTGAATCAGCCTTAATGGTTAAACCCGGAGAATTAAGCTCCTTCTGCAAGGCTATTGTAAAGGGGGATTTGGAAACCGTTAAGAGACTAATTGAATTAGGAGAGGATGTTAATCAAAAATCCTTGGGAAAAACACCTGCAATTTTTGCCGCCCGTTACAATAAGGTTGAAATATTGGAGCTCCTTATCGCAAATGGTGCGGATTTGAAAATGAAATGCGACAACGGGTACAACGCAAAAAAACATGCGGAACTATCCAACGCCACTGAGGCCTTGGAAGTAATCAACGCCAATCTACAGAAGAAGTAGTTGTTGCGAATTAATTTTTAATAAAAGAACCTATCGGCAATTGCCGATAGGTTCTTTTATTACTTCAATTTGCTTTTATAGTGTTCAAGTAAAAGAGCAAATCCAATTTTCTAGAATTCAAATCCAGTAAAGGCTCTAAATAAAAATGCATAAAGTGCCATGGATAACATTGCCACACAGAATACTGAGTAAATCTTTAAGAGTATTACTACAATTTCTGGTTTACAATTCTCGAATGCCGCTAAGTAAATGTTCTTAAAATGTAATAAAGTTCCCATATAGTCTCATTTAAGTGATTGTAAATCAAAGCTATAAGGGTTAAATTTGAAACGGTAAAAAGATTTGGTTCTGGTGCAATATACTAAAATATAGCTAATTACTATCCTTTGTTCAATTTATTTTATGTTTTGTTGTCCTTTGTACTTTTCTATGGCCTCGTTAATTTTCTCTATTCTATTATCCGGGTCTGGATGTGTACTCTGAAATTCGGGTACCCTATTGGGTCCTGCCGCAGCTTTTAATATCTCCATGACATTTATCATTTCGTAAGGATCGTAACCTGATCGAATCATAAAAAGAACCCCTAATTCATCGCTTTCCAATTCATCTTCCCTACCGTTGGTTAAGAGGGTATTCTGGCCAATACTTCCAACAATGTCACCGGCATCCGCACCTACCGAGGCACCCATGGTAACAGTTTGCCAAAAACTTCCATCGGCAATCCTTTCTGCGGAATGCCTTCCAATTACATGTCCTATCTCATGGCCCAAAACTCCGGCAAGTTGTGCTTCGTTCAATTGGGAAAATAGGGCATAGGTAATAAAGACCTGTCCGCCGGGGAGTGCAAAGGCATTGATAGTTTGATCGTCCGCCAATAAATGAAAATCATATTGATAAGGGGTTTCCCTAGCGATGCTGTTATTTACCAGTTTTACTCCAATCTGGTCTACGTAGGATTGTAGACGTTCATCAGGATAAAGACCGCCATATTGTTGTGCTACTTCAGGAGCGCTCTGCAGGCCAATGGATATTTCCTGTTCAGTGCTCATGTTTATATTCTGAACCCTCCCCGTATATGGATTTTCCTCTTTATTGTTGCAACGTTGGACAAAGGCAAAAGCCACAATGGCCAAGCCGATGAATATTCTAATTTTCCAACTTCCTCTTCTCACGATACGGCACTTTTAAGAGTCAATAATCTTTAGGCATACTATTATAAAAGGTCTGGGTTAATATCTAAAATATTGTTTTGAATATATCCTTTTAGAAAACCGGAGGTAAAATTTTCTTTTCCTATTATATCCTCTTCAAGCAGTAATTTAAAAATATTTTTCCTTCTAAATGTTTTTAACATAGGAATTGAAATAGGGGCATAGCTATAGTGCCATGGTTCATACTTAAATCCTTTTCTTTTGGGATTATCGGTATAGACCAGATAAAAGCCAAATTTGTTGGCATTATCATCCATCCATTTTTTCAAGAGTTCAAAAGGTCCGCCTTCCCCAAATTTTTCGGGAACCAAAACATCGCCATTGGTTCTTGGATAGCCGTCAATTATATCAATGTCGGTTCCCCAATGATGCCTACTGGTACCTGGAATGGTGGAATATTCTATAATCTTTTCAATTGCACCCAATTTGGTCATCCCTTTTTCTTCAGTGTATTGCAGATACTTTCTTTCCCAAATGGCTTCTTGACGATAATAATTTCGGTAGCTCGATACAATTTTCAAATCCATACCCTCACTATAGGCCGCCTTTTTCATTTCCAAAAAAGCGTCATGGGCCTCTTTCCTCAAGTTGATATCTTTGCCATAGAGCTTAATTTCATCCTTGCCCATTAATTCGCCAATGGAATATTCTGTTTCCTGGGAAAGGGTTAGGCCTGGCAATATTGATAAGGCCAAACCGGTATAACCACTTTTTTTTATAAAAGATCTTCTGTGCATAGGGTGATAACTATTTAATGAAATCAATCAAGGTATCTCAAAAATACTGCCACTTTGTAAATAGTGTTGGTCCATTTAATTTTTAATGTAACCTATTGAATTTATTTGAATCCATAAAGTTACTTATTTTAAACAAGATTGGGCACTGCCATTTGTAGGAATTGGGGCAATATGTCGGTCTGAAATGAATTTACTATTCAATTACCTCTGGGCAAGCCTATGGGGCATCCGATGGAAACTACTGACAACACTTCGACGCAAGCCTCGGAGCATTCAAATCTCACTTAGTGAGTAAAATAACGATGGGCAGTGAAGGGTAGCGGATTATGGCATTCTTAAGTATTATGGATTTATAGTAATATGATATTCATACAGCAATCCATTTATAAGAAGTTTTTTGGAAATATTTTAATTTTTCACCGCCTGGGATAGGTAAAGGTACCCTTGATGTTTTATTTTTAGATCATTCAATATTATGATATAATAATAAACTCCCGAAGCTAATCCCATTTGTCCCTTTACCAGCATATTCCGGTTGGATAGGCCAACAAATTCATCCCTGTAATTTTCTTTGTAATACACCATCACACCATATCTATTGAAGATTTGAAGTATGTTGTTGGGTGATTCACTAATTCCGTCAATTACCAGAAAATCATTTGTACCGTCCCCGTTTGGCGTTAAATAATAGTTACCCAAATCTATTGTAGTAAGGGTTTCATTTAAGTCCACGGCACCACCGATTGTAATAATTTCATATTCATTTGGGATGAAGGTATCAGAAGTTATGGAGCCGAAGGAAAATTCTCCATCCTGTGCGGTATTGCCCAGATTCAACCATTTCTTTTGGCTTTTGCTCCAGCCAACAACAGTAAGGTCACTAAGGTATTCCCCAAGCATATTTATATTGCTCTTATCATCCCAGCTAAGGGTGGCGATCGTTGGTGAATCTCCTTCCAAACGCCAAAATTCCTTATTGCTGATCCCTTGAACATTGAAATCCCTTACTCCTGTATCAAAATTTTTATCGAAAGTAGATTGGGTATTTGGGTTTTCAAAGAAATAGGCGCATTTGGCCAATACATTGACCGATTCGGAGGTTATGGTCAAAGGACGAATACGATTATCATCCCCAACGGGAAACGTAAAGGTGTCCTTATTTTCAATAGACCCATAACCATCTATTTTTGTATTGTTTCCTTCCCCTACATAAAAGGAATCTTCAGAAAATTTAAGTGAAATATTGGAACGATCTCTAGGAGTAAATACGTTGCCATGAATAAAATTGAAATTGTTAAGTATCCCTACATTGGTCTCCAAATAAAGTCCCTCGTTGATCGAAACTTCCGTGTCATAAAAAACAGGGGCAAAGGCACCGGAAACCGTAATAGGGTTATTTTCATTGTAAAATCCTACCAATCCTAAATTCTCATCAAAGGTTCCATCGTTAATAACATCCATATGGAAGCCCACCATAGCAGTCTCATGAATCTGTATGTTACCATAATTATGTACTGCATCTTGGGCCGGTGCCAACGCAACAGCCCAAAAAATACAGTTTACAATTATGTGTTTGATAATATTCATGTTTAGAATTATACTTTATTTTCGTTTTTTAATTTGATGTCCCATTAAAGTCTATCTTCTTAAGGCTATTGATAGGAGCTTGATTAAAATAATATTAGTTCTAGTCCTTATTTAATTGTTGCCAATTGGTGCCGTCAAACTGAAACCAATAAATTTTATCGTTTTTTAATTCATTTTTTTGATCGCCTTTTTCATCGATATAATTGATGTTTGTCTGATTGTCATCATTTATTATTTTAAGAATATAGACTTGGCCCAAGGTGCCCGTTGAGGGAAAGGAAATGGTACGGTCTTTTCCATTAACAATAAGGGTGTAGTCATTTGCGGTTAAAGTGGTATTTGTATTGGTAGCCCTAATTGATCGGATAAATCCTCCACCGGATTCACTTTCTCCAGCTGCACCTGTGGCACCCGTGGCTCCTGTAGCCCCAGTATCACCTTTGTCTCCTTTAGCCCCAGTATCACCCTTGGCACCTGTCGCACCAGTATCTCCTTTTGCCCCAGTTTCACCTGTTGCTCCGGTTACACCTTGTATTCCTTGTGCACCAGTGTCACCCTTATCTCCTTTGTCACCTGTCGCTCCTGTCGCTCCAGTTGCTCCAGTTGCTCCAGTTTCACCAGTAACCCCGGTTGCACCTGTGGCTCCGGTATTACCTGTATCTCCTTTTACACCTTGAGCTCCGGTTTCTCCTTGGATTCCTTGATCAC
>NZ_JACLHY010000020.1 GCF_014397245.1 Arenibacter arenosicollis | reverse complement strand
TTAGGTATGATACTTTAACTCCAAATATTGTTATTTATTCTGTTTAATCGACAATAAATCCGTGTTTTTTCGTTGAAATGGTGGACTTTCCAACTACAGCTTATCCTGAACTCCAGTTTATTTATCAAGACTTTAGCTTTCATCCAATTGTTTGGGAAAAGACACGCTCAATATTATTACCTTATTCACTAATCCTAAAAATATCTTATTGTAATTGAGAAATATTGCTTCGAGCTTTAAACTCTTCAATTTTGATCTTGAGCATTTTTAGGCTCTTGTTAAACCTTATCTTGGTTTTGGAAGTTTGGTCGTCTTTTAAACTTATAACAAAATTTTGGTCAATACCTCCTTTGTTCAGACTTGTAGCCCGGTCTATATTTCGGTTAAACTGAAATTCTTGAATGTTCTTGGATAATTGATTTTTTGGTTCGTTAACTAATCCGAATATGTATAATAGTGCAAATGCCGTGGCGAAACCACAAAAGAACGGAATAATCATTTCGAGTGAAAAAATCATAGCTAAAAAAATAAAGTTGACCTAGGTGAAAATAATAATGCGGTTTCCTAAATATTAATTCAAATGAATCAACCATTAGTTGAAACGATTATATGATAATGAAGGACAACGAAGGCATTCAAGATTTCACCTCAATTTTTCCTCGAAGCGTTCTTTTTCAAAAGGAAAATATTACGAATAGCAACGATAAAAATTGGAAAGGTAGTATAATGAACATGTTGAAGAGGATAAAAAATTTTGCATTTGAGCTAATGAGAAAATTATACCTAGGCTAACTTTAATTCATCAATATTAAATCTCACGAACAAAAATAATATGTGATGAAAAGGTCTATTCTATTATTTGGTACTTACTTATTGGCTTTATCTGGGTATGTCATCGATCGGGATGTACCTCCTTTTGACAAACAGGTTTTTAAAATGGACACCATTGTCGAATCCAACGACATTGCTGACCAAAATTTAACGGGCAAAACCCAGGGGTTATCAAAAAAAGTCAAAGAAGACATTTATAACATTTCCGAGGATAATTAAATACCATAATCATTTAGTGATAGAAAAACCTCATTGTAAAAAGCCTCCGTTTTGTTAAAATTAGCATTTTAATTAGCACTACTTTATTGTCGAAAATTATGCGGAGTTAAGTATCTATTTTTGTAATCGACCGAATCTCCCGGTAGATCCTTTCAAAATTCATTCTCAAATCTTCTTGGGAATAATAATTCCTTCTGGGTGGCAATTCCTTTATGATAGATTGTAAATTGAATTTCACCTTTTTGTCCTTTCCATCTGCAAAAGCAATAAATTCTCCTTGTTGTAAACGAAAAAAAACATCGGCCCTACGTTTGGAGACCTCCTTTTCCCCTGTGGTAATCCGAGTATCGAAATTAAGGTTATTTCCACGGTTGATACTTGTCGTTTCCTTTCTAACGATTTCAAAGAAGCGTTCGTAGTATTTGGCGGTATCGGGGTCGTTTACCTTTCCGAAAAATTGGTACGAGAGGTTGGCCAATATGGCCCTGCTCATTTTGTCACCATAAAGGATATCGTTCTGTACCTTGTCCTGCATTACGTATACGGTGGCAATATCATAACTGCGCAAGGTAGCAGGAATGCGGTGCATATTTAAAAGTTTTAAGGTAGGAGCCTCCTCCATCAACAGAAAGGAACGTCGTTGGTTTCTGACACTCATCTGTTTTATTACAGTATGTAGAACAGCTGCTATTATAGGTGAATAAGCGGCTTCATATTTGGGATGGTTCACAAGGGAGATCACTGCTGGGTTTTCCTCACTGTTTATATCAAGAGGTACTTCATCCTTGGAAAGCACCATGAACAGTTGTTGGGAACTAATCTTCTTGAATGCGTTGGCCAGGGTGCTCTTTACTCCGGCCGTTTGTTTGTCGGAATCCACCCCGTTGATAAAGGCACTGGCCATACCTTTGGAAATAAGGTCTGATTTTAAGAATGCAACCAACCTATTGGTGTCCATGGATTGGAATATGGCAATTAAATGGGGAAGGGTACAGTATTGCGGAAAGGACGATTTTAGCTTCCATATCAATCCGCTTAACAGTCCTTCAACGGCATCATTGAAAAATTTGGTGGTACTATTGGAACTGGCCTCATTAAATTCCAGTAAATTTTCGACAAGCACTTTGGAAATTTCATTGACACTCTCCTCGTTGTGCAAGTATCTTGGGGCTATGGGGTTTACTTTAAAGTGAATTTGATCAAAGGCGATGGTATAGAATTTTATTTGATCATTAATAGAGAATAGGGGATAGGCCATCTCTGTGAGTTCAAAATTCTTATAATCGTGTAGGATTCCGCAAAATTGCTGTTGACTAAAATGCTTCAAAAAATTATAGATGACACTTTCCGTCTTTCCACTGCCTGCAGCACCAATGACGGATGCCCCGCGTTTGATATTATCGATTTTAAATTTACCGGTTTGCAGTTTAAAATTTACCTGATACACTTTATCAGTAACGTGGGTTCCTTCCTTATGTAGAAAAACGAATAAAAACGTACCGATAAATATAACAGGTATAACGACATAAAGAACGGTATGTGCCCAGTCGGTGTTCATATCCCAATGGAACCCGATTGTATGGCTTTGTCCAGTCCTTTTTTTAATCTTTGTAGCGTTTTAAGGGCTAGCTGTACCTTATTGGTCGGAATATTCATCACTGGATAATCAATTCCTGTTTTGCGCAATAATTTAAATGCTAGGTTCTTTTCATTGGTAGGAAGTCCGGAAAGAATGGAGAAAAATTGTTTTGGGTTATTTATGAATGTTTTTCGAGCTTGGTAAGTTTCAGCATAGTTTCGGTGGTAACCAAATAGCTTGTCAAAAGTTTTTTCGGAAGATGAGAAAAACTTATCCCTATCAAAGCCGCGTTTTACAGCTTTCCCATTAAAAATGGTCTCTGATGACTTGTATTTGCTACCTGGTGACAAACTGAAGGAGTTGGACATATCCTTTCGGCTGACAATGATATGGATGTGGTGTTGCGGTCCCTGTTTGGCCATGCCCTGTACAATACGTTGCCCATTCTGCTGATGAGGAGCCTCCCTTTCCAGCCGGGCAATATCGCGTAGTAATTTCGCAATATCGCCTTGTGCTTTTCCCTGTTCAATATTTCGAATTTGCTTTTTTAATTCCAATATTTTAGTCGCATAGGGTTGATTTTCCCGAATCTGGTGATCTGTCCCTTTAAAAGTTCTATGGTGTTCAATTTTTGCAAAGTATTTAATATCGTCGATAGTCACGGCCCTCCCATTAATTTCACGGTTAAAGGCTGCGGCATAGTCCTTCATTAAATCCCGGGTATATTCTTTGAGGTTTTGTGAGGGGTTTTGCAATCTTTTTAATTCAAAGGCACTTGGATTAACGGTAATGGAGTAGAATTTGGGCTCCGTTTTTTTAAGCTTGGAAGTATTGCCATCAATTTCTTGGATCACTTCTTCCTTTGATATCCCATCTCCGTATTGATCGAAGAAATGTTCCAAGTCGTCCATGGACCTATGCTGGTTTTCCTTCTCCAGATAGGCTACGAAATCCGCTACGCTTTGAGCAAAGTTACCGTCCGTCTTTTGTTTTGTTATCGTGATGTACATGGTTCAATGATTTTTTTAAATTTTCAAAATCCTGTTGGCTCATCTGAAGTTTTAGGTATCCACTGCCAAAATTTCCTTTAACATAGGAGACTTTATCCAGGATATTTTCAAGATGGTTTTTTACTTTGTGATACTGTACCCGGATATCTTCATATTGATTTCGATAATATTCAAGCTCCTCATTTTCTGAAATCAAATCATGTTGTTCGAACATTAGTTTATCATCAGTAAATTGGGTTTCGTTTTTATTTTCTTGAAACAATAATTCCAACATGGCGTTGGTAGGTTTGGTCTGGTTTTTTTCGATGTTCTTGATTATGGCCACTAGGGCATTTATCCTTTTTTTAAGTCTGTTCTCCAAGCTGATCATATTGGGTCCCATGGAATCGTTGGGGGAGATTTCGTTCCACTCGAAAAAATTGATCATGGTCTGTATGGTTTTCGAGTGGGAGCGACCCACTTTTTTGGAAAACTTCCGAAACCGCTCAGCGATATTGGATTTGATACTTATCGCTGAAAAGTCATATGCCTTTTTGCCTTGAAGATTCATTTACTGTAAAAATTCACTATTATGTTGGCCTCGCGCCGGATTTACTGTAGTCACCTCTGTCATAACTTTTAATAAACCCACCTACACTCCTGACATTCAATTAAATACAAACAATAACATTGCCTTGGCATGTTATCCTCTTGCTTCTCCTTTTTGTCCGCTGATAGCGCTACAAAAACCTCGAACATAAAATGTTCATCCGTTAAAATATTCAGTTAGAATCGCTATCCTGGAAAGTCAAATCAATAGGAATCAACGAATCAAAAGATGTACTATGAAACTGTCTTTTAAATATATTCCTTTTGTCCATAAAACTAAAATGGGAAATGGCACCAAATGCTTCGTTTTGATATGAAAATAAATGGGATTGAAAAAAAATGGGAATAAAAAGGATTAATGCTCCAAAAGTCAGGACAAAAAAAAGGCCCTGCGATTTGCAAGGGCCCGGGGGATTGTACCTAGGTTAAAAAATAATTGGCTTTCAAACTCATATTAGACCGTGATCCGAAAAACTAAAGTATCCGCCATCTGGTGCAATGATCAAATGGTCCAGAACTTTTATATCGAGAAATTCTGCGGCATTTTTTATTTTCCGAGTAAGGAGCACATCGGCCTCACTTGCCTTCAGTTTACCACTGGGGTGATTGTGGACAAGTATTATCGCCACTGAAAGGGATTTTAGGGCTACGGCAAAAAGTATCCTTAGATCCACCAAGGTGCCGGTAATGCCGCCTTGAGAAAGCTTATAGATACCTTTGACCTTATTACTATTGTTCAACAGTACCACCTTAAAACATTCCTGTATCCCTATGGTATTCTTGTTCCACTGGTTGTATAATATGTTTGCCGCATCCTGTGAGCATCCAATCACGTGCCAGAAGGGAGAGCGTATTTGTTCTTTGTAACTTATCTGGATTTCATTAACTTTGTATTTCATTATCAAGTGTTTATATATTGATTTAGTAAAAAGAGGGATCAATTTTCGGGTGATACCCTCTTTTTTTGTTTAGTTATTTCCTAGGAGCAAAATTTCCCTAGCTTCCACTTCGGTTATATAGCGTTGAATGCCATCGTCAGGAGTGTATGTTCGGGATTTAAGTTTTCCCGTCACAGCAATTTCCTTTCCCTTGGCCGCGAACTTTTCTATAATTTCCGCACTCTTGCCCCATGCCACTATATTGTGCCAATTGGTTTCCTTCTGTCTTTCTCCATTGGAGTCTTTGAAATAGGCATTGGTCGCCAAGGAAAATCGAGCCACTTTTTTACCATTTTCTAGATTCGTAATGTTGGGATCCTGTCCTACATTACCGATTAACTGAACATTGTTTCTAATAATTCCCATAATTAAAATATTTAAGGTTTAACAAATGATTTACTTATTATATCCGGAGTGTTTTCCTTTTTTTTGTTAGGCATTGTCCACTTCCGTTTTGAGATATTTTCGATGATTCCATAATTTGATATTTCGATTTACTTTCCATAGAGCCGTCGTCGTTACCTTTTTTTGTTGCTTGATGGAATACAATATTTTTGGATGAAAACACTTATAAACAGTGGGGAAGGAGCGATGGCTTTATGCAGTGTTTTCATCCAAAAATATTGTTGTTTTGCCTTCAAAAAAAGGGAGCGGCTACAGCGGTGCAAGTGAATTGAAAGACAATGTAAAATCCATAATGTCCGGAAGTGGACAATGCGTAAATCGAATACTAAAACTATATCTTATATCTATTTTGAGATACTGGAAACAAATACCAATAGTGGGGATGTAAGTGCGAAAAATTCTTGGTGTTACTTACGTTTAATAGTATTTATATCATTAAATAACAAACACTTATCATAACTTATTAAAACTTATGGTTAAAGATGAATATCCAGAAGTAAAGACCTACTTCCCTTTAATTCCCTTAACTCAAGAATCAATTTTTCCATAGGTGCCAGTACAAACTTGGGAAGGACAAATACAAACCGTTTCCTCTCCCTGTTTTTGATGATCTTTGGCAGATCGTAGGTATAAATTGTCTTCAATTGAATATTCTGAAAGGAAGCTTTAGGCCTATTGGCTCCATTGGCCTTATAAGCATTTAGATAATCGATTTCGAAATCGATGCCAGAATTATTCATAGCCTCAATAATCAGAAAAACTTCAGAACCGTAATAAACAGGTTTTAATAGTTTCAAGGATATACCCCGTTTTTGTCTGGAAGCAATATATCCAGATTGGGATTTTATTACATGCCTACATGCCCTGTTAAAATAGTCCGACCTAACGTCATTGGATTTCGTATCTATTTTTACCGAATCCAAGATGGTCTTTTGAGGGACTTCGTTCCCAATACTATCATTTTCATCTATAAAATAATTTAGATTGGTCAATTGCGGTTCGTATTTTAAGATATAGGAATACAGCTGTCCTTTGGAAGTAACCACCAATAGATTGCTTTCAGGACCGGGCTGTGCCTGCAAAAGACCAAAATGCTGTTCCTTTTCCCGGTTATAGGTAAATACAAAATGTTGCGCGCCCGTAATACCCTGGCGAATCGGTTCGGAAAAAAACAAGGCCACATTTTTTTGTTCATTGGCATAAATGGTATCCAAGGGACCTTGAGCGGACATCGGAATACAAATACCAAATATTAAAATAAGGAGTAGGGTTTTCATTGAAAATATAATTTAGGATTGTTCTTTTTCAATTTTAGTATCAGTTTGTAATTATCGATTATCGTGGCCCGAGTGTTCCTTCTATTACGTCTAAAGATCCGCTGAACCCCTTTAATTTGTGGCATCCCCGTAATATTTATATCGTCCACTATATCATCCACCACTTCATTTGTGGCTTCCGCGCGAAAATTATTCTTTAGATATATGCCCTCGGAACCATCTTCAAAATCGTAGGCCATTAATTGTATAGGGAAATGGTCGATGTTTTCAATGCGTATTAATGTTCTGTTCGGCTTAAAACTTACGAATCCATAGATGCGGGTATTTTTAGGAATCAAAACACTATTGATCTTCGTGTCTTGCAATAGGCGCATTCTTAAACGATAGTCCGTCTTTACAGTTTGAGTACCGTCGACCCTTGCCAGGATAGATTGGGGAGAAGTGGTCCGGTCCTCATCAGAAATAGGGTGGGATGCAAAAAAAAGTTGATGATCAAGAGCCAATTCCTTGGAGGCTACCTGGGTTTCCGCAGTTGTAATTCCATCATCTAAAGGATTAACTTCCGCTATCGGAATACTCGCCCTAGGGGCGTGCATTTTTACATTGTTATAGTGCTTTTGTGAATATTGTATACGTCCATATTTATAAATGCTATCCACCATTCGCCTTTTCTCCTTGTTCAATAAATCTGGGTCGTACCGCCCGGTGGAATCCAAAAATTTATCATTGTAGACACTGGGTACATTTAATTGTTTTTCCTCTTTAATATCGTTAAGTGCATCCAATTTTGAGTCATATATTTTTTGTTCATTCTTTAATTCCGGTAAAGGAATTTGATTGATATCCAGGTTGGGATTCTCCCCTTCATCCATTATAATTACGGCATAGGCGGTAATAAACAGGAGAATACAGAGGAGAATGGACGTAAAAACGATTTTGTTCTTTTCAATTTTCATATTGTTCCAGTTTTCTCATCGTATTTTCAAAAAAATCAGTGATTAAAAATCCATGGGTATTATTGGGGAAGACCCTTTCAATTCGGATAAGTCTGCCACTGCTGACCAATTCATAGGTATCCTTGGTTGCCCCCCTATTAATTTCAAAAATTGTTTTGGTCTCAAAAGCGAAAGGTTCGCTGTCCAAATTGATTTTAGACTCTATGGAAAGTACCTTCTGCACGAGGGAATATTGCAGCAAACGATTATATACTCCTTCGGCCCTTTTCTGCCTATAAAGGGCATCAACAGAGCTATTGCCCAACCACAGAGCCTTTTCCAAATTGTGCTCATAATTATTTGGATTGATATTGTAAAAATAGTTGTGGAACAATTCCAAGTGAGCCATGGCCTCCACTTCCAAGTTCTCTTTTTGATCTACAAGTTTTAGGGGAATTACATTCCCTTCAGTATTTACCATAAAAGCATTGTTCATGGCCTCATTGTGAAGCCTTAATACCAGGAGCATGGAAATAGCACTAATAGCCGATGACGCAATGACTACCGCAATGACCACAAAACGATTCAGTCCAAGAATATTTCGTATGTTTTTATAAGGTGTTTTCATTGATTATTTCCGATTAAAGATTTAAGTCGCACTAAAAAGTCTAAGCGTAAATGAGATTGCCCTGCGGTACAAGGTGAATTTTAGCAACACAATAAACCCAATGGACCCCAATTGAACGACGGGGGCAAAAGTTTGGCTTCCCCATTCAGTTCCGAAGAGACTAGGCCAGAAATTAGTATTTACCTCTGTATATAGTTTGTTTATGAATATATTGACCAAGAAGAAAGCGGGCACCAACATATATACTCCAGTATAGAGCTTAAAAAAATTATAGGCCATGGACCGAAATTTCTCAAACACTGCCAAGCTAATGACCAATGGAAAGAAGGCCTGCATAACCCCCATCAGGAAGAATCTTTGGGCCAAGAACAGGGGGTATATGAACAGATCTAAAAGCCATAATATCATACTGATGATAAATGCCAATATTTTAAGCCCGAACAAAGGTGTTACCAAAGCTTCATAGAGCAGTGCCATTGCCTTTTTGGCAGCTTCGACCGCACCTACATCCTGTTCGATATCCAAATCCTGTAATTGTAAGGGAAGCAGGGCAGGGGCGGTGTCCCGGTATTGGGTTTCAATAGCCACCAGAATATTATCAAAAACACCAAGTACCTGTGTTGAAAAAATAACCAAAACGACCACTGTAAAGTTCTTGGCCAATTCGGCCGGGGTCAAACCCCAGGTATAGCCTTCATTATTGGCCACTCCCTCACTATATTTTTTTAGAATATTGAAAAGGAACAGAAGTACGGCAAGGGTTTTCATCCCAGTAATGGTGTATTGTGAGAAATCACTGTTCTTTATAGTTTGAAAGACAGTGTCCACATATTCAAGCCCTATACTTAAAAACACCCCTGACATTAGTAATTGGTTTCCCTGTTGTTGATTTTGTGTTGCATTTCCCTAAAGGTGATTATCTCCCGATAGCGTCGGGTCTTGGCTTCGATTTCGGCTACCATTTCCTTGGATTCTACTTCCTTTTCTTTGAGAATGGCGGTGCGTTCCGCATCGGTCATCTTCAAATTATCACTGGAAAGCACTTGATCAATAAAATCCATTGCCAACAAGGAATTTTCTATGATACTGTGGAACGAATTTGAAATACGGTCCACTTCCCCAGGCTTGATAAAGGGAGAATTCAGAATTTCCCTTAGGTCACCTTGGACCATATCATGGAGATGCTGGTTGTTCCTGGCCAATTCCCTTACAGCGTTCAATTGTTTGACCACATTGTTTACCCTATCGATATTCTCCTTCTGCTCCTTTAAAAATTTAACCGTCTTCAATAATTCCGCGGTCTGCTTTCCTGACTCCAATAAGGACTTCATAAAGGATATAAAATTGGTATTGTCATAAACGGGCATTCCCTGGGCCATTGATGTGTTTCCCATGAATAGGGCTAAGGTCAGAACCAAAAATAGTTTGAGGTTAGAGTGTTTCATTTTATTTAGTTTTAATTGTTAAGTTCACTAGAGGCCAATGACCTTTGTTCAACAAATTGGGTAATGGCCATTTCCATGTTATGATGTTTATCATATAGGTCCATTATAATTGTATTTTCGGCCCCATCAGTTAGGTAGGCGGCATAGACCTCTGGGGGGACTTCCAATCTAAAAACGTTACTTTCCTTACCAATTTTTATAAACATTTCTGTATATTTTCGACCACTTCCCAGCTGGTTCCTAATGGATTTCAACTGGTTCAGGTCGTGTGAGGAAAGATTGAGCCTATTCCTCAATTCATCATAACCCTTTTCATTCCTAAGGCTATATATTACTTGAGTGTTCTCAAGAATACTTGCCGATGTGGAATTATTGGGCAATTGATTGATGGATTGAAGGATAATACCGATGGCCCCATTTTGTTTCCGGATGGCTTGGTAATAGAATTCGACGCTTTCAAGGACATTTTTAAATTTCAACTGTTTAGCAAATTCGTCGAATAGAATGATGCCCTTTTCCGCCTTGTTCCGCCAAATAGTCCTTTGAATAGCCGATTTAATCAATTTGAGCATAACAGAAAGAATTTCCTTATTGTCCTTTACCTCGTCAAGTTCGAATACAATGAGTCTTTTGTCTTCCAATCTAAAGGTTTGGTCAATCCGCGAATTAAAAAGAAAACTATAGATTCCATTCCCTACATATTCCGAAAGGATATGGAGAAAGTCATAGATACTGAAATGTACTTCCCGAATCTGAAGGTCATTGATCAAGGTAGTCTTGTTGTCATCCACAAATTTGTACAATGAGGCCAAGGAATGAGCCCCTTTGACCTTCTCATAATAATAAAGGAGCACTTTTTTAACGGAGACTTCTTGAGCCTTGGTGGTTTCGCTTCTCGCGGCCAACAGCTCCAATATAAAAACAGTAAGATCTTCCAGTCGTTCAGGGGTAAGATCCGTCTTGTCCGAAATATAAAAAGGGTTGATACCAAGATTTTTTCCTTGCTCATATCTTAGAACAATGTGGTCTTGCGGATAGAGCTTTGCAAATTTATCATATGAGCCACCCAGGTCGATTACCACTAATCTGACACCACTTTCAAAATATTGGCGAAGGATATTATTGGCCAGAAAAGATTTCCCTTCCCCAGTGGGTGCAAAAATGGCAAAGTTCCGGGCTTTGATCCGTTTTTTGCTTTCGTCCCATACATCCTTTAAAATGGGGATATTATGCTGTCTATCATTAAACACAATTCCCGTTTCATCGGACAAATAATTTCCGTTGTTTATGAATAGGCAAAGGCAATGTTTAAGATCCATCACATAAAGATCTTCATTGGAAAAGTTGGAGGTAAAACAACAATAGCTGTTCAGAAAATAATGTTTCCTTTCCTCACCTTTGGGATAATAAGGGACTATATCCAATTCCTTGAACTCCGTTTTGATCTTTGTTGCCAATCTTTCCAGCTCAAGTTTTCCCCGGCCCCAAAAAATGATATTGAGATGGCCCCTAACTATTCTAGAACTATCATCCTCATTGATTTTGGCTAGGATAGCCTCTATTTTTCTAAGAACAACCTTATTCTGGGTTCCAAAATTGGAGCTCTTCTTTAGTTCCTCTATATTTTTCTCCAGAAATTTTCGCCACTTTGTTTTATCGTCCATATAGATAATCTGGTTGATGATATGGTTCTTGTTGAGCTTAAGCCCCAATCCATCCATAAAACCTTGATGAAATATAAAATCGTCGGAAGTAAACTTTTCATTGGGTTTACTACTTTCGATACGATCTCCGAAGCAGAGTTCACTATTTACCGCCATCAGATCAAACTGGAAATCACCTATATCCAAACTATTCTTATTCAATTGGATATCGGTGTCAAAGCCATTATTAAAACCGTTGAAAAATTGATGGGTCATCTGCAAGATCCCGACCTCCTCCATAGGAGTTAAGGTTATTTTTCCTCCATTATTGATAAATGAAACCGAGTCATTTACCGCATTGATAAACTCTTGGGCATTATGGTCCACCTTCTTAAGGATACCCTTGTCCACTTTCCGGAAGGGATTGACAAATTTTGAAGCGTTAAATGATTTGTCAAGGGGCAGAATAAAAAAGAGATAGGAAGACTGCATCATAAATTCCCTGCCCTTAAAATAGTTGTAGGTTGCCTTTTGCAAAAAACTATCTTTTGGGAGATTGCACGCATTAAAAATAGCCTCCCTATAAACATCCTGCTTATGTATAATAGTGCTTACCGGCAAGGATTTAAACGCTTGGAACCAAGTTCCGTGCAAATCCTCAAAATCCTTTTCAGACAAGGAATAAATTTCAGGGTTCAATATGGAATAGCATAGGACCAAGTTGCCATTATTGGCAAAGACCATATGTCCCTGAATATCCAGGATAGGATGGAAACCAGATATATTAATCTTCTTCATAGTCCAAGAAACTTTCTCTTTTATTACTGATGGTATTGGGCAGCACTTTTTTAAGATGGAATATTTGTGGATTGTTATTGCAATAGGTCAGGGCGCTGAATAGAAGAATATTGAAAATGATGGTTGAAACAATTATAGGAAGGTTGAACGAAAAGATAATAAGGATCAAGGAACCTATAACGGATGTCATCATAATGGCAAAAAAGGTTATGGACAGTCCCATGATCATTGCTTTTTTCCGAATATTCCTATAGACTTCGAACCTTTTCATTAAACAACAATTCCGATGAGATAAGTAAAGATTCCAACAACGGCTCCAGCTATAAGTACAAATACCAATACACGCGTAATGCCCTTTTTAAGGTCTGAGTTTTCCCCGAAGAAATGACCGGCATTAAAAAGAAAGCCGATTAGAAAGATAACACCCAAAATAATTGGGAATATAGTACGGATGGTATCCGATACATCATTAACGGATTGCTCTATACCCCCAATTTGGGCGGAGGTGGATTTAGAAGTCATAAAAGCAAGACCAACCAAATATTGTAATTTTTTCATTTTATCAAGTTTAGTTTTTAGATAAATTCTGATAAACTAAAATTAGTTTATATTTGAATTTAAAACACTGATTTTCAGTATTTTGTGAATAAAATATTAATTGGATTGTTTTAATGGATTTTGGTGATAAATGACATCAAAAAAAATTGTAGAATAAAATTGAAATGTTAATAAACTCGGAGGATAGCAAACGTAATTGCCATAGAAACGTCATTTTATGGCTCGTGTTCTTAAATATGTACCTTATTTTTGGCCAAGGAGGAACAACAAAAAAAATCTTGGTCATCGATCCGGGGCATGGGGGAAAAGACTCTGGTGCGGTAGGAGTCAATAAGGTTTTGGAAAAGGAAGTGGTTTTGAACATTGCCCATGAAATCCAAAACTTAAATCATTCTATTTTGGATAACGAGTTCGATATCTATATGACCCGAAACACTGATACCCTGATTTCTTTGCGGGATAGAAGTAGACTGGCTGCGAGTATAAAGTGTGATCTTTTTGTGTCACTACATTGCAACGCGGCCAAGACCAATGCCCGCGGCATGGAAATTTATTATCCCAATAAGGAAAACCCCAACATTGAAGTAGCCCAACATCTGGCAAATTCTATTCTAGAAGAGATTATTCAAGAATTGGGTATAACGGAAAGGGGGGTAAAGCTGGCCAATTTCCAGGTACTGAGGGAAACCATTGGGTTTTGCCCATCCATTCTTATAGAAACTGGCTTTGTCACCAATCTTGATGAGGTGGAATATTATGGACAACCAAAAAGCATTAGGGCAATCGCCATGGCAATATTGCTAGGTATCTACAACCATTTTAAGGAACAATGATAAAAAAAAAATAAGAAAAAAATCTAGGTCAAATTCCAATCGGCATTGGATTGAACCAACATCAATGGACAATAAGCTCATTTAGCTAATAGGTTTCTCAAGCAGGGATATAATACCATGGTAATTCCACAAAGACATATCTAGACCAAACATTCAAAAGGAACAGCCAAAATAAATACCTACGTACTCCACTAAGATTATTCCAATAATAAAACTATATTCTCTTATCTGCACTGTCCTTGTCAAAGGCTATCAAATTAAACAACTGCCTCATTCGTGAACGCACCCTGGTGCCGTAACGTAGCTCTAGTTCCTGGGCATTGAGATTGGTTGTAGCGTGAGTACGGATGTTGTGGTTCAATAATAGTTCGTAGCGTGAAAGAAGTATTTCCCCCATGACATTACAGTCTTTGGCGAAATATCGACCAGTAGGCTCTACGCCCAGGTCGTCAAAACAATAAAATTTACCATTCCCATAATCCTCAACAATTTTAAAGCCGATATTATTGAACGCGAAAGTAATATTCCGGGCTGGTATCACTTCATAGGGTCTACCGTTCGGAGTCAGATGACGAAGCAACTTCATGAGACTGGTCTTGCCACAACCAACGGGACCGGAAAGAAGGATTCCTTTGGTCAGGTCCAGTCCCAGTTTCCCGCAATTGCTTCGGTCCTTAATATAATAGTTGCAAAGCTTGAACAAAATCTTGCGGTCCTCCTCAAATATTCTAAAATTCTTTCCGAACAAAAGTTTCCCTTTGGCATTGAGATAAGCCAGTATACTATCAAAGTCATAGCAGATTTCATTATTCTGTAGACTTCCTAGGACATATTTTTTATGTCCCTCAAAGATAATGTGTGGGTTCATAATGGCTGATTAAAGTTTTTCATTGAACTGGTCTTCAAGTTGTCCGTATTTTGGCTAACCGGGATAATTGTTTTTTCGGCTTTAAACTCTGTTTCCTTCAGCATCCATTTCCGGGCTATAGCGAACCAATTTACAATTTCCGTTGTTCCTCCTAGTTTCCATCCTACACTTTGATAATGGTTGTAGAACTTTTTGGCTTCGGTTATTGGCCAATTTTCATCTTTAAAAAAAGTAACAACTTCATTTTCGTTTTGGGGCGGGCCATGTTTGCCCCCCTTTGTATTGTTTTTTAATGTTTGTATATGTTTATTATTACGTACCACTACTTGTCCATTGCTTGTCCCGTTTTTGGCACTGTACGGGTACACCACTTGTCCATCACTTGTCCCAAAATTGAACATCTTGATCCTACTTCCCTGAAAAGGGTTATGGGACGGTATATATTTTAAGTATTTCCAGTGATCCAATTCCTTTAAGCAGCGGTGATAGGTAGATTTTGATCCTATTTTTGCATAGGCCATTACTTCCTCACGGTTGATATGGAAACTATCCCGAAAATGATAGTTGTTCCACAACTGAAAAAGACCCACGTACAAACTTATGTGGGTAGGGTTCAATCTGTGGTCCTTTGAAAATTGTAGAAAGACGCCATTTAGGTGTTTTATATAGTTCATAGAAAATCAATATTCATGATGTATTCGATTGGACAGCATGATTTTTTGAATATCCTCGGTATCATAAAAAAGAATTCCTCCCATTTTGGTATAAGGCAAAGTTCCGTTGATTCGTAGATTCTGGAGCGTTCCGGCACTTATTTGAAGCATGTCCATAACTTCCGAGGATCGGAGATACCTTTTAAGGGTACCGTTGGCTTGTTTTGAGAGTAGTTGTTTCATACCCTCCAATAGTTCGATCTTAAACTCCCTAAGATCGTCTGTGGTAATCAAATTTGCTGGCATAGTGTAAATGTTTAAAGAAAGGGACCAACAGAATTCAATTTTGACCATTGTCGGTCCCGATCATGATTTGACTTTCGCTTACAAATCTTACTTTTTTCAGAAAAATAAGTTCACCATATCACCCGTAATGGGGTGAACAATTAACATTTGCCTTTTAATGGATAAAAATTTAGGCATTTGATCTATTTAGGAAGGGATCTTCAGTAAGTATATCACTAAAACCTAAATATTAAAAATTTAAAGGGAAGCGGTAGTTCTTTCGTAGTTACGTATTTCGATCCTGTTTGTTATTATTTGATTCCATCGGTTGCTACATCGTGCAAATTATAGGTTTGTATTGATGAACTGGACATATTCATTTCTAATTTCGTCGTATAGCACACCCATCCTTTCATGCAATTCCCGGGACATTATTATTTGAAATTCCTTTATACCTATCTTTAATTTAAAATCCCTATCGATCTTCCCATACATGAAATCTCCGGTAGATTCCTTGCTGTTCAAGGTTTCCAAAGGTTGCGCGGCAAAAAACAATTCCCGAAGGTCATTGGTCGCATAGGAATACCTTACATTAAATGATATTGCCTTGTAGTGTTTGGTATATTCACAAAATTTAGAATTCTCTTTTTCCACAATTAATAGATTTACAATTGATGCATTGAATAAGCACCATCCAAATAATACCTTAATTCCTTATATATCAATACTTTTTCGATATGTTTCATTTTAAAAAGACCAATTGCAATACAGAGTTAATCATTTGGAAGAGCTGGATAAACATCTACAAAACAATTTCGTATCCATACTTAAAATAGTGGCGAATTATCCACAATATCGACAAACGGTCTGAAATATTGGGCTTATTAAAATTCGTTTACAACTAGACCAAATTATTATCATTTTATCCATTACATCGGGCGGGCTGTTTAGGGAGATCTATTTTTGGCCAAGATTTAATAAAGACAGAAAAATGGCTAAAACAATACTTATTAAAAAGGTCTATTCAGAAGCCTTTAAGAACCTGGGAAACCAAATTATAAAGAATGGATTTAAGATATATTTTTGGGTGTGCACCCTATTGTTCGTAATGGTACTTTACGCATTTACAGATAGATTGATGAATGGATTCATATGGGATTAATTTATCGATATCCATATTTGACCGTCCTTCCTAAAAAAATAAATTAATAAAAATTTATACCTGTAATCACTTTAATATTCCAGTGGCTATCCAATACCAAAGCATTGTTTTGAATGGCGTGTTATGACCGAATATATCGACGGAAATAGTAATGATTTGGACTACATACTTTTAATATAGTTTAAATATAAATTGACCTTTGGAATAATTCTGCTTGTGTTGCGATATTCAAAAAATCAATAAAAAGGAAGTTTCTTTATTGGGTATGGAATTTACCTTTAAATTGCCCCCGTGCATCCGCAGTATCTGCTTGGAAAGACTTAATCCTACCCCTGTTCCCGAATTTTTGGTGGTGAAAAATGGGACAAAGATTTCATTTATCAATTCAACAGGTATTCCTGGGCCATTGTCCTTTACTTCTATATATTTTTGCCCTACTTTGTTTATTCCGGCCATCAATATTATAGAACTATCTTTTTGCTGTTTAAGGGATTGCAGAGCATTTCTACACAAATTGATTAAAACCTGAGTAATTTGTTTTTCATCAATAAAAAGTTCCAGGTCCTGGGTCTGCATCCGCATTTCAATGGAAGTATTTGAAAATTCTTTGTCTTGCCCTACCAATAATATTACTTTCTCCAATAAATTAGGTACACGAACAATTTTTTTATCCGGCATAGGAACATTTAAAAAACTGCGGTATGATTGCACGAAACTCATTAAATTAGTTCCTTGATCTTTTATCACTTCCAGGCCCTTAATGGTGTTTTCCAAACGTTTTTGATATACAGTTTCATCCTCAAGGTTTTTGTCAGTAATCGTGTTATATTTTAAAATGGAATCGGAAATGGAAGTTATTGGAGTGATGGAATTCATTATTTCATGGGTCAATACCCTAATCAACCTGGTCCAAGACTCGGTTTCCTTTTCGTCTAATTCCTGATGAATATCTTGGATGACCACCAATAACAATTCTTGTCCATCCATATTAAAGGAGGAGGACTTTATTGCCAAATCTATTTTTTCCCGTTCATTGGTCAATTGGAGCATTCGACGTTCAAATGGGTTTAATTCACTAAATAACTGATACAAATCCTCATCTACTTGCGTTAGTTGCTTAATGTGGTTAAGGGGCGTGTAATTCAGCATTTGTTCAATTCTGGGATTGGCAAAAAGAATATGTCCTTTACCATTGATTGCTAAAATGCCAATGTCCGCCTGTTTTAGGATCTCTTGGTAAAATCGTTCTTGGGTCTGATTTTTCAAATGGATCTTTTGAATCATTTCATTTAGCATATTCAGACTGTGATTGAGCTCTTCAAGGGATTTAAGAGTCAACTTTTCGGGAAATCTAAGGGTGAAATCCTCATTTTTTATAGCATCGAAGAAATAGGCAATTTTTCTATTGGTCTCATTTACATATCTGATTAAATAGTAGGCTTGAAATACCAGTGCAATTAGGGTTAAAATGCCAAAAACATAGTTTTCCCGGGCCAATAAAAAAGCAAGCATTAAGGATGTGGCGGTAATAAAGATAACTCGGCCTATGGTTTGGAAATAGAAGTTTTTACTCACCATTATTATCCTGTTTTTTAATTTTATTATAGAGCGTTTGTCGCGATATTCCCAATTGCGTCGCCGCTGCACTATAATTGCCATCATGGCTTTGCAGGGCATTTACAATCATAATTTGTTCCATTTCCTCCAAGGTTTTAAGTCCTGCTGGCATTAATTGGGATGGTTTCGCATTCAATATAAAATCCGTAGGTTTCAGAATATTTCCTTCGCAAAGAATTACTGCCCTTTCCAAAGTGTGCTGAAGTTCCCTCACATTTCCCGGCCATGAGTATTGCATCAGCTTTTCTTCGGCAATATCGTTTATCCGGAGTCCGTGTTTTGCATATTTGGCGCTATATTTTTTCAAATAAAAATCAGCAAGTATCAAAATATCATCCCCTCTATCCCGAAGTGCTGGAACCTGAATATGTATGGTATTTATTCGATATAAAAGATCCTCTCTAAAGAGACCATCGGTTACCATTTGTTCCAAATTGCCATTGGTGGCACAGACCAATCTAATATCTACCGGAATGGGCCTATTGGATCCCACGCGTACTATGACCTTATTCTGAATGGCGGATAGTAGTTTAGCCTGCATTTGTAGGGAAAGGTTGCCTATCTCATCCAAAAACAGGGTTCCTCCATTGGCCGCTTCAAATTTTCCGGTCCTGTCCTCCTTGGCATCCGTAAACGATCCCTTAAGGTGGCCAAATAGCTCACTTTCGAATAGATTTTCTGATATAGAACCCATATCGACCGGGATGAAAACTTCATTTTGTCTTGGAGACATTCGGTGCAATTGTCGGGCAATTAGTTCTTTGCCAGTACCGTTTTCACCGGTAATCAAAACGTTCACATCGGTTTTGGCCACTTTATTGGTAAGGTTCAAAACGGCGGTGAGTGCCTTCGAATTCCCAATAATATAATTTTTGTCCTGATTAATTACCTGCTTTAAATTACTTTCCTTTTGTTTTAATTTACTAATTTCTTTCTGGGATTTGCGAAGCATATAAGCCGCTTTTACGGTAGCCAAGAACTTATCGTTGTTCCAAGGTTTTAATATAAAATCGGATGCTCCCTCTTTTAGCGCCTGTACCGCTAGTTCTACCGCCCCGTAAGCAGTCATCATGATAACTGCGGTAAGAGGTGCCTTTTTCTTAATTTCCTTCAACCAAAATAATCCTTCATTTCCCGTATTTACTCCAGCAGAAAAATTCATATCCAACAAAACGACATCAATTTGGGATAAGTCGGGAAAGGAAGATATCAGATTTGGATTGGAAATTGTAGTAATGCTGGTGTATTCAAATTGCAACAAGATTTCCAAGGCGCTCAAAACACTTTTATTGTCGTCTACAACTAATATTTTTCCCTCGACCATAATATTATTAATAAGGCATTTTTTTTGATCAGTTTTTATAAATATCTCTTTTGCTTGAAATAAGTGGGGCGGATATAGATTTGTTGTCAGTGTTGAAGTTTAACGAAGAGTCCACTTCACCTCCCTTTCTTATCCCAGCAGACAATTACTTCACTTATCAAAATTACAATTTGTAATAATAACGACATAAATAGTGTCCAAATATTGGACAATTGTTGTACAACTATTTTACAATCAAATATGTCGCATTCTAAAATAAAAATATAACTAACTGTAAATCAATATAGTAATTATTTGGCACAGACTTGGAATAGGGTACTTTGCCAATTATTGTCATAGCGGTGGAATTGGTGATTTTTTTAACCCTGTTTGTATTATGAATTTTATAGAAGGAAAATTGCTTCTCTTGTTTTTGTTTAGCTGTGTTGTCGCCAATGGTCAGGAGAACTGGACCTTGGAAAATTGCATTTCCTATGCCTTGGAACATAATCTTACGCTGCTGGACTATCAATATCTGGAAGATTCGGGTAAAGAGAATTATAACCAGGCAATAAGGGACATGCTTCCAAGGGTTAACGGTTTTGGCGATTATAATATTAGTTATGGTAGATCTACAGATCCAAATACCAATGATATAATCGATACGGAATTTTTTTCCAATGGCTATTCCTTGAACGCTTCCATTGATCTTTTTCAAGGTTTCCAAAAGGTCAACACTATTAAAGCAAGTAAGCTTTTATTAAAGGCTGCACAGGAAACGTCGCAACAGCAGAGATTTTTAATGGCCCTTAGGATTATGACGGCCTATCATGACATTCAGTTTTATGAGGGTCTTCTGGCAATTTTAAAGGAACAATTGGCAATCTCTGAAGACAATTTTAAACTGGCCAATAAACAAATTGAAATAGGGTTGAAGGCCAAGGCCGATCTATATGAAGCAGAATCCATATTGTATACGGATCAATTGAACGTTACCCAGAATGAAAATCTGTTACAGGCCGCAAAGCTTACCCTGATACAGGAAATGAATTTGGAAAATGCCAATACCCTGCAAATAAACCCTTTAGTACCCAATACAATGGCCGATAACAAGCTGTCAGCAGATAGTATTTACGGCCTGGCCAAGGATTTCGTACCCCTTCTCAAGGCCCAAAGGTATAGAACTGAGGCAGTCAAAAAACAACTGAGTGTTGCCAGGGGAGCGCTTTACCCATCACTTTCCTTTGCTACCGGCTATGGTACCGGATACTATGAAACCACTAGGGACACCTTGGGCGTTACAATTCCATTTAAAAATCAAATTCAGGACAATGCATCCAGATATGTGGGATTTTCGCTTAATGTTCCCATTTTTAATGCCTGGTCTACGCGTTCTGCCATCAAGCAACGGAAAATTGCTTTAAAAAGGGAAGAAAATAATCTGGAAATACAGGAGCAGGAAATTTTTAAGGCCATACAACAACTTGTTCAAGAGAATAAGGCGTTAAATGTTGAGCTCATTCAGAGTGAAAAGCAAATTATGGCCCAGGAACAGGCTTTTGGAGTGGCACAAAAAAAATATGAAAAGGGCTTGTTTACGATAATGGAACTTAATCTTGCAAAGTCCATGTACGCCACATCACAAAATAAAAATCTACAGGTAAAACTACTGCTTCAAATTAACCAGAATACACTGGCCTTTTATCAAGGTCTACCTATTTTTAACATTAATAGCACCAATTAAAATGGATATACAATTAGAAAAGAAGAAAGGATTAAGGCCAAAGCACTACGGGTATATTGCTATTGGAGTTATCATGCTATTTATGGGTTGGAAAATGATAACGGCCAATACGGGCCATACTTTTAGAACGGAAAAGGATAAATTGTCCATAGCGGAGGTGGTACAGGGAAAATTTGATGATTATATCACCATCAACGGTACGGTGGCCCCTATTGCTACCATATATATGGATGCCTACGAAGGGGGGCGTGTAACCGAAAAACTGATTGAGGAAGGGGCCATGGTACAAAAAGGGGATATTATCCTTAAACTGGAGAATATTGGTCTATATGAGCAAATATTGAACAGTGAAAGCAATTTGGCACTTAAGCAGAACGACCTAAGGTCTACCAAAATAACATTTGATTCCAGACAGGTTGAGGGTAGAAAATCTTTGGCCAACGCGCAGTACGATTTAACAAAATTGAAACGGAATTTTGAACAGAACCAGGAATTATACGATGATGAATTGATTTCAAAGGAGGAGTATTTAGTATCGAAAGAGAATTTTGAGCTATCCCAAAAGCAATATGAAATAGTTAAACTACAGACCGAACATGACGATGAAATGCGCAGCACCTCCTTGGCGGGATTGGATGCAGATCTGGAACGTATGCGCAAGACCCTTACTATGGTTTACGAACGCCTGGACCATTTGAACGTACGGGCACCTGCAGATGGGCAATTAGGGTTTTTGGATGCCGAAATAGGACAGAATATAAGTCAAGGCCAACGTATTGGGCAAGTAAATGTACTCACAGATTATAAGATCGAGGCAGATATAGATGAACATTACATAGATCGTGTGAAACGCGATTTAAATGCAACTTTTGAGCGTAATGGAACAGAGCATACCCTGCGGTTGAGAAAGGTATATCCTGAAGTGCGCAATGGCAAGTTCAAGATCGATTTGGTCTTTATAGGTGAAAAACCACAAAACATCCGTGCAGGGCAAAGTTATAATATAAAACTTCAGTTGGGCGAATCCAGTGATGCACTCTTGCTGCCCAAAGGAAGTTTTTTCCAAAGTACCGGGGGACAATGGATATTTGTGGTAAGCCCGGATGGTAATGAGGCATTGAAGCGGAAAATAAGAATAGGAAAACAAAACTCCAGATATTATGAAGTGCTGGAAGGATTGGAGAATGGAGAAAAAGTAATCACCTCCAACTATGATAGTTTTGGAGATGCCGATAATATAGTGCTGAAATAACTTCGGCTTGGCTCAGCTACCCAATTTGGAAAAAAGAACCCTGAGCGGAGACGAAAGGTGGTCTAGCAGAAAGAATAACACTAAAAAACTGTAACTAAAACGAAACATAGAAGTCTTTAATTATAACACTTAAAATCCAATCGAAGAATGATACAAATACAAAATCTAAAAAAAAGCTTTAGGACCGAAGAAGTGGAGACATTGGCCTTGAACAATGTAAACCTCAAGGTTCAGGAGGGCGAATTTGTAGCCATAATGGGACCTTCGGGTTGTGGTAAGTCTACCTTGTTGAACATTATTGGTATGTTGGATAATCCTACCTCTGGAAGTTATCAATTCGCTAGCCATGAAGTGGGGCACCTAAAGGAAAATCAACGTACCCAATTAAGAAAAGGAAACCTGGGTTTTGTTTTCCAGAGTTTTAATTTGATAGATGAACTTACCGTCTTTGAAAATGTGGAATTGCCATTGATCTATCTTAAAATGAATAAGAATGAGCGCAAGCAAAAGGTAATGGCCGTATTGGAACGAATGAAAATAGCGCACAGGGAAAAGCATTTTCCACAACAACTTTCTGGAGGTCAACAACAGCGTGTAGCAATTTCAAGGGCAGTGGTTACCAATCCCAAGTTGATCTTGGCAGATGAGCCAACAGGAAATTTGGACTCTAAAAACGGGATCGAAGTGATGAACCTATTAACAGAGTTGAATCAGGAAGGAACCACCATTGTGATGGTTACCCACTCGGACCGGGATTCTCACTATGCACACAGAGTGGTAAACCTATTTGATGGGCAGATTGCCACCGAAAGCCATAATAGGGCTATGGGGGCCTTGATGTAGAATACTAGGCTGGGCTAGGAAAGTTTAACTTATAAGAATAGGAAACCTACATGGTTTTGATGCCTGGGAGGTTTATACGAAATGCAATAAAGGAGTTTATTCATCAAAATCAATAGGAACTGAACAAGTTTCAGTGCAAAAAAACACTAATCATGTTTAAAAATTACATTAAAATTGCATGGAGAAGCCTTAAAAGGCAGCCCTTTTTTGCATTTTTAAATACGTTTGGCCTGGCCATTGGAATGGCCGGGGGACTGCTCATATCTTTATACATCTACGATGAGATGAATTTTGATACGATGTTCCCTGAGGCCGATCGCATTTATAGAATAAATGCAGATATAAAATTTGGTGGAACGGAGAGTAAATCTGCACAAGTTTCAGCACCAATGGCTGCAGCAATGGAAAGCGATTTTTCTCAGGTTGAACTAACTACTAGATTTAGGAATTTGGGCAGTATGCTCCTTAGAAAGAGCAATACGGAAGCCAACATAAAGGAACAAAGTGCAACCTTTGTGGATGCTACTTTCTTTGAGATGTTCGGTCTTGAACTGTTGGTTGGGGATGTGCAAACTGCCTTAAAAGAACCCAACACCTTAGTCCTGACCAAGACGGCAGCCCTAAAACATTTCGGATTAAAAAAAGCTGTAGGTCAAAGTTTGATATTGAACAACACCGATACCTATACTGTAACAGGCGTAATAGAGGATATGCCAGAGCGTTCATTTCTTAGAAATCACAATGTTTTTATGGCGATGGCAGGGAATGAAGATGCGCAAAATCAGGAATGGACCAGTCATAATTTTTTCACATTTATTAAGCTGATACCAGGTGCAGATATAGCCAATCTTCAGGAGCCCTTACAGTCCATGGTCGGTACATACATAATGCCGTATGTACAGACATTTCTGCCCGGTGTAACCGAAGAACAGTTGGCGGCCTCTGGTAATTACCTGTATTATAACACCATAGCATTAAAGGATATACATCTGTATTCTAACAAAGACCATGAACTAAGTCCAAATAGTAGTATTCAAAATGTCTATATTCTTTCGTTCATTGGCTTGTTCTTGATATTATTGGCCAGTGTTAATTTTATGAACCTATCAACGGCACAGTCCCTTAAACGGGCAAAAGAAGTTGGTATTCGCAAAACTTTGGGGTCGGACAAATCTGCCTTGATACGGCAATTTTTGACCGAATCGGGTTTAATTTCCTTTATCTCCCTTTTGTTTTGCTTGGGCATAGCAATAGTGGCCATCCCTTATTTTAATGCACTTTCCGGGAAGTCCATTTCCATACCATTTACCAATCCCATTTTCTGGATTGCTTTATTTGTTGGTGCTACGGTTTTAGCACTCTTTTCTGGAATGTATCCTGCATTCTTTATGTCGCGTTTTGCGCCGGTGAAGGTGCTTAAGGGGGCAGGAGCAACTAGTACTGGTGGAGGAAACATTAGAAGTTTACTTGTGGTATTTCAATTTGCTATTTCAATATTTTTGATAGTAAGCACTTTGGTAGTCTTTATGCAATTGAAGTTCATTCAAAGTAAAGATCTGGGTTTTACAAAAGATCAGGTTCTGATTGTTGATGATGTATATACATTGGGCGATAAAGCTACCACTTTTAAGGAGCAGGTGGAACAACTTGGCCAAGTGGAAAGTGCAACGTTGAGCAGTTTTTTACCAACTCCATCCGTTCGAAGTAATACCTCCTTTTTTAAGGAAGGGGGGGCAACGGCGGAAAATTCTATAAATATGCAGATATGGAATGTTGACGATGATTATATCCCCACTATGAATATGGAAATCCTGGAGGGCAGGAACTTTGATAGACAGTTTGGTACCGACTCTACGGCTATGCTGATCAACGAGTCGGCGGTTGCCATTTTGGGAGTGAAGCCCAAAGAAGCCTTGGGAATGCGAATTATTCGCAATTTTGAAAATGGGACTTCTAACAATTTTACAATTATTGGTGTCATCAAAGATTTTAATTATGAATCGCTCAGGGAAAATATTGGCGCCTTGAGTATGACTTTGGGAAGGTCTACCGGTTCTTTGGCCGTAAAACTTGAAGCTGGGAATTTTTCACACTCGATTTCAAGTATTGAAGGAATATGGCACAAAGTCGCACCGGGGCAGCCTTTCGGCTATCGATTTATGGAGGACTCCTTTAATACCACCTATGAAGCAGAGCAGCAGTTAGGACGCATTTTCGTGACCTTTACCATATTGTCCATTTTAATCGCATGCCTTGGATTGTTTGGCCTAGCGGCCTTCAATGCCCAAAAACGCACCAAGGAGATTGGCATCCGAAAAGTCCTTGGCGCCAGTATTGGCCAAATAACTTATCATCTTACGACCGACTTTCTAAAAATGGTAGGGGTAGCCATTATAGTTTCCCTGCCCATTGGCTGGTACTTAATGAACAAGTGGCTCGAGGATTTTACCTATAGAATAGAAATTAGTTGGTGGGTATTTGTATTTGCAGCGCTAATAGCCCTCACCATAGCGGTACTAACTGTAAGCTACCAAAGTATAAAGGCGGCCATAGTAAATCCGGTAAAAAGTTTACGTACAGAATAGTTAATCGGAAAGTGGGAAGTATGATGTATACAGTGATAATTGAACAGTAAACAATGGATAGTGGATAGATAGTAATCAAAACTCATATCATCAATCAAATCAAAACGAAGATCATGTTTAGGAATTATTTTAAAATCGCTTGGCGAAATATGCGGAGAAATAAATTGCATTCCGCCATTCATATTTTTGGCTTGGCCATCGCTTTTTCCATTTGTATCCTTTTATTTTTGACGGCCTATTTTCATCTGAGTTTTGATTCTTTCCACAGGGATAAGCCCCAGCTGTTTAGAACTTCCCGCCTTATAAACAGTGCCCAGGGTACTGAAATGAGTTCCCAGATGCCATTGCCTGCCGCTGCTGCTTTAAGGACCGATATTCCGGAAGTGGAGGCTGCTATAGTGGTAAATATGGGGATGCCTGAAAATTTCTCATACGAGGAAAAAAATATTGAACGGGTGGTTGTTAGGACTGATCCCAATTTTTTTGATATGTTCAATTTTCCGGTACTTATTGGTAATGGTAGCATGGCACTTTCCGGTATTCAAGACATAGCTTTAAGCGAAACTACGGCCAAGGCCATTTTTGGGGAATCGGATCCCATAGGGAAGGAGCTAAAAATAGGCAGAGGCGAAGACGTGGAATACTACACCGTAACGGCTGTGGTCAAAGACTGTCCAAATAATTCCAGTATTCGTTTTGATGCGGTAGCCCGCATCCAATCACTTCCCAATTATGCACAACTTCAAAATAATTGGGGCTCGAATGGATCCAGTGTTTTTGTTAAAATCTCCAAAAATAGTGATCTGCAAAAAGTTGCTATGAAACTGGAACCTTTTGTGGAAAAATACTATCCCGATCAATTAGCCCAACTAAGGTCGGGTCGGTCGGATGTTAAGAAATCCTCCGAACTATTGAGCATAAACCTCACCAATATAAATGATATTCATTTTTCAGGGGAAAGGAGTTCTTCCAAGCTATTGGTATATGCACTTATGTCTTTGGGGGCCTTTATTCTATTGATTGCCTGTTTTAATTTTGTAAACCTTAACATGGCCAATTCTTTTAAAAGAAGCCGTGAGCTGGGAGTAAGGAAGACTCTAGGGGCCTATAAGGGGCAACTTTTTATGCAGTTATGGGGAGAAGCATTGCTGCTCTATTTTGTTGGTTTTATGTTGGGATTGGGCCTAGCTTCCCAATTGATACCCGTCTTTAATGCTCAATTTGGAGGTGGTATTGAAATTTCAGCGCTATTCCAGCCCACCTTTTTGGCAATTATGACAGGCGTCTTTTTACTGGTAACCCTGATTGCTGGGGGATACCCAGCCTTAAAAATGGCCAACTTTAGTTTGGTTGGCGTCTTAAAGGGTAAGATCTCCACCAAGAGACCAGGAGCGCTTCGCAATAGCTTGTTGGTAAGTCAGTTTGCCATTTCCAGCCTGTTAATCTGCATAAGTTGGATAGCAGGCCAACAACTGGATTTTTTAAGGGAAGTACCTATAGGTTTTGAAAAGGAGCAGGTTATAAGTATTCCTGTAGGTTTCCAACAAGATGGTAGAAAAATATTGGTGCGTATGCGGAACGAACTTCAAAACGATCCCAATATTGTTTCCATTACCGGGACAGGTGGTAATTTAGGAAGGGGCTTGGACAAGGTTACTGTCAGGTCGGTTGTAGGGTTCGATTATAAACAAAACCAGGTTTCGGCCGATTGGCTCTTGGCGGATTATGATTTTTTAAAGACTTTACAAATTCCAATTATTAAGGGAAGGGATTTTGATCCTGCCTTTGCTACGGATACAATAAATGCGTTTGTGGTTACCGAAAGCTTTGTAAAGGCTATGGGAGAACCTGATCCTATTGGTAAATATTTTGGAGGGGAAGAAGCAGGATTGGGGAATAGAATTATAGGAGTAATACCAGATTTTAATGCCTATTCTCCGTCCGATAAGTCATATCCAATTGCCATTCATCTATCCGCAACGGAACGTATAAATTATATTTTCCTAAAGGTTAAATCGGATAATCCACAGTTGGTGATGGAACATATCGCATTAGTTTGGGAAAAGCTTACGGATAATGCCCTCTTCAACGCTTCCTTTTTGGATGAGAATCTACAGGCCTGGTACGAGGGCGAAATAGTTATGACCACAGTATTTAGTACTGCATCGGCCATAGCCATATTCCTTTCCTGTTTAGGCCTTTTCGCCATATCATTAATGGTCATAGAGTTGAGAACCAAGGAAATAGGGATACGAAAAGTTATGGGGGCATCGGTGAAGAGTATTGTTGGTATGATATCAATTCACTTTGTAAAACTGGTATTGCTCAGTCTTTTAATTGCAGTCCCCTTGGCCTGGTATATCATGCAGATGTGGATCGAGAATTATGAATATCGTATATCCATCGATCCACTCATATTTTTGGGGGTGGGAGCTATGGTAATAGCGGTGGCGTTATTTACGGTCAGTTTTCATACCATAAAAGCGGCCATTGTTAACCCGGTAAAAAGTTTACGAACGGAGTGAAAAAGGAAACGGTTGTTAGTAGCCAGTGAACAGTGAACAAGGCGAACGAATTTGGCCAACGGTATTGAGTGTGGGGAAGGTGGCATAGAGGGCAGAAAATGGAAAGGGTGGTTCGATCAGTTCGCAGTTGATAGTAAAAATAAGTTGTATATAGTCGAAAGTGAACAACTAAAAGTTGAAAACACATATCATCAATCAAATCAAAAACGCAAATCATGTTTAAGAACTATTTAAAAATAGCTTGGAGGAACCTATGGAAAAATAAGGGCTATTCCGCAATAAATGTTGGCGGGCTTGCCTTGGGAATGGCGGTAACGCTCATAATTGGTCTATGGATCCAAGATGAACTTAGTCATAACAGCTATTTTAAAAACAAAGACAGTATTGCCCAAGTGTTCCAATCACAAACATTTAACCAAGAAACCGGTACAGGCCCTGCGATACCCCGACCCTTGGAAAAAGTGTTACGAGACGGTTATGCAGATAACTTTAAGCATTTGGTGATGTCTTCTTGGAACATTTCCAGATATCTGCGATACAAAGAGAAAAGTCTTTCCAAAACAGGAAATTTTATGCAGCGGGAAGCTCCTGAAATGTTGGATTTAAAAATTATAAAAGGGGAGAAAGATGGTTTGCGAGAACTAAATTCCGTAATGCTGTCCGAATCCGTCTCCCATGCACTTTTTGGTAATGAGGATCCTATTGGTAAAACCTTAAAAGTAAACAATCAATACGATGTAATGGTGACTGCGGTATATGAGGATATTCCTTTTAATAATTCATTTAATGATGTCGAATTCCTAATGCCGTGGGACAAAATGATCGCGACCCAAGAATGGATGAAGAATGCTGAAGATCAATGGGGAAATAACTCCTTTCAGATGTTCGTCCAGATTGCTGACAATTCTACAATGGAAAAAGTTACCGAGGCCATTCTGAATGTGAAAAAAAATGCAAACGAGGATACGGCGGAATTCAATCCAAAAATATTTCTCTTTCCAATGAAAGATTGGTACCTACGAGGCAATTTCGAAAACGGGGAGCAAGTTGGTGGGCGCATAAAATATGTGTGGTTATTCGGAATAATTGGGGCTTTTGTATTGCTATTGGCATGTATAAATTTCATGAACCTTAGTACGGCTAGGTCCGAAAAAAGGGCCAAGGAAGTGGGGATTCGAAAATCCATTGGCTCACAAAGAAATCAATTGATCAACCAGTTTTTGAGTGAATCTTTCTTAGTGGTATTGTTTGCGTTTATTATTGCCGTGATAATAGTCTTATTGTCCATGAACGGATTCAATGATTTATCCAAGAAGGAAATTTCGTTCCCTTGGAACAGCACTAATTTTTGGGTTGTATTATTGGTGTTTATAACGATTACTGCTTTAGTGGCAGGTAGCTATCCGGCACTTTATCTGTCTTCTTTTAGACCAGTGGATGTATTAAAAGGAACCTTCACATCCGGAAAATATGCCGGCTTGCCCAGAAAAATTTTGGTCGTACTGCAGTTTACTGTTTCCGTGGCCTTTATTATTGGAACCGTCATAGTAATGCAGCAGATCAATTATGCCAAAAACCGACCCGTGGGGTATGATAAAGCTGGCCTTGTTCAGATACCTACCTTCAGTCAAGATTTTGAAGGTAAATATGATTTAATGCGAAGCGAATTTTTAAATTCAGGTGCGGTAATCGAAATGTCGGCTTCCAGCAGTCCAACCACACAGATTTGGTCCAACCGCAGTGGATTTGATTGGGAGGGGAAGCCCGAAGGTTTTCAAGAAGATTTGGCATGGACCGAAGTAACTCCGGAATACGTTAAGTCTTTGGGTATGAAAATTGTTGATGGTCGAGATTTTTCGAGGGAGTTCGCTACCGATTCAAACGCGGTATTGATCAATCGGACTGCAGTAAAATACATGGGCATCAAGGATCCAGTTGGCAAGTTTTTGAAAGATGATGATGAAGAAGATCCGGGTCCGCCCTTAAAAATTATTGGTGTTGTAGAAGACATGATTACGCAATCGCCATATGAACCTGTTAAGCAGGGTGTTTATGTTTTTGATAAACACGGCAATTCCAGTTTCTACAATTTAAGATTGAATCCAAATCAAAGTGCAAGTCAGAACATGGCGATTATTGAAAATGTGTTTAAAGAACATTTTCCTAGTCTTCCTTTTCAATATGATTTTGTGGATGATGAATATGGCGAAAAATTTGCTGCTGAAGAACGCATTGGAACCTTATCTGGAATTTTTACGGCCTTGGCCATATTAATAAGTTGTCTTGGCCTATTCGGACTCACATCATTTGTTGCGGAACAGCGTACCAAGGAAATTGGGGTCCGGAAGGTTCTAGGAGCCACAGTATTCAACGTGTGGAACATGCTTTCCAAAGATTTTTTAAAACTGGTAATCATTTCTTGTTTTATAGCCATACCTATTTCATACTACGTTATGAACGGTTGGCTGCAAGACTATCCATACCATGTAATCTTGGAGTGGTGGATCTTCGCTTTTGCCGTTATTGGATCGTTGGCGATTACAATATTAACCGTGAGTTTTCAGGCCATTAAAGCGGCTAATGCCAACCCGGTAAAAAGTTTGAGAACGGAATAATTAAGTAATCAGTAGAGCGATGGCAGTAGCAGTAAAGATTATCCTATATCTAAGAATATCCAATGATGTGCAATTGATACGAAGACATTAAAATTTAAATCAAAAACCGAACTGTTTCCCCGTCTACGGCGGGACTAAAGGGAGGACTAAAAACAGGAATCATGCTAAAAAATCATCTAAAAATTGCCTTACGATTCTTTTTAAGGAACAAACTGTTTACTGGCATCAATGTCTTAGGGCTAGCAATTGGAATAACGGCATTTATCCTGTTGACACAATACATCACATTCGAAAAAAGCTATGATACCTTTATTCCTGATGTTGATGACCTGTATAGGGTTACCCTTACTACAAACTTGGGCGACAATGGTTTTGTTACTTCAGCGACAAATCACCCTATGACGGGCCGGGCCATGCTATCGGATTTTCCGGAAGTTGAAAGTTATACGCGTATCGCCGATAAGCCGATGGCGTTTTCTGGTACCATGAATATTTCATATACCAATACCTTTGGTGACGAAATAAAATCTGATGCCAATGATGATCATATTTATTTTGCCGATAATTCTATTATCGATCTTTTCGATTTACAATTCATTCAAGGTGATGCCGCAACAGCACTCAATGAACCTATCTCCGTCATACTGAGCGAGAAAATAGCCCATCGCTTTTTCGGGAATGAAGACCCTATTGAAAAAATGATAGAGGTCAATGATAATTTTAAATTAAAGGTAACCGGTGTCTTTAAAGAACGACCGGACAATACGCACTTACCTATGGGTATGATTGTTTCCTATAACATCTTCGGCCCAAATGGCGATCATGCCAACAGTTGGGTATGGCCGGAATTTTACAATTACATTAAACTAAAACCGGGAACAAGTCAGAAGACCGTTGAAGCCAAGTTTCCGGAATTCGTAAAAAAATATTTGGGGGATATTATGATTGAGCACGGTTTTGAAGCAAAAATGGCATTACAACCAGTTAAGGACATTCATTTAAAATCTCATTTATTAAAAGAGATTTCTGCCAATAACAGCGAAGGTACCTTGTACTTTTTATTGATCGTAGCGGGTTTTATCATTGCCATTGCTATGATTAATTTCATCAACCTATCTACTGCCAAATCGATGGAGAGAGCCAAAGAAGTCGGGATCAAAAAGGTGGTTGGCGCCCCTAGATCAGTGCTTATACATCAATTTCTATTTGAATCGCTCCTCATTAATTTTTTTGCAGTTATCATAGCATTTGTATTTATTAATTTGTTGATTCCCTCTTTTAATTCATTGGTCGGAATAGAGGTTTTAAGCTTTGAGATGTGGGGTGAATGGCAAGTCTGGTGGGCCATGATAGGTATATTTCTTATCGGGGGAGTTTTAGCAGGTCTATATCCAGCCTTTGTATTGTCCGGATTTGTACCCATTGAAGTTCTTCGGGGAAAGTTCCATAAAACAACAAAAGGGAATACACTACAAAAGGCTATGGTAGTTTCTCAATTTGCCATTTCAATAGCCCTTATTGCGGGAACCTACATTGTTTATAACCAATTTTCATACATGCAGAACCAGGACCTTGGTTTCAATGCTGAACAAAATCTTGTCTTTGCAGCACCAACTTATGCTGATTCAACCACCCAACTGAAAGTGGAATCTTTTAAAATGGAATTGGTTCAAAACCCAAGAATCAATAGTGTTGCCTTGTCCGATGAAATACCAGGAAAACCAATTGTACAAGGGAATACCATAAGACAGGTGCATAAACCAAGAGAATTGGGGGTCAGTGCCAATTTCGTAATTATAGATCAAGATTTTATGAAGACCTACGACATCGACCTCTTGGCAGGAAGAGATTTTGTGAAGGAAGATACTAGTTCATTGTATACAAGGGAAGGTCCCGTTCCGTCCGGTCATAGGGTCCTGATCAACCGTTCGGCGGCAAGAATATTAGGGTTTTCAGAACCTGAAGCGGCTATCAACAAAAAGATGATTTTTAAGTATGGCCCTATTGATAGAACAGCTGACATAATCGGAGTAGTGGAAGACCATCATCAACAATCACTTCAAAAAGGGTACGACCCAATTGTCTTTATGAATCTCATGGGCTACGGGGTCTCGTTCGTAACTGTAAATATAGCCGCTGGTAATATTCGTGAAACCACGGGCCAAATAGAGTCCAAATTCAAAGAGTTTTTTCCAAACGATTTGTACAACTCCTTTTTTATGGACGACTATTTTAACCGGCAGTACCAGGCCGAATCGAAATTTGGGATCATCTGTTTGGTGTTTTCATTGTTGGCAATTTTTATTGCTGCTTTAGGTCTATTCGGTCTGGGTTCGCATATGGCTATGCAAAAGACCAAGGAGATAAGTGTTCGGAAAGTTATGGGCGCCACGGTGGGACAGGCCTTGGCTATAATTCCAAGTAAATTGCTTAGCCTGGTGCTGCTGTCGGGGGCAATAGCACTACCGATCATCTATTTTGTGACCCAAAAATGGTTGGAAAAATACGCCTTCAAAATTGACCTAAGTATTTGGATGTTCGTAGTGCCACTCATTGTAGTACTACTGGTAGCAGCATTGTCAATCCTCTCCCAATCGTTTAAAACGGCAATGGTCAACCCGGCAGAATCGTTGAGAAACGAATAATCATCAATCAATAAAATCAACAATAATGATAAAAAATTATCTAAAAATTGCTTGGCGAAGCATTAAGACTGATAAGCTCTTCACCTTTATTAAGGTCGGTGGTTTTGCCGTGGGCATTGCGGCATGTCTGTTGATTGCATTATTCATTAAAGATGAACTCAGCTATGACCAGCAATACGAAAACAAGGACCGTATTTATCGGGTTGTTTTGCAGGGTTTTATGGATGGTGAAATTAAAAAGAGCGTCCATTTTCAATTGCCTTTTGCGGATGCCCTACAATCCGATTTTCCGGAGATAGAAAAGGCTGGAAAAATAAATATGAGCGAGCTCTTTGGCGCTGGGAAACGTGGTCTGCGATTAACGGGTGAATCCCAGAACAATTTTGAGGACGGGTTTGTATTTGCCAACCAGAACATCTTTGAAATTCTTGAGATAACCTTGGTACAGGGAAATACCAAGGAGGCCTTGTTACAACCTGGCAATATTGTAATTACCAAATCCAAGGCAGATAAATATTTCCCTGAAGGGAATGCCCTGGGCAAGTCTATTGTATTGGATAACAACACCTCAAGACCTTATACGATTACCGGCGTTATGCCAGATTTTCCCAAAAAATCCCATCTCCAGTTTAATTTTTTGTTACCCATAGAGGATACGAATATGAGCTGGACCAATCAGAATTATTTCACCTATGTTCTCGTAGACGAAAATGCCAGTATTCCAGCCTTGGAGAAAAAAATGTTTTCCATAATGGAAAACTACATCATCCCGGCCCAATTGGCGTATGGACGTGACCCAGCTTTTATCCAAGTCCTAAAAACTGTTGAATACAAGTTGCAACCCATTGCCGATATACATTTACGATCAGATCTTGCCATGGGGGATGGTCTAAAACATGGTGATATTCGGTTTGTTTGGCTTTTTGGAGCCATAGCAGGGTTTATTTTATTATTGGCCTGTATCAATTTCATTAACCTTTCAACCGCCAAATCGGCCAATAGGGCAAAGGAAGTAGGAATGCGTAAAACTGTTGGGGCTTACAAAAGTAACTTGGTTGCACAATTTCTTACCGAATCGGTACTGTACAGTCTAATCTCCTTTTTATTGGGGCTGATGTTAGCCTGGGTCTTGCTACCCACCTTTAATGAAATTGCAGCAAAGTCCATTTTATTTCCCTGGGAGGTTTGGTGGTTTGTACCGCTTATGGCATCCTCGGCCCTATTTATTGGAATTATAGCAGGAATGTACCCTGCATTTTATCTTTCTTCCTTTAGACCTGTTAATGTTCTAAAAGGGAGCCTTAGTGTCGGCAGTAAGAGCGGAAATCTTAGAAGCGGTTTGGTCGTGTTTCAGTTTGCTGCATCGGTTATCCTGATTATCGGAACATTGATCATTTACAAGCAAATGAACTATATCCTACATAAAGAACTGGGTTACGACAAAGATCAGGTTGTGATTTTGGAAGGGGCCAATATTTTGGGAAATAAATCGGAAAGCTTCAAGGCACAATTGTTACAGCTTCCTCAAGTACAAGCTGTAACAAAAAGTGATTATTTGCCGATCGATGGCGCCAAAAGGAATGGCAATACTTTTAAAAAAGTGGGGGAGGGGATTGAAGATCGAGGGATACCTGCGCAAGTTTGGCGAGTGGATTATGATTACATAAAAACACTGGGGGTAAAGGTGAAGGAGGGTAGGGATTTTTCCAGGCAAATTGCTTCCGACTCCATTAATTCGATGATTATTAATGCGAAAATGGCCCAGGATCTCGGTTATGAGAACCCTATTGGAAAGTACATTAACAATGGAAGGGACTGGACCATTGTAGGGGTGGTACAGGATTTCCATTTTAAATCCTTGAAGGAAGATATAAGCGCTCTTACCTTAGTTGTTGCAAACAATGACCTCGGTGCAATTTCGGTAAAACTTAAGTCGGATAATATTGGGGGGGGCTTGGCAGCCATTGAAGCAATTTGGAACAAAAATGTACCCAACCAAGCCTTTGCTTATTCCTTTTTAGATCAGAAATTTACCCAAATGCACGAGGATGTGCAACGTATGGGGAAAATATTCAACAGCTTTGCCCTGTTTGCTATTTTAGTGGCATGTTTAGGGCTGTTTGCACTGTCCGCCTTTATGGTGGAACAAAGAAAAAAGGAAATAAGTATTCGGTTGGTTTTAGGAGCTCCCTTTGAAAGTATTTATAAACTGTTGACCTTGGATTTTTTGAAGTTGATTGTTATTGCCATACTTATTGCGATACCTATAGGATGGTATATGATGAACCGATGGTTGGAGGATTTTGCCTATAAGGTGGATATTGGATGGGAAATATTCCTGAGTGCAGGTATGATTGCTATGGCTGTTGCTGTAGCGACAATTAGCTACCAGTCTATAGGGGCAGCATTGATCAAACCTCTTAAAAGTTTAAGAACGGAGTGAAAAATAAATCTAACCTTTTATTGCGGCCGTTATCGAAAACCAGGACGACATAGGAATAATAACTCGACTCCGTTCGAGCAAATGAAAAACAATAATTATGCTATTACAACTTAACAACATTTTTAAATGGGTAAACTCAGGCGGGCAACGTATCTTCTTGTTAAAGGATATAAACCTCACTGTGGCAGAAGGGGAGTTTATTTCGGTTATGGGTCCCTCAGGCTCCGGTAAATCAACGCTGCTCAATGTTATTGGCATGCTGGATAATTTTGACGAAGGGGAATACAGTTTTTTGAACGAGCCAGTTCACACCTTAAAAGAAAAGAATCGAGCCAATTTGTACAAACAATATATTGGCTTTGTATTTCAATCCTACCACTTGTTGGATGACCTAACGGTAAAGGAAAATCTGGAAATGCCCTTGTTGTATAAGAAAGTCGGCAGCTCTGAACGGAAATCCTTGGTGGCTGATACCTTGGATCGTTTTAATATAGTTGGAAAAAAAGATCTTTTTCCTTCACAGCTGAGTGGTGGACAACAACAATTGGTTGGCATTGCGCGGGCATTAATTTCATCTCCGAAACTTATTTTGGCCGACGAGCCTACCGGAAACTTAAACTCCAAACAGGGCGAGGAGATTATGGAACTTTTCAAGCAATTGAATAATGAAGGGGTTACCATAATTCAAGTTACCCACTCAGAAAAGAATGCTACGTACGGTTCACGAACCATCAATCTATTGGATGGTCGACAAATCAATGCATTGAATGGCTAGTGCAGTTAGATACTACTTAATTACAAAAAAGGCTACCTTTTTAGGGTAGCCTCTATTAAAAACACTTTATCACAATCAACTTGTTGTAATTTCCTTGACCGGCGATGGTTTGGATACATCTGTACCTTTTTTGGTATAAACCCTAACGTAATACTTGGTTTTGGTTGTCAAACCGCTTACGGCTGCGGATAATTCACTTACCTCCTTCTTATTAAAACCGGCAACGGTAGAGCTAAAATCCGATTTGGTGGAAACTTCTACCAGGTACTTATCTGCTCCGGTTATTGCACTCCACTCAATTTTGAATGATGTATTCTGAATATCAGTTGCATCCTTTAGCACTGGTCCTGCTATTAGTTTAGTGGTCGTAGCATCTTTAGCTGCAGATGCTTTTGACACGTCACCGCCATCTTTTGCGTAGACCCTGAAATAATATTTGGTTTCCCCTTCTAATCCACTGATTGTGGTACTGTTGGTGGTAACCGATTTTTTATTGTAACCCGTAACCGAAGTACTAAAATCAGCTTTGGTGGAAACTTCAATGAGGTAACTATCCGCCAAATCCACTTTCGACCAGGATGCTTTAAACGAAGTAGCCATAAGTTCACTGGCATTGCTTAGGGTAGGGGCCGCTACTTTTGAATCCGAATCATTGTCGTCATCCTTACTACAAGACGTTGTCAAAACTGGGGCTAAAGCCATACTAATTAAAAAGTAATACAATGGGAATTTAATCTTGTTTTTCATGTAATTTTTGTTTTTTAATGTTAATAACCCCATTACGTTGAAGCTTTACTAAACGCTACATGCTTTTAATTTTTTTTTTTAAATAATCCAAACAAGAATGAAAAATCGATCCTAAATATGGCCAAGTTCAATAAAAGACATTGGACAAGGTGGCTCATAAACTTTGTTTTTCCGACGAACAATATATCATACTAAATGTCAAGAGATATGATATTTCAACGCACTATTTAATATGGATGACAAATGCAATAACTTGGATTAACTGAGGATACAAAAAAAAGCCCCTATCAAGAACAATAGAGACTTTTGATAAATAAAAACAACAACTAATTCAAATTCTAGTGATTTTCCAACCTATGTCTTATTTCGTGTACTCATTCACATTATTCCAGTGGACTTAAAGACAATTTATTCCAATGATAATGAATACCTGTTCTTAACTAAACCCATCCAACATAGTTCAATCAATAAAATATATTTAAAGGCTCTAGAAAACTATGCTGTCAGAATTACCTACATGTATCCAAATGTCCGACTCACAGCTATATTTCCATATCATTTTATTTATAAGTACTGATTTTCCAGAATACAATCATGGATTTAGGGAAACTTTTAAGGCTATACCGCCCATCGGAACTTTGGTATTATCAGTGGATATAGAATTTAACGGTAACTTATAAAAGGGTTGTATTTCATATTTTACCCGATCCGATAAAGGAGCCTTATAACCAATGGATAAATTAATTGTACCAAAGGGGTGTAACCGACTTCCTTTATAGTCTGATTCTTTTTTTGAAGATATCTCTTCCTTAACCCTGTAACTCTGCACAGTCCCATTAACATCGTGATATACCTCTACCTCACGGAAGGTCGTTTTTGTTGCTACCGCATTTTCATTAAACGTTAAATAGGACGACATCCCTGCTTGAATAAAAATAAAGTTTCTTTTACTAGGGATCTTGTACATAATATTAATAGGTATATCCAAATTCTTAAGACTCGTTTCTTCCTTATTGTATTTATCCTCTTCCATTGAGGCTTCAGATGTTGCAAGAATTGATTCTTCATTCTTAAGTCGCAAATTATTAAATATGATGCCAGTGTTAAATGCAAATGCCGAGGATTTTATCGGCACATTCAAAACAACCCCGGCCCCAAAGTTGGTGGAAGTCAGGGTCTGGCTATTGGCATTATTTGAACCATAACTTGGCGACACCTGGAATCCAATTTCAACATCCCCTTGGACAGTACTTGTAACTTTGTAGTCGACATCCTTTTTGAGAGTTGCAAACTGCTCTGTAATCCAATCATAATTGTCAAAGGGTAAATTGAACAAATCAATGTCTCCAACTTGAATAGGCAAAGCGTTCTCAAATATCTTTACAGACTTTGTTACGGCAACTATTGTTCTCACTTTTCCGTTAGAATCGACATATCTACTATTCATATGGGCCAATGCATCTTCAGCATCTAGATTCATTGGCTTAGAATCACTAACTTTAGTTACATTAATATTATCCATCTCGGTGCTCTCTTTCAGGAGATTTATACCAGTTCCAACACTATCCTCGCCTGATGTAGATTCCAATATTCTGGAATGGGGTAGGGTGAGGTCCTTTATAGTTACGGGATATTGAAAATCTACAGGATGATGTGGGTTTTTTATTAATATCCAGCCAATTGAAATCAGTAACAACATAGAAGAGGCGACTCCCGTCATACACCAATAATGAATACGGTTCTTTCTTTTCTTCTTGCGGGTTAAAAAACGCTCCCATGCGCCATCCTCATAGACTTCTACATGGTGAAGTATTGTGTATCTTACTTTCTTTGCTAATTCTTCGTCAAATTGTTCTTTCATCCTTACTATTTAAAATGTCTGGTTACCAAGCCCCTCAATCTCTCCTTAGCTCTTGCGAGATAAGTCCTAGATGAACTTTCGCCTATGCCCATTAACTCAGAAATCTCCTTATGGTCATATCCTTCGATTTCATAGAGATTAAAAACCGTCCTTAACATTTCAGGAAGTTCTCCCAATAATTGATAAATATCATCAATGTCCAAGTTGTCCAATAATTCCACTGCCGGCAAATCCCTGGAACAATCGGATACGTCCAAATGATATAGATGTTTTTTGTTTCTTCTAAATTCATCTATGGCACAATTAATGGTAATTTTTCTTATCCAACCTTTAAACGATTGTTTGTGATCAAAGGATTCGATCGAATCAAAAATCTTAATAAAGGTATCATCAACCACTTCTCTTGCTATATCCTTATTTGTACAATATGCCATTCCTATGGCCATGACATAACCGTAATATTTCTTATACAGACGTTCCTGATCTTTTCCTATTTTCGAAATACAACCAGAAATTAATTTCGTCTCTTCCTCCTTAGTGTCCTTGCCCAACCTTATTCACAATTATACCAGTTAAGGGAATTAAAAAGAATTTCCTGAAACCGGTAGCCACATTGATTGTTCTTTTTCTCCGCAATTTTATTTTGTGAATGAACAGGTTCCCATATTTTAAAAAAACCGTTCACACTTTATACTTAGAATTATTTAAAATGATGGTTATGGCTTTATAATAATATATATAGGGGCATTATTGAACTTTGGTCCATCCAAAAATGAATACTTAAAATAAATGGGTTCCGGTTCAAATCAAATGACCCTTTAAAGCAACGGCTGTTATTTTTTATATTTTGATTCAAGCGGTGCAAGAACTATTCTTATACCAATAAAAATTTATTAATATTAATCTTGATCGAAATTTAAAATCAATTTGTCTTCCCTATTCCAAAAGGACAGAATTACCTTTAACGGCCCAGCATCAATAGTGCTTTAAACAAAATGGCCCATTCCTTCGCATAGTTATTAGATTGAATTTAAATACCTTAACGCCAATTGCCCGAATGATCTACGGACCATGGCATTAACCTAAATTATTCCCTATACGAAAGGTTGCGGTAAAACGCTACATGTACATAGAAAAAAATATCCGGACTTCAAGAATGGCTTAATACTTTGTTTCACAAATAGGCCCAAAGGACTCATAGGCCCACATAACATTGATCCAGTTGACAATTGAAATTATTTCCATTTTAAGTTTTGGGGGAGGATGGAAATTCCTTGTGATGGGGCCATTATACCATTAACCGCGCTACGAACGATTTTCAGCCATGGAACTATAGTCTATTCGTGCAATCCTATTCTGTATTATAATGCCACAGTTGATTCAATACCTAGGTGTTCGTTGGGATTATTTTTTATTAATCGAAAATTAGTTTGACATCGTCGCTACCCATAATCTCATTAAAGATTAATTATTCTTCGTAGAAGACGTCAATCATTAGATTTGGTTGCTTCAGCCGAATTAAAATTAACAAACCAAAGTATTTTGATCATTTATGAGACCTATTTTGAACTTGCAACAGCCTTATGGAAATACTTGCCGGCCAGCCGCCATCTGGGGTGTCTCGGTTTGGGAAGGACAAGTTCAGTAAATCCCAAATACCTATATTTTCAGGGTATAAACAGATGCCAGCCAATACTCGGCTTATGGAATTAAATTAGGTAAAAAACAAGTTGTGTTGATTAAAACTGTAATAATCTGAACCCAAGCCTATTTAATAGTTAATAATTCAGATGATAAAATAAATGGGGCAATCTTCTATCCAAACAGAAAAGAGGCTAGATTTGGATTTATGAAAAGTGTCAGAAATACCTTGTTTTCAAATAGCGAAACTTTCGGAGGACTTGTGGAAAATTCTTTGCCCGATATGCCCGAAATACCCATATGCTCCTTTTCAGGTAAACCTGCTGATTATTATATTGGTTTATCCGGTCCAGGTCATCATGATGAAATTAGATTATTGGGGCCAATATGCTCGAAGTTTGTTGAAACGGCCATTGTCAATGTATTGGGGCAGGGAGTGGACAACATACAATGGCCGGTTATTTTGGATTTGAAAAAGAATATATACTATCATTCCCATGATGCCCATTTAAAAGGGCATTCCGCAATCATGGGTTGGAAGAATCGGATAATTTCCAAAGCAAAGGAATAATCGTCGTAGGAAATAAATAGCTTTTTTACCAAGTCTTAAAACTTCATCATTCAATATCTCTCTAATATTCGGATTTCTTTATAATAAGTATATTGCCATTGGTCTAGTTAATTAATTCAAAGTAAATGAAAAGAAAACTTGAAACCATAGGATTTACAATGGGGTGGTTTGCAATTTTTGGTCAATTTATCCTATTGATTATGAATAGGCAAGCGGGGTTATTTGAAACCATTATTCGTTTTTTTAGTTTTTTCACCATTTTGACCAATATATTGGTCGCACTATACTTTACAATGTCATATTTAGATTCCAAGAAGAATCCTTTAAACCTAATTCTGTCCACTGGAGCCATGACTGCCTTAACTACATTTATATTAATTGTAGGCTTGGTATATCAGGTTAGTTTAAGACACATATGGAGCCCTACCGGCTTACAATTTGTGGTGGATGAATTACTACATACGGTTATCCCGATCTACATGTTAATATATTGGTTCATCTATTCGAAAACAACTGAATTGAAGACCAAATCAGTTCTAAACTGGTTACTATATCCATTGATCTATGTTGTGTTCATAGTTTCAAGAGGATATATTTCAAATTACTATCCTTATCCATTTCTAAATATACCTGAAATAGGCCTCGAACGTTCCCTGTTTAATATTGGCATAATTTTGGGTGTATCCATCCTGATGATGACATTGCTCATAATCACTGGAAAATTTCGTAAAAACTTGATCAAAGAATAATTATATGAAAAAGAATTACATTTTAGTTTCAACCCTTTTGTTTATGGTGGTTATCGTTTCATGTACCGCAACTAAGAATGGGAGTAATAATAACCTTTACAATTCCATATGGGAATTGGAGTATATATCAGGAACGCGGATTGCTTTTGATGGCCTATATCCGGACAAGAAGCCGGTAATTTCATTTAACCAAACCACAGGGAAGATTACGGGCAATAACAGCTGTAACGGTTATTCCGCCGATTTTAAAATTGATGGTAATAGTATCACCATAGGCGAACCTGGTCCTTCCACAATGATGTATTGTGGTGATGGCGAACCACAGTTTTTGAATATGATGAAAAAAATAAATGCCTTTAGCCTTGACAAGGAGGGTAGGCTAAATTTAATGATTGGAGAAATACCCATGATGAGATTCAAAAAAATAAAAGAATAGACCATTGCGTTCAAATCTTCTGGGTTATTTACTGCTTTCAATACCTAAAGCTCTTGGTAATTTTTATTCTTATAAGCAGATTTTTATTTTTCCAACTTTCCATACTGAAAAATATGAGTAATATTGTAAATGTTCGATTTTCGTTTAAAGGTTTTTCATACGGTCGCTAGAAGGCTAAATTTTACCAAAGCCGCAGAGGAATTATTAATATCCCAACCTGCTGTGACCAAACATATAAAAGAGTTGGAAAGTCAATTTAACCTGGCACTTTTTGATCGAAGGGGAAACAAGGTAATACTATCCAGGGCAGGAGAAGTTCTTCTAAAACATACAGAAAACATTCAAGAAATCTATAGGCAAATCGAGTTTGATCTAAACCAGTTCAACGAGGCGTTCAAAGGGGTTTTACATGTGGGTTCCAGCACATCCATTACGCAGTACATATTACCTCCATTATTGGCCCGGTTCCATGCTATGCACCAAGATGTGAAGGTAGAGCTGTTCAGTGGCAATTCGGAACAAATTGAGATGGCCCTTCTAAATAAGAGCATAGAACTTGGCGTAGTTGAGGGCAAATCCAAAAGGCGTGAAATTCACTATTCCCCTTTCTTAAAAGATGAGATCGTACTGGTTTGCGGGAGTAAAAATCCTATGTCAACCAAAGAAGAGATAAGACCCGAAAACCTGAAGAACATTCCTTTGCTATTACGGGAGCCCGGATCGGGGACCTTGGAAGTCATTGCCGATGCTTTAAAGCAAAAAGGAATCCGACTTGGAGACCTAAAAATAGAAATGCAATTGGGCAGCACGGAAGCCATAAAATCCTACCTACAACACTCTGATTGTATGGCATTCGTTTCCTTACATGCCATATTTAAAGAACTTAAAAGCGGCGTCTTAAAGATAATAGAGATTAAAAAACTGCCGATCCATAGGCAATTTTATTTTATAACGCCCCAAGGTCCTGAAGGAGGGTTGTCCTTATTACTAATGAATTTTTTAAGGAGAAACCATAATTTTTAGTTGTCATTGGTTATTGAATTGAGAATCGATAGAAGCATCTCTTCACTAATATTACATTAAACTATATTATAACTTCCACTCATCAAGGTCGACAATCGTCATAACCTTAGGTTATCATAAATTAATGTTTGCAATTGGCTATTGGGAATAAACCCTCGTAAATTTGAATCTGAAAGGCTTCATTAATTTTGAAGTTGCCTAATAGTATAATTTAAAAATTAAAGATATGAGTTTGAGAATTGGAGACGATGCGCCAAACTTTAAGGCGCGGACGACGGAAGGTGAAATAGATTTTCACCAATGGCTGGGCAATAGTTGGGGAATTTTATATTCACACCCTGCAGACTATACCCCTGTGTGTACAACAGAACTTGGCAGGACCGCCCAGTTAAAGGAAGATTTTGCAAAAAGAAAGACTAAGGTACTCGCTGTTAGTGTTGACGACTTGGATTCACATTATGGCTGGGTAAAGGACATCAACGAAACCCAAAACTGCAATGTGGATTTCCCTATTATAGCGGATAATGACAAAAATGTGGCAACCCTTTATAATATGATACATCCCAACGCATCTACTTCTGCCACAGTTAGATCTGTTTATTTTATCAGTCCCGACAAAAAGGTACAGGCCATTATTACGTATCCCGCTTCTACGGGAAGAAACTTTTCCGAAATTCTCCGCGTTGTCGACTCACTAAAACTTACAGCGGAACATAATGTGGCCACTCCAGTGGATTGGGAAGATGGCCAGGATGTAATTATTCCACCAGGAGTGAAGCAGGAAGATGTAGAAGCCAAATATCCTAAAGGTCATCGAGTTATAAAGCCATACTTGAGGTATACTCCCCAGCCCAATAAATAATTACTAATTATCTGAAAACATGGAACTAAAAAGAGGATTGGACAGAGGACCGTTCAACGATGAGCAAGTGGACAAACTCAATATAGCTTTGTCCGGCCTTGACTCCGGTCAGCTTCAATGGCTAAGTGGTTATTTCGAAGGGCTCATTCATACGTCTTTAAACAAACCCTCTACTGGAAATCTACCATTGGATTCGGGCCACAATACTAAAAATGAGCTTAAACACGAAAAAGTGCATATTCTTTTCGGGAGCCATACAGGTAATTCTGAAAGTTTGGCCATAGACCTACATTCCAAGGTAAAGGATTTGGGAATTGATGCAGTTATTTCCGACATGGCCTCTTTTAAAACCAGGGAACTCAAGGGCATCAAAAAATTGGCCATAATCGTAAGCACCCATGGATTGGGAGAACCCCCGGTACAAGCTGAAGATTTCTATCGATACCTGCACAGCAATAAGGCACCAAACCTGGCGCATTTGCAATTCTCGGTTTTAAGCCTAGGAGATAGTAGTTATATTGACTTTTGCCAGACTGGCAAAGATTTTGATACCGTACTTGAAAAACTTGGAGCTCAAAGAATTGTTCCGCGTGAGGACTGCGATGTAGATTACGCAGAACAGGCAGAGGCTTGGCAAAGCACGTTTCTTAGTGCCGTAGTGCAGACAAATGGCCAAACTTCCCCGGTCAAAGCGGAGAACATTCCCGATAATCCGGCTAATAAGTCCCAATATTCCAGAAATAATCTTTTTGAAGCCACCATTCTCGAGAAAATCAATCTAAACGGACAGGGATCTTCCAAAGAGACCGTTCACCTTGAATTGGATCTGGAAGGATCTGGAATAAAATATGAGCCTGGGGATGCCTTAGGCGTGTACGGTTCCAATTCCCATGAACTGGTAGAGTCAGTTTTGCATACCACAAAGTTAGCGGGCGAAAAGGAGGTAGAAACCTATGAAGGTACCAAAACGCTACATGATGCACTTACATATAACTATGAACTTACTCCACTTTCAAGGAACACGCTTTCCGGATATGCAGAACTAACAGACAATAAGGGGTTAAAGAAAATCCTTGAGGATAAAATTGCACTTCAGGAGTATCTTTCCGGACGTGATTTTTTAGATCTGATAAACGAGGTGCCGTACGAGTTGACTTCTGACGAACTGATTTCCATTTTGCGCAAAAATACCCCACGGATGTATTCCATAGCCTCGGCTCAAGATGTAGTTGATGAAGAAGTACATCTGTTGGTGTCGGTTGTCCGATATAGTGCATTAGGCAGAAACAAGGAAGGGCATTGTTCATCTACCCTGGCAGACAGGCTTGATATTGGCGATAAAGTAAAGGTCTTTGTTGATCGGAATACACGCTTTAAGCTTCCCAAAAATCCTGAAGTGCCTATTATTATGGTTGGTCCGGGAACTGGAGTGGCGCCATTTAGGGCATTTATGCAACAACGGGAAGTATTGGACAAAAAGGGACCTTCCTGGCTTTTCTTTGGCGATCGGAATTTCACTACAGATTTCCTTTATCAGACAGAATGGCAACAATATTTGAAGGAGGGGGTGCTGACCAAAGCAGATGTTGCCTTTTCAAGAGATCAGGATCAAAAGCACTATGTACAACATAGAATGTTGGAAAACGGTAAGGAGTTATATGAATGGTTGGAGAAAGGAGCGCATTTTTACGTGTGCGGTGACGCTAAAAAAATGGCCAAAGATGTTGATGTTGCCTTAAAGCAGATTATACAACAACAGGGGGGGATAACTATTGAAAAGGCAGAAGAGTATGTAAAAAATCTTCAAATTGCGAACCGTTACCAAGCAGATATCTATTAAGGCCGATTCAGGTGAGCTAAAATACCAAGGAAATATTTTTATGGGAAAACAATTGGATTACAAGGAATTATCGGAAGATGAACATATCAAGGACAAGAGCGATTTCCTCAGAGGGAGTATAAAGGACAGCCTAAAAAACCCTTTGACCGGAGCTTTATTTCCCGACGATGTCAAGCTTATAAAATACCACGGTTCTTATCAGCAGTACGACAGGGATTTGGAGAGTGAACGAAGGCAGAAGAAATTGGAGCCATTGTACCAGTTTATGGTTCGAGTTAGAGCTGCTGGTGGTGTTACTACTCCTAAGCAATGGTTGGCCCTCGATGAACTTTCTGAGCAATATGGAAATGGCACCCTTAAATTGACCACTAGACAATCTTTCCAATTTCATGGCATATTAAAAAGGAATTTAAAACCTACGATTCAGAAGGTTAACGAAGTTTTGTTAAGTACGCTTGCGACCTGCGGGGATGTGAATAGGAACGTAATGTGCAATCCAAACCCTTACCAATCCCATATCCACGAAGAGGTATACCAACTTGCAAAAGAAATAAGCGATTATTTTCTTCCAAAGACAACTGCCTATCATGAAATTTGGTTGGACCAGGAAAAAGTAGCGGGAACCCCAGATTTTGAACCATTGTATCATCACCACTACCTTCCAAGAAAATTCAAAATAGCATTGGCAATTCCACCAAACAATGCCATCGATGTTTTTGCGAATGACCTTGGACTTATTGCTATTGAGGAAAACAACAACATAGCAGGATATAATATATGTGTTGGTGGTGGATTGGGAAGTACCTTTGGTAATGACGCCACTTATCCGCGATTAGCCGACGTTATTGGTTTCGCGCCGAAGGAAAAAGTGATTGATTTAGCCGAAACAGTAATAGCCATCCAAAGGGATTACGGCAACCGATCTGACCGCAAGTTATCGAGATTAAAACATACCATAGACGACAGGGGGTTGGAATGGTTTGTAGCGGAACTTCAAAACCGATTGGGATGGAATCTGGCCAAACCAAAATCCTATCGATTCAAATCAAACGGAGATGAATATGGATGGCTAAAAGGCACCAACAATAAATGGTTTTACACCTTATTTGTGGAACATGGTAGAGTTAGGGATGAAAATAATTATCAGCTGAAAACGGCTTTAAGGGAAATTGCCAAAATTCATACAGGAGATTTTCGATTGACAGGTAACCAAAATCTCATTATTGGAAATATAGAGGAAGGTAAAAAGCAGGGCATTGATGCTATTTTGGAATTGTATGGTGTTGGTAACCATCCTAAACTAACGGGCCTACGCAAGAGTTCCATGGCCTGTGTCGCATTGAACACATGTGGATTGGCTTTTGCCGAAGCAGAGCGTTACCTTCCTTCCTTAATAGATAAGCTGGAGGTAATTATGAAAAATAATGGCCTGGAGAAGGATGAAATTAATATTCGGATGACAGGTTGTCCAAATAACTGTGCACGATCATCACTAGGGGAAATAGGTTTTGTGGGTAGGGCCATTGGTAGATATAACATGTACTTGGGTGCAAGCCATAACGGTGACCGATTAAATACCTTATATAAGGAAATGCTATCCGAGGAAAACATTTTAGAGGAATTAGAGCCAATTATCAAAGCCTATGCCCAGGATAGGTTAGGGGAGGAGCATTTTGGAGATTTCGTAATCAGAAAGAATATTATTGAACCAACAGATCGGCCAATACGGGTTATGAACTAGAGCATTGCTTATATGAAACCAACTCTAAAAAACACTAAGGATGAATTTCATGGTACCTATAATCTTCTCCCATAGTAATAGCTTTAATGTCGATGGATTATTAGTTATTCGTACAACTCGCCAATACTGACTTCTTATTGAGGTTCTTATTCTATACGTTAAATTAACAGTATAAAAAGTGTTATGGAAGATAGAATAACTTTTTTATTGCATTAAATGCCTATGTAACAGTAATGCATTCCGAAACCTATTAAACATGTGGTATTCAATTCTTCAAGCCAGCCCATCTTGAACCAATACCGTTTTCCCTTGCAACCAAAAATATGTACAGTGGCGTTTCCCAAAGACCGTGCCTTCCAAGTACAATTATTATGGATACTCTCAATAGAAACTTGAGTAACACAATTTACCTTCTTGAAACATTTAGTATAGCTTAGAATTTTAAATTTTAATCGTACATTTATCAACACAAAAGCACGGGGTGCCTGGTAAAAGCCAAGCTGAGATAATACCCGAGACCTGATTTGGATAATGCCAACGTAGGGATGCAAGCTAAGATATTTCATTTTAGGCTCCATTCATTGGTTACCCCAAAGAATGGAGTTTTTGTTTTAAATAATATAAAATGAAAATAGAAAAAGCAACTTCAGAACTTATTCCCAAGGAAGATCAAAACTGGCAGAACAGGCCAGAATGGTTTTTTAATAGAGAACATACAGACACCTACGAACAATGGTATGAAGGTAGGTACAAGCGCGCTGAAATATGGCAAAAAAAGGTAATGGAGCAATTGGTTTCAAAAGACAAACGTGTTAAAACCCTATTGGAGTTTGGCTGTGGTACAACCCGTTTTACACGCTGGTGGAAGGAGATTGGCATTGAAGCTACTGGTGGTGACATATCACCACTTATGCTATCCCAAGCCGTAGAACTATTTGATGGTGATCTTGTTATGGCCGACTCACACTATATGCCATTTAAGGACCATACTTTTGATTCGCTTGCATTCATTACCACATTTGAATATTACAAGAACCCAGTTCAAGTAATTCGCGAAGCCGCACGCGTTGGAAAATATGGAATAGCTATGGGAATGATGAACAGAAATTCGACCAAGGTAGTTAGAAGAAGAATACAAGAAGTATTTGGGATGAATCCTTTCTATCTAACAGCGACCTTTTATACACCTGAAAAACTCTCTAAAATTATCGAAGAGGCACTTCAAGGACGCGATTATTCCATTGAATGGACGTGTACAGGCCTACCAAAATGGTTTCCGATCCAACAATGGAGTCTACCCTTTGGGGACTTTTTTGGCTTGTATATCAAATTAAACGACGTAAAATAATGGGTGATAAACTAGGGAAAATAGACCCACATGTATTTGAGCAGTTTATCAGTAATAAATGTGGTTTTAATAGAGAGGAAGTAAGTGTAGGTCCTAATTTCGGTGTTGATGTATCCATAGTAGATTTACCCGGAACTATGGCGATGGCCATGACCAGTGACCCTCTGACCTTACTTCCAAGTCTCGGTTTGGAAGAGTCCGCTTGGCTATCCGTGCAATTAATGGCAAATGACATGGCAACCACGGGATATGCACCTATGTATGGGCAGTTTGTTCTAAATCTTCCGAGTACTTTTTCGAAATCCGATTTTCAAATATATTGGGGTTATATCCACAGCTTTTGCTCAAAAATAGGCATTGCCATTACCGGGGGGCATACAGGTTTTATTGAAGGCCAAAATTCTACCATCGCAGGCGGTGGGACATTTGTCAGTATTGCTCCGAAAACTAAAATATTGGTTTCTAAATATGCGAAACCCGGCGATGTGATATTAGTTACCAAATCATGTGCTATTTCTTCGACGGCCATACTTGCTATGTGTTTCCCTGAAACGGTTACTAATAAACTTGGTTCCGAAATACAACAACAGGCATGCGCTACTTTTTATCAAACTTCTTCCCTTGAGGACGCCCTGGCAGCAGTAGGTCAAAACCGTGAACATAATGATGTAACCGCCATGCACGATGTTACGGAAGGAGGTGTCTTGGGTGCAATATATGAATTGGCAACCGCCTCGAACAATGGTGCAATCGTTTATAACGACAAACTGCCTATAGGCATTCTACAAAGTGAAGTTTGTAAATTGTTTTCGTTGGATCCGCGTTACTGTATTGGAGCAGGTTCAATGATCATCACCTGTAAGGAGGGTAGTGCAAAAAAAGTTATCAATCGTTTGGCCAGGGAAAATATTTTCTGCTCAGAAGTGGGAAAAATAACCCATAGGAAGCAGGGTATTAAACTCGTAGCCAATGATGTAGCCAATGATCTATTGTACAATGAGAACGACCCTTACTGGGCGGCCTTTTTCAAAGCACTCAATTCAGGATGGAAATAAGGGGGAAAGCGAAAAGAAACATGGGTTCTGGAATCTATTTAATTGTCGACCCGGCAATGGATGAATCAATTCTCATGAATAAATTAAATTTATGTTTAAGTGAAAAATTAGCCGCAGTTCAAATTTGGGACAATTTTAAAGTCAACCAAAACATAATTGAACTGATCAACAGGATTTGTGAAAAATGCCATGCTAAAAATATTCCGGTATTGATAAACAACAGATGGGAACTGCTCAATAATTCGTTATTGGATGGTGTACATTTTGACGATATTCCAACGGATTACACATCTATAGTAGGAAGCGTACTCCATCCTTTTATTAGTGGACTTACATGCAACAACGATTTAACACATGTAGAATGGGCAAGTAGGAACAAGCTGGATTATATTTCATTCTGTTCCATTTTCCCGTCACAAACGGCCAACAGTTGTGAAATTGTAAATTTTGGAACCATTCATCATGCGTCAAAAAATTACGATTTACCTATTTATTTAGCTGGTGGAATCAAACCTGAAAACCTCCATCGACTAGACGCGTTAAAATATACGGGAATTGCAGTAGTGTCAGGAATTATGAGTAGCGATGTCCCCAACGAATCCATTAAAAAATATGCCCACAAATTAAATAACATATGAAAAAAGAAACAATCGATAAACTTTGTTGTCCGTTTGACAAAGGGGACCTTAGCCTAACAGAAATCACAAAAGATGTAGATGATAATATTTTGGAAGGCTTTTTTGTATGCTCATCCTGCAAAAGGTTTTATCCAATCGTAAAAGGAATACCAATTATGAGTCCTGACGAATTCCGTGAGTTTAAACTTGAACGGCCATTAATTGAAAAATGGCACAAACATCTTAAAGGTCAGAAGTTTGAAAACTTTCGTCTAACCGAGCCTGAACAAATAGAAAATTAGATCGCAGTTATTCTTGGAAAGCCCTATTGCAAATAACTTATTGCCGTAGAATTGAAATCAGCTTAAAGTTACATACTAAAATATCGGGGGTAATACCCCGATATTCAAATCCAAATTATAGGCCCCTATAATTTAGACGTTGTAAAGGGCCTCGGCGAGTTCTGTCTTTTTATGTCTACTAAGAGGTACCTGTTTACCAGCTACTTCTACTGTTTTACTATTGTACTTTTCAACTTTTTCCAGATTAACGATATAGGATTTATGTATCCTTAGGAATTTATCCTTCGGTAATTTTTGTTCAAAAGATTTCATTGTGGAAAGGATAACGACATTGCCTTCAATCGTTACCAATTTAATGTAATCGCCGAGAGCTTCGACCCAATTAATGTCGTTCAGAACAACTTTGCGCTGTCTAAGGTTACTTTTAACGAAGATATACTCTTCTTCTTCATCCAATTTATTAATCTGCTCATATTTGGCCACGGCCCTTTTTACAGAGGCATCAAATCGAGCTAGGGAAATGGGCTTATAAAGATAATCGGTTACGTTATAATCGAAAGCCTTGAGTGCATAATCCGGATTACCGGTAATCAAAATTACCTGTGGTGGGTTGTCCAAAGATTCCAAAAGATCAAAACCATTGATGATGGGCATTTCCACATCCAGGAAAATAAGGTCGATTTCATTATTTTTTAGACCGTTTTTTGCCTCAATGGCATTACTGTATTCAGCCACCATTGCCAAGTTCGGATGATTGTCCACTAATCTGGCCATGGTAGTTCGCTGCATAAACGAATCGTCCACTATTATACATCTCAATTTCATAATCGGAGGGATAGATTGATTAATAAAAAGTTCAAGGTACCCAAATGACATACCTGAGCACAATAAATGATGACAACCCTTTATAATATGTTGTGAAATGATACTTATGGGTAGTTAATTATCCGGTGGCTGTCTATTCAGATACTTGATTTAATTAAATCATTGAAAAAACTAAAAAATTGAATGGTCTGGGGTAATCGATGAATTGTGCTAAATTTGATATTAGATGAACCTATTAAAATGCAAAAACTGTTCGAACATATTAACAAATACACTTCAGTTGACAATAATGAGTTTCAGGAGATTGCGAAGTACTTTGATTTGAAAACTGTCAAAAAAAAAGAACTACTTTACGAACCAGGAAACAAATCTCTGGACCACTATTTTGTTTTAAGCGGGTGTCTTCAATTGTATATTATTGATGAAAAGGGTACCGAGCATACTTTACAATTTGCCATAGAGAATTGGTGGATTACGGATTATTTGGCCTATCACAACAATATGCGTTCAGAGTGTTATATCCAAGGAGTTAAAGCTTCGACCATACTTCACTTAACACATAATAACGAAAGAGAATTACTTAGACGGTTTCCTAATATGGAAACTTATTTCAGAAAGATATATCAAACAGCTTATGGTGCCTCACTTAATCGGATAAAGTATCTTTTTATTTATTCAAAGGAAGAAATCTATTTTAGGTTTAAAGAGGCCTTTCCTGATTTTGTAAACAATGTACCTCAATATCTAGTGGCAAGCTTTTTAGGCTTATCGCCGGAATACGTAAGTAAATTAAATAAAAAAGACATTTCTTGAACCAGTTCAAGATTATTTATGGCTGAATCCAGGACCTTTGTACCTTAAATGGAATACTATGAAAAAGTCGATAATAGTAGTAGGGGGAGGTTTTGCTGGCTTGGAATTGATAAAAAGGATCGGAAATTCACCAAAGTACCAAACCATATTGGTAGATGCCAATAATTATAATTTCTTTCCGCCTTTGATCTATCAGGTCTCTACCGGGTTTATGGAACCATCGGCGATTAGTTACCCCTTTAGAAAAATATTGAGGAACTTTAAGAATGTTCGCTTTAGGCTTGGAAGTTTATTGGAAGTGGTTCCCAATGAAAACAAAGTAATGCTGAGCAATGGTGAGTTGCACTATGATATATTGGTTATGGCCACAGGTACTGAAAGTAATTACTTCGGTAATAAGAACATTGAAAAGTATAGTTTACCGATGAAAACCATAAGTGATGCGTTAACTCTTAGAAACACCATTCTTACTAGGCTGGACAGGGCAACAAGACACGATGACAAAGAAGAACGAAAAAAATTATTGACATTTGTTATCGCTGGAGCCGGACCTACAGGAGTTGAACTTTCAGGCATTTTAGCAGAGATGAAGACCTCTATTTTGAAGAAAGATTATCCAGAATTGAGTGAAAGTGATTTAGGAAAAATATATTTAATAGATGGTCAAAGTGCAGTTTTGAATACCATGTCAAAAAACTCCCAAAGCTATACCTACTCCAAGCTAAATGAATTGGGTGTAGAAATAAGGCTGAACTGTTTGGTAAATGATTTTAAGGAAGATATTGTTTTACTGTCCGATGGTACTACAATAGAATCCAAAAATCTAATCTGGGCGGCCGGGGTAACTGCCAAGGCTTTCAATGGTTTCTCCATGGACAGTTTTGGAAAGGGAAAAAGGTTAAAAACCAACTCTTCCAATTTGGTCAACGGCTACGATAATATTTATGCATTGGGCGATTGTGCGTTGGTCCAAGGAGATATTGGCTATCCTGAAGGCCATCCCCAATTGGCCCAACCCGCAATTCAACAGGCCAAGAATTTGGCCTTTAATTTAGACAGGGACAAAAGCCCATGGACTCCTTTCAAGTACAGGGACAAAGGGTCATTGGCAATTATTGGAAGAAATAAGGCAGTTTTTGACTTGCCAAAGGAAAGGTTTTTTATAAAAGGATTTATAGCCTGGTTAATTTGGATCTTCGTGCATATTATGGGGTTGGTTAATTTTAAAAATAGGTTTCGCACATTCATTAACTGGATCGGGTACTACCTGTATAAGGATCAGTATTTTAGAATGATCATCAAACCAAACGATAAAAAATAATACCTTAAGGACTTATGGAAAAGTATAATCTAATATTAGTTGCATTGTTGGTTTTTTTCGGAAGTTGCAAAATGGACCAATCAAAAAATAGTGCCAAAACTGGACATTTACCAGACCTGAGCATTACCACGGACACTTTGACGAAACACTTAAAGCCCTTCAAAAAGGAGTTGCCAACTATAGGACTGCTGATGTTCAATGGCGTCCTGCAGAGTGAAGTCATTGCCACTTCTGATGTTTTTGCCAAACCAAGTATAGAAGGAAATCAGCTGTATAATGTAATAACCATTGCTGAAAATGCCGACCCAATAACATCAGAGGAAGGAATACGGTTTTTACCAGATTACACCTTTGAAAACTGCCCACAACTTACGGCCTTGTTTGTTCCAAGTGCCTATGACATGTACGCTCAAGTTCATAATGAAAAAATTGTAAGTTTTATAAAGGAAAAAAATAGGGAAACGCTATATACCGTAAGCAATTGTGCTGGAGCACAATTGATCGGCAAATCCGGTATTGCAGATGGACATAAAATTGTTACCTGGATCGGAGGGGGCACACAATTGCAGAAGGATTACCCTAATCTAAAGGTACAGAACGACAGTTCGGTGACCTTTGTAGAGGACGGAAAATTCAGCTCCTCCAACGGTAATTTGGCAAGCTACATATCTGCCCTAAATCTTTTGGAAAAAATGTCCGGTCCAGGGCATAGAAAGTTTGTTGAAGATTATCTATATCTTGATCGACTTCAAAATTGGAAAGATTAGGAATCACTTTTGTCTCCATGTTCAACAGCATAACCTAATCCATGATCGTGCTACCGCGACATAAATATTTGGTCTACGGCAAAGTTATCCAACGGTTTTTCAAAATAGCCCTTGACCAAAGAATGATCTTTAGCGCGCTTACGGTCCATTGAATTGGAAAATGCTGAAACGATATAAATTTCGAACGGGGCAATATTTCCTCGAATTTTTTCCAGTTCCTGCAGAAAGTGCCACCCTGTAAGTACTGGCAAGCCTAAGTCCAATAAAACCTTTTCCGGAAACTCCAATTTACCATCCATACATTCCTTTAGGGCGGTCAAAGCCTCCTGAACAGAATAAAAAGTACTAACCCTATTGTTGGGGTAAGATTGCCCTATCTTATACTTAATGGCAAATTGTGATACCATATCATCATCAATTATCCACAAGGTTTCTTCTCTCATATTAATCTAATATACCTTAATATATGTCATCAACAATTAACATCCGGATTTAAGATCGGTTTTTACCAAATTAATCTCCGATTTCATTTAATAATCCAAAATAATCCCTGAAATAATAGCTACTTATTTATTTGTCCCAAAATAAGGGCTGCCTAGCCTCAACTCAATAGAAATTCGCTGAACTGTTTTAGTATCTGGTTTATTGGTTCATGACACGTACATTTTTAGAATGGCAGAATCCTAAACTTAAAAATTGTGAATTCATCCCAAAAAATTAGTGGGGATTTGGTTGCTATGTATGGAAAGTCCATGATATTGCAAAAGACCAAAATGTGGTCTGGGACAAGAATTAGATTATAAGTAATTTGACCAAGTTTAATGCCATTATGTATTCGGTATTTATTATATGACCCATTATTCCTAATAATACTGCAGAACCTTTTTCCAAAAATGCCCATTACAAGTTTCCATTTATTTAAAATTAACTATTTTGGGTACTATTAGGGAACAAGATCAAGGAAAGGTTAGATTGGGACTATGATCTAGAATAGCTGCAAGCTACAACAGATATTTATTTATGGTCTTAAGGCAATATTAAAATGAATTGATTTCTGACATCAGAAACATGTAAAAATCATAAAAATGGACTTTAATAAGGAAATGAATGAAAAGGATAATTCAGACAATACAAATCCATTTGAAGAATTTCTACAAGTTAAAATAACCAATGACATTTACAAACAAGTTTTCAAGTACTCCATTTTTCCAAAAATCATCCATAATATGGACATGCGTATCATTGAGGCGAATGACAGTGCCATCAAAGAATTTGGTTACCCCAAGAATGAACTACTCAGAAAGAAACTAATAGACTTACAATACAAAGTTGATCAAGAGCCTTCAATTCGATTTGGTGGGAACAAGATACCTACGCAAAAGTTAACTGCTGAAAGAACCTTTAAACGTAAGGACGGGTCCGTTTTTTTTGCAGATATCACGCCCTGTATGTATATAATTGACGATAGGCCGGTAGTACATGTCCACATTCAAAACATCACCGAACGCAAGCAGGCGGAAGAAAAAATGAAGAAGTTAAATACAGCTTTGGAAGAAGAGGTAAGCAAAGCGGAATTGAACGCCAAACAAATTGAAACAAAAAATAGAGAATTGGAAGAGTTGGCCTATGTGGCCGCTCACGATTTGAAAGCTCCTATCACCAATCTCAATGTGTTAATTGAAATGATAAATACGCAAAGTATTCGTGGTGACAAGGATATTGAATTATTCAATAAATTGAAAAATAACATTGAACAAGTTTATAAAAAGGTATTCGCTCTGAACGATGTCATCAATTTTAAAACAACACTAAATGACCAGAAAAAACACCTGGAATTCGAAAAGGTATTTGATGAAGTTAAACAGAGTATTCCTGACCGTCTTAAATCTACAAACGCCAACATCGACGTAGACTTTTCCGAATGCTCTGAAATTGAATATCCACCCTTGCATTTAATAAGTATCCTACAAAATCTGCTAAGCAATTCGATGAAATTCAAAAGCCCGGATCGGTTACTGAAAATCGAAGTAAAAACCAGAAAGCGCAACGAAAGAGTTTATCTCCTCATAAAAGATAATGGACTTGGTTTTGACGCTGAAAAACATGGTGAAAAAGTGTTCGGCCTATTTAAACGCTTGCATACCCATGAAGAAGGAGTAGGGGTTGGCCTGTACATTGTTAAATCCATTGTTGAGACACATGGTGGAAAGATCGAAGTCAAAAGCAAACCTAATGAAGGGGCATTGTTCACCATAAATTTAAACAATTAAAAAATGCATAAAATATAATTGATTGAGTTTGATAAGAGAACAAAAATAAATCTGGGTTAATTTTAATATATGCCGATTTAGAATTTGGGCTAAACAATAAAGTATTGAATTTTGAAAAGTAAAATATTAAAATATCTCTCAAAATACACTGAGATTACAGAGCAGTTAGAGAATGCAATAAACGAAAGTGCATATTTCAAAAGCTATAAAAAAGGGGATATCCTACTTAAGGAAGGAGATTTTTCAAATGAATGTTATTTCATATTGGAAGGTTGTATTAGAAGCTATTTTGTTAAAGATGGAGAAGAAAAAACTATAGAGTTTTATACTGAGGAAGAAGTTGTTACACCTTCCAATATAGGTAAATCAACGCCTTCCCAATATTTCTTGGAATGTTTGGAAGATACAGTTGTAAATGTAGGCAATCCTGCCTTGGAAAATGAAATGTATCAAAAGTATCCACAATTGGAATCCCTATCCAGGGTGATCGCTGAAGTAATATTAACAAAGCAACAAGAATCATACACTGCATTTAAATCTTCTACACCGGAGGAGCGCTATTTACAATTGCTAAAAACAAGGCCCAATTTGCTCCAAAGAGCCTCTCAATATCAAATAGCTAGCTACTTAGGTATAAGACCGGAGTCATTGAGCCGAATTAGAAAAAGATTAATTAACAAATAATTGACTTCTTAACTTAAGTCAACAAGTTAAAATCAACGTCATCATATTTTTGTGCAAATTTTAATAAATAAAAATATGACGAACGTATTCAGAAAAAAATCAATATTCGTTGGTGTATTATTAATTTCAAGCATAGCTGTAGGTATTCTAAGTATAGACCCGGTCATTGATGGGATGGACAACCTTGTGAATATTTCCCACCATTCAAAACCGATACTTATTAGAGCATTCATGCAGTTTATCTTGGCTCTTATTTATGCGAGCATACCTATTATACTTTATTCATTATTTAAGACATTTAATACTGGACTGACAATTGGATTTCTAGTTTTTAGAATTATAACTGTGGTTTTCATTTTAATCGGCTGGATGAGCATACTGCTGCTATTGACCTTGAGTCAGGAATTCATACAAGCTGGAAGTCCTGACTTGCGTTATTTTCAAACGTTGGATAACTTGATTCGGTCAGGCAGAGATTTAATAAACCATGTAGCAATGCCTTTAATCCTGAGTGTAGGTAACTTAATGTTCTATTATATTTTGTATCAATCCAAGCTTGTCCCTAGATGGCTTTCAATTTGGGGGATTTTCGCCACTATTTTGAGCAGTGTTTTGGCCAGCATACTGCTTATGTTTGGTGTTATAAACATTATTACACCTACCTATATTACATTAACCTTCCCTACGGCTTTGTTGGAATTGATTTTAGCAACTTGGTTGATAGTTAAGGGATTTGATACTAATATTGTAAATTCTATTTCTTAAAAAAGGTGAAAACCAATTATAACATAATCATATTACTCCTGTTTTCTTTTTGCATTTTTGGGCAAAACGAATTATCACAGAAACAAGTTTTGGAAGACTATACCATTTTCAAAGAAATTATAACAACGGGCCATCCAAGTTTATATGAGTACACTTCAAAGGCGCAGTGGGATAGTATTTTTTACGATTTTGAACAAACACGGATAAAAGATCTAACAGAGTCTAAAGAGCTTTTTAAATCTATAAATTCAATAGCAAAAAATGCATATGATGGACATTTAGTCATTTATCACCCTAAAATGGATACAGTCCCTGCATTATTTCCATTACTTTTAAAAATAATCGATGGAAAACTTTATACGGATACCGATGATTTTGGTATTCCTCTAGGAGCAGAAATAACTTCTATAGAAGGTTTAAAAAGTAATAGAATTATTCACGAATTTTTGAAATACGCAGCATCCGATGGGTACAATCTAAACAAAAAGTATAGACAGATAGAGAAGGAATTTGGTATACTCTACTATTATGAATATGGAGAAAAGGAAAGCTTTACCGTCAAGTATTCTATCAACAACAGCGAATTAAGAACAATCGAAATTGTCCCAGAATCATTTGAAAGTTTAGAAAATAGATACCCTAAGAGAAGCTCACATTTTGCAATGTATCACGGAAATACCGATCGCGTAGAACATTTTAAAAATACATTAGCTGAAAAGTGGCCCTTCGTATATTACATGGACTCCATTAAATCCGGTGTACTAACTGTCAATTCTTTCGGTTTAGACCCGAAAGAGTTCAAATCAAGGTTGGTTGATCTCTTTAAAGATATAAAAAAGAAAAGGGTGTCCAATCTTATTTTGGACATCAGGCAAAACATTGGAGGATACAGAATAAACGCAATTAATTTATTCTCTTTTTTAACAGAGAAACCTTTTAAGCAAAGAATATCTGAAAGTACGGTCACAGATACTCTTCCCAAAAAAAGGTATGTGATTCACAGTATGGCCGATTACAATGAGTTTTTTAAAAGATATTTTGCTTCTGCTGAAAAGAAAGTTGGACGTTGGATATTAACAAAAGACCATGCCCAGGAAGAAATGATTCCTTACAAAAAACCATTTAAGGGCAAGGTGTATGTATTAATAGGAGGAAATACTTTTTCTGCCGCTTCGGCTTTTGCGCTGAATGCAAAAAACTGTCAGGAAATTACACTTGTTGGCAACGAAACAGGAGGAGGGTATTATTTTCATACGGCACAATATTCTGCACTTTATAAATTACCCAATTCAAAAATTATGGTTCGCGTGCCATTTGTAAAAATAGATAAATATGTTCTTGACAAAACCGTCCCTAAGGGTAGTGGAGTACTGCCCGACATAGAAGTTGAACTAACTGTGGAGGACTTAATCGACGGAATTGATAGCCAACTGGATTATATCGTAAAACATTTAATAGAAAAACAAAAAAAACATGGTAACACTGTACATAATGAATAGGGTTTTCATTGGTCCATTTAAGTTCAAGGCTAATTACAAACACTGTCAAATGCCAGATTTGGCACTTCGCACAAAAGCAAAAGAACAGAATGTAAAAAAAACTGCTGTTAGGTACAGCGGTCATCAAAGTTTTACATTACCATCAATTTGTCAATTAAGGATGACACCTATTATTTTGAGCCAATGAACAGAATAACTAAAACTATAATTTTAACATTTACCATTCTGGTTTCACTGCAAGGGTGTGGACAGAAACAGGCAACGGATATACAATCCACAAGAATTGACATATCGGATTATTCCCAAAGTTTTATTTCCTTCGACTCTCCGAATATTGCCATATCAAATGTTAAAATAATTGATGGAACAGGGAATCCATCCAAAACTTCACAGACTGTTCTGATAGAAAATGGAATAATTGTCGGGATTGGAGATGCCAATGACATTCAAATAGCAGATGATTTTTTTGAACTAAATTTATCTGGCAGGACTATTATCCCAGGCATAATCGGTATGCACAACCACATGAGAATACCTGAATCCGCAATGTTATCTACATCACCTAAACTATATTTAGCAAGTGGTGTGACTACAATCCAAACTTGTGGGACAGGAAATCCCTTTGAAGAGTTAGCTATCGCAAAATCGATAGATAGGGGAGAGCAGCCTGGTCCTGAAATCATTAATTCCGGGCCATATTTCACAGGTCCAGAGGGTAAATCGAATTTCATAAGATTTACCAATGAAAAAATGGTCAGGGATACCATTCGATATTGGGCAAGCAAAGGAGTACAATGGCTGAAGGTTTATAGAAATACCAGGCCACAGGACTTAAAAGTAATAGTTGATGAAGCACATAGGAATAATCTAAAAGTAACAGGTCACCTTTGTGCCACAACTTTTACCGAAGCTGCAGAAATAGGGATCGATGCCATAGAACATGGATTTATACACAGTTATGACCATGGAACAGAAAGGGAAGCTGGAGTTTGCTCTAAAAATAACGACTTTAGAACAAATCTGGACATTGACAGTGATACGGTCAAAGATGTGCAACAAAACCTTATAAACAATGGGGTGGCACTAGGTTCAACACTTGCCATTTTTGAAGCACAAGCTAATGTAATGGCAGATGCCAGAGACCTTGAAGTAATGGCTCCCATTCATAAAGAAGCGTATCACCAGCGTAAATTACGTAAGAAAGAACAGGGTAACGACTGGTATTTTAAACCAGAATGGTTGGTAAAATCAATGGCATACGAACTTCAATTTTTCAGGCAAGGTGGATTGCTGGTAGCGGGTCTTGATCCTGGCCTCCACAATATGCCCGGATTTGGAGATCAAAAAAATTACGAACTATTTATTGAGGCTGGATTCAAGCCAGAGGAAGCCTTACAGGTAATGACCTCTAATGGAGCAAAGCTACTGTCAAGAACTGACATAGGGACAATTGAGAAAGGAAAGTTGGCCAATATTGTAGTTCTCAATGGAGATCTGGAAAGAAACCCCAAAGTTATTCGAGAAGTGGAAATTGTATTTAAAAATGGTATTGGCTTCGATCCAAATAAACTGATTGAATCTGCAAAAGGAAATGTTGGTTCGGAAACAGACAATACTATGGTATATTTTGGCCAAAAAACTCCTTCGAATGAACCAGAACTATTCGCGCCGAATATAATTTCAAAACCTAATAGACATGAGTTCGGCTGTACAATATCGGGTGATGGGAATGAATTCTATTTTGGAGTAGACAATAATGGCGTTACGGAAATTCATTACACGAACTTATTAGAAGGTGTCTGGTCTCCACCCAGTAAACTTTTCGATTCGGCTTCAATAAGCTACAATGATCCAATGTTATCTCCGGATGAGAAAAGATTATATTTTATATCCAATCGTTCACTAAATGAAGATATTACTAAAGATGATATGGATATTTGGTATGTAGAAAGGGAAAACAAACAATCAAACTGGTCTGAGTCAATCAATTTAGGGTTACCGATCAACAGCCCTTTAAATGAGTACTACGCTTCTTTTACAAATGATGGTACACTTTATTTCGCATCTCAAGATAAAACTTTAAATGCCCCAAACTATGCTTATGATATATACCGTTCCAAATATGTTAACGGAAAATTCGTCAAACCTGAATTACTATCCGAATCAATTAATACCAATAGATACGAAGCGGATGTATTTATTGCACCTGATGAGTCGTATATGATATTTTGTTCCATTCGTAAAATCGGGAAAGGTCAAGGTGATTTATATATTAGTTTCAAAGATAAAGACGGGAAATGGGGCGATGCAGTTAATATGGGAAACGCAATTAATACGGAAAAGCACGAACTTTGTCCTTTTGTAACTAAGGACGGAAAGTATCTCTTTTATACAAGTAATAATGATATTTATTGGGTAAGTACGAAAATTTTGGATAATTATAGGGAATAATTTGGGATGGAAAGAAATTCAGTTCATAATGGCCCAAAGGGAAAAATGAATTAACTTATAGTTACCTGTTTAGATGGCTGCATAGCCAAGTCAAATGATGCCCGTGGAATGCAAAAGTTAGTTGATAAAGAAGGAGAATATTACGGTTGAGCAGTAATCTTCGCAACCATTTGTACTATTGTTTTTGATCTAAAGATCCATGATTACTTGTAAAAGGAGAATTGAAATTTTACCTTAATGGCCAAGATGCCCAAATCGGGGTAATATTTCCATCGGTTGTATAAAAGCATTTATGAAGTATAAAGAAATTAATCCAGGGAAACACCTTCAAAGCAAAATTCACAACTTCTGGGAGTTAAAAGGAGATGTCACGAGCCATAGTTGGGAACGTATTTTCCCTGATGGTTGCCCAGGCTTAATCATAAACCTTGGTGACAGATGCCTAACCGATAATGGAGCTACAACCATGGATCACGGTAAAACCTATGTGGTTGGTGCCATGACTTCTTTTAAAGAAAGTTATATAGACGAAAACACACACTTGATAGGCGTCTGTTTTAAACCTTCCACCTTTGCATCTTTCTTCTCTTATGCTTCTCTAAGCGAAATAAAAAATAACACAATTCAATTTGACCACAATTTATCTTTTGACCGAGACTATTTTTTCAATGGTAACTACATTGACTATTTAAACCAGTTCTTCAATGACAAGGTATGTAGCAAGTCTATAAGGTTACGCACGATAGTAAATGCTGTACAGGCTTCTAAAGGACTATTAACAATTGATGAGTTGTCTAAACAAAACGGTATTTCAACAAGGCAACTAGAAAGACTATTCAAAGATTTTATAGGGTTAACACCAAAAGAATATTCCAACATCATTCGGATTCAACAAGCATTAGCCTTAATAGCATCAAATAATAACCATAAAGCTTTATTGGATATTGCTTTTGAATGTGGATTTTATGACCACTCCCACCTCACCAATGCCATTAAACAACATACGGGATTTGTACCCTCCGAACTTTAAAATGTCGTTTTTTTCCAAAGCATAGCCTTTGATAACCTCCTACCTTTGTAGAAAAGTATAATTCTATATTCAATGAGAAAGATAAAACTATTTATCGCTACTAGTTTAGACGGGTTTATAGCCCAGCCAAATGATGACCTTAGTTTCCTAAAACTTGTCGAAAAGGAAGGGGAAGATTATGGTTACGCAGCATTTACATCAACTATTGATACTATTATTATCGGCCGCAAAACCTATGATTATGTAGTTAAGGAAATTGGTGCTTCGCATTACGACAATGGCGAAAGAGATGTCTATGTCATTACACGCACAGAACGTCCCGATAATGGAAGAATCAAATTTCATACAGGTAACCTGAAAGAATTGGTCACCAAACTTAAAAGTGAAGAAGGAAAAGATATTTATTGTGATGGTGGTGCTGAAGTGGTTAACGAACTACTTAAAAATGACCTCATAGATGAACTTACTATTTCCATTGTGCCCATTCTAGTTGGCAATGGTACAAAACTATTTAAGGAAGGTAGACCAGAGCAACTTCTGGAATTTGTAAGTGCCAAAACATTTGAAACAGGGTTAACTCAGTTGTATTACAAGCGAAAAACAAAGTATTAACTACAAGTCTACTGCCATAATAGTGTCTTAACAAAGTACTTGAAATTGACGTAATAACTTTTTAAACCTCAATAGAAATATGGAAAATCAAGTCGGAAAAACCAAAGACGTAGGATTTCAATTCGGAATAAGGAAAACATTTCCTGTTTCAACTAAAAGGGTTTGGGACTTTTTGTTCTCCAAAAAAGGAATAAATATTTGGTTGGGTCAATTGAAAAATGAACTTCAAATTAAAAAGGATTACGAAACTGAAAATGGCATAACAGGACTTATCCGTGTTTTTGAAGCAAATTCACATATTCGCTTGAATTGGAAATCCACACATTGGGAAAATACGTCAACCGTTCAAATTAGAGTTATTGGAAATCAGACAAAGACAACCATAGCCATCCATCAAGAAAAATTATTAGATGCAGAACAGAGAGCTGAAATGAAAGTTTATTGGAATAAAATAATGAAGGAAATTGGAACTGAACTATTGCGATATAGATAATAAAGTAATCAACAAATTTAACTATAAGGACTTAAACAAGTGGCCTCATTACACACAGTGTGTTCATTCTTATTTTTATAAAACAGGATTCTTTCTTTTAAGAAGAAAGATTAAAACACCTTTTTGCGATTCTCGTACGCAAAATCATTTGAAAATGGTTTGGTGCAATTGAAGTAGTCAAAAAAAAACCTAATACATTCAAAAATTTTTTGCGTAGTTAAATGACTTCATATATATTTGTAGTCAAATAACTTCATAATGAAATTAAGAAGAGACATATTTCAAGCAATTTCAGACCCAACAAGACGAGCGATATTAGTATTGCTCACTTCTCAAGCAATGACAGCAGGAGCAATTGCCGAAAACTTTGATGCAGCGAGACCTACCATTTCAAAACACATACAAATTTTGAACGAATGCGATCTTGTAGAAGCAAACCAACAAGGTCGGGAAATCTACTACGAACTGAAAATCGAAAAAATGAAAGAAATCGATAAATGGTTGGAACAGTTCAGAAAGATTTGGGAAAACCGTTTTGACCAACTTGACAATTTATTATCAACTCTTAAAAACAAAAAAAATGAAAAATAATTTGCAATTCGACTTCATTGTCGATAAAGAAAAAAACACGCTTTCCATTGTTCGTGAGTTCAACGCAGAAAGGCAATTGGTTTGGGACTGCTACACCAAACAAGAACTGTTAGACCAATGGTTTGCACCAAAACCATTTACAACCAAGACCAAATCAATGGATTTTAGCAATGGCGGACATTGGCACTACGCAATGGTTGACCCTGAAGGAACGGAGTATTGGGGTTACACGGAATATCACGATATAAATCCCATTGATTATTATCGTACAATCGATGCATTTTGTGATAGTGAAGCTAAAATCAATGAAGACCTTCCAAGAGCAAAATGGCTTGTGACTTTTAACGATAAAGGCGATAATTCTACGGTTACCACTGTTGTTACCTATGATTCACTAAATGACCTCGAAACAATTATAAATATGGGAATGGAAGAAGGAATGATAGCAACGCTTGAGAAATTAGATGAACTACTGGCAACCTTAAAGAAATAAGATGATGAAAAAAAGTAAAATCATTTATTTGAAAGTAGCTATGATGCCTTTAGGAACATTAAAAAATAATTAGAATGAAAAGTAGTCTATTATTCAATTTTTCGGTAAATAAGGAAAATAAAACCATTAATATTCAACGAGAGTTTAATGCAGAACTTGAATTGGTATGGAAAGCTTGGACAGAAGCTGAATTATTAAATCAATGGTGGGCACCCAAACCTTACCATATAGAAACAAAGAGTTTGGATTTAAAAGTGGGCGGAATGTGGCTTTATGCAATGGTAAGCCCCGAAAATGAAAAAACATGGTGCAAGGCAGATTATAAAGAGATTGAACCAAATAAGTTATTGTCTTGGCTAGATGCGTTCTGTGATGAAAATGGGATTGAGAACACATTAAAACCACGTTCGCTATGGACAAATCTTTTCACCGAAAAAAATGGGGTTACCCTAGTAGATATTATCTTAAAACACGATAAACTGGAAGATATTGAGACGATGATTAAAATGGGCTTCAAAGAAGGTTTTGAAATGGCTCTATCAAATTTAGATCAGTACATCGAATCACAATTTAAATTACGTAAACAAAACAAACCGAATAATATGGCTAGAGTGTCCACCTATTTAAACTTTCCTGGTAATACAGAAGAAGCTTTTAACTTCTACAAACAAGTTTTTAAATCCGATTTCATAAATGGCATCAAGCGCTTTGACGAAGTCCCAGATGACCATAATCATCCACCTATGGACGAATCCGTTAAGAAAATGGTGTTACACGTAGAGCTTCCCATTCTTGGAGGTCATATTTTAATGGGTACAGATGCACCCAAAGAATTTGGGATGACTGTAAACCTAGGAAACAATATGCACATCAATCTTGAACCAGAATCCCGAGAAGAAGCTAAGCGGCTTTTTGATGCACTTTCGGAAGGTGGAAATATAGAAATGCCTATTCAAGATATGTTTTGGGGTGCTTATTTCGGTAGTTGTGCGGATAAGTTTGGAATCAATTGGATGATTAATTATCAAAACCAATAATGACAATGAAAAAGAATAAAATCATATTCTGGACAACTACTTCCATCATTTTTGTAATGGAAGCATTAATGCCTTTGGCAACGCTTTTATTTGCGCACGAACATTTTAATGCTGGAACTAAACCCTTGGGTTACCCCGATTACTTTGCCTATGCTTTAATAGTTTGTAAGATATTAGGGGCAACTGCAATAATGTTCCCAAAACTTCCTGCTAAGCTAAGGGAATGGGCATATGCAGGTTTAACATTCAATTTACTATTTGCCGTCATTAGCCATTTGGCAGTAGATCAAATTATATCATATATCCTAATGCCTGTAATGGTGGGAGTTGTGCTAGGAGTTTCCTATGTCCACTCACAAAAAATCATATTCAAATCTAAAAATATATAATTATGTCATTTCAAACATATATCAAAAACATTGAAGAAAAAACAGGTAAAACTGCTCAAGACTTTCAAGATTTTGCTGAACAAAAAGGGTTTACCAAAAACGGAGAACTAGTTGTAAAAGCTACCGAAGTAACCAATTGGCTTAAAGAAGAATTTCAATTAGGTCACGGACACGCAACGGCAATGTATGCTTATATTAAGGGAAAAAGAGATTAATAACATCCATTATATAATATCTAATTGTACTATCCTCCAAATTAAAATTAAATGAAAAAGTTAACCATCTCCAAGATAGGAGTCATTGTATTTATTATCATATTATTCATATTACATTTCGTAAACACATCTGTCAATCCAAAATGGCAACCTATCAGCGTATATGCCATTGGTACCGCAGGTTGGTTAATGAATATTGCATTCTTTTTACTTGGTATAAGCTTTCTAACTTTGGGCTTATACTTAATTAAAAACTTCCCAAAAACAGGTGCAAAAGTCGGAGGAATCCTATTAATACTAGCATCCCTAGGTAATTTTTTAGCAAGCATTTTTAATACGGATCCCATTAGTACACTTCCCGACCAAATGACAATGAGCGGTCAAATTCATAACTCAGCTGCAGGGCTATTGGGTTTTATGATTTTAGCTACAGTGTTTATAGCATTCCAATTCATAAAACGTGAACAACTTAAACCATTTGGAAAAAACATGCTTGTTTTAACTGTAATTCTTTGGGGTTCAGAGTTAGCTTTAATTGTTACTATGGGTATTTATATGAGTGAAACTAACGGTATGATAACACCAGAAACTCCAATTGGTTGGCTTGGCAGAGTTGTAATAGTAATTTGTGCCATTTGGGTTTGGGCTTGTGCAAATTATCTACAAAAATCTAATTTCAAAAATTGATTCTAATGAAAACCGTTAATCAATTCCTTACAGATAGAGTTAAGGAAGAATACCAACCAATTATTACAAAATTCAGAAACTTAATTCACTCGAAATTCCCATTTTTAAACGAAGAAATGCGAGGGGGAACCGAGAAATATTACGGAGTTCCTGTTTACCGGAACAATAAAATCATCATAACGGTGAGCCCCACACAGAAAGGAGTTACGTTCTCATTTACGGATGGTAAACTATTTGAAGATAAGTATAACCTACTGGAAGGGGTTGGTAATAAAACTTTAAATCTTAGAATAAGTGATAGTAAGGAATATAGTGACGAAGTATTTGAATACTATATTTTGCAAGCAATAGCATTAGATCATAAAAAAGATTTAATATGAAAACATCCATTCCAAGAATGGTTCCTAATATCTAATCCAGCAATATGGAAGGATGTAATAAAAATTAAACAAATTATTGAAGAGCTTATTCGCAAGGGTCAGGGTATTTTGTAGTTTTTTTGGTAACATGGAATTTTGGCCTAAATAAACTAAAGGATTGAATTATTCCAATCCTTAAACTCTTATAGAGAAGGGACGCAAAATAATTAACAAAACAGAAGCACTTTTACATGCTTTTTAAGATTGAAAATAAAGGCACAAAGTTTATCTATTAATGATGTGATGGAGGGAGAATGGAAATTCTAAAGAGACTCAGGTACATTATGGCAGGTGGGGAGTTTTAAAAGGGAAGAGTAAGATGGTCGTTGGATTTGCTATAACTTCGACGCAAAACTAGAAAATAATGAAGCTTTTAAAAACGATAAGATTATCAATCGAACCTTAATTCAATCATTTTCAATACGTTATAATATTATTCTATTTCCTTATTTTTAAACAAAACATAAAATAATGAAGGATTCCTTTTTCAAACAAATATATAGCCATCCAAACATTAAAAATGATAACTATAAGACCATTATAGAGGCCCATGAAAGGGTTGAGTTTTTCAAGAACGACACTATACTTAGCGAAGGAAAGATTAGTAACGCATACTATTTAATTAAAAAGGGATTGTTTCGATCCTATGTTATGGATTATAAAGGTAACGAGATTACCACCGATTTTTTTGGTCCAAATGATATTTTAATTGAAGTAGCTTCTTTATTTCTTCGTATTCCTTCCAAAGAAACCATTCAAGCCATAACAGACTGTGAAGTTTATAAAATCGATTTCAACGATTTCCAAAATTTATATAGCACCATAGACGGATTTACAGAATGGGGACGAGCTTGGATGTCCCACCAACTTTTTATGGCAAAACATCGTGCCGTTAATATGCACACACAAAGTGCCTCACAACGATATTTAAACTTAGCAGAGGAAAAGCCCCTAATCATTAAGGAAGTTCCGTTAAAACACATTGCTACTTACTTGGGGATTACTGATACATCTTTAAGTAGAATAAGAAAAGAAGTACTAACTTAAGTAGATAACTTGCCATAGGACAAGATTTTAATGATTTTCTTTTTTCACTTTTGTTATACTAATAATTTAAAAAATAGAAAAGATGAAAAAATTTAATCCTGTGGTGTGGTTCGAAATTTATGTAAATGATATAGATCGAGCTGCAACGTTTTATGAAAAAGTACTTCAAGTTGTGTTAGAAGATATGAGCGACCCAACAGATTCATCCGTACAAATGAAATGCTTCCCTAGTGATATGGAAAATTACGGTGCAGCCGGAGCTTTGGTAAAAATGGAAGCAGTAAAACCTTCTACTAATGGGAGTCTCATTTATTTTGGATGTGAGGATTGTAAGGTTTTAGAAGATAGAGCAGCAAAAAATGGAGCTGAAGTAATTCAAGAAAAAATGGCTATTGGGGAACATGGTTTTGTATCCATTGTTAAAGATACAGAAGGAAATTCTATTGGGTTTCATTCGATGAACTAAGAAAAATAGAATGACTCTAAATGACCAGAATAATATCAAGACCTAATTGCGGGAACTCGCCCAAAATGGAATTCATAGAACAATTTAATATTGCCTTTGCCAAAGGGGATGCTACCTTTCTTACCAACAATGTAACGGACGACATTGTTTGGAACATCATTGGTGACAAGAAAATCGTAGGAATAGAAGCATTTACAGTAGAATTAGAAAAAATGCAATCTTTAAAAACCTCTGAATTGATAATAAATCAAATCTTATCCCATGGTAAAGAAGGAGCTGCAAATGGTGTAATGATAATGGAAAATGGAAATCAGTATGCCTTTTCGGATTTTTATATTTTTCAGGGTGCAAAGGGTGAAAAAATAAAAGCCATTACGTCGTACTGCATAGAGATTTAGATTAACCATGACTATAGAAATGGTTTGAAGAAAATGAAAATTAATGAGCACTTAAAGGTTAACCTTACCATTGTTGAGATTTTCAAAACGAATGTTAACAACCAACAGTTAGCAAATAGAATAATTGCTGACCTCATTCAATTATATCCGGATTACCGTATCAATTTCGATTTAGAAGATTGTGACAACATATTAAGGATTGAGGATAACGATTTCATTGACATTTTAGGTGTTGTTAACTATGGTAAAAAAAACAATGTTAAAATCAAACTTATAGTTTAGTGAGATAATTTCTATTTAACTCTTTATGAGATGATAGTCCTAACTATATATAATATTGAGCATCAACATTGTATTTTTCTTTATACGCAATGGGTGTTATACCTGTAATTCGACCAAAGACCTCCCTAAATGCCTTGGTATCGTTATAGCCGACTTCATGCATCACTTCACTAACAGATTTTCGCGTACTTTCAAATGCTTTCTTTGCTGCTTCCACTTTTAACCTTTGTAAATAATCTAATGGCCGTAAATCCGTTGCCTTGATAAATCTGCGGTCAAAACTTCTTCTGCTCAGTCCAAATTTTGTAGATAAATCTTCAATGGAAATTTTGTCTTGATAATTGTTTTCCATGAATAACTGAGCTTCCAGAATAATTTCATCATTGTGATTTTTATGTCCATTAAAAATCAAAAATTCAGATTGTTGGCTTCGGTTAACATCTACCTGAAAGTATTTGGCACAGTGAATTGCCGTTTGCCTGTCATAAAATTTTTGAACCAAATACATCAATAAATGCAAAAAAGAATATGCCCCACCATTGGTGTAAATTCCGTTTTCATCGGTTATCAATTTATCAGTTTGGATACCCACGTCCGGAAATAACTTTTTAAATTCTTCTTCCTTAGCCCAATGGGTAGAACATATTTTTCCTGATAGCAAGCCACTTGACGCCAACATAAAGCTACCAACACACATACTAGCTATTTCAGCACCTTCCTTATACTGTTTTTTTATCCAATCAATCAAGATTTGGTTGTTGGGTGTAGCCATCTGATAATTACGAATCAATGTGGCTGGCACAATGACCAGATCAGTTTTTGTGCATTCAGAAATGGCGACATCTGATTTTATAGACAAAAAACCGTTGTCTAAAAACTTTTTCTTAGTTGCGCTTACCAAATTAATGTGAAAAACAGATTTCTTGCCCTTATTCTCAAAATAAGCATTTGCTGCTGCAAACACTTGTAAACTACCAACTATACAAGCCACAGTACTCATATTTGTTTGGTCATCTGGAACAAGTATACTTAAGTGTCTCATATTAAATTAAACCGTTAATCGAATATAATTTATTCTAATGTCTAAATCAACCCTTCATAATGTCTAAATACCACACCTTACAAGTGTGTAATACCCATTAAATTTGAATTAATAATAAATAACATACAAGTTGGGAAACTTTATATACAACTTCTCAAATGATAAGACTGCAAGTGAAGTTTTTAATTTTTTATTAGATATTACTAAATGGTGGGTATGATTTTATGAAGAAACCATAACCGGAAGTAGTCAAAATATTGGAGATGGGTTTTGTTTTTTCGCAGGTGGAGGCATGCATATTACCAATCAAAAGCTAGTTGAATTAATACCCAGTAAAAAATTGCTTGGTTGGTAACAGAAAGTAACCTTTCATATTTAAAAGATCACAACGAATGGAATAACACTAAATTGATATTTAATATTAGTAAAAATTCAACGGGAAATACGTGGGTTCAGTTTACACATAAAGGTTTAGCACCACAGGTTGAATGTTATAATCAATGTTCCAGTACTTGGTTAAACTATTCAGAACAACTTGAAACAAAACTTAATAAAAAATGAAAAAACTAATACTATTCCTTTTTATTTCTGTATTACTAATGAGCAATTTAAAAAGTAAAGTGATAAATCAAAACTTAATAATAAATCAAATGGAAAATCAGAATTACACGTCAACTATTATAGTAAAAAAAGATGCTCAAACAGCATTTAATGCTATCAAAAACTTTAGAGCTTGGTGGTCTGAAGAAATTATTGGAGAAACCGGCACCTTAGGTGAAACTTTTTTCTACCATTATAAAGATGTGCACTTGTGTAAAGTAAAATTAATTGAAGAGCTACCAAACAACAAGTTGGTATATCTAGTAACAGACAACGAGTTTAGCTTTGTGAAAGACAAAACAGAATGGATAAACACAAAACTAATATTTGAAATATCCGAAGAAGGCAATCAAACAAAAGTAGTGTTTACCCATGTAGGGCTAACACCTGAATATGAATGCTTTGAGGTATGTAATGATGCATGGACTAGTTATATACAAGGAAGCTTAAAAGGTTTAATAGAAACAGGTTTTGGCAAACCCAATGCAAAAGAAGGTGGTCTAAATGCGGAATTAGTTAGAAAATGGGGGCTACCTGATAAATAACAGTTTTAATTAATTATGAATGTAAAAAACAGCTTGGTCAATAGAAATATTATCGAAATTTTCAAAACTAATGTTAACAACCGACAATTGGCCAACAAAATAGTTTATGAGCTCAATCAGTTATATCCTAAGTATCGTATCAATTTCGATTTAGAAGATCGTGATAAGGTACTTCGTGTGGAAAGCTATACTAGTATTGATGTTTTGGGAATTATCAATTTTGGAAAATTAAATAACCTAGAAATAAAGCTTCTCGGCTATTAAATGATTGTAATTTTACAGCTCATTTTTTATTTCAGTTGTAGGCAATAAACGTGAATCTTCAAGCGCAGCAGTTCGGTGACCTGCATATTTTAGATAGTCCTCACTTTGTGCAAATTCCATGAATTTCATTACCGATTGATGTTTAACCAATAAAACAGCATCCCATTTTTCAGTTTCTGGTCCAATTAAATATTCCTTGCTTTTTCCATAAAATATAATTTCACTTCCTACTTCTTGAAACTGTGGTATTGTAGCATCAAGGTATAACTGATAAGCTTCTTCTCCACTAATTTCTTGTTTGGGACTTAGATGTTCTATATTTGTGTAGTCAGCCGTTTCTTTAAACTTTAGTAAATTAAGCATTATAATTTTTCCCTTGTCTTTAAAGTTTTGATAAAATTGTTTACCGCGATCCGGGGTACCTTCTAGATATTTTTTCATAACAGACTATTCGATAATGTTAAGGTTTAATAAACGTCAAATTGCAGCCATCTAATTTAATAGAAAACACATTTTCAATTAAATTTTTCCTTCAAAATTTTGTGCAATCAAATAACTGCATATTAAAATTAAGATGAGATATTTTTCAAGCCATTTCCTAATTTTTCGATACGTTTTATGCTACAACAGAACTAATAAAATCTCAAATCACGGTTTCCCGCAAATTACTTTACAAAGGTTTGTTTTTCATTTAGGCCATGAAAATAAACCGGCGACAGAAGGCTATTTATTCTATTTGGTGACTGTAATTTCGTTGCTGCTTTCCTCTATCCTAGTTTATCGCATCATTTTTTCATATAGAAGTTTAAAGCAATGACATTATATAAAGTATAAATGGTATTGTATCTAGCCCTGGATCAAATCTAATGGTATAAAATGTCTTTTTAGAAAACGGTATAAGAGTGCTTCCGGAGATTAGATAAAAAAATAACCAAGAAGATTAGATTTTGGTCATTTATATAAACATAATGGTTAGCCATTAGGGAACAGCTCATTATAAATTTGCTGTGTCAAAACATTAATCAAAAACCTAAAGAAGAACAAGATGAAAAAATTTCATATAAATACCCAAAAAATTTCCAAAAGTGTATTGGCACTGGCCGGATTACTTTTTATTATAATTATTGTACTCTCTTTCACGTCAGGGGATGAAGAAGAATTTGAAACTGTTGCGGCTCCACAGGCCATGCCGGTAGAAGTGTCGTCACCCCTAATAGAAAAAATAACCGAATGGGATGAATACACAGGCCGTTTTGAGGCAAGTAACCGAGTGGAAGTACGGGCCCGTGTTAGCGGATTTTTAGAAAGCGTCAATTTTGTTGATGGACAGATGGTAAAAAAGGGCGATGTGCTTTTTACCATTGATGACAGGCCATTTAAAATTGCTCTTGACCAAGCAAATGGAGATCTTAGTCAAGCACAGGCATCCTTAAAAACAGCACAGGATAATTTTGAAAGAGTAGAATCACTTCGTGAATCCGGAGCTGTGTCCATTGAAGAATACGATCGCAGAAAACAAGCCCTTGAATATGCCAAAGCGAGTATTCAATTGTCACAAGCAAGGGTTGATAATGCAAAATTAAATTTGGAATTCACAAGGGTTACGGCACCAATGGCCGGTCTAGTGAGCAGAGATAGGGTTAATGAGGGCAATTTAATCGATGGAGGTTCTTCCAACTCCACCTTGTTGACCACTATTGTTGCCACAAGCCCTATTGATTTTTATTTCACCGGAAGTGAATCGGATTATTTAAGATATGTTCGTTTGGCAAGAAACGGTGAACGAAGGTCCGCCCGCTCTGAGGGTATACCAGTATTTATAAAACTTCAAGATGAAGAGGATTTTGTGCACGAAGCTGAAATGGATTTTGTGGATAACGAGATAGATAACAGTACCGGAACGATCGAAAGTCGGGCGGTGCTTGAAAACAAAGATCATTTGTTGGAACCCGGAATGTTCGGAAAAGCAAGGATAGCTGGAAGTGCCGAATACGAGGCCATTATGATTCCAGATGAGATCATAGGTACCAACCAATCCATTCGTTTTGTATATGTATTGGGTGAGGGCAATCTTGTAACAACAAAGAATGTCACATTGGGGCCATTACATTCCAACGGATTGAGAATCATTAGGGATGGAATTTCCCAAGAGGATAAATTGATAACGAATAACATTCAAAAAATAAGTCAGGGAATGGCTGTCACCCCTATAGAAACGGAATTGCAAAAGAGTGAATCAGGAGAGTTGGCCATTGCCAAAATAGAGTGATAGCCATCACATAAAAAGAAACCCAAAAATTATTACAGTCCCTTAAATTGCTCCTCCACGTCCATAAATTGGAGGGAGAGAGGAGCAGGAGGATTGCTATTTTTCAATTATAGATAAATTATGAAATTCAGTCACATATTTATAAAAAGACCCATTTTTGCTGCAGTACTGAGTGTACTCATACTTATTGTGGGCGGTCTGGCATACGTATCCTTGCCAGTTTCTCAATTCCCAGATGTTGCGCCGCCAACGGTAGAGGTTGTGGCCCTATATCCAGGAGCAAATGCCAAGACTCTTTCGGAAACAGTAGCAGCACCTCTCGAAAAAGAAATCAATGGGGTAGAGGGGATGATCTATATGACCTCCCAATCCTCTGCTGACGGCCGGGTAGTGCTGCAAATAGCCTTTGAACTGGGAACCGATCTCGACAGGGCACAGGTTCAGGTTCAGAACCGTGTCGCCATTGCAGAGCCAAGGTTACCGGAATCTTCCCGTCGATTAGGAATTACTACCAAAAAAATATCACCTGACATCCTATTGGTGGTTAATATGTATTCCCCGAATAAAACCTATGACCAAACCTATATGGGGAATTATGCCACCTTGCAATTGAAGGACCAATTGGCACGTATAAAAGGTATTGGCGATATACAGATTTTTGGGGCTGCTGAATATGCCATGCGAATTTGGTTGGATCCTGATAAAATTGCCAATTTGGATTTGACCGCAGGTGAAGTGGTTGCTTCACTTCGCGCACAAAACATACAAATTGCCAGTGGTACTTTGAATACTTTGCCTTCAGGTAGCCAATCTGCCTTCGAAATAAATATTCAGACCCAGGGCAAGCTTGTAACTACCGAGCAGTTTGAGAATGTCATCATCAAGTCGCATGGAGATGGTAGAATTGTACAATTAAAAGATATAGGAAGGGTTGAATTGGGGGCTCAAAATTATGCCACCAAGGGATACTTGGGAAAAAATCCTGCTATAGCCATGCCTATTTTCCAACAACCGGGAGGTAATGCTTTGGAAACAGCTGCTGAAATTCAAGCCAAAATGGTGGAGTTGTCCAAAAATTTTCCAGAAGATCTGAAATATAAAATCGCTTATAATCCGACAGAATTCATCCAAAAATCTGTAGATGAAGTATACCATACAATTTTTGAAGCCATCATTTTAGTGGTCTTGGTAATCCTTTTGTTTCTACAGTCTTGGCGAGCGGCCATCATTCCAATTCTTGCCATACCGGTATCCCTTATAGGAACCTTTGCCGTTATGCAAGCCATTGGGTTTTCTTTGAACAACCTTACGTTGTTTGGCTTGGTATTGGCTATCGGAATTGTAGTGGATGATGCCATTGTCGTGGTTGAAAATATGGAGAGGTATTTGTCAAAAGGACTCTCCCCTAAAGAGGCTGCCGTTAAGACCATGGATGAGGTGGGAGGTGCTTTGGTGGCCATAGGTCTGGTTTTGATAGCGGTTTTTATTCCGACAGCATTCCTGGAGGGCATATCGGGGCAATTTTACAAACAGTTTGGATTGACCATTGCAGTTGCAACGACCATTTCCGTTTTCGTTTCCTTAACATTGAGTCCGGCTATGGCAGCTCTATTAATGAGGCATGAGGAAAAAGATCATAATAAAAAGACGCCCATATTACTCAAACCATTTGTTTTTGTTGGTACAACCTTTAATAATTTCATGGAAAAAATTTCCATAAACTATGGTAAAACTGTTCAAAAACTCATTAGAACGTCAATAATGGTATTGGTAGTTTACGGTGGTCTGGTATTACTTACAGGAATAGAATTCAACAGGGTGGCCAAAGGGTTTATTCCAGCCATGGACCAACAGTATTTTATCACGATTGTGCAATTACCGCCAGGCTCTTCCTTATCTAGAACTGATAATGTCATGCAAAAGGTATTGGATATTGCTTTGGCTGTGGACGGAGTTGAAAATGCGGTTGCATTTACTGGATTTGATGCTGCCTCCTTTACGAATGCTTCCAATGCCGCTGCAGTATTTTTACCCTTGGAAGATTTTGAGGTAAGAAGAAAAAAGGGCCTAAAATATGAAGCATTGCTAGGTACCCTACAACAGAAATTGGCACAGATAGATGATGCTGTAGTTCTTGTAATTCCTCCTCCATCTGTGAGAGGGATAGGGAATGCCGGTGGGTTTAGAATGATGGTTCAGGATCGAGGGAATGTCGGAACGGATGAACTCTTGAACGCCACCTATGCATTGGCCGCTGCAGCCAACAATGACCCAATTCTTAATAATGTATTCACTTTTTTCAACAATCAGACCCCCCAATTGTATTTGGATATCGATCGGGTTAAAGCAGAAAAATTGGGGTTAAATGTAGGTGATGTATTTCAGTCCTTGGAGATCTATATGGGATCCGCATTTGTCAATGAATTCAATTATTTAGGGAGAACCTTTCAAGTGACTGCACAGGCCGATGCGCCAAACCGTTTAACACCAGATGATATATCACGGATCAAGGTTCGAAATAAAAGTGGGGAAATGGTGCCACTTGGAACGATCACCACCCAACAAAATATTTCCGGACCCTCAAGGATTCCAAGGTTTAACTTATATCCTGCAGCTTCGTTAAATGGAAATATTGCCGCTGGATATAGTTCAGGGCAAGCTTTGGAGAGAATGGAACAGTTGGCGGAAAAGATTCTTCCACAAGGTATTTCATATGAGTGGACAGAATTGGCGTATCAAGAAAAACAGACGGGAAGCACGGCAGGCATCGCATTCTTATTGGCCGTCGTATTTGTCTTTCTATTGTTGGCGGCTCAATTTGAAAGTTTGGTACTCCCTCTAGTGGTCATATTCATTGTTCCTATGGTATTATTGTCCGCAATGATCGGTATTGACTTGGCAGGGTTGGACAACAACATAATGGTACAGATCGGACTTATAGTTTTAGTAGGATTGGCGAGCAAGAACTCCATTTTAATTGTAGAGTTCGCCAAGCAATTGGAAGATCAGGGCAAGGACTTGAAAACCGCAATTATGGAAGCTAGTAAATTAAGGCTCAGACCTATTTTAATGACAGCCATGGCGTTTATTTTAGGTGTTGTTCCTTTGGCCATTGCAACTGGTGCCGGCGCAGAGCTACGGGTGTCATTGGGTATTGCGGTATTCAGCGGTATGCTCGGAGTGACACTTTTTGGAATTTTCCTGACACCGGTATTCTATTATTTGGGAAGAAAATGGTCCTCCAAATCTTCAAACCCCAACACAATTAAACCGGTGCCAACAAGCGTTGAAAAAACTGAATTAACTTAAATTTAAAAAAAATGAAGAATTTGTTTATTGTCGCCATATTGTTATTTCTGTTGGTTTCCTGTGGAATTACCAAACGTGATTTTGAGGTGGCGCCCAACGCAAAGGTTGAAGAGAATTTCTTAGAAGTAGATAGTTCCAATGTTTTTACCAAAGTTGCTGCGGCCCAGAATTGGTGGTCAGAATTCAACGACCCCAATTTGAACTCTTTAATTGAAAAAGCAAGAAAACACAATATGGATATCAATTCTGCCGTCGCGAACGTTTTTGCCTCAAAGGCTTTATTTAAAGAAGCAAAATTTGATAGAGTGCCAACAGTGACGGCCAATGGCAATTATACCAGAACCCGTCTTGGAGAAAACGTCTTTGTACAAGGGAGCAATCCCACTTATAGCAACTATAATGGTAGCTTCGATGCATTTTGGGAGGCTGACCTGTTCGGAAGGGTTTCCAATCGTATTAAAGGGGCCCATGCCAATAATCAATTGGCTGTGGCCGATATGCAAGGGGTATATGTGAGTATTTTTGCCGAAGTGGCCAAAAATTACATGGAACTGAGAGGGTCGCAATACCTGTTGGATATAGCACATCGTAACTTAAAAGGGCAACAAGATACATATGATCTGACTGTTAAATTGTCGGAGGCTGGAACAAGCAATAATCTTGACGTTTCTCGAGCGTTGGCGCAATTGGAAAATACCAGAGCTACGATTCCTCCTCTAAAAGCAAATATTGAAGCATTGAAAAATAGATTGAGCGTCTTGATTGGAGAAGTGCCTGGTAATCTGGATTCGACCATGGTAGAGAAGCAACCTTTGCCAAGTTTACCTTTATCAGTGGCTTTGGGAGATGTAAACGAACTGTTGCGTCGCCGTCCGGATGTACGTCGGGCAGAAGCTGCATTACAAATACAAATTGCCAGGTACAACTTGTCTGTGGCAGAACTTTATCCTAAAATTCAATTTGGTGGATCAATTGGGTTTTCTGCCGTTGATTTTTCGAATTTTGGAAGTAACGAAACCTTTACTTGGAGTGTCATGCCAAATATTAGTTGGGCTGCCTTTAACCTGGGAAAGGTGAAACAACAGATCAAGGGGAACGATGCCTTAACATTTGCAATACTGAATCAATATGAGAAAACCGTATTAAATGGATTGGAGGAGATCCGAACAGCTATGAGCAATTATTCGAACGAATTGCAAAGAAAGGAAACATTAAGAGCCTCTTCGGAGGCCAGTGCAGAGGCCGCCAAATTTGCCAAACAGCGATATAATGCCGGTCTGGATAGCTTTATCGACTTTTTAAGTGCCGATAATACACTTCTTCAATCCGAAAACTTGTTGGCAAGAAGTGAGATTTCTTCGGCAACATCCCTAATAGCAATATATAAAGCTTTAGGTGGGGGCTGGGAAATTATATCCGAAAGTGAATTGAACACCAAATTTGAGCAAATGAAATACCTCGAGGATAATTCAAAATAGCGCTAATTTTAAGGGTTTCATCGTGACTACCACTTTTCAGTGAGGAATATGGTAGTTCCCTTTTTCGCCAAAAAAAATCATTTTTTTTTACGAATGGATAAATATTTCGCTTGGATAGCAGTATAAGGTCAAGGTATTGGATAAATTTAAAACGAGTGGTGATATATACAAATATGGAGTTACATTGTTTTGTTTCATTTAACTATTTTAGTGGCTGACGGCCTAACATTAAGACCATTATTTTGTAATTTTATTTGATGATTAAAACCGAAATTCCTGTTTTTGAAACAAGTAATGATTTTCATGAAGCGATTGGATTTCCCCATAGAAGCCACATCCCTAATTTTGATGTGTATGCCTTCGAAAGGTTGGAACCTTCCACAAGGCGATGCATGCCACCTTATCGGCAGGGTTTTTATTATATAGGTCTATTGAGTTATGTTGGGGATAGCAAATTGAATCTGAACACTGACTGGCTTAGTCTAGATGGGTATCCATTATTATTTGTAGTACCAGGGCAAGTTTTCTCCTGGGTATGGGATGCAAAAATAGCTGGATTTAATATCATGTTTAAAAAGGAATTTTTAATGCATGCGGTCCCTAATTTAATTGAGGATTTCCCGTTTTTAAAAATGTCAGAAAACAAAGTGTTGGTATTGACAAAAGAGGAGCACGAATCCCTTTATTTTGATGCCGAAAGAATGCATTCCGTATTTAAGAATCCTCATCCCTACCAAGAAAAAATGCTGGAGGGCATGTTGCTCACTTTTTTGTATTACTGTAAAGCAGTGTATGAGCGCTACAAAACTACCGAAAATCATTTGACAAGTGCACAAATGATAACCCAAAAATTTGAAACCCTAGTTGATAAAATGTATGTGGACACCAAGAATGTCAGTGATTATGCCGATCAACTCAACATTACACCGAATTACCTGACCACGACGGTAAAAAAATTAACAGGTAAAAGCGCCAAGGATATCATTCAGGAAAGGCTACTAGTTGAAAGCAAAAGCCTGTTGAAATTTTCAGGCCTGGATATAGCGGAAATTGCCTATAGACTCAATTTTCAAGAACCCACCCATTTCACGAGATTCTTTAAAAAGTTAAGTGGTACGACACCTAATAAATTTCGTCAGTTGAATTGATGGAAAGCGATTTAAATTAGTAATTCGGATACATTGCAGTAAGTCACTATTTGGGTCATTTATTAAAGAAAAGTGGTTATTTTTTGAGATTGTTTTTAGTTAAATTTGTAGAGTTAAATAGTTTTGCCATGAATGTTAATAGAATTGCAGTTGTCACAGAATCTGGTAATGGGTTGGGAAAAACATTTGCCAATATTTTATTGAACAATAATTATAATGTAATTCTTGCTGCTAGTAAGAAAAGTTTCGAATTGCTTTCTCAAGATGGAGGAGTTCTTCAAGACTATAAGTTGGTGAAAACAGATTTCACATCAGCAGAAAGCCTATTGGAATTAAAAACAAAAATAGATTCTGAATTTGGGAGATTGGACCTTTTGGTCAACAATGCTGAAATAGCCAATGGCTTTGGTCAAAAAATCGATCAAATCAACCTCGATGAGGTGAGGCTTGTATATGAGACAAATTTGTTCGCAGTCATCAGGATTATCCAGGTATTGAAGCCTTTGCTTGAAAAGGGCATAGATCCCAGTATTATTAATATTACTAGTGCATTGGGCGATATCAATAAAATGCGGGATGACGAATTCTGCTATTCCAACTATTGTATGACTGCTTATGCGACTTCTAAAGCCGCATTGAATATGTTTACCCATTTACAGTGCAAGGAATTCAAGACTTCAAAAATTAAAATCAATAGCTTTGACCCTATTGCCTTAAAAAATTGCACTCATAACTCAGTTACTATTTGCAATGGTATTAAAGATGATTTCATTGCCCTAATAGAAAAAGAATAAACGACAATTAGGTAATTGACGATTCAGAAAATTATCTACATGGTTGATGATGGTTTTAAATTCCTCTACCATTATTCTCAAAGCTTTATACTATGACTTTAATACAGAAGTAATCCACCTTGGATGGCCAACAGGGTGTGTGGTTATCTATACCTGAACGTATTTTTGTAATTTCAATGGTATTACAACCTCTACTGTTTCTTTAAGCTTTAGTAAATTAAGCATTATAATTTTCCCCTTGTCTTTGAAGTTTTGATAAAATTGTTTACCGCTATCCGGCGTACCTTCTAGATATTATTTCATAACAGACTATTCAACAATTATAAGGTCTAATAACCGTCCATTTACAGTCATCTAATTTCATAGAAAACACATTTTCAATTATATTTTTCCTTCAAAATTTTGCGCAATCAAATAACTGCGCTTATATTTGCAGTCAAATAACTGCATTATGAAATTAAGAAGAGACGTTTTTCAAGCTATAGCTGACCCAACAAGGAGAACAATTATCACATTGGTCGCAGCAAGTGCAATGACACCAAGTACTATTGCAGAGAATTTCGATTATTCTAGACAAACTATTTCCAAACACATTCAAATTCTGACTGAATGTGAATTATTGGAACAGGAACAAAAAGGAAGGGAAATCTATTATCAGCTAAACCCAAAGGGGATGAAACAAATAGCAGATTTCATTGAGCCTTTTAGGAAAATGTGGGATGAACGCTTTAACAACCTGGAAACTATAATGAAGAAACATCAATCAAAATTGAAATAGATTATGGAGCAAAAAACCAACATCAATGCCCTAGAAGGCAAGCAAGATCTAACCATTACGAGAGAATTTGACCTTCCAGTAGAACTTGTTTACAAAGCGTATACCGAAGCTGAATTTATTGCACAATGGATGGGTACTAACGTACTAAAGTTAGAAAACAGAAACCACGGAAGTTTTGAGTTCGAAACCTCATATGAAGGAAATGTAATGTTTAAGGCGAATGGAACCATACACAAGCTTATTCCCAACCAAGAGATGGTACGAACTTTTGAAATGGAAAATATGCCGGTAGGTGTACAATTGGAGTTCTTGAATTTTGAAAAAGTTACAGAAGACAAAAGCAAGCTAACCATTCAGATTATTTATAAATCAGAAAAACACCGAGCAGAACAATTAAAACTACCATTTTCATATGGCTTAAATATGGCCCACAACAAACTTGAGGAAGTACTTTCAATTCAACAATAAGTCCATATGAAAAAAAGAGATAAAATAATCTATTGGATAGCCACAGTCTGGTTGTCATTAGGAATGCTTTCCACTGGGATTGTACAATTGATAAAAATGGAGGAAGAGGTACAAAGCATAAATGCTTTGGGCTACCCAACCTTTTTGTTACCAATACTTGGTGTATGGAAAATCCTAGGTGTTATAGCCATCTTAATTCCCAAATTCCCTTTAGTGAAAGAATGGGCCTATGCTGGCTTTTTCTTCACTATGACTGGTGCAATGACTTCACATATAATAGTTGGCGATGAAATGATAACGCTTTTTGGGCCCACATTACTCTTGGCACTTACAATTACCTCCTGGTATTTCAGACCTGCTGATCGTAAAACACTAAAATAGTAAAAATGGAAGATTCAAAACCAAAGACAGTGGATGAGTATATCCACATTTCACCGGTAGCAGCGCAAGAGGTAATGATACAGCTTAAAAACATAATCGAAACTACAAAGCCCACCGCTGAAGGCGGTATAAGTTGGAATGTGCCTATTTATAAGTATAACGGCATTCTTGCAGGTTTTTCCTTGGCTAAAAAGCACGTAAGTTTTGGCATAGATGCATTAACAGAAGACGTGAGAAAAGTACTCGAAAATAAAGGCTATAAAACGGGAAAGAAAACCATTCAAATAAAATTCGACCAAAAGGTTCCTGAAGCTGAATTAAAACAGTTAATTAAAGATCAGGCTAAAAGAAACGAAATATAAATCAAATGGAGATTAAAGAACATTTGGTAAGTGGTATTAAAATCGCAGAGGTTATTTCTAACGAGATAATTATTGAGAATACCGAAACCGCTTTAGATATACTTGGAAATTTATATTACCAAGGTTTTGATAAAATCATAATCCACGAGAAAAACATAACTCCTGCCTTCTTTGATTTAAAAACAAAAATAGCAGGAGATATACTGCAAAAATTTAGTCAATATAGAATGCCGTTATTTATTGTTGGGTGCTTCTCAAAGTATGAAAGCAAAAGTTTAAAGGACTTTATTTACGAAAGTAACAAGGGAACGCATGTTAATTTCGCGTCTAATTTTTCGGAAGCTATAAAATTTTCATCAAAATAAATATGAAAAACTATCCTAAAGACAAATTAATACAGGCCACAACAGTTATTGAGTCGCTATTACATAAATGTGAAAAGTCCATGCTAAAACTTACGTATAGAACGTCACAGCATACTTTGCTAAAGAATAGAATCGAGGCTCTCAAAATTGCTTTAGAACTTATAGAAAGTGAGGTTGAAAACAAATCGATAGACAATGGAAAACAAAAAAGAACAACTCAATACAATTGGACTTTATATGAATCTGATTTTCAATTATTACTTTAGTTCTTATAAGTAGGATAGCATTACCAAACGTTGGCGTTCATTGGGGAACAACACAATGCAGACCAACGACAGAAATTAACAAATAAGAAAACTATAATTTGACAAACTAAAAAACATAAGGACAATGGACGTTAAATTTGAAGCAGGAATAAATATTGCGATAAAAATTCCGAAAAGTAAATACGAGAAAACGGTTGCTTTTTATAGGGATATTTTGAAGTTGTCCGTTGAAGAAAAACCTATTGACAGTCCAACTATTTCCAGAACTCACGAAGTTATATTCGGAAGTAATATTATATGGTTAGACTGTGTTGACAACTATACACATTCAGAAACTTGGTTACAACTTACAGTTCCAGACGTAAATGAAGCGACAAACTATTTGCAATCAAATGGAGTAGAAACTTGTGACGAGCTTGAAGAACTTCCAAAAAATATGCATTGGATACAAGACCCAGCAGGAACAGTATTCAATGTGCAAAGAAGAGAAACAAAATAGTTTGAAGGGAAAACAACGAACCGCTAACAAAGTGTAGTAAACTTGGCTAGGGCACAGTGTATAATTTTAGTTTTAGTTTATTAATTCTGTTTGGCCACGTGAGACAAACCTCAGTTTCGAAAATCCAGCCACTTTTCATACACAAACGATGATGACAATATAAAAACCTACGAACAATCATTACAAGTACCAGTCAGAACACAATTTGCATTTTGAACTTCGTAACCATTAGGAACTGAACACTCAACAGGAACTTGCAGGCACTCAATCGTATCACACGACAAACAACGAAAATGAAAATGAGGTTGAATAACTTCTTGTGGATTCTCACATTTTTTACAAATTGCAAAATACTGTTTTCCATCTTCTGCAACTATTTTGTGGACTATCCCATCCTCACAAAACCTGTTCAATACTCTATAAATTGTAGCCCTATTGATTTCAATATCCAACTGCCTTTCAATAGCGTCTTGACTTAACGCCTTTCTCGAATTCATTAATAAGTTTAGCACGGCCTCTTTTGTAGGTGTATTTCTTCGATTCATATTTTATTGCGAATAAGTTGCAATAATACAAAAAGATAGTATATTTGCCAAAACACTATTGCGACAACTTCGCATTTAATTGTTTGTTTAATGGACAGAAGACAAATATTTAAACTATTCGGCGTATCAGGTTTAGTACTTACAATACCACAACCAATAACACTCTTTGCTCAAAACAATAACAATATGAATAAAAATGAATTTGAAGTCATCATAATAGGTGGAAGTTATGCAGGACTTTCAGCAGCAATGGCATTAGGACGTTCACTTCGCAGGACCTTGGTCATTGACGCAGGTAAACCATGTAATCGGCAAACACCACATTCACATAATTTTTTAACTCAAGACGGAAGTACACCAAAGGAAATTTCTGAAATTGCTAAAAGTCAAGTAGCAAAATACGACAGCATTGAATTCTATGACGGACTTGCTGTTAGCGGTAAAAGAAACAATATAGGATTTGAAGTCACTACTTCAAAAGGCGATGTTTTTACAGCAAAGAAATTGGTTTTGGCAACAGGAGTTAAAGACCTAATGCCAGATATAAAAGGTTTTTCTGAATGTTGGGGAATATCAGTTGTGCATTGCCCATATTGTCACGGTTACGAAATAAGAAACAAGAAAACTGCCATAATTGCAAAAGGAGAAAGAGCGTTTCACCTTGCTTCTTTAGTAAACAATTTAACTCAAGAAATTACGATTATTACTTCGGGATCAAAAGACTTTGAAGTAAACCAACTCGAAAAGTTAAAACAACACGATATTAAAATCATTGAAAAAGAAATTTCTGCAATAGAACATCATAATGGACAAATGGAAAAAATTGTATTCAAAGATGGTAGTACGGAATATTTTGAATCTGCTTATGCCGCTATTCCATTTGAGCAAAACTCAAATATACCCCAAGAATTAGGTTGTAAAATCACGGAAAACGGACACATTGAAGTGAATTTTATGCAAAAAACCAGTGAAGATGGCATATTTGCTTGTGGAGACAACAGTACAATGATGCGCTCTGTATCAATAGCAGTTAGCAGTGGTACTATCACAGGTGCAATGGTAAATCATGAATTGTCACAAGAAAATTTTTGATATGGTAGAAGTGTTTATGACCAACGTAAAATCAGAAATTCTATCGACTGAAATTCTACAATTTTTGGAAAATGGATATCCACAGCTAAAATTCAATTTTGACTTGGAAGATTTCAACAGACCATATCCTTGCGGTCATTCCATTTTAAGAATTGAAGGAAAAACGATCGATACAAATTCAATAACCCAACAACTTAAAAGTAAAGGAATTGAATGTGAATTATTAGCAGATAAAATTTGTAGGTAGTATGGCAGAGTTTTGGGAAACAGCATTTACCGGCAAACAAGAAATGTGGGGAATGGAACCTGCAAAATCTGCCCAATTGACAAAAGATTTTTTTGTAGAAAATGCCATAAAAAATATCCTCATCCCGGGAATTGGATATGGGCGAAATGCCCGACCATTCATCGAAAATGGTATAAAAGTAAGCGGAATTGAAATTTCAAAAACAGCCATCGCGTTAGCAAAAAAACATTATGGAAATAAAATGAACATTTTTTACGGCTCTGTAAAGAAAATGCCTTTTGAGGACATAAAATATGACGGAATTTTTTGTTATGCCCTCATTCATTTATTGGACTGCCAAGAAAGAGAAAAACTGATACAAGACTGCTACAACCAATTGACAGAAAATGGATTTATGGTTTTTACCGCCATAACCAAAAACACTCCTCAATATGGAAAGGGTGAATTGATAAGTAAAGACCGTTACGAAATTCATAAAGGAGCAAAAATATTTTACTATGACCAAGTATCAGTTCATACGGAATTTAACAAGTATGGTCTTTTTGAAATTACAGAAGTAAAAGAAAACCAACCAATGTATCTGATCAAATGCAAAAAGAAAAAATATTACCACCCTCAACAGGAGGTATAATGAATTGCCGGCCGATTTCCCATGTGGAAATCCTCGCAATTAACTATCTTTAAGTCCCGGTGGAAATTTCCGTTGGGAAAGTTTGAATCTAATCATAGCCAAAGCACTGTGCCCAATAAAAGAATTAAAATGAAAAGAATATTAATTGGGCTTTTTATCCTGGCGACAAGTTTGGGAATTGGACAAACTAAAATTTCGGAACATTGGACTGAAAATGATCATGCGCAATATGCCAAATTGAAAGAATTGGCTAATTACATTTACAAGAAAGAAAAATTTGAAATTTCTAAAGATAGCCTGTTTAAAAACTACGTCTTTTTTGACAATATATTAAAGGACACCGTTACGGAAAGACGGGAAATACGCATTGTTGCCTTCGATGGTCTTTTCGATTATTTTAAAAAGACCGTTGACAGTATTGGATTTGAAAATCTAGACGCGAAACCTGTGAGATTTTATAAAAATCATAAAATTTATGAGCCTTTTGATGAAGAAAAAGCTGAACTAAAAACGGTCAAAGGCGAAAAAATGTATGCTAAACATGATAATGTTTTTGCTTACTACAGAAAAGAAGAACCTGAAAACCCATTGGGTGTTGTATTATTGGACCCCGAAACCGATAAATTACTAGCATGGATTATGATAAATCAACCCGGCTACAGTTGGTTCTTGACCTTTAACATCTTGTAAAAAAAGGCTGGTACAATAACCAATGTTCCTCGATAGCAGCCTGAAATCACCAAACCTTAAATACTTGGTCTGGTTTTCCCATACTCCGTTTGGCAAACTAAATTTCCTAATACTTTGGTTCATTTTTACCATCGTAAAGATTTTAAACAAGTGCTCAATATGTTTTACGTCTTCCCGCAGCCTACTTGATAGATATTGTTTTTCTAGAAGTCTGTTATTTGGGACGCCAGGGAGGGCAATACTCTACCATAATTGGAGTAGGGTCACTTAGGACAGAGCCCTTAATTAATATTGGAGCAAACAAAAAAGATTTATTAAATTAGACCTATAATAGGTATATAATCACCAGTTACTATATCCAATTGTTAGCCATAATTTAAAAAATGACCTTATTAACAGAAAATCAAGTAACTGAACTTTGTCTTTTTATAGAAAACCGAATTGAAAAAAACGGATGTGACCACTCATTGAAAAACACTTTCGAATGGGCTGAAAAAAACGGAATTAACAAAGCTGACTTGATTGACGTTTTGAAATTGAATGGTGGATTTTGTGATTGCGAAGTAACATTTAATTTACCAGAAGATTGTGATTTAGAATTAGAGTCAGAAAACAAAGAAATGGACTTTAAAAATCCTTTCAAAATACCCTTGAATTTTCAACAGACCGAAAATAAAGTTTATACAAAAGCACTTTTTTCGAGTTCTGAATACGACCATAATAATTACACAAAAAATGGAGAACTATTAATTCCAGCACCATTTGGATTTAAACCAAAAAAGAGAGTTAGGAAAAGTATGCACTTCTTTAATGGAACTGAATCAGAAATGCCTACTGAAATTGGAATTGTAAAAGAAATAGAACCCATAAATGGAAAAGAGTTTGCGAAAAAAATTCGCGATTTAAAATTAGATTCTCTTTCCAGATTTTCGGAAAGAGATGCTGAATATTACTTTTCGAGAATTGAAAAAATTGACATTGGAAAACCAATGGGAACGCATTTTATGGAAAGAACAGGAATTGGCGGAACGAAAGTTGAATTAAAAGTGCATAAAGTAATATTTAGGTAATAAAAAACTATGGCTAACACGGTGTATAAAACATAGCTAATAAGTGCTTTACCGAAGGGTTTCTGTATATTTATGAAGTCCGCCAAATTTTTAATTTGGCTTTTAAAAAGAGAAAATTAAAAACAAAATATAAAAATTCGGCTCTGTGTTAATCCGAAAAGTTAGTGTCTTTTTGCACGCTACGTTTCATACACAAGTCCGTTGTGAGCAAGCTAAACATGAAAAGAGTTTTATTTTTATCGATTTGTTCAATAGTGTGGCTTTGTTCTTGTGGGCAAAAAAGTAAATCGATTACGGAAAAGGCAGCGATTGAATCAGACATAAGAACTGCTGCCTATAGTAATTTGGGACAACAATTACAGAATCATGATTTACAAAAATACATCTATACGGATACTACCTACACCCTTGCTAATGGAAAAAGGATTACCATACTAAACAGCTTTCCAAAGGGAGGAATGATTAAACCAGGAACACAATATTCCGACTCTACTGGTAAATTATATGGGTTTGCGTGCTTTTGGACTAGAATAATAAATGAAACTGACATTCCTGTAGAGCTAAACATAAATGTTCCTACTAATTCATTTCGAATTTTCAATCCACCTGACTCTTTCTTAAAGTTATTTTTGCACAAAGAAAAATTCTCGCTTGATAAGCTTTCAAAATTCAACTATGGTCTAACTGAAATAAAACCTTTCTTAGATGAAAATTTTGATAATGCTGGCATATTGCAAAAAACGATTAATCCCTATGAAGAGCATACTTTTTATATGATGGCACTTTCTTATCAAGCAGCTGGAACTCCAAGAGCAGGACTTTTTTTGAAAGAACATGACCTTTACTATGAAATGAGTGTAGCGCCTCATGGTTCTGGAATTGTTCCAGTAGGTAAAATTGCTCTAAAAAAATGAAAAGCGAGCTCACAACACCGGCTATAATCCATTGCTGCTTAATTACTAAATTTAAACCAATCAACTTTTAACAGGGCCCGATTTCTAACCGACAATTTCCTGCCGGATATCGCCGCAACGAAATCATAGCCCAACCATTAGGCGATATTTAAGTAAACTCTGAACTATAATTTATGAATTCTAAGAATGAAATTAATAACGAGTTGAACAAAATTATATTAGGAATTGAGGAAGAAATATCATCACTCATTAAAAAAAATGAAACGGATTACTTCTTGTTCGCTTTAAGAGGTTTGGTTCGCTATACAAGTACGCTTTTTAAACGCTTAACAACGGAGCAAAATATACCAATTGAGTATCTAGCTTTTTCTGCACGAAGTCTTTTTGAATGTTATTTATTGGTAGAGTTCATTATAAAAGACCCTTCTAAAGCCAAAGATTTTATTAGTCAAAAACCTAAAGAGGAATTAGAAATCAATAAGGGTTTTTTGTCTTTAAAAACTGAAAACGCATCTGAAACAGCTATCAAAATGATTCATGACAGAATCGATTACATTGAGAAGCTTACTAAAGACTACGTACTAACTCCAACAAGACATTGGAGTGTTAGTCACCTAGCACTTGAAACAAACAATAAACTCGAATACGATGCTTTTTTCAAACTTTATTCAAAATATGTTCACCCTTCGTCGTGGATTATGAATAGTCACGAGTATGAACACAATAATCCAGTTTTTAGAAATATCTTTTTATCTCAAGGTCAAATTAATGCGAATCGTATTGTGAAGAGTATTAAGAAATATAAAAACAAGTAAACCATCGCCTAACAACGTGTCCTATGAAAAGCACTAGTCCATCTGGATAATTACCTGGACCTCAATTTCAAGATTTTATATTTTATCATGCCTGCACCTAAGATGTTCTGTGCTGTTTCCCGCGTCTAATTCTTAAATAAATGTCTTTCTTTATAGCTATATTTTTGACCAGTCACTTTATGCTAGTAGTAACAAAAATAGAGTAGGGGAGAAATTGAGCTAACCTCTTAATTTATAATTAGGTCTCAAAAAAGATTTACTAAATTAGACCTATAAAGGAAATATAGTGAACATCTAAATTCATTAGTTGTAGCCAATTTAAAAATATGGGAAAGAAATTAGATTTTATTACCACTGAATTACAAGAATTCATTGCAAATCAAAAACTATTTTTTGTAGGTACAGCTTCCAATGATGGAAGGGTTAATGTGTCTCCAAAAGGTACCGACTCATTTAGAGTTATTAGTAAGAACAAAATTGTTTGGTTGAACTTAACAGGAAGTGGAAATGAAACCGCTGCGCATATATTAAAGAATAATAGAATGACTATTATGTTCTGTGCTTTTGAAGGGAAACCTTTGATTTTAAGACTGTATGGAAAAGCAAAGATTTACCATAAAAGGGATAGTGAATTTCACAAATATTACAATTTGTTCCCTGAGAATGTAGGTGCCCGACAAATTATCGAAATGGAAGTAGACTTGGTTCAAACTTCCTGCGGCTTTGCGGTGCCCTTTATGGATTTCAAAGAAGAGCGCACAACTTTAAATTCTTGGGCGGCAAAACAAGGTGAGGACAAAATTGAAGAATATTGGAAAAACAAAAACAGCATAAGTATTGATGGATTTGAAACGAAAATCCTTGACGATTAAAAACCAGCTACTAGATGCTATAAATCATAGCTAGTGATTATTAAATCAAAAGGTGCGCCAATTTTTTAGATTTGGCTTTTAAAATAAAAATAATTACAAAACCCGCCAGTACCAAAAAGGTGCGTTCGGGCAGGCAATAAGCTTTAGTTTCATACGTAGACGGAAACTGGCCAACGCGTCAACTCGCCCACTGCTGTCGCAGATGGCGTACCTCCGCACTACGCTAAGCCGAGACAGTTCGCAACAAGCTTGACCGTGTAATCCCAAAAAATATAATATAATGAACGAAAACTGTAATTGGAAATATGATGAATTTAAACAAGTAGGTAAAGATTATTCTGATGAAGATGAAGTTAAGATATATGAGTCAAGCCATGCCAACTTTCGCAATATTAAACAAGAAAGTCTTGATCTAATTAAAAAGTTAGGACTCAAAAAAAATGATGTTTTAATTGATTTTGGGTCTGGGACAGGAATTTTTGCAATAGAATCTGCTAAAATTTGTAAAAAAGTTTACGCCGTAGATATTTCAAATAAAATGTTGAATTATTCAAAAAACAAAGCTATTCAAAATTCAATAAAAAATATAGATTTCTGTAATTCGGGATTCCTAAATTTTGCAGTTAACAATGAATCAATAAATCACATTACTTCTACCTATTCTTTTCATCATTTGCCTGATTATTGGAAAGGAATTGCACTTAAAAGATTAAATAAAATGTTAATCCCAGGAGGGTATTTATACATTAAAGATGTCGTCATGGAAGAAAAAAATTCAAAACGCAATATTCAGAAGTTTATTGATAACCAAGCAATTTTAGGAGGGGATTTTTTAAGAGATGATGCCGAAGTGCATTTTCGAGAAGAATTTTCTACTTACGATTGGATTCTAGATGGTTTATTAAATAGATCAGGATTCGAAATAATATCAAAAGAAATACAAGGTGGGCTCATTGCGGAATATCTATGTATTAAAAAGTAATAAAACTTCAACACACAAATAACAACAATAAAATTTTTAGGGAAGGCTACAAAGGCAAACAAATGAAATACTCCTCTGCACAAAGCAAAAATCCCTAAATTGATAAGAAATAAAATATTAGTCCCAATGACAATGGCAGCACAAAACCGAGACCGCATAGTTCAACAGCTAAACCAAAAACTGCGCACTAGGCTTACATGATTTAATTCTATCTTGTGAGCGACTAGCATAATTGAAATTCTAGATATCCAAAATGAAACAAAACAAAATCGTAAAAAGAGATTCCAAAGAAGGGTCAGAAGTATATAATAATAGATCATTAGAAGTTGATTATCGTACTTTAAAAACCTTATTGAGAAAAGATATCAGAGTTCTTGATGTGGGCTGTGGAACGGGAGCTATTTCCAAAGATGTGGCCGCCATAATTGGAAATGGTGGTAGAGTAACAGGTATTGATAAAGATCCTAATTTTATAGAAAATGGAATTGCCAATTATGGATATATAAAGAATTTAGAGCTGATCTCAACAGATATATTTGATTTTAATACCGATCAGAAATTTGATTTAATTATATCTGCTAGAATGCTTCAATGGTTATCCAATCCGAAAGAAGCTTTGTTAAAAATGAAATCATTGCTTAACCCTAATGGTGTTATAACAATATTGGATTATAATCATAAGAAAATTCAATGGAATCCAGATCCACCGCAAAGTATGATGGAATTCTATGAAGCATTTCTTAAGTGGAGGGAGAACGCGGGTATGAATAATGAAATCGCTGATCATTTGCCGTCATTATTTCAGGAGATTGGACTAAAAAATATACAAACATTAAATTCAGATGAATACTATACTCGGGATAGAGAGGATTTTAAGTCTAAAGTTGGCATTTGGAGTAAAGTAGCTGGATTAAAACAAATATCCGAAGAAGGTTTTATAGAGGATTCCCAGAGACTATATGCGGCAAAGGAATATAATAGTTGGGTGGAAACAGAGGCTATATCCATGACAATGAATCTTTCTGAAACTAGAGGAGAAATTGCCAGTAAATAACACATCTTACAAATAATATGGACTTGGACCAGAATTTTATTGTTTGCGTATTTTTATAAGATCGTGAAATCTTAAATGACTTCTTGTAATGACTCTCTTAAAATATTTAAAAAATAGCTAATGGTTACTTTCGGAACATTTGAAAAAATAACTCTAAACTTTCCTGAAATTACAATTGAACCTCATTTTGAAAAAATATCATTTCGGATAAAAAAGAAAATATTTGCAACCTATGACGAGAAACACAATAGAATAACGGTCAAACTATCGGAAATTGACCAGGATAATTTCTCATCTTTAAGTTCAAGCATTTACCCTGTAAATAATAAGTGGGGAAAACAAGGTTGGACCTTCATAGAATTAAGTCAAGTGAATCCTGAATTGCTTTCAAAAGTTTTGACAACAGGTTATTGTGAGGTTGCACCAAAAAAATTATCTGCGCTAATAAAAGAGAGCAAAAATTAAAACCGAACCGCCAATAACTAAGCCTTCATATGGTTGGTACAGCCTATCCTCCAGACCTTGAGTATCCAAAAAATGAAGACCGTATTTCCTATACTTCATCGTTTGTCCATTGGCATAAAAGTAATCCCCTTCCTAATTATTTAGTTGTTTTTGGACCAATACAGATCTAAAACATCTCCAATTACGGTTTCCCGCAACCAAATTCTCAAATTATTGTTTTTCTTTAGTTCCAAAAAATATGCAAGTAAATAACAACGAGACCCCACAAAATAGCGTAGGGTTAGCAGAGCCATCAAGCATGAAATTTAAAACTGGGCTAACAAGAAAGATTTACTAAATTAGACCTATAATAGGAATATACACACTAGTAATCATATACAATTGTTGTGCTTCATGCTGAAAAAAACTAACCAATGAAACTAAAATCACTAACAGTAAAAAACTTCAGAGCTTACCAAGATGAAACTAAAATCGGATTTGACCAACTGACGACTATTATTGGGAAAAATGATATTGGTAAATCAACAATTCTTGAAGCGCTTGAAATATTTTTTAATAATCAGACTGTAAAAATTGATTCATCGGATGCGAACATCCACTCAACATTAAAAACTGTTGAGATTACATGTGAGTTCACAGAATACCCTTCAGAAATATCCATTGATACATCTTCGCCAACAAACCTTAAAGATGAATATCTATTATCAACAGATGATACCCTTGTAATTAAGAAGAGTTTTGATTGCAGCAAGAAAACACCAAGTGTTGAAATTTTTATTATCGCCAATCATCCGACAGATAAGGAAGTATCAAACCTTTTGGAGTTGAAGGAAAAGGAACTTCAAGCAATAATAAAATCAAAATCGCTTGATTCTAAGCTGAAAGGAAACCCGACTATGAGAAAAGCAATTTGGGAATCTATTAGCGATTTAAAACTTCAAACCATTGAAATTCCAGTTTCCAAGCCCAAAGAAGATGCTAAAAGGATTTGGGAACAAATTGACGGATATCTTCCAATCTTCGCATTATTTCAAAGTGACAGGAGTAGTAGCGACTCTGACAATGAAGTACAAGACCCAATGAAGGCGGCAATTGCAACTGCGATTTCAGAAGTTCAAAAGGAGATTAATGACATTCAGCAAAAAGTAAAAGAAAAAGCAGAAGAAATAGCAGCAAATACTCACAAAGCACTTAAAGAGATTGATGAAAATTTAGCTAATAAATTAGATCCAAAGTTTAATCCGCCTACACCTGCAAAATGGAATGGACTTTTCTCTATCCAATTAGACACAGATGATGGAATACCTTTAAATAAAAGGGGAAGCGGTGTTAGAAGAATGATTCTTGTTAGTTTTTTCAAAGCGGAAGCCGAGAGACGCTTGAAATCCTCTTCAAAAAAAAATATCATCTATGCAATTGAAGAACCTGAGACAGCTCAACACCCAAACAACCAAAAAGTATTAATAGAGTCATTTAAATCTTTGGCAAATGAAAGTGACTGTCAAATAATTCTAACTACACACAGTCCAGGCTTGGCATCAGAACTTCCTATCGAAAGTTTGAGATTCATTTTCCATGATGATTCAGGTAATTTGAAAATAGAACTTGGTGAAGATGTTTTCCCAAAAATCGCCAAGACTTTAGGCGTGACACCTGATAGTAGAGTTAAAGTTCTATTTTGTGTTGAAGGTCCGACTGATGTTTCCGCAATATGCGCTTTGAGCAAAGCAATGAAAATTAAATACCCAGAATTGCCCGACCTAACAAATGATGAAAGAGTAGCTTTTGTCTTAATGGGTGGTTCTACATTAAAACATTGGGTTAATCATAACTACTTGAAAGAATTGTGTAAACCCGAATTTCATTTATACGATAATGATGTCAATACATATCAACTTTCAATTGACCAAGTAAATAACCGAGAAGATAATTCTTGTGGACAATTGACCCAAAAGCTTGAAATTGAAAGTTACTTGCATAAAGATGCAATAATTGCAGGTTTCGATATTGATATTGAAATACCTGACCATTTGAATGATGTTGGCAAGGCTACACCGAAAATCTTCGCAGAAGCATACTCGCAGAAAGTTGGCTTCCAAAACCCAATAAAAGATACTAATGCTAAAAAATTCTTAGCTGAAAGAGCATTCCCAAACATGACAGCTGAAATGATAGAAGAACGTGACCCAAATGGTGAAGTTAAAGGTTGGTTTGAAAAAATTAATGAACTACTAAATTAAAAAACACGAAAGCACAACAATGGGTATAAAACATAGGGCGGACGGTGGTTTCCGCAAGTTTTGGGATTTAAGCAAGCTTTGTCTCGGGCGGACAGTGAAGTGCTTCGAAATGCCCTACGTTTCATACCCGAGCCGTTGGCATTAATATCGAAAACACTATGGGAAACTATAAAAATATCAATCACGATTTCATTGAAAGGACTATGAATTTGATAACTCAATATGAATCTGATTTGAACAAATACCCTTTTGAACAACAATACAACTATACGCTTTTATTGAACTGTTTACTGGGAATTATAGTTATGCCTAAAGAACAGTTCTTTTCTCATATTCCTAACCACAGAATAACAAGTGATTTGAAAAAAGAAATGGGATTAAAAAAATCGGAAATAAATCCAAAAATCCAATTTCTGCGAGAACTAATAATTGATTTAAGAAACTCAATTGCTCATTTTGACCTAGAAATAAAATCAACCAATGACAAATTTTTGATTGATAAAATAATATTCAAGGACAATCAAACAAGTGTTGCAGAATTCAAATCTGATGAGTTACTTCCATTCATTAGATATTATGCTGATTGGGTAAAGTCCAACTTAATGAACTATGCATAAAACAAGATTTACAGATGTATAATTCAAAAATCAGAACATTTTCAGAAGTTGACAGCTATAATGCTCAAAAACAATGGGAGGAACAAATCAAAAAGAGAATAGAAAGTGAATCCAAAGAGTACATTCTTGGTGTTGATGAGGAAGAATATAAAAATTTCTTAACCGAAGATTTTAAAGTAGTTCCATTAGTTGTTTATGAAGAAAGTGAACAAATTGAGCAACCAAGAGTAACAAAGGAAAAAACTACAGCTTATCCAAGAGATTACGTTTACGAACAAGACGTTTATCATTTTACAATTAGATATACCTTTTCAGGTTCGACAGTCCTTTTCAAAATAAGACCTAGCACTTGGACAATGACTAGCTATGAAATTAATGTAAATGAACACAATAACACAGTCTCTTTCTCATTTAAACTTTATGAACAGAATCCTGATAAATTCAAAAGGCAGAAATCAGACGCTTATCGAGCAGCTTTTACGAATTTGGCAAACGTCAACAAATTTGCAGATAGTTGGAATGCTTGTGTTAAAGGTGTTGTTAACCGAGAATTTAAAAAAGTAAAAGACAAATTTTTAAAAGAAAACGATTTTTTCGCAGCAATAAATATATCAACTAATAAAAATACAGAATCTATTTTTTCAGTCCCAGCAATTAAAAAAGTTGATATTCCTCAACCGAAAGTAGATAAGAACAAAGAATTTGCTTCCATTCCTACGATGTCAAAAACTATGTATTCAGATATTTTGAAAGTAGTTTATGATGCGGGAAAAAGTATGGAAAAAAAACCTGCTCTTTATCAAAATAAAGATGAAGAAGGTTTAAGAGACCAGTTTCTTTTTATCTTGGAAACTAGATACGAAGGTATTACAGCTACAGGAGAAACTTTTAATAAAAAAGGGAAAACAGATATTATTTTAAAGTATGCTGCTGATAACACTAACTTATTTGTCGCAGAATGTAAATTTTGGAAAGGGAAATCTGAATTTCACCAAGCTATAAATCAGCTTTTCGACAGGTATTTAACTTGGAGAGATTCAAAAGTAGCATTGATATTTTTTGTTAAGAATAACGATTTTACACGAGTTTTAGAATCTGTAAAAGAAGAAACTAAAAAACACGAATACTATAAAAAAACAAATGGAACGAATGGAGAATCATCATTTAGTTATTTATTCCAATTACCAAAGGATGAGAATAAAAATGTGTATTTAGAAATAATATTATTCCATTTTGACCAATAATACTAATGCCAATAACTAAGACTTCGTGTGGTCGGTACGGCCAAACATGAAGACCGTGTTGACTGAACCGGGTCCAGTTGCCCCTTACTAAGGGGATTGCTATGGTTTGATGGAGTTTTTCAGATGGATATCGAAGTCATGTCAGGTCCCTAAAGTGGTCAAAATTCATTTTCCTTTGTCCGCCCGAGTTCCTTTTTGATCTTCTTGTGTCGTTTTTCCCGTCCAGGTGTAGCCTACACCATAGCGTAACCGGTTCCTAATCTCGTCGTCCATATATCGTAGCTTGCCCTGAATACTTGTACCCCGGAAATTGTTCATTCATCCCCGCTGCACTTCGTTTATCCTGGCAATACGCTGGTCAAAGGTCATCGGACTGGTTTTTCTAGTCATTTTAACAGAATCCAATGACATTTGGAATTAAGCAACTGGCAGTAACAACCAAGGGTCCGCGCGGCCGGTACAGCCTGTCCCTTAATCTCTGCGGAAGCCAATCTATAAGACCGTGTTCACCAAACCGGGCCCAGATTCCTTCACGATGGGATTGCTAAATTTACCACCTATAATCTGCCAAGTATTTCGGTTTTATTATGCCACTTTTCAAGATTAGAGCGCAATAATTGCACCCAAATTACGGTTTCCCGCAACTTACTTCTCAAGGAATTGTTTTCCTTTAGTTCATTCAAATTAAGCAAACGAACGAAAGCCGGACCCCACAAAATAGAATAGAGGGCTGCAGGTCCATAAACGATATAATTAATAACTAGGCTAACCAAAAAGTTTTATTAAATTGGACCTATAATAAGAATATGCACACTAGTATTTATATACAATTGTTGCCCACAATTATGAAAAAAATCGCGTTGACGTTAATAATGGTTATTCCTTTTATGGTCAGTTGTGTTGATGAGAATAAAAACGAATCAAATAGTGAGGTAAAAAACGCAATGAATATTTCATTGGATTTCATAGACAAATGGAATCAACTTGAACTTGCTCATACTGATGATAAATATGGTGAATGGGGCGGGGACTCGGATGTGATTTTAGTTTACTCTGACGGCGAAAAAATTTATGCTGATTATTCAAAATATTTAGGTTCTTATGAGCCACCAATGCCACCCAAAGAAAATGAAAAACCCAAGAAATGGTATGAATATAAAATGCTGGAACTTAAGATTGATAGCATTGAGTTAAATAATGTAGAAATCGACCTTATCGAAAAAGCGATTGTGGAACTTGCAAAAAATAAAATAAATAATCGCTCTTCTTTCTCTCACGCAGGAATAGTAAATAGGGTTATATCCAGCGATTCAAGTTTTATTATAAAAGATTATCCCTCAAACGATTGGGTAACATTTAAAAAGCTCAAAAAGCAGCTAACCGAAAAATAACTGTGGGCAACAGAGCCTATGAAGTAATGCGGGCCCTGGTCTTCAATTCAAAGTTTTATCTATATTTATAAGGGCGCAAAATCTTTCCGATTTTGCTCTGAGAATAAAAAATATATCAAAACAAAAAGCTTTTGCTATGGGCAAAACGGAATGGTAAGCGCAAGTTTGCTCCCGCACTACTCATAGCTTAGGCGTTACCTGCAAGCTGGTACGTTAAAGGGACATCCTTTACAAAGTTAAAGTCACATAGTTTACACTTTTTTAGGTTATAATTTGAGATCAAAATCAAATTATCATGCCTTGGAAAGAAACAACAACTATGGAACAGAAAATT
>NZ_JACLHY010000002.1 GCF_014397245.1 Arenibacter arenosicollis | reverse complement strand
CTCTATTTCGTTGACCACTTTAAGTTTGAACGACATTGAGTAGTCCTTTTGGGTACGCTTGATGTACATCTGTTCTGATTTGTTCATTACACTTTCTTTTTGTGTAACGCTATTTCAGGACTAGACATTAGTGCATAAAAAAACGCCTTTACATTGTAAAAGCGTTTTTTATATGTTTGATGCTTTTTGGATTATCCTAAAGCTACCCTTTTAAATCCGGTTACTTCCAATTTGGAATCAACAGATTTTACGTATTGGGCAACACTTTGTTTGCTGTCCTTTATAAAATCTTGGTTTACCAAAGTGTTGTCTTTAAAGAAACGGTTTAATTTTCCTTTAGCGATGTTATCCAACATAGCTTCAGGCTTTCCTTCCTGACGTAGTTGATCTTTGGCAATTTCGATTTCTTTATCGATGATTGACTGATCAACACCTGCTTCGTTCAAGGCTACTGGATTCATTGCAGCGGCTTGCATGGCAACATCCTTTGCGGCAACATCTGCACCGTCAACAGCGGCAGAAAGTCCTACCAATGTAGCGATTTTGTTTCCAGCATGAATATAGGAACCAACAAATGGAGCAGAAAGTCTACTAAATCCACCTATTTCAATTTTCTCACCTATTACACCAGTTTGTTCTGTAAGTTTGTCTTGAACAGAGGTTCCTTTGTAATCGGCATTCAAGAAAGCTTCTTTAGTGTCAAAATCCAAAGCAAGGTCTGCCAAATCGTTGGCCAAAGCAACAAAAGTATCGTTCTTTGCAACAAAATCGGTTTCACAGTTTAGAGAAATAATAACCCCGGAAGTATTGTCCGCATTTACTTTTGCAATTGCAGCTCCCTCAGAAGAATCTCTATCGGCTCTCTTGGCAGCAACTTTTTGTCCTTTTTTACGAAGGATTTCAATTGCTTTTTCAAAATCTCCTTCAGCTTCAACCAATGCATTTTTGCAATCCATCATGCCTGCACCAGTTGTTTGTCTTAATTTGTTTACCTCTGCGGCGGTAATTTTAGCCATTTTATTTTATTTTAATTTTCATCTGGATTAGAATTGTTGTGTAACCCTAATCCAGGTGAATGTTAAATTTATATTCTGTTATATTAAAAGCGGATTATTCCACTCCTCCTTTAACGCTATCTTGCCATTCCTGTAATTCATCCCATTTGCCATCTGCAGCCATTTGAGCTTGCTTAGGCCAAGATGCTGGATTTTTGGAAGCGTATCTTGGGCCAGATTCAGTAAGGATGTCCTTAAGGTCTTCCTCAGATTTATCGGCTAGATCAGCAAAAGTGTTTATTCCTGCTTCCTGAAAGATTTCAGCAATCTTTGGACCAATACCTTCAACTTTAGTTAGGTCGTCAGCAGCAGGAGCTTTTTTAGCTGCTTTCTCTGCTGGTGCTGCTTTTGGTTCAGATGCTTTTTCTTCTGAGACTGCTTTGGCTTTTTTCTCCTTAGGCTTTGCTTCATCTCCACCTTCCTTATCACTTTGCTTTTCAGATTTACGTTCTGTTAATCCTTCGGCAATAGCAGCAGTTACAGATGCCATAATAACTTCAATAGATTTGGAAGCATCATCATTGGATGGTACTATAAAATCTATTTGTCGTGGGTCAGAGTTGGTATCTACCATAGCAAAAATTGGAATATTCAATTTTTGAGCTTCTTTTACCGCGATGTGTTCACGCATTGTATCTACAATGAACAAAGCTGCTGGTAGACGTGTCATTTCAGAAATAGAACCTAAGTTCTTTTCCAACTTTGCACGCAAACGATCAACTTGTAAACGTTCTTTTTTGGATAGTGTGTTAAAGGTACCGTCTTTCTTCATTCTATCAATAGAAGCCATTTTTTTAACGGCTTTACGAATAGTAACGAAATTGGTCAACATACCACCTGGCCATCTTTCTGTGATGTAAGGCATATTAACATTACCTGCTTTTTCAGCAACAATATCCTTTGCTTGTTTTTTGGTAGCTACGAAAAGTATTTTTCTACCGGAAGCTGCAATTTTTTTAAGGGCTTCATTAGTCTCCTCTAATTTTGCAACTGTTTTGTAAAGATTGATAACGTGAATCCCATTACGCTCCATGTAGATGTAAGGAGCCATGTTTGGATTCCATTTTCTGGTAAGGTGACCAAAATGTACACCTGCCTCTAAAAGGTCTTTTACTTCAACTTTGTTTGCCATTTTTATTTTTTAGTTTACGTTCCTTTGAATTAGCAATACTAAAGTGGTACCTATTGGCAGCCTTTAATATTTAGATGCTAAACTAATTTATCCAGAATATATCTACTATTGGATTTCCCTAGGAGGGACAGCCAATTGTTAAAATTCAGGATTATTACTTACCCTATGACAAGGGTTTTCAATGAACAATTAAAAATTACACCGAAACTAGCAAATTGTCCCTGATCGTAATCAAGAGCACTGCGGAATTTCAGTATTTGTTTTGTTAATGCAGTATTAACGTTTAGAGAACTGGAATTTCTTACGGGCTTTCTTCTGACCGAATTTCTTACGTTCAACCATTCTTGGATCTCTAGTTAAAAGACCTTCTGGTTTAAGAACCAATCTGTTCTCAGCATCCATTTCACATAGTGCTCTGGATAATGCCAAACGAACAGCTTCCGCTTGTCCTGTAATACCGCCACCATATACATTAACTTTAACGTCAAAGTTTTCTTCGTTGTTGGTTAAGGCAAATGGTTGTTTTACTTTGTACTGTAATGTTGCAGTAGGAAAATAGTTGCTTAAGTCTCTATTGTTGATCGTAATGTCACCTTTTCCTTCAGTAACATAAACTCGGGCAACTGCAGTCTTTCTTCTACCAATTTTATGAATCATTTCCATTACTTAAAATCGTTTAAGTTAATTGCTGTTGGTTTTTGTGCTTCTTGATTGTGGGCTGTGCCAGCATATACCTTTAGATTACGGAAAAGCTCTGCACCCAATTTATTCTTGGGCAACATACCTTTTATCGATTTTTCTACTATACGCGCTGGATCTTTAGCCAACATTTCATTAGCCGTTGTAAACCTCTGGCCTCCTGGATAACCGGTATGGCGAACGTAGGTTTTTGAATCCCACTTCTTTCCGGTCAGGTTGATTTTTTCTGCATTGATAATAACAACATTATCTCCACAATCAACATGTGGTGTAAAATTAGGCTTGCGCTTCCCTCTAAGTAACAACGCTACTTTAGAAGCAAGACGGCCCAATGTTTCTCCTTCAGCATCAACTAGTAACCATTGTTTGTCAACGGTCGCCTTATTGGCCGAAATCGTCTTGTAGCTTAATGTATCCACACTAATATATTTATTGATTAAACACTTCAATCCCGTTTAACGGGCTGCAAATGTACAATTATTAAGTTGAATTCCAAATGGTTGTTTCTTATTATTTATAGTTTTTTCCAATAATAAATACTTAAGGTGAACTTTATAATCCCTTTTTGCTCCAATAATTACTTTTTACTTGTAAGAAAACTTCACGTTTGCTTTAAATTCATTTAGGTTGATTTACCATTTTGTGTGAGTTCAAATATTGAATATCATGTTTGATTATTTTGCTTTCTAGGGATGTGGTTGCTGAATTCTCATTGGATTTCTGGTGTTGTGAAAGGAGAGGGTAGGGAGCTCTGCAATTGTATTGATGGAATACTAATTTGGTTTATAATACGTTAGCCTTTTAAACAACATAAATTTTAAAATGATGAAATTTAAATTTTTACTACTTTTTATTGTTGCCGCACTTTTCTTTTCTTGTTCTTCAGATAGTAATGATGGTAATTCCAATGAAAACACAATCGTGGGAATTTGGCAGGCACATGAGCTAAAAGTAAATAATGATACTGCGAGTGATGATGAAAAAAATGCGAGAGATTTATTGGCATATTTAACAGCTAAAGAATGCTATGTGTTGAGTTTTGAATTTAAAGTGGACTTAACGGTTACTATTGAAAATTCCGTGGAATATTTGGAAAGGGATGGGTTCGATATTCCTTGTCCGACCGAAAAGGATACCGAAACTACGGTTTATGTTTATGAGAATGGTAAACTTACCTATACCGATGAAGATCAAGAAACTGTTACCGTAGATGTTACTATAGATGGAGATATTATGACGGTAGATGCCTCAGATTTGGATATACCGAATCTAAATGCAGGTGGTCAGCTTATTTTTAAAAGGAAATAAGATTCGGAAAAAAAGCGATATAAAAATAAAAAGCGGAATGCAATTAGGTTAACCCCCTTGGCATTCCGCTTTTTTGATTAATTAGGTTTAGGTCTAATGGGCTTCCAGCCAATTATTACCAACTCCCAGTTCCACATCCAGTGGCACGGATAATTTGTAGGCATTTTCCATCTCCGATTTGATCATTGTCTTTAATTCCTCCAATTCGGGTTTGTATACATCAAAGACCAATTCATCATGTACTTGTAAGAGCATTTTACTTTTGTAATTTCCTTCTTCAAGCTTATTGTGAATATTGATCATCGCAATTTTTATGATATCCGCGGCACTTCCTTGTATAGGGGCGTTTACGGCATTGCGTTCCGCTGCTCCGCGAACAATGGCATTGCTGCCGTTAATATCCTTAAGGTACCTACGTCTGCCCAATACAGTCTGTACGTATCCATTCTCTCTAGCGAAATCTATTTGTTCGCTTATGTAATTGCGTAATTTGGGGTAGGTCTTATAATAGGTATCTATAAGTTCTTTGGATTCGGCACGGGATAAATCCGTTTGGTTGCTCAATCCGAAGGCCGATACTCCGTAAATGATTCCGAAATTTACAGTCTTGGCATTGCTTCGCTGTTCTCTGGTCACCTCTTCCAATGGGATGTTGAATACTTTGGACGCGGTAGAAGCGTGAATATCCTCGCCGTTTTTAAAGGCCTCTATCATTGTGGTCTCCTCACTTAAGGCAGCAATAATCCGTAATTCGATCTGCGAATAATCTGCCGCCAATAAGGTGTAATTTTCGTTTCTTGGAATAAATGCCTTCCTTACCTGTCTTCCACGTTCCGTACGTATGGGTATGTTTTGAAGGTTAGGGTTGTTGCTGCTCAATCTGCCCGTAGCCGCTACCGTTTGCATATAATCTGTATGTACCCTGCCTGTACTTTCCTCTATTTGTTCCGGTAAGGCATCCACATAGGTGCTTTTTAGTTTGCTTAGTCCACGATAATCCAATACGCTTTGGATAATTTCATGGTCCTTTGCCAGATAGGAAAGTACATCTTCTGCAGTGGAATATTGACCTGTTTTGGTCTTTTTGGGTTTGTCAACCAACTTTAGTTTATCGAAAAGAATTTCGCCCAATTGTTTTGGTGAAGCTATGTTGAATTCTTGGCCCGCTTCCTCGTAAATCTTCGATTCCAAGTTTTTAATGTCGTTGTCCAAATCCTTGGCAAGGGAATTCAAAAATGCCTTGTCCAAATTGATGCCCTCTTGTTCCATGTCCGCCAAGACGTGTAAAAGCGGGATCTCTATGTCATTAAATAATTCTTCGGTGTTTGCCTCTTTCAATTCAGGTCTAAAGTGCTGGGCCAATTGAAAAGTGATATCTGCATCCTCTACAGCATATTCGGTTTGCTTTTCCAAGGGAACATCCCTCATGGATAATTGGTTTTTACCTTTTTTGCCAATGAGTTCGGTTATGGAAATAGGGGTGTAATTTAAATAAGTTTCCGCCAGTACATCCATATTGTGGCGCATATCCGGGTTTATGAGGTAATGGGCCAGCATGGTGTCAAAACATTTGCCTTTTACGGATACATTGTATTTGTGCAGTACCTTAATATCATATTTTAAGTTCTGCCCAATTTTTTCAATACCTTCCGCTTCAAAAAATGGCCTTAATTGTTCAATAATATTCTGGGCTTCTGTTCTGTCTTCAGGAAAGGGAACATAGAAACCTTTTCCGGCCTCCCAGCTAAATGCAATGCCTACCAGTTCGGCCGTAAGCGGATTTAATCCAGTAGTTTCCGTATCAAAACAAACGGAGGCCTGCTTCATTAAATTCTGGATAAAAAGTTTCATGGCCATACCGGGAAGAACACTTTGGTACATATGTGAAACTCCGGTAATATTTTTTCTGCTTGATACTTCTTTTATAGTGCCTCCGGTAACTTGACCCTCACTGCCGAATAAGGAAAATTGACCGCCACCGGCTTCCGTGGGTTTCTTTTTTGAAACAGGGCCGTTGTCCTGTTTTTGATCAACAGTGTTGGCTTGGTCCGATTCCTCTGAAAAGAGTTTAAGAAATTGGTCCTTAAGTCTACGGAATTCCAATTCCTCGAAAATCTCCTGAACTTTTTCGCCATCGGGCATGGAGAGTTCATAATCCTTGGCATTAAAGGTTACGTCGCAATCCACAAATATGGTGGCCAGTTTTTTGGATAGGATTCCGAGTTCGGCATTTTCTTGGACTTTTTCCTTCATTTTGCCTTTCAATTTATCTGTGTTGGCAAGTAAATTTTCCATAGAGCCGAATTCCTCGATAAATTTTTTGGCTGTTTTGTCACCAACTCCAGGTAATCCTGGAATGTTGTCACTAGCATCGCCCATCATTCCCAGATAGTCTATAACTTGTTCCGGACGTTCAACACCAAATCGTTTTTGGACTTCAGGAATACCCCAGATTTCAATGCCATTGCCCATTCTGGCCGGGCGGTACATAAATATGTTCTCGGAGACCAATTGCCCAAAATCTTTATCAGGAGTAACCATATATACCTTGTAGTCCTCCTTTTCCGCCTGTTTGGCCAAGGTGCCTATAATGTCATCGGCCTCCATACCTTCCAATTCCACAACCGGAATATGCATGGCTTTTAAAATATTTTGTATGTAGGGTACGGCTATTTTTATGGCATCAGGAGTGGCATCCCTATTGGCTTTGTATTCTGCGAACATTTCCGTACGGTCCGCACTTCCTCCCTTGTCAAAACAAACTGCCAAATGATCTGGTTTTTCCCTTCTTATTACGTCCAATAAAGAATTCATAAATCCCATTATGGCAGAAGTATCCATTCCCTTGGAGTTAATTCTTGGGTTTTTGATAAGTGCGTAGTAGCCCCGAAAAATCAGTGCGTATGCATCAAGTAAAAAAAGTCTCTTTTGTTCTGCCATTATTTTTGATTCTTATTAAGATTTGGGTTTTATGAAATTGATATTTAGGATTTCAAAAAAGTCTCCGTTGTATTGTTGGTTTGCCCTGCCTCTGTATAGCTGCTATAGCTAAATCCGGGATGTATGCAGTATCCTCCTGTTTCTCCATTCTTATTTATGGCAATAAAGCCAATCTGGAAATCCCTTCTGTCCTTGTTCTTTTCCATAATCCGTCTTACACCTTCCTCGCAGGCTTCCTGTGGCGATTTCCCTTGGCGCATTAGCTCTACGATCAAGAAACTACCAACCGTTCGTACAACTTCCTCCCCAACTCCCGTTGCTGTTGCCCCGCCAACTTCGTTGTCTACAAATAATCCGGCACCAATAATTGGGGAGTCACCGACCCGCCCGGCCATTTTGTAACCCATTCCACTTGTGGTGCAGGCTCCTGCGATATCTCCATTTTTATCAATGGCCAGCATACCTATAGTATCGTGGTTTTCTATATTGATAATGGTTTCGTATTTCGATTTCTTTTTCCATTCCAACCAATCTTTTTTGGCTTTTTCAGTGAGTAGATTGGTTTTTGGAAATCCTTTTTCATAAGCAAACTGTTCCGCTCCTTTTCCGGCCAACATCACATGTGGGGTATCTTCCATTACCTTTCTTGCAACCGAAATAGGATGGGCAATATTTTCCATACAGAGCACTGCCCCGCAGTTGCCGTCCTTGTCCATGATACAGGCGTCCAAGGTAACATGGCCATCCCTATCCGGTCTACCTCCGTTACCAACGGTTTCATTGTTAAGATCCGCTTCCTCTACCTTTACACCTTGTTCTACTGCATCCAGGGATGAACCTCCTTTTTCTAATACTTCCCAAGCCTTTGCCGTGGCATTCTTAAAATTCCAAGTGCAGATTACAATAGGTTTTACACTTACTGCGGCATTTGTAATTGGTGGTAGTTCCTTTTTTGTTTCTTGGCAGGATGCAAAAAGAGGCGCTGAAATTATTCCAGCGGTACTTAGGGTAGAATTTTTAAGGAAATTTCTTCTTTTCATAAGATTGTGTTACTTAATTTTAAGGTCCTAAATATAAGAAATATGATTGTAGAAGTATGCGCCAATTCTTTAGAATCTGCGGTAAATGCCCAAAAAGCTGGTGCTGACCGAATTGAATTATGTACCGAGCTAGCAGGAGGGGGGACAACGCCTTCTTTCGGGCTCTTGAAATTGATAAAGGAACATATTTCTATTCCCGTAAATGTATTGATTAGGCCTAGAAGTGGCGACTTTACCTATTCCAATCTCGAGTTTGAGATAATAAAGAAAGATATTGCACTGTGCAAAGAACTGGGTTTTAATGGTATTGTTTCAGGAGTGTTGAACAAGGACTTTACTCTGGATGTTGAAAGAACCAAAGAATTGATAAAATTATCCAAGCCAATGCAATTTACCTTTCATAGAGCATTCGATTGGGTAAGTGATCCTATAGCAACGTTACAGCAATTGGAGGAACTGGAAGTTGATACCATTTTGAGCTCTGGACAACAAAATTCTTCGGTCGCTGGAATGGACCTATTGTCAAAGCTGCAGAAAAAAACCAAGAGAACTGTTATTATGCCAGGAGGTGGTATACAGGTTGCCAATGTGCTGGAATTTAAGAAGAAAGGTTTTGGAGCAGTACATTTGACCGGTATAAAATTTCATAAGAGTCTTGATCATACACCTGTGGTTCCAATGAGCAGTCCCGGCTTTCTAAGGGATGATGAAGTAGCTATTAGTCATTTGGCTACCCTAAAAGAAGTGGTCCGCCTAGTTAAAGAAAAGTAAAAAGGTAACTAAAGGTTTTGAAACCAATATCTTTACTAAAAATTTAAGGGATGCTTCGTTGGATTGTTTTCATTGTTATTTACATTACTCTTGGGATTTATACATTACAGGCATTAAAGGCTGTAACCCGTTACCCTTGGGTCTATTACGCCTATATGCTCTTATCCCTCTTTGTGGTGGGGAATTTTATTTATCAATTTACTATGGGTGATGCTCCTGGCCGGGTGTTGAGTGTTCCAAAAAGTTACGCATTTGGTCTCTTGCTGGCTATGCTCACTTTTAAGTTGATTACTATTGTTTTTTTATTCTCCGAGGATATTTTTAGATTTCTTTCTGCTGGCTATCACAAAATATTTGGGGGGACTAAGGAATTTAGCCTACCGCAGCGTAGACGTTTTTTAAGTACGATTGCCATGGGTATTGCTGCATTGCCATTTTCCGCCTTGTTGTACGGCATGTTGAAGGGGAAGTACAATTTTAAAGTGCTTAAATATAATTTGGAATTTGATGATTTGCCAAGTAGCTTCGATGGTTATCAAATTACACAAATATCGGATGTGCACAGTGGCAGTTTTGATAATAGGGAGAAAATTGAATACGCAATAAACCTTATTAATCAGCAAAAAAGCGATGTGTTGCTTTTTACAGGGGACATGGTCAATAACATGGCAGAGGAAATGTTGCCATGGAAAGGCCTGTTTTCAACATTAAGTGCCAAGGATGGTAAATTTTCAGTTTTAGGCAATCATGATTATGGGGATTATGTGGATTGGGAAACGGAAGAAGCCAAGAGGAACAACTTAATCGATCTAAAAAATTTGCAAAAAGAAATGGGTTTTGATCTATTGCTCAACGATAGCAGGTATTTGCAAAAAGGAGAGGATAGAATTGCCTTGATAGGAGTTGAAAATTGGGGTAGGGGTGGTTTTAAAAAAGCTGGTGACCTTAAAAAGGCCGTTTCCAAAATTAGTAAGGACGATTTTAAAATTTTAATGAGCCATGATCCCTCCCATTGGGAGGACCAAGTCTTAAAGGATGATTACCATTATCATCTAACTCTAAGCGGACATACCCATGGTATGCAATTTGGCATAGAAATTCCTGGATGGATCAAATGGAGTCCTGCTAAATGGAGGTATAAGTATTGGGCAGGGGTATACGAAGAATTGGGTCAAATGATTAATGTAAACCGGGGATTTGGGTTTTTGGGTTACCCAGGAAGGGTAGGTATCTGGCCAGAAATTACGGTAATTACCCTAAAAAAGAGGTCTTTAACGTGATTTTAACAGCTACCTTCTCTACAAAAATGATAGCACTAGTTGTATTTTAACATTTTTTCTTATTTTTGATTTATAACCCAACGTATATATATGTCTAAATTTGGTGAATTAATTGATATAAATGTTCCCGTGCTATTGGATTTTTACGCAGAGTGGAACGAACAGTCAACAGCCATGCACCCTGTACTGAGGGATGTAGCCGCCGCTTTGGGCGATAAGGGCAAAGTTATTAAGATCGATGTGGATAAGAATAAAGAACTTTCCCAAGCGTTGAGAGTGAAAGGTTTGCCTACCTTGATGATATACAAGAAAGGCGAAATGGTTTGGAGGCAAAGTGGAGAACAGGATGCAAATACCCTCATCGGAATACTCAATGAGTATCTATAGCTAATTAAAACGCATAAAAAAACCGAGACATATGTCTCGGTTTTTTTATATCCTTTATTCGGGTATTGCAATGCTGTCCAATTCTTCTTCAGGTATGGCATCCATAGTTGTGGAATCCATTAAATCTGGATCCGAGGTAGGAGCCTGTATTTGCTCCATGGGGTCGTTTCTATAAAATCGTTCAAACTTCGCGATGTATTCATTGAAAATAAGGGTCTCTTTTTCAGCAGTCTCTTTATCCTGGTTGGTGATCAGTATATCTATATTTCTACTGTAGGCCTCCAGATCCGGAATAATTTCGTCTAGGAAAAGGCGTTGTTCCTCAAAGGGTAAATTGGCGTAATAATCCAATTTTTCCTGATAGATCTTTTTCAGTTTTTCAAATAGATTTCGAGCCTTTTCGGTTTCACCTACTTTAAAATATCCATCCACAAAAGGCTCCACAAACGCGTAATAACCGAAATATTCCACGGGCATGTTTTCCATGGCAATATTAATGACATCTTTCGCTTTTTCTATCTTGTTCTCGTTGATCAACGTTTCTGTAAGTCGGGCCAAATTACCTCTGAATGACAGTGCCTGTGTACGGGTCTGTGGGTCATGATAAATGTCCGGGCTTCCGGCATTTCCCCAATCCCATTGCTTTACAATGTCGTACATAAGGTCGCCATCTACCCTGCCCATCTCGTAAGAACTTCTGTTAGTTGTTTTAATGGGGACCAATTTGTAAACAAGGCCATCCAACTGAAGGTAGTCTTTCATCCAGATATACTCTGCCGGGTCAAAACTTCCTCCAGAGAAATATATTGGGCGTTTCCAATCGTTGTTGGCAATAATATCCAACATAAGGATTCGGTTTTTTGGCAAGGCACTTTTGGGGAGGTCAATATCTATGTAGTCCACGATAAGGGCCGAGTCTTTTGCTTTGACCAAACCACTTTCCAAAACATTTTTCTTATTAACCGGAACCCTAATTTTATTGGTTGGATAATATACAACATCTAAATTGCTTTCGGAATACTGACTTAAATCAGCACCTTTCTTCTGTAATATACTTCTAAATTTGGTTTGTTCTTTGTCACTGCCTACCCAATTCATGAAGTCTTTAATGTCCCATCTGCTTTCTGTGAGCTCGTTAAAGTAAATAGCATCCCTTGAACCCCAACGATAAACCTCATGGGTAAGTTGCGAAGGTATAGGGTCGCTTTCATAAGCCTTCTTTTTCATTTGGTCTATATACCAATCCGTGGCAAAAAGGCTGGTGTTAACCACACGCACATCGGTCCGGAATCCTTCTATTTCCTGAGCGTACCACAATGGGAAAGTATCGTTATCCCCAATAGTGAATAAAATGGCACCGGCGTCCTCTTTGGTGGATTGTAAATAAGCCATTGCGGTGGATCTAGTAGTAAACCTATTAGACCTGTCGTGATCGTCCCAATTTTGGAATGCCAGAACTCCTGGCACTGCCAAAAGGCATAAAACAGTGATGCCTGGAGCCAATATTTTGGGACTCAAAAGTTTTTGGAATTCATCAAAAAGTCCGTAGACACCCAAACCTATCCATATGCCGAAAACATAGAAGGAGCCTACCAGGGAATAGTCTCGCTCCCTGGGCTGAAAAATGGCTGGATTGGTATAAAACTGTATGGCAATACCGGTGAACATAAAGAACACGAACAATGCCCAAAATTGTTTGGGATTCTTGCTTATTTGGAAAATAAGGCCAATAATGCCCAATAATAATGGCAGGAAGAAATAGGTGTTCCTGCCCTTGTTGTTCTTAATATCGCTAGGGAGGTTTTCCTGACTGCCTAACCTGGCATTATCAATAAAGTTGATGCCGCTCAACCAGTTACCGTGATTGTCATATCTCCCTTGAATGTCATCCTGCTTGCCCACATAGTTCCACATAAAATAGCGCCAATACATATAACCGAATTGGAATTCGAACATGTATTTGATATTTTGCATGACTGTTGGCGGTTCTACATCAATATATTCGCCAAACTCCCTTAGGAATCTCATATATTGGGTAGTGTCTATTTCTCCCTTGGCATACCCGTCCTTAAATTGGTTTACGGCATCCCTTAATTCGTTGTTTCCAAGGTAATCCGATTTGATCTTAAAAGTCAGCGGATCAAAATACTTCATATAGTTCTCGGCATTTTGTTCGCTCCACATACGGGGTAGAAGTCCAACGTGTTTGGGATTGGGCCCTTGTAAGGCATCTTTGTAATGGTTGACTATAATGTATTTCCCCGCTTTTAAATCTTTTTCGTATTTGGGTTTCTCGTCTTTATCTTCCCCAGCAGGGGCAAAAGTGTCCGAATAGTACGCACCATAAACTGGACTGTCTACTCCAGGGTACTGTTCCCTGTTGTAATAAGCCAATAGAGATCGGGCATCCGAAGGATCATTTTCGTTGATTACTACATCGGCATTTGCCCTAATAGGTAACATTAGCCAGGAAGAGAACCCTAAAAACAAAAACATTAGGCAAAGGACTATAGTATTGGCTGTGGTAAAGTTGTTGTTGCGTGTATAGCGCAATCCCCAGTAGAAGACGGCAATAAAAATTAGGCCCATAATTATGGTACCCGAGTTAAACGGCAGTCCAATGGTATTGATGAAAAATACTTCGCTCCAACCAAAAACTTTCAAAACATAGGTCAAAGAAAACTTATAGACCAACATTAATATGGCCACTACAATGATATTGGCCAAAAGGAAATTTTTAATTGTGGTGGTTTTATAGGTTTTAAAATAATACAAGAGGCCAATGGTGGGAATAGCCAAGAAACCCATAAATTGAATTCCGAAGGTGAGTCCTACTACAAAGGAGATAAGTACGATCCACTTATTGCCTCGAGGATTCTCCAAGTCGTCCACCCATTTTAATCCAAGCCATAACAATAATGACATGATTAAACTGGCCATAGCGTAGACCTCCGTTTCTGTGGCGTTAAACCAAAAACTATCTGTAAAGGTAAAGGCTAGGGATCCCACTAATCCGCTACCTAAAATTGCCAAAGCCTTGCTATTGGTAATAACTTCTTCCTTGGAAATAAGCTTTTTAGTGAGATTGGTTATGGTCCAAAACATAAAAAGTATGGTGAAGGCGCTGGAAACCCCCGAAACGAGGTTTACCATCTTGGCAACCTGTGTGGGTTCTAAGGCAAACATGGCCATAAATGCTCCGATCATCTGCAATAATGGTGCTCCAGGTGGGTGTCCTACCTGTAGTTTGGCTGCTGTTGAAATATATTCGCCCGCATCCCAAAAACTACTAGTGGGTTCAACGGTTATTGCATAAGTTATTAGGGCTATAAAAAAAACAAACCATCCAGTGATGGTGTCCCATTTCTTGAAATTTTTTGAAAACATGCGGTTTGTCGTTTATCCGAAGGGCGAATTTACTAATTTAATAATATAAAGGGATATATATTTCATAAACCTTTAACATGATTTTAGGTCAAAATATCCTTAATTATTAGCCTATTGGCAATGTACTTCATATATGTTACTTGGTATAGGAGCAATAAATGTATAGCTGAAATCCCTTTGTTAATAGGCTGTGGAAGAATATTTCTTTATTTTTTTTGGAATATGGCTTAAAAATATTTGTGCATATAAAACTTTGTTCTAAATTTGCACGCTCAAACGAGGTAGTGGCCTATGGTGTAATTGGCAACACAGCTGGTTTTGGTCCAGTCGTTCTAGGTTCGAGTCCTAGTAGGCCAACATCCTAATCCCCTGATTTTATTTAAATCAGGGGATTTTTTATTTTGGGTACTTCATAATTGATTTTTGTAAATATAATTGTGACCACATCTAAAATTGGAGAAGCCAATAGTATGGCTTTAAAGAACAATTTTTAGACGCGCCATCGCTATCTTCTTCCCTATGAAATTTCACGGATTTGTGCATCCAAAGCGACTATTTATGAAATAGTTGTAGGCAAAACATCCCTTTGGAGTTATGGACAGGTGTATTTACCCCCTTTTGTCCATTGAGTAAAATTGCCCAATAATGCAACGGTTTGAGTGTTGTGATAAAGGAAATGGATTAGACTCTTGTTGAAATCGAATACCTTGGCAAGCTATTCCAACGGATTTTCCGCCTTTTGGTTTCAGCCGTAGGTCACAAGATCTATCCGTACTTCCTCGCATAAAGCTGAAAGCTCTTGCCAGAGCAATTCCAAACGTACTTTATCCGACTTATCCAAGGGCAAAGTACTCTTCCTGCTGTTTATGGTCAAATCAAGTCCTCGCAAGTTCATAAAATATTTGGCGCCGATAGAATATTTTTTACCGATAACGGATTTGTTCGCAAGGACAAAATCATTGACTTTTTTCACAGATTCCGAAACCTCTTTAGCCCGTCCGTTTTGCCACAAATAAGAAAACAGTTCTGGGTAATAGTTACCTGCAATACAGGATATGCCCGCGCCACCATGTCTTATAGAATGCAATACATCCGGAGAGTGTGCATTGTAAATACCTAAAGAAGAATTGGAAGTTATGTCTATCTTCTGGGCGACCAAAGCTGCATCGCAGGTTGTATCTTTAAAGTATAGGAATCTTCCTGTTTTTTGGAGCTGGTCCAACATTTCAGGACTGATATTCCTAGCATAGGGACTTGGGCACTCGTAAATTCCCAAGGGAATATTTCCGGTTTGATTCAATATACCTTCAAAGGAATTTAGTAGTTCAGAATCCATTTCCCCTTTTCCGACCATTACAGAGGGTATTAAAACGACAGCCTGAACACCAGTATCATAGATTTTTTTTATAAAATCTACATTTTCTGCCACGTGGCCGGAAAAGGTTCCGGTGGACACAACAGGGAGTTTGGTATGTTCAACTACATACTTCGTAAGGTCTATGCGTTCTTGATCACTGAGATTGTACATTTCACTTGAACCACAATTTGCAAATAAGCCTGTGGACCCAGAATCTTCGTACCACCGAATTAATCTTTTCAATCCTTGGTAATCGATAGATAAATCCTCATTGAAGGGTGTCATCATTACGGGCCAAAATCCACCTGGTAATTTGTTTTCAACGGAATTAAAAGGCAGCTTTTCAAAGCCTCTGCTCAGCCATATACCACCTAGCGTGGTCATAAATGCGGTATTTATAAATTTTCTACGGGTCCAATACATTTAATATAAATTTATTATAATAAAGGTTCATTTATAACTAATGATCATGAGGGTTAAGTTACTAAATTTTGCTTACCAATTTAAATTGATCATCGATTAAAAGGGATTCCAAACTCTGGGTTCATGGGTGTTGATTATAAGCAGGACATATGGGCCACAACAGATGAGAGTGCTTCTTTATTGAACTTCTCTCCAACAGGATGGTAACATTTCGAAATTCACCACCTTGGCGATTTTTCAACCCTATTCTTGTTCCCGATAGCTTTTTCGCGGAAAGTTGTTGGTCGAAAAGTTTCTTTTTCAGTCTAAATGTTAGTTTGTTCTAGCATGGTATAAATCTTTAGTTTAATCCAAACATGCGATTACAATCAATTGATTATTATAAATTTGGATGCATTATGTTTCTTTTTGTGGCGCGGTATCAACTGCATTTGGATTCTGAAACGCATACATTTAGTTTCCATATAAAACCCCATGAAAGTTGGTATATGCAGTGTTTCATGTTATATTTCCATCTTAAACGAAAGTGTAAAAAGGAAACGCTTGTGGGATATGTGCTTAATCGTTTAAACGAAACAGGATTGCTTGTTTAAGGGATTAAAGTGTAAGATTTGAATTTCTGTTGGGGTTGAAACGGTTTTGATGGTGCTAGACTTGCAATTGGAAAGGTTGGCCACAGCTGGGTTGGCATGGAGCTATATTTTCGTTTTCATCATGGATGGTGTAGAAAGAATTAAAGAATTATGGTAATTGAACTAGTGCCTAAATTCTCGCAGAAGACTTTGGTATCAAGTATATTATAACATGAAAAAACTAACTAATAAATAAAAATGACCAGTACCATTATGAATTTACGCAACTTTTCATGGCTTGGTGTTTTTCTATGCCTAACCGTAATATGTCTTTCCTCTACAAGTGCAAAAGCTCAGAAACACCAAAAAGAACAGTCTGGAAGTATAAGCAAATCGCCTTCTGATTTTAATCCTGAATATGAGAATGTCAAGTCAAGGGTTAGTTATGTTCCGGGGATTAAAGTGATTAGAGGGGAAACGCATGTGATAGTTCCCGAACAAGAATTTTTCTGCCCTGCTGGCAGTGTTTTCAAATTCAATAATGGCGATATTCAGGTTTTTGACAGGCGTTCCAGTAATGGTGGGAAGACTTGGCGTCAGGTTCCCTACATTCTGGAAAATTCTACCTACCAGTTTCCTGGACCAGATGGGGAAGTGGTCATGTTTCAATCGGATAATCAGGCGGGAGGTTCAACTAGCGCGGGAAGACCGGAAATCTCTTTGCAAAAGACTGATGAGGAAGGGGTTTTGGAAGCTAATTTTTTTCGTTCAAAAGATAATGGATTAACTAGAGTAAGTGATCCTGCAAGAATTTATCTACCTGAAAGATTTAAAGATTGGTCGGGGGTTTTATGCCGTAATATTGTTGGGCTTGATGATGGCAGTCTTCTTATGGGTATGTATCTCAGAAGTGGGGTAAAGAATACCCCTGAGAATAAATTTCGAGACTTTGTCCTAAAATCCTCGGATAGAGGTAAGACATGGGATTATCTATCAACGGTAGCCTTTGATATGTCAGAAGATAATAGGGGAGAAGGTTTTAATGAGGCATCCCTGCTGGTTCTTCCCGATGGTAAAATCAACTGCTTCATGAGGTCGGGAGCAAGTTACCAGGCTTCCTTGGGTAGCTTTAATAACAATGATTGGGATAATAAAATGCCTTTCAGTTTTGGACAACAAACACCTATTTATAAGACGGTATCTGTTGATGGTGGTAAAAACTGGAGTATTCCGGATCCCATAACTTCCCATGGTGTTTGGCCAGATGCAACTCTAATGAAAAATGGGATTACGGCCTTGACTTATGGTAGGCCTGGCAATTGGATAATGTTTAATGAAGGGGAGAGCGATACCTGGGGCCCAATAATTCCATTCTACAACGATCTTTATCCTCCGGATTGCGGAAATTATATTTCAGCGACGGAAGTAGCCCCGGACATTTTGCTGGTAGTGTATTCACGCACCAACCCAAACGATCATTGGAAAAGTGAAATTGTGGGCACGTATTTTAATGTTAAGGCCATGACGGAGTAAAAAAAATTAAGCTATGATGAATTTAAAAGTTTGCTACTTATTACTTATAACCACAATGTTGCATAATTTGTGTTTAGGCCAAAGGGATAAAACCTTCCTTGATCAGCCCAAATTAATAAAGAATCCATCATCCGTGGAGTATTATTCACCCGAAAACAGAAAATTTACTGGTATTTCTAGCCTCGCTGTTAGCCCTAAAGGGCGAATGTGGGCAACATGGTATTCCGGAATAACACCAGGGGAAGATGCTAATAATTATGTAGTTGTTTCTACTAGTGGAGATAATGGGCAAACCTGGGAAGAAGTTCTTGTGTTAGATTCTGATAAACAGGGTCCTGTTAGGGCTTTTGATCCAGAAATATGGATTGATCCTGCAGGTAAACTCTGGATATTTTGGTCTCAATCAATTCATAAGGAGATGGATAAACATTACGATGGTATTAATACTGGTGTGTGGGTTTTGACGATTGATGATGCAGAAGAAAGTAACCCAACTTGGCCCACCCCTAAACGAATTGTTGATGGTATCATGCATGTGTAAGCCAATCGTATTATCTACAGGTGAATGGGTTTTACCAGTTTCAACATGGCAAATAAACGATGGAGCAAAAGCAGTTGTATCAGTTGATCATGGGCAAAGCTGGCAGGTACGGGGCGCCGTTAACGTTCCAGAATTGGCGCGTAGTGCTGATGAACACATGATTGTTGAGGGAAAGGATGGGACATTGTGGATGATAGTTCGAACCAAATATGGGATAGGGGAAAGTGTTTCAAAGGACAAGGGGTATTCATAGACCCCACTAATACCTTCTAAAATTCAACATCCAACGGCTAGATTCTTTATTTATCGACTTAATTCTGGAAATCTTTTATTGGTAAAACATGGACCAATAGATATGAAAATTGGACGTTCTCACCTCATGGCTTTTATATCTAAAGATGATGGATTTACCTGGTCCAATGGATTATTGCTGGACCAAAGAAAAGATGTTTCCTACCCTGATGGTCAACAAACGGCTGAAGGGACTATTTATATTACTTATGATTATAAGCGCAGAAGTGATCAAAAGATTTATCTTACGAATTTCTCGGAGGACGATGTTATGTTCGGGACAAGCAAAACAATTTTGGAGGTCTATAATAGAAGGATGCTAATAAGTCAAGGTGGCGCACAATAATCCGTTAATTCGGGCTATAAATGTGCATATTTAGCTATAAAATGGATTGATGCGATTTAAGTCCCATATTTCCATCCAGTTTTCTGGAATTGACACTAATTTCACGGTTTATTTTACCGAAAAATAAACCGTGAAATTTTTTATAAACATCCTTTCATCTTTCCCTTCAATAGTAAGTCGGAGTTTGGAGGTTTTGGCTACAGGGAAAGTTTGAATGCGCTTCCTTCCTATACTTTGGCCTTCTGCAATAGTTTTCCATTGCCTGTCAACGTACGCTTCAACTTTATAGGTGTCTATGTATTGGCCGTGTTGTATATCTTCCTCCAGGATCAGTAGATTCACTTTTTGCTTTTTGTGAAAATCAATTACAAGTTGGTTATTGGGTTGATCATCTTTTGAGGAGGTACTGCCCAAAGGTTTTGCAAAAGTTTCTTCCAGCGTTTTCCCAAATTCGGATAATCGCTTTACTTCAGCCTCTGGAATGAGGCCGGTGGTGTCCGGTGTCATATTGACAAGCAAGTTGGCGCCACGACCAATGGTTTCAAAATATACATTCTTTAAGAAGGGAATGTCCCTCAATGTTTTGTCCGAATCCGGTGTCCAAAACCAAGTACTTCTGGTATGAAGGTTCGCCTCTGCGGGAATCCAGCCGGCATTTTGCGGTCCCACCCACATTTCGAGACCTTCTCCTGGTCTTACAATATTTTCTAAGGGATATGCGGCCCATCCTTGTTCACTTCCGGACCATCTTACATCCGGTTTTGTGCCTCCCATAATTACGGCATTGGGTTGTAAATGCTTTACCATGGAGTGGATAGCATCTCCATAGGCAGTTCCAAGTGGTTGCATGGTTTTAGGATCCATGATATCCCATCCGAAGGGATCGTAGGCACCATCGAACCAAAGGTATGATATCTCACCATAGTTGGTCAATAGTTCTCTTAGTTGTTCCATGAATACAGGAAAGTACCTGTGGATATCCCCTACAATTTTTCTTTCACCCTGGGGGTCTGGGGTACTACTGCATCCAAAATGCTTATCGCCCCCTGAGACATATAATCCAACCTTAATATCATATTTGCGACAAGCTTTTACAAATTCCGCAACAACATCGCCTTTACCCTTTTTCCAAGGTGATTTTTTTATAGAGTAATCCGTAGTTTCGGTTGGCCACAGGCAATAGCCATTATGATGTTTTGCTGTTAAAACTATATGCTTGGCGCCAAAGGATTTGGCAGTTTTCACCCATTGCTCGGCATCCAATTGGGAAGGGTTAAAAACATCGGCAGCGGGTACGGACATCATATCGGATTCAATATAGGCTGCAGGGCCATAGTGAATAAATGCTCCTAATTGTCTTTCCTGAAATGAAAGTTGTTGAGGGGAGGGTTTATTGGTTACCTCAAATGTGGGGCTTTTTCCATTCATTGTTTGTTCCTGAGGAGCGGTAAGAACAGGTGTCCAATTGCCTTTGTGCTCTGGTGGTGACTCCATGTTTCTTTCACTATCCTCGAAAAAATGTTCGAACAATTGCTTAGGGGTTCCTTCATAAGTAGCTCTTTGCAAATCGCCAGCAATTTGTTGATTTCCTCCGGTAAAATAAAGAATGGTCTTTCCGTTAAAATAACACAGTTCCACATCAGAAACATTATTTTCACTGATTTTGGGGTCAGTCAAAGGCATGTTAAAGTGGGTTGGGTCAAAAGTAACGAAAGGCCGGTCTTTCGGTGCATCCTCCCATTGAATCAATTCTTTTGAGCGCGTAATATGTGTTTCCCATGATTTGTTAAGTGCCTCTAGGTAGAGGGTATAGTACCAACCTCCCTCATAGTATAAAGCAGGACCACCTACATATTTGTTAGTTCCATAAATGGCATCTGGAATTTCCTTCCAGTTGATCAGGTCTGTCGATTCCAAATATCGGAACGTAAAAGGTTTCCAGTAGGGGTCATTGGTCTCGTAAAGCAAAATAAACTTATCCTTTCCCCTACATACCGCAGTGTTGAAAAAGAACTCTTGCCCTGAGGCTTTTAATACAGTACGGGGCTTTGACCAATTTTTCAAATCTTTTGAACTGGTCATGGTTATCTCTGTCATCTGCCGCCAAGGTTTTTCCTTTCCGTAATTGCCAGCAAAAACATAAACAATGCCTTTCCAGGTCAATACTGTTCCAAATCCATGATTTTTTAAGGGAACAGAAATTAATTTCCCTGATTCAAGGTCCCTTATTCGGATTTCATCTTCATGAAAATATTCACCCGGTTTGGCCCCTTCCACATCCCAGAAGTGTTGGTTGTTTTCCAAGAGGTATAATTTATTTTGGAATACAAAGGGAGAGGTTTCAACCAATGGGGAGTTGAGCCGACCTTGTTTTTTTATTGGATTCTCAAATGGCGTTTGCGCAAGAACGTTGCAACTAATGAGGCACGCCATTAAAAAATTGAACAGTTTGGTAGAATTGATCATTGGACACTTATCTTGTTTGGAAGTCTAAAAATATGGTGAATCCTTATGAATGACTACTTGATTTTACTCAATGTATGATGGTAATTTACCAAATCATCAAGAATTGGATCGAAAATGGAAGGATTACCAATGAATTTGACTTGGTAGGATTTGGATAGCCTTGTAAATGGTGATTCATTTTATAATTGCATTATTTGTGCTATTTAAAAACACGCTGTAGAAGTGCATGAAATAAAAATTTTATTGAAAAGGGCAGGTGTCAAGGTAAGGAATCAACTAGAAATGGAGTGATAATTGTTTTGTTATAGTTGGTGAAATTAGAGGATAGCCCCTGAATAAAGAGCAGGAATTTTCCGTATCTTTTTTAGAATAAATAACTTAGATTATTGTAGAATCTAAAAATTATGTATATTTGCCGTGCTGAAAGAATATAAAGTATTCATGAGGGGACAATTTGTCCCCTCTTTTATTACTATACTTTATTTAAACGGTACGGTAAAAGAACAGCTTTAAGTTATATTCTGAGGCATGTCGATTTCAGATTTAAAGCAGGTGTTTAATAAAACCGAAGTATATGTTGAAGGAAAAAGTTACTGCACTTTTAGAAGAGGCGTTAAAGGAGGATCAATCACTTTTTTTATTGGATTTCTCCGTAACCGCGGATAATAAGATAAGGATAACCTTGGACGGTGATCATGGCGTTACTTTGCAGGATTGTATGAATGTAAGTCGTGCCATAGAGCATAATTTGGACAGGGAGGAAGAGGATTTTTCCTTGGAAGTTGCTTCTGCCGGAGCAGCCTCACCGATCAAGTTGCCTAGGCAGTACGCAAAAAATCTAGGAAGAAAGCTTGAAGTTAAAACCCAGGATATGGAGTTCGAGGGAAAGTTAACAGAGGCATCAGAGGATAGTATTACCTTGGAATGGAAAGATAGGGAACCCAAACCCATAGGAAAAGGGAAAATTACGGTTCAGAAAAAGCAGCAGATCGCTATTTCTGATATTAAAGAAGCTAAAGTTGTATTAAAATTTTAATTGTAGTTCAAAAATGGAAAATATTGCGCTAATCGAATCTTTCTCAGAATTTAAAGATGATAAATTCATAGATAGGGTAACGCTAATGGCGATTTTGGAGGATGTTTTTAGGAATGCGTTAAAGAAGAAGTTTGGTTCCGATGACAATTTCGATATCATTATAAACCCGGATAAAGGGGATTTGGAGATTTGGAGAAACAGGGTAGTGGTCGAGGATGGAGAAGTGGAAGATCCAAACGAGGAGATTTCGCTTTCTGCAGCAAGAAAAATAGAACCGGATTTTGAAGTTGGGGAAGATGTATCCGAAGAAGTAAAATTGATCGATCTTGGAAGAAGAGCTATTTTGGCTTTAAGACAAAATCTGATTTCTAAGATACACGAGCACGATAATACTACAATTTATAAGCAATTTAAGGACCTTGAAGGCGAGATTTATACCGCAGAGGTTCATCATATTAGGCATAAGGCAATTATTCTTTTGGATGACGAAGGAAATGAGATTATTTTGCCAAAAGACAAGCAGATACCGTCCGATTTCTTTAGGAAAGGGGATAATGTTCGTGGTATAATAGAAAGTGTTGAGCTTAAGGGTAACAAGCCTACCATAATCATGTCCAGAAGTTCTCCTTTGTTTTTGGAGCAACTGTTCTTCCAGGAGATCCCAGAGGTTTTTGATGGTTTGATTACCATTAAAAAAGCAGTAAGGATACCAGGGGAAAAGGCCAAGGTGGCTGTAGATTCCTATGATGATCGTATTGATCCCGTAGGAGCCTGTGTAGGTATGAAAGGGTCTAGGATACATGGAATTGTCCGTGAATTGGGCAATGAGAATATCGATGTTATCAACTGGACCAGTAATCCACAGTTATTGGTTACTAGGGCATTGAGCCCTGCAAGGGTTTCTTCTGTGAAATTGAATGATGAGAAAATGACTGCTCAAGTATATCTAAGACCAGAGGAGGTTTCCAAGGCGATAGGTAGGGGAGGTCATAATATTAGGTTGGCCGGACAATTAACCGGTTATGAGATCGATGTGTTCCGTGAAGGTGTTGAGGAAGATGTCGAGCTTACAGAATTCTCCGATGAAATTGAAGCTTGGATCATTGAAGAATTTAAGAAAATTGGTATGGATACGGCCAGAAGCGTTTTGGAACAGGATGTGGATGATTTGGTAAAAAGAACCGATTTGGAAGAGGAAACAATTTTGGAAGTTGTGCGAATTCTTAAGGAAGAATTAGAAGATTAAACTATATATTAGCAGTAAATTACAAGAATAGGAATTTTTTTTTATGGCGGATAATGCAACGATAAGGCTTAATAAAGTCCTAAGAGAACTTAATATTTCATTGGACCGTGCGGTAGACTATCTCGGGTCCAAAGGGCATGATATAGATGCACGGCCTACCACTAAGATATCGAATGAGGTATATCAAGTTCTATTGGATGAGTTCCAGACGGACATGAGCAAGAAAGTTGCGTCCAAAGAGGTGGGTGAAGAAAAGCGGAAGGAAAAGGAAGCTATACGATTACAATTGGAGCAAGAGCAGGAGGAGAAAAAGCTTGCAAGGGAAAAGAGGGCCGAGAGAGATAATATCATCAAGGGTCGAGTGGAACTTGCAGGACCAAAAACTGTTGGGAAAATAGATTTGGATGCAGGTAAGAAAACCACTCCAGCTGCACCAGTTAAAAAAGAAGAAGTTGTTCCGGAAAAGGAACCAGAAAAGGCTCCAGAAAAAGCTGAGGAAAAAGTAGAGGAAGTTGTTGCTAAGGAAACCAAAGAAAAGGAATCCAAAGAAGAGGTGAAGGCAGAGGTTCCTGAAAAAGTGGAAGCTCCCAAAGTTAAGGAAGAAGCAACTCCAAAGGTAGAAGCTGTTAAGCCTGAAGAGGTTAAGGAGGTCAAAGAAGCTAAGGAGGTTAAGGAAGATAAAAAGGAGGAGGCTTCCTCTTCAGAGGAGGAATCTACTGGAGAGAATGAGGTTATAACCACTAAATATCAAAAGCTTAGTGGGCCTAAGATTATGGGAGATAAAATTGATCTTACCAAATTCGAAAAGCCCAAAAAGAAAAAAGAAGCTCCAAAGGCAGGAGATGCTGCCGATAGGAAAAAGAGAAGAAAACGAATAGTTAGTAAGCCAGGTGACAATACCACGAGTAGACCTCCAGCTGCTAAAGGAAGAGGGCCAGTAGTTAGAAGAGCTCCCGGACAACGTTTTGTATCCAATGCCAAGGTAGAGCCTACCGAGGAAGATGTACAAAAGCAGGTAAGGGAAACCTTGGAAAAACTTCAAGGAAAATCCAAAAAAGGAAAAGGTGCCAAGTATAGGAGGGATAAGAGAGATCAGCACCGTCAGCAAACTGAAAAGGACCTTGAGCAACAAGAACTTGAAAGTAAAATATTAAAGGTTACAGAATTCGTTACTGCCAGTGAAGTGGCAACAATGATGGATGTTCCAACTACCAAAATAATTTCGGCTTGTATGTCTCTGGGTATCATGGTAACCATGAACCAGCGATTGGATGCTGAAACTTTATCCATAGTGGCCGATGAATTTGGTTATGAAGTTGAATTCGTAACTGCTGACTTGGAGGAGAGTATTGTGGAGGAAGAAGATGCTCCTGAAGATTTGCAGCCAAGAGCTCCTATTGTAACAGTTATGGGACATGTGGATCACGGTAAAACTTCTTTACTGGATTATATTAGAAAGGAAAATGTTATTGCCGGTGAAAGTGGAGGTATCACACAGCATATAGGTGCCTACGGTGTTACTCTTGAGAATGGACAAATGATTTCCTTTTTGGATACTCCAGGTCACGAGGCCTTTACGGCGATGCGTGCCCGTGGTGCCCAAGTAACGGATATAGCAATTATTGTGGTAGCGGCAGATGATGATATTATGCCACAGACCAAGGAAGCCATAAGCCACGCGCAAGCGGCAGGGGTTCCCATAATTTTTGCAATCAACAAAATAGATAAGCCTACGGCCAATCCTGAGAAAATTAAGGACGGTTTGGCGCAAATGAACTTATTGGTCGAAGATTGGGGTGGAAAAATTCAGTCTCACGATATTTCGGCGAAGACAGGTCTTGGTGTTAAGGAGTTATTGGAAAAAGTACTTCTGGAAGCTGAACTTCTTGAACTTAAGGCTAATCCTAATAAGTTGGCTTCAGGTACTGTAGTGGAAGCCTTTTTGGATAAAGGAAGAGGATATGTTTCAACTATTCTTGTTCAGGCAGGTACCTTGAAAATAGGTGATTATGTATTGGCGGGAACTTGTAGCGGTAAGGTTAAGGCCATGCAGGATGAGCGTGGAAACAGTATTAAGGAAGTAGGGCCATCACGACCAATATCCATTTTAGGATTGGATGGGGCTCCACAAGCTGGGGATAAATTTAACGTTCTTGAAGATGAGCGTGAGGCCAAGCAGATTGCTACCAAGCGTTCCCAATTATTGAGGGAACAATCGGTTAGGACACAACGTCATATTACCTTGGATGAGATTGGAAGACGTATTGCACTTGGAGACTTTAAAGAATTGAACATTATCCTTAAAGGGGATGTGGACGGTTCTGTGGAGGCTTTGACAGATTCGTTCCAGAAATTGTCTACAGATGAGATACAAGTCAATATTATCCATAAAGCTGTTGGACCTATTACGGAATCCGATGTATTGTTGGCTTCTGCCTCCGATGCGGTTATTATAGGGTTTAACGTTAGGCCAATGGGTAATGCCAGACAGGTTGCGGAAAAAGAGGAAATAGATATTAGAATGTATTCTATTATTTATGACGCTATCAACGATCTTAAGGATGCAATGGAAGGTATGTTGTCTCCTGAAATGAAAGAGGAGATTACAGGTACAGCTGAAATCCGTGAAACCTTTAAGATATCCAAAATTGGTACCATTGCAGGTTGTATGGTTACTAGTGGTAAGATCTTTAGGAATTCCAATATTAGATTAATTAGGGATGGTGTTGTTATTTACACTGGAGAGTTCTCTTCCCTTAAGAGATTTAAAGATGATGTTAAAGAAGTTGCCAAAGGATATGATTGTGGTGTACAAATTAAAAATTATAACGACATTCAGGAATTGGATATCATAGAAGCATTCCAGGAAGTGGCTGTTAAAAAGAAATTGAAATAGCCAGGAACAATTAATAAAAAGTATTTAAAAAGAAAAAGCGACCTAATTGGTCGCTTTTTCTGGTTTTAAGAGCATGGCACTCGGATATTTTTGCCTTACTTCAATAAGTTTTCGCTCCCCTTCCAATTGGGTTTTGAATTTGCCTATCCTAACCCGATAACTGGGGGATTCAAAATCGATTTTGGTAGGCCAAGTGGGAAAATCCTTGTCTACGTTTGCCTTTAGGATTTCGGCTTCCCTAAAGGTGCCAAACCCAACCTGGATTCTGTAATGACTGCTACTTTCGTTTACAGATTTATAGATTCCCATTAAGTCCGTGATTTTTTCGTCTTGTTGAATATTAATATTGCCCTGTTGTGCATTGCAATAAAAAGCGGAACAAGCCAAAATAAGTGAAAAAGAAATGGTTTTCATAGGGTATTTATGTTAAGAATTTTAGACGCTACAAATGTAAATTATTAAGAATCAATCAAAAGATTTTATTTTTATTTAGAATTGGTATAAATTGTAAATTATCAATACCTTAACATTTCCCAAATAAAGTCTAATGTGTATTTTTGCCATCAATTTGAGCATGGTCATTCCAATTGTAGTTTTAATGTATAAATATCATGCCAAACATTCGATAGAAATATTTTTAATATGAAAAAGGTTCCATACCGCAATCTAATTTCTAAAGTTTTAGGTGTCAGTCTGGTAGTAGTATTACTGCTTTCAAATTCCCTTCTTGCTCAGGAAACTGTCGCCGCTTCATCGGGTGAAGGTGACGCTGCTAAGGGTAAACAGCTGTTTAATCAGAATTGTGCCGCTTGTCACTCTTTGAACAAGAAAATGACCGGTCCGGCATTGGCTGCAGTGACGGAGAAGCATGACAAGGAGTGGCTTTATCAGTGGATAAAGAACAGCCCTGCCATGATTAAGGCGGGTGACGCTGCTGCCCTTAAGATTTACAATGAGTACAATCAGGCGGCTATGACGCCTTTTCCAACTTTGTCCAATCAGGATATCGATGATATTTTAGCGTATACCGATGCGCCTCCAGTGGTTGCTGCAACACCTGTTGCTGCTGATGGTGCTGCTCAAGGTGGTGGAGGTTCCTCTGGAATTTCCAATGAAATAATTTTGGGTGCTTTGGCGTTGGTCTTTGCTTTGTTGGTGATGATGCTTGTCTTGGTGAACAAAACCTTGAGACGTATTGCTGAAGCAAACGGCGTGGTATTGGAAAAAGAGTTGGCCGAGAAAAGGACGCCAATTTGGAAAGCATTTGCGCAAAATCAATTTTTGGTGCTGGTATTTTCTATCTTCCTTTTATTGGGCAGTGCTTATTTTGCTTATGGTTGGATGATGCAGGTTGGTGTGGATCAGGGTTATGCTCCAATACAGCCTATTCACTATTCCCATAAAATACACGCCGGTGATAATGCAATAGAATGTAAATATTGTCATTCTTCCGCAAGGGTATCCAAAACTTCCGGTATACCATCTTTAAATGTGTGTATGAACTGTCATAAATCCATTTATGAATACAAAGGTAATCCAGAAGGTCCAAGTCAAGAAGATTTGGCAAATGGGTATACCAATGAATTCTATACTGGTGAAATCAAAAAATTGTACAAAGCTGTAGGATGGGATGAGGAAAATCAGAAGTATACTGGTGAATCCAAGCCGGTAGAATGGGTGAGGATTCATAATCTTCCAGATTTTGCATACTTCAATCACTCGCAGCACGTTTCTGTGGCAGGTATTGAATGTCAGACATGTCATGGGCCTGTTGAGGAAATGGAAATTATGTATCAATATTCTCCTTTAACTATGGGTTGGTGTATTAATTGTCACCGTGAGACCAATGTTAAGGTGGAGGGTAACGCGTATTATGAAAAGATTCATTCCGAACTTTCAAAAAAATACGGGGTTGATAAACTTACGGCCGCTCAAATGGGTGGATTGGAATGTGGTAAGTGTCACTATTAATCAAACTAATTAGAAGATAATTTCAGATATATCATATGTCATCAAACAAAAAATACTGGAAAAGCGAGGCGGAATTAAACCCCAACGATTCCATTGTTGAGACGCTAAGACAAAATGAATTTGTTCAAGAGATTCCTGTAGATGATTTCTTGGGTGATAAGGAAACATTGGCGGCATCTTCGACCAACAGAAGGGATTTTCTTAAGTACGTAGGATTTAGTACGGCTGCGGCTTCATTGGCAGCTTGCGAGGGTCCGGTAATCAAGTCTATTCCTTATGTGGTGAAACCGGATAATATAATTCCTGGCGTGGCCAATTTTTATGCTACTACCATTGCAAATGGTTTTGATTTTGCCAGTATTTTGGTGAGAACACGCGAGGGAAGACCAATTAAGATTGAAAACAATACCGATGCAAAAATCGGAGGTAATGCCAATGCTCGTGTACAGGCTTCGGTTTTGTCATTGTATGACAGTACTCGTTTGCAGGGGCCAACCTTTAATGGCGAGCCTATTGCTTGGAGCGATTTGGATGCTGCGGTAAAATCTAAATTAGGCTCATTAAAAAAATCAACCAAAAAAATTGCAGTCTTAACGCAGACTTATGCAAGTCCGTCTACTTCTAGATTGATAACTGAATTTAAAGAGGCATACGGAAACGTGGATCATGTTACTTATGATGCCATTTCCCAAGATGCTGCGCTTTCTGCTTTTGAGGCCAAATACGGTGAAAGGGCTTTGGCCGATTATAATTTTGAGAATGCAGACATCATTGTTTCTTTTGGTGCTGATTTCTTAGGAGATTGGCAAGGTGGTGGATATGATGGAGGGTATTCCAAGGGTAGAGTTCCTAAAAATGGAAAAATGTCCAAGCATGTGCAGTTCGAGGCCAATATGTCCTTGACTGGAGCTAATGCGGATAAAAGAGTGCCTTTGACACCTTCTGAGCAAAAAGTAGCCTTGGCTTATTTTTATGGTAAGCTCAATGGTACTTCTGGTGGTGGTAATTTACCGGAAAGTGCAAAAGCTGCATTGGATGTTGTTGCCGGTCAGGTACTAAAGAATAAATCTAATGCTGTTGTTGTAACGGGTATAGATGATGTTAATGCCCAGGCTGTAGTTTTGGCCATTAATGAGATGTTGGGAAGTAAGGCGTTTGATGCTGCTGCTCCCAAGTATGTAAGACAGGGTAATGTTGAGGCCGTAAATGCTTTATTGGCCGATATGAAATCTGGTAAGGTGGGCGCTTTGTTAATGGATGGTGTCAACCCTGCATACTCACTGCCAAATACTGCTGATTTTGTAGAAGGAATCAAGAATGTAGATTTAACAGTGGCTTTCTCTACCAACAGAAATGAGACTACGGAATTGGTTCAGTATGTTGGGGCTTCAAATCATTATTTGGAATCTTGGGGTGATGCCCAATTGAAGAAGGGGCATTATAGCTTAATGCAGCCTACTATAAAAGAGTTGTTTGATACAAGACAGATCCAGGGCGCTATGTTGCAATGGATGGACAGTGATAAAACTTATTACGATTATATAAAAGAAACTTGGAATGCTGGAATATTGGGGGGTAGTGACTGGAATCAGGCATTACACGATGGTATTTTTGCTTCGGTTCCAATGGCGGATGAAGCGGCTGTAAAAGCTGTTGCCTCCGTTGTTGGGCAAGAGGTGGAGACACCTACTGAGGTTCCTTTGGCTTCGGCCATTAGAAGTTTGTCCGGAGCTACGGCAGACGGTATGGAATTAACTTTGTATTCCAAAGTTGGTATGGGAGACGGACAGCAGGCAAGTAATCCTTGGTTGCAAGAGTTTCCAGATCCAATTACAAGGGTTTCTTGGGATAACTACGTTACCGTTTCTAAAGCTGATGCTGAGAAATTAGGCTTGGTCAATGAAAATGTTGCTGATGGCGGTTTAAATGGTAGCTATGTAAAACTTACTGTAGACGGTGTTGCTTTGGATAGCGTACCGGTTATTGTTCAGCCAGGACAGGCTCCAGGCTCATTAGGACTTTCCTTTGGGTACGGCAAAACGGTTGGTATGAAGAGTGAAATGCAAACAGGTGTAAATGCTTATGCCTTGTACAGTAATTTCTCCAGTACCCAGGCTGTTACCATAGAGAAATCTGCTGGAATGCATGAATTTGCATGTGTTCAATTGCATAAGACTTTAATGGGTAGGGGCGATATTATTAAAGAAACTACCTTAGAGATATTTAATACTAAGGATGCCAAAGAATGGAATGTTGTTCCTGTGGTATCCTTGGATCATCAAGAAGTGCCTGCCACTTCAGTGGATTTGTGGGATAGCTTTGACCGTTCTATTGGCCATCATTTTAATTTGTCCATAGATTTGAATGCATGTACAGGTTGTGGTGCGTGTGTTATAGCGTGTCATGCGGAAAACAATGTACCGGTAGTAGGTAAGGCTGAAGTGAGGAAATCTAGGGATATGCACTGGTTGCGTATAGATAGGTATTATTCTTCCGAAGAGACTTTTGCAGAAGATGATACCAAAAAAGAAGAATTTGAAGGCTTGTTCGGGGATAAGGGGTCCTTGGGTGGTTTTGGTGAGATGGAGGATCCTTCTACCAATCCTCAAGTGGCATTCCAGCCTGTAATGTGTCAGCATTGTAATCATGCTCCATGTGAGACTGTTTGTCCAGTGGCAGCAACCTCCCACGGGCGTCAGGGTCAAAACCATATGGCTTATAACAGATGTGTGGGTACTAGGTACTGTGCAAATAACTGTCCTTATAAGGTAAGGAGGTTTAACTGGTTCCTTTACAATGAAAACGATGAGTTCGACTACCATATGAACAACGACTTAGGAAAAATGGTCATCAATCCTGATGTTACTGTTAGGTCTAGGGGTGTTATGGAGAAGTGTTCTATGTGTATGCAAAAGACTCAAAAAACAATTCTAGATGCCAAACGGGATGGTCGTGAGGTTAAGGATGGAGAGTTTCAAACGGCTTGTTCCGCTGCATGTGGTAATGGTGCTATGAAGTTTGGGGACGTTAATGATAAAGGAAGTGAAATTGTGAAATTAAAGGAAAGTAACCGCATGTATCACTTGTTGGAGCATGTTGGGACCAAACCAAATGTTTTTTATCACGTTAAAGTGAGAAATACAAACGAAGCTTAATCAAATTAGAGGAACGTAACTATAAATTAAATTATGGCGTCGCATTACGAAGCACCTATACGAAAACCCTTAGTTCTTGGAGATAAAGGATACCACGATGTAACCGTGGACATTGCAGCTCCGGTTGAAGGGAAGGCCAATAAGCATTGGTGGATTGTATTTTCCATTGCATTAGCGGCATTCCTATGGGGTGTTGGATGTATAATTTACACGGTATCAACAGGTATCGGTACATGGGGATTAAATAAAACAGTGGGCTGGGCCTGGGATATTACCAACTTCGTTTGGTGGGTAGGTATCGGTCACGCTGGAACCTTGATCTCAGCGGTATTATTGCTGTTTAGACAGAAATGGAGAATGGCTATTAACCGTTCTGCTGAAGCGATGACCATTTTCTCGGTTATACAAGCGGGATTGTTTCCGATAATTCACATGGGTCGTCCTTGGTTGGCTTATTGGGTATTGCCTATTCCAAACCAGTTTGGTTCTCTATGGGTAAACTTTAATTCTCCTTTGCTCTGGGATGTATTTGCAATATCTACTTACCTTTCAGTATCCCTTGTTTTCTGGTGGACTGGATTGTTGCCTGATTTTGCCATGATTCGTGATAGGGCAGTTAGACCTTTTCAGAAGAAAATATACAGTCTTATAAGTTTTGGTTGGACAGGACGTGCCAAGGATTGGCAGCGTTTTGAGGAAGTTTCTTTGGTCTTGGCCGGATTGGCTACACCGCTGGTACTTTCTGTACACACCATTGTATCTTTTGACTTTGCTACATCGGTAATACCGGGATGGCATACAACAATATTCCCTCCCTACTTTGTTGCTGGGGCTATTTTCTCTGGATTTGCTATGGTGAACACCTTGTTGATCATCATGAGGAAGGTTTGTCATTTGGAATCATATATTACTGTTCAGCATATAGAATTGATGAACATAGTTATTATGTTGACAGGTTCCATTGTAGGTTGTGCCTATATTACGGAGTTGTTTATGGCTTGGTATTCAGGAGTTGAATATGAGCAGTATGCCTTCTTGAATAGGGCTACCGGACCATACTGGTGGGCTTATTGGGCAATGATGACCTGTAATGTGTTCTCGCCTCAGTTTATGTGGTTTAAGAAGCTAAGGACCAGTATTATGTTTTCCTTCTTTATCTCTATCGTGGTAAACATAGGTATGTGGTTTGAAAGGTTTGTAATTATTGTAACCTCATTGCACCGTGATTACCTTCCGTCTTCATGGACAATGTTCTCTCCAACTTTTGTGGATATAGGGATTTTCATTGGAACCATAGGATTCTTCTTTGTGTTGTTTTTGTTATACGCTAGAACTTTCCCGGTAATTGCCCAGGCAGAGGTGAAGTCTATTTTGAAATCTTCGGGTGAGAGGTATAAGAAATTAAGGGATGCAGGTAAGCCTTTGTATGTAATTTCCACGAACAAGCCTGTAGTTAAGGAAAAAGAGCCTATTACCGATGACGTTATAATGGGAGAAGTTGTTCCGGCGAAGGGTGATAAAGTTGGAGTTTCTGAACTATTAGGTACTATTGGAACTTTTGATCCTACTAAGCAGACGGCAGATGACCTGAAGAAAATAAAAGGTATAGGTCCACAAATGGAAGCTACCTTGAATCAAATAGGGATATATACATTCGCACAGGTGGGTCGTATGACCAATAAGGAGTATGATCTGTTGGATTCTATTACAGAATCGTTCCCGGGAAGGGCACAAAGAGATGATTGGGCAGGACAAGCAAAGATTTTAAATAATAAGAAATAATTATGGCGTCGAAAGTTATACATGCATTTTATAATGATGACGATGTGCTAATGCATGCTGTTAAAAAGGTAAAAGCGGCAAAGCATCATATAGAGGAGGTTTATTGTCCTTTCCCAGTACATGGTTTGGACAAAGCTATGGGGCTTGCTCCAACTAGGATTGCAATTACTTCTTTTATGTATGGTTGTGTTGGTCTTACGGTTGCAATTGTTATGATGAATTATATCATGATCGAGGACTGGCCACAGGATATTGGTGGTAAGCCAAGTTTTAGTTATTTGGAGAATATGCCGGCTTTTGTGCCGATCATGTTTGAGCTAACGGTATTTTTTGCGGCGCATCTAATGGTAATCACGTTTTACTTAAGAAGTAGATTGTGGCCTTTTAAAGAAGCTGAAAATCCAGATGTTAGAACCACGGATGACCATTTCCTAATGGAAATTGAAATTCATGATAACGAACAGGAATTAAGGGATCTGTTGATGGATACGGGAGCAGTCGAAATTAATATTACAGAAAAGTAGTCATAGATATTATGAACAGTTTTAGCAAAATAGGAGTCTTATTTGGTTTGGTATTATTAGTTGCTTCTTGTGCAAACAAAAATAGCAGAAACTATCAATACATGCCCAATATGTACGAGTCCGTAGGTTATGAGACCTACCAGAAAGTTGATTTTCTTCCGGATGATATGGAAGCTAAACTTCCCGCCGAAAATACGGTAGCAAGGGGATGGATGCCTTACGGAATAGAGAATACTATGGAAGGAAAAGAATTGGCAAGGGTAAATCCAAGTCCATTGGATTCCTTGAAGCATGAAGCAAATCTAGCTGTAGGCAAGGAGCTCTATACTATTTATTGTGCCATTTGCCACGGCGATAAGGGAGACGGACAGGGTAACTTGGTGAAAAGAGAAAAAATATTGGGTGTGCCCAGTTATGCAGATGTAGCTAGAAACGTAACTGTAGGAACTACATACCATGCCATTTACTATGGATTAAACTCCATGGGGTCCTATGCAGGACAATTGGATACCGAAGAGCGTTGGAAGGTTTCTGAATACGTGATGAAATTGAAACAAGATTTAACAAAATAAGACCTAGATATTAGCAATATGTACACTTTTTCAAATAGATTAAAAATTGCTTCCTTCATTTTAATGGCTGTGGGCGTTTTGGGAATTGGTATCGGTTTTATGGCTGCACCAAGTACTGTAGAAGAGGCGAAGGCCATTGTTGCCGGACACGGTGACGGACATGGGGATGCTCATGCAGTTGCGGAGGGTCATGGTTCCGAAATGGAACATGGAGATGCCCATGATGCATCACATGATGAACATTTGTTGCATCAGTTGCAAAATAAGCCTTGGGCGGCATTATATGTTGCAGCCTTTTTCTTCTTTATGATTGCCTTGGGTGTTTTGGCTTTTTATGCTATTCAGCGGGCAGCGCAAGCTGGCTGGTCGCCATTGCTCTTTAGGGTAATGGAAGGAATTACGGCCTATTTGGTGCCTGGTGGTATTGTTGTATTTGCAATATTGGCCTTATCGGTTGCCCACATGAATCATTTGTTCGTGTGGATGGATCCAGAGGTGGTTGCTCATGATGCACTATTGCAAGGTAAGGCTGGATTTCTTAATGGTACATTCTTTTTGATCAGGGCTGCTGTTTTCTTGGGTGGTTGGATCTTATATAGGGAGTATTCCCGTAAATTGTCCTTGGCTCAAGATGAGTCCAATGACGATTCCAATTTTAAATTGAATTTTAGAATCTCTGCTGGCTTTCTGGTTTTCTATTTGATTACCGAGTCCATGATGTCATGGGATTGGATTATGAGTGTAGATCCACACTGGTTCAGTACTTTGTTTGGGTGGTATATTTTTGCCAGTATGTTTGTATCTGGTATTACTGTAATAGCCTTGGTGACCATTTATCTAAAAGCTAGAGGTTATTTACCAGATGTTAATGACAGTCATATCCATGATTTGGCCAAATTCATGTTCGGTATAAGTATTTTCTGGACTTATTTATGGTTCTCTCAATTTATGTTGATTTGGTATTCCAATATTCCAGAAGAGGTGACTTATTACGTTACTAGGATAGCTGATTTTAATTTGCCATTTTTCGGAATGGTAGCAATGAACTTCTTGTTCCCCGTTCTTTTGCTTATGAATAGTGATTTTAAGAGAACGAATTGGTTTGTAGTAATGACTGGAATCGTAATTTTGGCTGGACATTACATGGATATTTTTAACGCTATAATGCCATCCACTGTTGGTGACCAATGGTTTATAGGTATCCCAGAAATTGGATCCATATTATTCTTTACCGGATTTTTTATATTTTTTGTTTTCAGGGCTTTGACTAAAGCACCATTGCAGCCAAAACGAAATCCGTTTATAGAAGAGAGTAAGCATTTTCATTATTAGTATTTAGTATATAAGTATAATTTCAAATCATACGATGACTCCATTTTTGACCATAGTTGTTTTAGTATTAGTGGCAATTGCAATCTGGCAAATGACCAAGATATTCGAATTGTCACAAATTAGAACTAGCAATTCCCAAGTAGCAAGTGAAACAGATAATAAATACAATGGGTATTTAATGTTCGCTTTCTTGATATTCCTTTATGGAATTACCATTTTTAGCTTTTGGAAATATACAAAGGTACTTTTGCCGGAAGCCGCTTCCGAGCATGGGGGAGGGTATGATTCTTTGATGGTTATTTCATTTGTAATCATTTTTATTGTACAGACATTAACCCAGTTTTTATTGCATTATTTTGCCTTTAAATACAGGGGTGACAGGGAAAGAAAGGCATTGTTCTATGCCGATAATGATCGTTTGGAGTTTATCTGGACCATTATCCCTGTTATTGTGTTGGCAGGCTTAATATTGTGGGGCTTGTATGCTTGGACCAATATTATGGATATCAATGATGAGGACGACCCTCTAACCGTTGAATTATATGCCCAACAATTTAACTGGACTGCCAGATATGCGGGTAATGATAATGTATTGGGTGATGCCAATGTTAGAATGATCGATATAGATAAGGCCAATATACTAGGTTTGGATAGTTCAGATCCAAATGCAGCCGATGATATTATAGTTAAGGAATTGCATTTGCCGGTGGGTAGAAAGGTCAATTTTAAAATGCGTTCTCAAGATGTTCTGCATTCTGCTTATATGCCTCATTTTAGGGCGCAGATGAATTGTGTACCAGGGATGATTACCCAATTCTCTTTTACTCCTACAATTACCACTGAGGAGATGAGACAGAATCCGGATGTTGTGGATAAAGTAAAGCGCATTAACGGAATTAGGGCCGAAAAGGCATCTCGGGGTATTGATAATACAGATCCTTGGGAGTTTGACTATATCTTGTTGTGCAATAAGATATGTGGAAAGTCTCATTACAATATGCAAATGAAAATTATTGTAGAAACGGAGGAGGAATATAATGCATGGATAGCAAGTCAGCAGACTTTTGGTAAATCCATGGCTTCAGCACAATAATTTAGTCTTTAAAAATAATAATAAAAATATTTAAAAATACAACTATGTCTGTAACAGCTCACGCACACGTAGAAGACCATTCAGATGATCACGGACATCATCACAAAGAAACCTTTGTGACGAAGTATATTTTTAGTCAAGATCATAAAATGATTTCCAAGCAGTATTTAATTACTGGACTTATCATGGGATTCATTGGTATTCTGATGTCTTTATTGTTCAGGATGCAATTGGCATGGCCAGGAGAATCTTTTGCGATTTTTGAATTTATATTGGGAAAATGGGCACCGGGAGGCGTAATGGATGCTGATGTTTATTTGGCATTGGTAACCATACATGGTACGATCATGGTATTCTTTGTTTTAACGGCAGGATTGAGTGGTACCTTTAGTAATTTGTTAATTCCGCTTCAAATAGGCGCACGGGATATGGCATCTGGATTTTTGAACATGGTTTCATACTGGTTGTTCTTTTTGTCCAGTGTAATTATGCTTACTTCCCTTTTTTTAGAGGCAGGACCTGCGGCTGCTGGATGGACGGTATATCCGCCGCTTAGTGCACTTCCAATGGCACAGCCTGGATCAGGGATGGGTATGACACTCTGGTTGGTAGCTATGGCAATATTTATAGCATCTTCCCTATTGGGTTCATTGAACTATATTGTTACCGTAATTAATCTTAGGACCAAGGGAATGTCCATGACAAGATTGCCTTTAACTATTTGGGCGTTTTTTGTTACCGCAATCATAGGTGTTATTTCGTTCCCTGTGTTATTATCAGCGGCATTACTTTTGATTATGGATAGAAGTTTTGGTACTTCTTTCTTCTTGTCCGATATTTTCATTCAAGGAGAGGTATTGCATTATCAAGGAGGATCACCTGTATTGTACGAACATTTGTTCTGGTTTTTGGGTCACCCTGAAGTCTATATTGTAATCTTACCAGCAATGGGTATGGTGTCCGAAATTATGGCTGTCAATTCCCGTAAGCCAATCTTTGGGTATAGGGCTATGATTGCTTCTATATTGGCAATTGCATTCTTGTCTACCATTGTTTGGGGTCACCATATGTTTATTTCCGGTATGAATCCTTTCTTAGGTTCCGTGTTTACATTTACAACCTTATTAATTGCAATTCCATCAGCAGTAAAGGCATTTAACTGGATTACTACCTTGTGGAAAGGTAATCTTCAGTTGAATCCTGGGATGTTGTTTTCCATAGGTATGGTTTCAACCTTTATTTCTGGGGGTTTAACTGGAATTATTCTTGGGGATAGTACCTTGGATATTAATGTTCATGACACTTATTTTGTTATTGCCCACTTCCACTTGGTGATGGGTATATCTGCACTTTACGGATTGTTTGCCGGTGTTTATCATTGGTTCCCTAAAATGTTCGGTAAAATGATGAGTAAGAACTTAGGGTATGTACACTTTTGGATAACGGCTGTTGGTTCATACGGCGTTTTCTTTCCAATGCATTTTGTTGGAATGGCGGGAGTACCGCGTAGGTATTATGAGAACACTGCATTTCCAATGTTCGATGACCTAACCGATATTCAGGTGCTAATGACAGTATTTGCGCTTATTACGGCTGGAGCACAATTGATATTTGCCTTCAATTTTGTTAGAAGTATTTTCTACGGAAGTAAAGCTGTTCAGAACCCTTGGAAATCAACTAGCTTGGAGTGGACTACACCGGTAGAACACATGCACGGCAACTGGCCTGGAGCAATTCCAGAAGTACACCGTTGGCCATATGATTATAGCAAAACCGATGATAACGGTGAATATATAATTCCAGGACAGGATTTTGTTCCTCAAACCTTACCATTATTTGAGGGTGAGGAGGAAATGCAGCATTAATGAATTGAAAGTAACAAAATATAAAAGTCCGTCTTTAAGATGGACTTTTTTTGTACCTTCCATTTACATATTCGGAAAATTGGGCTTTAAGCACCATTTTGGTTCATTAAGTTTTTTTATTGTTTTAATGTCTCAGGTTCTTAACGGTTTTTTAAGTATAGATTATTTATTTTAAATCATTTGTAGTGAAACATATATTATTATTTTTTATGTTAACGGTAAGCTGTGTAGTCTACTCTCAGCGGAAACCCAAAATCAAAGGCAATAAGAATGTTATAGAAGTTAGGGAGCCCTTACCTCCATTTAGCGCCATAGAGTTAAATGATGATCTTGATATCAACTTACAAGCAGCTTCTACAGAGGAATATATAATTGAAGCTGATGATAATCTAATAGATGTATTAAAGTTTAGGGTAGAGAATGAAACACTTGTTATTAGTTCCTACTATAAAATAACCTCCAAGAGAAGGCTCAATATTACGGTGAACTTTAGTCAATTATACCGTATTACTGCCAATGCAGGTAATATCGTTGTTAAGAATCGATTTTCAACCGATTTTCTAGAGGTGAATACTTTTGAGTCTGGCAGGGTGGAAATTGATGTTGATGCCGATGCAATGCAGATTACAATGAACGATAACAGTAAGGGCAATTTTAAGATAGACAGTGATACCTTGAATATTCGGATGGCTGAGAAATCGGATTTAAGACTGTTTGGGGTTATGGAAAGCACTGTTTTGTATATGCAACGAAATTCAAAAGCCGATTTGGAAGGATTTACTGATGTTTTTCAAGTGCATTTATTGGACAATTCCGACCTTAAAGCCAAAAGATTGGAAGCCAATACGGTTCAGGCAAATTTGGAAGGTAGCCCCTCGGCCGAAGTTTTGGCTAAGACTGGGGTTGATCTCAATTCCAAAGGATCGGCCAAGACCTATGTTTTTGGTGAGGGCAAAATTAATCTTCAAGAATTTCTGGATACCTCTGAGCTTTACCGGCGAAAGAACTAACGACTTATTGGGGCTGTTAAACAATGTTCCGGAATCCCAAAACCATCAACTAAAACTTCTATATGAGGTCTAAATTCGGTGCTTAGCCGTTCCACTCGTTGGCGTATAGCCTTTGATTTGGTTCCTCCCAAATAGCCTTGTTCCAGAAACCAAGAAGCGTCTTCCCTAATTTCGGTCAATGCAAAGAGACAACCTAATTTGAGAAAGAGTTCTTTGTTCTTTTTGTCATCTATGGTTTCGGTAAACCTTATAAAGGTATTATAGGCCAATTCACAGCTATAGGCCTTTCCCAATGCTAATAAATGGGTTTGAACTTTTAAGAATGCCTGATAGGATGGCACCCCTTTTTTAATGTAGTCCCTGATTCTCATGGCTACGGAATAGGTTAGTCTTCTAGTTCTGTAGTCAAAGGCATGTTTATGGAATTTTGGATTGTAAAGATGCTCTTTATCCACTTTGTTGGCGTACATTGGATTAATAGTAACCAATTTATCACTTATTTGGGTACCCAATAGTTTAAATACTCCGGCAAACCCTGCACTATTGAATTCTGAATTAAAATCGGACATGATCCCCTTGGCTGCCAGTTGTAAAAGCACTGTATTATCACCTTCAAACGTGGTAAATATATCCACATCTGCTTTTAAATCTGCAATTCTATTTTCCAACAGATATCCCTTTCCTCCACAAGCTTCCCTGCATTCTTGAATTGTTTCGTTTGCGAACCAGGTTATAATTGCCTTTAACCCGGCCACTTGGGTTTCTATTTTTCGTTTATCGGTAATAGACTCATCACTGTAGATTTTCATTAAAGAATCCAAGGTTACCTGATATACATAGGATTTGGCTATAGCCGGTGTAAGTCGAAGTTGGTGAGATGGGTAGTCCATGATCAAATCCTCTTGGACTTTCACATTGTCGTTGAATTGCCTTCTGTGGAGGGCGTATTTTACCGCAATGGCCAGGGACATTTTTGCGCCGCTCAAAGCTCCTTTGGCCACACAAATCCGACCTCCGACCAGGGTGCCCAGCATGGTAAAAAACCGCTTGTTCGGATTTTTTATTTCAGAATAATAACTACCGTCCTGCTTAATGTCACCGTATTTGTTTAAAAGGTTTTCACGGGGCACCTTAACTTGGTCAAACCAAATTTTGCCATTGTCTACGCCATTGAGACCTAGTTTATAGCCGTTATCCTCAATACGTACACCTGGCATTAAACGATGTTCATTATCCCTTATTGGTACTAAAATAGCATGTACACCATGGTTTTTGCCCTTGACGATCAATTGGGCGAACACCGTGGCCATTGTCCCGTGCAGGGCATTGCCAATATATTCCTTATTGTCATTCTTGCCAGGGGTATGAACGGTGATGTTATCCTGCTCCAAATTATACGTAGCTGTTGTTTTTACACCTCTTACATTAGATCCATGACCTGTTTCCGTCATGGCAAAACATCCAAGTAACTCGGCTTTTCCAATATCCGTTAAATATCGATCATGGTGTTTTTTTGTTCCCAACTTTTCTATACTTCCTCCAAAAAGTCCAAATTGGACCCCGAACTTTACGGTAAGGCTTCCATCTACGTACATGAGATTTTCAAAAATGTTGGCATACAAAATCATATTGTTTGTTCCTCCATAGGCCTCAAGATAGGCAATTGCACCATATCCGTCTTTGGCCAAACATTGTACTTGGGCTAATACTTTCTCCCTAAAAATGTCTTTATTCTTAATGATCTCCCATGAGAAAATGGGGTCCTTTAAATTGTCCCTAAATTCATCAATTTCATGGCCGAAATCGCCTTTAAATAATTGATCTATTTCTTTAGGGTCGTAAAAATCGGAAGTTTTTTCCTGTTCAACTTCCACTTCGAATAAATGATGATAATGATTTGGTTGTATACCGAGGTTTAATTCAATGGCCGACAAATCTTCGTTGAATAAATGGGCAGACCCATTTTGTGATATTAATTTCTTGCTAAAGGAAGTCAAGGGGTGGTTGTCCCCTTCTACCAATTTAATACCGGAATTGGAAATGGCACGCTGCCAGGATTTTATTTCTTCAGGCCTTGGAGGTTTAGCTGTATTGAGCCAATTGTTTAGGGTCTCCCTATCTTTTTCGGAAAGGTGTTGGTCGTCTTCTATTATTTTTTTTACAACTGCAATTTCCGAAACGGTCAATAGGTCATCAGACCAGATTACAAAAAAGAACGGTATATATTGTAGAATGCTGGGTGGATATGTGGTCTTTATCATACTATGAATTTACATTATTTTTTATTCAATTTTCTTATACCATAAAGGATTATGAAAAATTTGGGAATCGTTTTATAAGGTGGAAATACCCATATTCTTATATTTAGTTTCATTGAAGAACTATCCCAATTTCCATTATCTTTGTTGGAGTATGAATGAGAACCTAGATCCCACAGCCAATAATTTTTCGAATGAGGAGTTCGATATAGAAAGAGCCTTGCGCCCCATTTCCTTTGATGATTTTACGGGACAAGAGCAAGTGCTGGAAAATCTAAAGATATTTGTTCAGGCGGCCAATTTGAGAGGGGAAGCCCTAGATCACACCTTGTTCCATGGCCCTCCGGGCTTAGGAAAGACGACCTTGGCTCATATTCTGGCCAATGAATTGGGTGTAGGAATAAAAATGACTTCAGGGCCTGTATTGGATAAACCTGGGGATTTGGCAGGATTACTGACCAATTTGGATGAAAGGGATGTTTTGTTTATAGACGAGATCCATAGATTGAGTCCTATTGTGGAGGAATATTTGTATTCTGCCATGGAGGATTATAAGATAGATATAATGATTGAATCTGGTCCCAATGCCAGATCGGTACAGATTAATTTAAACCCTTTTACTTTGATAGGGGCAACAACTCGCTCTGGTTTGTTAACGGCTCCTATGAGGGCGCGTTTTGGAATTCAGAGCAGATTGCAATATTATACCACGGAACTGCTTTCAACTATAGTGGAACGAAGTGCCGAAATTTTAAAAACACCAATTACCCAACAGGCGGCCATTGAAATAGCCGGTAGAAGTAGGGGTACTCCTAGGATATGCAATGCCCTCTTAAGGCGCGTCCGCGATTTTGCCCAAATTAAAGGGAATGGAAAGATCGATATAGATATTTCGCAATTTGGTCTTAAGGCATTAAATGTGGATGCCCACGGATTGGATGAAATGGATAATAAAATTTTAACCACCATTATAGACAAGTTTAAAGGAGGACCTGTGGGGATAAGCACTTTGGCCACTGCCGTCTCTGAAAGTGCAGAAACCATAGAGGAGGTATATGAGCCTTTTTTAATACAACAGGGATTTATAATGCGCACTCCCAGAGGTAGGGAGGTAACGGAATTGGCCTATAGGCACCTTGGGAGAATTAAAGGAAATATCCAAGGCGGGCTATTTTAATTCATTTGAATCGGAAAAGTGATAGGCATCAACCGAAGGCATATTTAGTTAAGGGGAAGGCTCTTAGCTGTCCGATTTGCATGGAAATCCTATTTTACCCTTTAAAAGCCCAATTGAATATAAAAATGGTATCGTTTTATAAGCTGAACCCGATCACCAAAGCAGCAAATTGTTATGTTTGTGCCGATTGCAGTCATGATAATTAATTTATGGAAAAGCTTTAAGGCTTCCATAGAAAATGAGGAAGCACAATTGGCCAAGTAATTGCCCTTTTAATTTCTGACTTGGCTTTTGGGGTGCCAATCCATTCTTGGATTTAGGAATTTTTTTCGCAAAAGTTAAAATCGAGTTAACCGCCAATCTCCACTATTTAATCAAAACTGAAGCCACACGTCTTTGTTTCTTGTCGTTTTTATTAACCAGCCTATGCGGAAGTTTTATAGGAATATTAATTGTCGACCTTTGCCCAGCTCTAACTTTATACCTTTATTTTTAGGGAATTGTAGGTGTTAAATTTTTGTATTTCGACTTACATTTCGTAATTTAGAAGATGTTTCCCCTCATTTAACTTACTGAGTGTTAGTGTAAAAAGTTCATCTTTGAGCTTTTATAGAGTACAATGAATTCTATGTATTCCCCTCAATTTTTTAATCTTTTAATAAAATGTTATGGAAGTAAATGAAAAAATATCCATGCAAGTGGATGAAGAGAAACTACATGTATTATTGGGAAAGATGGTTACCGAAATGGGTGCAGCAGCAATAGGACCGTTGATTATTCTAGGAGACCGATTGGGGCTCTACAAAGCCCTTGAAGATTTCGGGCCAACAGGCTCAAAACAATTGGCTGATGCCACGGGGACCTCGGAAAGGTACGTAAGGGAATGGTTGGCTGCCCAAGCGGCATCGGGATATATTGAGTACCATCCCGAAAAAGAACAATTTTCAATGACCAAGGAGCAGGCAATGGTATTTAGCGATCCGAACAGTCCAGTATTAATGACTGGGGCTTATTATGCCATTTCCTCAATGTATCATGATGAGGAAATCATGGAAAAAGCATTTAAATCGGGAAAAGGTGTTTCTTGGGGGGATCATCACAGTTGTCTCTTCTGTGGTACAGAGAAGTTTTTCAGGCCATCTTACAAAACTAACCTTGTTTCAAATTGGCTTCCCGCTTTGGATGGAGTTGTCGATAAATTGAAAAAGGGAGGCAAGGTCGCAGACATAGGTTGTGGTCATGGAGCTTCTACCATAATCATGGCCGAAGCCTTCCCGAATTCCGAGTTCATAGGATATGATTTTCATGAAGGATCTGTCAACCATGCGGCCGCGGATGCAAAGAAAGCCGGACTCAAAAATATTACTTTTAAAGTGGGCAATGCTAAAAACTTTCCTGGAAAGGACTATGATCTCGTTGCTTTTTTTGATTGCCTTCACGATATGGGTGATCCGGTTGGGGCCTGTAAGCATACCGTAAAGGCGTTAAAACCTGATGGTACTTGTCTTATTGTAGAACCATATGCCAACGATAGCCTGCTCGAGAACATGAATCCTGTTGGAAGGGCATTCTATTCGTTTTCGACCATGTTGTGTACCCCAAGTTCCTTGAGCCAGGAGGTAGGTCTTGCACTCGGGGCACAAGCGGGTGAAAAAAAATTAAAACAGGTAGCTATAGACGGAGGATTTGCCAGATTTAGAAGGGCAACCGAAACACCATTTAATTTGATACTTGAGGCACGTCCCTAAAAAGGGTAATGTGGCCATATTTTAAATTTTGTGGAGTATCTTTGTGTAATTAATTAATGGACCGGAGCGAGGAGCTCCGGTTTTTATTTTGTTTTAGTCAACAATATATGCGGACATAATACATGGCCATATTGGCTATAATGAACAACATGATAATCGGGGTTGTCGTGCATTGGATTAAAAAAAATATAAATGCACAATGTTCGAGATTAATCGAAAGGCGCGAAAAGACAATAATTGTCGTGCTCCCGTTTTGTTACCGGCCATCATTACGGGCAGCACGGACAACGTCCTTCTATCCTTGATTTGCAGTCAATAAATATCATAGTCCTTGCCATAGTTGGAATTAGAATTGCTAAGATGGCGAGGTCAAGGATGGTGCACAAGTGGCAATGTCTTAAAAATTGCAGTCTATCGTATTTGGTGAAACGGAAAGCGTACCTTAGCGTGAATCAGAAAATAGGTTTAAGTGCCAATGGTTCCCAAAGCAAACCAAACAGAACTTATCAAAACCGAAGCCAAACGCCTCGGTTTTTTGTCATGCGGTATCTCCAAGGCAGAATTTTTGGAAGAGGAAGCTCCTAGGTTGGAAAATTGGCTCAATAAGAACATGAACGGGGAAATGGGCTATATGGAAAATCATTTCGATAAGCGTTTGGACCCTACAAAATTGGTGGAGGGGTCTAAATCCGTAATTTCCCTTCTCCTTAATTATTTTCCAGAAGCAACTCAAAATGAGGCCACCTATAAACTTTCCAAATATGCCTACGGTCAGGATTACCATCATATTATTAAATCCAAATTAAAGGAGCTTCAAGAATTTATTACCCAAGAGATAGGAGAGGTTAATGGCAGGGCTTTTGTAGATTCGGCTCCCGTGTTGGACAAGGCGTGGGCTGCAAAGAGCGGATTGGGCTGGATCGGGAAACACAGTAATCTATTGACCCAGCAAGTGGGATCATTTTATTTTATTGCAGAACTAATATTGGATTTGGAGCTGGAATACGATCATAGGACAACGGATCATTGTGGTAGCTGCACTGCCTGTATAGATGCCTGTCCCACCCAAGCTATCGTAGAGCCTTATGTTGTGGACGGCAGTAAATGCATATCTTATCTTACTATAGAATTAAAGAATGAAATCCCTACGGATTTCAAGGGGAAAATGGACGATTGGATGTTTGGTTGTGATGTGTGTCAGGATGTATGTCCGTGGAATCGCTTCTCCAAACCCCATCGCGAACCTTTGTTCGATCCCCATCCCGAATTACTTTCTATGACCAAAAAGGATTGGGAGGAAATCACGGAAGATGTATTTAAGAAGGTGTTCCAAAAATCGGCCGTAAAAAGGACCAAATTTTCTGGACTTAAAAGAAATATTGAATTTCTGAAGTAGGGTGGAAGTCCTGTTTTTTTGAAAATTATTGATTCTATAGCAGCCTAATCCGTATTACGGCTGGACGTTAGGGTAGGTCAGCCAAAAAGGATTGGTAAGAAATTAGGGAGAAATAAAACTACTGGAGATTACCTTTATTAATCCTATTATTTTAAAGAATACTGTTAACTTTGTTTTTCTAAATAACACTATATGAGCAAGCAAAAGACCAGAAGGGAAGCTTTAGTATATCATGCCAAGCCTCAGCCCGGTAAAATAAAAATAGTGCCTACCAAACCTTATGCAACGCAAAGGGATTTAGGCCTTGCTTATTCTCCAGGAGTTGCAGAGCCCTGTCTGGAAATTGCCAAGAACAAGGATAACGTATATAAGTATACGGCCAAGGGAAATATAGTGGCGGTAATTTCCAATGGAACTGCCGTACTTGGATTGGGGAATATTGGCCCTGAGGCTTCCAAACCCGTGATGGAGGGGAAATGTCTGTTGTTCAAGATTTTCGCGGACATTGATGGTATTGATATTGAACTGGATACTACCGATGTTGAAAAATTCATTGAAACTGTAAAGATAATTGCGCCTACTTTTGGGGGTATTAATCTGGAAGACATAAAAGCTCCTGAAGCCTTTGAAATAGAAAGACGATTAAAAGAGGAATTGGATATTCCGGTAATGCATGACGATCAGCATGGAACAGCTATAATATCGGCCGCAGCCCTTTTGAACGCTCTAGTGCTTACCAAGAAAAAAATAAGTAAAGTCCGTATTGTGGTTAGCGGGGCAGGTGCTGCTGCAGTTTCATGCACACGGCTTTACAAGGCGTTTGGGGCAAGCGATAAAAATATAGTAATGTTGGATAGTAAAGGGGTGATCCGCAGTGATCGTGAAAGTCTATCCGCAGAAAAATTGGAGTTCGCCACGGATAGGAAAATTGATACCTTGGAAGAGGCTATGAAAGATGCCGATGTTTTTATTGGTCTTTCTGTGAAGGATATCGTTTCTGCAGAAATGTTATTGTCAATGGCTAAAGATCCCATTGTGTTTGCTATGGCCAATCCCGATCCGGAAATTGATTATAATCTGGCCATAAAAACCAGAAAGGATATAATTATGGCCACAGGCAGATCTGACCATCCTAATCAGGTAAACAATGTTTTAGGATTTCCATTTATTTTTAGGGGAGCCTTGGATGTTAGGGCCACCAAAATTAACGAAGCTATGAAAATGGCGGCCGTTAAGGCTTTGGCGGATCTTACCAAGGAACCCGTTCCGGAGCAGGTGAATATTGCATACGGACAAACCAGGTTAACCTTCGGGCGGGAATACATAATCCCTAAGCCTTTTGATCCAAGGTTAATTTCTGAAATTCCTCCGGCGGTGGCAAAAGCGGCTATGGAAAGTGGAGTGGCGAAAATGCCAATTGATGATTGGGACAAATACAAAGAGGAGCTACTGCAGCGTTCTGGCAACGATAATAAGATAGTGCGTTTGTTGCACGACCGTGCCCGAATGAACCCAAAGAAAATTGTTTATGCCGAGGCCGATCATTTGGATGTCCTCAAAGCGGCTCAAATTGCCCATGAAGAAGGAATTGCAACGCCAATTTTATTGGGAAATAAAGTGGTAATTGCTGAATTGATGAAGGAACTCGAATTCGATGCCGATATTCTTGTTGTTGATACTCATGCCGATGAAGCCAATGATAAAAGAAATCATTATGCCGCTAAGTATTTTGAAAACAGACAGCGAAGTGGGGTTAGTCTGTTCGGAGCCAGAGCAAAAATGAAGGAACGCAACTATTTTGCGGCAATGATGGTCTTGGAAGGAGATGCGGACGGAATGATTTCTGGATATTCCCGGGCATACCCAACTGTGGTTAAGCCGGTGTTTGAGGTAATAGGAAGAGCGTCCAACGTTAAAAAAGTGTCTACCGTAAATATTATGATTACAGAAAGGGGGCCGTTATTTTTGGCGGACACCTCCATCAATATAGATCCCAATGCGGAGGAAATTGCAGAAATTGCAAAAATGACGGCAAATGTGGCCACCACCTTTGGTTTTAGCCCTGTTATGGCCTTGTTGTCCTATGCCAATTTTGGATCTTCTACCCATCCTAGAGCTACAAAAGTTAGGGAAGCGGTGAAAATTTTGCACGCTTCAAATCCCGAGTTGGTGGTAGACGGTGAGTTACAGATCGATTTTGCACTGAATAAAGACCTGCACCAAGGGAAATTCCCTTTTTCCAAATTATCGGGCAAAAAAGTAAATACCTTAATTTTTCCAAATCTGGAATCGGCAAACATTACCTATAAGTTGTTGAAAGAATTGAACCAAGCAGATTCCATAGGTCCAATAATGGTAGGTTTAAGACGGTCCGTGCACATCCTTCAATTGGGGGCCAGTGTGGACGAGATGGTCAATATGACCGCTGTTGCCGTTATAGATGCCCAAGAAAGGGAGAAAAGGAAAATTGCAAAAACTCGAAAGTAGAATAATTGAATGTATCTCAATTTTCAAGAAGTTCCGAAAACTGAACCCTGAAACCAGAAATAGATAATGATTACCCATTTAAAAGGAAAACTTGTTGAAAAAAATCCTACCCATATTGTAATCGAGTGTGCAGGTGTTGGATATTTTGTAAATATTTCGTTGCACACATTTTCTAAAATTGGGGATATGGAAAATATACAGCTGTATACCCATCTTCAAGTAAAAGAGGATTCCCATACCTTGTTCGGTTTTTCGGAGAAGTCCGAGCGTGAGATATTTAGATTGTTGTTGTCCGTTTCTGGAATAGGCTCTAGCACCGCCAGAACTATGTTGTCTTCCTTGTCTCCTGGCCAAATAAGGGATGCCATTGCCACAGGTGATGTGCCAACTATTCAAGGGATAAAGGGTATTGGAGCCAAAACGGCACAGCGAGTAATTTTGGACCTTAAAGACAAGGTTTTAAAAGTCTACGATATTGATGAACTTTCCGCCCCGTCAAACAATACAAATAAAGATGAAGCGTTATCTGCATTAGAGGTTCTTGGATTTGTTCGCAAACAAGCTGAAAAAGTTGTGGACAAGGTAGTTCGCCAAGACCCTGGACTAAGCGTAGAGGACATTATAAAATTTGCGCTTAAAAATTTATAACAAGTTTGAAAAAAGGGGCAAAAATTTATCTTAAATCATTATTTAAGCTTACTATCCTATTCTTTGTTTTCGTGGGTGCAACGGAATATTCCTTTGCACAGGAAACAGAGGCTGACGATACTAACGAGCAGGAAATAGACACGCTTCAAACCGGTGTTGCCTTGGGGAAATTGAAAATGGAAAACCCTGACAGCATTGTTTCAAAATATACTTATGATGCCAACTTGGACAGATATATTTATACTGTAAGTGTTGGCGATTTTGATATTAGCTATCCCGTTATCCTTACGCCGGCCCAATACCTGGAGCTCGTACGCCGTGAAGGCATGAAATCTTATTTCAAGGAAAAAATTGATGCCTTTTCTGGTAAAAAGGAGGGTAGTGAAGCCGCTAGAAAAAATTTGTTGCCCAACTTTTATGTAAACAATAGCTTTTTTGAAAGTGTTTTCGGTGGCAATACGATCGAGGTAATTCCTCAAGGTTCTGTGGCAATGGATCTAGGTGTTATCTGGCAAAAGAATGATAATCCTTCCCTGTCCCCTAGAAACCGTACCAATCTTTCTTTTGATTTTGATCAACGTATAAGCCTAAGTATGTTAGGTAAAATTGGGGAACGACTTCAGGTTACAGCTAACTACGATACCGAGGCAACCTTCGATTTCCAGAATTTGGTAAAATTGGACTATACGCCATCGGAGGATGATATACTTCAAAAAATAGAAGTCGGTAATGTTAGTATGCCCCTTAACAGTTCCTTGATTACAGGAGCACAGAGTTTATTTGGGGTGAAAACGGAATTGCAATTTGGCAAGACCAGGGTTACAGCAGTTTTTTCGGAACAGAGGTCACAGAGCAATACAGTAGTAGCGCAAGGCGGGGGTACGGTGAACGATTTTGAACTCAGGGCCCAGGATTATGATGAGGACAAACACTTTTTTCTAGCACATTACTTTAGGGATAATTATGATGCAGCCCTTGTAAATTATCCATATATAAGGAGTCAGGTCCAAATTACCAGATTGGAGGTTTGGGTGACCAACAGAAGTCAGCAAACTTTAAATGTTAGAAATGTTGTGGCCATCCAGGATTTGGGGGAGGTGCAACCGGGTAAAACAAGAATTGGACAAAACAACGGGGATCCTGCCGGATTCTTTAATAATTCTGCTGCTGGTAATTTGCCCAGAAACGGGGCCAATGATTACGATCCTTTGTTAATAAGCTCAGGAGGAGCCCTAACAAAGAATATTCGCGATATAGCCACTGTTCAGACCGGTTTTAATGTGCCGGGATATACTGTAAATCAAGGATTTGATTATGCTATTTTGGAAAATGCCAGAAAACTGGAACAAGGACGCGATTTTACCTTTAATACCCAATTGGGATATATTTCCTTAAACCAGAGATTAAGTAATGATGAGGTTTTAGGGGTTGCATTTCAATATACATTTAACGGTGAGGTCTATCAGGTGGGAGAGTTCGCCAATGGTGGCTTGGATGCCACAACGGTATCGCCAGGTGCTGAAATTCCGGTAAACAATAATACCTTAATACTTAAATTGCTTAAAAGCAATATTACCAATGTTGTAGATCCTATCTGGGATCTGATGATGAAGAATATTTATTCCACTGGGGCTTATCAATTAAGTCAGGAGGATTTTAAGTTAAATATTTTATATACAGAAACCACTCCTCGAAATTATATTACCCCTGCTGAATCCGGAGTTGGTTCTGGTTGGCCCACAACACCGAAGCCTTTGGAGGAAAGGATACTGTTGGATGTGTTTAATCTGGATAGGTTAAATGCCTACAACGATCTTCAAAATGGTGGGGATGGTTTTTTTGATTATGTGGAAGGTATTACGATAGACTCGCAAACAGGAAGTATAATATTTACAAAGGTGGAGCCATTTGGGGAATACTTGTTTAATCTCCTGGGGGGCGGTACCTATGATGTGGATAATGATCAAGGGTATAATGCCAATCAAAAAAAGTACGTCTTTAGGAATATGTACGCACTTCCTACGGCGGCGGCACAACAGGACGCTGATAAAAACAAATTTATTCTAAAAGGTACCTATAAGTCGCAGGGAACCAATGGTATTCCTATAGGGGCCTTTAATGTGCCAAGAGGATCTGTAAGGGTTACCGCCGGTGGTCGACAGCTGCAGGAAGGCATAGACTACACAGTAAACTATCAATCCGGTACAGTTCAAATATTGGATCCAAGTTTGGAGGCTTCCAACACTCCCATCAATATTTCTGTTGAAAATAATGCTGTTTTTGGACAGCAAACACGGCGTTTTACTGGTGTGAATGTAGAACATCAATTCAATAAGAATTTTGTGTTGGGTGGTACTTTGTTGAATCTGAACGAGAAACCTTTGACCCAGAAGTCCAATTATGGAATAGAACCGGTGAACAATACGATATTTGGATTGAATAGTAATTTCTCTACCGAAGTTCCTTTTCTGACCAGATTAGCCAATAAATTACCAAACATAGATACTGATGTTCCTTCCAATTTATCGGTAAGGGGCGAAGTTGCCTTTTTAAGTCCTGGCTCACCTAAAAATGCAGATTTTGAGGGGGAAACCACTACCTATTTGGACGACTTTGAGGGTGCACAATCGCTAATTGATATCCGATCCTTCCTTGGATGGTCCATGGCCAGTCCGCCTTTGGAATACATGACGGGTGGCAATGGCTTGGAATCTGGCTATGGAAGGGCTAAAATGGCTTGGTATACCGTGGATCCCATTTTTTATTCCAATCAGCGGCCATCTGCACTGAGTGATGATGATATATCCACTAACGAAACTAGAAGAATCTATATACAGGATGTTTTTAACCAGGATGTAGCTCAAGGCCAGACCTTGGCACAAAACACCTTGGATATTGCATACTATCCAAATTCTAAGGGGCCCTACAATGCAAACCCTAATTTTACAGCGGAACAGCCGCAGGATAAATGGGCGGGGATAATGAGGTCTTTAAGTAGTACCAATTTTGAGCAGTCCAACGTGGAATATGTTCAGTTTTGGGTATTGGATCCCTATGTGGATGGCATAGCAACAAGTTCAGGTGATTTGGTGATTAACCTGGGAAATATATCAGAGGATATCCTGCCCGATGGAAGAAAGCAGTATGAAAACGGTTTACCAGTAAATCCAGTTTCCAATGATCTTACCTATAAAACAAATTGGGGAAAGGTTCCAGCAACCCAGTCCCTTGTATATGCTTTTGATGCCGATCAGAACAACAGAGGGTTGCAGGATATTGGTTTTGACGGTTTAAGTGACGCCGATGAGGCTACCTATACTTTTGAGGGAGGAATAACCTATAATGGTCCTGCGGAGGATCCTGCATTGGATAATTATGAGTATTTCCTGAACAGGGAGGGGAGTATTTTGGAACGATATTTAAATTATAATAATCCTGATGGTAACTCTCCAGTGCAATTGAGCGATTCAAATAGAGGGTCCACAACCTTGCCCGATGTAGAGGATATAGATAGGGATGGAACCATGAATACGGTAAACAGTTATTTTGAATATCGTATAAATATTAAGCCAGGAACCACTATTAATGATAAGTATGTAACGGACATAAAAGAAGGGGTTACCAGATCTTTGCCCAATGGTAATACCTTGAACGAGCGTTGGATTCAGTATAAGATACCTTTAACGGATTTTACGGATGCCAAAGGTGGTATAACCGATTTTAGATCTATAAGCTTTATGAGGATGTACCTTACGGGGTTTTCCAGTAATGTGGTATTGCGTTTTGCTACTTTGGATCTGGTACGTGGAGATTGGCGTACTTATACCAAATCTTTACAACCAGAAGTGGACGGCGACCCAACGGACGATGGTACTTTGGTGGATGTGAACGCTGTTAATATTGAAGAAAATGCGAACAGAACTCCAATTCCATATGTATTGCCTCCAGGAGTGCAGCGTGAAAGACTGAACAATAACAATACCATTATTAGACAGAATGAGCAGTCATTGTCGTTTGTGGTCGAGAATTTGGAACCTCGTGATTCCAGAGGGGTATTTAAAAATTTGAATATTGATGTTAGGCAGTATAAACGTTTAAAAATGTTTATGCATGCGGAAGAGATTGTAGAAACCGATTATGCCAACGATGAGACTCCTTTGGTAGGCTTTATAAGAATTGGTTCGGATTTTTCCCAAAATTTTTATCAGATAGAGTTGCCCTTGCAGTTAACACCTTACGGTACAAGTTCGGACAGCGAAATTTGGCCAGATGTTAATGAATTGGATCTTTCATTGGACGATTTGTCCAAGGTGAAATCTGCCGGAATCGCAGCCCAGACCCTAAACACAATTAATTATTACGAAATAAATAATGGGGAAGTGGTTCAAGTAAATGAATTTGATCCCAGAACCCTTGGCAAATTGCGTATCGGTATTCGTGGAAACCCTTCTTTGGGTAGTATTCGAAGTATGATGGTTGGGGTGAAGAACGATGACAACCTTCCAGCAAGGGGAGAGGTCTGGTTTAATGAATTGCGACTTTCAGGTTTGGATAATAACGGGGGTTGGGCAGCGATTGCGGCAATGGATATGAACATGGCAGATTTTGCAAGTGTATCCGCAACAGGTAGTAAAAGTACTTCCGGATTCGGTGCTATTGATCAAATGCCAAATGAAAGGGCACGTGAAGATGCCATCTCCTATGATGTGGTCACCAACGTGAATATTGGTCAATTGTTTCCAAAAAAATGGGGTATACAACTGCCATTTAATTACGGTATTTCCGAACAGGTGATAACTCCGGAATTCGACCCTGTCTATGATGATCTTAAATTGGAAGATCGTATTGCTGCTGCGGAAACACCTGAAGATGCCGAGGCAATTAGGCAGCAGGGAGAAGATTATACCAAGAGAACCAGTATCAATTTTATTGGGGTCGGCAAGGATAGAGGGGAAGAAGCTGAAGCAAACTTCTACGATATAGAAAACTTCACCTTCAATTATTCCTATAATGAGGTTAGCCATAGGGATTTTGAGATAGATGAACTAAAGGATCAAAATGTGGTAACCGGATTTGTGTACAACCATAATTTTAGACCTGCTCCAGTGGAGCCTTTTGCGAAGAAAGATTCTTTGTTTACTGGTAAGTATTGGAAATGGCTGAAAGATTTAAATTTGAATGTTTTGCCTGCCAGTATTTCGTTGCAATCCAATATAAACCGCTCTTTTAACCAACAAAAGTTCAGGGATGTTTTTGAGCCTGGGGTGGAAAAATTGGATTTGCCATTTCTGCAGCAAAGAAATTATCTTTTTAATTGGCAGTATGCTATCAATTATAGCCTAACAAAATCCTTGCGGTTAAACCTTACGGCATCCAATAATAATATAATTAGGAACTATTTTGAGGAAGATGGAAATTCGGACTCGGAAATTAACCAGGCTTTGGGACTATGGGACGGATTTTTTGATTTGGGAGAACCCAATAGACATTCCCAAGAGATGCAATTGAATTACGAATTGCCATTGAACAAAATTCCCGCTTTCAGTTTTATAAATGCCCAATATACCTATACCAGTAATTTTGATTGGCAAAGGGGAGGGGATGCTTTGAACGAAGTGGCCGGAGAGGATATCAATACGGTACAGAATGCCAGTACACATAATTTAACGGCCTCCTTGACCATGCAGAAATTCTATGATTTTCTAGGATTGGGCAGAAAGGATACCAAAAGTGCCGCTAAGAAACCGGTTCGTTTGGACAAAGGTGGCAACGCAGCATCAAAAGAAAATAGTAAAGAGACTCAAAAGTCGACTAGTGCCGGGTATAATGCCTTTGTGGATGTGTTGACAATGGTGAAACGGGTAAATGTAACTTATAGTCAAAATAATGGTAAGGTATTACCCGGTTATACTAGGTCGGTCGGTTTTATAGGTACCGCAAAGCCAACCATAGGATTTGTTTTTGGTAGTCAGGCCGATGTTAGGTTTGAGGCGGCAAAGAATGGATGGTTGACCACTTTTCCTGAGTTTAACCAGCAGTATATAGAAAATACCAATAAACAGTTGAATATAACCGCCACAGCCCAACCAACGCGGGATTTAACCATTGATCTTGTAGCGGATAGGCAATCTTCCGAGAGTTATCAGGAGACCTTTAATGTGGAGGATATGGGCAATAGTGCATTTGAATATGTGAATTTACTGGGGAATAACTATGGCAACTTTAGTATTTCGACTTTAATGATTGGCACGGTCTTCAGTCAAGGTGATGAATTTAATTCAGATAATTTTGAAACCTTCAAACAAAATCGGATAACGGTAGCCAATAGAATTGTGTCGGAAAGGAACCATGATACCGGTGAGGTAGATGCTGATGGTTTTCCGGAAAGATATGGTAAGACAAGTCAGGACGTTTTGTTACCGGCCTTTTTTGCTGCATATACAGGGAAGGATCCAAATAAGGTAAGTTTGGATGCTTTTAGGGACATTCCAATTCCTAACTGGAATATTAAATATACAGGGTTAATGCGTAATCCTTGGTTCAAGAAAAAATTCAAGCGTTTTTCAATAAGCCACGGATATAGGTCGGCCTACAGTATAAATTCTTTTCAGACCAATTTGGCGCGTACCCAATTGATCAATGAGGGAATGGAACCCATAAACCCGGAAACCCAGGATTTCTTGCCAGTGAACATTATGAACAATGTTGTGTTAACTGATCAGTTTAATCCGCTGGTGAAGGTCGATTTCGAAATGCAAAATTCGCTTAGTATACTTGCGGAGATTCGAACGGATAGGGCATTGTCCTTGAGTTTTGATAACAATTTAATGACAGAGATCAATGGGAAGGAATATACGGTTGGACTTGGTTATCGTTTCAAGGATGTGAAATTTGTAACTAATATTGGAGGGGAGAAGCAACGCTTAAAGGGTGATTTAAATCTTAAGGCTGACGTAACCCTAAGAGACAATATTACCATTATTCGAAACTTGGATATTGATAACAATCAAATTACTTCAGGACAAAATTTGGTGTCCGTTAAATTTGTGGCAGATTATGCCTTGAGCAAAAGTTTAAATGCACTGTTCTTTTACGATCATTCGTTTTCCAAATTTGCTGTTTCAACGGCATTTCCACAAACTTCCATAAATACAGGTTTTACCTTAAGGTATAATTTCGGGAACTAATCTTGCCCAGAAAAGAAAAGGTACTTGAAAGGATGATACTTTTAAGTATGTGAAAAAGTTTAAATGAGTTTTTTGATTAACAAGAGATATTCTTTTACATTTGCTTCCTTAACAAATTGAGATAATGAATATACCTTCAGATTTAAAGTACACAAAAGACCATGAATGGGTCAGAATAGAGGGCGATACCGCTATAGTGGGAATTACAGACTTTGCCCAAGGCGAACTAGGGGATATTGTTTATGTAGAAGTAGAGACTTTGGATGAAACCTTGGATAAGGATGAGGTTTTTGGAACCGTTGAGGCCGTGAAAACAGTTTCAGATCTTTTTCTTCCTTTAAGTGGGGAAATAGAAGCTTTTAATGAGGCGCTAGAGGATGAGCCAGAAAAGGTGAATACAGACCCTTACGGTGCAGGTTGGATCATTAAAATTAAAATAAATGATTCGTCCGAAATAGAGAGTTTGCTTAGTGATGCGGCTTACAAAGAACTCGTGGGTGCTTAAAAAATATTTTTTTACTATAGTATTTATAAGCTGGGTGGTGTTCATTACACTGCTCAGCTTATTTTCTTTTGAAGAAGAAAGTATTCCTTCAATAGCTATTCCCCATTTCGACAAACTGGTGCATTTTACTTTTTATTTTGGGTTTACCGTTTTAGGATGTTTGTCTTTTAGGGAAATAGATCGTAGGAGTATTCCCTTGGGAAAAGCCTTGGTAAAAATAATTATATACGCTGTAGTTTATGGTATAGTTATTGAGGTATTGCAAGGTGTAGCTACGATTGATAGAGATCCCGATTTGTTGGATGTTTTGGCGAATAGCTCTGGGGCCTTATTTGGAAGTTTTGCAGTAAAGTACATGTTCTCTGGAAAAACTTCTTTAAAGTGGTTGAAATAATATTTTTTTGAGTAATTTGGGAAGTATTTCAAATTAAGGGGTGTAACTTTCTGGTTCTTAGTCAAATGTAATTGAAGATGTGTGGAATCCACATTGTGGCCTTGATCGGCGCCTGTAGTAACAAATGAAAGTGATGTTTGGAACCCAATGCACTGTTTAAATTTATTTGTATTTTTTTTAACAAAAAGTTTTAAACAGATAAAATAAATATATAAATTAGCGAACATTAAAAATTAAGAATTATGGAACTTAAAAAGAATCCTAAGGCAGATTTAACAAGAAATAGCGGACTTTATTTCGTTATTGGTCTTGTGCTGGTTATGCTGTTGACGTACATAGCTTTTGAATGGAAGACCTATGACGATGATAACAATTTTGATTATACCATGAATGTGGAGGATACTTTGGACGAAGAAGTTCCAATGACCGAGCAAATTAAGACACCGCCGCCACCACCGCCACCAGCTGCTCCCGAGATTATCGAGGTTGTTGAGGATGAGGAGGAAGTTGAAGAAACTGTAATCGAATCTACTGAAACTAGCCAGGAGGAAGAAGTGATAGAAGTTGCTGATGTTGAAGTTGAAGAGATTGAGGAAGATGTGGATGTTCCTTTCGCGGTTATCGAGGATGTTCCAATTTTTCCAGGTTGTGAAAACGAGCCAAAAAGTAAGTTAAGGGATTGTTTTAACTCAATGATGCAAAAGCACATAGGTAAAAACTTCCGTTACCCAGAAATTGCCCAGGAAATGGGAGTTCAAGGAAGGGTTAACGTAATGTTCGTTATCCAAAAGGATGGAAGTATCGGGAACGTAAGGATGAGAGGTCCTGATAAAAACTTGGAGGAAGAGGCTGCAAGGATTATTGGTAAATTGCCTAAGATGACCCCAGGAAAGCAAAGAGGTAGAGCTGTTCGTGTTCCATTTAGTATTCCAATTACCTTTAAATTACAATAATAAGATAGGAATCATCACTATATTTAAAATCCCGGGCCTTGGCTCGGGATTTTTTTATTCCCTATAATTTATGGCCAATTATGTCAAAGAATGGAAATTATAAATTCTTTGACGATATATTATTATTTGGAATTAATGCTGCTTTGACCGTTAATTAAGATAAACATGTTTATTTGGTTGCAAAAAATTCCAATGAGGTGTATCTTTGCGATCCCTTTAAAAAATGTAAATGAAAACGGCGGTCAGTTCAGTAAAAAGTACCTCTTTAGCGGTATATTTTTCTGATTTTAAAGAAATTACCAAAGCAAGGCTAGCAGTCAGTGTAGTTTTTTCTTCCATAGCAGGGTATTTTCTTGGTGCTATTGAAATTAATTTTTTATCGGTTCTTCTTTTGGCGTTTGGCGGATATTGTATGGTGGGTGCTTCCAATGCCTATAATCAAATTATAGAAAAAGACTTGGATGCGTTAATGAGTCGTACCAAGAACAGACCTATACCGGCAGGGAGAATGTCTGTTAACACGGCTATGACCATTGCAGTGCTGATGACAATTTTGGGAATAGTGGCTTTGTATTTCCTGAATCCCAAGACGGCCATGTTCGGAGCGATCTCCATCTTTTTGTACACCAGTGTATATACGCCATTAAAAACTATAACTCCCTTAGCTGTCTTTGTTGGGGCTTTTCCAGGTGCCATTCCCTTTATGTTGGGGTGGGTAGCGGCTACAGATAATTTTGGGATAGAACCAGGGACATTGTTTATGATACAGTTCTTTTGGCAGTTTCCACATTTCTGGGCTTTGGGTTGGATGTTGGATGAGGACTATAAAAAAGGAGGTTTTAAAATGCTTCCCACTGGTAAAAAGGATAAGGGTACCGCATTGCAGATAATTATGTATACCATATGGATGATAATCATTTCAGTGATTCCGGTATTTGGTTTTACAGGAAGATTGCAATTATCCCTTGTTGCTGCGGTAATCGTCTTTTTAATGGGATTGGTTATGTTATTCTTCGCTTTTAGATTATATGAAAAAAGGGATAATGTTTCCGCAAGGAAATTAATGTTGGCTAGTGTAAGTTATATCACCTTGATGCAGGTGGTATACGTAATGGATAAATTTATTTAATAAGGATGGACTTAACTCAAGGTACAGGAAAAGAAAAGAACGATAGGGCGAAAAAGATGATGCTCTGGTTCGGAATTGTTAGCTTACTTATGGGGTTTGCAGGTTGGACCAGTGCCTATATAGTTAGTAGTTCTAGGGAAGATTGGATCAAGGATTTGGCTTTGCCATCTTCGTTTTTGGTTAGCACTATTGTTATAATTATAAGTAGTATAACTTATATTATGGCCAAAAAAGCCATCAAGCAAGATAAGGTTAAGCAGTGTACCAATTGGTTGTTGTTGACTTTGGGCTTGGGTATTGCATTTGTAGTACTTCAATTTAATGGATTTTCCCAGATGGTGGCCAATGGGTACTATTTTACCGGTCCTACAAGTAATATTAAAATGTCTTACGTTTTCTTAATAGCTGCTGTGCATATTGTGCATGTAGTTGCCGGGATTATTTCTCTTTTGGTAGTTATTGCCAATCACTTGCGAAATAAGTATTCTTCCAAGGAAATGCTTGGCTTGGAACTTGGAGCTACATTTTGGCATTTTTTGGATATTCTTTGGGTTTATTTAATTCTGTTCATGTATTTCGTAAGCTAAATAAGGCCTATTTCTTTGGTTATTAGAAGGTAATACCGGCATGCTTATTTAGAATGGGTTTTTTTTGCCATTTTTAAAAGGCAAAAATTTTGTTTAGCCGAAAAAAATGTAAATTTGTGAAAATTTTATTAACGCTATAATTGTTATATGGATTCTACGGTTACTACGGGTACAGAAGAAAATGTCTGGGGTGGGGGAAATCAACCTCTAGGCGCTAGTTACGGAAAGTTAATGATGTGGTTTTTTCTTGTCTCCGATGCTTTGACGTTTTCTGGCTTTCTTGCTGCATACGGTTTTTCGAGATTTAAGTTTATAGAAACTTGGCCAATTGCCGATGAGGTGTTTACACACGTTCCGTTTTTTCATGGGAATTATCCTATGTATTACGTGGCATTCATGACCTTTATTTTGATTATGTCCTCGGTGACCATGGTATTGGCTGTTGATGCCGGACATAAATTACAAAAGACAAAGGTGATCTGGTTCATGTTCCTTACTATAATTGGGGGAGCTATATTCGTAGGTTCACAAGCATGGGAATGGGCTACCTTTATAAAGGGTGATTTTGGTGCTTTGGAAACCAAAGGTGGTAGAATCTTGCAATTTGTTAATGCAGATTCAGGAGAACGTCTGGCTTTACGCGATTTTGCGGAAACAATTCCAGATGAGAGGGTAGATCATGAAAAGAAAAACGGAGTTTGGTACTACGAAGGCCAGGGCTTACCAAGTTATTCCTTAAACGAAGTAGCTGAAGGGGTGAAGTCCAATCCGAATGTCCTTATTCGTACCGAATTAATAAATGAAGATGGTCACAAAACTGTTTTGACAAGGGATGAAACCTTGAAAAAACTAAATGATGCTGTTCTTGTAGTGGAAGGGGCCAATCTGGTGCGCAATGAGTACGGCAGTAGGTTGTTCGCCGATTTCTTTTTCTTTATCACTGGATTTCACGGTTTTCACGTTTTTTCCGGTGTTATAATCAACTGTATTATCTTTTTTAATGTTATTCTTGGTACTTATGAGCGAAGGGGACATTATGAAATGGTGGAAAAAGTTGGATTGTACTGGCACTTTGTAGATTTGGTATGGGTATTTGTATTTACCTTCTTCTACTTGGTATAGTTTATTGGGATTTATTATTTATCATTAAAAGTATACATTAAAAATATAATTAGAAATGGCACACGAACATAAACTCGAAATATTTAGAGGTCTGTTGAAATTTAAGTCCAACACCCAAAAAATATGGGGTGTATTAATATTCCTAACTTTGGTGACTATAGTTGAAGTGGGGTTGGGGATTGCTAAGCCTGAGGCATTGACTCATTCATATTTCTTGGGAATGAAGGTTTTGAATTGGATCTTCATTATATTAACATTGGTTAAGGCCTATTATATTGCTTGGGACTTTATGCACCTTAGGGACGAGAAGAGCTCTTTGAGAAGAGCCATTGTTTGGACCCCTATATTCTTGGTGGCCTATCTTATTTTTATCCTTCTCTTTGAGGCAGATTATATATACCACGTTTACACTGACGGTTTTGTTAAGTGGAACTTCTAACGAATAATTAACAGCTTAAAAAGACGGTATAACAACCGTCTTTTTTATTTTTGCACCAATTCGGTTTATACTGATTTTACAGGGGAGAAATATGTTTTTTAACCAAACTGTAATTTTGGAAGCTAATATATATTAGATGAAGAAAGCAATAGTACTGATAACCCTATTTGTCTTGCCCATTGTGATATACCTTTTTTTCGCTACAGGTATTACAAACTTTGGTAAGTTGGCAACTTTGACCGAGAATGTTTCGGAATTGGATTTTGCCCCGAACGATATTTCCTTGGAAGGTAAGATTTCGGTACTCGGATTTCTTGGGAAAGATGTGGAAAGCAAAAAAGGCAATGCCTTTAACTTAAACCAAAAAATTTACAAGCGCTTTAACGAGTTCGAGGATTTTCAATTTGTCATGATAATGCCTAAAGGTACGGAGCAGGGCGTGGAAGAATTGAAAAAGGAATTGGAACAATTGGCGGACGTGGAAAAATGGAAATTTGTTTTTGGGACTGAAAATGAAATTCATGCAATGTTCAATAGCCTAAAGACAAACCTAAGATTGGACAATCAGCTTGGTACTCCCTATGTGTTCATTATTGATAAGAAAAGGGTTTTACGTGGAAGGGACGATGATGAGGATGACGGCATCAAATATGGATTTGATACCTCCTCGGTAGCTGACCTAAACAATAAGATGGAGGATGATGTGAAGATTATATTGGCCGAATATCGTATGGCCCTAAAAAAGAATAATGCTGATAGGATAAAATAATGCAAAAGAATAAATACTCTTATGTTTGGGTTTCATTGGTAATCCTGGTTTTTGGAATAATCTTTATTCCCAGAATTATTGAACGGGTGCAAGGTGGATATGTGGTGGAAAATGATAGGTTGAACCTGAAGGGTGCTAATGAGAAATTGGCATTTGTGGAAATGAACGGTGAAAAGCGAAAAGTACCCCCTTTTGCCTTTATTGACCAAGATAGCCTAATGATCACCAATGATGATTATAAAGGCAAGGTTTATCTTGTGGAATTCTTTTTTACGACCTGCCCAACCATTTGCCCAATAATGAACAAAAATTTGGTGCAGATTCAAGAGGAATTTAAAGGTATTGACAATCTCGGTGTGGCTTCATTTACCATAAACCCCGATTATGATACGCCGGAAGTATTAAAGAAATATGCCGAAGAGTACGGAATAGATAATATGGACTGGCATTTGTTGACGGGGAACCTTAACGATATTTATACCTTGGCCAATACGGGATTTAGTATTTTTGCAGCTGAAGTTCCAGCTGCGGAAGGTGGCTTTGAACATGCGGGCCTTTTTGCATTGGTAGATAAAAATGGCTATATACGCTCTAGGGTGGATAGCTTTGGAAATCCAATTGTATACTACCGGGGAACCATTACCGAAGAAGAAGGTGAAAATGATCATGGGGAAAAGGAGCAAATATCAATTCTGAAAGAGGATATTAAAAAATTGTTGGAAGAATAATGGATGCAATTGCGTTAAAGGAAAAAAAATTCAATAAGATAATCAACCTGGTATCTGTTATAATACCAGTAGTGGTTGCAATACTTTTTGGGGTAAAACTGCCAAACGTGGAGCCTTTGAGCTTTTTACCGCCCATTTATGCCTCTGTAAATGGTTTTACCGCCATTTTATTGATTATTGCGGTCATTGCTGTTAAAAATGGTAAGTTGGAGTTGCATCAAAAGCTAATGACCGGCTGTGTTTTATTGTCCTTGGCATTTTTAGTTATGTATGTTGCCTATCATATGACTTCGGATTCTACTTCATTTGGAGGGGAAGGCGTTGTTAAGTATATCTATTTCTTTATTTTGATCACCCATATTATTCTTTCCATTGTAATTATACCTTTGGTTTTGCGCACCTATGCAAAGGCATACCTTAAGAAGTATGAGGCGCATAGGAAACTTGCCAAAATTACCTTTCCGTTGTGGTTGTATGTCGCAGTTACCGGAGTAGTCGTCTATTTAATGATATCTCCCTATTATGTACACTAAATCATCTTCTATTGCAGGACGCGCTAATTTTAAAATTAAGTACCTAGTATTGATTTTAACGATTTCATTTTTGTTGTTTCCAAATTTTTCAGAAGCCCAATGTGCCATGTGCCGAGCGGTCTTGGAGAGCGAAGGGAGTGAGGCTGCTGCAAAGGGTATCAATAATGGTATTGTGTATCTTATGGCCGTTCCTTACCTGTTGGTGGCCGGTTTATTCTTCTTTATCTACAAAAGGATGAAAGCCTAAAAGCGATTTCAATTTTAACATTTAATTAAAATTATAACTGTAACAATTTCAGCGTTCAAGGGTCTTATTCAATAAACATCATAGGTCCTATGTTCGATATTGAGAGATGGCAGGAAATTTTTGATGCCATACAGAAAAATAAACTTCGTACTTTTCTTACGGGCTTTTCTGTAGCCTCTGGAATTTTTATTTTGGTTATTCTATTGGGTTTTGGGCAGGGCATGCAAAATGGTATTGCCAAAGAATTTGAAAGCGATGCGAGCAATAGGATCGGAGTATGGACCCAAGTAACTACACAGGAATACAAAGGATTGAATCCTGGAAGGCCCATTCAACTGAAGAATAATAACTACCAATCCATCAATTCCAAATTTTCTGGCAATTTGGAACATAAATCCCCTTTTTTTAGGTTGAGAAATGTAACGGTGGATTATAATAATGAATCGGGGTCCTATTCCGTTCAGGGTGTGTCGCCCTTATTTCAAAACATAGAAAATCAATTTATTTCACAGGGTCGCTATTTAAATTATGGTGATGAAGAAAGTGTGGCCAAGGTCGTTATGATTAGTAATAAGATCAAACGGGAACTGCTGAAAGGGGAAGATGATCCCATAGGTTCATTTTTGAAAATATCAGGTATTAATTTTCAGATAGTTGGGGTTTATGGTGATAAGGGAGGTGATAGGGAAGAAGATCGACTCTTTATCCCAATAAGTACGGCGCAACGTGTTTTTAATGGGAGCGATAATTTAAATATGATGTTCTTTACCTTAAAGCCATCCAGCAACTTTGAAGAAACGCTTGCAAAATCTATAAAATTCACAGAAGACATCAAGTCCTATTTAAGGGAAGCGCACACGGTGGCGCCAACCGATCCAAGCGCTGTTAATACCTTTAATACTTTAGAGGGTGTAAAGCGGTTCCAAAATTTAACGGGAGGAATAAAATTTTTCTTTTGGTTTGTTGGTATATGTACCATAGTGGCCGGGGTGGTCGGCGTTAGCAATATAATGATGATCATTGTAAAAGAAAGAACCAGGGAAATCGGGGTGAGGAAGGCCTTGGGGGCAAGACCATGGGCCATTGTGGGCATGATATTGCACGAGGCAATATTTGTAACCAGTGTTGCCGGATTTGCGGGACTGATCTTTAGCATGGGACTGTTGGAATTTGTGGGGCCATCTCTTCAGGTGGATTATGTATTAAATCCTTCCATCAATTTCAGGGTGGCGATTAGCACAGTTTTTCTATTGATAATTGCTGGGGCCCTAGCTGGATTTTTTCCTGCCTGGCGGGCTTCGACCATTAGGCCCATTGAGGCACTGAGAGATGAATAGGGTAGTCATTTTAAATATTGAAAGTAAATATGTTCAATAAAGACCGGTGGAGAGAGATTTTGGAAGTGTTGACCAGCAACTGGTTCAGGACGCTTCTAACCGCATTTGGGGTTTTTTGGGGTATATTGATATTGATTGTACTATTGGCTGCCGGTAAGGGGTTGGAAAACGGTATACGGTCAAATTTTGGTGACATCGCTACCAACACTATGTTTATGTGGACTCAGAGTACCTCCATGGCCTACAAAGGTTTGCCAAAAGGAAGACGTTTTTATTTTAAATTGGAAGATGTGGAGGCCATTAAGCAAAACGTCCCCAATCTCAGGTTTGTTTCACCAAGAAATCAATTGGGTGGATTTAATGGAGTGAATAATGTGGTCCGTGGAATAAAAACTGGGGCCTTCAATGTCTACGGGGATTATCCGGATATCATCAATCAGGATCCCATGGGCATTACTTCGGGTAGATTCATAAATGAGTTGGATATAGGGGAGAAACGGAAAGTGGCTGTTATTGGTGAAGGTGTCAAGGCCAGTTTGTATGATGTTGGGGAAGAGGTGATAGGCACCTATTTAAAAATTCAAGGAGTAAATTTTATGGTGATAGGAACCTATAAAAAGAATTCCAATGATGGGAATGCCGAGGAGATCCAAAAAGAAATTTTTATTCCCTTTACCTCTTTTTCACAAGCCTTCAACCAGGGCAATAATGTAGGTTGGATGGCGATTACCGCAAATGATAATTCGTCTATAACCCAACTAAAGGAACAAATTTTTGCTGTAGTTCGGGAAAATCAAAAAATTCATCCCCAAGATGTAAGGGCAGTAGGTCATTTTGATTTATTTGAAGAGTTCAACAAAGTATTGGGACTATTCATGGCCATGCGTTATATAGCTTATTTTGTTGGTATTTTGGTGTTGCTGTCCGGTGTAATCGGAGTAAGCAATATTATGCTGATCGTGGTCAAGGAAAGAACCAAGGAGATTGGGATACGAAGGGCATTGGGTGAAAATCCATGGTCCATAAAGCTTCAAATTATAATGGAATCTATTTTTTTGACCATGATTTCGGGGATGGCCGGGATTAGCTTTGGAGCCTTGGTCATTTACCTTATTAATTATTTTTTGGAAACCAATGGACCGGTAGAAATGTTTCTAAATCCCAGTGTTAGTCTTGGCGTGGTAATTACGGCTTTAAATATTTTGGTCGTATCAGGCTTGTTGGCCGGATTTATACCGGCCCAAAGTGCTATTAAGGTTAAGCCCATAGAGGCTTTGAGGATGGAATAGCTGACTATGTATTATCAAAGCGCCGTTGTTTGGAATATGAAGAACTATATAAAAAAGGAGTAAATCAATCAATCAAAAACAAATCATAAAAATGAAAAAGTCAGTTACTGTTATAATATTAACATTTATTGTTTTTAGCTGCTGTGGAGCCTTGTATTATCTATATCAAAAGAATGCCGAGGACCCAGTGGTCTACGAAACCGAAAAACCATCCACCCAAACAATAATAAAGAAAACTGTGGCCACCGGTAGCATTTTACCTTTGGAGGAGGTGTTGATCAAACCTAATATTTCTGGGGTTATTGAAGAGGTTTTTGTAGAGGGGGGCGATTATGTTAACTCTGGCGATTTAATCGCTAAAATCAAGGTTGTTCCCAATCTGTCAGCATTGAACGAGGCAAAGAACACCATAGAGGAGGCCAAGATTTCCTTGGATGACCAAAAACGCAATTTGGAACGTCAAAGAACTTTGTTTGACAAGGGTGTAATTTCCAAAGTGGATCTGGAGAGGGCCGAGGTGTCAGCTGATCAGGCAAAACAATCCTATGCGGCAGCCAACAAGCGCTTTGATATAGTTAAGACCGGGACAACCAAAGGTTATGGCAATGAGGCCAATACCTTAATCAGGGCTACGGTAAGTGGAATGGTTTTGGAAGTGCCGGTAGAAGTAGGTAATCAGGTTATAGAATCCAATAATTTTAATGAAGGCACTACTATTGCGGCTATTGCCGATGTGGATAAGATGATTTTTGAAGGAAAGGTAGACGAGTCGGAAGTAGGCAAGATAAAAGAAAACCTGCCCTTGGAAATTACTGTTGGAGCCATAGAGAATGCAGTTTTTGATGCTGTTTTGGACTATATTGCCCCTAAGGGGAAGGTGGAAAATGGAGCTATTCAATTTGAGATTAAAGGTACTTTAAAAAAGCGCGATTCCATATTTATTAGGGCGGGGCTAAGTGCCAATGCTTCCATAATTTTAGCCAAGGCAGATAGTGTTTTAGCGGTAAAGGAAGCTTTGATTCAATTTGACCCGGAAACCAAAAAACCCTTTGTGGAAATAGCTACAGGTGGTCAGAAATTTGAACGCAGGGAGATTCAATTGGGAGTAAGTGATGGAATTTATGTCCAAATTCTAAACGGAATTAAGGCGGACGATGAAATAAAAATTTGGAACGAAATAAAACCTGCCGCCTTGGGCACCTAGACTCTTTTAACACAGCTTTAACATATTGAACTGTAACAACTATACCCATAGTCGGTCATATATTCGTATTTTCAGGAACCTCACCTAATTCAACAAAACATGATAGAAATAAAAAATCTTCATAAATCCTATAAAATGGGAAGCAATTCCCTTCACGTATTAAAAGGTATTAACTTTTCGGTTGAAGAAGGTGAACTTGTAGCCATAATGGGATCTTCAGGATCCGGTAAATCCACTCTCTTGAATATATTGGGTATGTTGGATGTGCTTGATGAGGGGTCCTATACCCTGGACGGAGTACCAATTAAAAACCTGAACGAAACTAAGGCTGCCCAATACAGGAACAAGTTTTTGGGTTTTGTTTTCCAATCCTTTAATTTGATCAATTATAAAAGTGCCATGGAGAATGTAGCACTTCCCCTGTATTACCAAAAAGTTGGGCGGAAAGAAAGGCAGGAAAAAGCCTTAAAATATTTGGAGCAAGTAGGTTTGCGGGAGTGGGCGGATCATTTGCCCAGTGAATTGTCCGGAGGGCAAAAGCAAAGGGTAGCTATAGCCAGGGCCATGGCAGCGGAGCCCAAAGTTCTATTGGCAGATGAACCTACAGGAGCCTTGGATAGCACAACCTCCTACGAGGTAATGGACCTTATTCAAAAAATTAATGACGCCGGCAATACCATACTTATAGTTACCCATGAGCCGGACATAGCGGACATGTGCAAAAGGATTGTGCATTTAAAGGATGGGGTTATTGTTGAGGACAAGAAAATAACCCAGATTAGGGCTTCCCAGTATGTTTAGTAGGGATAATTGGAAGGAGATATTTGAGACAATCCAAAAGAATAAGCTAAGGACCTTTCTGTCCGGATTTACCGTTGCTTTGGGCATTTTAATTTTCGTTGTTCTGTTTGGAATGGGAAACGGCTTGGTAAATACTTTCGAGGAGTTTTTCGGGGATGATGCCACCAACGTACTATACGTGTTTCCAGGAAGAACCACCGTTCCGTATAAAGGATATAAATCCAATAGGGCCATTGAGTTTGACAACAGTGATTTGGCGGACATAAATAAAAACTTCGCTATGTTCATTGATTACGCCACACCAAGAATTTCTAGAGGTGGCTTGGTAAAATATAAAAGCGAATCCAATAACTATACTACCAGAGCGGTTGGTCCAGCACATCAATATGCCGAAAAGACCATAATGATGAAGGGTCGTTTTTTAAATGAGGAAGATATAAGGAATAGTACGAAATATGTTGTCATAGGAAGGCTGGTAGAAAATGATCTTTTTGGAAGTGAAAATTCCTTGGGCGAATATATAGATGTGGCAGGGAGTGCTTTTATGGTTATCGGTGTTTTTCAAGATGATGGGGGGGATAATGAGGAGCGATTGATCTATATGCCCTATACGACAAGACAGTTGATTGAAAAAAACAACGATAAAATAGACCAGATAATTGTGGCCTTTAAGCCAGAAATCGGTTATGCCGGAGCCATGGCCTTGGATAGAAGCCTGGATAGATTTTTTAGGGAGAAGAAGTACATAAGCCCGGATGACCAGAGTGGCGTCTTTATTAGAAATGTTGCGGACCAATTAAAGCAACAGCAACAATTTGCACGGGTCTTACAGATTATAGTTGCCTTTGTAGCCTTTGGAACCATTATAGCAGGTATTATAGGTATCAGTAATATTATGGTTTTTGTAGTCAAAGAGCGCACCAAGGAATTGGGTATTCGAAAGGCATTGGGGGCAACACCGAAGTCGGTCATTAGTTCTATCCTTTTGGAATCGGTTTTTATTACCACTATTTCAGGCTTTCTGGGAATGCTTCTTGGAGTTTTTATTTTGAATTCCTTGGGCGAAAAATTGAAGGACTACTTTATAACCAATCCCTATATAGATATTACAATGGCCATTAGTGCAACATTAGTTTTGATACTGTTTGGAGCCATTGCGGGGTATATTCCGGCTAAAAGAGCTGCGGATATAAAACCAATTGAAGCCTTAAGAGACGAATAATATGGGATTTTTATTTGACAGCAATACATGGCAGGAGATTTTTGGTTCTATTGGTAAAAATAGGACTAGGACCATTATTACGGTGATAGGCGTGTTGTGGGGAATTTTTATTTATATCGTTTTGTCCGGTGCAGCTAAAGGGTTGGACAATGGTTTTGAAAAGCAATTTCAAAATGTGGCTATGAACAGTATGTTCACCTGGGCACAAAGCACCAGCATGCCTTATAAAGGATTTAAAACCGGAAGACAGATACAACTTAAATTGAAGGATGTGAGTATTCTAAAAAATAGGATTCCGGAGATTCAATATATCGCCCCAAGAAACGTAAAGGGTGTATTCGGAGGTGGCCCGGCCCAAATTATTAGGGGAGGGAAGTCCGGGAATTATGCGGTCTATGGCGATTATCCTATTTCTACCAAAATAGCTACCAAGAAAATATATGATGATGGTAGATTTATTAATGACGAGGATATTGATGGTGCCAGAAAGGTATGTGTAATTGGGGAACGTACCCAAAAGGAGTTGTTCGAAATTGATGAAAACCCCATAGGCAATTATATCAGAATAGATAATGTGTTCTTCCAGGTAGTGGGGGTGCATAAGTTTACGCCCGGAGGTGGATTTGAAAGTGATTCCGATATTTATATACCCTTTACAACCTTTAGAAAATTATATAATACGGGGGAAAATGTGGGTTGGTTTGCCATTGCAGCCTATGATGATGCGGATGTTATTAAGGTTGAAGAAAATGTAAAGGCGATTCTAAAGGCAATTCATAATGTGAATCCAAAAGATGATCGGGCTATTGGATCTTTTAACCTAGGGGAAATCTTTAATAGAATTGTCGGCTTTGCAAAGGGGTTGACCTTCATGTCTTTGGTTGTGGGTATAGCCACTATTTTAGCGGGAGTTATAGGAATCGGGAATATTTTATTGATCTCTGTCAAGGAAAGGACCAAAGAACTTGGGGTTAGACGTGCTCTTGGAGCTACCCCTAGGGAAGTTAGATCCCTTATTATCTTGGAATCGGTGTTTTTAACGATGATAGCCGGGGTCATGGGAATTATTCTTGGGGCGGGAGTGTTAAGCTTGATTAATAAGTGGACCCAGGGCATGGATTTCCCCTATGCCAATCCTACCGTGCCTATACCTTATGTTTTAGGGGCTTTGGCAATTATGGTAGTTCTAGGTACTTTGATCGGCCTTATACCTGCCCAACGTGCCGTAAGTATAAAACCAATAGATGCTTTAAGAGAAGAATAAACAAACCAATACAAATAAATATATAGTAAAATGAATAAGATTGTAAAATATGTGCTAATAGGAGTTTTAGTGCTTGGAGCTCTTTGGGCGGCGGCCTTTTTTGTTAAGTCCAATAGCAAGTCGGCAATTACCTACGAGACAAAAAATCCGTTCACGGCCAATATTCAAAAGAAAACTGTGGCAACAGGTAAGGTGGTACCAGAGGATGAAGTGGAAATAAAACCGCAGATTTCTGGTATCATTGATGAAATTTTGATGAAAGAGGGCGCTGAGGTAAAAGCAGGCGACTTAATTGCTAAAATAAAGGTGGTTCCTAATGAACAGTCCCTGAACCAGGCCAGAGGCCGTGTGAAAAACGCTGAAATAGCTTTGAACAACACTAAGATTGAATACGATAGGAACAAGTCCATATTTGATAAAGGAGTAATATCCTCCCAAGATTTTAATACCCAGCAATTGAGATTTGATCAAGCAAAATTGGAACTGCAGAATGCACAATCCGATTACCAGATCATCCGTGATGGATCGGCTGGAGGTAGCGCTACTGCGAACACCAATATTAGGGCCACCGTTTCAGGAACCATACTGGAGATTCCTGTGAAAGAAGGAGATCAGGTAATTCAGAGCAATAACTTCAACGACGGTACTACCATTGCAACCATTGCCGATTTGAGCATTATGATTTTTGAAGGTAAGGTGGATGAAGGTGAAGTTGGAAAATTGAAATTGGGAATGCCCTTGGAAATTAGCCTGGGAGCCATCAATGATAAAAAGTTCGACGCCAAACTTAGGTTCATTGCCCCAAAGGGTATAGAGGAATCTGGTGCAGTCCAGTTTAAGATAGAGGGGGACGTAACCGTTGATGACGACTTTTTAATTCGTGCCGGGTATAGCGCCAATGCCTCTTTGGTGTTGGAAAAGAAAGACAGTGTAATGGTAATTCCCGAGGCCCTTCTACAATTTGATAAAATAACGGATAAGCCCTTTGTGGAGATAGCCGTTGGTACTGTGGAAGAGCAAAAATTTGAAAGAAAGGATGTTGAGATAGGGATTTCGGACGGAGTAAATGTGGAAATTGTTTCTGGAATAACCAAAGATGACAAGGTAAAGGTTTGGAACAAGACAGAGCCTATAAAGAAGGGCACGGAAGAAGATGGTGAATCGGCAGAAGGGAATTAAGCAGGAATATCAATCAAAAAACAATCAAAACATGAAAATTAAGATTATTATAGGGTTGTCTCTTTTCTGTAGTGGCATAATTACCGCCCAAGAAAAAAAATGGACCTTGGAAGAATGTGTGTACTACGCAGTTGAAAATAACCTGACCATAGAGCAATATGAACTAGATCTTGAAAATGCCAAAATAGATAAATCGGATGCTATAGGCGATATGTTGCCCAATTTTAATGTAAATGCAAGTCTCTCTGGTAATTCAGGACTCGTTTTAGACCAATCCAGAAACCAACAAGTTACAGGAACGGTAACAACGGCATCTGGAGGCTTTAGTTCCTCGGTCAATATATTTGACGGACTAAGGAATATTCATAGGTTAAATAGGGCTAAACTTAACGCCTTGGCCAATCAATATAGGCTGGATAATTTGAAGGACGATATAATGCTGGCTGTGGCTAATTCCTACCTTCAGGTTTTGTCCAATAAGGAGTCCCTTAAAGTTTTTAGGGCGCAATATGCCGTTACCGGTCAGGATTTGAAAAGGACAAAGGAGCTGGTGGATGCAGGAGTTGTACCTAAAGGTGATTTATTGGAAATTGAAGCCACTGCTGCTACTCAGGAACAACAAATTGTAAATGGTGAAAATCAAGTGTTGATTTCAAGAATCAACCTGGCACAATTGCTACAAATAACCGATTACGAAAATTTTGACATTGCGGAAGAAGAATTTGACATTCCTCCCTCCAATATTTTGGATAACTCCCCTAAAACAATTTTTGACAAGGCACTTACCTTTAGGAATGATATAAAATTCTCCTTATCAAACGTAGATTTGGCATTAAAGGATTTGGATATAGCCAAAGGGGCTGTTTATCCTACTTTGGGAGCTTTCTTTAATTATGGAACGCGCTATTCAAGTGAATTCAGAGATCCATCAACTTTTAACCGAATCTCTTTTGCCGACCAGTTGTATTTAACCGATGGTATTGCCTACGGACTGCAGTTAAATATCCCCGTGTTTAATGGGTTTAGTGTTAAGAACAATATTAAACGGGCCAAGATCGGGGTAGAAAGGTCACGGCTACAGTTAAAACAAGATAAATTGGATTTGGAAACCAATATAAATCAGGCATATGTAGATGTAAAGAGTTTTTCCAAAGCCTACGAAGCGGCACAGAAAACATTGGAGGCTAGGAGGTTGGCTTATGACTATTCTAGAGAAAGGTTTAATGTAGGCTTAATGAACGCCTTCGATTTTAGTCAATCACAATCCAGGGTAGACGATGCAGAGGCAGTATTGATAAGAACAAAATACGATTATATTTTTAGGTTAAAGGTATTGGAGTTTTATTTTGGGTTACCTATAACATTGGATTAAACTATATTTGTAGTCTATTATGGCTATGATTTTAAATTTAGAGACCGCAACCACGAATTGTTCGGTGAGTATTGCTAAGAATGGGGAGGTAATTATATTAAAGGAGGATAACAGCCCCAATTATTCGCATTCGGAACAATTACATGTTTTTATACAGGAAGCTTTGAAAGAAGCTTCCTTATCTTTTAAGAATATATCCGCAATTGCCGTAAGCAAGGGCCCTGGCTCCTATACCGGTTTACGCATTGGGGTATCAGCAGCTAAAGGACTTTGTTTTTCATTGGACCTGCCTCTAATCTCGGTATCCACCTTGGAAAGTTTGGCCAAGCAGGGACTTGGTAAAAAGTACGATTTTATTATACCCCTGCTGGATGCTAGGAGAATGGAGGTGTATTCCACAGTTTTCGATGCAGATGGTAATAACATAAGGGAGACCAAGGCTGAAATAATTCAAAAAGAGAGCTTTATGGAATATGCGGGACGGGGAAGAGTTTTATTGATCGGGGACGGTGCAGAAAAATGTAGGGCGTTGTTGGAACATCCCAATTTTAATTACGAATCCACATTGCCTACGGCTCTGGAAATGGGAAAAATATCCTATAAAAAGTTCAAAGCATGCGAATTTGAAAATATCGCTTACTTTGAACCGTATTATTTAAAGGATTTTATGTTGCAAGGTAAAAAAGCCTAGGACTTCGCGTTGTGTATAACCCTTTGTGGAAATGGAATCTCTATTCCGGCAGCATCAAACCTACTTTTTAGTTCTTCCATAACATGGAAGTGAGCGGCCCAGAAAACATCGTTTCGTGCCCAAAATCGCAAGGAAAGGTTAACGGAGCTATCCCCCAATTCGGCTACATAAACTTCAGGCGCTGGATCTTTTAGGATATTTGCATTTTCAGCACAGATTTCGAGTAATATTTCTTTTGCCAGTTTAATATTGGAGCTGTATCCAATGCCTATCGCAATTTTATCTCTTCTGGTACTTTGGGTATTGTAGTTAATAATATTATTGTTGGACAATTGTCCATTGGGTACTATCGCCATCTGATTTCCAAACGTACTGATTTTTGTGGTGAAGATTGAAATCTCCTTAACAGTGCCGTCTACACCTTGTGCTGAGATAAAATCACCTACTTTAAAGGGTTTGAACAGTAATATTAAGACTCCTCCCGCAAAGTTGGCCAAGGAACCTTGTAGGGCCAGACCAACGGCAAGGCCAGCGGCACCGATGATGGCTACCAAAGAGGAAGATTGTACACCCAACTGTGTAATTACAAGGACGAAGAGCATTAGTTTTAGACCAATGCTGATAAAGCTTTGTAGGAACGATTCCAAAGAAGGGTCGTAATCCGCTTTAAGGAAGAATTTCCTAACCATTCTATTGATCAACCTAATGATCCAAAGGCCAATTATAAAAGTTAGGGCGGCAGTGATTAAAGAGGTAGCCAGGCCGGGTAGAATTTCCCATGCCCATTCCTGAGCTTTAGTTAAATTATCTTCGTATTCGTTAAATATATTCATGTAATTTTAAATTTTTGCAAAACAATAAAAATTCCGGTTCCTTGTCAAATTCTAAGCACTAAACAATTGTTAATCTTGGGGGTTTGCACTTAAGGTTCACGCTATCGCCGTGCAAATAACAAAAAGACACTACAAAAAAAGCGCCTTTTAACGGCGCTTGTTGATTGAAATGCGAATAAAATTAATTCACTTCAAAGGTGACTTTAACGTTTACACGATAATCGTCCAGTTTCCCGTCCTTAACCGTTGCACTTTGCTCTTTAATATAGACCGAACGTATATTTTTAACCGATTTGGAAGCTTGCTCTACAGCTTTTTTGGCGGCATCCTCCCATCCTTTGTTGGAGTTAGCCAATACTTCAATAACTTTTAAGATTGCCATAATGTATAATTTTAGATTCTCTTAAAGTTAACAAATAAAACATAGAACAAAGCCTAAAAGGTGTCAAAATCAGCCGTTTAGGGCTACTACTTCCTGTACCTTGTCGCCCATCATATTTTTTAGCATTGTTTCAATGCCATTTTTTAAAGTATAGGTAGAGGAAGGGCAACCGCTGCAGGCTCCTTGTAATATAACGTTTACGGTTTTTGTTTCTGCCTCATATGATTTAAAAAGAATATTGCCACCGTCACTCGCGACTGCTGGTTTAACATATTCTTCCAATATATCGATGATTTGCTTTGAAGTATCATCCAAATTTGTATCCTCCAATTTGGCCTGTGGAGTATCAGTTTTTTGCTTTTGAAGGCTAGTGGCCGATACTACTTCATGACCTTCGGCAATGAAATCCCTGATTTTTTCACGCAATTCCAAGGTAATATCATCCCATTCCGCAACCTCGTACTTACTTATTGAAACATAATTTTCATCAAAAAATACTTCCTTCACGAAGGGTAGCATAAAAAGTTGTTTGGCCAATTCTGATTCCTTTGCCTCATCTATATTCTTGAATTCAAAAGTAGTAGGAACTATTTTTTTGTTGGTAACAAATTTCATCACGGCCGGATTCGGGGTCACCTCGGCATAAACTGTTACCGCAACTTTTTTCTTGTTGTCATCTTCATTAACTACAGGTTCTCCCTCATTAAGATAATCTACCAACTGTTGGGCTACACTGTCTTTTACATCGTCCCATTCCACAATATCATATCGTTCAAGTCCAATGAAATTACCTGAAATATAAACCGTTTTAATAAAAGGCAGGTAAAATAATTGTTGGGCCAAAGGCGAATTTTTAGCCTCGTCTATGTTCTTGAATTCGTAATTATTATTTTTTGTAATGAAATGATTAGTTTCAAATTTTAGTATCGCCGGATTCTTCGTGGGTACTACGGTAACTATAAACTCCTTCATTTTAATATTTTTCACAAAAGTACGAAGGTTTTCTAAGTAATGGCATATATAATAATGTAGTATTTCATCCGTTATATTTTATATTTGGACGATGTTATTAATTCACCCCTAATCTTAAATGAAACACCATTTATTGATCCTACTTTCGTTTTTTGCGATTGGCTTCCAGTCCATGGCGCAAGAAGGTGTCCCAGTTTATTTTGATTATTTGGCGGATAATTACTATTTGGTATACCCATCAATGGCAGGAATTGGTGAAGGAGGGAAAATTAGGGCAACTATTAGAAAGCAATGGTTTAATGTTGACGAAGCGCCCAATTTACAAACTTTAAATGCCCATGTAAGGGTTGGTGAAAGTAGTGGCTTTGGGGCAACCGTATTTAATGATGCCAACGGTTACCATTCCCAAACGGGGTTAAAGCTCACTTACGCACATCATCTACGTCTTGGTGGGGATTATAGGAGTCTTAATCAACTTTCATTTGGACTAAGTGCGGGAATTCAACAAAGTAATTTGGATGAGTCCGAGTTTGTTTCGGTTATTCCAGATCCAATTATAACCGGTTCCAGGAACAGTGTTAGCTATTTTAATATGGATTTGGGGATGTCCTATAATTTTATGGAGTTCTATGCCCATGCCGCTATTCACAATTTAATGGGGCGAGGTAGGGATTTATATTCGGCAATCGAGTCCAACAACTTAAGAAAATATTTGGTATCCACTGGTTATGTATTTGGAAGGAGCGAATGGCAGGTAGAACCTTCGGTATTATTTCAATTTACGGAGTTTACTCAGGAAAAGGCTATTGATATTAATGCAAAGGTCTACAAGAGTGTGGATTTTGGAACGGTTTGGGGCGGCGTTTCTTACAGAAGAAGTTTTGATGGTGCGCAATATCAGACCGCCACAGATTTTGGGGAACAACGTTTGCAGCTTATTACCCCAATAGTTGGTGTAAATTACAGAAATTTTCTAGTGTCCTATAATTATTCCTATCAAATGGGCGATGTTCGATTTGATAATGGCGGGTTTCATCAAATTACCCTGGGGTACGACTTTGGTCAATCCGAGAAAAGATACGATTGTAAATGTCCGGCAGTTAATTATTGATCCCATTGTTACATTGGGAGCCAATGCATAGTTCCATATTAATCACTATAATAATTTATTTGTAGCCCTTGCCTGTGCTACTACCAAATAATAAAATGTTCAACAGATCCTATAAGATCCATTGAACATTATTTTCTTCAATTTATGATGTAGTTGGAATTCTTACAAGGGAATCCGACTTTTTTTAACCGATTATTCCCAACGATAATTCTTCTTGGCCGCCTGCTTCTTTATTGCTGTAAACATGGCATTTTCCAATTCACCTTTTTCGTTATCCTTTTGCTGCTCGGCAATATAGGCTTCCCTTTTGCTGTTCAGTTCTTGAATTTCCTTTTGTATGTCAATACGCTCCCTTTTCTTGTCCTCAACATAGGTTGCAATTTCCGCTTTGGATTTCCCCTGTAATTCCATCGGCAATTGTTCTTTTTTAATTTTAGCGATATCAAAATCCTTTTCTTTAGAGGCATCCACTAAATCCCATGAGGAATTGGAATATAGTCGAGACGATTTGCTAACAGCTCTTTTTACAGCAACAGCTTCTTCCATTTCCATAGCATTGTCATCTTGGGCACTTTGCTGTTGAATCTTGGCTGCACCCAATGCGTCATATGAAATATAAGTTCTGTTTAATTTGGTGTTTAGTTTAATGATCACATCATCATATGGAGTGTTTATATGGACTACTTTCCGGTTATGGTCAATGGCCATATATTCTCCACCTGTTAGTTGGGCCCCATTTTTCCAATCGGTGTTTATTCCTTGTTCATAGGCACCGCAAAAAATAGTATTGATCATGACGTCTTTCTCCTTGGCATTGGCCACTGCATCCTTATAGTTTATTTTTCCTTGGTTAAAAGGCTCATTTCCGGCAATGAAGATCATTTTTAGATTGTCTGGATTTTTTCCCCAGTCCAACTGGTTCAACGAGGTTTGTATCACTTGTCCACAATACTCTTCCCCTCCATCTGTAGATAGGGAGAATAATTTTTCGGAAATCTCATCCAAATCACTGCTGAAGCCCAAAACCTGTTGAATGTAACCTTCCCTGGAAGATAGATTATCGTTTCCATATTGATAAAGTGCAATTTGTAATTGTGGTCTACCATCGTTGCCGCACTTGGCATGTGTAAATTTGTTGACAATATCCCATAATTGTGCTTTCGCCTGATTTATAAGTCCGTCCATACTATTACTGGTATCAAGCAATAGCGCAATCTTGACCAAGTTATTGGCCGGCCGGGATTTTTCCATGGTCGCTTCGGTTAATATGGTTTCTTTGCTGCTGTTCAAATAAGTAAGGTCGGAAGCATAACTGTTGCCCATACCTAGGGTAATTGCCCCCATTATTACAATTTGTTTTAAATTTTTCATTTCTACTTTATTTAAGTTAAACATTGATTCTATTTTAATTTTAGTGGTTGGGCAATTGTGCTTTACCGCTATTGTTGCCATGTATGAGACCCCGGAATTTTAATTATTTCGATATAATTGGGTGAAATCACATGTTAAAAGTAGAGGCAACATATTTCAAAAAAAATCGGTAATGAGTAAACGGCTCTTTTGGATGAGGCAACAGGAGTTTTGAATTCGTAAAGCCCGTTATTTGTTAGTGAACTGCCTAGTTTGATGGAATTATGCATTTTTTAATATGATTTAAATCGATTAAGTTTATCCTATATTATATAAGCTAATGACCAAGTATTTTTACATATGTTTCTTAATAGTGTTCAGTTGGGCCGTTGGGTATGCCCAAATACCACGGACTGGGGAACAATTTGAGGTGCAGGGTGTTGTTAAGGACAAGGTAAGCTACCAAGGTGTTTCGGGGGTAGCGGTGTCTACCAATAGCGGGGAGTATTGCCTAACCAATGCCCGAGGTGAATTTAATATAGAGGTGACAATGGGCGAGGAACTTGTGTTTAAAAGCCCAAGTATGGAAACCGTGCGCTATCGGGTCAATAGTAAAAAGTATATAGAAATTTCGGTTGATATCTCGGAAAAAGGTGAAGTTGTAGCAAGCAAGAACAGGAGTGGGGATAGGTCGGTCTCTTTGTATCGTACCTATATAGATTCGGCAAATTTTTATAAGAAGAAGGATATTCGGAAAAGCATCGATTTTATTACCCAATCCATCTCCCACTTGGGGGTCGGCAATAATAAGGAGGAATTGGCTATTTCCTATACCACCTTGGGAGAAGTATATCAGTACCACAAACAGTATGATTTGGCTATCTCCAGTTATAAGGATGCCCTTTCGGCGAACAAGACCCTTAAAACTTCATTGCTATTGGGCCAAACCTATATATTGAACGAAGAGTTTGGGCCAGCGGAGAAAGTTTTATCCCCCTTGGTCAATATAGCTAAAATGGTTCCCTATCAAAGAGTGGAGCTGTACGAATTTCTTGGGGATGCCTACGTTGGCCTTGGGGAAGTGGATAAAGCTGTGGCCTTTTATAATGAAGGGCTTACGGTGGCTGAAAAGAATCAGATTTCACCAAAGACTATCGATTTAAATTCCAAGATAGCTGGGGCCTATGCAAAGGACAATAGGCTACAGGAGGCCGATGATTATTTTAACAATTCCCTGCAAATGGCCTCTCAACAAGCCCCTCAGCGCTCTGTACAGGAAAAAGAGAAGGTGGCCGATTTTTACAATCAAAAAAATCAATTTGGCCAAGAAATAGCATTGCGAAAAAAGAGCTTGGAGGATCTAAAAAAAATACCTAAAACCAAGTCGCCCGCGGCAGGAATATCATATCAAAACGATTCTATTACGGCGCAAAGAATAAATTATAAGATAGCCAACGCCTATATTGCCCAGGATAAATATGACGAGGCCATACCTTATTTGGAAGAGAGTATTAAAGATGCTGACGTGGAAGACGATTTGTTCGTCCAGAAAGATGCCACGAGAAAATTGTCGGAAGTGTATAAATATAAGGGCGATTTCACTAAGACTTTGGAGACCTATCAACAATATGTAGCTGTTGTAGATACCTTATATGTTAGAAAAGAACAGGAAATAGCCAGAGCGGCTCGTTTTAATAGAGAGATTGCCTCCAAACAGAGCAGAATTTCCGGACTGGAACAGGAGAGGGAGCTTTCTCAAAGTAAATACAGTCTGGCGCTCACAGAGCAACAATTGGTGGAGGAAAGTATAAAACGGCAAAATTGGATCATTTATTCCTTAATTTTTGGAATGCTTTTGATGGGGTTGGCTACCTACTTCTTTTATAGGAGCAATAAGCAACAAAAATTGGCAAATAATTTATTGGCCTTGAAATCGCTAAGGTCACAAATGAACCCTCATTTCATATTTAACGCCCTAAATTCTGTAAATAATTTTATTGCCAAAAGCGACGAAAGAAGTGCAAACAGGTATTTAAGCGATTTCTCTACCTTAATGCGGGCCGTATTGGAAAATTCTGATGAAGATTTTATTCCCTTGTCTAAAGAATTGGAATTATTGGAATTGTATACCAAGTTGGAGCATTCCCGTTTTACGGATAAATTCGATTATAAGATTGAGATAGATCAAAATATTGATATTGATGCTTTCCAAATTCCTCCTATGCTGTTGCAGCCCTACATAGAAAATGCGATATGGCACGGTTTGCGCTATAGGGAAGACAAGGGTTTTCTAAAGATTGAGCTTAGGCAAAAGGATAAAAATGCCATGGAGATTTCTATTACGGACAATGGTATAGGTAGGAAAAAATCGAAAGCCATTAAGACCCAAAATCAGAAGAAACAGAAGTCCAAGGGTATGGGAAACATTAAAAAGAGAATAGAAATATTAAACGATATGTATAAGGATAAAGTGGACGTTTTTATTTCTGACCTGGAGACAAATGGCACGGGCACTAAAGTAGTATTCTCTATTAAGAGGGATTGATAAAATAATAAGGTGTCTAGTTTGCATGTCACTTAGGCCTACAATATTTTCAATATGTTATAATATCCAAGAATGAAGTTAAATGCTATAATTGTAGAAGACGAAGTAAATAGCAGGGAAATTCTACGTAATTATTTGGCCAAATATTGTCCTATTGTAAGTCTGGTAGGGGAGGCGGCAACCATTGCGGAAGGACTTGCCCTAATCAAAGGGAATGACCTGGATTTGGTGTTTCTGGATGTGGAAATGCCATTTGGAAATGCTTTTGATTTATTGGATCAGATGCCGGACCGTGATTTCGAAACCGTTTTTGTGACCGCATATAATCAATACGCTGTAGATGCCCTTAACGCCCATGCGGCCTACTATTTAATGAAGCCCATTAGCATAGACGAACTTATAAAGGCAGTGGAATATGTAACTGAAATAAGGGCAAAGGAAAAAGCGATAGAGAATCACATACTTACGCCAAAATTCAATAAGGTGGACGGTAAGATCACCCTGCCACAACAAGATGGCTTTCAGGTACTGAATGTGGCCGATATTTTATATTGCAAGGCAGATGACAATTACACGGAACTGTATTTGGAGAATAAAAAGATCCTGGTAAGTAAAACTTTGAAATATTTCGAGGAGGCCTTAGGGGAATATGCCTTTGCCCGAATCCATAAGTCGTATTTGGTAAATGTTAACGAAGTGGTCCAATATAAGCGGGGCAAGGGGGGTAGTGTGGTAATTTCCAATGGTAAGGAAATAATGGTTTCCGCTTCAAAAAAGAAGAATTTGTTATCGTATTTTGAATAGCATAAATTTGCATCAAGTATAAGGTTGCAAGTCCCTGATATAGGTAGGCCACTTAAAAATGGGAATGGGGAGCTCTAAAATTAAACCTCGCCAAATAATTAAATAAATCAAAATGATTAAAACCATTAACGGGAAATCGCCCCAGATAGGTGAGGATTGTTATATAGCTGAGAATGCCACCATTGTTGGAGATGTAGTCATGGGAAACCAATGTAGTGTTTGGTTCAATGCGGTCTTAAGGGGTGATGTTCATTATATAAAAATGGGAAATAAGGTAAATGTGCAGGACGGTGCTGTTATACATTGCACTTATTTAAAGTCGCCCACCAATATTGGCAATAATGTTTCCATAGGGCACAATGCCATTGTACACGGGTGTACTATACATGACAATGTGTTAATAGGAATGGGCAGTATTGTTATGGATGATTGTGTTGTTGAAAGCAATAGTATTATTGCAGCCGGTGCCGTGGTTACAAAGGGAACTCGCGTACCTTCGGGTACTGTTTTTGCGGGCATGCCGGCCAAAAAGATAAAGGATATCAGTACTGACTTAAGTGTTGGTGAGGTAGAGCGAATTGCCAATAGTTACGTAAAATATTCGAGTTGGTTTAAGGAGTAATTTTAGTGATTAAACGATTGATGATTATTTTATAGATGTTAATTGAAAATTTTAATGAATTAGGTTAGGAGCCAAAAGAAAAACTAATTCTTAGTATTCAAGGCAAACACCTAATCAAATAATCTTATTTTTGCCTCAACATTAAATAGTATAAAAACAAACGTATGAACGCATATATTTTTCCTGGTCAAGGAGCACAATTTGTAGGAATGGGATTGGATCTTTATGAAAAGTATCCCTTAGCGCAAAAAATGTTTGAAACCGCTAATGAGATTTTAGATTTTTCCATTACCGATCTTATGTTCGAGGGTACTCCGGAGGACTTAAAGGAAACGAAGGTTACTCAGCCGGCCATCTTTTTGCATTCGGTAATCATGAGCAAGGTTATGGGCGATAGTTTTAAACCAGATATGGTGGCAGGTCATTCCTTGGGCGAATTTTCAGCGTTGGTGGCCAATGGGGCCCTGAATTTTGAAGATGGATTAAAGCTGGTGTTCCAACGTGCAATGGCAATGCAAAAGGCCTGTGAAATACAGCCAAGCACGATGGCAGCTGTTTTAGGTTTGGATGATGCTATTGTTGAAAAAATATGCGCCGAGATACCTGGTATTGTTGTTCCGGCCAATTACAATTGTCCCGGACAATTGGTAATCTCCGGTGACGTGGATGCCATAAATGCCGCTTGTGAAAAATTGAAGGAAGCCGGTGCCCGAAGGGCTTTGGTACTGCCAGTTGGAGGAGCGTTTCACTCGCCCTTAATGGAGCCTGCAAGGGAAGAATTGGCAGCTGCTATAGAGAATACAGTTTTCAATATACCAAGCTGTGCCATATACCAAAATGTGCCTACCACTGCGGTTAACGATCCAGAGGCTATAAAAGCAAATTTAATTGCCCAGTTAACTGCCCCTGTAAAATGGACCCAAAGCGTACAGCAAATGGTAGCTGATGGCGCAACTTTATTTACGGAAGTAGGTCCGGGGAAGGTACTTCAAGGCTTGGTGAAAAAAATTCATCCTGGAGCTGAAACTATGTCTGCGGAACTGGAGTAATTAAGTTCACTTTCAATATTCGATTGAGTTCATTTTATATTGGAATTTGTCAATTTTAGAGATATTATTTGTGTACTATTGGTCACCCTAATTTTACAGTGACTTTTATCCTGCTGTTAGATTACTAAGCAAATCCTTCAGTTGGCGCATGAAAACACTTGAAAATCCCTATACTACCATGTTTCGATTAGGCTGGAAGCACTTGCTTTTGGTTTTATTGGTTATGATTCCTATTGGTAGTTTTGAAATTTCATCTTTTGCCCTAAAACAGGGTTTATATGCATTCGAATCTACAAAAGGGCTTACTGATAATTTTGAGTCTGTAGAAATTGAATCTTTTCTCTTGCAGGAAAGAGCTGGAATTACGGTTGGTGCCATTAGTAGAAATACCAATGAATCAGGTAGGACAGCATTTTTTACAATTGTCCTGAATTCCAAACCGAAAGGGAAGGTGAAAATTGATTTAAAAAGTAGTGATGAGTCCGAGGGAAAGATCGATAAGGAAGAGGTGAGCTTTGATTCCAAGGATTGGAATATTCCACAAATCATTACTGTAACTGGTGTGGATGATGATGTTGTTGATGGAACGGTTAATTATAGGATTTATATAGATAAGATTGATGCTAAGGATGACGATTATGACGACCTAAAGGAAGATGAAATAGCGGATGTACAAGTGGCCAATGAGGATAATGATGAGGCCGATTTTATCGTGACTCCGCAAACAGTAACTACAAGGGAAGATGGGTCTTCTGTGTCCTTAAGCATAGTGCTGTCTGCCAGGCCAGAAGAGGATGTTACCCTTTTCATAAATTCGGGTGATACTACCGAGGGTGTTGTTTCCAAAGATGAAGTAAAATTTAAGAAGGATAAGTGGAGTTCCCCGCAAACGGTAAACATAGAACCGGTTGATGATGAAATAATGGATGGTGATATCTCCTATCTCATTACCATCGGAATAAAGGAAAGTGATGATGACTATGCGGGAGTTCCCAATAAGACGGTAAGCGTAATTAATAGGGATGATGACTTTAGTTGTCCTGCTGGCGAAACGGCACCTGCGCAAAATCCTGACATATCCACTGTGTTCTGTCAGGCATTCAGTCAAAATTTAAATGAATATAATAACAGTCCCATACCTTCGGGTTCAGTTTTGATATGGAGCAGCAGTAGCGATTTTAGCAATACAGGTGCACACTTGACAAGTTCTATTGTGAATAATGCAGCATCCTATTATGGTTACTTTTATCATGAAGGAGCTAATTGTAATAGCCCCCCTTTGGAAATTAATGTGGTACAGAGCGAAATTCCTCAGGTATTAGGCACGGAACCTGCTACTATTTGTGGGTCAGGAAGGGCCAATTTAAGTGCTACAGTTAGTGCGGGCGGAAGTGTACTGTGGTATTCATCAGCTTCAAGCGTTCAAGTATTGGCGGAGGGAAGGAACTTTACAACCCCTATTAATTCTCGAACAACGGATTACTTCGTGGAAGCTTCGGCAAACGGTTGTGCCTCAGCTCGCTTACCGGTTAGGGTTACAGTAATCGAGGAATCCAGCCCGGGAACTACAACCAATACCTCGGCCTGTAATGTGGGTGGAAATGGAGTTACAAGCGTAGATCTAGACAATACAAGGGTCGGTGGTTCTACAGGTGGGTGGAGTATTGTTGGGACACCTCCCAGTGCAATATCAATAGGGTCAGGGAATGTGGTTAATTTTTTAGGCGCTTCATCGGGGGATTATGTATTCCGATTTACCACCTCAAACACAAATAATGTATGTCCGAGTGCTAGTGTTGAGGTGGTTATTACTGTAAGTGAATGTACTTTGGATTCGGATAAGGACGGTCTCTTGGATTCGGCAGAAATGGTATTGGGAACTGATGTTAACGACCCGGATACGGACGGGGACGGTATACGGGATGATGTAGAAGTTGGCTCAGATGTAAACAATGCCCTTGATGAGGATGGGGATTCAATTATAGATGCGCTTGAGTCTAACATTTTGGATGCTGATGAGGATGGTGTGGTGGACCAAAAGGACCCTGCCAATGATGAACCATGTGTACCAAAGGCTACGGCTGGATGTGGGGTAGATTTTGCATTGGAGCTCGAGGTAGATAACCCCAACCCAATTGTTGGAGATCAAATAAATTTCACCATCATCTTATATAATCTAACCACGTTGGATGCCGTGGATGTCAGAATAAATGAACTTATAGATGCCTCGTTAGGTTTTCAGTATATTTCGCATACAGTGGATAGTGGTCTTTATGACCCCCAAAGAGGTGTTTGGCTGCTTAATGAAGTTGATGGGGAGGCAATATTCACATTGCAAATTGAAGCTCGCGTTCTGCAAGAAGGTGTGTTCCAAAATACGGTTGCCCTAGTTTCCTCTTTGCCCAAAGATGACAATGTAGCCAATAATGTGGCATCGGTCACTGTCCGCGTGGGGGCTAGATCGGTAGATGCCTGCGGGTTTGTTTTTAATCAGATATCGCCTAATGGGGATGGAATCAATGATAAACTTGTGATAAATTGTATTGAGGAATATTCCAATATATCTTTGGAAATCTTTGATCGTTATGGTAATAAGGTGTATGCAGCACGGGGATATGATAATTCTTGGGATGGAACGGGGAAAAATGGAATTTTGCCAAAAGGCACCTATTTTTATATGTTGGATTTGGGGGATGGTACCGAAGTAAAAAAAGGATGGATTCAGATAATGGGATAAGGGACAAATAGCAGCTAGTAGTGTAAGTATGCAGAGTTGGGTTAATGAGCTATTCTCTGACATGTTTCTTAGAGGGAAATAAATAAAATTAACAACTGTTATCATCACCAAAATGCCTTGGAGAAGGTATGTTTTAAATACGCTGATCTTTCTATGTTTGCTTTTCACCTGATAAATTCATATTTAAGCAGTATTGTTAGGCTTGTGGGGTATTTTTTCTTAATATTGATTGCCCATTTTGTAGGGGTATGGTCTATCTATGCCCCGGTTAAATCTTAGTATGAAAGAACCGGTTATGAAAATAATTTCCCAATATAATATACTTTCCATTCTTTTGGTTTCTTTTAGGCTTAAATGTCTATTGCTTTTAGGGGCTATGCTAATGCTTAGTTCAGGAATTAATGGGCAGATAATTGCTATAGAGGCTTCAGATCCTGATGCTTCTGAGGCAGGATTGAATAATGGACAATTTAGAGTTTTCAACAGTGAGGCGATAGGGTCAGATATTACAGTACTATACTCAGTTTCAGGGTCCGCGACAGGTACTGGAAATACGGATTATTTGGCCTTGTCGGGTTCAATAACATTGCCAGGAGGCACTGGGTTACCAAATGAGGCAGTAATAAACGTAACATCAATTGTAGATGACCTTTTTATAGAGGGTGATGAAACTGTTGTTGTAACTTTGGATAATACAGATTTTGGCGCAATTGGTACGCAAGATGAAGCTACCGTAACGATACAGGATAACGATGCATCCGTTCAATTTTCAACTGCCAACAGTTCGGCTCAGGAAGATGTAGGGAATAATTTGCCAACGTTAATAGTGAATGGAAGAGTGGAAAGTGGTTCTTCGGGCATCGTATTGACCCTAGGTGGTACGGCAACTATAGCGGATTATTCTTTACCAAGCACTACGGTGAATATTCCACCTGGATTGTATAATAATACTGCTGTTTCTACGGGCCTTTCAATAATTTCAGATGCCATAGTAGAGACCGACGAAACAATTATTTTAGGTTTTGGTGGACAAAATGGTGATATTGTTGCAACGAATAGCCCTACGTCATCAACCTATACCATTATAAATGATGATATTGTTGCCGTATCCTTTTCTTCGGCAGCCGGATCTGGTCCGGAGAACACTGGGGACAACCTTCCGACTCTTTTTGTGACGGGCACAGTTACAGCCACCACTAACGTAACGGTGACCAATTCTGGCACTGGTACGGCGACCAGTGGGGTAGATTTTACTTTCGCAAGTCCCCAGGTAGTTGCCATCCCGGTAGGCGTTTATGATGGTACGGCGGCAACGGAAATTCCTATACCTTCCCTTGCCATAACGAACGATTCAAGCGTGGAGCCAAACGAAACAATCGTGCTAGGTCTTAGCGGCGCTACAGGGGACGCATCCCTTGGAGCCATAACCTCCACAACTTATACAATACTGAACGACGACAACGATGTGATGTCGATAGGTGGTGGTGTGACCCTTTCAGAGGGGAACACCGGCGCAACAGCCTTTAATTTTACGGCGAGCCGGACAGGGTCTACCGCGGCAGCCGCGACGACTACCTTTACGGTGACGAGCACTGGTGCGAACCCCGCTAACGCTGCGGACTTTGGGGGCTCGTTCCCTACTGGGACGGCGACCTTTGCGATCGGTTCCTCCACGGCGGCGATAGCGATAAACGTAAGTGGTGACACTACGGTTGAGCCCAACGAGACTTTTGCGGTAACGCTGAGCGGACCCAGTGCTGGCTATACCATAGGTACGGCGACGGCGCTGGGGACGATAACCAACGACGACAGTGATGATATGTCCATGGGGGGCAATGTGACGCAATCCGAGGGGAATGCTGGCAGCACGACCTTTAATTTTACGGCTAACCGTACGGGGTCGACAGCGGCCGCGGCCACGGCTACATTTACGGTGACGGGCAGCGGAGCTGACCCTGCCAACGGTGCTGATTTCGTTGGAGGTACGTTTCCCAGTGGTACGGCAAACTTTGCGATAGGTTCCTCCACGGCGACAATTACAATAAATGTCAACGGTGACACCACGGTGGAGCCTAACGAGACTTTTTCGGTAACGCTCAGCGCTCCGACAGCGGGTTATGCTGTTGGAACGGCGACGGCGTTGGGGACGATAACCAACGACGACAACGATGTAATGTCGATGGGCGGTGGGGTAACCCTTTCAGAAGGGAACAGCGGCACAACAGCATTTAATTTTACGGCGAGCCGAACTGGGTCTACCGCGGCCTCGGCCACGGCGTCCTTCACAGTGACGGGTAGCGGAGCAGACCCTGCAAACGGTACGGATTTCGTAGGAGGTACGCTTCCCGGCGGTACGGCGAACTTTGCAATCGGTTCCTCCACGGCGGCTATAACGATAAATGTGAGCGGTGACACTGCGGTGGAGCCCAACGAGACTTTTACGGTAACGCTCAGCGGTCCGAGTCCGGGCTATACTATAGGGGCCCCGGCGACAGCCCAGGGTACGATAACCAATGATGACAGCTATATTGCAAGTATCACTGCTAACGATCCTACTTCCACGGAGGCAGGCACCACCACTGGTCAGTTTACAGTAGATCTTGGGACGATTAACACTACCGGGAGCGCTATCGTGGTGAACTATACGATAGCGACCGGCGGTTCTAATGCGACCAATACTACGGACTATGGCACTTTGAGTGGCAGTGTATCCATAGCAAATAATCAACGTTCAGGGTTAATCACCGTCGCCCCGGTTGACGACGAACTTGTCGAGGGCCCTGAGACGGTGATTTTGACACTGGCCACGGGGACAGGCTACACATTAGCTGTAGCACCGAACAATACAGCGACGGTTACCATTGAGGATAATGACAGCTATATTGCGACCATAACGGCCACTACTCCCGATGCTTCGGAAAGCCCATTGACTGCGGGTTCTTATACAGTAGGTCTAAATACAGCCAATATAACGGGGAATCCAATAGTCGTAAATTATACAGTTGGCGGCACGGCTACACCCGATTCGGATTATATAGCACCTTCGGGCACAGTTTCTATACCCAATGCCCAAGAAAGTAGTACTATTACGGTAACTCCCATTAATGATACCGAAGTAGAAGCTGCTGAGTCGGTAAATGTGACCTTGAGATCTGGTACGGGATATAACGTAGGTTCCCCCAACAACGCCACCGTTTCTATAACCAGTGAGGATAGGGCTGGAGTGTCCATTGATGATGTGTTGGTAAATGAAGGTGATGGAAGTGCTTCCTTTACCGTTACATTAAATAGAGCAGTCCTTTTTGGAACTAATGTTACTTATTCAACAGCCAATAATACGGCCACGGCCGGGTCAGATTATGTTAGCAAATCAGGCTCCGTTTCATTTTTAGGTTTTAATGGAGAAACAAAAACTATTGTAATTGATATTTTGGAGGATACTGTGTCAGAGGGCACAGAAACCTTTTTTGTAAATCTGAACAATGCCACAGGTTTTGCACAAATTGGAAAGGCCCAAGGTATTGGAACCATCGCCGATAATGACAATTGTATAGAGGCCCCTTTAATAAATACAACGCCTACAATATTTTGTGAAGATTTTAAACAGGATTTGGATGCATATACTGATACTGTCATTCCTTCAGGTTTTGAATTAATTTGGAGTAGTAGCAGTGATTTTTCTATTACAGGAGCTAGATTAGGAAGTAGTGAGGTAGATTTTGCAGCTACTTTTTATGGATTTTTGTTCAATTCGGGATCAGGCTGTGTCAGTCCTCCATTAGAAGTAACTTTGGTGCGTAATGAACCTCCTGAAATATTAAGTACCACACCAACCACCATTTGTGGCCCAGGCACGGCCACCATTAGTGCAACGGTATCCGCTGGAGGTAGCTTGTTTTGGTACAGTTCAACGTCGGATAGTCTGCCACTTGGTGAAGGTAGCACTTTCACTACACCAAATAACACGGCCACTACAATTTACTATGTAGAAGCGTCGGCCAATCAGTGTGTTTCGGAACGGATTGGGGTTACCGTTACTATGGCAGACCCTGTTTTGCCCGGTACAACCACTGATGATGCTGCATGTAGCATAACAGGAGGTGGGCCCACGACTTTGGATTTGGATACTACTAGGACCGGAGGTACTTCTGGGGAATGGACTATAGTGGGCACCCCTCCAGGGACTGTCACTATTGGGTCGGATAACGTTGTTGATTTTGAAGGGGCTGCAGATGGTGAATATATTTTTAGATTTACTACTAATACGGCTGTTTCCCCTTGTGTAAATGAAAGCGTTGATGTTACCATTGCTGTAACTACTTGTACTGTAGATAGCGATGGGGACGGTATTATTAATAGGGATGAAAATGCTTTGGGCCTTGACCCTAATAATCGGGATACGGATGCTGATGGCATTGACGATGGAGTAGAAGTGGGACCGGATATAAGTAATCCGATAGACACGGATGATGATGGTATAATAGACGCATTGGATTCCAATATCTTGGATTCGGACAATGACGGTATTGTGGATCAATTGGATCCAGCGAACAATAACCCTTGTATCCCTAATATCTCAGATGCCTGCCAGATCGATCTTGGTATTGAGAAGGTGGTTGATTTAGAAAGTGTATTAGTAGAACGAGAGGTTACTTTTACGGTTACCTTGACCAATTTAAGTCAAATCATGGTCTCCAATGTTGCGGTTAACGATCTTGTAAGCCCTGCACTTGGTTTTGAGTATATTAGTAGTACGGTTACTAGCGGGACATACAATGAAATTGCTGGAGTATGGCAATTGGATGAGATTTTGGCGGATGAGGTGAATACATTAACCATTACGGCTAGAGTACCTGAAATCGGCACTTACCAGAATGTTGCCGCCATTGTGGACTCTTTTCCGGAAGATTCCAATGCTACCAATAATACGGCCACAGCAACCGTAACGGTGACCCCTCGTTCCACGTCCGAATGCGGATTCCTCTTTAATCAGATATCACCAAACGGAGACGGATTTAACGACGCAGTATATATTAACTGCATTGAAGATTATCCCAATAATACCCTGGAAATCTATGACCGTTACGGTAATGAGGTTTTTAAAGCCAGTAGTTATGATAATACTTGGATGGGAACGGGTAAGAATGGCGATTTGCCAAAAGGAACCTACTTTTATATATTGGATCTTGGCGATGGTACGGAAGTGCGAAAAGGTTGGATCCAAATCATAAGATAAAAAAGACTATGAATTTTAGAATATACAGGATAGGGTATAGAAATCCAATATTGTTTTGTAGCTTACTGTTATTTTCCATTACTGTGCTTTTCGGACAGAAGGAACCACAGTATACCCAATATATGTACAATATTGGCAGTTTTAATCCAGCGTATGTGGGTACCGTGGAGACTCCAGATATTTCGGGTCTGTACCGTGTTCAATGGTCAGGTATTCCAGGAGCGCCAAAAACCTTACGGTTTGGGGTAAATCTGCCTTTGGCCAATGAAAAAAATGGTTTGGGTTTTAATGTGGTCAGTGATCAGTTGGGGCCAACTTCCCAAACCTATATAGATTTTGCTTATTCATTTCAGGTAAAACTTTCAGACGATACCAAGTTGTCTTTTGGTGTAGATGCAGGTGGCTCATTACTTGATGTGGATTATACCAAAGGCGATTTTGAAAATCCAAATGAACCGTTGCTCAATAATGCCGATACCTTTAATAAATTTTATCCCACTATAGGAGCAGGTATGTTTATGTACCAAGAAAATTGGTATGTGGGCTTATCCGTACCCAATTTTTTAACTTCAGGGATATATGCTGATGAAGTAGCCAATATAATAGAAGATAAGGTACAGTTTAATTTTATCGGGGGCTATGTTTTTGACCTTTCTGAAGGCCTAAAGTTTAAACCTGCCTTTTTAATGAACTATTTAAATGGTGCACCTTTAAACTTGAATCTTTCTACCAATTTTTTGATTAGTGACTTGGTAACTTTGGGGGCTTCTTATAGATTGGACAATGCCATAAGTGGTTTGGCAGGACTTCAAATTTCCAATAGTCTATTTATGGGGTATTCCTATGATTATAATACCAATGGTTTAGGGGAATATAGTCAAGGTTCACATGAGGTAATATTAAAGTTTTATTTAGGAAAAGCAGGGAATAAAATTAAAAAGGAAAATAATCGATATCAAAAAGGGAATCCTAAACAAATAGATTCCCCAAGGTTTTTCTAAAATATATATGAACATGAGGTTTAATGTAATAGTTATATTTTTTATCATCTTATCGTCCTTAGGTTTTTCTCAGCAAAAAAAATCCAAAGGGGATGTGCTATTTTTTGAGTATTCCTATAGTCAGGCTATTGTTGAATATCAGAAGGAATTAAGGGAGGGTCAACTTACGAATAAACAGTATTTAAACTTGGCGGATTCCTATATGAAAGTCAGCAACTATAAAAAGGCCACTGAAATTTATTTGGATATTTATCAGAAAGACACTACTATGTCTACCTATCATTTTAATAAAATGTTACAGTCGTTATCCAGAACTTCTGAAATTGAAAAGGTGAGGGCGTATCTCGCTACCAAAAAGGATGATCTTTCCATTGAATTGCTCGAAAATGCAGATTTTAATTATGAGTTGATCGCATCGAATAGCAATGACGATTTGAAATATAGGATATTTAATGTAAATGGAAATAGTCCCCAAGCAGACTTTTCCCCAACCTTTTATAAGGATAAGCTATTATTTTCAAGTAGTAGGCCAGATGGGTCTAAAAAGATATATGGGCCCTCTGGGGAATCGTATTTAAATGTTTATGAGTCCAAGATCGATCAGCAGGGCGAAGTGAAAAGTCCACAGGTTTTTAAAGGTATATCCGAAAGTAAATTTCATCGCGCTACACCTTATTATTCGGAGGAGCTCGGTTATATATTCTATGTTCTTTCCAATTCTGATGGAGAGGATTTACAATTTAGTGAAAATGGGAAAAATGCCTTGGCAATAGGGCGGAGCAATGGTAAGGGGTCGTTCGAGTTTATATTAAGAGATCCGGATACCTCGTTCTATTATCCGTTTTATGAAGCCGCTACTGGAAGATTGTTTTTTGCCGCTAATTTTCACGATAGTTTTGGGGGTACCGATATCTATTTCGTGTACACCAACAATGGATTAATTATGTCCGCCCCCATAAATTTGGGGCCGAGAATTAATACACCTGGTAATGAAATAGCTCCTTATATATTTGAAAATAGCCTATATTTTTCGTCCGATATTTTTTATGGGCTAGGAGGAATGGATATTTACAGATCGAACATACAGGCAGATAACAGTTTTAGTATTCCTGTAAACTTAGGGGAGGGGATTAATTCGCCTAAAGATGACTTTGGCTTCATTATAAAAAATAATGGTTCTAATGGCTTGTTGGGCTATTTTTCGTCCAATAGGGAAGGTGGTAGAGGTAACGATGATCTATATGGTTTTAATGTTTCTGAAAAACCTGGCCTAAAAACCTTGGCCCTAAAAGGAAAAGTGGTTGACCTTACTTCCAATAATGGTGTGTCCAAAGTTCAAGTAAGGCTCATTGATCAGGAAGGAAAGATTGTTAAGGAGGTGTTTACGAATGAGAATGGTGATTATAATATTGAGATTCCATTCCAAAATACCATTACTATTGAGGCAACTAAAGAAAAATACTCCATATTTTCGGTGACTTATAATGACAATCAACTCGATAAAATCCAGGAAACGGCTTTTAATATGGGGATTAAATCTCTTGAAGATTTGGTTGAGGATCAAGAGGGACAGACGGTCGTAAAATTAAAAAAGTTCTACTTTGATAGGGGTCAAAGCAAGATTACGCTTGAAATAGCACAAGAACTGGACAAGGTGGTTGATGTTATGAGCAGATTTCCACAGTTGCAACTAAGAATAGAATCACATACTGATAGTAGAGGGGGTGCGAGTTCTAATTTTATACTTTCACAAAAAAGATCGGATGCCATTAAAAAATACCTCTTGCAGCAAGGGGTGTCAGCGTCGAGTATTCTCTACACTGTTGGTTATGGTGAGGATAAACTTCTGAATGGATGTAAGAATGGCGTTTTTTGTCTTGACATGCTACACAATAAAAATGAAAGATCCTTGATTGTTGTGCTTAATTATAATTTATTATTTTAAAATTCTTATCCTCTTTAAGGAATTGGAAATAGTAATTTTTATTTAGTTAAGACACATGTACTGCAATCTTTTATTTGGCCATAGTAGGTTTCCCTATATTTATGGAGCGTACTAAAGGGTATACCTAAAACAGCTTTTTTTATGTAGGTTACCCGCGTATTTAGAATCCCCATTTTGGAATTATAACGTTTTTCAATTATGGTATTCCTTTTAATTCGAATCAATTTCATAAATCTATCTTTATCATATGTACCTTGGAAGGATAGCAATAATATAATTCAATTCCAAATTATGGGTGTTAAGTCTTTATTTATGGCGAGGTAGTAAGTCAGGTGTGAGTGGCAAGGCTGAGGACACTTTTAAGAATATATATATTTCAGAATAAAACCATCCAACAATAGTAAATGGAAAAAAGAGCAAGGAAGAGAATTCCAACGTATGTCAATATTTGCAAGTTTTTAGAGGGCCTGTATATTTCGGGAATTTCATGGCTCATTACATTCTTTAGATTCATATACCCTATGATTGGCGCTACCACAAATGAAACAAAAGTGGCCAATGCCACCAGCAAGCCCATGTTGGCTGAAAAGCTAAGAATGACCGTATAATTGATAATTGCAAGGAGTATTATCGCAATGGTAAAACTCTGTTTTTTAACGTTCTTTTTTTTGGGGTAGAGCAATGTTATAATATCAACACTTACACGGGCAATGGCATCATGGGCAGTGATGCAAGTGCTGAACATGGTGGAGAATGCGGCAATGCCTATCAAAATATAAGCCCAGGAGCCAATATTGGCGGTAAATAATTGGACTAATTGATCTGCAAAAATTACAGCACTGTTGCTCAGTTCCGTATTGGTGCCATAGAGGGTAAGCCAACCAATGGTCATAAAGAAAATTGCAAGGATTCCTGTGGTGAAATAGCCAAATTTAAACTCTTGCAAGGCCTCCTTTAAAGAAGGTTTGCGACTGGAGTTTTTAAGTTTTTCAATACTCCAAAGACTTATCCAACTAGAGGCTTCGACGGTGGTTGGCATCCACCCCATTAATCCGATTAAAAAAAGGATTCCTACTTCATTAAAAATATTGGGCGCTTTAAAGTTTTCTATTTCCGTAACCTGTCCATTGGCAATTACCAAAATTGAAGTTGCTAAAAGGGCTAGGAATAATAGGGATACTACATATTTTAATGAGGTTTCCAGAAATTTATAACGGCCGACAATAAGTATCGCACATATCACTATAAAAAGGCCTCCCGCCACAACATTTACGGGTGTATTGGATAGTTGAAGGAGGTTGATAAGCAATCCCGAAGTAACTACATATAATGCGGCTAGAATGGTAAAGGTGCTGAATAAGGTAATAACGGCATAAAAAATTAAATACCCTTTGCCACGATTAAGATAACCCTCTATGAGGGTTTTATTGGTGATATTGGTATATCGTATTCCGAATTCGAAAAAAGGATATTTGAGTACGTTGGCCAATATAATGGGAATTACCATAAGCCACCCATATTGCGCACCTGCCTTGGTGGATAATACTAAATGGGAAGTTCCTATGGCCGTACTGGCAAAAAGCAGGCCGGGACCAAGGTTCCTAATCAGAGTCCTAATAGAGGTCATTGTGGACATTTCAGGGGCAAATATAGCTAAGATTACTTGATTTTAATTTTCTCCACATAAAATTTGGGCTGTGTATTTAGGGCTAGAGCAATAAATACCTTTAAAGTGCAAAGTACTCTCTAATCTGTACTTTCAAGCCATTTTTCAACGAAATATTATCGGCATTAAATCCAATTGCGTGTAATCCTTTTTCTTCAGCTAGATAAATAGCCCGTTCATTGTGGAATTTTTGAGAAATCATGGTTGCACTGTCCAATCCGAAAATCGTCTTGGCCCGAACCATGGAATCCAAAGTTCGAAAACCCGCGTAATCCAAAAAAATTTTTTCCTGTGGAATGCCTCCTTTAATAAGGTCTTTTTTAAATACCGTAGGTTCGTTGTAATATAGGGAACTGTTGTCGCCACTGATCAATACAAAGTCAATTTCCCCTGCTTTGTACAATTCAGTGGTCGCTTTAATTCTATTGGTGTAATATGGGTTGGAACCACCGCCTACAAGTCGGTTGGAGGTGCCTGAAACTAGGCCTACCTTATTTTTGCGAATTTCCTTTACGTTCCAAAGGTCTTATTTTCAGTAGCTTTTTGAATTATATAATCGCAGGTGATTAAAGCTAAGTAAATACCAAATATCCTCAGTAGGAATGCGAGGCCAATTTTCTTTATCATACTTCACTGGAATGAGATATCCAAAATGCCCAAAAGATAACCCCCGACCTTATCAAGTCGGGGGTGTAAATAATATCTTAAAACTTAATTATTTAGTTGGCGTTTGCGCCTATGTTGCCTTGGGTGATGACAATTTCCATGTGATCTTCATTTTGATGAATCTTAATGTGACCATCAAATTTTAGAAGTTGTTCGTAGGTAATCGGTGTTCCATCGTCCAAAGTAGTGATAACTGTGCTACTGGATTCGCAATCACAATCTATGGGAGCCAACGTAATGGCCACCTCTCCACCAGTTTCTGCGTTGTTGAAATAAATGAATGCAGGATGGATGTCGGTGGAAGAACCGTTTATCTCCAATAGAACCGTAGTTGATCCATCTTCATTCTTTTTAAAAGTAACCTTCCCAGAAATTTTGGAATTGGAAACAGAGCTCAATGTGTACACTTTAACACTTGTGGAGGATTTAGAGGAATCATCATCTTTGCTACATCCAGAAATAATTAAAGAAATCGACACTAGAAATAAGTATACATATTTTTTCATTTTACGGAGGATTTATTATTTATTAGTTAAAGGTTCGGAAATTATTTCATCAGTATTTTACAAAAACTTTTATCGGTATAAAAATCCGATAAAAGGACATTATAATCTACTATTTTTTATATATGTAAATATAAGTCGGGTGCCAATCTGTTTTTAACTTAAACAATTAAAAAATTAGTTCAATATATTATTAGGTAAATTAAGTGGTACAATTCGCAGTTTTTACTGGAATCATTAGTGTAGAAAGTTCGAAATTAGTATACTTTTCCTAAAGAATTATTAATATTCTATACATAGCTAGGTATAAGACAGATTCTAAGAGTGGTAAGGACTATTACGACTTCTTGGGCATACTATCTATCCCTCTAGGCTCCTTTTTCCTTAATAGATAATAAGGCCTGTTACCTTATTTCTTGCAGTCGGTAAATTAGTTGGTTCAATACAGTTTTCAACAGAATCAAAAACGCCGACTAAGTCCGAAACTCCTATGTTATTATGTCCTTTAAGAATAATGAATTTTCTTATATCTGGTGACGTCCAATAAAGCTTTTAATAGTAGTAGGGACTATTATGACTTTTTTGACTTCTTATCCCTCTTGGCCGCTTTTTTTTCTTTAGCAGATAATACGGGTTCCTTTTTTACATTCTTCTTTGCGTCTTGACTCTTTGCCATTGCGTTTGTTTTTATCAAAGATACTGAAAATACGTACAGATTTTAACTTCTATTCAATATTTGGGCAATAGCTAGAACTAAATAAGTTTTGGATTTTTAAGTACTAGTGCTCAGTTCTATTTCCCGTAGTTGTAAAATAGTTGACAATAAAAGGCTATTGTTGTCTCGCCACTCGTTTTTCCGTCATAAGTTTTGCGATTACCTTTTCCAATTTCTTTGGTTTGGCGGCATATTTCTCCAAATCAACAATTTCCACCTTCCTGAAATCAACAGGGTGACTTTCGCTTTGTAATGAAATACTTCCACTTTTTAATAGTTCTCCCTCAACAGCTCCATTAATAGGGTCTAATTGTGGTTTTGTATAGCGCATAACCTCCTCGCCGTTTACGTAATGAACAATTAAGGAATCCTTTAAGACAAGAACTTCTACCCGTGTCCATTGGTCCCCATGATAAGTTTTGGATGTAGAATTGGTACAATGCTGTTTTATTGTTTTGCCATCTTTTTCATATTGGGTTCCAGGAGTGCAGAGATTTGCCGTAGAACGTTTATCCTTGCCATTTCCTCCCAAAAGCTGCACCTCAATCGAATTTGGGAAATCTTGGTCTATGGTCATAGTCGCCGGATCCTGACCGTGAATCATAATTCCACTATTTCTATAGGCCCAACCTGGTCCTTCGTTAACTTGATCTCCAACAAATCGGTATTCAACACCAATTAAATAGGATGAAAATGGCTCTTTGTAAAAAAGATGTCCAAATTGCTCGTCAAATTTGGTGTATTGGTCATACCTCACCTGAATATTGCCATTTTTGACTTGAAAAGTATTGTTGAAGTTGTCGTTTAATTCGTGATGCCTAATTTTTATTTGCCAATCATTTAAATCCTTACCATTGAACAATTGTTTCCAATTCACATGTTTTTGGGCCTCGCATACATTGGAAAGTAGGCTTAAACTAAGTATTAAGAAAGCTGTTTTAAGTGTATTATTGAATCTTGCTTGCATAGGAAAAAGTTTAGTTCTAGTGTCCTAAAGTAGTATTTTATTTTAAAAGGGTAACCTGGTTAACCAGGTCATTTATCATTTTATTTGTATGGATGAGCCAATTTCCAAAATGTGGTTCAAATTACCTTGGGTAAGAGGTAAATGAAAAACAATACTACTATATGCTACCTAGTTTTTAGTTTCATATTTGATCAGATTTGCACCAAAGCTGATTAATCCACTGTCATTAAAAAATTCTGTATACCAAATTAATTGCTCATACTGATAAAGACATGGTTTGAATAAAGTTTTTTATCATTATAGTTTACACTTTGTGATCGTTTGGATTGAAAAAAAATAATTTATTTATTTTTTTTATTGAAATCTATTCCTATATTCGAAAAGTTAAAAATTTGTTAACATATAATTTTGGGTTGATTTTTATATGAATTCAATATCCTAGGGCAGCATTTTTTTACAAGTGTGTAAATAGTGTCTTAATTGTTTAAAAATTTGACATTTGATACTACAAGGGTTTCTCCAAGATTTGGAGTTGCAAAATTTAACAGAAATATCTCAACTTTTAGTAAATCAACTAACTTAATTTATTTATTATGATGAAAAATCGCTTACAAAAATTGATGCCAAAAGCTACGGGCTTCCTGCTGCCTGTTATGCTGTTTTCTATGGGCATACCACCAACATTTGCGCATGCAGGATTAAATGAACCACTTTCTTTTAGTGAAACAATACAATCGATTGTACAAGGTACGGTCATCGATGAGGATGGTATTCCACTACCTGGAACCAGTGTGGTGGTAAAAGGAACAACCACGGGTGCCGTTACAGATTTTGACGGTAATTACAGTATTGAGGCGCCTTCCCAAGGGGTTTTGGTTTTTAGTTATATAGGTTATAAGACTACTGAAGTGGCCATCGGAGGGAAATCCACCATTAATGCCACTCTTCCTATTGATGCCGGTCAACTTGAGGAAGTTGTTGTAGTAGGTTATGGTACCCAGAAAAGGAAAAACCTGACGGGATCTGTAGGTATTGCCGATGCCGAGCGTCTAGAGAACAGGCCTATTACCTCCGCAGGACAAGGGTTACAGGGTGTGGTTCCCAACCTTAACATCTCGATAAGAAACGGAGATCCCACTCAAGGTGCCGATTTTAATATCCGTGGTTTCGAATCCATTAATGGTGGTAGCCCTCTTATCTTGGTCGATGGAGTGCCTATGGATCTGGAACGTATCAATCCAAACGATATCAAAAGTGTATCTGTACTTAAGGATGCCTCTGCTGCAGCCGTTTACGGTGCAAGGGGTGCTTTTGGTGTGATCTTGGTAGAAACGAAAAAGGGTAGGGTAGGTAAAACCAGTATCAATTTCAGTACACAACAATCCTACGCCAAACCTATTTTTCTTATTGATCCTGTAACCGACCCCTATGATTTGGTCAACTATGTGAATCAGGCTTCCATACGTACAAGTGGACAACCAAGCTTTGATGACGATTATGTGGCTGGAGCAAAGAGGTATTCCGAAAATCCTATACCCGAAAATGAATGGGGTGTAAAAAATGGCAATTTACGTTATTTTGGAAGCAACGATTATAACAATAAGGCTATTGCGGATTTTAGTCCTCAACAGACATATGACTTCAGTATTAGTGGGGCTACGGAGAAAGCATCCTATTATGTGTCTTTTGGTTATCTTAGTAAAGACGGCTATATCAACAATTCTGAAAAAAATGAGAAATTCAAACGCTATAATGTTTTGATGAAGACAGATTATCAGGTGAATGATTGGTTAAATTTCGATTCGAAGATAGTCTATAACAATCAAAATAGTGATAAGCCGCACTTTTACAACTGGGACGTTAACATAAATACCGTGGCCAGGGTAACGGCCATCACACCCTTGAAATTTCCAGATCTGCCCTATTACCAGACTCCTGGTGACCGTGCTACCTATGAGCCATTTATAGGGAAGTATTTCGGTACCTTTTTTCCTTATTTGGAAGATGGCGGACGTGATACCTTTGTTGCCGGTGACATTTGGTTGACCCAGGGGGTTACTCTAGATCCTGCTCCTGGTTTAAAAATCAGAAGTGATTTTTCCTATAATTCCTTTAACAGAAATGATAAAGATGTGGCCAGTAAGATTGAAATCGTTGATACAGATCTAAATGCAGATCCTATGCTTACCAATGGTCTTAGTGGCAATGATTATATTCAAGAAACGAATAACCGCAATGAGTACTATGTTTTTAATGCCTTTGCGGAGTACGAGTTTAACGCAGATCGTTCCGACAAAGATCATTTCTTAAAGGCTATGATCGGCTTTAACCAAGAATGGGGGCACAAGCGTTTTTTCTCTGCTCGCGCACAGACGTTGATAACACCATTGATCAATAATATTAGTGCAACAACGGGCGCTCAGACGACGAATGGAAATGAGTCTGACTTCTCGTTAAGAGGTGGATTTTATCGTTTGAACTATATTTTTAAAGATCGATACTTGTTCGAGGCCAATGGTCGTTACGATGGTACCTCACGTTTCCCAACGGACGACAGATTTGGTTTCTTCCCCTCTTTTTCTGCGGGATGGAATGTGTCCGAAGAGCCTTTTATGGATAGTGCAGAGGGCTGGATGGATCAATTTAAGATACGTGGTTCATGGGGTTCATTAGGGAACCAGTCGGTGGAAGAAAATTATGGGAACTACCCTTATATTACCAGTTTGGGGTCTAGTACTTCACCTTTTATCCTAGGGTCGGGAAGAACGCCTTACGTAAGTCCAGGAGGTTTGGTCAGTCCAAGCTTAACATGGGAAACCGTGGTGTCAAAGAACCTTGGCCTCGATTTGGCTTTGTTTAAAAATAAGTTGTCCATTACGGCAGATTATTATACCCGTGATACCAAAGACATGTTAATGTCAGTGGACTATCCAGGGCTTTTGGGTGTAACTGCACCAGCTAGCAATGCGGCCGACTTACGGACCAAAGGATGGGAACTTTCCCTTACATGGCGAGATACCTTCGGCCAACATGGTAGATGGGGCTTGAATCTAGCTTTGTCCGATAGTCAGACTGAAATCACAAAATATGACAACCCATCTGGAGCCTTATCGGAATATTACGTTGGCCAACAGGTTGGTGAAATTTGGGGTTATGAAACTGTAGGAATTTTTCAGACAGATGCAGAGGTGGCAGCCGCACCAGATCAATCCCCAATTGGAAACAATTGGTCGGCCGGTGATATTCAATATGCCGATTTGAACGGCGATGGTAAAATAGATCGTGGTAGTCAGACACTGGATGATCCAGGCGATTATAAGGTGATTGGTAATACTACGGCCCGTTATTCTTTCGGGATCAACCCTGATATAAAGTATAAAAACTGGTCACTAGATCTATTTTTTCAAGGGTTGTTTAGGGATTACCTTCCTAGCAATGGAAACTGGAATGCCTTTTACCCCAGTAACTCCAATCTTGTAGAGAAGTATTACATTACGGAATCATGGAGCCCTGAAAACCCGGATGCCTATTTTGCAGCACCGCTAGTTGGAACCTCCGATAAACGTAATATATTACCACAATCCCGTTACGTGCAGAACGCAGCATACATTCGCCTTAAGAACATTACCTTAAGTTTTAATTTGCCGGATACGCTGCTTGAAAACCTTGGTATGAGCAAAGCTCAATTATACCTTGCTGGACAGAACCTTTGGGAATCTACCAAAATGCATAAACCTCTTGATCCTGAATCCGTCTTTACAGTGACCCAAGAGTATTATTTACAGCGAATCTTTACATTTGGAGTTAATGTGTCGTTTTAATCATAAGAAAATATATACTATGAAAACTAATAGAATTAAAAATATAATGTGGTTTGCGGCGACACTTCTTTTGTTCGGTTGCAACGATGACTTTTTGGAAAGGGTACCACTTGATAGTGTAAGTGATGCTACTTTCTGGGCTACTGAAAGTGACCTACAGGTCTATAATAATAATTTTTATGACCTTGCCCGAAACGATGATAATGTGCCAATTATGATGGGGCATTTTGATGGATTTAATAGCCATCGATTTGGAATATGGTATTTGGACGAGGCTTCGGACAATATCACGGCGCAACATAGTAGGCACAATAGGTATAGATCATTACGGGCTGGTATCCATGTAACGCCCGATGGACCGGAGTGGTATGGTTATAAGGGGTGGAACTTTGTGCGCTCTTTGAACATTGGGTTGAAAAATTACGACCTGGCAAATGTTTCCGAGGAAATTAAAAATAAATATAGGGCGGAAGCACGTCTTTTTAGAGGTTGGTTTTATGCTGATAAGGTTTCTAAATTTGGTGATATCACGTGGATAGATGAAGAACTTTCTACGGAATCTGAAGAATTATTCAGTGCCAGGACCCCGCGAAATGAAGTAATGGCAAATGTTTTGGCAGATTTGAATTTTGCTACACAAAACCTGCCGGAGGCTTGGGGTGATGGTGGCAATCATGGCCGATTGAACCGTTGGGCCGCCTTATTGATCAAATCAAGAGTTTGTCTTTTCGAAGGTACATGGCAAAAATACCATGGTGGTAGCAACAGTGAAATGTGGCTTACCGAAGCAGCCAATGCGGCTAAGGAGCTTATAGAAAATGGCCCATATTCCCTTTATAGTACTGGAGATCCTGAACACGATTACAACGCATATCACCGTCAATTGGACCTCGATGGAAATCCTGAGGTTATTTTATGGAGGAAATACGATCCAGGACAGTATACCAATCACGTAATGTCCTATTGGAGAGGTTATAATGGTGGTGCAACCAAAAGTATGGTCGAAGATTACCTGTGTACGGATGGTCTGCCCATTACCCTTTCAGGTGAGTATGCCGGGGATGCACAGATTGAGGATGTTTTTGAAAACAGGGATCCAAGGTTAAGACAAACCATATTGCACCCGGATGACCGGGCGTTCTATAACTTTGGCAATAGTGGAGACTTTGCTTATCCTCGTGTTACCGGTATGGTAGGAGGTGAAAAAAGTGCTACTGGATATCAGATTATAAAAGTTTATGATGTTGCGGCAGCTTATAGATCATACAATACCTCATGGACTCCTGCAATTACCTTGCGTTTAGGTGAGGCCTTGCTGAACTATGCAGAAGCGGTAGCCGAGTTGGGAACCATGACTCAACAAGATTTGGATATGACCATCAATGCTCTTCGGGATAGAGTAGCCATGCCGCATCTAGATATTAACAATGTACCGGTTGACCCACGCTATACCGGTGATGGAATTTCACCATTGATTGCCGAGATCAGACGGGAGCGCCGGGTTGAGTTATTTATGGAAGGATTCCGTTATGACGACCTCAGACGTTGGAAACAAGGAGCCAAATTACAGAAGAAAGATTTGGGCTTATTGTGGGATGCTGCGGCTGAAGCCCGATATGCAGGGGCAACGGTTAAAACGGCGGTTGATTCTGATTCAGGAAAGACCTATATAGATCCTTATGGTGGTTCGGATTGGGCCAATCCCCAGTTTGATGAGAACAAACATTATTTGTGGCCTATTCCACTATCGGAAATTTCTCAAAACCCCGACCTAGGGCAAAACCCAGGGTGGTAACAGAAGTTATATTTAATAAGACAAAGCCATCCAAAGTAGATGGCTTTGTTTTTTAATTACCTGAACGATTTTATTAATTCTTAAACCAATTCCAAATGCCATACAAAAAAGTCCAACGGTTTTTATTTTCTGTACCACTAATATGCTTGTTAACAGTCCAGATTACATGGGCCCAAGAGGAGGCTAATAGTAATCTGCCAAAGCTTCAAAACCCTATAAGTGTACATTACCTTCAAAAAAAGCTAAAAAAGGCAGGGCCAAAATTGGTCTTAAACCCTAAAATTGAAAAAAACCTAATAAAGAAGCTGAAAACAGATCCAGTTGTCCGGAATTTGTACAAGGCCATACAAGCCAACGCCGTTGAAATTCAAAAAGAGCCGTTGTTGATAAGGGAGTTGGAAGGCAGACGTTTGCTTCATGTGTCACGGGAAATGTTGTATCGTATCAATATTTTGGGGATGGTGTATCGTATTGAAAAAGATCCGGTTATTCTTGCGCGTATCGATGAGGAACTAAAAGCCGTGTGTAATTTTTCGGACTGGAACCCATCACATTACCTCGATGTAGCAGAAATGTCGATGGCCGTTGCATTCGGTATTGATTGGGCAGGTGAGGCATTGCCTTCAAGTACCGTTGAACTGGCCAAAGTTTCACTTATCGAGAAAGGTATCAAACCTAGTTACAATGAAAAAGGCAATACAGGCTGGGTAGGAGGCAACAATAATTGGAATCAAGTATGTCATGGCGGTATGATAGCCGCTGCTATAGTTACAGCCGATAAAGATCCGGAATTGGCGGCCAGGACCATCAGTAGGGCTTTGGATAGTATTCCTCAAGCTCTTGTTTCCTATGGTCCCGATGGTATTTATCCAGAAGGCTCAACCTATTGGTCCTATGGTACTTCTTTTACGGTGTTTACTGCTGCTATGTTCGAGAGTGCATTTGATACTGACTTCGGATTGTCCGAATTTCCTGCTTTTTTGGAAAGTGCTAATTTCAGATTGCTTTGCAACGCTCCGTCCGGTTGGTATTATAATTTTGCCGATTGTGGTGATAAACGTAGCGAACAAGGAGATATTACTTTGGCTTGGTTCGCTTCGAAAACAGGCAATAAGGCTTTTTTTGAAGAAGATAGGTTTTTAGCTCCCGCCGAAGGTATGGGAAAATTGGCTAGAAATGCTGGTGCTGGACTGGTGTGGGTTTCTCAATTTAAGGAAAAAGACGACCAAAAAACCCCATTGGCCTGGAAAGGTGATGGAGATAACCCTATAGTAATTTTTAAATCGGTTGCTAACGACCCGCACCAATACTATTTCGGAGGAAAAGGGGGTAGGGGAACAGTAAATCATGGGAATATGGATGGAGGATCTTTCATATTTGAACTTAACGGGGTACGTTGGTCTATAGATGCAGGAAACCAAAATTATCATAATTTGGAAAAGACAGGCTTTGACCTCTGGCATAGGTGCCAGGAGTGCGAGCGCTGGTCGCTTTTAACGAAAAATAATTTTGGTCATAGTACATTGACCGTAAACAATCAACATCATGAAGTAGATGGAATGGCTTTTTTTACTGACTTTAAAGACGGAGATCAACCAGAGGCCACAATAGATCTTAGTGCTGCCTTTGAAGGTCAATTAAAAAGTGCCCAACGTCGCTTTGTTAAAGATAGCCCTACATCCTTGCTTATAGAGGACTCCTTAGTAGCCTCCGATTCAACGCAATTGGTCACTTGGCAAATGCTTACAGTGGCGGATGTAGAGATTGTTAAAGGAGGCGCAATTTTACGTCAAGACGGGAAGCAATTAAAGTTGGAAAATCTATCCCATCCCGAAATAACGGTATCAGTTGTTGCTGTACATCCGGCGCCATTGGAATTGGATAGACAAATAGAGAGCTTAAAACGTATCGAACTGCGACTGCCGGCATACACCCTTAACGACCGTAAAACTATTCTTCGGGTACGTCTTTCAGGGGACTAATAATAACAGCAGGTGTTTCATTCCATATTAGAGGTGAAGGTGATTAGAACCGCGGGTTATCAGTATTATGTAAATAGCTGAAATATCCTTTCAGTCGAATATGATGGCCATTTTGGACAGATGGGATTATTTTTGAAAGGTCTGAAATATGGCTCTAAATGAAGTTGTCCGTTAAGGCCACCCACACCGAGTGTTTAGAAATTGTACGGTTGAGAAAAGCCAAGGTAAAGGAAATCGATAAGGAATACATAAGTGTCGATTTTGTGTTGGACTTGGATGCCGGATAAACGATGCTGGAAAGGCATTTTATAGGAGGGAATTAAAGCAGCGGTGCTTATTATTCCTATATTGAATTGCAAAATTAAAACCATTTAACTGTTTGTTATGAAATCATTTAAATCTACTTTTTTTCTAACTGGCTTATTTATCTTTTTCGTTCACAGTGGCGTAATAGGGCAAAAAATAACAGGAGAGCTTAAAAAATGGCATAAGGTAACCTTTAATTTTGAGGGACCCGAGACCTCTGAAACAGCCGTTGACAATCCATTTCTGAATTATCGTTTAAATGTGGTCTTTAAGCACGTAAAAACGGGTAAGACTTATCAAATTCCTGGATACTATGCAGCCGATGGTAATGCCGGTAACACTAGTGCAATTGCGGGAAATAGTTGGAAAGTTCATTTTGCCCCAGATGAAATTGGGGAGTGGACCTATAAAGTAGATTTTAAGAGAGGGAAATGGGCTGCTGTCCGGACCTCGGAAAAGCTATCAAGCGGTGAATATATGGATGGGGCAACTGGAGGCTTCAACATTGCAGAATCCAATAAGTCGGGTCGGGATTTAAGGGGCAAGGGCATATTGCAATACGTAGGGGAGCGCTACCTCAAATTTGCCGAAACAGGGGAGTACTTTCTAAAATGCGGTTCCGATGCTCCGGAAAATTTATTGGCATATGATCAGTTTGATGGTACTTTCCACAGCGATGGCCATAAAGATGATTTGGTTAAAACTTGGGAGGCACATCGCCAGGACTGGAGAGAAGGAGACCCTACTTGGAAGGATGGAAAGGGAAAGGAGCTTGTTGGTGCTATCAATTATTTGGCCTCTAAAGGGATGAATGCATTTTCATTTCTTACCATGAATATTGCAGGTGATGATCAAAACGTCTTCCCATATGTTGATTATGACACCTACGATCGTTTTGATACCTCTAAATTAGATCAATGGGAAGTACTTTTTGAGCATGCCGATAAACTCGGAATGTTTTTGCATTTTAAAACCTTGGAGCACGAAAACCAGGGGCTACTCGACAATGGAGGGACAGGTCTATATACCAAATTGTACTTTCGAGAACTAATTGCCCGCTTCGGGCATCATTTGGCACTTAACTGGAATTTGGCAGAGGAAACAGGTGATTGGACCGCTGCGCCTCCCACTTTTCCCGTTGATGTGGCGGAAAGGCTGAGGTTGGCCGAATACCTCTCTTCCATTGATCCTTATAAACATCATATCGTAATTCACAATGGCGATTGGTTTGATGGTCTATATGGTCCCGATTCCAAATTTACAGGAGCTTCCTTGCAGACCAATAAGGAGGATTTTAGTAATGTACACAAATCGGTTTTGCGAATACTCGAGGAATCTAAGAATACCGGGAAAATTTGGGCCGTAGCCTGCGACGAACCTGGGGATGCACAGCACTCTCTAATTACGGATGCGGAGGACCCAAAACACGACGATGCACGGAAAAACGGATTATGGGGAGCTATGATGGCCGGGGCCTGGGGTACGGAGTGGTATTTTGGATACAAACACCCACACTCGGACCTTAGTTGTCAAGACTTCCGTTCACGTGATCTCTTCTGGGACCAAGGCCGATTCTGCTTGGAATTCTTTAAAGACAATGAAGTTCCCGTTTGGGAAATGGAATCCAATGATTCCCTTATTTCAACGCAAGGAGATTATGTTTTGGCCAAACCTGGTCATACCTATGTGGTATTCCTTAAAAATGGAGGTGAATCTACCTTGGACCTAGGTAATTATGAGCTGGAGTATGAAGTACAGTGGTACAACCCTAGAAAGGGTGGCCCGTTAAAACAAGGAAAGATAAAGACCATCTCCGGTAGTGGTTCTCAATCCTTGGGAATGCCTCCAAAAGAAAAAGACCAAGACTGGGTGGTCCTGGTAGTTAAGAAAGCCTAGCCTTGGCCAGTATGTTTGTTCCCTGCTTTTATACTCGAGGCTACAATTGCCTTGCGGCGAGTCCCGTTCGAACATGTTCATAAGAAAAGACCAGTCCTTGCAGGACTACTATTTTTGCTTCCTGCATTTTTACCCAAATAAATTTGGCAAAAATGAAGGCACAAAAAAACCAAAGCTTTCACTTTGGTCTTTCTTCATTTGTACTCGAGGCGGGAACTGAAACTACTCTATAGGGGTTACATGTGAATATTCTATTTACGATAAGTAAGACATATAATATCAATAAATACAATGGTTTAAGGCAATTTTCAAAAATGTAATATACTTTAAAATTATTGATAATAATAGTAAAATGGTTGGCAAATGGTTGGCATGAATTGTTTTAATGCTTATATTTAAACGTTCAAATATTCTAAACCATGGCAACTATAAAACTTCAATTATTGGGCAAAGCAGAAAACGCCCCTATTTATTTAAGACTTTCGATAAATAGAAATTTATCCCCTCGTACCAAAACGGGACTTTATATAAACCCTAAAGATTGGAGCGATAAAACTGGATTACCAAAACAAACAACCAGTGCAAACAAAAATCTTTCTGCTGAATTGCAGAACTTAAAAACTTACATCTTTGAAAAGTTTAATGTGGCGAGTATTGAAGGGGCTACAATTAATATAGAATGGTTAAAGCATAATATCGATGTGTTCTTTAAACGTAAGAATGAGGATAGCACAAGCGAGTATTTAACCGATGCGATACAAAGTATTATTGATGAGGTTTCCACTAGGAAAAACGCAAAGGGTGGTATTGGGTTATCCAAAAGCAGAAAAAATGCCTATATATCTTTAAAAAATGTATTAACGGAGTATCAAAAAGGGAAGAGATATAAAGTAAAGGATGTTAATGTAAAATTTGGGAAGGATTTTTTAAATTACTTACTTCATACCAAGAAATACCAAAAGAGTACAGCGCTAAAAAAATTGGCAGATATAAAAACAGTTTGCAGTGATGCGGAATTAAGCGGTATAGAAACTAACATACAATACAAGAAAATTGAAAGTAGTAAAACCAATAATGAAAATATAATCTATTTAAGCCCCTCTGAACTTCTAAAGATAAAAGAGGCCGAATTAGATAACGAAGCGCATAAGAACGCCCGTAAATGGCTTTTATTGGGCTGTAACTTGGGGCAAAGGGGGGGTGATTTGCTAAAACTAAATGAAAATAACTTTGTAACTCGTAACGGATATGAGGTAATTGAACTGAAACAACAGAAGACTGGTAAAAATGTAACTATACCTGTACTTGATACTACCAAAGAAATAATTAAAAGTGGATTGCCATATAAGATTTCAATACAAAAGTTTAATGAATATATCAAAGTGATATGCCAAAAAGCAGAATTAAATGAAATGATAAAAGGAAGTAAAATTGAAGTTACGGAAAAAGGCAAAGGGAATAAACAAAAGCGTAAAATTGATGGGGTTTACCCTAAGTGGCAATTAATGGCTTCACACGTTTGCAGACGTTCTTTTGCATCCAATCTTTACGGAACACTACCTACACCTTTAATTATGCAAATAACGGCACATAGTTCCGAACGGTTACTATTAAACTATATAGGTAAAAATACATTGGACTATGCCCAACAGATTGCAGATTTCTACACTTTGCAAGCAATAAAGGAGAAGAAAGAGCCAAAATTATTTGTTGTAAAAAACATCTCAACAAATTAACTAACTAAAATTATATTTGTAGAATTTAGGTATCGTCCTGTATAATGCAGGGGGGTAGAATTTTTACTAAATTCAATGCTTGAATTAAATTCTGTATTTAGTAAGGCAATACAAACAATATTCGAATGATAAATAAAAACCCGTTGGATGATGAGAGTCCTTACTATAAACTAATAGAGATTATAGATAATGAAGTTGATTCTTTATTAGAAGATAATGTGTTTCAGTTTGGTTTGAGAGTAACTCTTAGTCAGGGTGAAGATGGAGGAAAATTATCTTTAATTAACCGATTAAATGAGGTCGAAGAAAATTTAACCAAATTAAAGGGGATGGTTGCGTGCACTATATCTGAATTTATTGACGCCATTTATTACAAGAAGTTTAAATTAACAACACACCAAACATTAATATTTGACCCTCAGATATTAATTAATTTTTTTGAAAATACAATTCACGAAGAAGATTTGAATTTATTGAAACTAGAAACGAATATTTCATTGGCTCAATTTGTTAATAAGAGTAAATATAATAATGCTTTATTATATGATTTTGCAAAAGGCTTGGCTCTAGTTAATGAGTATTATATCTATAATGATTTAATGGATAGATTTGGTTTTTCTCGCAATGTTGAAAAAATAAATTCAGCAAAAAATATAAAATGGCATATTTCTCAAACTGAATTAATAGAATTGGCAAAAGCCTTAATTGAAAATGGAAATGTAGTAGGAGTACAACAAGAAATTATAGAGTACTTTTCCTCAGTTTTTGATATTGAAATCGCATACCCAAATAAATTAATAACAGATATAAAGAACCGCAATAGTGGTAGTGAAACTCTTTTTATTGATAAATTACGAACGAGTTTATTCAATTATCTTACAAAAGAAAATAGACGTTAGTTAAGCGTTAGTAACCTTTAGTAACCTTTAAAGTATCGCAAATTTATACCATAATTAATTCTAAAAAGATTAAGTGATGGTACAAATTCAATTATTAGGTATAACACCTGAACAACTACAAACAGCCATTATTGAGGGCGTAAAACTTCAATTAAATGATTTAAAGAAACATTTCGAGCCTAAGACACCAGACGAACTACTTACACGGTTGGAGGTTAGTAAGATGCTTAAAATTGACTTGTCAAGTGTTCACAATTGGACAAAGAAAGGCATATTGAAAGCCAATCAGATTGGCGGGCGCGTCTACTACAAGCGTTCAGAGGTGGAAGGTGCAATTGTTGAACTTAAACAGTAAAGCAATGGCAACGCAGACACCTCAACCCATAACCCACGTTTACAAGGAAATTAACGAGGGTAAATATAGGAGCGTAAAACACTACGAACTTATAAAAGCATCTAGCAATAATGTGCAATTGACCAAACTTCTCAATTTAAGTAAGGATAGAAACTGTGCAAAATCTTTACCCGTTTATTGGTTGCAAATCCATGATGGTAAAAAATGGATAAAGCCTAGGTTAACGGGATTGTTTAAGACCGAATATAAAAATGTTTTTAAGGGAGATACTCAAAGAAAAAGGAACCTTCTAATATTTGAGTTTTTGGACAATGGAAGTACATTAGTTATAAAATACTTTCAAGACTACTTCACAGGCGATTTAAGAAACGTATCGCAGTACATCAACAGTTAGTATGGAAAACATAAAAGAGGGCGTAAAAACCCTCTTTTGTTTGTTCAAATGTTCAGTAAAACTGGCAACGCCTTACCTAATCCCAAAGGTAGGAGTTTTTACTGCTAGTATAGTATAAAGTAAAAAAGGGTTAAAAATTAATACCTATCACTTCACTAGATAACATAAGGTTCAAGTTTAGCAATGACTATATTGTTGATTGGAATAGTTCCAAATTCGATGAGGTTGTTACGTATAAAAAGGATAGGGAAAGTACCTATATGAAAATGATTGATAGACCAATAGGGTTGGAAAGTCTTGGTATAGGTAATACACAAGTTTCTATTAGTGCAAACGCAAGATTATTGAATGAAAACTATAAACAGGGATTTTGTTTAAATACTGTTGACCAGTTAAGGGATATTTTAAAAAAGAACGGTCTATTACTTCATGAAGATTTTATTAAAGAATCAGTTTTAAATTTAGCCCATGTTAAAAACGATTTTGACATAGATATTGATGATATAATTTCAGAATTGGAATTGATAACACCTAGTAAATTCTTTAAGGTAATAAGGGATAATGGGATAACATTTGAAAGTATAAATAAAGGTGATAAAATGGCTGTCAATGTTTATGGCAAACACTATGAAATGACCAAAGCCAATAAATCGAAGTACAAGGGGTTGGATATTAATTTTGAGGACTTTAAAGGGCTGTCTAGAATGGAGAGCCGATTGAATGACTGGCGAACGGTAAAAAAGTATTTAGGCACTAGGAATATGCACGATATTCTCCAACAAAAAAACACTAATTACATAATGCTCATGAACATATTAAAAGGACAATCAATGGAAACTCCCAAACTTGATTTAGGACAGTTTAAGACCATTTCCCAACTAGATGACTATGCACGTACTAAACTCTTATTTGAACAATGTAACGGCAATTATGGACTTATGGTGGCAGAATTAAAAAAACGGCTGGGTAATAATACAAAGGCAACCTATCAAACCAATAAAATCAAAAAATTATTGCCGTTGGTTCAAACCCCAGGAGGGCGCAAATTAGTTAATTTGGTATGTCTTAAAAGTAAATTAAAGGAATGAAGTAAATCCTAACTTTTTAATTCATTTTTCCATCAATCGAACAACTTACAGAAAAGGGGATTTATAATAACCTGACCTTTGATTAATCAAGTTCTTTCAAAAGTAAAACTATACGCGCGCGCGATTCAAACGAACCTTACGTCATTAAAGAAAACGGAAGAATCGGAAACTATAAAAGAGTTTTTATTAAAGAGTATTTTGAAGTCAGTGCACGCACGCGAACAGATACCAATGAAGATTTTTCGGGAATCACAACATACGCACGAACGGTAAGATTAGGGTAAGGTTGTTTTTATGATAATGTAATTAGGTATATTAATTAACAACTTCGCGCGCGTATTGTTTCGATTTATTAATGAAGTAGCAAAATCAGTTGAATTTTATACCCATAAAAAATGAAGTCAACACATGGAGTAAAACCTCATCCCCCAATTAGAAAAAGAGTATTTAATGGTAAGCCTATAAGTAATACAAGGCGAGTAGAACGGACAATACAACTAGTCAAATATCTTTCCGAGTTTAGAACAATCAATCAGATAAAGAGTTTTTTGAACATACATGAAAAATCTGTTCAAAGATATCTTAACTTGTTGGTGCAACTTGGGTTTGAGGTTGAGGTGAAATATTCAAAATATCACGGTTATAGAATAGCCAATGTTAAAGAGTATTTCGGGGTAGCAAAATGAAAGACTAATGTGGTGGAAGCCAAAATTTTTAATGATGATATTCAAACATTAATTCTAATGTTGGTTTTCTACTTGTTTTTTCAATACTTCCCTTTCAATTAGTATTTTGAAAGTTGGATAATCCATTAACTCATCGAACCTGACTATTAACATGTGTAGCAATTCTGGGGTGGTTATATCCCTTAATTTTTCGGCAATATTTTTATTTGTTAAGTATAGGTCGTTAGGGTCTTGCATGTTTGGTTTGTGAAACAAATATTTCTCCAATATTTCAATAGTCCCTTTATGGGGGTTCTTTGAATTTCCATTCAAAATTTTATTTATTCCTGCTTCTGTTAAAGGGGTTTCCTTTGCTATCTCATAAGCCGTTAACCCTCTTTCTTTAATTTCTTTGATAATGCTTTTTAGTGACATTTCATTAGTTTAAAAATGGTTGTGGAGTTTTACTAAATTAATCTATACATTTAGTTTGGTTGTTGAGGTTCCAAAATGAAAGACTTTTCTGGGGTCATAACGCGCGAACAGATAGGGAAATAATTTATTTTAAGTTAACAGCGCAAGTGTAGCGTAGTTTCTTCTTACCAATCATTATCAACAGCCGATAACTCGAACAAAGAATTAAAGTTATCCTGAAATAAGTAAATATCCTTTCTTTCAAATCTAGGCTTAAATTCATCACCTCTAGTGGCGTACACTTCCAATTTTTCTATATCGGTGGCAAATCGCAAATTGGACATTATTTCAAGTAGTTGAATATCCCTTACAGTTATCCTATACCTTTTATCCTTAAAGTCTATTGTAACCCTCCCTATAAAGTTTGAGGTTGTCATATAGATAGGTAGGCTCATTCTGTTTTCTCAATTCAAATCCAAAGGGAATTTTGATATATCGGCTATGATAGAATTTCCTATAATTTCCAAATTCTCAAATTTACCAGACGTTTTAAGGGATGCAAATACATCTTCTTTTGATAGGCTGGATTCATACACCTTTTGCCAAATAAGGTCGTTGGATTCTATCTTAAAATCATGTTGTGCGTTCAGGGCTACGGTAAACAGTAAAATAAATATTAGTCTCATAGTTTTTGTTTATATGCAGTTATAATCGAATATCAGAACATCGTCTTTGGTCATTATCCCATCCCCATTATAACGTGGTGCGGTTGGGTCTCCACCGTTAAAAAAGAACACTTGTATAACTTCCCCTTCATGGTATCCGTGTATATTTATCCAGCCATATTCTAAAGGAATTACTATTTTTTGAATAAGTTCTTCACTAGGATATAAAGGCGGCAGGGTGTCAAGACTCACCATTACACTAACGGAATCAACACATTTTTCATTTAGAATGGAAATAAACATTGTCTGTAGTCTCTTGGAATCAAATCCACTTTTAATAACACCCTCTAAATCAGGGGCGGTGTAATCATTAAAGCAGAATACAGTGCCGCTTACCGTTTCTTCCCCATTGACCAAAATGTCCATTGGCAGGGTAGTGTCCCAATAGGGCGATAAATCCAGTTCATCATCATGTGGCAAGGCGTAAATGGTATCATTGCCGTTCATTAACAGAACATCGTCAATAGTGTAATTACCAAAAGGCAAAGTTGCATCTGGATTGCTTACGTATCTACCACCTACCAAAGATATAGGGGCTGTATAGGTGTAGTCCTCACCTCTATTATTAGTCAAGTTATAAAGTACCTGATAAGGCTCTATGTTCTTACAGGATGGAACTTTTTCAGTCGTTCCCTTAATTTTTGGTGCTGATACCGAAAAGGCTATCGATCCAAATTCTAAAGGTCTGGTTTCGAGGGTATCCTTGTTGCATCCAATTAATAGGAGGGCTAAAAATAATGGCAGTTGTTTCATTTTGGTTTGTGTTTATAGTTGTTAATGTTAGAGTACTATAATTGAAAATTATTATTATCACACACCCCAACCACTAAGTGATTACGGGAGGATTATACCAAATTTTTGGGGGAAGTTTTGTCTTTAGGAACAATTAAATAAATACATTTCGAACTACATGATATTTATCTATTAGTCATCCCTGTCCTCTAATAGTGAGTACAACTTCGAACAGCAGTTCTTTTTGTATATTACTTTATCGGACAAACAATTTACATAATTATCTGAAACTAAAAATAAAAATTCACATATAAATTTTGGTTGTAGATAAATTATATATCAATGGAAAAAAAAGGTTTTTAGAGGTTACAAAATGAAAGACTTTTTTGGGGTCATAACGTGCGTATGGTAATCAGTGGTAACTTAAATCGCACTAAGATTACCCTAAGGTTACCCCAAGGATTAGAATAAAAAGACCATTTAAAATTTAACTATTATTCAGATTTTGAAAATAAAATATATGGGTATCTGTTCGCGTGGGAATTAGAAAAATGTATCTATCAACTAATATATTTTCTTACGAATTTAACTACTTAAAAAGGGTTTCAAATCAACGATTGATTTAATAACCCACTATCTGAACGCGCAAGAAGAACGGCAACGATATTAGAACGATACTAAAACCTCGAGAGCGCCTCAAGTTAACCTCAAGGAAACGGTGAGTTTAGGGCAAGGTTACGACAAGGAAATGGCAGGAAAATACTTTAATATGTAATATCGGTAAGGAATTTTGAAAATAGTAAAAGTTACAAATGATTTTGTAAATTAATGCTGTGGAAACGGTTACTATTACCGTTAATGTTGTTGTGTTGTAACGAATAAATACCGTCTAGTAACAGTATAATAAACGAGCATTAATTAAATACTAATCCAAACTAATCATTATGAAAATTAAAAAGCAACTATTTTCAATTTTATTTCTAGTGCCAATTACATTGGCATATTCCCAATTTGATAAGGAATTCACAAAAAGAAATTGGAAGGTAGGTAAGGAAAAAACAATATTCAATAATCCTGTGACTAGGCTCGAGGGGTACAATGACACTTATACGGTCACCAACATAGGCATTAAAACCATTGAGCAATTAATTGATGAAACCCAGAATAAAGCAAAGTCCGAAATGTGGACAAAGGAAAAAACCGATAAAACAATAGTTGGATATAAGGAGATAGCACAGGGAGGGGTTATTTATATTTATTTAGGAAGAATAACTTTAGATTCTGCTAAACTGGAGAACTTTACAGTTATAGTTATGGATTCCGATGATGAAACAGAACTAATAAGGAAAGAATTGACAGGGGGTTCACCTAGCGTGCCGTCAAGCTCTATGCTGGACTTATGGACGAACATGTCGTTTGTTCCTATAGATAAAGAAAATTCAGGGGAAATTTTTGTATATGTTATAGACAGGCTAGGAGATTCAAATAAGAAATTTAAATTCCACATAAAGGTTTAATAGATATGGGAATTAACAAATCGAGCAAAAAAGTTAACCATCAAATAGAAGGAACTATAATAGGCTTTTTGAACTTGTTTTTTTAATCGGTTGGCAAATGGTTGGCATGATTGTAAATAAAAAAACCGTAACACTTTAATAATAAAGTTGTTACGGTTTCTCTTTGTACTCGAGGCGGGACTTGAACCCGCACGGACTAATGTCCATTGGATTTTAAGTCCAACGTGTCTACCAATTCCACCACTCGAGCCTAACTGCTCAAGGCAGTAGAGATTTTACAATGGAGCGAAAAACGGGATTCGAACCCGCGACCTCCACCTTGGCAAGGTGGCGCTCTACCAACTGAGCTATTTTCGCAATTTAAAAATGAACGTAGCATCCTTTTCAGATGCGGGAGCAAATTTAATATAATTCTATAAAAAGCAAAGAACTTTTCACTAAAAAGAATCAAAATAATTATAATACGCCCAAGGTGAATATATTAGATTGGAAATATAGTCGCGCAGGCCTACAATATTAACTCCTAGGCATTTTTCTTTTTGGTGAGCAAACGCTTAATTTCATTTAGTTTCATCAAGGCTTCCACAGGGGTTAAGGTGTTGATATCCAAATGGGTAATTTCTTCTTTTATCTGTTCCAATAAAGGATCGTCCAAATTAAAAAAGCTAAGTTGCATTTCGTTTTGCACCAATTGTAATTTATCGGAAAGCTCTTCGCTGGAATGTGATTTTTCCAGCTTTTTAAGAATTTTATTCGCTTTATGGATTACTTGTTGCGGCATACCCGCCATCTTGGCAACATGTATACCAAAACTATGCTCACTGCCCCCAGGGGTCAATTTTCGTAAAAAGAGCACATTGTCCTTCAATTCCTTTACAGATACATTGAAATTTTTAATGCGACTAAATGTAGAGGTCATTTCATTGAGCTCGTGGTAGTGGGTGGCAAATAAGGTTTTGGCTCTGGCAGGATGTTCATGCAGGTATTCTGAAATGGCCCAGGCTATAGAGATACCGTCATAAGTGCTGGTGCCCCTTCCTATTTCGTCCAAAAGCACCAAACTTCGCTCGGAGAGGTTGTTTAGAATGGAGGCGGTTTCGTTCATTTCCACCATAAAGGTAGATTCCCCCATAGAAATATTGTCGCTGGCACCAACCCGTGTAAAAATTTTATCTACATAACCAATTTTAGCAGCATCGGCCGGTACAAAACTTCCCATTTGAGCCAACAATACTATTAGCGCTGTTTGTCTTAATATGGCCGATTTACCACTCATATTGGGACCGGTAATCATAATAATCTGCTGCTCGTCCCTATTTAAGGTTACATCATTGGCAATATATGCTTCTCCCAAGGGCAATTGCTTTTCAATAACAGGATGCCTTCCTCCAATAATGGACAGTTCGGTGGAATCATCCATGTCCGGGGAAACATAATTGTTTTCCTTGGCCAACTGGGTAAAGCCACAAAGACAATCCAGTTGGGCTATTTGATAGGCATTATTTTGTACTGGTGCAATATATTCCTGCATCCAAACTACCAATTGTGAGAACAATTGTTGCTCCAAACTTAGAATTCGCTCTTCCGCACCCAATATTTTGGCTTCATATTCTTTTAGCTCCTCGGTGATATAGCGTTCTGCATTTACCAATGTCTGCTTTCGGATCCAGTCCTCCGGCACTTTGTCCTTATGGGTATTCCTTACTTCTATATAATAACCAAAGACATTGTTGGAGGCTATTTTTAGGGAGCTAATGCCCGTGTGTTCGGTTTCCCTTTGCAGCATTTTATCCAGATAGTCCTTTCCAGAAAAAGCAAGGCCTCTCAATTCGTCCAATTCGGCAGAATATCCTTTTGCAATAGTACTGCCTTTTAGCATATTCACTGGTGCCTCCTCACTGATCATCTCTTTAATCTTGGTCCTTAGCATATCACAGGTATGCAATTGATCACCAATAAGGTTTAGCGCTTCATTTTTGCTTTTAGTAGTGATTTGCTTTATAGGTACAATGGCCTCCAAGGAATTTTTAAGCTGAACCACTTCCTTGGGATTTATTTTTCCCGTGGCCACTTTGGAAATTAATCTTTCCAAATCCCCGATCATCTTAATGCCGCTCTGCAATTTATGATGGGCAACCTCATTTTCGGTTAAATGGGTAATTACCTGATGCCTTCTACGGATTTTTTCTATATTCTTTAGGGGAAGTGCCAACCACCTTTTTAGCATTCTTCCGCCCATAGGCGAAATGGTTTTGTCTATTACATCTAAAAGTGTAACCGCATTTAGGTTGTTGGAATGGTAGAGTTCCAAGTTTCTTATGGTAAACCGATCCATCCAAATATATTCTTCTTCTGCAATGCGTTGAAGGGTGTTGATATGCTGTAATTGTCGGTGCTGGGTGTCTGAAAGGTAATGTAATACCACCCCTGCGGCTACTATACCGTGGGACAAATGGTCTACGCCAAAACCTTTTAAGCTTTTTGTCTTAAAATGATTGGTTAGGGTTTCAAGGGCATAGTCATCCTGAAAAATCCAGTCTTCAGTAAAGAATGTATGGAAGTTTTTGCCAAATACTTCCAGGAATTCCTTTTTATTGGCTTTTGATACCAATATCTCGTTAGGTGAGAAATTTTGAAGTAGTTTGTCTATCTGTTCTTCATTTCCTTCCGAAGTTAAAAATTCGCCTGTTGATATATCAACAAAGGATACACCTAATCTCTTTCGGCCAAAATGGACCGCGCATAAAAAATTATTGGTTTTGGCCGATAGAATATCGTCGTTCATTGCCACTCCCGGGGTCACCAGTTCGGTAACGCCCCTTTTAACTATGGTCTTGGTGAGTTTTGGATCTTCAAGCTGATCGCATATGGCCACACGTTGCCCTGCTTTCACCAGTTTTGGTAAATAGGTATTTAAGGAATGATGTGGGAAACCGGCCAATTCCGTTCGGTCCCCCCCGTTGTTACGGTGGGTGAGAATAATGCCCAGTATCTTAGAGGCCTTAACGGCGTCTTCCCCAAAAGTTTCATAAAAATCCCCGACACGGAACAATAGTAGAGCATCAGGATATTTCACCTTAATTGTATTGTACTGTTTCATTAAAGGGGTTACCTTTTTTGTTTTTCCTGAGTCGGCCAAAGCGATTTTATTAACTTATTTTTGCATTCCTTTCTGAAACAACGAATGTAAGGTTTATCTACTGGAATGTACACTATTGTTGATATTTTGGGGATAACTTTATGCCGGTTGGAGAGGAATTTATGTCAAAATATAAGTGGCGTTAGAATTAAAAAAAATATTGGATTGTATGCGTAAATTGGAGAATAGCGAATTGGACCGACTTAATGTGGATGAGTTTAAACAGGTGGAAAAGACTCCTATTTGTATTGTTTTGGATAATGTAAGGAGCTTGAACAATATTGGATCGGTTTTTAGAACAGCGGATGCCTTTTTGATCGAGAAAATCTACTTGTGCGGAATTACTGCAACCCCACCTCACAAGGACATTCATAAAACTGCTTTGGGAGCAACTGATAGTGTTGCCTGGGAATACCGGGAAAACACATTGGAATTATTGGAGGAACTAAAGCATGTGGGTTATATTTCTCTTTCTGTAGAACAAGCAGAAAATGCAGTCATGTTAAATGATTTTGAAGTGGATAACAATGATAAATATGCCTTAATTTTTGGGAACGAAGTAAAAGGAGTTTCCCAAGATGTAGTTTCAAATAGTGATGGGGTATTGGAAATTCCGCAATACGGTACCAAGCACTCGTTGAATATTTCAGTAAGCGTGGGAATCGTGGTTTGGGATCTCTGGGCAAAATTAAAAGGGTGAAATCAATTAAAAGAGAAACCTGCTTAAAACCAAATTGAAAATAAGCCGTTCCTTTAACCTTTTAGTGTCAAAATATTATTGTCCGCTATAGGTTACCATTGAACATTGTAATCAAAGTTTATGGTTTGGTCCAGCTTCTTCCGTTGTGGAGATGCCATGGCCGTAAAGAATTATTGAAGCCTTGGAAATAATTTAGGCCATGGCATCGGTCCATGAAATCCTAAGATTTTATGGGCCACCTAGTGAAGAAGGGTCTTTTCTCCTGCCTGCCGGCAGGCAGGTTTGTTTCGTTTTCTTTGGACAAGCAAAGAAAATGAAAGAAGAAGGTATTCATGTACCTACTTCATCGGTTTCATTGGGTAAACAAAGAAATCGAAGATTCACGAAAGCGAATTATGTATAAAAAAAATATTTTCAACATAAGTTTTACTCGATTCTTCCCGATAAACAATATAAAAAATCTAAAAAACACAACAGTTAAGCATGATTTGTTATCGGCTTGATTCTGCCATATGCACACATGGAACTATTTGGGAAGGAAACAAAAATAAAGTTCATATAAAACCAAAAACCCAACCGAATGGTTGGGTTGGCAATATATAGTTTGAGTTAGTTAGTTCAAAACCTTAAAGTCTTTCCGTCGTAATTTTTGAAAGCCTATTACGACTCAAAACGGCTTTATTGGAGGCGCAAGTAAATAAATTGATTTGTTCTGTGCAAATAATATGTGAAAATTATCTTAAAATGATAGTTTTACCGCAAATTTTTGGATTTGGTCCAATATCACCTCATAATCGTCAAGGTTTTCAACAAAATCCAATTCACTAACATCCACAATTAGATTGTTCTGCTCGGGAAAGCTTTTTAAAAAGTCGAAATAGCCTCGGTTTAACTTCTCTAAGTATTCTGGGGCAATATTCTGTTCGTAATCTCTTCCCCTTTGCTTAATGTTTTGTAATAGTCGTTCTGTGTTTTGGTATAAATAGATGTACATCGTTGGCTTCTTAATTTCTTTATGCATGAGATTAAAAAGCTTTCTGTAGAGTTTAAATTCCTCCTCCTGTAGGGTAACTTTGGCGAAAATGAGGGATTTGTTAATGTCGTAATCGCTTACCATAAAATTCTTGAACAGATCATATTGGGAGGTATCGTCCATAAACTGCTGGTAGCGGTCGGCTAAAAAGGACATTTCCAAGGGAAAGGCAAACCTACTTTGATCTTCATAAAATTTAGGAAGGAAAGGGTTGTCCGCAAATCGTTCCAAAACCAATTTAGCGTTGAAATCCTGTCCTATCTTATGGGCTAATGTGGTTTTCCCGGCACCAATATTTCCCTCTATCGCAATATATTGCAATTGGGAGAAAAGCTGTGATCTGGTAGTGTATAGCTTATGATGGGTTCTGGTTATATTACTTTTGTCCTTGCATTCCTGTAAAAGATTTCTAGTATCCTTGTTTAGAACAGGATGATAGAACTGTGGGGCTATGTCCGCCAAAGGCCTTAAAACAAACCTTCTCAACTGCAGACTAGGGTGGGGGATGGTCAGCGCCGCGGAATTGATTATTTCCCTTTCATAATATATTATATCAATATCCACAGTTCTGGAAGCGTACCCAGCCCCTTCATTTCGCTCCCTACCCAGCCTTGTTTCTATTTCCAATAATTTTTTTAACAAATCCAATGGCATTAAGGAGGTTTCTACGGCAATGCAGCAATTGTAAAAATCTTCCCCCTCAAAACCCCATGCCGGTGTTTCATAGATCGGTGATATCTTAACAACATTTCCAATAGTGGAATGGATTAAAAACACCACCTCCTGCAGGTGGTTTAGTTTATCCCCTAAATTACTTCCAAGTGATAGATATGTTGTTGCGGTCTTGTTCATATTAAGCGAGCAAAGTAAACAAAAGTAATTTACTTCATAAAGGGAAATTCCAAAAACACTGGTAAATTTTATCAGCCTTATTCAAGTTACTAATTCTAATTGCTATGGGGGATATAATTCAATATTTATAATAGCATAAATTTCACTTTGGCTATCTTTGTAAGTTATTAGCAATACTTATATCGAATGAACTTTTTAAGAAATTTATTAGCGGCAATTATAGGTTGTCTCATAGCCTTTGGAATCATGTTTGTAATGTTTCTTGTTTTGGCAGCGCTTATCGGGCGCGGAGAAGATACTGTTGTGGTCAAGAATAATTCCGTTTTGGAAATACAATTGCAAACCCCTATCAACGATTATGTTGGAATGGACGAATCCAACCCTTTTGCAGGGCTTTTCAGTGTAAAACAAGGATTGGACGAGATACTGCACGCCATTCGTGTGGCCAGGGAAGATAACAAGATAAAGGGGATAAGTCTAAATAATAATGTGCTTATGGCGGGCTTATCACAAACTAAGGCTATACGCGATGCCTTAAAAGATTTTGAAGGTAGTGGAAAATTTATATACGCCTATGGAGATTTCTATACTCAGAAGGATTATTATTTGGCCAGTGTAGCTAACGAGGTATTTCTTAATCCAGTGGGAGCGCTGGATTTTAAGGGACTGTCCACGGAAGTGTTATTTTTCAAGGATCTTCAGGAAAAGACCGGTATTAAAATGGAGGTAATTCGCCATGGGAAATACAAAAGTGCTGTTGAGCCTTTTTTGTCGAACGAAATGAGCGACGCCAATAGGACACAGATCAAGGAATTATTACATGCTTTGTGGGATTCAATGCTTACCAATATTTCCGATAGTAGGAATATTTCAATTGAAAATTTAAATCATATTGCGGATACCTTAGGGACCAGGACACCAAAATACGCGGCTTTGTCGGGATTGATTGATGATGTCATATTTTTTGATGAATATGAATCAAAGATCAAAGAGGCTTTGGCAATTGAGGATGATGTGGATATTAACTATGTTGCCATATCAGATTATATTAATACCGCAAGCAAAATAAAAATCAATAGTGGCAAGGATAAGATTGCGGTGATTTATGCCCAAGGCGAAATATGGTACGGTGAGGGTGGTTCGGATGTAATTGGTCAAGGAATTATTAATGGTGCACTCAAAAAGGCCAGGGAAGATGATGATGTTAAAGCAATAGTGCTGAGGGTGAATTCTCCAGGAGGAAGTGCATTGGCTTCCGATATTATCTGGCGCGAAATTGAAATTACCAAGGAGTCCAAACCAGTTGTGGTTTCTATGGGCGACGTAGCCGCTTCTGGAGGATACTATATTGCTGCAGGAGCCGATAAAATTTTTGCGGAACCCACTACCATTACTGGGTCTATAGGTGTTTTTGGTACCATACCCAATATTAGTGAATTGGCCAAAAATATGGGTGTAAATGCGGAACAAGTGGGTACCAACAGAAACTCAGTGGAGTATTCCCTATTTGAACCCATGAACGATAATTTCAGAAAGAATGTACTTGAGGGGATAGAGGCAACTTACGAAACGTTTTTGGATAGGGTAGCTCAGGGCAGGGGTATTTCCATGGCCCAGGCAGATAGTTTGGCCCAAGGTCGCGTATGGAGTGGGGTGGATGCTTTGCGTCTGGGTCTGGTAGATGAATTGGGTGGACTGGATGAGGCTATTGCCGAGGCAGCTAAAATGGCAAAACTAGACAATTATGGAGTTAAAAAACTTCCAAAGTATAAATCGGATTTTGAGAAATTTATGGAAGATATGGGAGGTGCCAGTGCCAAAAGCAAAGAGATTTTTATTCAGCAGGAAATTGGACTGGAAGCCTATGCAATTCTTAAGGAAATAAAATCCGCAATGGAAAATAAAGGGGTTCAGGCCAGAATGCCTTTTACATTGAATATCAAATAGAAAATATTTAATCCAAAAATGGATTGAGACCAAAAGACCGTTCAAAAACATTTGGACGGTCTTTTTTTATTTTTAATAAGTTTCGGGACTTTCGGTTTTAAGCAATATAATCTTAATTTTTGCCCCAAAGTTTCTGATGTTTCAAATAGCAGGGCTGCCCCTTACGGTAATCATCAATTGAACCATTACTTAGATTTTTGTGATACGTCCAAAATCACATCTTTATGCGATTTCGGAAAGAGATTATGTTCTTTAGGTTTAACACAAATTAAATCATTAGGTACGATGACTAAAACAACTTTGATGTGTATATTTTTTTTATGTTCCAGTTTTGTTTCCTTAGGACAGAAATCATTGGATGAAATTAAGAAGGAATATGACAGTTTAACAAAAAACTGTAATTATGGCAACAATCCGGATACAGGAAAATATTATGACATCCGGGGCTTTAAAATGTATTGCGAAACTTATGGTGAAGGGCATCCATTGCTTTTAATTCACGGCAACGGAGCAAGTATCAGTGCTTTTGTTAAACAAATACCCTTCTTTTCAAAAAAGTATAAGGTTATTGTCGCCGATAGCAGAAATCACGGTCAATCTGTAGATAAGTTGGATTCCCTTTCCTATGAAATGATGGCAGATGATTACGCCGCCTTACTTTCGCAAATGAAAATTGATTCCGCTTACGTTTTGGGATGGAGTGACGGAGGTGTAAATGGTTTGCTAATGGCGATAAGACACCCTGAAAAAGTAAAAAAGTTGGCTATAACAGGAGCTAACCTGCAACCGGATTCTACGGCAGTTTCACCGGATGTATTGAAAAGGGTTGCCAAGACATATAATATGTTTGAGGAAATGTTTAGTACAAAAGATGCTAAAACTCCACTGGATTCCATAGTTTATAAGTATATAAAGTTATTGGTGGAACAGCCAAATATAACGGTGGACCAACTACATAAAATAACCGTACCAACACTGGTTATCGGAGGAGATCACGATGTTATTAAACCAGATCATACCTTAAAGATATTTCACAATATTCCTAATTCATATTTGTGGATTTTGCCAAATTCCGGGCATTATACATTGGTGACCCATACAGATGAATTTAATAAAGTTGTCGATGATTTTTTCACCACAAAATACAGGAAAATTGAGGATAGGGATAGGGATTTTTAATTTTAGAAACCTAAGTTTCGCATTTAAGCTTTGAAATTGATATAATAAAAAGGCCATCCCACTATTTGTGGAACGGCCTTACTCTATTTGGGTTTAATTATTTATTAGTTTTTCACCAAGTTTATTTCCACACGCCTATTTTCTGCACGTCCTGCTTTGTACATATTGGTAGCAATTGGTTTGCTTTCGCCATATCCAATGGAAGTCAATCTAGAGCTGTCGATTCCTTTTTCAACTAAGAAGTTTTTAACGGAAAGTGCCCTTTCCTCGGATAGTTTCTGATTGAACGGCACACTGCCTATGCTATCTGTATGCCCCTCGACCGTGAATTTGGCATTGGGATATTCGTTAAGTATTTTTATGATATCTACTAAAACATTAGTAGACTCAATTTTGATCGTGGCCTTTCCAGAATTGAACAAAATGGTCTTGGCATACTCGTTTAAGGTTTTTTGTACCTCCTCAGTAACTTCGGGACACCCGTTGTTGGCTACTGTTCCAGCTACATCAGGGCAATTGTCATCTTTATCCAGTACTCCGTCACCGTCCGTATCAGGCCAAGGGCATCCATTATTATCGGCTACTCCCGCTTCTTCCGGGCAGTTGTCGTCCTTATCCAATACACCATCATTGTCCGTATCTTCCCAAGGGCAACCATTGTTTTCTACAGGTCCTGGAACCTCTGGACATTGGTCGTCCTTGTCCAACACCTTGTCATCGTCTGTATCCTCCCAAGGACAACCATTGTTTTCTACAGGTCCTGGAACCTCAGGACATCCATCTACCTTATCCAATACGCCATCTTCGTCCTTGTCTTTTGGTCTGGATTGGTAAATTGGAATTTTTAATCCTGCATAGACATCCGCACCTTTGGATTTGTCACTGGTCAATACTGTTAAAATGGAACCAGAACCAACATACAGTGGTCCTGCTCTTAATCCAGCTCCCCACTGTACGCCTAAGTTTTGTACATAGCTTACAGGAGAATAAAAACTAAACCACTTGGTTTCAAACCTAGGGGTAAGCGAGACAATGTTGGCAATACTATTGGTATTGGTATTGCTTTTTGAAGTTATTGATAAATCGGTATTTAGGTTCATATAAAAATGATTGTTGATATTCCAATCAGCATTTAGATGTAAGGCTGTAGGCAAAACTGCTTTTGATGCGTTTCCAGACCTGATTTGTGTGTAAAGGTTGTTTAGTTTATCTTCAAATCCTTCATCGTTGTCAAAATCGTCTTCACTTATAGAATTGGTAATGTCATAGGCATTTTCTGTGCCTTTATATTTTAGGCTACCTAGGTCTGTTAAGGATAGTCCAAATTTCAATTTGTATTTATTGATATCTTTTGCAGCATAGGGGTTGCCATCCTTGTCAGTAACCGTATAGTCTGCAAAATTAGGGCGCCATTCATAAATAAAACCTAGGTCTACTCCAAAGCCGTCTGCACTCTTAACAAATTCATAGTCTTCAAAATCGTTAGTTATGTTATCACTATTACCGTAGGATATTTCACCTTGGGAATCAATGCTTCCTGTAGTTCCGGAACCGTCCGCATCATAATCTATAACTATATTCTTTCCGCTTGAATAAGCGTTGCCATATCCCATTAAGTATTTTAGAGAGATACCTCCCTTAAGAAAATGTTGTTCCTCGTTCATTAGCACTGTGGCATAGGTGATTCCTGTTTCTGCCCAGGCATTGGCGCTCATTTGATAGTCGCCTTCATTCACATTGAAATCTTCATTTTCGTCGAACTCATTGGAAATATTATCATAGGTATCGCCATTTATTTCGTTAACATTGAAAAATACCCTGCCTCTAGTAAAGACAGCCAATGAATTTCTGGAATTGATGTTGAACATAAATGAAGGTCCCAAAATATCAACATTGCCATAAGCGTTATTGGCATTTTTTGGTGATTTTGTTCCATCATCATCAAAATCAAAACTGTCCTTAAAGATATCTCCAAACTTTGCACTGTAATAGTCGTTTCCTATTAAGCCGCTTACCCCTATAAGGTTTATATCCGTCTTAAATCTAGAGTCCACTATATTGGCCGGATTGGAAATTATGCCATGTACCCCATTGTAATTGTCAGTGCCTAGTCCAATATAGGATTGGCCCTTCACCATTGTGGTAAATAGAATTAGGAATGCTACTAAAATACTTTTGTTCATGCTTAAAAATTTAGTTTATTTCTTTTTTATTGTTAATCGCCCCCTGTTCTCGTAAATTTGAGTTTTTTCAAGCGTCAAATTGTAGGAACGCTTTAATTGGGATTAAATTATAATATGTTAAAATTTTTAATTTTTCTATGGGGAATTCGGTCTTAAAGGAAGAGGATAAGAAGCTGGCTTTTAGGATTTATCTTTATTTGGGAGCTTTGTTCATTACCTCCTTGGTAGTTTCCAATCTAATTTTTCAAAAGTTTTTTTATTGGAGGCCTTTTGGGGATGTTACCGTTTTAGGAGCTTCCTTATTTGAAATTTCGGTTGGTATTTTGCCCTATCCCCTTACTTTTTTGATCACCGACCTTATTTCGGAAATATATGGTAGAAAAAAGGCGAACCAAATTGTTACTGCGGGAATTTTCGCATCCTTTTTTTCTATGGGGATTGTATTGTTGGCCAACTGGGTGCCTGCATTGCCGAATTCACCGGTTAGCGATGAAGTGTTTAGCCATGTTTTTGCACTATCTCCAATTGCCGTTCTTGCTTCAATGTTGGCCTATCTTTTTGCCCAATATATAGATATAGGTATTTATCATTTCTGGAAAAAATTGACCAACGGGAAACATCTTTGGCTACGTAATAATTTTTCGACTTTTCTTTCCCAATTCATCGACACCTTTACGGTAGTGGGTCTTCTGTGTATATTTGAAGTGTTGCCATGGTCCATGTTCTACGGACTCGTTGTAAGTGGTTTTGTTTTTAAAGTAATTGTGGCCTTCTTCGACACCCCTTTTCTGTATTTTTTCGTATATCTATTTAGAAGGCGGTTTAATTTGAAAGTAAACCAGGAAATTGATCTTGAAGCATAATAAAACTTGCTTTTCTCTGTTCTTAACGAATAGCCCAATATTGTAATTATTATCTAGGGTTATAATGGTAGGGGTCCAAGCTAAGACCGTTATTTGTCTTAGTGTTAAATATTATTTAAACTGGATGGGAATTTGAATTTTGCTTGGCGATTTATTGTAGAATTGCGTCAATATTTTAATGCATATGTTTAATCTAATGTCCGTGTTTTAAGTATAATATGGCATTAGGTTTAAATGAAGCAATATATTGATGGACGATTTGGGATTGCTTAGGGATATTTTAGGTTCTAATATATTTCTCAAATAGTTGAAAATACAAGATATAAATATCTAATGACCCCAACTAATGGGGTTGTTCTAATTAGTAAAACAAAAGGCTAAGTGAGCCTGTATAACCAACGTAGGTCAGATATATAGGAAAATTATAAATAACAACAGATGAAAAAGAAAATTTTAAAGATTGTTGGAGGCTTTTTTTTGGTAATAGTTTTATTGCTAATTGCAACCCCATTTTTCTTAAAGGGCAAAATTGCGGATATAATTAAGAATAAGGTGAATAATAGTATTAAGGCCACGTTCGATTTTTCCGAAGCGGATTTAAGTCTATTCAGAAGTTTTCCCAATGCCACCGTTACCTTAAATGATATAACCTTAATTAATAAGCCACCTTTTCTGGGGGATACTTTATTTGCTTCCAACAAGGTAACCTTGGATATGTCTATAAAGGAACTTTTTAAGGATGCCAATGAGCCAATTATAATAAAAAGTTTAATCCTGGATGGTCCACAATTAAATGTGAAAGTGGACAAGGAAGAAAAGGCAAACTATGATATTGCCATTAACGACGGTTCTTCCTCAGTGGATACATCTTCCACAGAAAGTGGTTTTACCTTGTCCATGGAATCCTATGCAATTAATAATGCGAATATAAAATATAATGACCTTTCAAGTGGAATATCCTTTGTGATTTCTGAAATGAACCATAGTGGTAATGGTGACCTTTCCTTGGAGAATTCTGAATTGGATACAGAGACCAGCGGTTTGGTTTCCTTCGAAATGGACAGCACACAATACCTAAATAAGAATCCGGTTCAATTGAAGGCCCTTATTGGGGTGGATTTAAAAGAAAATAAATATTCCTTTTTAAAGAATGAGGCCATGGTAAATCAACTGGCCTTGATATTTGAAGGTTTTGTTAAATTGAATGAAGATAATCAGGAGGTGAACATTAGTTTTAAAACACCTTCTTCCGACTTTAAAAACTTTTTAGCGGTTATCCCAGCGGCATATTCCAAAAATATAGAACAGGTATCCACTACCGGAAACTTTACGGTTGCGGGTGAGTTTAAGGGCAATGTGGACGATGATCATATTCCCCAGTTCAAAATCGATATAAATTCTGATAATGCTTCCTTTAAATATCCAGACTTGCCAAAATCAGTTCGAAACGTATTTATAGATACTGAAATTTCCAATAATACTGGAATTGTGGAAGATACTTATGTAGATATCCGTAAGTTATCCTTTATGATAGACGAGGACAAATTTAATATGGTTGCCAAAATAAGTGACCTTATGGGTAATACTAAGGTGAATGCCAAGATAGATGGTAAGATGAATTTGGCAAATATTTCCAAAGCTTATCCGGTGCCGGCCGATTTAAATTTAAAGGGAATTTTGAATGCCGATATTTCCACTGCTTTCGATATGGCATCCATAGAAAAAAAGAAGTATGAGAATACTAAGACCAACGGTACCCTAAATTTAAAGGACTTTGAATATAAATCTGATGAATTTCCAAACCCTATTATTTTAAAAAGCACTTCAGTTACTTTTAATCCAGCCACGGTAACCCTAAACAAATTGGAAGGGGCAACTGGCAAGACCGATTTTGATGCCTCCGGGACCATCAATAATCTACTGGGATTTATGTTCAACAATGAGAATGTTGAGGGCAATTTCAATCTAAAGTCCAACACTTTTGCCATTAATGATTTTATGGTGGCTGAAACAGCCACTGGGAAAAGTGGAGGAGAAAATGGGTCCCCAACTACATCTACAGAGGAAAAAATAAAGATACCTTCCTTTTTGGATTGTACCATAAATGCCAGCGCCAATACCGTAATCTATGACAATCTTACCTTAAAAGATGTAAAAGGAACTCTACGAATTAAGGACGAGAAGGCCATTCTGAGCAATATGACATCTTCAATATTCGATGGTAAATTGGCCTTGAACGGTGAGGTGTCCACCAAGGATGCTACACCTACCTTTGCCATGAAATTGGGGATGGAAAGTTTTAAGATCGCGGAGACCTTCAAGGCATTGGAAATGTTTAGGACATTGGCGCCTATAGCTAAGATTCTTCAGGGAACCTTAAATTCAGATGTGCAGATATCAGGAAGTTTAAATGATGATTTTACTCCCAATTTAAGTACCATTTCTGGTAATATTTTGGCCGAGTTAATGACCAACCAAATTGATGCCAAAAGCGCACCTTTGCTTAGTGAGTTGGATAGTAAGCTAAGTTTTTTGAATCTTGAAAAATTAAATTTAAAGGATTTGAAAACGACCTTGACGTTCGAGGACGGTGTGGTAAAGGTTAAGCCATTTACGATTAAATATCAAGATTTTGCCATAAATGTAGCCGGTAGCCACACATTTGATCAAAAATTGAACTATGCGGCAACCATTGAAGTGCCTGCTAAATATTTGGGAAAGGATATTACCAATTTAATCGCTAAAATTGATGAGAAATCCCTGGAAAATTTAACAATTCCAGTGACAGCCAATATAGGTGGTGGGTATACCAGTCCTACGGTGACAACCGACCTTACTTCGGGCATTAAAAATTTAACGGCCCAACTTGTTGAGATTGAGAAACAAAAATTGATAAATAAGGGCAAGGACAAGGCCAAGGATTTTATTGGGGAACTGATCACTAAAAATCAGAAAGCAACAGATTCCACCAAAAAGAAAAATCAAGAGAGCGCCAAAGAGGTTATCGGAGGCCTATTGGGGGGCACAACCAAAAAGGTAGACTCCACAGGGAAAACGGATACTGCGGTCATAGCTAAAAAGGAAGCCCAGAAAGAAGTGGCTAAAAAAATATTGGGCGGGCTTTTGAGCAAAAAGAAACAAGTAGCAGAAAAACCAAAAGATAGCGTACAGTAATCAAATACTGGATGATTTAAATCCTAAATGCAATATTTTAATTGTTTAAGGGTGTAAATTAATAGGTGCATACCAATATGGAGGATTGGAATGCACCTATTTAATATTTAGTCATAATAGTTGCTCCAATGTTAAGATCGCTCAGTGGTGGTGTTTTAATCCTGAGTTGATGACAAAACCTCTTCCAAAACTGTAATTAAATCCTTTGGACTTTTCAGGTAGGTTACCATTTTGTCATTGTTTTCTCTTTCAAGATTAATTGGACTTCCAGAGAATAAAAGGGGGGTTTTGGTCTCCGATGATAATCTATGAAGCTTTTCTTCAACCACTGAAGGGGTTGTGGTAATAAAAAAGGTTAATAGATAATTGGGCTTTACCAGCTCTGCCATGGTCTTTACGTTGTCATATGGTACATTTTGTCCGAGGTAAAAAACCCTCCAACCCAGTTTTTTTGCAATAAAGGAAGCTAATAATAATCCTATTTCATGGTTTTCCCCTTCGGCAAGGAACAAGATTATCTTTGGTGCGTTGTCCGGAGCGATCGGCAATAAATCTATTGCAGAACATATTTTTTGACGGATTAAATTTGAAACAAAATGCTCCTGTGCCGGCATAATCTTATTTATACCCCAAAGAACTCCAACTTTATGTAGAAATGGATAAATTACCTCGGTAAAGGTGGTCAATATGCCATTTTTAATAATTTGGGATTTAATTATATTGTCAAATTCCTGTTCATCCAAATTAATCATGCTTAATACCAAGGCCTTTACTTCATCCTCTTGGCTTGAGTTGATTAAAGATTCTGCAACTTTTTTGTGAATTTCTTCGTCGGACATCTTTCCTATTGCCGATAATCGAACTCCTTGACTTCTTAAGATACTTATGTTTAATAACTTCTTTAATTGACTGTCCGTATAAAATCGAATATTGGTTTCAGTTCTTTCCGGAACTAAAAAATCATATCTACTTTCCCATTTTCTCAAGGTATGTGAATTAATTCCTGTTAAGGAAACGATTTGTGCCATGGAATACCTGCTCATAGTATTGTCTAATAAATTATAGTGTAAAGTTAAACAAATATTATAAATCAGAGGGGCATTTAGTTAAAGTGTCTAAGTTTGTGTTTAAGAAAGTTGTACAAAAGAAAATAAAGACTATATTTGTCTAAGTATAACCCTAAAATAATTAGACATGACAAAAATTAGCATTTACTTTTTAGCATTATTCAGTTCTCTGTTACTGGTTGTATCATGTAGTAATGATGATGACAATAACATAATTGATGAGCCCACTTTGACCACCATTGTGGAAACGGCTCAGGACACGGACATTTTAAGTAGCCTTGTTGCTGCTTTGGCAAAGGCGGATGAAAACGCTGATTCAGATTTGATAGGAGCATTGAATGGTAATGGACCTTTTACCGTTTTTGCGCCTACCAATGGAGCCTTTACTGCGCTCTTGGCAAGTTTGGATGGATTTGATAGCTTAAGCGACTTTGATACACCGGAAGAACGGGAACTTCTTGCTATGATATTGAAATATCATGTAGTGGTAGGAGCGGCGGCTACTTCTAGTTCGCTTACCAATGGTCAAGAATTTACCACCCTACAAGGAGAAAAAATCACGGTTAGAATAGACGGAGATGTTTACGTACAGGATCCAACCGATACGGATGCAAAAGTAGGGCCTGCAGATGTCATGGCTTCCAATGGTATAGTCCATGTAATAGACAAAGTATTGGTTCCTCAAGCAGTTTTGGACGCCTTAACGCCTGAACCAATGCCTAACATTGTAGAATTGGCAATGGATACCGAATTTTTATCTCTATTGGTAGGAGCCTTGGTACAGGCCGATGCCGGTTTGGTAGACATGTTGCAGACAGACGGTCCTTTTACAGTGTTCGCACCCACCGATACCGCCTTTGTTGCTCTATTGGAAGCATTGGGTGACGACTACAATAGTTTGGCCGATTTTGACACTACTGAGGAAAAAGCATTGTTGGCACAGATCTTAAAATATCACGTAGTCGCAGGAACGGCAGCCTTTTCTGGGGATCTGTCCAATGAACAAATGATAGAGACCGCCCAGGGAGAATCTGTAACGGTAAGTTTGACCGGAGGAGTCTTTATACAGGATAAAACCGATGTGGACGCGGCCGTGGCACCGGCCGATATCGCTGCCAGTAACGGGGTGGTACATGTGATTGATAAAGTGTTATTGCCACAGGAAGCATTGGATGCTTTAATGTCATCAACACCAAATATTGTTGAATTGGCAATGGATACCGAATTTTTATCTCTATTGGTAGGAGGATTGGTGCAGGCCGATGCCGGTTTGGTAGACCTGTTGCAGACCGATGGTCCATTTACAGTGTTCGCACCCACCGATACCGCCTTTGCTGCCCTTTTGGAAGCATTGGGCGATGACTACAACAGTTTGGCCGACTTTGACACTACTGAGGAAAAAGCATTGTTGGCACAGATCTTAAAATATCACGTAGTCGCTGGAACGGCAGCCTTTTCTGGAGATCTGTCCAATGATCAAATGATAGAGACCGCCCAGGGAGAATCCGTAACGGTAAGTTTGACCGGAGGAGTCTTTATACAGGATAAAACCGATGTGGACGCAGCCGTGGCTCCGGCCGATATTGCTGCCAGTAACGGGGTGGTACATGTGATTGACAAAGTATTATTGCCACAAGAAGCAATAGATGCCCTATTGCATTAAGATTAGGGTTAGTATGCTTTAGTTTGGTTACCGAAACTGACGGCCATTCAATGGTCGTCGGTTTCTTTTAATAATTCACCTTATTAATATTATTTAAACATTAAATATCTTATATTTTGAAAGCGCTCTTCGATTCTTCTAGTTTAAGGTGCAGTAAATTGGTTACCCGTACCTATAGTACTTCATTTTCTTTGGGCATTAGATTATTCGCGCCCAAAATAAGACCTGCAATCTACGCCATTTATGGTTTTGTAAGATATGCCGATGAGATCGTGGATTCATTTCACGACTACGATCAAGAGGAATTGCTGACCGAATTTATCCAGGAATATAAACTGTCCTTGAAAAGAAAAATTAGCCTAAATCCAATTATCAATTCTTTTCAGGCCGTGGTACATAAATTTGAACTTTATGAATATGCCGATGTTTTTTTAGAGAGGATGCAATATGACTTGGAGGTATGTGAATACACCACAAAAGAAGCTTATGAAAATTATATTTATGGATCGGCCGATGTTGTTGGTCTTATGTGTTTAAGGGTGTTTGTGGATAATGATAATGAAAAGTTCAATTCCCTTCAATCGTCAGCCAAATATCTTGGGTCAGCATTTCAAAAGGTTAATTTTTTGAGGGATATTAAAGAAGATCTTGAAAGTTTGGGCAGGTCCTACTTTCCCAATGTACATCAAAAGGAATTGACCGATGAAGTGAAACAGGAAATCATTGCGGATATTGAGCAAGACTTTGAAAAGGCCTATCAAGGACTGGTTCAATTGCCGATTGAAAGCAGACTCGGGGTCTATATTGCCTATAAGTATTATTCAAATCTCTTGAGAAAACTTAAAAATACCAAATCCGAAAAAATACTGACAGATAGAATACATATTTCCAATCCTATGAAAATGGTAATATTGGCAAAGGGCTACCTGAGGTATAAGTTAAACGCTATTTAGTGATTATTTCGAAATTTCCAAGTAATGGTACTACTCCAATACCCATAACGATAAGGCCCTTATTAAAAACATGAATTAGATTAATAGAAGTAGATGGTAGCTATAATATACTTGCTTATTACATTGGTGACTTTTCTTTTTATGGAAGTAGTTACCTGGTGTACCCACAAATTTGTAATGCATGGCTTCTTATGGACTTTACATGCAGATCACCACGAGCCCAAATACCCGCACATATTTGAAAAAAACGATACATTTTTTGTGATTTTTGCCATTCCCAGTATTGCGCTTTTTTATTTTGGAGTTTCCCCAACACTTAACTATTTGTTTTTTATTGGCTTGGGGGTCCTTCTTTACGGCATGGCCTATTTTTTAGTTCATGATGTGCTGATTCACCAAAGGTTTAAGTGGTTTAATAATGTCAAAAATAAATATCTACTGGCTTTGAGGAAAGCCCATAAAATTCATCATAAGAACATGGGTAAGGAAGATGGGGAATGTTTTGGGATGTTATTGGTCCCCAAAAAATACTTTAGGTAAAACTGAAGAAAGTTTTTCCAAATTAGGTTGATAAAATAACTTCTAATTCGATTTCTATCCGAATTGGTCTAGGTAACGCCATGCAACCCCATATCAGGATAAATAATCCCTCAAGGCATTCTTCCTATTGTTTATATATGTGGAACATCACAATATTATATTCGCTATTACCCCTCAATTCCGCTTTTATAAGCGGCTAAAGCTCTTTCCCTAGCAAATTTATGTTCCACTATGGGTTCGGGATATTCAAGGGAGTCAAACTCAGGAATCCACTTTTTTATATATTTGTAATCCTTGTCAAACTTTTTTTGTTGGGATAAGGGGTTGAAAATTCTAAAATAAGGAGCTGCATCGCAGCCAGTCCCTGCTGCCCATTGCCAGTTACCATTGTTGGACGATAATTCATAATCCAACAATTTTTCGGCAAAATAACTCTCTCCCCAACGCCAATCGATTAGTAAATGTTTGCATAGAAAGCCCGCTGTAACCATCCTTACCCGGTTATGCATAAAACCAGTTGTATTAAGTTGCCTCATTCCGGCATCCACCATAGGATAACCTGTTTTGCCTTGGCACCATAGTGAGAACTCTTCCTTGTTGTTTCTCCACTTAATATTATCGTATTTAGACCTAAAATTTTCAGTGATTACCTTGGGAAAATGAAATAGTATTTGCATAAAGAATTCGCGCCAAATTAATTCACTTAAAAATACGGCATTGCTTTTATCAATTCTGGAAATTATCTGTCTAATGCTTATTGTCCCAAATCTTAAATGAGGACTTAGGTAACTTGTAATATCTTCATAGGGAAAATCCCTTTTGTCCCCATAGAGATGCAACTGTGATAAATCAAAGTCCTTCACTTTTATTTCCGACTTTTTAAACCCAATTTCTTCCAAAGACATTGTGGTGTAATTAGCCTGATAAAGATTATTAAGCTTTGAATCCTTTAGCTGTTTGGGGTTATCCCCTTGAAATTTAGTAAGCCATTTATTTTTGTAGGGTGTAAAAACAGTATATGGTTCTTGATTGCTTTTTAAAATTTCATTTTCCTCGAATACAACCTGATCTTTAAAACTCAAAAAATTAATCCCTTTTTTGTTGAGTAATTCAGAAATTTCTTTGTCCCTGGCTATGGCATAAGGTTCATAATCCTTATTCGTATAAACATTGGTAATATTAAACTTGGAGATCAACTCCAACCACACTGTATATGGCTCTCCGTGTAAACATAATATGTCCGAACCTTGGGCCTTTAAGGAATCTTTTATTTTTAGAATTGATTGATGGATAAAACCAACACGGGCATCATCTTTTGGTAATTCATTTAAAATATGGCTGTCAAAGATAAAAATGGGCAGGACGGGAAGGTTGTTGTCCAGCGCTTCTGCAAGTGCTGTATTGTCCTCGATTCTTAAATCGCGTCTAAACCAAAAAATAGAAATTGGTCTTTGGTCATTGGAGGCTGTTGAAATGTCTGGAGGGCTTTTTTCTGGCACAATATTTTAGATTTATTACAATTAATTTGATGTCATGGTTTGGAGAGCAATGGGAGTCGAGCTTTTTTGTTTAAACCATAATGCTATTTATTATTTAAGGGTAATAAGCAATTAATTCATTAGCACATTAATTTAATGTTTAATTGCTCAGCGCTTGCCGCCCTTTTATTAAATTATCTAATGTACTTCCAACCCCACAACATACCCCTCACTCCCCCTAACGTTAAAGACTGTATTGTCCCCAAAAATCAGATACTGACCTTTAATGCCTTTTAATACCCCTGAATATATTGGTGTTTTGTCCAAGTTAAGGCTTTTTACTTTTTTCGGATATTGTAGCACTGGAAATTCCAAATGGGTTTCTGTATTGCTTTCTATATAATAGTGGGCAGCCTCCTCCGGAATATATTTTTTTAATTTATTTCTATATTCCACTAAATCCTCATCGTCAACCTCATTGGTCAACATTTTTCTCCAATTTGTTTTGTCGCCAATGTGTTCTTTTAAAGCCACCTCTGTAACTCCGGCCAAGTAGCGATTGGGGACTTCAACAATTTCTATTGCTTCATGGGCGCCTTGGTCTATCCATCGGGTAGGGACCTGGGATTTTCGTGTTACACCTACCTTAATATTGCTGGAATTGGCAAGGTAAACGATATGTGGTTGTAACTGCACCTTTTTTTCGTATTCCAAATCACGATCTTCCTTGTCCAAATGTGCGGTACTCAATTCGGGCCTCATGATCCAGTCCCCCGCGGTCGGAGTTTCGTAAAAACATGTTCTGCAGAAACCTTGTCTAAAAATGGGACGATCCTCGCCACAATTGAGACATTGGTGTTTAATAAAAGTAATTTTAATTTCTTTGTTCAATACTTGGTTGAGGTTTAAAAAGTCCCCTTCAAATATTAAGTAATATTGTATGGGATCTGCCAATTCGGTTTCCATTTTTCTTAAAACACCTTGATACTGCATATTTTTTGCTTAATGTAAAATCTATTTGAATATGAATTCAATTAAAGCTATTTTTAGCTAATTTAACTTAGGGCCTGTTTATAAATTTTTAAACTTGTTCTTAACCCAAAACCCTGCTCTAATAAGGGATAAAGATACCTAAAAATGCCAATAACATTATTCAATTCCATCGCTTCTTGGCTGTTGAAAAAGCGTTATCATCAGATAGAACTTTTTTTAAAGTACCCTGAGGAGGTACAGGATGAGGTGTTGCACCAGTTGTTGTCCTTCGCCGAGGATACGGAAATAGGAAAAAAGTATGATTTCGAATCTATCAAAAATTATGAAACTTTTATTGAGCGGGTGCCTATTGTCTGTTATGAGGAGGTAGAACCTTTGATAGAGCGGTCAAGAAGAGGTGAGCAAAATATTTTTTGGCCAACCACCATTAAGTGGTTTGCAAAGAGTAGTGGTACTACCAATGCCAAAAGTAAGTTTATTCCGGTGAGTTCGGAAGCCTTGGAGGATTGCCATTATAAATCCAGTAAGGATTTGCTATGTCTGTATTTGAACAACAATGAAAACTCGCAATTGTTTACCGGGAAGAGTTTACGGTTGGGTGGGAGTAAGGAATTGTATCAGGATAACGGCACCATTTTTGGTGATCTTTCGGCAATTCTTATAGATAATATGCCATTCTGGGCGGAATTGAGTAGTACACCAAGTAACAAGGTGTCGCTTATGAGCGAATGGGAGACTAAACTACAGGCAATTATTAGGGAAAGTGTTCAGGAGAATGTGACAAGTCTTGCGGGGGTGCCCTCATGGATGTTGGTGCTGTTGAATAATGTCTTGGAGGAAACTGGGAAGAATCACCTTTTTCAGGTTTGGGAGAATTTGGAAGTTTACTTTCATGGAGGGGTTAGTTTTAATCCGTATATGGACCAATATTCCAAATTATTGCCCAGGAAGAATTTCAACTACTATGAAATCTACAATGCCTCGGAAGGTTTTTTTGCCATTCAGGATAGAAATCATGCGGACGATCTTTTGCTGATGTTGGATTATGGTATTTTCTATGAATTTATTCCCATGGAAACATATGGCACAGATGAACAAATTACACTTCCATTGTGGAAGGTGAAGATAGATCAAAACTATGCGGTAATAATTACGACCAATGCAGGGCTATGGCGTTATAAGATTGGTGATACGGTAAGATTCACCTCTATCAACCCATATAGAATCAAGGTTACTGGCAGAACCAAGCATCATATTAATGTATTCGGGGAAGAATTGATTATCGAAAATGCGGAAGAGGCATTGAAAACAATATGTAAAAAAACAGGGTCCGAAATAAAGGATTATACCGTGGCACCTATATTTATGGATGGTAAAGAAAAGGGCGCGCACGAGTGGATCATAGAATTTAGAACGGCCCCTGAAGAATTGGCATATTTTACCGAAATTCTTGATAATGCACTAAAATCCTTGAACTCAGACTATGAGGCCAAGCGTTATAACAATATTACCTTAAAGCTTCCCAAGGTGCATATTGCAAGACAAAATCTATTCTATGATTGGCTAAAATCCAAAGACAAGTTGGGAGGGCAACATAAAATTCCAAGATTATCCAATAAAAGGGACTACATCGAGGAATTGCTTCAGATGAACAAATAAATGAGGTTAACACTCTCTTTATGTTCATCTTAGAGGTATCAAATGTTTCCCGTTAACTTTTTAAACTTTTTATTATGGCGAATAGATTAGTAATATTGTCGGATATGTGGGGGTCTAAAAAAGGGCTATGGATTACTTCTTATTTAGGTTACCTACAGCAATATTATAATATTACGTTTTACGATTGTCAGCATTTGGCTGATATAAGTTTGGCGGTGGACTCTCCAGAAAATATCCAAAAGGAATTTATAGATGGTGGAGTGGAAACAGCGGTGGCCCATTTGCTAAAAAAGGAAAATGAACCTAGTCATTATTTGGCCTTTGGCATAGGAGGCACCATTGCATGGAAAGCTGCACTTAAGGGATTGCCGATGAAATCGCTTTATGCCATTTCCAGTACAAGATTGCGTCTGGAAAACCACAAACCACAAGGGAATGCACAATTGCTTTATGGACAACATGATGAGTTTAGACCAACCACGGAATGGTCGGTTCAATTAGGTGTAGAGTTGGAAATTGTTAAGAATTTTGGACATGAACTATATACCGACGAGAAAATAATCAGCAAAGTATGCCAAGATTTGTTGGCTAAGGTAATGCAAAAGCAATCCGTGGCCTGATGACCTGAATTCTTCTTTTGAGAAGAAGGAATATAATTAATAAAAGCTAAAAGCAGTCTTATGAGACTGCTTTTAGCTTTTTAATAGTTTCAAAGGATAATTTCTCCTCGGCATAAGGTTTTGTTACCTTAAATTCGGTTTCGTTCGTACTTGGAAATTCGAACATTGCGTCTGTGAAAATGGCTTCACATAAGGAGCGCAAACCTCTTGCACCCAACTTATATTCTATGGCCTTTTCTACAATATAGTCCAATGCCTGATCCGTTATTTTAAAGGAAATCCCATCCATCTTAAACAATTTTTCGTATTGTTTAATTATGGCGTTCTTAGGCTCCGTTAAAATGGCCCTTAAGGTTTCCTTATCCAACGGATTCATATGTGTGAGTACGGGTAGTCTACCAATAATCTCAGGTATTAATCCAAAATCCTTTAGATCCTTGGGTACAATGTATTGTAAAATATTTTCGTTGTCTACCTTTTCTTCAGCTTTGGACGCGCTATAGCCTACGGCCTGCATGTTCAACCTTTTGGTGATGTGCCTTTCAATTCCGTCAAAGGCACCTCCGGCAATAAACAAAATATTTTCTGTATTTACTTCTATAAATTTTTGATCTGGGTGCTTTCTGCCTCCTTTGGGCGGTACATTAACTACGGTACCCTCCAACAATTTAAGAAGTCCTTGCTGTACGCCTTCTCCGGATACATCTCGGGTAATAGAAGGGTTGTCGCTTTTACGTGCAATTTTATCAATTTCATCAATAAACACGATACCGCGTTCTGCCTTTTCCAGATTATAATCCGCAGCCTGAAGTAAACGGGTAAGTATACTTTCCACATCTTCCCCTACGTAACCTGCTTCGGTAAGAACGGTAGCGTCAACAATCGCCAAAGGAACATTTAGCATTCTGGCTATAGTTTTGGCCATTAGGGTCTTACCGGTCCCGGTCTGACCTACCATTACTATGTTACTCTTTTGGATTTCTATATCGTCCTCCTTGCTCTTTGGTTGTAGCAATCTTTTGTAATGGTTGTAAACTGCAACCGACATTACTTTTTTGGTACGGTCTTGACCAATAATATACGTATCCAAAAATTCCTTTATTTCCAAAGGCTTTTTTAATGTTAGCTCAGAGGAAAGGTCATTGTTCTTGGTCTGCTTGGATTCCTCTGCAACTATTCCATGTGCCTGCTCTATACAACGATCACATATATGCGCATCCAGGCCAGCAATCAATAAATTGGTTTCTGGCTTTTTCCTACCACAAAAAGAGCATTCTAAATTTTCTTTTGCCATATCATTTTATCACTTTCAATAATAGTAACGAAAAAATCTACATTTTGGTTCATCCATAAACGAAGGAACAGTGATTTTTCGATACTTTTAGTCGTCTCTAATCCTTATCCCTTACTAAGATCTCATCGATCATGCCATATTCCTTGGCTTCGTCTGCTTTCATCCAATAATCCCTATCGCTATCATCACTGACTTTTTCAAGGGGTTGTCCTGAATGTTTTGCAATTATCTGGTACAATTCATCTTTAAGTTTCAATATCTCCCTAGCCGTAATTTCGATATCACTGGCCTGTCCTTGGGCACCGCCTAGAGGTTGATGGATCATTACCCTGGAATGGGTTAACCCGCTGCGCTTTCCTTTTTCTCCCGCGCAAAGAAGTACAGCTCCCATAGAAGCCGCCATTCCTGTACATATGGTGGCAACATCTGGTTTTATGAACTGCATGGTATCATAGATGCCCAAACCGGCATAAACACTTCCGCCAGGCGAATTGATATATATTTGTATGTCCTTGGAAGCATCGGTACTTTCCAAGAATAATAACTGTGCTTGTACAATGTTGGCAACTTGATCATTGATTCCTGTTCCCAGGAAAATAATACGGTCCATCATTAATCGGGAGAAAACATCCATTGCTACTGCATTTAGCTGTCTTTCTTCAATAATGTTTGGAGTAAGGTTGGTGGGGTACATACTACTTAGAATAGTATCGTAATACATGCTATTTATTCCCTGATGTTTAATAGCGTAGTTTTTGAATTCTTTCCCGTAATCCATATTTTTAATCAATAGTTTTTTAAAATAAAAAAAGTGTCGAAAATAAAATCTTCGACACTGTAAATATACTTATTTTTAGTGAAACTTGATTTTAATAGCTCTTATCTCGGCGTAATTAAAATGTAATGTTCAACTAAATTGAATTACCCGTATACTTCCTTCACAAAGTCTTCGTATGTAACTTCTTTTGGTTTTAAATTTGCCTTTTCCTTATAAAGGGTCAATAGTTTTTGACTCATTAATTGCTCCGATAGTCGTTTTACCTCATCTTGGTTGGAAAGGACCCTTGCAGCAATACTATCCAATTCTTCCTCTTTGGGATCCAACTGGCCAAATTGTGCCATCTGTTGCTTTATAAAGCCCTTCGCAAATTCTTTAAGCTCGTCAAATTGGATTTGAATACCGTTTTCTTGGATGATTTTGCCTTCGATAAGTTGATAGCGCAACCCTTTTTCGGATTTTTCAAATTCTTCGTTCGCTTCTTCCTCTGTCAATTGTTTTTCACCTGTCATCTGAATCCATTTGGTCAGGAATTCGGTAGGAAGGTCAAATTTGATATTTTCTATAAAATGTTCCGTAACATCATTTAGCAACTTCTGATCGGATTGTTGCTCAAATTGCTTTTCGGAATCTTCTTTGATCCGCGCCCTAAGTTCCTTTTCAGAGCTAATGGCATCCTTCCCAAATAACTTGTCAAAAAGCTCCTGATCTAATTTTGCAGGTTCCTTTTCGTTTATTTCCTCAATAGTGAAGGTAACATCGATATCCAATTTTTCGGATTTTTCACCGTCGATACCTAAGGAACTGCCCAGTAAATGATCTTCCTTGAACAACCCTTTTGTTTTTAAAGTAACAACATCGCCCACTTTTTTGCCCAATAGGCTTTCAAGTGCTTTTTTACTTTTTATTTTTTCAATCTCGATAACGGTCTTATTGTCTATTTCCTCCGCTTCGTTCTTGAAAACACCATTTACTTCATCCTTTTTTCCTACTTCAGTCTTGCTGATCAATTTGCCGTATTGCTTTTGGATACGTTCCACTTGCTCATCGATCATTTTTTTGTCGGCAGTAATCTTGTAGTGGGTTATGGCCTTTTTCGATTTAAGGTCTACATTGAAATTTGGAGCAAGTCCCAATTCAAATTCAAATGCGAATTCTTCAGAATCCCAATTAAAGTTGTCCTGTTGTTTAGGAAGTGGATTTCCCAAAACATCCAACTTTTCTTCCGTAAGATATTTGTTGAGATTGTCTTGCAAAAGCTTATTTACTTCATCAACCAAAACGGCTTTTCCATATTGTTTCTTGATCAATCCCATAGGTACTTGACCTTTTCTAAAACCTGGTATATTTGCTTGTTTTCTGTAGTCTTTTAAGATTGTTTCTACCTTGTCGTAGTAATCCTCTTTGGTTACCGCAACTTTTACTACTGCATTTAGTTCGTCAATCTGCTCTTTAGTGATGTTCATTTCTATGTCTAATTTTGCTAAAATAAAATGGGATGCAAAAGTACTACATTTTCTAATCTCCAACAAGTTTTTAAATTACTGAATGTCAAAAAGGTACCCTATATTTTTTTGTCATCATTTAGAAATGAATAAAATATAGATTGTAGAAAGGATAGTAAAAGGCTAAAAAGTAGTGCCCACCATATATTATTTACCTGAAAACCATCAATAAAATAGTCGGCCAAAAGGATTATTACGGCGTTTATGATGAGTAAGAATAGTCCTAGGGTGAGAATGGTGACCGGTAGCGTTAAAATGACCAAAATTGGTTTTACTATAAAATTTAATAAACTTAGTACAATGGCGACAATGATGGCCGTGGTATAAGAGTCCACACCGACCCCAGGTAATATTTTTGCCAAAATAACAACGGCTATGGCACTAAGGAGAATTCTTAAAATTAGATTCATATTTCTATTTTTTTTGAGTTAAACAATTGTTTTGGACAAGGGAATAATATCATTAAAAGTAAACATTTATTTCTTCAGTTATAATAAGATCTTACCGGGCTGGATTTCGTGGATTTAAATGCCCGCTCTAAATTCTATCCTGAAAAATACCCAGTTCTACTTGACAAATTTAAGTGATTTCTCTAAAAACTGGCTTGGATTCTCCGCATGCAGCCAATGCCCCGCATTATCTATTGTTCCTATAGTAGCCAATGGGAAATGTCTTTTTACAGTGGCCAGGTCCTCTTGTGTTATGTACTCTGATTTGTCTCCCCTTAAAAAAAGTGTTGGGCCTGTATAGGTGTCCGTAGACCCGATGTTTTCACCAATTTCCTCCATTTTTCCACTTAAAACCTTGAGATTGAAACGAAAACCCAAAACTCCTTTTTCCTTCCAGTACAGATTCTTTAATAAAAATTGGCGAATCCCGACATTTCCGATGTATTTGGACAATTGTTCGTCAGCGTCATTTCTAGAGCTAATATGGCCAATATCTATGGCATTGAGGCCATTGATAATTTCTTGATGATGGGGTGGGTAGTATTTTGGTGCAATATCGGCTACAAGAAGCTTTGATGTTAAATTTGGGTAGTGACAGGCAAAAAGCATGGCAGTTTTTCCTCCCATAGAATGACCGAGTATAATGGCGCTTCCCAAATGATGGTGTTCCATGTACTGTTTTAGGTCCTCTGCCAATACTTCATAATTGAACTCATTGGAATGGAAGCTTTTTCCATGGTTGCGCAAATCTACAAGATGGGCCTGAAAACCCTCTTCGGCATATTTTGCTCCCATCGATTTCCAATTATCCGACATTCCTAGAAATCCATGTAAGATAATTATAGGTTGACCTTCCCCTAAAATATTGGAATGTAAAATAGGCATTATTTTAACTTGTTTAGATACATATTAACTACATTTTCCAGACCTAGATAGAGGGATTCGCATATTAGGGCATGGCCAATGGAGACCTCCAATAAGTGAGGGATATTTTCCTTAAAATATTTAATGTTATCCAAACTAAGGTCGTGTCCGGCATTTAGTCCCAATCCCAATTGATAGGCCACTTTGGCAGCTTCCGTAAATGGAGTTACCCCATTTTTGTTTCCTTTGGCATATTCATGGGCATAACTTTCGGTATAAAGTTCAATACGGTCGGCCCCGGTTAAGGCTGCCCCTTCTATCATTTTAATATTGGCATCCACGAAAATGGAAGTTCTGATTCCATTATTTCTAAAGGTATCAATTACTTCTTTTAGAAAATCCTTGTGCTTTACAGTGTCCCATCCGGCGTTGGAAGTAATGGCGTCAACAGCATCGGGTACTAAGGTTACTTGTGTTGGTTTTACTTCCAAAACCAAATCTATAAAGGACCTTATAGGGTTTCCTTCAATATTATATTCCGTTTGGACCACTTTCTTTAAATCCCTGGCATCTTGGTATTTAATATGTCTTTCATCCGGCCTAGGGTGTATGGTGATGCCCTGTGCTCCAAAATCTTCAATGTCTTGGGCTACTTTTAACAGATTGGGCACGTTTCCCCCTCGTGAATTTCTTAATGTTGCAATTTTATTTACATTAACGCTAAGCTTTGTCATAGGACTTTAGTATAATTAAAAAAGCAAAAATACAAATTAGGCATACCTTTTGCTCTTTTTAGTATGAAAGAATTCGTTTTCCAGACCTTACTTTGTCCATAGGATGCACTTTTGTAAATTATTAATTGGTGGGCATTTTAAACATAAGGGTAAGAAAGAGTTTGGAGTATTAATAATTAATCTGGATTGATTTTTTATAGCTGTTAAAAGACACTGTCTTTTGACAATAATACTTTGGAAGTTTAGGGTTCTTAGAAATTTTTATTAGTATTTTGCGTTATAATATGAAGTTATGAATATTCAAAACAACATAATTGCCACATTGCCGATTTTTAAAGTAGGTGATTCCTTGAAAAAAGTGATCAAATTCTTTAAGAACTCGACCTATTCCCATATTGCAGTGGTAGAAGAGAATTTATTTATAGGTGTTTTGGATGAAAAGGATCTTGATAACTATGAAGCGGATAAAAAGATAGAGGATTACCGATATAACTTGGAAACTTTTTTTGTCCGAAAAGAAACCTCTTGGCTCGATGTATTGGAAATATTTTCCAAAAATGAGGCCAACTTATTGCCAATCCTGGACGAGGAAGGCCAGGTGGTTGGTTATTACGATTTAATAGATATTGTTGATGAGTTTATAGACACGCCATTTTTCACCGAGCCAGGGGGAATCCTAGTCTTGGCAAAAGGTGTAAAGGACTACTCTTTTAGTGAAATTGCCCAAATAGTGGAAAGTAATAACGTTAAGCTTTTAGGTGGTTTTATTACGGATATTCGCAATGATGTTATTCAGATTACCGTTAAAATAGGTACTTCCCATTTAAATGAAATTATACAATCTTTTAGAAGGTATAACTATACCATACTTTACGGTAATAACGATGATTTATTTATTGAGGATTTAAAACAGAGGTCCGATTACCTGGATAAATACCTAAATGTCTAACTCCTATGAAAGTTGCCATTTACGGACTTACCTGTCAGAATAGTGCATTGGATTATATTGTAGAGTTGCTGGACGAACTTCACAAGGAAAATGCCGAAATTTACTTTGAAAAAGATTTTTACAAGCTAATAATGGCCAAGCGGAATGTGGGTGAATTTCCTGTATTTACGGATTCCAATGGCCTGGATTCCACTTTTGACATGTTTGTCAGTTTTGGTGGGGATGGTACAATTTTAAGGGCAACGACCTACGTTCGTGATCTAGGGATACCTATAGTAGGGGTAAACACGGGTAGATTGGGTTTTCTATCCACATTTAGGAAAGAAGAAGTGCGTAAGGTGGTCAAGGAATTTGTATCTGGCGCCTATACAATAGTGGAGCGAAGTTTGGTGGAGGTAAGTTCCCAGTCCAATATTCCCGAATTTAAGATATTAAATTTTGCGCTAAATGAAATTACGGTGAGCAGGAAAGATACTACCTCTATGATTACTGTAGAAACTCACCTGAATGATGAATATTTAACCTCTTACTGGGCCGACGGCTTAATTGTTGCAACCCCAACTGGTTCAACAGGTTATTCCCTTAGTTGTGGTGGGCCGGTTATTGCCCCCACTGCAAAATCATTGATACTTACCCCAATTGCCCCCCATAATCTCAATGCCAGACCTTTGGTGATTTCCGATGATACGCTTATAAGGCTTAAGGTTTCGGGGCGTGAAGAAAGTCATTTGGTGTCCCTTGACTCAAGAATAGCTACAGTGGCAAGTGGTAAGGAGATTTTTATACGAAAGGCCCCTTTTACCATTAAAATGATCGAGTATACTTCCGAAAGTTTTCTAAAAACGTTGCGAAATAAATTATTGTGGGGCGAAGATAGACGTAATTGATTGTTTTTGGTGCGACAATAAAATAGGACAAAATCTGTTTATCAAGTGAGAACATGAATGTAATAATTTACTAGTCTAAACTACTGAAATTGTTATATTTGCAAACTTTTATAAATAATGAGGTTATTTTTTGCGGCAATTCTGCTTTTCATTTTTAGTGAAACTAAGGGACAGACATACGAAGTTGGCCTATTTGCTGGGGGTGCCAATAATATAGGTGATGTTGGAAGGTCTAATTTTATTTTACCATCGGGTCCGGCTTTTGGTGGTTTGTTTAAATGGAACAAAAGTAAGCGCTATGCATGGAGAGCCAGTATAATTTATGGCGAGTTTACGGCGGACGATGCCAAATCGGATATCCCGTCTAGACAACAGCGGAATTTTATAATGGACAATAGTGTTTTGGAGGCGTCGGCAGGTTTGGAGTTTAATTTTGTAGAGTATAATTTGCACCAATTAGGTCCGGCATTTACACCTTATCTATATACAGGTGTCACCTATTTTAGATATGGTTATCATTATTTTGATGCGGCACAATTGCAGGATATTGGACAAAAAGATGGGTCATTTGCGGTACCTATGACGGTTGGAGCAAAATTAAGGATTAGTCAGTTTTTTATAGTCGGTGCCGAAATAGGGGCTAGATATACGTTTACGGATAATCTGGATGCAAGTAATCCAGAAGGGTCCAATTATGAAGAGTTTAGATTTGGAAATATTTTTAGTGATGATTGGTATGTTTTCTCAGGGGTTACTTTAACGTATACGTTCGGAAGGAAACCTTGTCAGGATTGCTTTCAGTAATTTTAAAATAAATAGTTTGGAAGAGGTGAAAATGAAATCATTGCCAAGACACTTAGCCATAATAATGGATGGTAATGGGAGATGGGCTAAAGAGAAAGGAAAATTAAGGGTATTTGGCCATGAACAAGGAGTTAAAACAGTTAAAAGAACTGTCGAGGACTGTGCTAAATTGGGATTGGAGTATCTTACCCTGTATACCTTTTCTACTGAAAATTGGAACAGGCCCAAGCTGGAAGTGGATACCCTAATGCGGTTATTGGTGTCTTCCCTTAAAAAGGAATTAATAACCTTGAACGACAATAATATAAAGTTAAATACCATTGGCAATATAGCCTCCTTGCCTAAAAGTGCCCATAAGGAATTGTTGGATGTGATGGCGAAAACCAGTGCGAATACCGGTATGACTTTGACCCTTGCACTTAGTTATGGATCTAGGGAAGAGATAAAAAATGCTGTTCAACAGATAAGTATCAAAGTTAAAAATAATATAATTTCTCCCGAAAATATTGACGAAACCATTATTAATACCCATCTTTACACGCACAATTTACCGGATGTAGACTTGATGATTCGAACCAGCGGAGAGCATCGAATCAGTAATTTTCTACTTTGGCAGATTGCATATGCAGAATTGTATTTTATTGATGTATTTTGGCCGGATTTTTCGGAGCAGCATTTATTGGAAGCCATTAAAAATTACCAGAACAGAGAACGAAGATTTGGAAAAACTAGCGAACAACTCACCTAGCGACATGAATAGGTTCATGTCCCTTGAACTTTTTATTACACTTTTATTCTTAATTTTTACTACAGTTATCTCGGCACAGGATTCCTCCTATGAAGATGGTAAAAGGTATATACTTGGAGGATTGGAGGTAACCGGATTGCAAAGTTACAATGAACAGACCGTAAAGACCTATACGGGCTTAAGGATTGGGCAGCCCATAACCGTACCTGGCGATGAAATCAGCGCCGTTATCAATAAATTATGGGGACTGGAACTTTTCACGGACATTAGCTTTTATATTACCAATATTGAAGGTGAAAATGTTTTTCTTGAACTTAATATAATTGAGAGGCCTACCCTTTCCAATGTAACCGTTTACGGGGTTAAGAAAAGAAAGATAGATGAAATTTTAAAGGATACGGATCTTAAGAAAGGGAAGAAGATAACCGAGAGTTTAATTGCCAATTCCAAGAATTACATCCAGAACAAGTACAAAAAGAAAGGTTACCTTAATGCGAAGGTTACCATAGCTACGGCAAAGGATACTACCGATGCCAATACCCAGACTATGGTCATCAATGTTAAGCAAGGTGACAAGGTGAAAATCAACGATATTGTTTTTGAAGGAAACGAAAAGTTGTCCGACAAGCAACTTAGTAAGGCCTTGAAAAAGACCAAGAAAAGAAAGTTCTACCGATTTTGGAAAAAATCCAAGTATATCGAAGAAGATTACAAAACCGATCTTGTTTCCCTAGTAGATAAATATGCTGAAAAAGGTTTTAGGGATGCCCGAATTATATCGGATACCTTTGTAAAGGTTTCTGATGATCTAATCGATGTGAAAATCAAGGTAGAGGAGGGGAATAAATATTATTTTGGCGATATAGATTTTGTAGGAAATACTGTTTATTCGGACCGTCAATTGGCTCAAATGCTTGGGATTAAAAAGGGGGATACCTATAATGGGGTATTGTTGAGGAAACGAATCGCAGATGATACAAAACCGGATGCCGAGGACTTGACCAATATGTACCAAAATTTTGGTTATCTGTTTTCCAGTATCAACCCCGTCGAGATCTCTGCAGAAAATGACACCATCAATTTTGAAATTAGAATTATAGAAGGTAAAGAGACGTTCCTTGATCATGTGACCGTAGTTGGTAATGATAAAACCAATGACCACGTTATTTTTAGGGAGTTGCGTACCAGACCGGGCCAACGATACAATAAATCGGATATCATTAGAAGTATCAGGGAATTGGGACAATTGGGATTCTTTGATGCTGAACAGATAAAGCCGGATATCCAAAACCCTGATCCAAATGCTGGAACAGTGGATATCGCTTATAATTTGGTGGAGGCAGGCTCCAGCCAGATAGAGCTCCAAGGTGGTTATGGAGGAGGTGGTTTTATAGGTACGTTGGGACTGTCTTTTAGTAATTTCTCCATGAAGAATTTATTTAATGGGGAGGCATATAAGCCGGTACCTATGGGTGATGGGCAGACATTTGCCCTGCGTTTGCAAGCGAGTAGGACCTATAGGGTGTATAGTTTAAATTTCTCCGAGCCATGGCTAGGGGGTAAAAAGCCGGTAAGGTTTAATATGTCCCTTTCCAGAACCCAACAGTTTTATTATAACCCTTACGTAAGTAGTAAACCGGATAAGAGCAAGCAATTTTCCATCACTGGCATTACGGCCGGTTTGGCAAAAAGGGTGCAATGGCCAGATGATTTCTTTACCATATCTCACTCTTTGGGATATCAATTATATAATTTCCAAGATTATAATTTAGGACTTTTCAATTTCGGAAATGGAAAATCGAATTCAATAGCATATACCCTTGGAATCTCGAGAAATGCTACTGGCGGTGGCCGTATTTATCCAAGAACTGGGTCTAATTTTGAGCTGACAGCTAAGTTTACCCCTCCATTTTCTTTGTTTAATAATATAGATTATAAGCAACTTAATGAAGATCAGGAGGTAGCCATTGAGGAGTTGGATAGTGACGAAATTGAGCGCATAGATCAAGAACGCTTTAGGTGGTTGGAATTCTATAAGGTTAATTTTAAGGGAGATTGGTATACTACTTTAGTAGATAAATTAGTTTTGAGGACCAATGCCGAATTCGGATTTCTAGGAAATTATAATGAAGATGTTGGCAAGGTTCCCTTCGAGCGATTTTTCGTAGGTGGTGACGGAATGGGTTCCTATACTCTGGACGGAAGGGATGTTATTTCCTTGAGGGGTTATGAAAATCAATCCTTAACGCCTTATAGTACAGATCCATTAAGTGGCGGACAAGTACAGGATGGCGGTGTTGTATATAATAAATATTCTTTGGAGCTAAGATATCCGTTGACGCTAAAGCCGTCAGCTTCCATTTATGGGCAGGTATTTTTAGAGGCTGGAAATGCCTTCAACAATTTTCAAGACTTTAATCCGTTTGAATTGAAAAGATCTGCCGGAGTGGGACTTCGTATTTTTATGCCAGCATTTGGATTATTGGGAATTGATTTTGGATATGGATTTGATCAAGATTACAACCCCAATTCGACTGGTCCTAGCGGTTGGCAAACCCACTTCATCATTGGACAACAGTTTTAATATATAGAAATTTGCAATTGTTTTATATGTTAAATGGTTCATTCTAAAATATTTAGTTATTTTGGCACGATATTTTCTATAGTATAAAAAGAAGATAGCATGAGAATTAAATCAAAAGTACTTTTGTTCCTAGTTGCAACTACGTTTGTTGCTACTATTTCAGCGCAAAGAGGGGTTAGGATTGGTTATGTGGATATGGAATATATCCTAGAGAATGTGGAGGAGTACAGGGAGGCTAATGAGCAACTGGCCACCAAAGTGCAGAAATGGAAATTGGAGCTGGATAAGGAGAAGGGTGAAATTGATCAGATGAAGAAGGATTTAATGGCAGAGAAAGTGCTGTTAACGGAGGAATTGATTTCAGAACGTCAGGAAGAAATCCAGATTTTGGAAAAGGAGATGTTCGATTATCAGCAGGATAGATTTGGTCCCGAGGGCGATTTGGTTCTTCAAAAAAGACGATTGATCCAGCCTATTCAAGATCAAGTTTTTAATGAAGTTCAGAAAATAGGGGCAAATAAAAAATATGATTTTATTTTTGATAAATCGGCAGATGTTGTAATGTTGTATTCCGAGAAAAGACACGATATTAGCGATCTTGTTTTAAGAGGAATATCAAGGACCAGAAAAATAAGTGCACCCAATAAAAAACAGGGGGTAAGAAATAATTTTGAGGATCTTGAAGAAGAGGAAGCGGAGGAAAATATAAGCGATGCACTGTTGGAAAGACAGGAAAAGGCAAAGCAGGCGGAAGAGGCCAGGACCAAGACCGCAGAAGAAAATAGGGCAGAACAGCTTAGGATTAGAGAAGAACGGAAAAAGGCTTACGAGGAAAGAAGGAAAAAATTATTGGAGGAAAGAGAGGCCAAAAGAAAAAAGGAAATAGAAGAGAGAAGTGGTAAAAGCGACTCAAAGGAAGATGATGGAGAAGAATCAAAAGAAAATTAATAGCATTGAATTAATTATAAACCAAATTACTTTTATATAACTAAATCTTTAAATTAACACTCAAACATTAATTAAAATCATGAAACAAATTAAAAAAATAGCAGTAGCCATAGTTTTGTTCGTAGCAGCATCCAGTTTTGTTAACGCACAGGCAAAAATTGCGCATATAGATGTACAGAAATTGTTGTCTGAAATGCCGGAAATGAAAGCAGCGGATGCGGAACTTAAAAAATTACAGGAAACCTATAGGGCGGATATTGAAAGTTCTATGACAGAACTAAAAAATAAGTACACGCAGTATTCAAATGAGTCTTCTTCCAAATCTGAAGAGGAAAACCAAAAAAGAGCTTTGGAACTTCAAGGTTTTGAAAAGAATATTGGTGAGGCACAGCAAACGGCTCAACAAGAATTGCAAAAGAAACAAGCTGAACTTTTAGGTCCAATCACTGAAAAGGCTAAAAAAGCTATAGAATCTGTAGCTGCAGCTTTAGGAATCGACTACGTTATGGATGCTACCCAAGGAGGTGGATTGATCGTGGCCAAAGGAAAGGATATATTACCAGATGTTAAGAAGCAATTAGGCTTCTAGTCAGGGAATTAAATAAATAGGAAAAGGCCATGCAATTGCATGGCTTTTTTTGTTTGTGAAACGCTGTTTTAAAAAATTGCTTTGCCTCGAATTTAAAGCAGTTGCTTGGGCTGATCCTACTTTTCGGCGGGATTAATATGCGTACAGTGTCTAGATGCTTGAGTAGATAATTTTAAAAATATCTTTTTTATATGGGCTCTAGCGGTTTTAACCCGTGGCTTATTACTGGTGCTAAGTCTTTGTTAATGCTGATTTGTTATTTGGAATGGACTTGGGAAAATTTATAAAAAATTCCTTTGAAAACCAGTAAAAGGGTAGGGCCCTAAGCGTTTTAAAAGGATATAACAAGAGATATCGACATGAACACCCTTTCATGATCTTACCCTATTCAACGTCATTCCAAGGCGTCTACCTTTAGTGTTCCCAAGTATTCTACGAGATCCACTAAATCCTGTTCTAGCATTATTTGGGCCAGACCTTGTGTCATTAAAGATTGTTCCAGGGCCTCCTGTTCGGCAATATCCTTTAATTCCAATGTCTTTTGGGTGCCTCCCATCATTTTTATAGTAATTTCATCTTCGGTCCTGCTTAATATGTAACCCGTATAGGCCTTGCCGTCTTTCATTTTGAAGGAGTACCCTTCAAAGCCAAAATTGATACCCGTACTAGGGTAAATTATACTGGAGTATAGGAATTGTTTTGAGAGCTTATTGCCAATATCCGATAATTCCGGTCCAAATTCTATTCCTGTGTCAGCGGCCAAATGGCAAGAGCTGCAATAAGTGCTATAAATTTCCTTACCATGAAGAGCATTGCCTTTGCGTTCTGCCAAGGCAGCAATATTCAAGGTTCCCTCTCCTTGAGTGCTTAAGAATTTTGGAGCCTTGGTTCTGATCTCATTATTCCAACTGGTCATCAGCTTTAGTACTGCCGTTGTTTTATACTCTTCGGCTAATTCACCATCCTCCAGTAATTGATATAATTCGTGCTGTCCAGATCCAGTATTTCCCAAGGTTTCTATCATTTTTCTGGTAACGGCATGGCTCAACCCCTTATTTGTAATGTTTTTCTTTAACAGTTCAATGGCAGCGGGGTTGGATATTCCGTTGAGCATGTCCATAACTGCGATTTTAGAGGATTCCGGAACTTTGGAATTAAGAAATTCATCAATCAAAGGAGCGCCGTTATTATTGAACAATATATTTGCAGCTTCCTTTCCAATATCTTTGTTGGTTCCGTTGACCACTACCCGCAACAATGCCTCATTTTGATTTTTTAGATCGAGGTTTTTAATGGCCATGATCCATTCTGGGGTTCCTTCAATTTTGGGTAGTACTTCCTTTACTATTTTAATATGTTTTGAGGACCCATGAACAAATGTAGGATCCATCTTGCCTATGGCATAAGCCTGAATTTGGTTCTGCAAAGGATGATTCCAGGCCAACATGTTAATTAAATAGTTATTTTTATTCGGATGATCCTTAAAATCAAAAGCCCTAAAATAGGAGGCCAATTTGGAAGATGGTACATTCTTATCTTCTATTAGGTCCACCATCATAGGAACCGATTCTTTGGCACCGACACGCCATACAATTTCCTTTCCTGCTTCGCTTTTCCAATTGTCTCCGACTTTATTCTTCCAGGTATTAAAATACAGGTCAGGGAATAGATCGCCTCCTATGCCAAGAGCTTCCAAATACCAACGATCACCGGCAGTATGCTGTAAGGCCAAATTGGCCCATTGCTCAGCAGCGGTTTTAGTGCCAATATGCCTTAGCGCTATAGCCATCTCCCGCCTTACCTGTTGCGATTTATCGTTGGTAAGTATGGACAAGTATTTTTCCAAATTTTCTTTCCCTTTATATCGCGCCATACGAATACCCTGAATTCGGAACTTGGGATCTTCATCTTTAAGTGCCATTTCTATATATTCGTTGCTTTTGGTCGGAATTTGCAACCCTAACCAAAATGCACGTGCTTTTGCAATACCACCCTTAGCTACCAGACCCTTTAGAAGTGGTTCTGAAGCTTCGCCCATGGAATACAATTTTTGCCAGGACTGATAAAAAACGTCCATATTTCCCGAGAGTATTCCTTTTGTTGCTCCATCCTCCGTATTTGGATTTATTGAAACGGGACGATATTCCTGGTTTGTGGACAAACGGTAAATCCTTCCCTTGGCAATGTCTTCCGCCTTATGTCCGCCAACACCGCCATCATACCAATCGGAAATAAAAAGCGAGCCATCCGGGGCAATGGTAACGTCGTCCGGTCTAAACCAATCATCCTTACTTTTTACTAAATTTTCCACCTTTGCAGTATAGCCTGCCCCAGATTCATCTATAATGTAGGAGCGAACTACATTGTGACCTGGTTCTGCATGTATAAGTTGGTTATGAAACTTTTGAGGCAACATGTCATCCTCATAAACAAGTATGCCACATGGGGACCCTGATCCGGTCTGTAATAAATTTGGGACGGTTCCGGGGTCGTTTAAATGCCAATGCCTTTTGGGTATTTCAATTTCCCAGCCAGTTCTTCTTTCTTGCCAGCTGGCCCCTGTTGACAAATCCCGATATCCGTAATTCCCATATTCCATGATATGGTTTATTCGGGTTCCCCGATTGCCGTCATCGTCATTGTCTGATTGCCATAGACCACCATAAGAGTCAATAGCAATCTCAAAAGGATTTCTAAAATTGTGTCCTAGAACTTCTAGGTTTGATCCGTCCAAGTTCATTCTAAAAGCCATGCCTTCGCGATACGGCTTGCCATTGGCTATTATTTCCTGTCCATACATGTCCTTTACGGCCTTACCTTTTTTGTCCAATAATTGTTCGCCGTTATTGCCAAAGTTGAAATATAGCCGGCCATCAGGACCAAAAACAAAGGCATGTACCCCATGGTCATGGTCTACACCTTCTATACCCGAAAATAAGATTTCTTTCGAATCGGGAAGGTCGTCCCCATCCTCATCCGAAAAGACAAAAACATTTGGACTTACGGATATGATAACTTTATTTCCCAACACAGCTATGCCCAGTGCGGCATTTATGTCTTCTCCTTGATAGAAAACCTTGGAGGTGTCAGCTTTGCCATCACCATTGGTGTCCTCAAGTATTAAGATACGATCCCCGGTATCGTCATAACTATTATCCGGATTGGCGAATAATCTATAATTCCTGGCTTCACAAAGCCATATCCTACCTTTTGCATCAATGGCCATGTTGGTAGGGTTGGTTACCATGGGCTCGGACGCAAACAGCTCCAGATATAATCCATCGGCCACCTCCATAGAGGCCAAAGCATTTTCAGACAATCTTTTATCCTGTTCGGAAAGTGTTGGAAAATCGATAGGGGTTTTAGGTTCATTCTTGCAACCGTATAGGGTGGTTATAAATAAAACGATTACTAGGGTTTTGATGGTAATTTGGTTTTGCAACATTTGTTGGTATTTGGTTGTATCATCACAATTTACCAAAAAACCACCAAGTATTATAAAAATAATGAAATGACCTATAAGCGCGACATTCTCTAGGGATATTCTGAGAAATGGCCTGGATTTAGTTATAGTTTATTCATATTTGGTATGGATTTTATTGAACTTGCCACCTAAATATTAAAACAATGGAGGAAAAGCGCTATTTTAGTTAGCAGAATAAATATGCTGGGAACCACAAAAGTGAACGGTATTACTGTTCGGTATGTAAAAAAAGCTTTTCATCTTTCAATAAATCAAATCTAAAGTCAACTATAATCTTTTAAAATATGAAAAATATATTTAGTCTTGTTGCAATTACTTTTTTTGGTTTCATGGTATATGGTCAGGATAATATGTTGTGTGTTGGAAGTCATTGGACCGAGGATGAAGCAAATATTGTGATGAAAAAATTTGCCTCGGAATGGAGCGACAAGGAATCCTGGGAACAAAGGTCATCGAGAATCAAGAAAGGTATTGTGGAAGGTATGCAACTGGATAAGATGCCAAGAATAACTGGCAATTTCAATCCTATTATTAAAAATACCAGGTCTATGGATGGTTATATTGTAGAAAATATAGCCATAGAGAGCTTTCCAGGTTTTTATATTACGGGCAACTTGTACAGGCCCATTAAAATGGAGGGCAAATATGCGGCTATTTTAAGCCCTCATGGCCATATGAAAGATAAAAGATATACGGACTATATTCAATGGCGTTGTGCTGCCCTAGCTAGAATGGGAGCGGTAGTTTTTGCATATGATATGGTGGGTTATGCCGAAAGTAACCAGGTGAACCACAAGATGCCTATTGCATTGCTGTTGCAAACTTGGAATAGCAAACGGGTCTTGGAATATTTGTTATCCAGGTCGGATGTGGATAAGGAACGTGTAGGGATGACCGGTGCCTCTGGAGGAGGTACACAGACCTTTGTCCTAACAGCTATTGATGATCGTATTAAAGTTGCAGCACCCGTGGTACAGGTTTCTGCCCACTTTTTCGGCGGGTGCGTTTGTGAGAGTGGAATGCCCATTCACAAAAGTGCAGACCACCAGACCAATAATGTGGAAATTGCTGCCCTTTGTGCTCCTCGACCCTTGCTATTGGTTTCGGATGGATCAGATTGGACACGGAATACTCCTAGGGTAGAGTATCCTTATATTCAAAAGGTATATGCCTTATATGATGCTGAGCACAAGGTTGAAAATGTTCATCTGCCGGCCGAAAGACACGATTATGGATATAATAAAAGAACGGCTCTCTACAATTTCTTTGACCATCATCTTGATCTCAACGCTGGGAATATTCCTTATGAGGAAGGTTATAAGGAGGATTTTGTTACAATTTTGGCCCCTGAGGATTTAATGGTTTTTGGCAAAGAAAATCCAAGGCCTAAAAATTCACTTCAGGGTGATGACGCAGTTATAAAATATCTGAAAATATCAATCGATTAAAATTAAATAGTTATTCATGCAAAATATACTTGTATCAGCCGATTGGCTTAAGGAACATTTGGATAAGCCCGAAATAGTAATTTTGGATGCTCGGTTACGATATGATGCAACAGATTCGGATATGGAGGATATAAGGGTCAAAGGAGCACGTATTTTTGATTTGGAAAATGAGTTTAGTGATAAAAATAGCCCGTTTCCGAATATGCTGCCCAGCTCGGCCCAATTCGAAATATCCTGTAGAAAATTGGGTATTAATAAATCCAGTAAAATAGTGGTTTATGATCATTTCGGTATATATATAAGCCCAAGGGTCTGGTGGATGTTCAAAGTTATGGGACATGACAATGTGAGTGTCCTTAATGGTGGTTTCCCTGAGTGGGATAGCAAGGGGTATGTGTCGGAAAAAGGAATTAGGAAGAAGGTTGGTATTGGTAATTTTAAAGCACACTTCAATCCTGAATTGGTAGTGGATTATGAACAAATCAAATATAATATTGAAGAGAAGAAGGCCTTGGTAATTGATGTCCGTTCTTCAGATCGCTTCCTTGGCCTTGTTCCAGAACCAAGGAAGGAATTAAGAAGAGGAAATATTCCAAACTCTATCAATATGCCGTATGAAACTGTACTTAAGGATGGGAAATATAAATCGGAGAATGAATTGAAGGAGATTTTTAGTGATTTAAAAAAGGAAGGGCGGCCTCTGGTGTTTAGTTGCGGTTCCGGAGTCACGGCCTGCATTGTTCTACTTGCTTCTGAAATGACCCTCGGAAATACCAAAAAGGTTTATGATGGATCGTGGACGGAGTACGCACAAGTTGCGGACTAATTTCATATTATTCCTAATCTATTTTTAGAAAGTTAAATTTGTCCAACAAAAGATGACCTTGAGCCAGAAAATATTAAATGGACCAGTCAAAGGATGGGCGGGATTCATTTTTTTAACTTGCTTCTTGGTGGCATGTCAGGAAAGTCACGTTAAAAAAATTAAAGTCGCCACTGCTGCAAATATGGCTTCTGCCATGGAGGAGTTGACAAAAGTCTATGCCAACAAATCTAGTTTGGAATTTGAATTGGTTGTGGGTTCGTCGGGTAAATTAACAGCACAAATTTTGGAAGGGGCGCCATATGACATTTTTGTGGCGGCAAATATGAAATATCCGGAAGCGGTTTTTAATGGGGGCAAGGCGATGAGTTCTCCTAAGGTCTATGCAAAGGGGCAATTGGTGCTTTGGTCAATGATTGAGAATATGCCGGTTTCAATTGCTGGGCTATCAAATTCCCAAATAGAACACATTGCTTTGGCAAACCCAAAAACTGCCCCATACGGAGTTGCTGCCACGGAAGTTTTGCAGCACTACGGATTGCAGGAAACCTTAGGACCCAAATTGGTTTTTGGGGAAAGCATTGGTCAGACAGATCAATTCATTATCTCCAAAGCTGCGCAGATTGGATTCACGGCCTTATCAACGGTACTATCTCCGGAAATGAGAGGTAAAGGTAGGTGGATTCTAATAGATCCTTCACTCTATTCCAACATTGGTCAAGGTGTGGTGCTTGTGAATCTAAAAGGGGATAATAATCATGAAGCCAAGGGCTTTTATGATTTTCTTTTTTCCAAGGATGCCATGGAGATATTAAAAGAATTTGGATATTTGGTGAATGAATAGTTTTCCTGGGCATATTACAGATATTAAAACTTATGGAAATATGTCCATTGTTTATGTAGAGGTAGATAACCAAATTGAACTAATTTCGGTAGTAATAGATACGCCTCAAACAGCCTCATATTTAATAAAGGGCAACAAGGTAAATGTCCTTTTTAAGGAAATGGAGGTTGCAATTAGTACGCAAAAAGAACTGGACGTTAGTATAGAGAATAAGATTCCTGGAATTATTACCAATATCGAAATAGGCGTATTAATGAGTAGATTAATTTTGGAAACCAGTATTGGTGAAGTCGTTGCCATAATAAGTAGCTTAAGTGTAAAGCAATTGGGATTGGTTGATAAAATGAAAGTGAAAATTATGGTTAAATTAAACGAGATAATACTGGCACCATAATGGATTGGCAACCTCTGGTTCTTACTTTTAAACTTGCCTTAATAACCACGGCTATATTGTTTGTGGTTTCAATTCCCATTGCCTATTGGCTCTCCAATACCAAATCTAAAATAAAGCCAGTGATAGAAACTCTGGTCAGCATGCCCTTGGTGCTGCCACCAACGGTATTGGGTTTTTATATGTTGGTGGCTTTTAGTCCGGAAAATGCTTTTGGGAATTGGTTGAATGAATGGTTGGGAATAAGACTTATATTTTCTTTTGGCGGTTTGGTGGTGGCTTCGGTCATATATAGCCTTCCGTTTATGGTACAACCTATTCAAGCCGGGCTTTCCTCCCTGCCATCTACACTAAAAGAAGCTTCATACACCATGGGGAAATCAAAAATGACAACCCTTATAAAAATATTATTGCCCAATGTTAAGCCCGCGCTTTTGACAGGCATTGTCTTGTCCTTTGCCCATACGGTTGGTGAGTTTGGCGTGGTTTTAATGATTGGAGGTAATATGCCAGGAAAGACCAAAGTAGCCTCTATTGCCATCTATGACGAGGTAGAAGCGATGAATTACTCCGCTGCCAATAGTTATTCATTGATATTGTTTTCCATAACCTTCATTATTCTACTTTTGGTTTATCTTGCAAATGGGGGATATTTTAAGCGCTTTGTTCCATGATACGGCTAAACCTAAAAAAAATACTTAAGTCGACCGGAGGAAAAATGGTCCTTGATTTGGAATTGAACATTGCAAAGGGGCAATTTGTTACCTTGTTCGGGGAATCCGGGGCCGGGAAAACCTCTACTTTAAGAATGCTTAGTGGCTTGTTGAAACCAGATATCGGAACTATTACTGTAGACGGGATAACTTGGTTTGATAGCAATAAGAATATTAATCTTGTTCCACAACAACGAAAGGTGGGTTATGTATTTCAAGACTACGCCCTGTTTCCTAATATGACGGTTAGGCAAAATTTGGAATATGCCCTTCAAAGGAACCAGGATAAATCTATAATTGAGGAGTTGTTGGATTTTGCACAGCTCAGCGAATTGCAACAAAGAAAACCGGAAACCCTTTCGGGGGGACAAAAACAACGAGTGGCATTGGCCAGAGCATTGGTGCAAAGACCGGAGATTTTAATTTTGGATGAACCATTATCAGCCTTAGATTTAAAGATGCGGATAAAATTGCAGGAGTACATTCTGCAAATCCATAAACAATTCAAACTCACTACGATACTGGTAAGTCATGATATTGGGGAAATTGTAAAATTATCGGATTGCGTATTTGAGCTTCAAAATGGTAAGGTAATCAAGAAAGGCGCGGCCGCCGATTTCTTTGGACTTAACAAGACCAGTGCTAAATTTAGGTTCTCTGGAGAAGTCCTGAAAATAGAAAGGGAGGATGTTATTTATGTAATTTCTGTACTTATTGGGAATGATATTATTAAGGTGGTTTCGGACCGTACTGAAGCTAATGGTTTAAAGGTGGGAGATCAGGTTCTTGTGGCTTCAAAGGCTTTTAACCCTATAATTCAAAAATTATAGGAATTGGTTTTGCCAGATATTAATGATTTCTTGGTTTAAACGGTCATCTCTGTAAATAGGCTCTCCAGATTTTTGTTTTTCCTACTTAATTGAAGTGTCTTTAACTGATTATCATGGGCAAAGTCGAATACCACAGGGCGCATATCCTTGGTAGTGTTAAAGGTAATCTCGTAAACAAAACCACCTATATTTTTAACCGCGGTCACATTGGGCAATTTATTCAGAAATGCTTCTTCCACTCTAAAATCGAATTCAACCACCAATATCTGGTCCTGTCCGTCCCTTAATTCCGAAAGTTTTTTATCTGCTACCAAGGTTCCTTTGTTCATTATCAGTACCCTGTCACAAACGGCTTCTACCTCTTTCATGATGTGCGTGGAAAGTAGAATAGTCTTTTCTTTTCCAATTTCCCGGATCAATTTTCTAATTTCCAACAATTGATTGGGGTCTAAACCCGTTGTTGGTTCATCCAAAATCAAAACCTCTGGGTCGTGCAAAAGTGCGGCGGCTAGTCCTACCCTCTGCCGATAACCTTTGGAAAGCTGTCCAATCTTTTTGTTGGCTTCGGGGGTAAGGCCTGTTTGGGCAATTACCGTATTGATCATATCCTTGTCAACTTTATATACGTCGGCATTAAATCCAAGATATTCCTTCACATACATGTCCAGATACAAAGGATTGTGTTCAGGGAGATAACCAATACTTTTTTGAACGCTCTGCTTATCTTTTTGTACGTCAAATGAATTTACTGCTGCCTGTCCTTCATCCGGGGTGTGGTAAGTGGTCAAAATTTTCATCATGGTGGATTTCCCAGCGCCATTGGGTCCTAAAAAGCCGACAATTTCTCCCTTTTCAATAGTAAAGGAAACCTTGTTCAATGCTATTTGTTTACCAAAGGATTTGGTGATGTTTTTTACTAGGATGGACATGCGTTTACTTTTTATCAAAAATAATGCAAATTAGTGAAATCTAGTTTTATTTATTCTTGATAAAATATTGAAGGTCAATGTTGGATAGTTGTTTTCTGTAAAGCTGGGTGTATTTATTTATACTTGATAATTCGTAAAATTGAGCCAATTTAGGGACGGAATTCACATTTTTTTTAAAATATAATAAATTAAATAAAAAAATTGTAGCTTAGGGAATGATTTATAAATATAATTATTACTTTAGCCGCAGTTTTACAAGAAAAATGACAAAGCAATATTTCTGGAACGGTTTTTATTTTTACTTCTTTTTTAAGGGAGGAAGGGGACTGTTCTAGCATATTTTAAAGTATATATAGATAAAAGTCCTGTGAAAACCAGGACTTTTTTTTTGGATATAACTTTCAAAATAAATGGTAAAATCCAAATGTAGTAAAGCTGAAAGGCTTTAATAGACAGGCAATTAAATTGTAATAAGGTGAAGTTAAAAATTGCAATACAGGGTATAAAAGGTTCTAACCACCATCAGGTGGCTAAGGATTATTTTGGCGATGATGTTACATTCGTTGAATGTTCGTCCTTTGATAGTTTGGTGGATCATCTGATAAATAAAACTGCGGATAAAGGGGTAATGGCCATTGAGAATTCCATTGCGGGGTCCATTATTCCCAATTATGCATTGGTGTTCCACAAAAACCTTCATATTATTGGTGAGCAGTATTTAAATATTCATCATAACCTAATGGTTTTAAAGGGTCAGACGATAGAGGATATACAAGAGGTTAGATCGCATCCCATGGCCCTGCTACAATGCCATGAGTTTTTTAAAAATTATAAGCACATTAAACTGGTGGAGGATGTAGATACGGCGGAGACGGCAAAAAGAATTCAGGAAAATCAGTTAAGGGGAATAGCAGCAATTGCGCCAAAAGTTGCGGCGGAATTGTACGACTTGGAGATTATACATTCGGAAATTCAGACGATAAAGGATAATTCCACTAGGTTTATAATAGTGAAGACCCAGAATAAAGCTTTGCCGGAGAATGAAATTAATAAGGCATCTGTGCGTTTTATCACTGACCATAAACGAGGAAGTCTTGCTGCAATTTTGAACGTTATGAGCGATTGTAATCTGAATCTAACCAAGATACAGTCTTTACCGGTAATAGAAACGCCATGGAAGTATTCTTTTTTCGTAGATGTTACCTTTGAAAAGTTTAAAAATTTTTCCAAAGCAAAAGCCTTGTTGGAAATTATGGCGGAAGAATTTAAAGTATTGGGAGAATATAAAAATGCCAGAATATTATGATTGGGGCAAATAGATTAAATACAGTTGAAGAATACTACTTTTCTAAAAAACTTAGAGAAGTAAGGGGGTTAATGGCCGAAGGTAGACCTATAATAAATATGGGTATCGGAAGCCCTGATTTGGAACCATCCATAGAGGTTCAGAATGCAGTGAAAGATGCTCTGAGCCATGATGGAGCGCATCAATATCAAAGTTATCAAGGATTGCCCGAACTAAGGGAATCGTTTACATCATTTTATAAGAATAAATTTGGTGTAAGTGTAAATCCTCAGACTGAGGTATTACCGTTGATGGGGTCTAAAGAGGGAATAATGCATATTAGCTTGGCCTTTTTAAATCCAGGAGATGAAGTGTTGATTCCTAATCCGGGATATCCAACATATACATCGGTTACCAATTTGGTAGGGGCGGTACCAAGGTACTATGACTTGACCAATAATAACGGTTGGTTTCCAGATTTGGAAGCATTGAGGTACCAAGACCTTGCTAAAGTGAAAATAATGTGGACCAGTTATCCACATATGCCCACAGGGGCGACGGCAAGTAGAGAACAATTAACGAAGCTTGTTGCTTTCGCCAAGGAAAACGATATATTATTGGTGAATGATAACCCTTATAGTTTTGTGTTGAACCAACATCCAATAAGTATTTTGGAGATAGAGGGTGCAATGGACGTGGCTTTAGAGTTAAATTCATTGAGCAAAACCTTTAATATGGCAGGCTGGCGTGTGGGGATGGTTTTCGGTAATAGTGAACATATTAATGCTGTTCTAAAGGTGAAAAGTAATATGGATTCCGGAATGTTCTACGGTATTCAAAAAGGGGCCATAGCTGCCTTAAACAGTAGTGAATCATGGTTTAGTGATTTGAATAGGGTATATAATGAAAGGAGAGAATTAATGTTCGCATTGGCCGATAAGTTGAAATGTACCTATGATAGAAATTCAGTAGGGATGTTCGTGTGGGCTAAATTACCGGCTGGGATTTCGTCTTCGGAAAAGTTTATTGACGCCGTCCTTTATGATAAGAACATTTTTATTACCCCTGGGACAATTTTTGGTTCAAATGGAGAGGGATATATTCGATTCTCCTTATGTGTTACGGCCGATAAGATTAAGGAAGCAATAGGTAGGTTTTAAAAAGTAGATAAGAAAGAATTAAGAAAAGAGAAGACAGAAGAAAATATAAAGTATCTGAGAGTAATTCTCTGTCTTTTTTCTAACATTTTTTTTCTGATAATAATAAAAGATGAATGTATTTGTAATCGGTATCGGTTTAATTGGAGGGTCTTTAGCCAAGGATATTAAGCGCAACCGGCCGGACTCCAAAATTTACGGAATAGATGCCAATGAATGTCACTTGGATGAGGCCTTGTCATTATCTTTGATCGATGAAAAATCGGACTATGGTCAACTTCATTTGGCCGATTTTGTAATCGTGAGTATTCCGGTGGATGTTATGGTTCTGGAATTGCCCAAAATATTGGATGCTGTAAATGATGATGCCATAGTGCTGGATGCGGGATCCACGAAGTCCTTGATCTGTAAAGTTGTGGAGAATCATCCTAAAAGAAGAAATTTTTTGGCTTGTCACCCGATTGCAGGAACCGAGTTTTCCGGACCTTCTGCGGCCATAGAAGGATTGTTTATGGGGAAGACGAATATCATATGTGAAATAGAGAAAACGGCCTTTAAATTACAGGAAAGGGCACTGGAGCTTTTTCAACAATTGGGTATGCGGATACGTTATATGAATCCGGAGGCACATGATAAACATATTGCTTATGTTTCACATTTGTCACATATTAGCTCTTTTATGTTGGGAAAGACCGTTATTGAGAAAGAGAGGAATGAACGTGATATTTTTGACATGGCCGGAAGTGGTTTTGAAAGCACTGTGAGGTTGGCCAAAAGTTCACCAGCTATGTGGACCCCGATTTTTAAACAAAACAAGGAAAATGTAGTTGAAACTTTGGGAGAATATATTCAAAATTTGAAAGAGTTTAAAGCAATGTTGATTGCCGATGATTATGAAGGCATATTTAATGAAATGAACAGTACAAATAAAATAAAGGAAATATTAAACGGAATACCACTTAACAAAAAATAGAGTATAGAAATGGAAAATTCAAAACAAATGAGAACATGGTTGGACGATATGAAATTGGACCATCCGTTAGTAATTGCCGGGCCCTGTAGTGCGGAAACAGAGGAGCAAGTGCTTCGAATTGCCAATGAGTTAAAAGATACCGATGTAAATTACTATCGTGCTGGTATCTGGAAACCAAGAACACGTCCTGGAATGTTTGAAGGAGTGGGAGCTTTAGGTTTAAAGTGGTTGCAAAAAGTTAAGGCGGAAACCGGCATGAAAACCTGTACTGAGGTAGCTAATGCTGCTCACGTAAAGTTGGCATTGGAACATGACGTAGATTTATTGTGGATCGGTGCCCGTTCAACGGTTAGTCCATTTATTATGCAAGAAATTGCAGATGCTCTAGAGGGAACAGATAAGATTGTTTTGGTAAAGAATCCTGTAAATCCCGATTTAGCTTTATGGCTTGGTGGAATTGAAAGATTGTATACTGCTGGAATAAAAAATCTAGGTGCCATACATAGAGGTTTCTCTACATATGAAAAAACAAAATATAGGAACATCCCTGAATGGCAATTGGCCATTGAATTTCAAAATAAATTTCCGGATTTACCTTTAATTAATGATCCTTCGCACATTACAGGAAATAGGGAAATGATTTTTGATGTTTCCCAAACCGCCTTGGATCTTAATTTTGATGGTTTAATGATTGAGACTCATTTTGATCCGGACAATGCGTGGAGTGATGCTGCCCAACAGGTAACTCCAGCCAAATTGATCCAGATTATGAGAGATTTGAAAATTAGAAAAGAATCTGATACAGAGGCAGGGTATAATGCTGAACTTAGTAACCTAAGAGCGCAAATAGATGTTCTTGATAGCCAGTTAATCGAAATGCTCGGGAAGAGAATGAAAATATCCGATGCCATTGGTGCCCTAAAAAAGCAGAAAAACGTTGCCGTATTGCAAAGCAATCGCTGGAATGCTATTTTGGGTAATATGATTTTGGAAGGTGAAGCTAAGGGTTTAAGTGAGGAATTTGTTTTAAAAATGTTTAAGGCAATTCACCAAGAATCCATTAATCACCAAGAGAAAATAATAAACTCATAAACTATTTTATTGGTTGACCGTTAAAACCACGCCTAATGGCGTGGTTTTTTTGTTAAATGCATTGTACTTTTACATTGGATGTAGATAGGTCGCCTGGAAAAATTAAAGTCTTGGACTTGCAAAGATATTCTCGGGCTTAGTGCAGAAATTTGTTTGTTGCTCTGTTAAAAAGTTAATTGTTTCATTAAATAAGTGTAACAAATGGACTTTTGTTTCATCTTTGCCAAGAAAATAAGTAGATTGAATAGTCTGATGTTTCCCCAAATTTTAATGGAAAAATTAAATAACAAAAATTTAAGGATGATGAAAAATGTTTTGCTAATAGGATTCCTTTGCCTATCACTCATAGGGTTTTCGCAAAGAACAATTGATAAATCCGTGGGTGATTTTAATGAAGTGAAAGTTTATGATTTAATAGAAGTTAACCTTATTAAATCGGATGAAAATAAGGTTTTGGTAAAAGGGGACAATGTTGATGATATACAAATTGTAAATAAGAATGGAGTTCTTAAGATAAAAATGGAACTGGATAAAAAGTTTCACGGGGAAAATACCTTTGTAGAGGTGTATTTTAATAATATAGACTTAATTGATGGGAATGAGGGCGCAAGAATTACGGTCAACGAAACCTTAAGCCAAGAAAAGATAGAATTAAAGACCCAAGAAGGTGCCAAAATAAAAATAGGACTTGATGTGCATCAATTGATCGTACGATGTGTAACTGGCGGTAATGTTGAGGCATCTGGCAAGACTATAAATCAAGAGGTCGTCCTAAATACGGGAGGAGTTTTTGAGGGGAAACCACTTCTTAGTCAGAAGGCCAGAGTTAAAATAACCGCTGCCGGTGAGGCTGCAATATTTGCTTCGGATGCAATAGATATTAATATAAAAGCAGGTGGGGATGTTTTTGTTTATGGAAATCCAAAAGAGGTAAATAAGAATACGTTTGCTGGAGGAAGAGTGAAAATTATGGAATAGTATATCCTTAAATAGGACTGCAAACACTGAATCCATCCATTTGGCGGGATTCAGTGTTTTTTTGTTGACCTAGAAGATTACTTCTTAAATATGTAACGTGTTATAAAAATTCCTTGGCCATCATCCTTGCCACTATCGCTTTCAACTGCGCTGGTAACAAAGGCCAGTTCCCATCCTTCGGCCACCATGGCATTAATTTTTGATGATATCAAAGCGTCATTGGCAGCAATATTTTGGAATCTAATTCCCCCAATATTGTAAAAATTCAAAAGCTTGGTTTCTTCAAAATTCTTCACCCGAATATCACCGCGGTCAGATTTATTTCTACTGTTATCTTCATCGGTTTGTTCACTGGTAAACTCTTTGTAATCCCTGTCCTCTGTGGCGCTAATGATCCTAGATCTCCCCAGACCACTCGGAACAATGGATTCTACACTGGTGATCACTTTAAATTGTTGGGCATTAACCTCCATAACTGCAGCAAAAACAAAGCAGGTAATAATTATAAATTTTTTCATTTTCGTGTTTTTTTATGGTTTATAATTGATTAACAACGATCAATTTTAAAAGCTAGTATAAAACTAAAGTTGTTTCTTTGTAGGTAAATCTGTCAGAACTCGTTAATGGAAGGAACTGTATATAAATCTACTGGAAGTTGGTATAGCGTAAAAACTGGCGATGGAGCTTTTTACGAATGTCGGATTAAGGGGAAATTTCGCCTTAAGGGGATAAAGAGTACCAATCCTGTATCCGTTGGCGATAGGGTGGTGTTTGACCTAGATGGGGCTGCTGAGAACTTTCAAGGCATTATTACCGAAATTAAGGATAGGAAGAATTACATTATTAGAAAATCGGTAAACCTATCAAAGCAAACCCATATAATTGCGGCTAATTTGGATCAGGTTTTCCTAATTGTAACCTTAAATAATCCACCCACTTTTACGAGTTTTATCGACCGGTTTTTGGTGACATCAGAGGCATACCATATTCCTGCTGTTTTACTTTTTAATAAAATAGATACTTATAGTGAGGAGGAACTGGATGAGATTAAGTATTTAGCAAACCTATATAGGGAGGTTGGATACACCTGTATCGGGATATCTGCCAAAACCGGAAAAAATGTGGATCAGGTAAAGGAATTGATGGTGGGTAAAACAAGTATGTTTTCTGGGCATTCCGGAGTGGGTAAATCTACTTTGGTCAATGCCATAGAGCCACAATTGGATCTAAAGACAAAAAATATTTCCTCCCAACATATGCAGGGTCAACATACTACAACTTTCGCAGAAATGTTCGATTTGGAATTCGGAGCAAAAATAATTGATACCCCTGGTATCAAAGGGTTCGGGATAGTAGATATGGAAAAGGAAGAAATAGGGGATTATTTTCCTGAATTTTTTAAGTTGAAAGGCGAGTGCAAGTTTAATAATTGCCTGCATTTGGACGAGCCTCATTGTGCGGTAAAAGAGGCCTTGGACAATAATGAGGTGGCTTGGAGCCGATATAAAAGTTATGTGCAGATGATAAGTGGGGAACAAGAGCACTATAGGGTAGATATTTACGGGGAAAAATAATGCGTGCAACGATACAAAGGGTAACCACGGCCAATGTAACGGTGGATCAGACAATAGTTTCAGAAATTTCGAACGGACTACTTATTTTTCTCGGGATCGAGGAGGCCGATAACGAGGAGGATATAAAGTGGCTTTCCAATAGGATTGCAAATCTGAGAATTTTTAATGATGCACAGAACGTAATGAATTTGTCCCTTCTTCAGGTCAAAGGACAGGCCTTGGTGATAAGTCAGTTTACGCTTCATGCCTCCACAAAAAAAGGAAATAGGCCCAGTTATATTAAAGCTGCAAAACCAGCCATAGCGATCCCACTATATGAAAGCTTTGTAACACAATTGGAAAAGGATCTTGGACAGAAAGTGGGAACTGGTATTTTTGGGGCGGATATGAAAGTTGCCCTACTCAATGATGGACCGGTAACCATACAAATAGATACAAAAAATAAGGAATAATGAATATAGAAAATGCACAAGAAGCCGTAGACGAATGGATCAAGACCCATGGGGTACGGTATTTTAACGAGCTTACCAATATGGCCCAGCTTACAGAGGAAGTGGGGGAGGTGGCCCGTATTATAGCCAGGCGTTATGGTGAACAAAGCGAAAAGGAGTCGGACAAGAATAAAGATCTAGGGGAAGAATTGGCAGATGTACTTTTTGTAGTGTTATGTTTGGCCAATCAGACCGGAATAAACTTGCAGGAGTCTTTTGATAAGAAATTAAACCTTAAGACCAAACGTGATCATGATCGCCACCACAACAATAAAAAGCTGAAATAGTGCTATATTTGTCGTTTGTTTTTGTGCGTTCATTCAAAAACAAAAAATTAAGCAAATAAGTCTAAAAAATACCATATAAATTGAAGCTACATTTATCTGCCCCTTCGCAAACCTTAATAAAATCCGAAGTAAAAATCACGGGATCCAAAAGTGAATCCAATAGGTTGTTGTTGTTACAGGCCTTGTTTCCCAACATAAAAATCAATAATCTTTCCAATTCAGACGATGCAGAAGTAATGCAAAAAGGGTTGCTTATCAGTAATGGGGTAGTGGATATTCACCATGCAGGTACGGCAATGCGTTTTTTAACAGCTTATTTTGCTTCACAGGAAAATAAAGAAGTTACCCTAACAGGTTCTAAACGAATGACCGAAAGACCAATAAAAGTATTGGTAGAGGCATTGCGCAGTTTGGGTGCTGAAATCAATTATGTGAATAATGAGGGTTATCCGCCAATAAATATTAAGGGCAAAAAACTGTTGAAGCATAAGGTAAGCCTACCTGCAGATATTAGTAGCCAATATATATCGGCATTACTTTTAATAGCGCCAAGCCTTGAAAATGGCCTGGAATTGGAATTGGTTGGTAAAATTACTTCGGTGCCTTATATAAAAATGACCTTGGGCCTGCTTTCGCAAATTGGGGTGGTCAGTTCTTTTGAAGGGAATACGATCAAGGTATCGCCGAAAACTACAATTGAACCATCTATTCAAGTAGTGGAATCGGATTGGAGTTCTGCATCATATTTTTATAGTATTGTAGCAATGTGCGCCATAGGTACGGAGATTTCTTTAACGGCCTATAACAGAAATAGCCTTCAAGGGGATAGTGTACTTAAGGAAATATATAAGGATTTTGGAGTTGAAACAAGCTTTCAAGATCATCAGGTTATCTTGAGAAAGACGGCAAATCCACTAAATACCACCTTTAATTTTGAGCTTGCAAATGCTCCTGATATAGCACAAACCATTGCTGTAACTTGTTTCGGTTTGGGAGTAGGTTGTCATATGACTGGTCTACATACCCTTAAAATTAAGGAAACAGACCGATTGGAAGCTTTAAAGACAGAATTGACCAAGTTGGGTGCCCCTATATCGGTGACCGATAAAACTCTGACTCTGGAGCCTTCCAAAGAAGTAAAAAAAGAAATCGCCATAGATACGTATAACGACCATAGAATGGCTATGGCTTTTGCTCCACTTGCCTTAAAAACTTCCCTGTTTGTCAACGATGCGGAAGTGGTTTCCAAATCATACCCTGACTTTTGGGAGGACATAAAAAATTTAAAATTTAAGGTGCAAACCGTCTGATTTTTATTTAAATGGGGTTTTACTTGACATCGCCCCTTGCATCGTCGTATATTTGCAGCCGCTAAACATGAATCTAAAATTTAAGGAAAATACTAAATGAAATTATCGCACTTCAATTTTGAACTTCCAAACGAATTATTGGCAGAGTATCCAGCAGAGAATAGAGATGAGTCCAAATTAATGGTCATTCATAGAGAAACGGGTAAAATTGAGCACAAAATGTTCAAGGACCTTATAAACTATTTTGATGAGGGCGATGTAATGGTACTTAACAACACCAAGGTTTTTCCCGCTAGATTATACGGTAATAAGGAAAAGACAGGAGCCAGAATTGAGGTTTTTTTATTGCGTGAATTAAATGAGGAGCAACGTCTTTGGGATGTTTTGGTAGATCCTGCTCGTAAAATAAGAATTGGAAATAAACTTTATTTCGGTGATGATGAAACTTTGGTTGCCGAGGTAATAGACAATACAACCTCTAGAGGAAGAACATTAAGGTTCCTTTACGATGGTTCTTACACCGATTTTAGAAGAAAGTTAAAAGAACTTGGAGAAACTCCTTTGCCTAAATATATTAAGCGAAAGGTAGAGGCCGAGGATGAAAAAAGATATCAAACCATTTATGCCAAGCATGAGGGTGCAGTAGCTGCCCCTACGGCCGGTTTGCATTTTTCCAAACATTTGTTGAAGAGATTGGAGATCAAAGGAATCGACTTTGCGGAGGTAACCTTGCATGTTGGTCTTGGGACTTTTAATCCTGTGGAAGTAGAAGATCTTTCCAAGCACAAGATGGATAGTGAAGAATTGATTATCGATGAAAAGGCAACCGAAATTGTGAATTCGGCTAAAGTTAAGAAACGTAGAATATGTGCCGTAGGTACTACCGCTATGAGGGCTTTGGAAAGTGCAGTATCTTCCCAACAGACACTAAATACGTTTGACGGTTGGACAAACAAGTTTGTTTTCCCTCCATACGATTTTAGTATTGCAAATGCGATGGTGACCAATTTTCACTTACCGAAATCTACCCTATTAATGATGGTTTCGGCCTTCATGGGGCATGACTTAATGAAGAAGGCGTATAAGGAAGCAATTTTGGAAGGATATAAATTTTATTCTTACGGTGATGCCATGTTGATTATATAGGTATCCAAAATAATATTTAAATCCCGCCAGTATCACAGATAAATCTGTATTGGCGGGATTTTTTTATAGAATCAATTATCTTTAGGAAGTGGAAATCGCAAAAAACAAAAGAGATATAAGGGCATTTACCAAAGAACAGCTTAGGTCGTTCTTTGAAACCCAAGGTGACAAAGCCTTTAGGGGTAATCAGGTCTATGAATGGTTGTGGCAAAAATCGGCCCATACCTTCGAGGATATGACCAATATCTCTAAGGAAACAAGGCAAATGCTGGAGGATAATTTTGTGATTAACCACATAAAGGTAGATCAAATGCAACGCAGTAGTGACGGAACCATTAAAAATGCCGTTCGTCTACACGATGATCTTATTGTGGAATCCGTTTTGATTCCGACCAAAACCAGGACCACCGCCTGCGTCTCCAGTCAGGTAGGTTGTAGTTTGGATTGTAAATTTTGTGCCACAGCCCGGCTAAAGCGGATGCGGAACTTAAATCCGGATGAGATTTATGACCAAGTGGTGGCCATTGATAATGAAAGTAGGCTGTATTTTGATCGTCCATTGAGCAATATTGTTTTTATGGGCATGGGAGAGCCATTAATGAATTATAACAATGTACTTAAGGCCATAGATAAGATTACTTCACCGGAAGGTTTGGGGATGTCACCTAAACGTATTATTGTGTCTACCTCGGGAGTGCCAAAGATGATACGAAAAATGGCAGATGAGCAGGTGAAGTTTAAGTTGGCGGTATCCCTGCATTCCGCTATTGATGAAATCCGGACATCCATTATGCCATTTAATGCGAAATTTACTTTGGCCGACCTTCGCGAGTCACTTGAGTATTGGTATCTAAAAACCAAGAGTAGGATAACGTATGAATACGTCGTTTGGGATGGTATTAACGATACCCAAAATGATGCAAATGCTTTGGTAGATTTCTGCAGGTTTGCCCCTTCCAAGGTTAATCTAATTGAATACAACCCTATTGATGACGGGGAATTTCAACAGGCAAAAAATGCTGCCATCGAAATGTACGTTAGTACCTTGGAGAGAAATGGCATTACCGTTACGGTAAGGCGTTCTAGGGGCAAGGATATTGACGCTGCCTGTGGACAATTGGCAAATAAATCCTAAATAGACTGTGTCCAAAGGCCTGCGGGCAAGGTGGATTCTATTTCCAAACACAAATTCGCTGAAATCTATAAATTACGGTCACATTACCATTATTGGCTGGTGATTACTATGTTTTTTTGCCTAATTTTACGCAACAGAACAAGCAATCCAAAACAGCCTAATCTATCCGTTGAAAATTGTATCCCAAATAAAGGAACCGATTAATCAGGAAATGGAACTTTTTGAAAAAAAGTTTTATGAATCCATGTCTTCCAAGGTTGCGCTATTAAATAGAATCACTTACTATATCGTTAACCGAAAAGGGAAGCAGATGCGGCCCATGTTTGTATTTCTTACCGCCAAACTTCTGAACAACGGACAGGTCAACGAAAGGACTTATAGAGGGGCGTCGGTTATAGAATTGATACATACCGCTACCCTGGTCCATGATGATGTGGTAGATGATAGTAATAAACGTCGAGGCTTTTTTTCGGTAAATGCTTTGTGGAAAAACAAAATCGCCGTTTTGGTAGGGGATTATTTGCTTTCCAAAGGGCTACTGTTGTCCATAGATAACGGAGATTTTGATCTTCTTAAAATTATTTCCGTCGCTGTACGTGAAATGAGTGAGGGAGAATTGCTGCAAATAGAAAAAGCCAGGCGACTGGATATTACCGAGGAGGTGTATTACGATATTATAAGGCAGAAAACCGCAACCCTAATTGCTGCTTGTTGTAGTTTGGGCGCTTGTTCTGTTAAGCCCGACTCCACAGATGTGGAGACTTTCAGGAAATTTGGTGAGTTAATAGGGATGGCCTTTCAAATTAAGGATGATTTGTTCGATTACGGGGAAGAGAGGATTGGCAAACCTACTGGTATAGATATTAAGGAACAAAAAATGACCTTGCCCTTGATTTTTGTACTCAACAAATGTTATAAGGCAGAAAAAAAGTGGTTGATCAATTCTATTAAGAATCACAACAAGGATAAAAAACGAGTCAAGGAAGTTATTGCCTTTGTAAAAGAGAACGGTGGCCTTGAATATGCCGTGAAAAAGATGCTCGCCTATAAGGAGGAGGCATTGGCCTTATTGGCGACCTACCCAGATTCAGAATATAGGAGTTCACTGGAACTTATGGTGAACTATGTGGTAGATCGAAAGAAGTAAATCTATACTGCTGTAAATCAATCATTTGTATTTTCTTTATTTCTGTGGGGGACTATTGGGTAATTGAAATCGTCTGTCCTAATATCAAACAAATTTTAAGGAATTGAAAATAATTTCTTTGGACCACGTTTCAGAGTATTGTGCTTATGTGCTTTTCAAAATAGAATTTACTATAATTTCTATCTAGGACAGCGCTTTGATTTATAATAAAGCAATGGAATTTAGATTTTTCAATTTTCGATACTGTGTTGCATTTCCTCAGTGAATTCATCTTTAAAATAGGTTCTTTTACAGTGGGAACAGCTTATTATGGTTGAAGTGCCTACTCTAAAAAGGGAAATCCAGAACAAGTGGAAATAAGTCGTACTTGTAACCGCTGCCAAGGTTCCCTTATTTTCACAGAAGGGACATACAACGTTTGTTAAAGATTTTGAAATTGTTTTTCCCGGTTTTGTTCCTAGAAATAATATCATTTTCTGTTTGTTTATACTTCTAAATGAAAATGGCAATTTAATCAATATTTCTCTGATATGGATAGCCTTTCCTTTTTCCAACAGGTCATAAAGTACTATCTTTAGCCTGCTAAAAATGTAAAGATTGATTACAAAATCCACCATAGACAAAGTATACGAAACAGCCCGTTTAGAGGAGGTGATCGGGGATTTTGTGCAACTAAAGAAATCAGGCTCCAACTTTAAGGGATTAAGTCCGTTTACCGATGAGCGCAGCCCCAGTTTCATGGTTTCTCCAGTAAAACAGATATGGAAGGATTTTAGTAGCGGCAAAGGAGGGAATGTTGTAGCCTTCTTAATGGAGCACGAACATTTTTCCTATCCAGAGGCCATTAAATATTTGGCCAGGAAATACAATATTGAAATTGAGGAAACAGAGCAGAGCAACGAGCAAAAGGAGCAGACCAATGAACGGGAAAGTATGTACCTGGTTTCTGAATATGCCCAAAAATATTTTTCCGAAGTTTTGTGGGAAAGGGAACAGGGCAAGGCCATTGGTTTAAGTTATTTTAAGGAGCGTGGGTTTACAGATGATACCATTAAGAGGTTTGATCTGGGCTATTGCCTAGATCAGTGGGACGGCTTTACCAAAGCGGCCTTATCCAAGGGGTATCAATTAAACTATTTGGAAAAAACTGGACTTACAATTGTAAAACATGATGCTGCCAATCCTGGGCAGAATAAGACCTTTGACCGTTTTAAAGGGCGTGTAATGTTTCCCATACACAGTATGAGTGGAAGGGTTTTGGGTTTTGGAGGTCGGATTTTGACTAATGATAAGAAAGCGGCCAAATACTTAAATTCTCCTGAAAGTGATATTTACCATAAAAGCAAGGTGCTTTATGGTATTTACTTCGCCAAACAAGCTATTGCCAAGGAAGACAATTGTTATTTGGTAGAAGGGTATACAGATGTTATCCAGATGTACCAGCGGGGTATACACAATGTAGTGTCTTCAAGTGGAACGGCGTTGACCTCGGATCAGATAAGGTTGATAAATAGGCTCACAAAGAATATTACGGTTTTATTTGATGGGGATGCGGCCGGATTGCGGGCATCACTTAGGGGGATAGACCTTATTCTGGAGCAAGGGATGAACGTAAAGGTATGTACTTTCCCTGAAGGGGAGGACCCTGATAGTTTCTCCAAGAAAAATGATTATGAGGATGTGGTGCTCTATTTACAGGAGAATTCAAAGGACTTTATTCAGTTCAAGGCTTCTTTATTGGTAGAGGAATCCGCGAACGACCCAATTAAGAGAGCGGACACGGTAAGGGATATTGTAAATAGTATCTCCAAGATTCCAGATCGGATACAAAAGGAAATCTATATACAGGAGTGCGCTCAGATCATGAATATTTCGGAGGCCGTCCTGTTCAATACTTTGGCTCAGATAGGAAAAAAGGATGTTGCTGATTCCAATAAAAAAGTAAAGCAGGAACAACAGGCCTTTGATGTGGTCAAGAACGAACCTTTACGGCAAAAGGTGGATGTTCAATATGAACTTGAGCGAAAGATTATAGAGATGTTGTTGCTTTATGGGGATTTGGAGCAAAAATTTGAGGATTTGGTACTAAAGGAAAACGAAAAAGGCGATTTGGAACTGGAGCCAGAATCTTTGGAAGCCAAGGTGTACGAAAAAATTTATCTAGACCTTCAAGATGATGAAATTGAGTTGGCCAATGAGCAGTTCAGAAATATCTATTATAAAATAATGGAAGACCTTAATGAGAAGGAAAATTTTTCGATTACTACCTTTATTGCCAGTTTAAATCAAGAATTGGCGTCGGAAATATCTTCCATATTAATGGAGGAAGAAAAATATGCCCTACATCAATGGGAGCGAAAGGATATATATCCCAAGGATAAAAAAGTAGGAATTTCCCAGTTGGTGAGCGAAACTATTTTAACGCTGAGATGTTATTTGATAAAGAAAAGAATTGGCTCCCTTCAGGAGAATACATTAAATAAGAATGAGGGGAATAATGAGGCATTGGAGGAGATAATGAACTATATTCAGCTTAACGTTCTACTGAACAAAAAACTAAATAGGGTTCTTTCTTAGGAATTCTGGCAAATGGCCGTAAAAACAAAGACCGCATCCCAATTGAATTGGGATGCGGTCTTTGTTTAGATATTATGGTCTACGGTAACTTAGTAGAGTTCCAATGCCTTGGCTTGCTGTAATAAATCTACTAGGTTGTCTACATTTAATTTACGCATTAAACGCGCTTTGTAGGTACTTACCGTTTTTTCGTTCAAATCCAATCCTTGCGCCACTTCCTTGTTGCGTTTTCCACTGGCCAACAATTTAAGGACTTCAACTTCCCTGGTAGAAAGTTTCCTAAAGAACCTTCTTGGTTTTTGTGTTCCCTCGTCAAAAGCAAGGCGTTGTGCCAGTTCGTTGGTAATAAACATATTACCTTCGCTAACTTTTCTAATGGCACTTATAATGTAGTCTATCTCAGAAGTTTTGGATAAGTAACCAAAAGCTCCAGCTCGTATGGTGCTTAATGCATAAACATCTTCCGACTGTCCACTGTAGATCAACACCCGTATATTTGGGTACTGTTTTTTAATTTTTCTAAGGGTTGCAATGCCATTAATTTCAGGAATGTCCATTTCCAGAAGAATAACGTCCGGGGTAAAAATTTCCAGCTTATTAAATAATTCCGTGGTAGTAGATGCATCGGCAATAACTTCAATATCTGAAACAGGGTTCAAGACTTGTTGTACGCCCATCCGAACAATAGGATGATTATCAGCAATTAAAATTTTGATCATTTTTGGTTATTTTTCTAGATTTCAACATCAATAATCATGTCTAAAATACTGACATGCAATGTAGGGTTAAAATATCTAATTCGATAAGCAAAGCTTCATTTTTTTATTCAAAACCGAAAATTTTTGCATATTTTTTCGATTTAATCACTTGGTTCTTAGGTGAGAGGTTCATTTTAGTGAATTTGGAATTTCACAAACTGGTATTGGGAGCATTTTATGTTTGTTGGCGCGGTTAAATTTTTTGTATATCTGAAAAACCTCTTTTTGTCTATCAGAAAAATCCGTATCCACTTTTCCTTCTTCGTGCATTTGCATGGCCCATTCCAATTCTGGATAGGATGCGCCTATTTGGTCTTCGTCAGTTCTGTCGTCGCCCCATAATCCATCTGTAGGAGCCGCCTTTATTATATCGTCGTTGATCCCCAAGACTTTTGCAATTTCATATACCTCGGTTTTTAATAGATCGGCGATCGGACTTAAGTCAACACCACCATCCCCATATTTGGTGTAGAACCCTACACCAAAATCTTCTACCTTATTACCGGTTCCTGCTACCAGTAGTTTGTTCAATGCGGCAAAGTAATATAAGGTGGTCATTCTTAACCTTGCTCTGGTGTTCGCCAAGGACATAAATCTATCCTCCTCATTTTCAACTGCTGGCAAAGAATTTACCAAACTATCGAAAGTTGGTGTAAGGTCTACTAACTGTCTGTCAACATTTTGGTAATTGGCCTTTAGCCACTTAATATGATTGGATGCGCGCGTAACTTGGCTGGCTGCCTGATGTATGGGCATTTCCAGACATAATAGTTGTAATCCTGTTCTGGCACATAAGGTTGAGGTTACCGCAGAATCTATACCTCCCGAAATTCCTATTGTAAATCCTTTTATATTTGCTTTGGTAGCGTAATCCTGCAACCAGTTAACAATGTGGTCTATTACTTTTTCGGTCTGCATCTGAACAATTTATAAGGTTTAAAAACTTAACTTTGCACGGTAAAAATAAAGCCTAGATTTTAAAATTTAAAACATTAACCGAATTACTTTAGCATGCGAAAGGCCATATTCCTCATTTTTCTCCCAATTATTATTTTTTGCAGTTGTGAGGGTAGCGATAAAGTGGCCGATGAGGTCGCACAAATAAATGTAGATTTAAAGGTTTTTAGGTTCGATAGGGAGTTTGCCCAAGCACGGCCTAAGGATATTCCTCTTTTGAAAAAAGCATACCCTTATCTTTTTCCTGTCCATTATTCTGATAGCATTTGGATTGCCAAATTAGAGGACACTGTACAGGTAGAAGTTCTTGATGAAGTTGGGAAATCTTTCCCGGGCTTTGATAATGAACAGGAAAATCTTGAACTTTTGTTTAAGTATGTTAAGTATTATTTTCCTAAATATAAAGTCCCTAAGGTGATTACGGTGACATCGGACGTGGATTATAACAATAGAATTATTCTTACGGATAGTTTACTTCTTATAGGTCTTGATAATTATTTAGGAGCATCCCATAAGTTTTATCAAGGCATTTCCAAATATATTGCCAATGATTTGGATGAGCAATATATGATTCGTGACATCGCAAGTGCGTTTGCCAAGACTGTGGTACCATCACCTAGGGACCGGACGTTTTTATCACAACTTATTTATTATGGCAAAGAGCTGTATTTAATGGAAAAGCTTATGCCCCAAAATACCGATGCCGTTACAATGGGTTATGCCCCTGATGAACTGGAATGGGCCAATGTCAACGAGGAGCAGATTTGGCGTTATTTTATTGAGCGCGAATTATTGTATAGTACCAATAGTAAATTGGGGCCGCGTTTTTTAGATCCAGCTCCTTTTTCAAAATTTGAATTGGAACTTGATAACGAGTCGCCAGGCAAAATTGGGAGATATTTAGGTTGGCAAATAGTAAAGGCATTTATGAATAATAATAAGATCACTTTACAGGAAATGTTGACTGTACCGGAAGAAGAGCTATTTAAAAGATCGGGATATAAACCCAGAAAGCTATAAAAGATAAAACATATCAAAAAATAAAATATGGCAAAACTACATACATCAGAAATTACGTTAAAGGTTGGATTGGATGAAAATAGGGTTCCTGAGGAATTAACGTGGTCTGCCCAAGATGGCGGTATAGATAATGAAAAGGCTAAGGCTATGTTATTGTCCGTATGGGATAGTGAAAACCAGGAATCTCTGAAAATTGATCTATGGACCAAAGATATGCCTGTTGATGAAATGAAAATTTTCTTTCATCAAACTTTGGTTTCTTTGTCCGATACCTTTATGAAAGCAACACAAGACGAAAAAATGACCGCAACAATGAAGGATTTCTGCGATTATTTTGCCGAAAAACTTGAGTTGAAAAAATAGTTACTTCTACGACTTTTGTTCTCCCTGCCTTGTAATTTGAGCTTCAGTTAAGTATTGTTGTTGTTTACCGACAAAGTAGATAATAGGAACTTATAGTTTATTGTTATGGATAGTACTGGGGTAGATCGGCTAGTCTTTGTGTATAATGCCAAATCGGGTATAGGTAGTGCATTGTTGGGTAGTGCACACAAAATATTAAGTCCTGGCACTTACGATTGTAATTTATGCGCGATAACCTTTGGTGTTTTTTCTGAAAATAAAAAATGGAAAGAATTTAGGCGAAAATTCGATTTGGAGATGGAGTTTCTTCATCTAGATGAGTTTATGGAACGATATCCAAACGAAAATTATAATAACAGGGACTTTCCAAAGGTGTTTGTTTCAAAAAATGGCAGACTGGTAGGGTTTTTTGAAAAAGAAGAGATAAATGCCATGAAGAATCAGGAAGATTTAATATCGGGAGTTCAGGAAAAATATGCCCAATAAAACGCTAGGTGAATTTAAGGAAGTCCTAGTGTACTTCTTTGAAGAAATTGGTATTTAATTCATCAATATATCCCAGCAATTCTTCCTGACCCAAGCCATTGGAGGAGGAGGTGACAAAATAATGGGGTGCTTCTTCCCAAACTCCTTCCAATAGTTGCTTAATATAGGTGTTAACGTGGTTTTCTATGGCCTTTGGTTTCAATTTGTCGGCCTTGGTGAAAATCATGCAAAATGGAATCTGGTTTTCTCCCATCCATTCCAAAAATTCCAAATCCACTTTTTGAGGTTCATGCCTAATATCGATCAAAACAAATGCACATACCAATTGCTGGCGTTCAATAAAGTAGTCTGTAATATATTTCTGAAAAGTTTTTTTGTCTTTTTTGGACACACGGGCATACCCATAACCAGGTAAATCTACCAAAAACCAATTTTCATTTATTTTAAAATGATTTATGAGTTGGGTCTTTCCTGGGCGGCCGGATGTTTTGGCCAAGCCTTTCCTTTGGGTAAGCATATTGATCAAGGAGGATTTTCCCACATTGGAGCGACCAATAAAGGCATATTCCGGCAATTGGTCCTTTGGGCAATTTGTTACGTTGGAATTGCTCATGACAAAGTCGGCCGACTTTATTTTCATTTGTTTGCTATTAAAGAATTATTAGTAATGAATCCAGGTTATAAATTTCGCTTCTCCAACCAAGCGTCAAGAACAGTGTTGAATTCTTGCGGGTGCTCCATCATTGGTGCATGTCCGCACTTATCGATCCAAAATAAATCGGAATCAGGGAGAAGTGAATGAAATTCTTCAGCCACGTTCGGTGGGGTAACACTATCGTTTTTGCCCCATATAATACAAGTGGGGGTCAACATATGTGGTAAATCCTTGGACATGTTGTGTCTTATAGCACTTTTAGCAATGGATAAGGTCTTTACCAATTTTATTCGGTCGTTGACTGTAGCAAAAACTTCGTCTACAATTTCTTTGGTGGCTATTTCGGGATCATAAAATACATCCTGTGCCTTTTTCTTAATAAATTCATAATCGCCACGCTTGGGATACCCATCTCCCATTGCACTTTCGTATAGGCCAGAACTACCTGTTATTACCAGGGCCTTAACCATTTTCGGATAAAGTTTGGTGTGAAGTAGGCCAATATGTCCGCCCAAAGAATTACCCAAAAGAATTACATCTTTTAGTTCTTTGTGTTCTATAAACCGCTCCAAAAATTTAGCAAAGCTCTTTACGTTGGTCTTAAGCAATGGCATATCGTAAATCGGAAGCTCGGGTACCAATACCTTATAGCCCTTAGGTGGGAAATGATTCATGACCCCGTGGAAATTGCTCAATCCACCCATGAGGCCGTGCAATATTATAATAGGTGTTCCTTCACCCATTTCAATGTAGCGGTATTTCCCCTCTTTAATTATCTTTTTTTCCATTAAGGATCCTTCTGGTCTTAGTTGACAAATATAGGCATTTCATTGTTATACAAGTATAGCCAAGTTTTTGGAAAGGCAATAGATAATGACATTTTTTTTGTTGAAAGAATTTTTGCGGAATAGTTCCTAAGAATTTTTTGAAGGACAATTTGAGTGTCGTTTGTCGATAAAGTATGCATTTTATTAACAAAGTGGTATTTTGTGGTAAATTGTGGTAATAATTTCTATATATTTGAGTTATTAAATTAAAAACCAGCTACTTTAAGTGATAAGTTTCATTGGAACATATGATTGTAAGGCCGATTCTAAGGGAAGGGTAATGCTTCCTGTGGCGCTTAAAAATCAGATGTCACCCGTAATCAATGATGGTTTTGTCGTAAAGCGTTCGGTTTTTCAACCTTGTTTAGAACTGTATCCCATGGCGGAGTGGAATTTGCTGATGCAGAAAATGAACAAGAAGAATCGATTTAAGAAAAAGAACAACGATTTCATAAGAAGATTTTCTGCAGGAGTAAAGGTAGTTGAAATAGATGCCACAGGTAGGTTGTTGATTCCAAAAAATTTGGTGGATGTGGCAGGAATTACCAAAGAAGTGGTATTGAGTTCGGCAATCAACATTGTTGAAATATGGGACAAGGATAGTTACGAAAAAGTATTGGAGGAAACGGCCGAGGACTTTGCGAGTTTGGCAGAAGAAGTAATGGGAGACGACGACGATGACATATCATAATCCAGTATTGTTGAAAGAATCCGTTGATGGATTGAATATAAAGCCTAATGGTGTTTATGTTGATGTGACTTTTGGAGGTGGCGGACATTCTAGGGAGATATTGAAAAGGCTGGGGGACGATGGAAGATTGTTGGCATTTGATCAGGATGAGGATGCATTGCAAAATGTTATTGATGATGGGCGGTTTCAGTTGATCAATGAAAACTTTAGATATATAAGGCAGTTTTTAAAGTTCTATGGCGTGAAGAAAGTAGATGGGATATTGGCCGATTTTGGAGTGTCGTCCCATCAATTTGATAAGGCTGAAAGGGGTTTTTCAACTCGTTTTGATGCTGATTTGGATATGCGAATGAGCAAGAAAAATCAAATATCGGCTTTCGATGTGGTGAATGTGTATGAGTTTGATGAGTTGAGTAGGGTGCTATTTCAGTATGGTGACCTACGAAATGCAAATGCAATGGCAAAAACCATTATAGAGCGTAGGGAAAATGATCCTATAAAAACTACCGATCAATTGAAGGAGGTATTGGGTCAATATTTACCCAAGCATAGGGAACATAAAATACTGGCCCAGATATACCAGGCCATAAGGATAGAGGTGAACCAGGAAATACAGGTGATAAAAGAGTTTTTGTTGCAGGTACCGGAACTTTTGAATGATGGAGGTAGGTTGAGTGTTATAAGTTATCATTCTTTGGAGGATAGGCTTGTTAAAAGGTATATAAGGGCAGGTCAGTTTGAAGGGGAGCCTGAAAAGGATTTTTACGGGAACATTGAGGTTCCTCTTAAAAAGGTCGGTGGATTGGTGGTTCCGTCAAGAGAAGAGATAAAGATTAATAATAGGGCCAGAAGCGCCAAGCTAAGGATAGCGGAGCGTGTTTAGATAAGGTTGGAAATTGTGAATTACCCTCCAGGGAGGTGTTTACGATGATAAGGTATAATTGAGTGATTTTTTAAGCGATGAGAAAAGGAATATTAGACATATTAAAAGGAAAGTTTTTGGTGAGCGGAGGTGCTCCAAAAAACTGGATGTTTATCATTTATGTTTCTTTTTTGGCAACAGTAATGATTGCCAGTTCCCACAGCGCTGATGGAAAAGTACATAAAATTGCTGCTCTGGATGAGCAGGTTAAGGAGCTGAGAAGTGAGTTTGTAGATGTTCGTTCAGATATGCAGCATCTAAAGTTGGAATCCACTGTGTTGAGAATGCTGGAGCGGGATGCTTTGTTTCCTTCAGAGACTCCCCCAAAAAAAATTAAGGTTAAAACAGAAACAGAAGAATAGTGCCGGTAACAGAAAAAAACATATTGACCAGATTGTACATTGTGGCGGGATTGCTGTTCCTGTTCGCAATGGCTGTTTTGGTTAAATTGGTGAGTATTCAGGTGGTGGAAGGTGAGAAGTATCGGAAACTTGCCATGGATCGTACCGAGAAAATGTTCACTATTGCTCCTAAGAGGGGTAATCTTTATTCTGATGACGGCAGTTTGCTGGCTACATCGGTTTCACGATATACCATACGTTTTGATGCTGAAACTGTAGGAAAGAAAGATTTTGAGGAAAATGTTAAGCCCTTGTCGGATGCATTGGCAAAATTATTCGGTAAAACCACATCACATTATCAGCAATTGCTAAGAAAGGCGAAGGCAAATAAGAACAGGTATGCCTTGGTCGCCAGGAATTTGGACTATTCGGATTATATAGCGGTAAAACAATTTCCGCTCTTTAATAAAGGTCCGTATAAGGGAGGTTTGATCATTGAACAAAAAATTGTTCGTGAGCATCCCTTGGGTAAAATCGCGGAAAGAAGTGTGGGGTATGAAAGGGTAGATGAGAATGGATACTACACCAGAGTTGGCCTTGAAGGTGCCTTTGGTGAGTATTTACGGGGTATAGAAGGCAAAAGGTTAAAACAAAAGATTGCCAAAGGGCAATGGAAGCCCATAGGTTGGGATAACATTGTTGAGCCCCAAGATGGTTATGATGTTGTTTCCACTATCGATATCAACATACAGGATATTGCCCATCATGCTTTATTGGGGCAATTGGAAAAATATAATGCGGAACACGGTTGTGTAATTGTAATGGAAACCGAAACCGGGGAGGTCAAAGCTATTTCCAACTTGGGAAGAACTACAGATGGTAAATATTACGAGCGATTAAATTATGCCATTGGGGAGTCGCATGAGCCTGGATCTACTTTTAAGTTAATGTCCATGGTCGTGGCCTTGGAGGATAAAGTAATTGATACCAATACGGTTATAGATACAGAAAAGGGCACTTATAAGGTTTATAACAGGACTGTTAGGGATTCTAAACATGGTGGTTACGGTAAGATAACGGCCGCTAAGGCATTTGAGGTCTCTTCCAATACTGCCTTTGCTAAAATCATCAATAATAATTATAAGGAAAATCCGGAAAAATTTGTAAACCGCCTAATGAACATGAACCTACATAGGGAATTGGGATTGCCGGTAAAAGGTGAGGGAACCCCTGTAATTCGCTATCCAGGGGATAAGGGTTGGTCAGGAGTTTCCTTGGCATGGATGTCCCATGGTTATGAAGTTTCCTTAACCCCTTTGCAGACCTTAACATTTTATAATGCCATTGCCAATGATGGCGAGATGTTAAAGCCAAGACTTATAAAAGAGGTAAAAGAGTGGGATAAGACTATTCTTAAATTTGAAAAGGAGGTCATTAATCCGTCTATCTGCTCTAAGGAAACAGCGCATAAAGTACAACAATTGCTTAAAAATGTTGTAGAGAAAAAGCACGGTACCGGACATGGACTTTATTCGCCTAATTTTTCTATGGCGGGAAAGACTGGAACCACACAGAAAAATTATGTTTCCAAAGATCCTGAGGTGATGAAATACATCTCTACTTTCGCTGGTTACTTTCCTGCGGATGACCCCAAATATTCTTGTATCGTGGTAATTCATGAGCCGGATAAAAGTGTTGGCTACTATGGAGCGGATGTTTCTGGTCCGGTTTTCAAATCTGTAGCACAAAAAATTTATGCAAGTTCCCCGTTGGTGGACGAAGTTGATGTTCACAATGCCGAGACAAAGAACTTGGACGAAGAATTTCAAAGATATTTTGCCGCTTCCAACAAAAAATACAATGAGGTGCCCAATGTAGAGGGTATGAGTGGTATGGACGCGGTTTCTATTCTTGAAAATTTAGGGATGGAAGTTGAGGTGAAGGGAAATGGAAAGGTCAAGAAGCAATCTATTGCTAAAGGAACCGATCTGAAAAAGGTTAACAAAATAGTATTGGAACTATCATGATGACACTAAAGGACATATTGTACGGTGTTAGCCTTTCTGCGGTAAGTGGTTCTACTTCCATTATGGTGGACAATATTTGTTTCGATTCCAGAAAGGTTGGAATGGATGATGTTTTTGTGGCCATAAAAGGAGTTGTTGCGGACGGTCATGAGTTCATTGATAAAGCCATTGCTTCTGGTGCTAAATCTATTGTATGTGAAGAATTGCCAAAACAACTGGTTAATGAAATAACCTATGTGGAGGTGGACAATGGCAACAAGGCCTTGGCCATAATGGCCTCCAACTTTTATGGTAATCCTTCCAAGAATTTAAGACTGGTGGGGGTTACGGGCACCAATGGTAAGACTACTGTGAGCAGTCTGTTATATCAGTTGTTTAAGAAAGCTGGTTTTAAGGTAGGTCTTATATCCACTATAAGGATAATGGTTGATAATAAGGAATATGTCACTACCCATACTACTCCGGATGCGCTGACAATAAACAAATATTTGCAGTTGATGAACGATGCCGGTGTTGAGTATTGCTTTATGGAGGTGAGTTCTCACGGTATCCATCAAAAGAGAACGGAAGGTTTGGTGTTTGAAGGCGCTATTTTCACCAATCTATCCCATGATCATTTGGATTATCATAAAACTTTTGCGGAATACAGGGATACCAAGAAGATGTTGTTCGATAGGTTGCCGAAAAAAGCATTCGCACTTACCAATATAGACGATAAGAACGGTTTGGTGATGTTGCAGAATACAGAGGCAAGAAAGTATACCTATGCTTTAAAGTCCTATGCCAATTATAGGGCTCAGATATTGGAAAATCAATTCAATGGTCAATTGTTAAAGATCGATGACAATGAGGTTTGGTCCAAATTGATCGGGGATTTTAACGCCTATAATATGTTGGCCATATATGCTACGGCAGATTTATTAGGATTGGAAAAACTGGAAATTCTGCGTCTTCTAAGTGAATTGGAAAATGTGGAAGGAAGGTTTCAATATTATATATCAAAAGAAAGTATTACAGCTATTGTTGATTATGCCCATACACCGGATGCCTTGAAAAATGTACTTGATACTATCGGTACATTGAGGACTGGAAATGAAAATGTCATCACCGTCGTGGGGTGTGGTGGTGACAGAGATAAGTCTAAGCGTCCGGTTATGGGTCATATCGCATCATCATTAAGCAACAAAGTCATTTTTACTTCGGATAACCCTAGATCGGAATCACCTACTGTTATTATCGAGGAAATGGAAGCTGGTGTAGAACCTCAAAACGCCAACAAAACATTGTCAATTGTGAACCGCAAACAGGCCATTAAAACGGCATGTCAGTTGGCTGCTGCCAAGGATATTATTTTAATCGCTGGCAAAGGTCATGAAACCTATCAGGAAACCAACGGTGTCCGTGAAGATTTTGACGATTTTAAAATGGTTAAGGAGTTGTTGGCAAGTGTAAAGAAGTAGAGTTTTAGGTCAACTATATTAAAGTGAATAATAAAAAACAATAACCCAGGAATGCTATACTATTTGTTCGAATATTTGGAAAAACATTATCAACTGCCAGGGGCGGGGCTTTTCCAATTTATTACGTTTAGGGCGGCAATGGCGGTGATGTTTTCACTTATTTTGGCCACTGTCTATGGGAAAAGGATCATTAACTTTTTGCGACACAAACAAATTGGGGAAACCGTAAGGGACTTGGGTCTGGAGGGTCAAAAACAGAAGGCGGGTACGCCTACCATGGGGGGACTCATTATTATTATGTCCACATTAATTCCGGTATTGCTATTTGCTCGTTTCTTGGATAATATTTATGTAATCCTTTTGATCGTTACCACAATTTGGATGGGGATAATTGGCTTTGTTGACGATTATATCAAAATATTCAAAAAGGATAAAGAAGGATTAAAAGGAAGGTTCAAAGTTTTGGGCCAGGTAGTTTTGGGTCTTATGGTAGGGGCAACCTTATATTTTCACCCAGATGTGACCGTGAAGGAGCATTCCAAGACAGAGATTACACAGAATTACACCGTTAAGCAAGTTCCGGGCAAGGAAATTAAATCTACCATGACCACCTTGCCGTTTATAAAAAATAACGAGTTGGATTATTCCCGCTTTATTTCTTGGATGGGAGATGGTATGGAGAAATATGCATGGTTGGTATTTATCCCCATTATCATAATTATTGTCACAGCTGTTTCCAACGGGGCAAATCTTACAGATGGAATAGATGGATTGGCCGCCGGGACATCGGCAATAATCGTATTTACACTCGGCATCTTTACACTTGTTTCGGGTAATATAATTTTCTCCGATTATCTGGATATCATGTTCATACCTAGGGTGGGTGAATTGGTAGTGTTTATTGCTGCCTTTGTGGGTGCTTTGGTTGGATTTTTATGGTACAACGCTTATCCCGCAACGGTTTTTATGGGAGACACCGGTAGTTTGACCATTGGTGGAATTATTGCCGTGATAGCCATCATAATCCGAAAGGAATTATTAATACCTGTTTTGTGTGGGATTTTCTTTGCAGAGTCCATTTCGGTAATGCTGCAGGTGGGTTATTTTAAATATACCAAGAAGAGATTTGGGGAAGGTAAAAGGATATTTCTGATGGCGCCATTACATCATCATTATCAGAAAAAGGGCTACCATGAAAGTAAAATTGTAACCAGATTTTGGGTTGTCGGAATCCTATTGGCGGTAATTACCATTGTAACGTTAAAGGTGCGATAAAATGAAGCGGTTGGTTGTTTTGGGTGGTGGAGAAAGTGGTGTTGGAACGGCTATTTTAGGTAAAAAGGAAGGTTTTGAAGTTTTTGTTTCCGATAAGGGGACAGTTAAAGAGGAATATAGAAAAGTTCTTGAACATTTTGAGATTGATTGGGAAGAAGAGCAACATACCGAGGGCAAGATTTTAAATGCCGATTTGGTTATGAAAAGTCCTGGTATCCCCGATACGGTTCCATTGATACTCTTGCTTAAGGCGAAAGGAGTTCCGGTTATTTCGGAAATCGAGTTTGCATCAAGGTATACAAAGGCTACGATTATTGGGATTACGGGTAGTAATGGAAAGACTACCACGACCATGCTTACAAACCATATTTTAAAGTCAGCCGGACTAAATGTGGGTATGGCAGGTAATATAGGGGATAGCTATGCCAAAATGGTTGCGGAAAAGGATTTTGATTTCTATGTATTGGAGATAAGTAGTTTTCAATTGGATGGAATAGTGGACTTTAAGCCACATATAGCCATCCTTACCAATATCACTCCAGATCACCTGGATAGATATGGATACAATTTTGAAAACTATATAGCATCCAAGTTTAGAATTGCAAAAAACCAGACAAAGGAAGATTATTTAATATATGATGCCGATGATGAAGTAATAGTCCACTGGTTGAGGAACAACCCGGTTCAATCAAAATTATTGCCTTTTTCAATCAATAAGAAATTGGATGAAGGGGCATTTTTAGAAAATGATAAAATAATTATTAAAACACACAATAACACTATAGAGATGGGTACAGATGCTTTGGCTTTGGAGGGAAAACATAATTTAAAGAATACTATGGCGGCTACTACAGCAGCTAAATTGATTAGTATTAGAAAAGAGACTATACGTAGAAGTATAGAGAATTTTCAAGGGGCGGAGCATAGGCTGGAAAAAGTATTGAAGATTCATCATGTACAATATGTCAATGATTCCAAAGCCACCAATGTGAATGCTACTTACTACGCATTGGACAGCATGAAAACACCAACGGTGTGGATTGTTGGGGGAGTGGACAAAGGAAATGATTATAAGGAACTAATGCCTTTGGTCCGTGAAAAAGTAAAAGCAATTATTTGCTTGGGTATGGATAACTCAAAAATCAAGGATGCCTTTGGAAATGTAGTGGATTTGGTTGTTGAAACATTTGCCATGGATGAAGCAGTAAAGGTAGCTTATAAAATAGCCGAACGGGGAGATACGGTATTGCTATCACCGGCATGTGCCAGTTTTGACTTGTTCAAGAATTATGAAGATAGGGGAAATCAGTTTAAAGCAGCAATTAAAAAATTATAATCTGTGTTGGGATTTTTAAACAAAATGAATGGAGATAAAGCTATTTGGGCGGTTGTAGCCCTTTTGGCCCTGTTTTCATTTTTACCTGTTTATAGTGCCAGTAGTAACTTGGTCTACGTTGTAGGCAACGGAACTACTATAGGTTATTTGGTAAAACATGCCATTCTTCTGCTTATGGGGTTTGGTATTATATATGGGGTACACCGTATTCCTACCCATTTTTTTAAAGGATTGTCCTTGATTGCAATGCCGGTGGTGTTGCTTTTGTTGCTGTATACACTAGCTCAGGGGAAGGTAATAGATGGGGCCAATGCCAGTAGATGGATACGAATTCCAATTGTTGGGTTTACCTTTCAAACCTCCAATTTGGCAGCTGTAGTATTGATGATCTATGTGGCTAGGTATTTAACAAAAATAAAAGATAAGACCATAACCTTTAAAGAGAGTATTCTGCCTTTATGGTTGCCGGTTTTTTTGGTGATAGTGTTAATACTTCCTGCTAATTTTTCTACGGCTGGTATTATATTTTCCATGGTGTTGCTGCTTTGTTTTATAGGTGGTTATCCTTTTAAGTATTTGTTGGGTATAGTTGGAGCAGGGATATTGTGTTTAACCATGTTTATATTAACGGCCAAGGCTGTGCCAGATTTATTTCCCAATAGGGTGGATACTTGGATGAGCAGGATAGAAAGCTTTTCCAATCCAGAGGATACCGAAGCGGATTATCAGATTGAAAAGGCGAAGATAGCTATTGCAACAGGAGGAATAGTCGGTAATGGAGCTGGTAAGAGTGTAATGAAGAACTTTTTGCCACAGAGTTCCTCGGATTTTATTTATGCCATTATCGTAGAGGAATATGGATTGTTAGGTGGCTTTGTCCTTATGTTCTTTTACTTGCTGTTGCTTTTTAGAATTGTGGTTGTGGCCAATAGTAACGGAACAGTTTTTGGAAAATTATTGGTTTTGGGAGTGGGGCTCCCCATAGTGTTTCAGGCTTTGATAAATATGGCAGTAGCCGTTGAACTCTTTCCGGTTACTGGTCAGACTTTGCCTTTGATAAGTAGTGGGGGAACCTCGAGTTGGATGACTTGCTTGGCCATAGGTATAATTTTAAGTGCCAGTAATAAGCATGCACAGTTCGAACCTGAGGAAATTGATGAAACTAACCCTTTAGAAGTTTTAAGTGGGCAGTTATAGATTTATACTTTCAGGAGGGGGAACAGGCGGGCATATATATCCTGCCATTGCAATAGCTAATGAGTTGAAAGTTAGGTATCCTGATGCCGAATTTTTGTTCGTTGGGGCAAAAGACAGAATGGAGATGGAAAAGGTGCCTCAGGCCGGTTACAAAATAGAAGGTTTATGGATAAGTGGGCTACAAAGGAAGCTCACCTTGAAAAATTTAATGTTTCCTTTTAAAGTAATAAGTAGTTTGATAAAAGCGGCAAACATAGTAAGGAATTTTAAACCACATGCGGTTGTGGGTACTGGTGGTTTTGCGAGTGGTCCCCTTTTAAAGGTGGCCTCTGGTAAAGGTGTTCCATGCGTGTTGCAGGAACAGAATTCCTATGCCGGAATTACCAATAAATTATTGGCCAACAAGGTTGCAAAAATATGTGTTGCTTATGACGGTATGGAGAAATTTTTTCCAAAGGATAAAATTGTAAAAACGGGAAACCCTGTCCGAGGCGATTTAGTTTCATTGACAAGCAATAAAGTCGAGGCGTTAAGTTTCTTTGGATTGCAGCCTGGTAAAACCACGTTGCTGGTCTTAGGAGGGAGTTTGGGGGCAAGACGCGTAAATAAACTTATAGAACAGGAGTTGTCTTTTTTTAAAGCTCAAGGAATACAAATCGTTTGGCAAAGTGGTAAGCTTTATTATGAGGAGTATAAAAAATATGATTGTGAAAATATTAAGGTAGTAGCGTTTTTAAATAGAATGGACCTCGCATATATGGCGGCAGATGTTATTATTTCCAGGGCCGGAGCTGGTTCTGTATCGGAACTGTGTATAGTGGGCAAGCCCGTGATTTTTATCCCTTCTCCAAATGTGGCGGAGGACCATCAAACAAAAAATGCCAAGGCCCTTGTAGAAAAGGATGCGGCCATTATGATCAAGGAGACGGAGTTGGATGATAAGTTTGAGCCTGCGTTTTCCAATTTGCTCAGTTCGGATAGCTTAGGCGAAAAGTTGGGAGCCAATATTAAAAAATTAGCCTTGCCAAATGCTACCAAGGAGATTGTAAATGAAATAGAAAAATTATTAGCGTAATAAATAGAAAATGGGTATAAAAGATATACATAACGTCTACTTTATAGGTATTGGAGGTATTGGTATGTCTGCCCTTGCGCGGTATTTTAAATTTGTGGGAAAAAATGTTGCCGGCTATGATAAGACCGAAACCCCGCTTACAAAGGATTTGGTGGATTTGGGTATAGATGTGCATTACGATGATGAATTGGAATTGGTGCCGAAAATCTATTTAGATCCTGATATGACACTAATTGTTTATACTCCAGCTGTGCCAAATGACCATATGGAATATAATTATTTCATAGGCAATGGGTTTCAGGTAAAAAAACGATCTGAAGTTCTGGGTTTGATTACAAAGGATACCTTCTGTTTTGCCGTTGCAGGTACTCACGGCAAGACAACTACCTCTTGTATCCTGGCACATTTATTAAAAGAAACAGGGACACCCATTACGGCATTTTTGGGAGGAATATCAGAGGATTTTAACAGTAATTTTTTATTGGAAGGTTCGGATTACTCTGTAGTGGAGGCTGATGAATTTGATCGCTCCTTTCTTCGGTTATCTCCTGATGTAGCCTGTATTACTTCCATGGATGCGGATCATCTGGATATATATGGCAGTAGTGAAGAGCTTCAAAAGTCGTTTGCCGATTTTGTAAAACGCATTAAGCCGAATGGCAAACTGTTTGTGCGCAATGGTTTGCCATTGGAGGGAACAACATACGGTATTGAGGATGGTTCCGATTATTGTATCAGAAATATTAAAATAGACCAGGGCAGCTATGTTTTCGATCTGGAATCACCGGAAGCTAAATTAAAAGCAGTTCGTTTTAACAAACCTGGTAGGCATAACCTTCTCAATGGTTTGGTGGCCTACGCTATGGCAATCCAAGCCGGTTCGTCGCCGCAGGGCCTAGCCAATGCATTGGCGACGTTTAAGGGGGTTCAAAGGCGTTTTTCATATCAGATTAAAAGGGCCGATTTTGTTTTTATAGATGATTACGCACATCATCCTACGGAAATTGATGCGGCGTTTCAGGCTGTTTCGGAAATGCACCCTGGCAAGAAGGTGTTGGCGGTTTTTCAACCACACTTATTTTCTAGAACGAGAGATTTTGTGGATGAATTTGCCCGAAGTCTGTCCAATTTTAACAGTTTGTTGTTGTTGGACATATATCCTGCAAGGGAAAAACCAATTGAAGGAGTTACCTCTCAATGGTTGTTGGATAAAGTTACGAGTCCAATGAAAAAAATGATTGCCAAGTCAGAGTTGATTTCAGAAATAATAGCCCAAAACCCCGACGTTTTAATAACATTGGGGGCGGGAGATATTGGATTGGAAGTTCCAAAAATTAAAAAGGAATTAAATCCAGTAGATAATAAACTATAAAATTAGAAGAAATGAATATTAATTGGAATTTCATAAAATTCGGGGCCTTACTGCTTGTTGTTACAGGTCTTTATGCATTTTCCAACATTAGGAACAAGCATAAAAAGATTGATAATATTGAAATTAAGTTTGTCGGAGATCAGAATCTATATATGACCCAAGAGACGGTTAATAAATTGTTAATACAAAATTCCGGGGACCTTAAAAACCTGCCCAAAGAAGATATAGTTTTGAATACTATAGAAAAAGCTATCGAAGCTAATGAAATGGTAAAGAATGCCCAAGTTTACCTTACGGTGAACGGGGACCTAATGGCTAAAGTCATACAGCGTAAACCAATCGGAAGAGTTGAGGGAGTTGCAAAGTTTTATATTGATGAGGATGGCAGACGCATGCCATTTTCCAGATACCATTCTGCGCGAGTGCCAATAATTACAGGGGTAATAACCGAAAAGAGTACTAAACGAGTGTACGAAATTTTGACCTATATAAATTCTGATGAATTCTTAAGAAAGAATGTAATAGGCGTTCATATTGCCGAGGAGGAAAAGTATCAGTTGAAATTTAGAATGGAGAATTTTGTTGTAGATCTTGGTGATGTAAAGGAATTGGAGAAAAAGTTCAGCAATTTCAAAGCGTTCTATACCAAGGCGAACAAAGACAAAACGTTGAACGATTATAACAGGGTGAGTTTAGAATTTAATAACCAGGTAGTGTGCACCAAAATTTAAAATATGGAACAAGGTAATTATTCAGTTGGGTTGGATATTGGAACCACCAAAATTGTAGCCATCATTGGTAAGGAGAATGAGTATGGCAAGATTGAAATTTTGGGTATTGGTAGATCTAAGAGTTTGGGAGTGCACCGTGGTGTGGTCAATAATATTACGCAGACCATCAAGTCTATTCAACAAGCTGTTGAACTGGCAGAAGCCAATTCGGGTTTAAAAATCAGCTCTGTAGTAGTAGGTATTGCCGGACAACATATTAGAAGTTTACAACATAGCGATTATATAACCAGGGCTAAATCCGAAGAAGTTATCAATGAAGATGATGTGGAAAAGCTTTGTAATCAGGTGTATAAATTGGTAATGCTTCCAGGTGAGGAGATAATACATGTCTTACCACAGGAATTTAAGGTAGATGGGCAGGCGGAGATAAAGCAGCCAATGGGGATGTATGGAGGACGACTGGAAGCCAACTTTCATGTGGTTGTGGGACAGGTTTCCTCAATCCGGAATGTGGGGAGATGTATAAAGAGTGCCGGTCTTGATCTGGGCAATATAACCTTGGAACCTTTGGCTTCCGCGAATGCTGTTTTGAGTCAGGAAGAAAAAGAGGCAGGTGTGGCGCTCATCGATATAGGTGGTGGTACTACGGACTTGGCCATTTTTAAGGATGGAATAATCCGTCATACCGCAGTTATTCCTTTTGGAGGAAATGTAATTACCGAAGATATTAAGGAAGGTTGTTCCATCATTGAAAAGCAAGCAGAACTTTTAAAGATCAAGTTTGGTTCGGCTTGGCCTGGGGAAAATAAGGATAATGAAATTGTTTCCATCCCAGGATTGAGAGGGCGGGAGCCAAAGGAAATCACCTTGAAAAATCTATCCAAGATTATACATGCCCGAGTGGTGGAGATTGTGGAGCAGGTGTATGTGGAGATAAAGAATTATGGGCACGACGAGCAAAAGAAGAAATTAATTGGAGGTATCGTATTAACGGGTGGTGGAAGCCAGTTGAAACACCTTAAGCAATTGGTGGAGTATATTACGGGAATGGATACAAGGATCGGTTATCCCAACGAACACTTGGCAGGCGATTCGGATGAGGAAATAGCCAGCCCTTTATATGCAACTGCTGTGGGATTATTGATGAACGCGGTGCAGAACAGGTCTAAAGTAAGGGAAGTAAATCAAGAGGTTGCCGATAATGATGTTGATCAAGATGTTTTTACAGGGGAAGATAATACCCAGACCAAAACTGCCCTTAAAAAAGAGCGCAAATCTATTTTCGATAAATGGTCCGAGAAATTGAAAGACTTCTTGGATAATGCGGAATAGATTATAGATTAAGAACAGTATAGTAAACCAGTAAAATAAAAAATATGAGCAAGAACACTGAATTTGAAAGTATAGCCTTTGATTTGCCCAAAAATCAAAGCAACGTAATTAAAGTCATAGGTGTTGGCGGAGGCGGTAGTAATGCAATTAATCACATGTTCCAGGCCGGTATCAATGGGGTGGATTTTGTGATTTGCAATACCGATTCGCAAGCACTTCACAATAGTCCTGTACCCAACAAGATACAATTGGGAGTTTCATTGACAGAAGGACTGGGTGCTGGTGCCAATCCTGAAGTAGGGGAACAAGCGGCCATTGAAAGTATGGAGGAGATCAAGCAAATGCTTGAACCTACAACAAAGATGATCTTTATTACTGCTGGTATGGGCGGGGGAACAGGTACTGGTGCTGCCCCTGTCATTGCAAAAATGGCGAAGGAAATGGACGTTCTTACAGTGGGGATCGTTACCATGCCTTTTCAATTTGAAGGTAAAATGCGTTGCCAACAGGCTCAGTTGGGAATTGAAAAATTACGTGCCAATGTAGATTCCTTGATTGTTATCAATAATAATAAATTAAGGGAAGTATATGGCAATTTGGGATTTAAGGCTGGTTTTTCCAAAGCAGATGAAGTGTTGGCTACTGCGGCTCGTGGTATTGCAGAGGTAATTACACATCACTATACTCAGAACATAGATTTACGTGATGCCAAGACTGTATTGAGCAGTAGTGGTACGGCCATAATGGGATCGGCCATATCCTCTGGATCTTCCAGGGCTCATGAAGCTATTATGAAGGCGTTGGATTCCCCTTTGCTCAATGATAACAAAATTACAGGAGCAAAGAATGTGCTTCTACTTATTGTTTCAGGTGCTCAAGAAATTACTATTGATGAAATAGGTGAAATTAACGACCACATTCAAAATGAGGCCGGTTTCGGTGCTAATATAATTATGGGTGTTGGTGAAGATGAGGGACTGGGCGAGGCAATCGCAGTGACGGTTATTGCCACGGGTTTTAATATTGATCAACAGGATGATATAGTAAATACTGAATCCAAAAAAATCATTCATACGTTAGAAGATGAACAACGAGCGGAGCACAATCTGACTCCAAAGAATGTTGTTCACCAGTTGGTCGAAGAAGAGGAAATTACGGCATCTCCAGTTAAGCCTGTAGAGGTAAAAAAGGAGTCGCAAATGGATTTGATACCTACCACCAATTTCATTAAGAACTTTAATGTTTTCTATGAGGAGGTTGTAGCTGAAAATGTTCAAGACGATTTTATAATAATAAATGCCTCCGATGAAATTAAGGATATAGAGGTGGTGGATCCCCGAGTAGTATCCAATAAGGTTGTTGAGGAAGATCAATTTGCATTTAGTTTTGATATGCCTTTGGCCAAAAAACCTACTGAGGAGGAAGAAGAGGCCCAACATATCATCACCTTCGATTTGGATGAAGAAGTAAGGGATTTGGAAGTAAAAGATCATGTAGAGGTTATACCAGTTCTGGAATACAATAAGAATGGGGAAAAGCGCTACAGTTTGGATGATTATATGGAGTTGGAGAAGAAGCTTACTGGAGCCCAATCCAAGGCAGAAAAGTTTGAGCCCCGTATTGTTGAAGATGAGTTGGTATTTGAAAAGCGCACCGTTGCAAATCAGGAACCAAGTCAGACTAGGGTGAATGTGGAGGATGAAAACCCTGTTAACACCCCAATAGAAATCCTTTTAAAGGAGCGGGCAGACGAAAGAAGAAGGAAGCTAAAAGACTTCAATTATAAATTCCAGAACAGCCTTAGTAACTTGGACGAAATATCCAAGCAGCCGGCTTATAAGAGACAAGGAATAAATTTAAATGAAAACCCTAGGGAGAATAAAGTTTCCAGAACTAGCCTTAGTGAGGATAGTAATGACGATATTCAATTGCGCTCCAATAACTCTTATTTACATGATAATGTAGACTAGTAGAATTTGGCGTACTATTATTAACAAAGTTTAAACCCGAAAATAGCTTTTATTTTCGGGTTTATTTTTATCTTCGCAGGGCTAAAAAAGAGATATGGGTTTACAGCAAAGGGTAATGGAAGATATGAAGGCGGCAATGAGGGCTAAGGACACCGTAGCATTGGAGTCGTTACGAGCTATAAAATCTGCTTTATTGTTGGCACAGACAGAAACTGGACCAGGCACGGAACTGTCTGAAGAAGAAGAAGTAAAGCTGGTTCAAAAATTAGTAAAGCAGCGTAAGGATAGTGCAGCTATTTATAAGGAACAGGGACGTGAAGATTTGGCCGAGCCGGAATTGGCACAGGCATTGATCATAGAAAAGTTCTTGCCAGAGCAATTGTCGGAGGAAGAAATTGAAAAGGTTGTGGTTCAGACCATCGATGCGGTTGGTGCTGCTGGAATGAAGGATATGGGCAAGGTTATGGGAATTGTATCCCAAAAATTGGCTGGAAAGGCAGATGGGAAGACCATTTCCAATATCGTAAAGGCTAAATTAGCTAATTAAAAGTATATCTGACCATATAGGTCAATATTAGGCCCCGTGGCGCAACTGAATACCCGCCCGTGCCCGAACTTGGTAGGGTAGGTTTATAGGATAGTCGTTGGCACGTTCGGGCGGGGCGCATCAGATTTTATAGAGAATGTATAAGGTCTATGTCATATATAGTAGTAATTTTGAAAGATACTATGTTGGAATTACGGATAACATTGAAGTTCGTATCAAACAGCATAATTCTGGAAAGACAAAATCGACCAAGGCTTATGTCCCTTGGGAAGTAGTCCTGACGGAGGATTACGAAACCAGGCTTGCGGCTAGAAATAGAGAAAAGTAGCTAAAATCGGCTGCTGGTAGACGTTGGAGAAAATTAAATATAAGGCCCCGTGGCGCAACTGAATAGCGCATCAGATTTCGGCTCTGAGGGTTGGGGGTTTGAATCCCTCCGGGGTCACGAATAAACCACAAAAAAGTGGTTTTGCAAGCGAGCTTCTAAAAGAAGCTCGCTTCTTTTTTGAAGTATAGCGAAGCATAACTTTTTGTGGTTTTCAAAGCGGAGCTTTGTAGGGAAGGGCGCAGCCAATCCCGTTTTTCGGATTTGGTTCCAAGGTATTTGTGAAGAGTAAAGAGTTCTGAGAAGGCCTGGGTTGTTAAATGTTTGAGGTGGAAACACGGTTGGGAAGGGAGCAGCCAATCCCTTTTTCGTAATCCTGCTCCATTCTCGCTTCTTTTTTGAAGTATAGCGAAGCATAACTTTTTGTGGTTTTCAAAGCGGAGCTTTGTAGGGAAGGGCGCAGCCAATCCCGTTTTTCGGATTTGGTTCCAAGGTTTTTGTGAAGAGTAAAGAGTTCTGAGAAGGCCTGGGTTGTTAAATGTTTGAGGTGGAAACACGGTTGGGAAGGGAGCAGCCAATCCCTTTTTCGTAATCCTGTTCCATTCTCGCTTCTTTTTTGAAGTATAGCGAAGCATAACTTTTTGTGGTTTTCAAAGCGGAGCTTTGTAGGGAAGGGCGCAGCCAATCCCGTTTTTCGGATTTGGTTCCAAGGTTTTTGCGAAGAGTAAAGAGTTCTGAGAAGGCCTGGGTTGTTAAATGTTTGAGGTGGAAACACGGTTGGGAAGGCGCAGCCAATCCCTTTTTCGTAATCCTGTTCCATTCTCGCTTCTTTTTTGAAGTACCGCGAAGCATAACTTTTTGTGGTTTTCAAAGCGGAGCTTTGTAGGGAAGGGCGCAGCCAATCCCGATTCTGGCAGATGTTTTCCGTCTTAAAATCACCCATTTAACGCTGTCTAACCATACAAATGTGAATCTAAAAACATCTCTTGGATATTAATAATTTATCCTTTGGAAGGGGGACTAATCTTTAACCATCATAGCCCCATCCTGAGGATTTATCTTGTTTTCAAGATATATCCTGCCACCTTTCTCATTTCCAATTAGTAAAATAAGGTAGTAACCAGTTTCAATGCTTCCCGTGTATCGATATCCTACAGGCCAATCCGAAAAAAATTGGGTATTACCACTACTGTCAGTATATTGATTTATTGCCCCTGAACCAAATTGATTTGTACCCTGACCTGGGGAAGGACTTTCGAAGGTAACTTTATACACCTCACTTGAGCCATCTGGGTAAAAAATGGTATTTGTCCAATTTCCGGGTATAAGGTTTTTATAGTATTCCAGGGAATCCAGTTTCATAGAAATGCCTTTCGGATAATCACCTATAACTAGCTCTTTTTTATTCTTTGCAAAGGAGGGCTCAATTAAAAAATAGGAATCAGGATTATTAATATTGCTGGTAACGTGACTACTACCATTAATAAAAGTAAAACTTAATCCGCCTTCACTGTTGGTGATCACCTTGCTTTCATTTACTGTTGCATCACCAAACTCTTTCCTAACATCAAATACCAGGCCCTTTACAGGGATATAATTGGTTTGTTTCTCAATAGTGGTTAGGCTTGCTGCTCGAGATATGTTCCATTTATTAACGGTTTCTTTTATGGTATCATTAACCGTATAAGGTGAATTGGCCACGCCTAGGTAATAACCAAGATAAGGATCTTTGTCGAAATTGGCGACAAGATCACCAAATGCCATTTGATCAAAATAATTAAGTCTTAAATAGTTATTTGAATTATTGAAGGAATTATAATCTTTTAATATCTGAAATAGTTCCAATGAATATTCATCTATTTTTAAATTGGCACCTATTAAGCGTATGGCGTTGAAGTAGTTCCATTTAGCTTCGGGAGTACAATTTTGTATCCCGGTGTAAAAGTTATCATGACTGGATTTTATATAGCTTACGAAATTGGTTTCATAAACAGGGGAATAATAGTTGGATTTTGTCAAATCTTTAATGAGGTTGCCGCACTCCCCCTTTAAAAGGTATTTTAAGCCTATAGGGAAGGCAGTTACAAGTAGATTAATATTTAAGTTCGCAAGGTTTTTGGCATTGGCCTTTACTATGGTTTCTGAAATTCCATAATTTTGGTTTACTGAGAAATCCAGATGGTAATATCCTTCATCAAAAAGCTGAACCGAATTTGCATCATTTCGGTATCCCTCGAAAAAAGTGTCATATATATAGGCCGTTAAGGAACTAGGACTGTCTATCATGCCCTTGGAGTTGACCAAAAAAGGACTAAGTTCGGTGTCTTGATTATCTATATTCCTAATGACAATCACTAATGAGGAATAAATGGGGAGTTTGTTTGGCCATTCAATTTTGCCGGCCCTGGAATATGTGAACTTAAACTCAAAGGGTTCGTCAGTGTCTTTAGATGTTCTTTTGCCGGTAACCATTATATTTCCAGATTCCTTTAAGAGCTCTACAAATGCCGTATTTTTTAGGGGGGATGAATTGGTATTAAGGGTAACGGCCAAAAGATCTTTTAATTCAGTATACTTGGGGCTAGCTTTTATTATACTTAAAAGCGTTTCATGGGTATAGCCGTACTTGGATATTTCAGGATTTAGAGAGAAATAGAATAAAAGGATGTCATCAAAATTAATGGCATTATTGGTAGTTGATTTAGGATAATACCCGAACATAATTTCTCCGTCTTTCATAAAAAATAAGGGTAAAATCTCCACTTCATTGGCCTCTTGCGCCACTTGAAAGCTTCCATCTGCGTTAACTTTGGATGTTCCACCTATAGATTGAGCTGTCAACTTTGAAAAATCTAAACTGCTTACACCATTGATAGTGAGTGTTGCGCTTGTTGTAACAGGGGGCTCTCCCGGATTGTCAACGATGATTTCATCTGGTGTTTCATTTTCCTGTTCTATTTCTTCACGACAATCTGTACAACATGAATGAAAGCTAAGGGCGACAAGTGTTACTATAATAGTAGAGATGTAATTTTTCAAAATATAGAATTTACTACTGTCAGATTATTTAATTAATCATATCCGGATCCACAATATCCTTATCCAATTTTAATCTTCTCTTTTTGTAGGCTGTGATCTTTAATCCGCCATAAATGTAGGCCGACATCGCATTATCGGAAAAGAGATTTTATATGATCGTTCCAGAACCAATAACCAATGGCTCCATCCTAAAGCCTGTACCAATTGAAGTCCCACATAATTTGCAGAAACTTACGGGGAGATACATGCTAAAGAACCTTGTTTCAAAATTTTTCATTTTATTAAACTTAAAAAGCAGCCCCAAAACCAAAATTGAACATCAAGCCTGAATTTAATGGGCTGATACTTTCTTGTTGTACTTCTGAGGTGCCGTCAGAAAATATTACAGTCGTATCCAAAAATTCGGGTACAGGGGTAAAAGCATATCCAATCTCGGGACGAAAATAGAAGCCTGACCCCAGTTTAGCCCCGAGCTTAAAATTGACTGATTTATTCAATAACTTCACATAACCAGTTCCAGTTTTATTATAATCAGTATCTGACGAATACCCGGAATCTATTATTTCAGTTTTAAGAATTCCATAGCTCAAATTGGAATATAAGCCCTTCCCAGGTTTAAAGAAATAATAATTAAATCCAAACTGTAAATAGGAATAATCAAATTTTTCAATCTCTAAAAGCTTCTCCGGAGACAATGTTGAATACTCTATAGATGGTGCCAATTTTTTGCCTAATAAAGGTGTGACATATTCAATGTTACCACCCAAAGCATTCGGATAACCAATTTTAACTCCAATCCTAATTGGCTTTTCTTGAGCTGATGTGCTAAGAGATACTAAGAAGGAGGCAATAATCAAACAACTTTTAAATTTAGATTTCATTTCGAGGGCCTTTAAATTATTTTAATGAACTAATCAAATGTGTTATATCGAATTTATACTATAACTCCACGATACGAAATACCCAAGATTGGGTATTTTAACATATCTTTAATTGAACAATTACTGATAAACTTCCCCCTATGAAGGAAAACGATATTGCCCAGGTATTGAGCGTTTGGGAATCTCGAAATAAAATCCTGAGCCCTAACAAAAAAGTACTCTTCTCGGAGATTTTGGATCAAATCTCATTTCTCTTTTCAGTCGGACCTTTCTATTACTACATTCTAAACTTTGAAGATTTGAAAATGGAATTTGTCAATGAAGGAACAAGGGAAGTTTTGGGTATTGGCCCAGAAGAATTTACGATGGAAAAGGTATTTTCTTTAATGCATCCCGAAGATCTTGAGAAAATGCATGAGAAGGAAGCCCTGGCCTTCGATTTTTCCCTGAACAGGATTTCAAAAGACGATATTTTACTTTATAAAATTGTATATATGTTTAGAATGCTGCATGCCGATGGCGCATATAGGACTATCTTACATCAAGTGAAGGCTTTAAGCGCATCAGGAGATGGCAAAATACAACAAGTCTTAGGTATTCATACGGATATCACCTATTTAAATATTCCGTTTCACCAAAAGGTGTCCTTCATAGGTACCAATAGACCTTCTTATTATAACATTAGTCCCAAAAATATATTTAATCCTAATGATATTGCTTCGAGATCTATTTATTCCAAGCGTGAGATACAAATCATAAAAGAATTGGCCAAGGGAAAAAAATTCATTGAGATAGCAAAACAATTGTTTGTATCCCCACATACAATAAATACGCACAAAAAAAATATCCTTAGAAAATCGGGCTGTAAGAATACCCCAGAGTTAATTGCCAAGTGCATAATGGATGGTGTTATTTAAGCTATATATAACCGTTGATATTGTTTGATATTTTTAAAATTTGAAATCTATTTTTTATAAATGCATTGACTTGGTCAAAAATTATTAATTCATGATTCGATATGAAGTTCCATTTCATTAAAGCGGAGCTTAGTAGGGAAGGGCGCAGCCAAAACTATTTTAATATGGACTAGGACAAGGTTACAGTATCAAGAATCATTATAATTCTTGTAGGCTTTTAAGCTCTCCAAATCACTTAAACCGGATACCGGGGAATAAGTCCTCTCCGAATAGTATTCTTCCATCAGATTATTCCTTATTATCCTTTTTAAAAATTTTTCCAATGCCCTTACTGATGTTCTGTATGGTTTTAATTCCTTTGTTTAGTGGTGCAGGGTTAATTTGATCATATCGCTTGCTTCCAAAATTCTGAACGAACTGCTGCGGATATATTATAAGTCGGCTATTATTTGGAAAATGTTTTTCCACTTTGGACGGGAGATTATCGAGCATAACCATATACGATGCAGCGCCTTTACGGGCAGATACCAAAACAAACAAGTCATCTTCACGTATGTTTCTTGAGAGAATCAGGAAATCTTCCCAATCACTGAAATGATTGGCGGTAATTGTAGCGGATAATTTAGATTCTTTAACCAATTTTCTAACTGATTTCAGTGTTAATTCATTGCAGTATAACTGAATTGGCACGCTTAATTCCTGAGCCAATTTGGCAATTTTAGAAAACCAAAGTTCGAAGCCGTTTTCGTGTTCTGTTAAAGGAGGGGCTGCAATTACAATTCTTTTATGAAGCACCAAGGGTTTTTCAAAATGACAGATAAAAGTAGTTTTGTTGGTGTTGCTTATAATACTGTCCACTTTTTCTCCAATCAGTTTGTCAATAAATCCAGTACGTTTTGGCCAGCCCAAAACAATGATGTCCGCCATTATTTCTCTTGCAATACGAGATATTCCGCTGGCTGCATTGTGGTCAATGGTGGTAATGATACTTACTTTGGTTTCCGTTGCAGATGCTTGTTCTACAAATTCTTCCAGCTTGTTCCTAGCTTTTAAAATATTTGTTTCCGCTTCATCATTATTGGAAACCACCGAGAGAACAGATAAGGGATTGGCTGATTTCGTTCCTTTTATAAAGATTGAAAATTCGAGAAGTTTTTCCATGTTCTCGATATTGGCAATTGGCAATAATATGTGTTCGTTATGTAAGCCGTTAACTTTCATTAAGCCCGTGGTGTCATCTTCTGATTCAATGACAAGTTTTTTAGCGGCTTTTTCTGTAGCAAAGGAGGCAACAACACAGGTGATTAAAATAAGTATAATTGTGCCATTCAAAATATTTTCGTCCAGAATTTGCGCCTTATAGCCCACTAAAATTACGGCAAGTGTTGCAGCGGCATGGGAACTGCTCAAACCGAAAATAAGCTGGCGTTGTGTTTTTGAATATTTAAAAGCTAACTGAGTAATCAATGCAGCAAACCACTTTCCAAATAATGCCACAATTGAAAGCGTTGCAGCAACAATAAGAGCCATTTGACCATTTAGAATAACACTAACATCAACCAGCATTCCTACGCTTATCAAAAAAAAGGGAATGAATAGGGAATTGCCTATAAATTGTATTCTATTCATCAATGCCGAAGAATGGGGGATAAGCTTGTTTAAGGCCAATCCTGCCACAAATGCTCCAATGATTGGCTCAACTCCCGCTAATTCGGCCAAGAACGCCGCAAAAAATACAATTGAAAGGACAAAGATATAATGTGAGTGTTTTTCACTTTCCAGTTTACGAAAAAACCAATTCGCAATTCTTGGAATTAAAAGGAACATAATAGCTGAAAAAATAGTTAATGAAACGCCCAATTGTATCCAAAATGCCATATTCAAATTACCCTGACTATTGCCCATAATTACGGCTAGGATTATTAGTACGGCTGTGTCCGTTAATATGGTTCCGCCAACAGTAATGGCGACAGCCTGATTTTTCGAAACTCCTAATTTGCTTACTATGGGATATGCCACTAGGGTATGTGTTGCAAACATACTGGCAGTAAGAAAACTGGCATTAAAATCATATTCGAGAAAGAAAAAACAAACTGGGAAACCGATTGCTAATGGGAAAATGAATGTAAAAAAACCAAATAAGAGACTTTTATTTCGATTCGATTTAAACTGGTTCATGTCCAGTTCGAGTCCAGCTATGAACATGATATACAACAGTCCAATAGTGGAAAAAAGGTCGATTGCAGAATTTTTTTCGAGAACATTGAGTCCAAAAGGACCCACTACAACGCCCGAAATTATTAAGCCAATTATTCCGGGAATATTTAGTTTTCTCAATAGAATGGGAGATAACAGAATGATAAATAAGATTAATGAAAATATCAGCACTGGATTTCCCAATGGTAATTCAAATTCGTGCATGAAGTGTTTAAAAAAATCTGTCATCTTGTAGACTTCCCCTTTTTTAGGACAACTCTAAATTCAGCTATTTTTGGTTAATAATGTGCGTTTCAGAAAAGAATTCTTCCACTTAACGTTTCCTTAATTTACCTGATGGTACGACTCACAAACCCTTTATAGTCCTTTTCTCCTTAGGTGAAAACAAAGAAAAAGTGGCTTCAAACCAGTTCGATGAATAATTTGTTGAGAAATTATCTGGATTTCATACCTTATACTTCCAAAATAACTACCAAATGAGGTATTTCCAATTCAAGTATATGGTGCTGGCCATATTGGTGACATTTGTTTCTTGCAAGGACAAGGTAAAGCCCGATTTAATTTCCAATTCCCATCGCACCAACAAACCCAACATCGTTCTCATATTGGCGGACGATCAAGGATGGGGAGATCTGGGTATAACTGGAAACACTAATCTGCAAACCCCGAACATCGATGCTATTGCCAAAAACGGAGTTATGTTCGATCATTTTTATGTAAGTCCTGTTTGTTCCCCTACTAGGGCCGAACTGTTGACCGGCCGCTATTTTCCAAGACTGGGGGTATATTCCACTTCTGCCGGCGGGGAACGTTTAAACTTGGATGAAACGACAATTGCACAGGTGTTCAAGGAAGCCGGGTATACCACTGCGGCTTATGGAAAATGGCATAACGGCATGCAACCACCCTATCATCCCAATGCAAGGGGTTTTGATGATTATTATGGATTCTGCTCCGGTCATTGGGGTAATTATTTTAGTCCAATGTTGGAGCATAATGGGGAAATAGTAAAGGGAGAGGGATTCATAATAGATGATCTTACCAACAAGGGGATAGATTTTATAGATAAGAATAAAGACAAACCTTTCTTCCTGTACCTGCCTTATAACACGCCACATAGTCCTATGCAGGTTCCGGATGAATTCTGGGGTCGTTTTAAGGACAAAGAGCTTGCCATGAAATATCATGGAGAAGAGGAGGAAAACGAAAACTTTACGAGGGCTGCCCTGGCCATGGTAGAAAATATAGACTACAATGTGGGTCGGGTATTCAACAAGCTTAAAGATTTGAAACTGGAAGAAAATACTATCGTAGTATATCTATCGGACAATGGTCCTAACGGATGGCGCTGGAACGGTGGATTGCGGGGTAAGAAAGGATCTACCGATGAAGGTGGGGTGCGATCACCGCTTGTTATGCAATGGAAAAACAACTTGCCTCAAGGAAAACGGATTACGCAAATAGCAAGTTCCATAGATTTATTGCCCACTTTATCCGAATTGGCACAAATCCAAGTAAAAACCCTTAAGCCATTGGATGGAAAAAGCTTAAAGGCACTTCTAATGGAAGATAATCCCGAATGGATACCAAGAGTGGTCTACAACCATTGGAATAGTGGTACAAGCATCCGAATGGATAAATATAGATTGGATAACGAAGACCGCTTATATGATATGCTCCTAGATAGTGAGCAAACTGTAGATCTTTCCAAGAAATTACCCCAGTTGACTGATTCTTTAATAAGTTTAAAAAGAGATTGGCTTCAAGAGGTGCTGCCGAAATCCAAAGATACGGAGGATCGCCCCTTCACTTTGGGACATCCGGATTATGTGTATACCCAGATTCCAGCTCGGGATGGAGTAGCTCATGGCAATATAGAACGAAGTAATCGGCATCCGAACTGTACCTTTTTTACTAATTGGAAAAGTACGGAGGATAGGATAAGCTGGGATGTGGAGGTGTTGGCCCACGGGGAATTTGAAGTGGTACTTTATTATACGGCCAAAGAACGGGATTTAGGGTCCGAATTTGAATTGCGAATTGGTGAAAGTACCCTGAAAGGAACGATTAGCAAGGCACATGATCCGCCTCTTGTTGGGGAAAGCAGGGATCGAGATCCCAGAATCGAATCCTATACCAAGGATTTTATTCCTATGGATTTAGGTAAGATGAAACTTAAAAAGGGGAGGGGCAATTTAACACTAAAAGCACTAAAAATTCCTGGAGAAGAAGTTATGGATGTGCGACTATTGATGTTTAAGAGAATTGATTGATGTTTTATGTCTTAGAAAGGGACTATTGCTTTTCATTATATTTGGCACTCGAATTTATCGATTCGTGTGGTAAGAATTATGTCATAGCTTCATATGGACAGGATGTCAATCCAAATTATTCAATGCATTTATTCGAGTATTGGTTACAAATTGTTTAATAGTTGATAATCTTTCTATAGAATAATTCCCAAATTTAAAAGATTAAATTAGTTTCCAAATTTTGAACGCAATGAAACTTAATAAGATTTTACTTCTACTTCTACCACTTTTTTGTCTATTGATATACGGATATGGTACACTTTCCCAAAAAACCAATACTCCTGAGCTTTATTTAGATCCCATCTTTAAAGTTAATTACGGAGATGCTACTGCGGATAAACCCCAATCAAAATCATGGACAAACGATCATGGTCAATGGCTGGTAGTAGGTGATGAAGACGGTCCTAAACTATTGAAAAAGGAGGGTTCTGGTTGGACAAGTCAGGATGTAGTTAATAGAGCGTGGCATAGCTTACCGAGTAGAGCCGACGTCTGGAGCAAAGGTGATGAGGCGCATATTGTCTTGGTTGGTGAATGTGCTTTGAACGTTGTTCAAATAACTTATTCCCATCACAGCAAGCAATACGAACATCAAAGGAAGAGTTATCTTCCCATTCCTCAGGACTGCCTCTCTATTGAAACTGCTACTATTACACAAGATTCAAAAAATGAATATTGGGTTTGTGCCGACATGAATGAAAAAATCATGGTTTGGCATTCTTCCAATGGCAGGGATTGGTCTAATCCATTTACACTGGCGGATGATATCAATAAAGATGACATCTCTTTAATAGTCCGACTTAAAGATCAGGTATCGGTTATCTGGTCCAACCAAGATACTCAATCCATCAATGAGCGAATCCATTATGATGGGGGTGCTCTGAACGATTGGTCAGAGCCCATAATTGTTCAGCAGGGGGATAATAATGCAGACGATCATCTGAATGCTACTGTGTTTGAAAATGGGGAAATGGCTTTGGTCACCAAGAACAGTGTGGACAAAATCAATCAACCTCAATTTGTAATGCGAGTGAGGGACTTGAGAGGCAAATGGACCAACGTTCCATATGAAAACCTCAAGTCTGGACTTAGTCCTAGCCGTCCTATTATTAATCATGTTGAATCAGGAAAGATATTTGAAATACATTCTGTAAAAAACAAAGTGAATAATCGATATTATATTTCTGTCAATGAAATAGTAAAGCAGAAAGATGGCTGGGAGTTTAAGGAGCTCGTCCAATTGAAGACCAAAATAAATGGAAAAAACGGGGATGCCACTTCGAGTAAGGCCAGTTTTTTGCCCAATGGACCTAAACTTATATTTTTCTCGGATGATTTGGGTAACGTGTATTCGTTTGATCTAGATACGTTAAAGTAGGTTTGCAAATTGCGTTCAAGGTGCTAAAACGAATTGCTTTCGCCTATCATGATCTTAAAATAGAAAGGTTGGATTATGTAAAATTTATTCTTTCAGGAAGTTCATTCAATGAAATTTTTCGTTTTGCCATCATCACCTCTAAATTCACAATAATTGGTATGGCTTAAAGTGTTAAGTCATTTTCAGATTTTAAATCTACTGCCTTTTGCAATTTTTTTTCAAGCACTGCCACAGCAGTGGCAATTGTGATAGAAATAAAAGTAATTATGATACACATGGCAAGAAAACCGGCAGGGTCGTCTTCTTTATTATGATATATCTTTATAAATATTCCGGCCATCGCAATTAAAATGCTTAATATAATTACGCAATATTTTATACTTCTCATGGTTCTTATCGAGTTCAGTGTAAACAATTTATCCTGTCCAAAATATCCAAGTAATTTGAATGTTTTGTACAACCCTACAAAAAAAACGATTGACGATGCATATCCGTACAAGATGAATGGGTCAATGTAAATGCTGAACAGGTCTAAGTTCTCTGCTCTTCCTTCGGTCAATGGAAAACGAATCAAAATGTAAAGTGCCACAATGCTGATTAGCACGATAATTGCCTGAAGAAATATTATTATAATTCTTTTCATAATGATTTCTAAGCTATATCGTTAAAATAATATTCATTTCTCTCCAAAGTGTTGCTCTTGAAAATTAAAGATTGGCTTTTTGTTTTAAAGTCAAAATGCATATCGGGGTTCTAAATAATTCGAGATTGTCCGTGTCGCATAGCGGTTAACGTACCTATGTAGCAAAAAGTTATGGAACACCTATTATCAATCCAATATTGCATATCGTTTATTTGGTTTTGTATTATAAATTGGTCATCGAATGAAATCATTAATTGATCAACCTTGCTATTTATAAAATCCTTCAAGATTGAACAAAAACGCATAGATCTCAGCTATTTCCTTTAAATAATCGAATCGTCCACTGGCACCACCATGACCAAAATCCATATTGGTGCGAAAGAGCAATTGATTTTTATCAGTTTTCATAGACCTGAGTTTAGCAACCCATTTTGCTGGTTCAAAGTACTGTACTTGGCTATCATGTAAACCTGTTGTGACCAAAATGTTAGGGTAGTTTTTCTTTTCAACATTTTCATAGGGACTATAAGACTTAATGTATGAATAGGCCTCTTCATTTTTTGGGTTTCCCCATTCATCAAATTCGTTTGTCGTTAATGGAATGCTTTCATCAAGCATGGTATTTACCACATCCACAAAAGGCACCGCAGCTACAAGTCCATTCCATATGTTAGGTGCCATATTTGCCACGGCTCCCATTAGCAAACCACCAGCACTTCCGCCCATGGCATACAGATGGCCGTTGCCAGTATATTCCTCCTGTATTAAAAATTCTCCACAATCGATAAAATCGGTAAATGTGTTTTGCTTTTTCATCAACTTACCATCTTCATACCAACTGCGACCCATTTCCTGGCCACCTCTTATGTGGGCAATTGCAAATACAAAACCCCTATCCAATAAGCTTAGTCTACTACTTGCAAAACTTGCATCCATACTAATTCCATAACTGCCGTAACCAAAGAGCAGTAGAGGCGTTGTGGTATCTTTTTTTAAGTCCTTTTTATAGACCAAGGATATTGGGACTTTAGTGCCATCTTTTGCAGTGGCATAAATACGTTCGGTAACATAATCGGTGGAAATGTAACCGCCAACAACTTCTTCTTGTTTCAATAATATTTTCTCTTTGCTTTTTATTTTGTAATCATAAGTAGACGAGGGAGTAGTTAATGAGGTATAACTATAGCGTAGCACATTGCTTGAGTATTCAGGATTGGGAATTACAAAGGCCTTATAGGCAGCTTCACCGAAATTGAGATAATGTTCCGCATTATCCTTTAAACTTCTAATACGTAATTTTACCAGTCCATCTTTACGTTCGTGAACCACAATAAAGTCTTGGAACTCTTCTATACCTTCTATTAAAACATCATTGCGATTTGGTATTATTTCCTTCCAATTGGATACTCCGGTCTTGTCAAGGGGACATTCCATTAATTGAAAGTTCTTGGCGCCATCCTTATTTGTGAGGATTAAAAATTTATCATTCAGGGGTACCACGTCATACAATACATCTTTTAGCCTAGGTTGAAACACCTTAAAGACACTGCGAGGTTTGTTGGCATTTATCATCCTTAATTCCGAAGATAGGGTTGCCATGGAATAAATAAAAATGTGCCTATTGTTTTTGCTCTTTTTAACCCCTAAATAATTGGTATTGTCTTTTTCGTGATAAACCACTTCATCTTTTTCGGCACTTGTGCCTAAAGAATGGTGTTTTATTTTTTCGGGCAATAGTGTGGCTAAGTTTTTTGAAGTGTAGAAAAGGGTTTTGTTATCGTTTGCCCAGCAAGGGTCACCTTCGGTATTTTGAATGCTATCCTTAAGAATTTCGCCAGTTTCTATATTTTTTATGTGAATGGTATATTGTCTACGACTAACCAGGTCAACACCAAATGCCATAAATTTGTTGTCTGGGCTTACATCAAATCCGGTAGCTGCATAATAAGCATGTCCTTCAGCCGATTTATCAACATCAAGTAAAACTTCTTCAGGGGCGTCCAAATTTTCTTTTTTTCGGCAGTATTTATAGTACTGTTTTCCCTCTTCTGTTCTGATGTAATAATAATATCCATTTTTATATACTGGCACACTTTCGTCTTTTTCCTTTATCCTTGACTTCATTTCGACAAATAAGTCTGACTGAAATGGTTTGGAAGGACTCATTACGGTATCCAGATAAGCGTTTTCGGCTTTCAGGTAGTTGATGGCCTTTGTACTGTCCGGCCCTTTGCCAAAATAGTCATACATCCAGTAATAGTTGTCAGCTACACTATCGGCATGTATTACTCGCCAGTGTTCTTTTTTTTCTGCGATGGGAGCTGTGGCCTTTTGGAATTGTGCCTGTGCATTGGTAATACAAATTATCAGACCTAATAGGGTTGTGATTTTTTTCATTTTTTAACTTTATGTTGACATGTCTGAGTATACAGGGAACACTAGGATTATAGGTAGTACAAGGGGGGCAAGAACTAATCTTTTATGCTGGTTATTGGCATTAGTTCAATGTTTTCAATTCAAGAGCAAAATTTAAAATTAAATGTTGGGTAATTTTCATTTTTGCTTACCTCATAAATATACATAAAATTCAGAATTCAACTCTCAATTAATATAGTATAATTGGATTGAAAGTATATTATACATTAACTATAAAGTTCCCATTATTGTCGAGCTGAAATTGGGCCTTTCATATGAGATTTTGGCATAAAACATCTTTTGTGCCCTTGTGGAAAGCTATTTCAGACTTAAATATGCTTTAAGTCGCCATGAGACAGTCCAATATCGGGTAATACGGATGTAAGATTTTAGGTAATTAAGGAGGGTGCTTTCGGTAGAAATTAAATAGTTCACGATTCGTATTTTAAATTTCAAAAAAGTTGGTTGATTTCAAATTTATTCTAACGATCTTTAGAAGAATAATAGCGGATTTCGGAACTCCATGATTTCAAAATGCAAGAAAGTTGAAGCGGCCCACGACACCTATATTTATTACTCGACCGACCATTGTTTTTATACATTGAGGTGACATTTTTAGTTTCACCATTAAACTTAAAGAAGGATCCGACGTCTTTTTATTACAACTTCCTACTTCTTATAATGAGATTGTTTTTACTTTTATTTTTGAGTTTTTATCAAATTATTTAAAATAACATTTGATGTTTCAGATGGGTCAATTTTATTATACTTAATGATATTGTCACCACTCCCTTTGTAAATTCCATAACTAAAACTACAATCAGATATTGCTTCCTCAATTTGAATTAAAGATTGACCTTCTCCGATAATATTCATAGCATGGATATTATTTATTTTTCCCGGTTGCGAATCATGACCATATCCTTTTCCACCTATGAGCATGGCATTATACCCTCCGTTAAACATTACCCCGTCTATAAACACATTATTAATACTGGCAACATCATTTGCCCTAATAGCAACTGCTCGTGTAGAACTTTTGCAGACAATGTTGGTAATAAAAATTTGTTCTGTATCATCTTGCGCTCCACTCCAAGTACGGGAGGAGACCATAGTTGAATTTATACTTCCACCTTCTGGATTTTCAGAGTATAATCCTAAGGTGGAAAGTGCGATAAAATCATCCCCAGTAATACCGGAAATATTATCAATTCGGAAATTTTTACATCCGTGACGGAGATCGATTCCATCTCTGTTTGCAATAAACACTTCTTTGCCGTTGACCATTTGTGTCTCGGGGCACTTAAACCTTATGTTGGAAATTTCTGCATTTATGGTTCGTTCAAAACTTATTGCCCAGGCATGTGCGTTTTCAATAGTTACATTCTTTAATTTGAATCCATTAACATAAGCCATTAGAATCATAATATTACGCCAATCTCCTTTTTGCTTCATACCTTCTTTTCCGGCATCACTGCCATAACTAACCCTCCAGTTTCCGGCATTTTTCTCTTTTTCTGGATCTAAGGTTAATTTTCGGTGAGCATCTCCTGTTGCCCTTGGATTATTAGCTCCTTTTAAATAAACGTCCCCAATTCCGATTATATTTATATTGCTATTCCATGTAGGATCGGGTATTCCAATACCAATATTTGTACTCCGGAACATATTATCTCGGCTTTTATCGGATAATTGCAAGGTGCAGTTATCAAGTAGTACGGTCATGTTACTTGGCAATAAAATTGCATTGTCCAATAACCAAATATTTGTCCCGTTGGCATTTCTTGAGGGAATGACAATCTTATTGGTGGTTCCCTCAGCTGCATCAATTGCCGATTGTATACGTTGAATATCAGTGCCTTCAAATTGATTAGGATTGATTTGTACCGTACTATTGTTTTTAATCAGTGGAGAACAGCTATGTAACAGTAAAAAAAGTAGTATAATTAGGGAATAGTGGAAAAATGATTTTGATTTTAATGTTTTATACATATTGATTTTAAGTTTTGACAAAATTCAAAGCATATTCTTTATTACAATTTAAAAAAGAATGAAACATATTAAATTGCAGGATTGATTTTCATCTTAAATTTGGTATAGTAGCATTTTGTCTTTGAAATGCACCTACAACGAAGGCAAATAAAAACAACTAGTTCTATGGCTTTAACCTGTTCAATATAGCAAATATTTTATTTGGTTTTGCATTTTAAAATGCTCCCCTATCTGTAAATTTGAGTAGCCTCGTCTCCTTGTTAGCTCACCTTATTTTTAGTGTTATGCTTTCAAAAATTGAATTTATAACTACTGAAATTCTTTGTGGATATCTTTCAACCCTTTTTTGGCTACTTTCAAGGCCCTCAGGGTCTTCTTTGTTTTTTGTGAATGGGCTTCCATTCGTATAAGCACATTCTTTAAGGTTTTAGTGGCTTCCACTATAAATGGACCTTTGTTGAGCATAACGCATTCTGCTTGGGCACTAATGGTGGCATCCGAAATTTCGGCCCTAGTGGCCATGCCCTTTTTTGCCATAGTATCCAGCACCTGGGTGGCCCATATCACGGGTATCTGTGCTGCCTCGCACAACCAGAGTATCTCATTCTGTACTTCGGATATACGTTCAAACCCTAACTCTACCGCCAAATCCCCTCTGGCTATCATTACACCAATTTTTGGTCTTTTCATGGCTCTAAAAAGGATGGAAGGTAAATTCTCAAAAGCGGTCCTGTTTTCAATCTTAAATACAACCCCAATGTCATTATTCCCTAGTTTGTCCAGTTCCTCATAAAGTTGGGATACATCCTCTGCATTGCGTACAAATGAGTAGCCAATTAAGTCCGCATTGGCAGAGATAAACGGCAATAGTTGTAAATCTTCCGGAGTTAATGAGGGAAGGTTTAGATGGGTGTCGGGTAAATTGATGCCTTTCCCAGGTCTAAGTTTTTTCTTGTGTGTTCTTTTAATGTCCAGGGATGCTGAATTATCGGAGATTGATTTGACCTTGGCATATATAGCACCATCATCAAAAAATACGGATTGTCCCACTTTAAGGTCATCAATGATTTGAGGAAGTGAAACTTCGATCAAGGCAATATCCAGAGGATGGGTTATTTTATCATTGCCTTCTAAAATATATCGCGAATTGGGCTTTATCAATAGTAGTTTAGTCCCCTTGTGTATTTTTAGGAAGGGAACAGAATTCAGGGGTTTTTCACTATCGACCCCTATATAAATATTGCTAATCCTTATTTTGGGACCAGGTAGGTCCATATAGACGTTTATGGGAAGATTTAATTCATGTTTAAGACTTTTTATGTTTTTAAGAATCTTTTTCCAAAGTTTTTCATTTCCATGACTGAGATTTAGACGTGAAATACCCATACCCGCCAGTCTCAATTTTTTGATAAGTTTTTTATTTTTCGTCACCTCATCTGGCATGGTCACCATTATTTCGGTCTCCCGTTCCCCACTATCCGTTTTAAAGAGGTCATTGGCATGCTTTACCAATAATTCTTTGCTTCCTGAATATCCGATGGCCTCCAAGCTGGAATTCTTTTCCCAAGTTTTGCCATTCAGTAATTTCACAAGTTTTAAGGCATTGGAGATATTTTCATAGACGTACCCGGCCCCGCTTCCCAAGGAAGATATGCCTATTTCGGATAGATCACTCTGAATCTCACGAATATCCAAGCTGCGGAGCAGTAAATAGCGATATAGGTTTTTGGCACTGGATTTATATTGTGGATGTACGGAAGTGGCAATGCTGTCCGCTATAGACTCATTATTTAGAAGTCTTTCATAAATTTTTTCGAGCTCTGTTTCCAGTTTTTTGAATTCCATATCATGTCGATTTTGAAAAAATAATGACTTTGCATATGCTACTTAAAAATACGAATATAAAACATGGTTAAGTCTCGGTAGAAGCACAAAATGGAGTTAATATTTGTCATAAAAAAAGCAGTACCTCTAAACATAATTATGAAAAGGGGTATTGCTAAATATATTATAAACTAATAATGCTTCCTAGGGGGTTACAGTAACTTCCAAGGGGTGATTGATCTGCTCGGAAAACGCATCCAAATAATTCTCCCAGTCCTGTTTGCTGTTAAATTGCCCGCTTTTTTTCCATCCAAATCCAGCGTAATAGGTTACGGTATTATTTTTCACTTTTAGATGGGCATAGGCGTTGCTTAGATCTTTTGTTGGTACATCGTATTTTTGAAAATCAATGAAAGTGTTAATGGAGGCAATAATGGCCGTTCCCAATTCCGAATCACCATGTGGCTGCCAGTAACTTACCCATCCCTTGTCTTTCTTTCCGCTAACCTCACCATCCTTTTCATGAAGGGTGAGTCCGGCGTAAATATCATCTACACCTTCTAGGGTGATATTGAATTTAGATAAATTTTGACCTAGGTCCAAGCTTATAACACGCGATTCCTTAATGGTTTTTCCATTGGCATCCCAGTCTTCATATTCCAGATAGAAGCTGGTCCTTATAGGGCCGGTGGTAATAGTGCGCCATTTCGTATAGTTTTTGGAATAGTAGAAGGTGGTGTCTACCTTGGCGGCAATACCTCCAACTCCACGACTGGCACCTACGTGAAAATCATCCAGGCCTTCCCCCGTATCCTTGTGGTAACTACTGACTCCGCTCAGTTCCTCTTTATACCATTTGTCAATTATGGGATATTCCACCCTCTTCAACCAGGCGTCGACACCGCTGGACAAAGTGCCGCCAGGAACCTTATCTTCTATCATCTTTTGTGCGGTGGGACCGTATACTCGAAAGGCGACCTTATTGTTCTCCCAAGTGTAATCATCGGTGCGTTCCGGAACAAACCTGGAATAACATAACTCTGGGGCGGTGGGATTTTCCCCTTCCCCAACTTTAACAATCTCAAATTTGCTTTCGCTATTCGCGGCCATTTTCGGTTGAAATAGTATCATATCCAAAGTACCATCCCCATCATTGTCCACCTTTTGGATGATTTCCAGCTGATTGGTTTCTGTATTTTTAATTCCTATCGTAGATAGGTCCTCCATCTTAAGGATGGCCTTGCTGAGCTCCACAGTTTCCGTAGTCCGTTCCATTTCGAGAACATTTTTTACTGTAATGATCGTGGGTTTCTCTTTTTCGGAACAAGCTATTGAGAACAGGACGCTAACGGAAAGTATTGCTATTTTATAAAGTGATTTCATAACATTATTTTATTTTTCATTGGACGGTTTTCCAATTGTGGCTAATATGCCTCCATCTACATAGACTATTTGTCCATTAACAAAATTACTTGCCTTGGAACTCAAGAAAATGGCTGCGCCTTGTAGGTCATCTGGGTCACCCCATTTCCCCGCTGGTGTTCTTCCCACAATGAAATCGTTGAAAGGGTGTCCATCTATTCGTATAGGGGCTGTCTGTGCCGTGGCAAAATAGCCAGGTCCAATTCCATTGACCTGAATATTGTGTTTTGCCCATTCCGTAGCCATATTCCGGGTCAACATTTTTAAACCACCTTTGGCAGCGGCATAGGCCCCTACGGTGTTTCTGCCCAATTCGCTCATCATGGAGCAAATGTTAATTATCTTACCTTCTTTTCTGGCAATCATTCCCTTGACCACGTGTTTGGATACGATAAATGGACTTACGAGATCTACTTTTATGACATCTTCAAAATCGGAGACCTCCATATCCTCAAGGGGAATTCTTTTGATAATTCCGGCATTGTTGACCAAAATATCAATATGCCCAACTTCCTTTTCAATTTTGGATATATTTAGTTTGACTTGGTCCTCTTTGGTAACATCAAAAAGATAGCCATGTGCCTGTAATCCTAAAGCCTTGTATTCTGCAACAGCATTGTTCAGCTTTTCTTGGGAGGAGGCTCCATTAATGACCAGTGTTGCACCTGCCTTACCAAGTCCAATGGCCATAGCTTTGCCCAAGCCATGGGTAGCACCGGTAATAAGTGCTGTTTTTCCAGTTAAATCAAATAGGTTTATTGACATCTTTATACGTTTGAAACTGTTATTTTAAGTCTTGTATTTTACAGTGGTCCATGTCGCCATAGTCCAAATTCTCACCGGCCATTCCCCAGATAAAGGTGTAATTGCTCGTTCCTGAACCGGAGTGTATGGACCATGGTGGAGAAATTACAGCTTCATTATTGGCCATCCAAATATGTCTTGTTTCTTGGGGTTGTCCCATGAAATGACAAACGGCCTGATCTTCTGGAACTTCTAAATAGAAATAAACTTCCATTCTTCTATCGTGTACGTGTGCTGGCATCGTATTCCAAACGCTTCCAGGTTTTAATTCTGTCATTCCCATTTGAACTTGACAGGTCTCTACCAGACTGTTAACGATCAATTTTCTTATTGTTCTGGCATTGGCAGTCTCCATGGAGCCCAACTCTACGATTTCCGCGTCTGCTTGACTAATTTTTTTCGTTGGATAAACCTTATGTGCAGAAGTGGAGTTTAAATAAAATTTGGCTGGTTTTTCGGCACTGTTGCTGCTAAATACAACATCCTTATTTTCCTTTCCAATGTACAGGGCCTCCTTGTAATTTAAATCATATTTTTTACCATTAACAGTGACAGAGCCTGATCCTCCTACATTGATAATTCCAATTTCCCTTCTTTCCAAAAAATAATCCGATTTTAAAGGATCTATGGTGGTTAGTTTTAATGAAGTTTTGACTGGTGTTGCCCCACCTACTATGTATCTGTCAAAATGGGTGTATACCATATTAATAGTATCGGCTTCCATTAAATTCTGAATTAAGAACTCCTTTCTTAAGCCTTCTGTGGTTAGTTCCTTAGTCTCTTTTGGAGAGCAAGCATATCTAACTTCGTAATTGTTTTTCATGACTATATATATCTAATAATTAGTTTCAACGCTGGTGGGGAACTATGGGCTTCTTTTGTATTTAGATTGTAAATATATTAAAAATATCCCAAAAATACAATCGATTGTATTTTTGAATTTGTATATTTGAGGAAGTTAATATACTCTTTATTCATGAAAAATAAAACTACTATTCATGATATTGCCAAGGCATTGAGCATTGATGCCTCTACTGTATCGAGAGCATTGAACAATAGTCCGAGGGTAAACCAAAAAACCAAGGATAGGATATTGTCAAAGGCAAATGAGTTAGGGTATCAACGTAATTTATTGGCTTCCAATCTCCGCAAAAACAAGACCAATACCATAGGTGTGATCGTGCCAAGAATATCGCGACATTTTTTTTCATCGGTAATTTCAGGTATAGAGGAAGCTGCCTATGATGCGGGATATAATGTGATTATTTGTCAGTCCTTGGAACAGTTGAAGCGGGAACGGGATATTGTAGGAACCTTATTGGCCAACCGGGTTGCTGGAGTGCTGTTATCTGTTTCGATGGAAACTAATGACTACGACCATTTATTGAATATGAAAAATAATGGTACACCTTTTCTTTTTTTTGATAGACATTGTGATATAGAAGGTATTAGTAGTGTACTAATTGATGATGTTCAGGGTGGGTTTGATGCTACTGAGCATCTTATTTTAAATGGGTGTAAAAACATAGGTCATTTCTCCGGCCCCCAAAAATTGTCAATTTATAAAAATAGACTGGCGGGATATATAAAGGCTTTGGAAAAATACAAAATTCCATATAGACCAGAGTTGGTACTCCGATCGAGTCTAATGGAAATTGACGGTACGGAAGGAGCGAAAACCTTGCTTTCTTTGCCCCACAAAATAGATGGACTGTTTTCAGCCAATGATATTGCTGCCATAGGGGCAATGAAGTATTTTAAAAATGAAGGTATTCGAATTCCTGATGAGATTGCTATTGTAGGATTTAGTAATGAACCTATTTCGGAAGTAATTGATCCCTCTTTGACCACAATTGATCAGCCTGGGTTTCAAATAGGTCAAATCTCTACAAAACTGTTATTGGAAGAAATAAATAAATCATCCAACTTAAAAAAAGCCAATAAAACTATTCTGAAGTCTTCTTTAATAGAACGCGATTCGTCTAGAAAATGATATTTAAAGCCTTATATAACATCTTTTATATGTTTAAATACAATACCAATAAATAAAATTAATAGCTCATGAAACTACTCTTCGCATCTGTTCTTATTTGTTTGGCAAGTTGTCAAAATTTGTCTAAAAATAAAAATAGTACAGTAGATAGCAAGGTTACCGCCAAGCTTAGTTCCTTTGATCTTAATAAGGAAATTAAAAACTGTGAGGCCCAATTAAACCAAGCGGTTCCTAAACTTACTGATCTGTCCAAACATCCACGATTGATCGAAACCAATGAAACTGAATGGAAAGAAATATCTAATGGGAGATTGGTGTGGACTTCCGGATTTTATCCTGGGATTCTTTGGTATATGTACGATCTTACCAAGGAGGAAAAATGGAAAGCGGAAGCTATAAAAAGGACAGAAGTTTTTGAGGATTTTAAAACGATCAATGAACATCATGATATTGGGTTTATGATGTTTCCGGCCTATGGCAATGGATATATTTTTGGAGACAAAAAGGAGTATAAGGACATTCTTCTAACCTCCGCTGAATCCTTGGCCAGTAGGTTTAACCCAAAAGTGGGAACTATACGATCATGGTCCAATAAAATGCATCCACGTTGGCAGCAGCATATTACCATAATCGATAATATGCTTAATTTGGAACTATTGTTCTGGGCCGCTAAAAATGGTGGTAGTAAGGAATTTTATGATATTGCCGTAAAACACGCCGAGACCACAATGGAAAATCATTTTAGGCCAGATTATACTTCTTGGCATGTTATTGAATATGATTCTATAACCGGAAAAGTATTGAACAGACATACCAAACAAGGCTATGCAGATGATAGTCGTTGGTCCCGGGGACAGGCATGGGGGATTTATGGATATACTATGGTGTATAGGGAGACAGGAGATAAAAAATTCTTGGAGTTTGCGGAAAAGTTAACGGATAAATATCTGGAACTACTTCCGGAAGATTATATACCTCATTGGGATTTTGATGTTCCTAATTTAGAAAATGAGGAACGTGATGCCTCTGCAGCTGCTATTGTAGCTTCCTGCCTGTTGGAGCTAAGCACTTTGGTAGAAGACAAAATGAATCAGGAGCGGTATTACAATGCTGCTATGCGCATGATGGAATCCTTGAGTTCAGAGCAATATTCTGGAGTGGGGAAAACAGATTCCTTTTTAGTACATTCCACGGGAGCTAAATCCTTAGGCCATGAAATTGATGTGGCCTTGATTTATGCAGATTATTATTATATAGAGGCGTTGGACAGACTGCAAAAAATGGCACATTCTAAATAGTCTATCACTTAACGGCCAGTTAGCCTAGGTTAACTGGCTGATTAGTAATTGATTTAATATTTTGTACAATATTCTCCATAATCATTTTGGCATGTATCCTTGAGTTTTCTATAAACCATTTATGGGTTTCCATTCCTCCACAGATTACTCCCGCCAAATATAAATTCTCAATATTGGTTTCCATGGTTTCCGGATTATACTGTGGAAGTCTTTTCTCATCTTTGGATAATTGGATTCCTATTTTTTCCAGAAAACTAAAATTGGGCATATAACCCGTAAGGGCCAATACATAATCATTTTTTAAACTTATGGTTCCAGTTGGTGAATTCAGGATAATTTCATCTTCTGTAATTTCCTTTACCACACTATTGTAATAGACTTTGATGCTCCCTTCCTCAATTCTATTTATAATATCCGGTCTTACCCAATATTTTACACGTTGGCCCACCTCTGGTCCACGAATGATCAAGGAGACTTCCGCTCCTTTTCTATAACATTCCAGAGCAGCATCTATGGCTGAATTGCTTGCCCCAATGACCGCTACTTGCTGGTTGGAATAAAAGTGTGGATCCTTGTAATAATGCGTTACTTTTTTTAAATCTTCCCCAGGTACATTCATTTTGTTGGGGATATCATAGAAGCCTGTTGAAATGATTACATTGGTTGATTTATAAGTACTTTTTTCGGAGACAATGTTAAAATACCCGTCAATTTTATTGATTGAATTTACTTTTTCAAAAAGGGAAATATTTAATTGGTTAGAGGTGACTATTCGCCTATAATATTCCAGGGCCTCATTTCTTTTCGGTTTCGCCTCAATGCTGATGAAAGGAATTTCATCAATTTCCAATTTTTCCGAAGATGAAAAGAACTGCATGTTTAACGGATAATTATAAAGTGAATTAACGATACATCCCTTTTCAAGGATTATATACGACAATCCTTTTTTTTTAGCTTCCAATCCACAGGCAATCCCAATTGGCCCACCTCCAACAATTACAACATCCCAAATCTTCATTATCCTATAATTTTTTTAAGTTCCTTAATTGTTTGGGTTGGGTCATCGCTTCTAAAAATAAAGCTTCCAGCCACCAAAACATCTGCACCGGCATCTATAAGTTGCTTTGCGTTTTCAGAGGTAACACCACCATCGATTTCTATAAGAGTATGTGCACTTTTTCTATCTATGAGTTCTTTTAAGGCCCTTATTTTTTCGTAGGTGTTTTCAATAAATGATTGTCCGCCAAATCCTGGGTTTACGCTCATGACACAAACAAGGTCAATGTCATTTATAGTGTCTTCCAACAAGTTGATATTGGTATGTGGGTTTAACGCTACACCAGCCGCCATCCCTTCGGCCTTTATAGCCTGCAATGTGCGGTGTAGATGCGGACAGGCTTCGTAGTGAACGGTTAAATTATTGGCGCCCAGTTCGGCAAAGGTCTTGATGTAGCGGTCCGGGTCAACAATCATTAAATGCACGTCCAAAGTTTTTGTGGCGTGGGCTGCAATTGCTTTAAGGACTGGCATGCCAAAAGATATGTTGGGTACAAAAACACCATCCATAATATCTATGTGGTGCCAATCGGCATCACTGTGGTTAACCATTTCAATATCTCGCTGTAAGTTGGCAAAATCGGCTGCCAATAGGGAAGGGGCAATAATCTTTTCGTCCATTACTTTAACTCAAATTAATTCTACAAAGGTAATAAAATGATATGGTTTAAGGGAATAGGGGTAAGTGTTTGCGCATTGTGTTTACCTCGCTGTTTTTAGGTAAATGCACTATCAATACCAACGCTTCTTTTTCTTTTTGGATGCTACGGATTTCCTTCCTTTCTTGTGTTTGCTGCCTTGTTTTTTGTGTACTTCCGGTTTGGCCTTGGGATCTAGTGGGTAAGGATGGTCTTCAACAACTTCAATGTGCTTCTGCATCAGTTTTTGAATAGTTGACAAATATCCTTTTTCATCCGCAGAACAAAAGGCATAGGATGTCCCGGTGTTACCTGCCCTTCCCGTTCTTCCTATACGGTGAACATAAGTTTCTGGTATGTTGGGAAGGTCAAAGTTGATAACGGCGTCCAGATCGTCTATGTCCAATCCGCGTGCCGCAACATCAGTAGCCACTAAAATGTTGGTCTCTCCTTTCTTGAATTTCCCTAAGGCTTCTTGGCGCTCGTCCTGGGACTTATCGCCATGTAAACTTCCTGCCTTGAAATTATTGTTCAGGAGTGTTTTTTCCAATTTATCCACTCCGAATTTTGTACGTCTAAAAATAAGGATATTGCCTTTTATTGTATTTCTCAGTAGATAAAGGCACAATTCTATCTTATCGGGTTTTGGGGTATAATATAATAACTGATGTACGGTAGCTGCTGCCGAAGAAGTAGGCGTTATGGCCACTTTCTTGGGGTCTTTTAAAATATTATCCGCCAATTGAACCACTTTAAAAGGCATGGTGGCAGAAAACAACAAAGTTTGCTTTTCCTTAGGACATAATCGCTCTATTTTTTTAACGTCATCTATAAATCCCATATCCAGCATTAAGTCCGCCTCATCCAAAACTAAAGTTTCTACATAATCCAAATTAACCACATCCTGCTTGTGCAGGTCCAATAATCTACCTGGGGTTGCCACTAAGATATCCACTCCCTTTCTTAAGGTGGATATTTGCGGTTCTATCCGTGTTCCACCATAAATAACGGCCGAGGTTAAATGGGTGTGCTTGCCATAATCTATAAAACTCTCATGAATTTGTGATGCCAACTCCCGCGTAGGACTAATTATTAAGGCTTTTATTTTTTTACCTTTTTCAGAAGTTTCCTGCTTGTCAAATAACAGTTGTAATATGGGAAGGGCAAAAGCGGCTGTTTTTCCCGTTCCTGTTTCGGCAGAGGCAATAATGTCATTTTTCTGTAAAACTAATGGAATGGCGATTTCTTGAATAGCAGTGGGGTCGTTATAGTTCATTTCTGCGACCGCTCTCAAGAGATGTTTATTTAGCTTTAATTCTTTAAAATTCATATGGATACTAGTTTTGGCAATGATGAATACAAAGGTAAGGTAAATTCAGGCTTAACCCTTTGTATGAATTTATCTCTAAGCTGCTAATTGTAAAAAACAGTATATCAGCTCGCTAAAGTCTGTCCTCAATGAATAATGTTAAAATTAAATACTATAAAATTGGCTTAACCTTAACTAAGGAAATTTAAATGGAAAAAGGTAATTTATTAAATTTAGAATTGTTTTGTTTCTTGTTCAATGGTGAATTCAATCAGTGAAATGTAGATGAAAGCATTCTTCGAAAATCCTAATTATTAAAATAGTTGGGTGAAATATGATCACAATGTCCCCCTTTTTATAAGATTTTAATTAGATCGTAATTAAAATCAGCAAAACACAGATGTGGAAAGGCGTTTATATTCCATTGTGAAATTGAAATGGGTAATGCCATGGAAACTCCTTTCCTGATAATTATGAAGTTGAGAATTTGGTTCACTTCAAGATATACTTCGATGTAATTGATTAATCTAAAATGTAATTTATTATGGAAAAAAGGAAAATTATTGCTGTAGTAGGGGCTACTGGGGCCCAAGGTGGCGGATTGGTCCGCGCAATCTTAAAAGATGGTAAAAAGGAATTTGCTGTAAGGGCAATAACCAGGGATGTTAAGTCAAAAAAAGCCCAGGAATTAAAGGAATTGGGAGCTGAGGTGGTAATGGCCGATCTGGACGACAAGGATAGTATTGTTAAGGCTTTTAAAGGAGCTTATGGGGCCTATTGTGTAACTTTTTTTTGGGATCATTATTCTCCCGAAAAGGAGATGGAGCAAGCCAAAAATATGGCACAAGCGGCCAAAGAGGCTGGATTGAAACATGTAATTTGGTCCACTCTTGAAGATACGCGTAAGTGGGTTCCATTAAGTGATAATCGAATGCCAACCTTAATGGGGGATTATAAAGTGCCCCATTTTGATGGCAAAGGAGCCTCGAACACCTACTTTGAACAAAGTGGTGTGCCCTATACTTTGCTGCTAACTTCGTTTTATTGGGACAATTTTATATATTTTGGCTCAGGTCCTGCCAGGGGGATGGATGGTAAATTGTGGATAACCATGCCTATTGGCAGTGCAAAGCTACCAGGGATTGCCGCTGAAGATATAGGTAAATCTGCTTTGGGAATTTTTAAGGCCGGTAAAAAGTATCAAAATAAAACAGTAGGCATATCCGGTGAGCATCTAACAGGGAACGAAATGGCTGAAGCTTTTACAAAGGTATTCGGAATTGAAATTGGTTTTAATGATATTCCTGCAGATGATTACAGGAAATTGGGATTTCCCGGTGCAGATGATCTAGGAAATATGTTTCAATTTAAAAATGAATTTGAAGATGATTTCTGCGGGGCCCGTGATGTAAATTTCACCAGGGAATTAAATCCCAGTTTGATGCCCTTTAAAACGTGGTTGATCAAAAATAAAGGGCTATTGGAATCTGGTATCAAGGGAGAGGCCGCTATGGCATGATCTGGAATTTGGTAACATATTGCTATAGTTATTAAAAGGAGAAGCATTGATAATTCAATGCTTCTCCTGTTGTTAATATGGTCTATTTGGCTTGTAGTTGGATGAAGTGTTTTTAATGAGCAACTAAATTACCATTGTACTCATAATGCAAGGGTAGAATGTTAGGCTTTGTTTTGGGGATTTGTAATTTTTCTAAAATCGGCATTAGTGTTTTTCCAAATGCTTCAAAACGCTCTGCCGATTCCCAGATATCAACAATCAACATTCCATTGGAAACAGGTGCACCATAGTGATGCAGCAATCCTTTAGGGTGGGCATGACCAGCTTTTCTGATTTCTACCCAACATTGGTCGTACTGTTTCGTGGTCATTCCACGAAAGTCAAATTGAACTACAACTTTTTTCATAGTACCTATATTTTTTCCTACTCGTGTGGCTTTTCGGTTACGCCCCGTTTTTTAAAGGGGTAGCTGGACTCCTCTTTTTTCTATATTTTATCAATAAAAACATATGCAGAAAGCTTAATTGGAGGGGGAAAATTGGAGGTTAAAAAAAAAGAGTTTGGTAGGTGGGTTTATGTGATTTTAGTAACCTCATTATTAATGATTTAAACTAAAAATAACATTTAAAGTTACTGAATAGATTTTAGGGTAAGCTGTTAATTGTGATATACTTAACGTGTTGAGGGAATCTGTTTTTAAGGTTTACAACGTTAATAGACCATGACTCCTTAAGGTCTGTAAAGGTTTGGAATACCAGAACAATTCAAAATCTTCAAAGTGTGATTCGAAATCGGTTTTAAGCTGGCCAAAGGTGATGGTTTTTCCTTTTGGGTCCGATAAATGTCCCAAAGTTTCCCTTAGCCATTCCCCTTGTTTATTATCTACCGTTATGGAAATAGCGCCAACCTTGTCGTGAAAGGTCAATTTTAGCAATTCCCAGGTAAGTCCTTTTTTAGATTTTGTAAGGGTCTGTGCAATAGGGGTACTTCCCAACCAAACTATTTTGGCATTCGGTTTGGTCGTTAAAACTGGTTCTTCAAGCAATGCCTTTTCTATGAAATTGGGCGAAATTGTGGTTTTTGGAATTTTGAAATCGAACCACTCCTGCAAGGGGTGATCAAAACAAATTCCGTGCATAAAGTTAAAGAGCGATTTTTTTAATCCGAAACTAAAGCGTTCGTGATCAATACCGGTAGTATCCGTGAACTGGATATCATTATTGGCAAATGTTATGGGTTGATAGTCGGGTATTATGTGGTAATCAGAGGGGTTGAGGCCCACCGGACTATGTGCCGTCAAGGCAAATTGATGCCAAAAACCGGATTGCAGAATACCAGCTTGAAACATTTGGCGTACCATTTCCAGACTGTCCACCGTTTCTTGGACGGTTTGGGTGGGGTAGGCGTACATTAGATAACAATGAACCATAACGCCCGCTTCGGTAAAATTACGGGTCACCTTGGCCACCTGTTCCACGGTAACCCCTTTCTGTATCAAGGCCAACAATCGGTCCGAAGCCACTTCCAAACCACCTGAAACGGCAATGCAACCTGATGCCTTTAATAATAGGCAGAGGTCTTGGCTGAAGCTTTTTTCAAATCTAATATTGGTCCACCATGTAACGATCAATCGGCGATTTATTATTTCAAGCGCCAAGGCCCTCATTAAGGCTGGGGGTGCTGCTTCATCCACAAAATGAAATCCACGTTCACCTGTTTGTTCTATGAGTTCCTCCATGCGGTCCACTAATAGTTTGGCAGCAATGGGCTCATAGATTTTTATGTAGTCCAAGGAGATGTCGCAAAAGGTGCATTTTCCCCAATAGCAACCATGTGCCATGGTAAGTTTGTTCCATCTGCCATCACTCCACAGACTGTGCATTGGATTGGCGATTTCTATAACAGAGATGTACTTATCCAATAAAAGATCGGAATAATCAGGAGTGCCCACCTCACTTTGTTTGTAATCTGTCCTTGTAGATAGGTTATTGTAAAATACGGCCTCGTCCTTGATTAAAAAGGTTCTTTTGAATTCGGCAGTACTGTCATTGGAATTGTGCTCTTTGCAATGGGCCGCTAAAAGTTCCAATGGCACTTCGCCATCATCCAAAGTAATATAATCAAAGAAATCAAAAACTCGGGTATCAGAAACCGACCTCAATTCCGTGTTCGGAAATCCCCCGCCCATAGAGACCTTAATCTTCGGAAAGTTTTGTTTTATAAATTGGGCACATCTAAAAGCGCTGTATAAATTGCCAGGAAAGGGCACTGAAAAACACACCAGTTTAGGATTTACCTTAATCAACCTTTCTTGTAAAAGGCTTAAGGTGATCTGATCTATATATGTGATTTTATTTTGCAGATGACTGTACAATTCATCAAAGGAGTTGGCACTTCTTCCCAATCGTTCCGCATACCGACTAAATCCAAAATTTTCATCAATACATTCTACTATAAAATCGGACAGGTCTTCAAGGTATAAGGTTGCCAAATGTTTGGCCTTATCCTGATTGCCCATGGTGCCAAAGGCCCATTCCAAATCGTCCAATTGATCAAATCTCGCTGCTTGAGGCAAAAAATTAGGAGTGCATATTTGTCTGGCAAATGTGCTATTGTGTCCCTGCAAAAAGGAAATAACGGAATCTATGGTTTTTAAATATTCCTCTTTTAAGGCATATATTCTTTGGCTATTGTCGGAGATTATTGAATTGTTTTTATGGGCTAGGTCAAAGATTTCCTGCAATCCGCCTTTTGAAAACAGTTGTAAAATAACTTCAATGCCCAAGTCGATTTGAAAACCGCTAATTCTTTTGGTGTTTAAAAAACCCTTTAAATATGCCGTGGCCGGATAAGGGGTGTTCAATTGTGTAAAGGGAGGGGTTATTAGAAGTAGGTCTTTGGCCATTGCAATATTATGGATTATGGTACAAAGATAAGGGGCTTTCTAGTAATAGGCTTGATGCGTAGGGAATGCAATTGCAATAAATCAAGTTTTTTGCTTTAAAATAGTGTAACAAATAGTGTAACAGTATTTTTAGTTGGTCGTATAAACGAAAAAACTCCGGTAATCAGCCGGAGTTTATTCATCAATCAAAAAACGAACAGTCATGATAACTGTTGTTACTGTCCACAATTTACGATTTTTGCACTAGCATTCCAATGGGGATAGGCGTTTGCGCAAAAATTTTAATTGTTTGGGTTAACCAAGATATGTTTTTAGGATTTTGCTCCTTGAGGTGTGTTTCAACCTTCTAATAGCCTTCTCCTTTATTTGACGAACTCTTTCCCTGGTTAGGTCAAAGGTTTCGCCAATTTCTTCCAATGTCATAGAATGTTGCCCTGCCAATCCAAAGTATAAACGAATAACATCCGCTTCCCTTGGGGTTAAAGTTTCCAAAGCTCTCTCTATTTCGGTCCTAAGGGATTCGTGCAACAATTCCCTGTCTGGGTTGGGCGACTCCCCACTACGCAATACGTCGTAAAGGTTGGAATCCTCACCGTCAATCAAAGGCGCATCCATGGATACATGACGACCTGAATTTTTAAGGGACTGTTTTACATCCTCAACGGTCATGTCCAATTCTTTGGCAATCTCTTCCGCAGAAGGTTGTCTTTCATGGGCTTGCTCCAAGAAGGCGAACGTCTTATTTATTTTATTGATAGACCCAATTTTGTTCAATGGTAATCTTACAATACGCGACTGTTCGGCCAAGGCTTGTAAGATAGACTGGCGTATCCACCATACTGCATAGGATATAAATTTAAACCCACGCGTTTCATCAAAACGTTGTGCAGCCTTAATCAAGCCAAGGTTACCTTCGTTGATCAAATCGGGAAGTGTTAAACCTTGGTTTTGGTATTGCTTTGCAACGGAAACCACAAATCGTAAATTGGCCTTGGTCAATTTCTCAAGTGCAAGTTGATCACCGGCCTTGATCCGTTGTGCCAATTCTACTTCTTCATCTGCTGTAATTAAATCGACCTTACCAATTTCTTGTAGGTATTTGTCCAAAGAAGCAGTTTCTCTATTGGTAACCTGTTTTGTAATTTTAAGCTGTCTCATCGAAATTTTTTCTTTCTAAATTATGTGCATTAAGCATAAGCTGCATTAGGTTATACGTTCAAAAGTTAGAAATGTTACAAATGGTCCCTTTTATTTTACTTTTTTAGTTGAAATGCATGAAAAAAGCCACGTTCTCCCTTAAAAAAGGATTCAACGTGGCTTTTAGTTTGTGACTGTTATTTAAGAACTAGTCCCTTCTTGGCTTGCGATCTCTATCTCTATTTCGATCGTTGCCCCTGTCATTTCTACCGCGATCTTCTCGTGGTGGTCTTTCCTTAAAACCTTCAGGTTTTGGCAATAAAGCTTTACGGGATACTTTTTCCTTTCTTGTTCTTGGGTCTACACCGAAGTACTTAACATCAAAAACATCTCCCATATTTACCACATCGGAAACATTTTCGGTACGTTCCCATGCCAATTCAGATACATGAAGCAATACTTCGTTACCTGGAGCGTCCAAATATTCAACTACGGCACCAAAATCCAACATTTTAATTACCTTAACTTCGTATGCGCTGCCCACTACTGGTTTAAACAATAAAGAATCGATTTTGGCTAGTACCATATCAATACCTTCTTGCGAAGTACCTAGAATTTCCACAATACCTTCTTCTGTAACTGGATCTTCATTGATAACAATCGTTGTTTTGGAAGTTTTTTGTAATTCTTGGATTACCTTACCTCCAGGTCCGATCAATGCTCCAATAAACTCACCAGGAATAACTCTGGTGACCATTTTAGGTGCATGTGATTTAACATCTGCATTTGGAGCAGCAATGGTTTCAACTAGTTTACTTAGGATGTGTAAACGACCAGAGCTAGCTTGCTTTAAGGCATTGACCAAAATTTCATAGGACAATCCTTTTACCTTAATGTCCATTTGACAAGCGGTAATACCATCTGCAGTTCCAGTGACCTTAAAGTCCATATCACCAAGGTGATCCTCATCTCCAAGGATATCGGATAATACAGCGTACTTTCCTGTTTCGCTATCGGAAATTAATCCCATGGCAATTCCGGAAACTGGTTTTTTTAATTGAACCCCGGCATCCATTAAGGCCATTGTCCCGGCACATACAGTGGCCATTGAAGATGAACCGTTGGATTCCAATACTTCAGAAACTACACGTACAGTATAAGGACATTCATCAGGAACCATACCTTTTAAGGCGCGTTGGGCCAAATTACCGTGTCCTACTTCCCTACGTGATGTACCTCTAATAGGTCTTGCTTCTCCTGTTGAGAAGGGAGGAAAGTTATAATGTAAATAGAAAGTTTCTTCCCCTTCAAAAGATGGCATGTCTATTTGGTTGGCTTCTCTGGAAGTCCCCAAGGTAACCGTAGCCAATGCTTGTGTTTCCCCACGGGTAAAAATAGCAGAACCGTGTGTAGAAGGCAAATAATCAACTTCACACCAGATTGGTCTAATTTCATCTGTTTTTCTACCATCCAAACGAAGTCCGTCGTTTAGGGTAAGATCTCTTACTGCGGCTTTTTCTGCCTTGTAATAATATTTGGAAACCAAATCTCCAAAATCTGCCAATTCCTCTTCGGAGAAAGTAGCCTTAATTTCCTCTTTTATAGCATCGAAAGCTGCGCTTCTCTCATGTTTGGCTGAACCAGCTTTGGCTATGGCATATACTTTGTCATAAGCCATATCGTGGATTTTCTTTGCCAAATCTGCATCCTCTCTTTCAGCATCGTATTCACGAACCTCTTTTCTGCCAAATGCTTCAGCCAACCTTAGCTGAGCAGCACATTGTACCTTAATGGCATCATGTGCAAATTTAATGGCTTCCACCATTTCCTCTTCCGAGATTTCTTTCATCTCACCTTCAACCATCATTACAGAATCAGCTGAAGCACCTATCATCATATCAATATCTGATACTTCTAATTGAGCACGCGTAGGGTTAATAATAAATTTACCATCTACACGACCTACTCTGGCTTCTGAAATAGCACATTCAAATGGAAAATCTGAAAGTTGGATAGCTGCAGAAGCTGCCAATCCTGCCATAGCATCGGGCATTACATCGTCATCATGGGACATTAATTGGATCATTACCTGAGTTTCTGCATGGTAATCCTTTGGGAAAAGTGGACGTAAAACTCTGTCTACCAATCTCATGGTCAATACCTCACCGTCACTAGGTCTTGCTTCTCTTTTGAAGAAACCTCCAGGGTAACGTCCAGATGCAGCAAATTTTTCACGGTAATCTACCGTTAGTGGAAGGAAATCCACATCACTTTGTTTGTAATTGGAAACTACTGTACATAACAACATACATTTTCCAGATTGTACAACAACAGAACCATGGGCCTGTTTTGCCAATTTTCCGGTTTCGATAGAAATTTCCCTACCGTCTCCAAGGTCAATGACCTCTTTAAATACTTTTGGTATCATAAATACGAATTAAAACCTGTGTCGTTACAGGTTTGTTAAACAATGGTCTTTCGTCTGTTATAGACGACGTTGTTGTGTTGTAGTTGTGTGTTGTTGACCAATGAAAAACTATGTGCAAGCTTTTTGTTTTGCCCAATGGAAACCCTTTGGGACTTTACAATAATACGGTAAATTGTAATATTGATATTGTAAAAAAGGGGAAAAGTTAACTTTTCCCCTTTTTGTAATTTATTTTCTAATTCCTAATTCTTTAATTATAGCACGATATCTAACAATATCTTTTTTAATTAAATAATCTAGAAGAGATCTTCTCTTACCAACCAGTTTCACCAATGAACGCTCCGTGTTGAAATCCTTACGGTTTCTTTTTAAATGCTCGGTCAAATGATTAATTCTGTGGGTGAACAAAGCAATTTGTCCTTCAGCAGAACCTGTGTTTTTTTCTTCCCCGCCGTGTTTCTTGAAGATGTCGGCTTTTACTTCCTTAGTTAAATACATTCCAATATTATTTTAATGATTTTTATGTACATGATTGATTTTCAATCAGGGCGCAAAGATAGACTTTTTTTTAGAAACCTTGAGTAAACATAATGTTTTTTGAAAGGTAGATTAAACTTTTTGACTTAATCACCGTCAAATTAATAAATGTTAATGAAATGTTATAATGAAATGAGCGGTAAACGATCGTATTAATAAGCTAGCTATATAATCGCGAATGACATATGACTTTTTGAAAAACAATTAAATTTAAAATCATGAAAAAAAGACTGATAAAAATGAGCATTAAAGGAATAGCGCTAATGGTTGTATTGGTGATGGGTTCCTGTGACAATGAAGATTCCACTACTATTGATGAGGGATCCTCTATAGAAGTGGTAGAACTTGTAGCCAGCGATGAAGCGGATTTAATTTCAGAAGAAATTGCCAACATTGGAGAAGATGTTTATGCTACCGAAGAGATCAGAGCAACATCAAAAGCGTTCTTTATTTCCAATTACCTACCGGACTGTGTTACCATAACTACGGTGATTGTCAATGGCAAAAAGGAAACTGATATAGATTTTGGAGAGGGCTGTGAGCTGCCCAATGGCAATTTGTTAAGTGGGATTATCCATTTGAGTTATGAAAAGGAGGTAGACATGGCAACTAAAACCATAAGTCTGTCCTTGGAGAATTTCACCTTTAACGAAGTGGCTGTTGAGGGTGGTGCCAGTTTGGATAGAAAACGGTCCAATGACAATGGCAATCCAGAATCCCATGCTGTTGCCAGTTATAATGGCGTATGGCCAGATGGAAGTGCTGCCAGTTTTACGGGTGATAGAACACGGGAATGGATAGAAGGTTATGGTTCGGGATTTTGGGCTGATAATGTATTCCTTATCTCTGCTCAAGGTACTTACACTGGTAAAACGGGGGATGTTTACTCCAGGGAAACCATTAGTCCATTACGCAGGGAATTATCCTGCAGATTTTTGGTCAGCGGGGTGGTAGAGGTGTCTAAAAATGATACTTCGGTTAGTCTCGATTTTGGGGATGGCACTTGTGATGCCAAAGGCATGCTTACATTTCCCAATGGAGAGACCAAGGAAATATTCTTAAGAAGGTTCAACAAGTAAAACGAGTTCAAAAAAAAGGCCCTGATTTACTTAACAGGGCCTTTTATACTTATCCTCTAACTGGATTGTTTTCTATTAAATCTATATAAAGATTGATTTTCTTTTTAAGATCTCTTCGATGGACTATAAAATCTAAAAATCCATGTTCCTGTAGAAATTCAGCGGTTTGAAACCCTTCTGGCAATTCTTTACCAGTAGCTTCTTTAACAACGCGTGGGCCGGCAAAACCGATCAATGCCCCAGGTTCAGAAATATTTATATCGCCCAGCATGGCATAGGAAGCAGTAGTTCCGCCCGTGGTTGGATCTGTACAGAGTGAAATATAAGGGATGCCAGCATCAGCAAGCTGTGCCAATTTAGCAGATGTCTTGGCCAATTGCATAAGTGATAATGCGGCTTCCATCATACGTGCACCTCCAGATTTGGAAATCATTACAAAGGGAATTTTCTTTTTAATAGCATAGTCTATACCTCTTGCAATTTTCTCACCTACCACACTACCCATAGAACCGCCAATAAAGCTGAAATCCATACAGGCAATGACTACATCTTTACCAAGTGATTTGCCCACTGCAGTCCTAACGGCATCTTTAAGTCCAGTTTTTGCCTCTGCTGCCTTTAAGCGTTCAACGTACTTTTTCGTGTCCTCGAACTTTAAGGGATCTTTGGAGGACAATTTGGCATCCAACTCGGTAAATTTGTTTTTGTCGAATAGAATTTCAAAATATTCCTTACTACCAATTCTAACATGATAATCATCCTCTGGGCTAACATAATAATTCTTTGCCAACTCATCGGACTCAACAATTTTACCCGTTGGTGATTTATACCAAAGGCCTCTTGGAGTATCCTTTTTCTGATCGGTAGCGGTTTGTATTCCTTTTTCCTTTCTTTTGAACCAAGACGACATAAGTTTTCTTTTAGGGTTGGGGGATTATAGGGTATTCACGTTATTAAGGTCTTCAAATGCCTTTTTTAGACGTGTAACAAAAGTTTTCTCTCCTTCTCTTAACCAAACACGTGGGTCATAATATTTTTTGTTTGGCTCGTCGGCACCATTTGGATTACCGATCTGAGACTGTAAATAATCTTTTTTGCCTTGAACATAGTCCCGAATCCCTTCCAAGAAGGCATATTGTAAATCGGTATCTATATTCATCTTAATGACACCATAACCAATGGCTTCACGTATTTCTTCCACCGTAGAACCTGATCCGCCATGGAAAACAAAATCGATATGGTTGTGTTCCACACCGTATTTTTTAGTAATGAATTCCTGAGAATTTTTTAAAATTTTCGGAGTCAATTTTACGTTTCCTGGCTTATATACACCATGTACATTTCCAAAAGCGGCTGCAATTGTAAATTTAGGGCTTACTTTGGATAATTCCTCATAAGCATAGGCAACCTCCTCTGGTTGGGTGTATAGCTTGGAATCGTCTACATCAGAGTTATCCACACCATCCTCTTCACCTCCGGTGATTCCCAATTCTATTTCCAAGGTCATTCCCATCTTGCTCATTCTAGCAAGATACTTTTTACAAATTTCAATATTCTCTTCTATCGGTTCCTCTGATAGGTCGATCATGTGAGAGCTATATAGAGGTTTGCCCGTTTCCTTAAAATGCTTTTCACTTGCATCCAATAAACCGTCTATCCAAGGTAATAATTTTTTGGCACAATGGTCTGTATGCAATATTACGGTAGCACCGTAGGCTTCTGCCAATTGGTGAACGTGTTTAGCTCCGGCAACGGCACCCAAAATGGCTGCTTGCTGACCGTCATTGGATAATCCTTTTCCAGCATTGAATTGTGCACCTCCGTTAGAGAACTGTATTATTACAGGAGCATTTAAACTGGCTGCAGTTTCCAAAACTCCATTAATCGTGTTTGATCCTATAACATTAACAGCAGGTAAGGCAAATCCCTTTTCTTTGGCATAGTTGAAAATCTTCTGAACCTCATCTCCGGTTGCAACTCCTGGTTTAATATTGTGTGCCATAATCTTATTTTAGTGTAGTTAATTAAAATGATGGGACAAAAGTAATAAAATATTCAGCTCTAAAAAGGATAATTTATACCTATGTTGAATACCGCGTTGGACAGATTATAGTCTCTAAACCATCTTTTGGAGGATTCTTCGGCCGGATTATAGGTTTTTAAACCCATATCCAACCTGAACACGAAATAGGTGAAATCGTAACGGATCCCAAGGCCGGTGCCCAATGCTATGTCTGCTAGGGAGCCCAAGTTTTCGAAGTTGGCCTTCTCATCGGTAACATTGTCGAAGGCATTCCAAATATTACCGGCATCGGCAAAAATAGCTCCTTTAATATCGCCTACCAATGGAAATCTATACTCCAAATTAAAAGCGATTTTTAAATTTGCTTCGTTAAAATCGTTTACATCCTCTGTTCTTCCCGGTCCCAGGGAATAAGGTAGCCAAGCTCGGTTATCGTTAGATCCACCTGCAAAATAACTCCGAACAAATGGGATGTTGTCCGAATTTCCATAAGGTATCGCAATGCCGAAAAAACTCCTGAAGGCCAGTACATTGGTTCCAGAGGAACTCCAATGTTTTATAAAGTCGAATTCAGTTTTAATGTATTGGGAATAGGGGACGCCGAAAACCAAAAGTTTGTCGTCATCACTTTTGTCAAACGGAATTATATTGGAAATCCCGGACAATAGATTTCCGGCACTTTCCAATTTGAACCTAAACTGATAAAAATCATCATCGGTAATGCCCTTCTTGTTGTTTTTGTTATACGTGAAGTTACTTGCGAATATTAAATTGTTTTCTGTAAGTCTTATTCTTCTTTCTTCAATACTACTTATGTCGTCGTAATCCGATGTGCTGGAAGCTACTTCCCCGTTGAGGATGGCGTTTGTAAAACCCGTAGTACCTTCGGGAATAATTAATTGTGGATCTGTACTGCCTTCAGCGGTCTCATAAAAATCGGAAAGTGCCGGTTCGTTCTCATAATTGTCGGCAATTTCATCCAAATTTTCATAGGTGTTCTGATAGACCGTAAAGAATCTATTGGGGTTTACATTGCGCACAAATTGCACATTTAACAGCTCCAACGTATTCTTTTTGAAATCTGATGGTGACCAATTATAACCAAAAACCGTATTAAAGGTCTGCTTGTCCAAACCAATATTTTGTTGAAAACTCGTTCCAATGGATAATTTGGTTTTGGGAAGCATGTAATTAGGTATAATTCTCGATGTCTTTACGAACGGGAACCAAATCCGGGGTAAATTAAGGTTGATATCCCCTCCCGTTTCCAAAATGTTAAAGAAGCGGTTATCTACTATGTCTGGATCACTGGAGGCACCTACGCTTATCCTTCCCGAAAGGCTTAGGTTTTCTGCTCCTTTGAACAAATTTCTTGCTTGTAGGGACGGACTGAACGCAATACCCAAAAATTGGATGTTGGAGTGGGTTACATCAAAATCGGTGCCCAAGGAATATTTTGGCCGGGGGGAAAGGTAGATGTTGGCCGTTAATTTGGCCGCCACACTATCTTCAACAAACTCAATATTAGGATATTTAAAAGTGTTTAGGTTAGTGATCTGTCTGTAGGTCCTTATACGATCAATTTCTCTGTAGATACTATCCTTTTTAAGGAAAACGGCATCTGTAAGCGTTTTTGGCTTGTAACGCAATTTGCCTTGATAGTAGATGGTAAAGTCCTTATAATCCAGCTTATTTACACTGTCCAATCCATTGTCAAAGGTGTAGTTGGTGTAAATATTAATTTTCTTAAAGGAATGTACCTTATATTTTGAAGTAGAAAGGGCATTGTCGGTTCTTGTTTTTAGATCTTCAATATTTAAAAGAATATCCAATTTTTGATTGCTTCCCAATTTGGTGGTGTCCCCAATAAGATCATAGGAAATAGAGCTTTCCTGAAAATTGTGGATTCCAGTATTTCTAAAAAGATTGGTCAGTCGCTCCCTTTCGTTGTTGAAATTGTCCAAATCTATTCGCTGGCCCGGTTTTATAAATGAATTTTTCTTGTACGCTTTATGTATGGAGTCTAAAGCGGAAGAGGTGATTTTAGTGGATATGGAGTCTACTAGGTAAGGGTTGCCCAAATCCAATTTATAGTTAATTATAGCCCTTTGTTTTTTATTGGTGCTATCTATAGTATAGGTGGTGTTATTATTAAAGTATCCTTTGCTTTTGTAGTAGGCATTTAATCTTTGTAATGACCTTCTTGTTCTTGAGGTATCAATGATGGTGGGTGGTTCGCCTATATTCTTGAGCCAAACACTGGCTCCTTTGACCAAAAAGGATTCCCCTAATCTTTCTACCTGTTTTTTGGATAAAATATTGATGAGGCGCTGCTCCCTTTTTTCTTTTTTGTGTAACCAAACCTGATAGGAGGAATCCGGGTTTTTCTTGGCCAGATTATATAGGTTTAGTCTAAGCGGGTATCCCAATAAGGTGCTGTTCGGTTTTTGAAAAATAAGGCTGTGGATATCGTCGTCGGTTACTTTAACACTATCGGCGTAAAGTAGATTTTTGGTTAATAAGAGTTCATCTTCACCAACTCTTTTTGTGGCATTGCACGAGGTAATTGCAATTACTAGCAATAATAATCCTATTTTCGTAATGTTAAAATACATACACGGCCGTGTCCTCATAGAAGTCAAAAATACATTATTTGTATGGTTGTTAAAAGCCAAATAAAATTTATAAAAAATTTACAGCAAAAAAAGTACCGAACGCAAAATAAGTTGTTTGTTATAGAGGGAATCAAGACTGTAAAAGAGCTATTGGAATCCACTCTTAAGGTTTATAAAATATATGTCACGGATAGCACCGTATTGGGGCAGAATGATGATTTTGTTGAATTGATAAGTGAGGGGGATTTAAAAAAAATGAGTGGATTGTCCACGCCCAATAAGGTGTTGGGTGTTTTTCATTTTCCTGTGCCAGAGCAAATAGACTTTTCTGACTGGGTAATTGCCTTGGATGATGTTCGGGATCCGGGAAATATGGGTACTATTATCCGTCTATGCGATTGGTTTGGTATTACAAACCTAATTTGTTCATCCAATTCTGTAGATTGTTATAATCCTAAGGTTTTGCAGGCTACCATGGGGTCCATAAGCAGGGTAAATATTGTGTATGAGGATTTGGAGCAGATTTTTAGCCAAATGGATATTCCTGTTTACGGCGCATTTATGGATGGTACGGTGGTATATAAGGAACAATTTCCTAAAAAGGGGGTATTGGTGATGGGAAACGAGGCCAACGGGGTGTCTAAAGCCATCGAGAATTTGGTTGACAAAAAAATAAGTATACCACAGTTTGGGCCTAAAACAGCGGAAAGTTTAAATGTGGCAACGGCTACCGCTATTCTATTGAACGAAATTAGAAGGGGGTAGTCCTTTATTCAAACGTAAAATTAATAAAAAGTCCTCTTGTCATCATGGCCTCAATATTGCCTGTCCAAGGGCTATTGGGGTCGTTGTCACGGATTAATTCATCATTAATGGCGAATACGCCACGGATGGAAGGCGTGAACTTGAAATATTCCAAGTAGAAATCTATCCCAAAACCCATTTCATAATAATAGGTGGTCTTTTTCATTCGGAAAGTGGCACTGCTGTTATCGTCCAAACTTTGTTCGTTGCTTCCCAAATTCATAGAGGTAGATGCACCTCCGACAAGGAATGGTTTCCAGTTTCCTAGCCTTTTTGTGCTCACTTTTAGGAGTAACGGAAAGTTTATATAGGTCGATTTCACCTCTCGGATGGCGTCCCTTTCATTATCAAAACCAGGAAATCCCAAGTTTCTCTGATTGTAATGTAGTCCCGGTTCAAATCGAAGGTCCAAAAATTTGTTGAGTCGTAGTTCACCAATGAGACCTACATTAAAGCCGAAGGATTTGTCTACCAGAATATCGGGCAGATCGTCTTTGTATTCAAATTTAAAGTCGTATTGATTGAAGCCTAAAAAATATCCCCAATTTAATAATGGCTGGTCCTCATTTTCAAGGTTCATTACGGGTTTTTCGTTGAACTGGGCATTGGAATTGGTGCCTAGTAGTATAAAACCCAATAGAAGAATAAGAATGTTTTTCATATTTTACTTTGTAGCTACATAAATGGAGGCAACCCCAAATGTTTGTGGTCTATTGTCTATACCTATAAACCCAATTTTATTCAAAATATTGTTGAAGGCCTCCCCATGTGGAAAGGCAGCTGCGGATTCCGATAAATAAGCATAGGCGCTACGGTCCTTGGAGAATAACTTCCCAATGGCCGGCAGGATAAATTTAGTATAAAATTTATAGCCTTGTTTAAAGGGTGTTTTTGTGGGGATGGAGGTTTCCAGAACTACAAAGGAACCGCCAGGTTTTAATACCCTATATATTTCGGACAGGCCTTTTTCTAGATTTTCAAAATTCCGAACGCCAAAGGCAACGGTAATTGCATCAAAGGAATTGGCTTCGAATGGCAGATTTTCACTGTCGCCCACTATCATTTTAATAATTCCATGCAAATTTTTTTCAGCGATTTTTCTTTTACCAACTTCCAACATGCCGGGAGAAATGTCCAAGCCAATAATTTCCTTAGCACCTGTTTTGGTCATATTAATGGCTAAATCCCCCGTACCGGTAGCGATGTCCAATATTTTTGTGGGATGTTTTTCGGAAACTATGGATACAACACGCTTTCTCCATTTAATGTCTATTCCAAAAGATATTACCCTGTTCAATCCATCATAATTTCCGGAAATAGTATCGAACATTTTTGTTACCTGTTCCTTTTTGCCTAGCGTTGAATCTTTATACGGGGTTACCTTCTTATCCATAATCAGTATATTTTTGGTAAAGATACTATATAGACATAAAGTTATACTTCTATTTTTTTACAATAAGCACCGACCTCTTATTTGTTTTAACTTCCATGTTTTGGAATACAACCCAATTTAATTGTGTAATTTTGTGCCGCTTATATTCAGATTTTATTTGAAATTGGCCTTAACAAGCTTCTGTACTTTTTAAGCAAAATGGATTTAATACCAAATCATAAAGGAAGGTATACAAATAAACAGATGTAGTTTCCATTTTAATTAAATGTAGGTGACGGAGGGTGCAACATTATAACAACACCGGACCAACCATTAATTATTATGCACTTAGGTTGATGAAAAACAATTTATATAACAGATGAAAATTATTATTGCAGGAGCAGGTGAAGTAGGTTTTCATTTGGCTAAATTATTGTCGTACGAATCTCAGGATATTACGTTGATAGATTGTAATAAAGACAGTTTATCATATGCAGATAGCCATTTAGATATTAGGGTACTTAGGGGAGATGCCACGTCAATTGCCATTTTAAAGGATGCCCAGGTAGAGAAATCAGACCTGGTAATTGGTGTAACTTCTTCCGAGACTACCAATATTACCTTGTGTATGTTGGCCAAACAATTGGGTTGTAAGCGAACAATAGCCCGTATATCCAATGCCGAGTTTATCCATAATAAAGAAGCCATAAGATTTTCGGATTTGGGTATCGATGAGCTTATTTCACCGGAGGCTTTGGCGGCTACTGAAATACAGCTTCTATTAAATCAATCCGCATTTAATAATACCTACGAATTCGAGGAAGGTCTGTTGATAATGGTGGGTGTTTCCTTGCCCAAAACCGCACCTTTTGTGGGGAAGACGGTTAAAGAAGCGGCAAAAATATTTTCTGAACTACACTTTATGCCCATTGCAATTCAAAGGATGGGTACTCAATATACCATTGTGCCTAGGGGAGATACCGTTTTTAAAGAAAATGATCAGGTTTATTTTATAACTGCCAAAGAGGGGTTGGATGAACTTTATAAGCTCACCGGCAAAGAGAAAAAGGAGATTAAAAACGTTATGATACTTGGAGGTAGTAAGGTGGGCTATAAAACGGCTCGCGATCTCTGTAGAAATAAGTTCAATGTAAAGCTTATAGAGAAAAATAAAGAAAAGGCCTTCGATTTGGCCGATGAACTACCGAGTGCCCTTATCATTAATGGTGATGGACGAAATGTAGAATTGCTGGAAGAGGAAAATCTGGAGGCAATGGATGCTTTTGTTGCTGTTACCGGAAATTCGGAAACGAATATTATGTCTTGCTTGGTGGCCAAGTCCAAGAATGTTAAAAAGACAATTGCCTTAGTGGAAAACATGGATTATTTTCAATTGTCTCATTCCATTGGTATAGATACCTTGCTAAATAAAAAACTATTGGCCGCGAATAATATCTTCAGGCATATCCGTAAAGGTGAAATAGTTGCGATGACCAGATTGAATAATTTAAATGCGGAGATTTTGGAATTCATTGTTAAGCCTACGTCCCAAGTGAACGGGCAAATAATTAGGGAGCTCGAATTTCCTAGGGAAGCTACTATTGGAGGTGTAATCCGGGATAATCAAGGGATCATAGCTCTTGGAGGATTTAAGATTACTGAAGGTGATAGGGTAGTGGTATGTTGTTTGCCAAGTGCTATTCCAAAAATTGAAAAGCTATTCCTATAGTATGGGTTTAAATTCTAAAATTATCATTCACCTCATGGGATTGCTATTGCTTTGCAATGGTTTTTTTATGATTTTGGCTGCAGTGGTCAGTGGAATTTACGATGACGGCGCTACTTTGGACATTACCCTGGCTGCCATAGTTACGATGCTGGTAGGTGTTTTGGCCATGTTTTATACCCGCAATCACAAAAAGGAGGTAAAACGCAAGGAGGGGTACATCATTGTTACCTTTGGATGGTTGGTCATGTCCGCTTCAGGTATGTTGCCCTATCTCTTTTCCGGAGCTATTCCGGATATTACCAATGCTTTTTTTGAAACCATGTCTGGTTATACAACCACTGGCGCTTCAATAGTAGATGATATAGAAGCTTTGCCGGAAGGGATTCTTTTGTGGAGAAGTCTAACACACTGGATTGGTGGAATGGGGATTATAGTACTTGCTATTGCCATATTGCCCCTTTTGGGAATAGGTGGAATGCAGTTGTTTGCGGCGGAGGCTCCTGGACCAAGTGGAGATAAATTGCATCCTAGGATTACGGATACGGCTAAAAGACTATGGTTGATTTACTTTAGTTATACGGTGGCCGAGACCTTATTATTGAAACTTGCTGGAATGTCTTTTTTTGATGCAATAAATCATTCCTTGGCAACCTTGTCCACTGGAGGTTTTTCTACCAAGAATGCCAGTATGGCCTATTGGAACGACCAACCTTTAATACAGTACATTGTGATTCTATTCATGTTTTTGGCGGGAAGCAATTTTGTGCTAAGTTATTATGCCTTTAAGGGAAGGGTGCAAAAAGTGATAATGGACGAGGAATTTAAATTCTACTCCATTTTTATAGTTTGTTTTACCATAGTTGCGAGTTTAGTGGTCTATTTTCAGGCCAATGTGCAGGTGTCCGATTTTCATCCCATGGTTTTTGGAGAGTGGGAAAGCGCTTTTAGGCATACCTTGTTTCAAGTGGTTTCCGTAATTACTACCACAGGGTTTGTAACGGCCGATTTTACTTCCTGGACCCCCTTTTTAACCATATTCTTTTTTGGGCTGTTTTTTCTTGGTGGCTCGGCTGGTTCTACCGCTGGTGGTATCAAGGTAATGAGGCATTTGCTTATTATTAAGAATGGTTTGTTGGAATTTAAACGTACCCTGCATACCAATGCCATTATTCCTGTTAGGTATAACAATAAGACAGTACAGGAAAATATTGTATACAATATCATCGCATTCTTTGTGCTCTATATGTTGCTTTTTATAATTGGATCCTTGGTGCTTGGTGCGCTGGGGTTGGACTTTGAAAGTGCTGTTGGAGGGGCCGCTTCTTCCTTGGGGAATGTAGGCCCGGCCTTAGGTACCTTAAATCCTTTGGCCAATTTTAATAGTCTTCCGGCATTGGGTAAATGGTGGTGCGGGTTTCTAATGCTCTTGGGTAGATTGGAACTATTTACGGTGTTGATTTTGTTAACGCCATATTTCTGGAAACGTATTTAGAATATCAAAAACATAAAAAAAAATGGACGCCGATTGGGCGTCCATTTTTTTTAAGATTAAAGTGTGTTTTATACAACAGCCTTTATTCTGGCAATGGCTTCTCTCAATTCTTTTTCGGAGGCCGCATAGGAAATACGAATACAATTGGCATTTCCAAAGGCTTCACCTGTAACAGTAGCTACATTTGCCTTTTCCAAAAGGTATAGTGCAAAATCAGATGCATTATTGATTAAGGTCCCGTTAAGTGTTTTTCCAAAAAAGCTGGAGATATCAGGGAATACGTAAAATGCTCCCTCTGGTACGTTAAGGTTAAATCCTTTTATTTCACCCAATAATTCCAATACTAGATCACGTCTTTTGTGGAATTCATCGATCATGAACTTAATGGAAGAAATAGGAGCATCAAGAGCAGCTATTGTAGCGCGTTGGGCAATTGCATTGGCGCCACTGGTAATCTGTCCTTGGAACTTGTTACATGCCTTGGCAATCCATTCTGGACCCCCAATGTAACCAATACGCCATCCAGTCATTGCAAATGCTTTGGAAACTCCGTTCACTGTAATGGTACGGTCGTACATTCCATCAATATTGGCAATACTTACATGGCCACCAATAAAATTGATATGCTCATATATTTCATCGGAAACAATAAAAATGTTTGGATGTTTTCTCAAAACTGTGGCCAGACCTTCCAATTCCTCCTGATTGTAGACAGATCCACTTGGATTACAGGGAGAACTGAACCAAATCATTTTGGTTTTTGGTGTAATGGCCTTCTCCAATTGTTCTGGAGTCATTTTAAAATCGGTGTCGATACTCGTAGGAACTTCCACGGGTACACCTTCGGCCAATTTTACAATATCGCTGTAGCTTACCCAATATGGAGCTGGTAAAATAACTTCATCCCCATCGTTGAGCATTACCATAGCAATATTTGCCAAGGATTGTTTTGCACCTGTAGATACTACAATCTGGTTTAGGCCATAAGTAAGGCCATTGTCCCTTTTAAATTTATTGGCAATGGACTGCTTTAAATCGGCATAACCATCCACAGGGGAGTAGCTGCTATAATTTTGGTCTATTGCTTGTTTGGCAGCTTCTTTGATAAAATCCGGTATGTTAAAGTCAGGTTCCCCTAGACTTAAACCAATGATATCTTTGCCTTCGCTTTTTAATTCCCTGGCTTTAGCGGCCATAGCCAGTGTGGCCGAGGTGGACATGGAGTTGATCCTATCGGATAAATGGTTCTTCATTTTTCTATTATAATTTACTGATATTGTAATGTGGGTTTTTTGCCCAATTCTTTTAGATGTTTGAAGTGCGAAATTATAGCTTTTCTTGTAGTTTTATATTCGTTGTATGGCAAATTAAACTCATTTGCTGTCTCTTTAACAATTTTGGCAATTTTTGTGTAATGTATATGGCTTATGTTGGGGAAAATATGATGTTCCACTTGATGGTTTAAGCCTCCTGTAAACCAGTTTACTATACGGTTTTTAGTGCCAAAATTAACGGTCGTGAACAATTGGTGTATTGCCCAGGTATTTTTCATGGTACCGTCTTTTTCAGGTAAAGGGGTTTCCGCTTCATCTACCACGTGCGCCAACTGGAATACCACGCTCAAAATAACACCGGCAACATAGTGCATTATAAAGAATCCTATAAGAATTTTCCACCAGGCGATATCTAAAAATACCATTGGTACAATAATCCAAATGGTAATATAAATAAGCTTGGTAACGACCAACATACTCCAGTTCATGAAGGGGTTGGGGAATTTTCCATAAGCTAATTTTCTTTTGGTATAGCGATACATTTGTTGAAAATCGGTTGTAATGGCCCAATTAAAAGTTAGAAGACCGTAAAGAAGAATGGAATAAAAATGTTGGAATTTATGGAATTTGTGCCATTTGGCATGTTTGGAAAACCTTAATATCCTGCCTGCTTCCAAATCTTCATCATGCTCGTGAATATTCGTGTAGGTATGGTGCAATACATTGTGCTGAACCTGCCAATTGTAAACGTTTCCGGCAAGGATATAAATACTTCCCCCCATAAGTTTGTTAACCCACTTTTTATTGGAATAGGAACCGTGGTTTCCATCATGCATTACATTCATGCCAACTCCGGCCATACCAACACCCATGGTGATGGTCAATAACAAATTGGCCCAATTTGGGAGTCCTAAGGTCAATATTAGAAAATAGGGTGCCAAAAATAGGGCAAACATTACGGCTGTCTTTAAGTGCAATTTCCAATTCCCTGTTTTTTTTAGGTCGTTCTCCTTGAAATAATCATTAACGCGCTTATTGAGGGTTTTGAAGAATTGTGCAGAGTCTTTTCTTGAAAATCTTATGGGTTTGTTGTCCATGATTTAATTTTTTGTAAATATACGGCAATTCGAGCCCAAATTAAGTATAACTGCTTTGTTAAAACTTAGGCCATGCCTATTAAAGTACTATTTTTGCCAAAAATTTAACGAAAGATTATGGACTATACAATTATTTGTAAATATTTTCCCGAATTAACAGATTTGCAGAAACAGCAATTTGAAAAGTTGCAAGATCTGTACCGGGATTGGAATCTAAAGATAAATGTGGTTTCCAGAAAAGATATAGATGAATTGTATCTTCGGCACGTACTACATTCACTGGCAATAGCCAAATTTCACAAATTTAATCCTGGGGCAAAAGTGTTGGATGTGGGCACTGGAGGAGGCTTTCCTGGCATTCCCCTGGCTATTTTCTTTCCCGAGACCCATTTTACCTTGGTCGATGCCATCGGTAAAAAGATAAAAGTGGTAAAGGAAGTTGTGGAGGGTCTGGAAATTACCAATGTCACTGCCATTAACTCCAGAGTGGAAGAAATTAATGATCAGTTCGATTTTATCGTCAGTAGGGCAGTGGCCGCTATGCCCACTTTTACCCATTGGGTGAAAGGTAAAATAAAAAAGAAATCGGAACACGAGCTCAAGAACGGAATCCTTTATTTAAAGGGGGGTGATTTGGAGGAGGAATTAAAGGATTACCGTACCGTTCAGATATATAATCTTTCGGAAATGTTTGAAGAGGACTTTTTTGAAACCAAAAAATTGGTTTACCTGCCGGTAAAATTCAAAGGTTAAGTTTATAGGCTTAACATATGGTAATAAGACTCTCTACACGTTTTGGCATAGGTCCTTATGTATTTTGGCAAATTTTTCAACGAAAAGGCTTTAGCTTCTTTAGGAGTGTTTTTTTCAAGACTTTCTTTCATGACGTTATAATTTAGGGTTAACTTTATTTTGACTATAAATTTACAATAAATTAACGTTAAGTTTACATTAATATTGTGAAAATACGTAAATAAAAGGTTTTCACCTCTTTATTTTACCCTGCTTTAACAATTGATAACGCTGTTTTGTAGATTGTTGGATGTTTTCTGGAAAGTTGACATTATTTAGTTTCTGTAGCTTCTTTTTTATTTTTAACATCTCTCCAGTACCACTTAATTTTATTTTCGTTTTTCACCTGTTCAGGTGTAGGTCAACTAGAGTCAATTCATTGCCATCTTTAAGATTTTAAGGGGTTTGTGGGTTTTATGTTAAATGCGAATTTGTTAATTTCAGTATGGCTTTTTTAACAGTTTATGTTTTTTGTTAACAATTAATTCACATATCTTAACAGAAGTTTAGCAAAATTTATATATTTGCTATGTAAGCGTTATTCTTACGGTTATCAATATTTTGAAATAGAATTAAAGTTGGAGTAGGAGGGTTTTAATTTTATTATTCGATTTGGAATAGAAAAATTTCCACGAACATTTTTGGATATTACTTTGATTTAGGGAATCAATAAAAAGATTGTTTGGGGAGTTCTACGTACCAATTTCTAAAAGTAAATATGTTGATGTACTGTAAAGTGCCGCTTTTCGCTAACTAACTAACTTAACATTTGACATTATGAAGAAAAAAACCTGGTTTTCTGTCCAAACAGAAATCATTCAAAAAAGGAAGCTCACAATGAAGCTTTCGGTTTTGATGTTTGCCATGGCATTTTGCAGTGTACAGGCATTCGCAAGTCTTAAAACCGAAACTATTAATTCTGTATCGGTTCAACAAACCATTTCTGGGGTTGTTTCTGATGCCAACGGCCCTCTGCCTGGCGCTAGTATTGTGGTCAAAGGGACCACCAACGGAACCCAAACCGATTTTGACGGTAACTATACCTTATCGGGTGTAGATAATAATGCAACGCTTATATTTAGTTATATAGGTTATAAAACGCAGGAAGTAGCTGTTAGTGGTCGATCCACGGTAAGTATTACTTTGGAAGAGGATGCAAGCCAGTTGGAAGAAGTTGTTGTTGTAGGGTATGGTACCCAGAAAAAGGCAACTTTAACAGGATCGGTATCAAGTGTAGGTGGTGATGAACTGGAAAAATCTTCTTCTCCTAACTTAGGAGCTGCATTGGCCGGAAAGGTAGCTGGTTTATTTATTGATACTGGACAGGCTACCCCTGGTGCTGATTCACCCGCCATTAGGGTGCGTGGTACCAATACTTTTAATAACTCTTCGGCCTTGGTTGTTGTTGATGGTATCCCTGATAGAGCTGGGGGTATTACAAGGATCAACCCAGCCGATATTGAAAGTATCTCGGTTCTTAAAGATGCTTCAGCCGCCATTTATGGAGCAAGGGCAGCGAACGGGGTTATCCTGGTTACTACCAAACGTGGTAAGATCGGTGCGCCAGTTGTTAAGATAAATACAACTTACGGTTTGCAAAGTTTCACTTCAACACCAGAAATGTTGAAAGGAGCTGAATACATGGATTTGGTAAACGTACTTAACGTGTATAAATTACCAACCTCGGAATGGAATGCGGCGCATGCTGGTAGAGGTGCACCATATGTTAGATCTGATAATGGCGAGACCGTGAATCCAACTTTTACCAACGATCGAATCCAACAGACAGCTGCGGGCAATGACCCATGGCAGTATCCGGATACCGACTGGATGAAGGAAGTAACTACGAGGGGTGCACCTATTCAGCGCCAGAACCTACAAGTTTCTGGGGGAACGGACAATGTTAGGTATCTTGCTTCTTTAGGTCACTTAAGACAAGATGTTAACTTTAGAAATGCCCCAAAGGGGTATCAGCAATTTGATTTGAGGCTGAATCTGGATGCTAAAATAAGCAAGTCTTTAAGTATGGACGTTGGGCTTTATTCTAGACAGGAAAATAATTATTCAAATACAAGGGGGGCCAATTCCATTTTTGATGATTTGGTGAGGCAATATCCTTGGTTCCCAGCCTTCTGGCCGAGCGGTGAATTAGGTCCGGATATCGAAAACGGAAATAACCCGGCAGTTAGGGTTACCGATGGACCTGGTTATATTGATAGAAATACAAATTACGTTCAAAGTAATATTGGGCTGACCTATAAAGTTCCAGGGGTAGATGGATTGGAGTTTAGAGGTAACGTTTCTTATGACAAAATGAATTTTGATTATAAACAATGGGATCGGCCCTGGACACTTTATACGTGGGATGGGGTAAATAGAAACTCTTCTGGTTTAACCGCCGCCCAACGTGGTCCTGGTGATCCAAGTTTGAACCAGCAACATACAACATTGACCGATGTTACCGCAAGTTTTAATGCTCAATATTCCAAGGAATTTGGCAACCATGATGTTAAATTATTGGGCGGTATAACCCGTGAAGAATCCGAACAAAGTTACTTTGGGGCCTTCAGAAGGTTTTTTCTTTCCAGTGATCTTGCACAATTGGACTTAGGGGGTAGTGAAGGACAGAATAGTTTTGGTAATGGATATGAAACCGCACGTCTTAACTATTATGGTCGTTTAAACTATGCCTATAAGCAGAAATATTTATTGGAATTCCTATTTAGATATGACGGTTCTTATCTTTTTGCTAAGGATAACCGTTTTGGGTTTTTCCCCGGTGTATCTGCAGGTTGGGTTGTTTCTGAAGAGCCTTTCTTTCAAAAAGGCTTGCCTTTTATCAATTTCTTGAAATTGAGAGGTTCTTATGGGGAATTGGGTAACGATAATGTTAATGCCTTCCAGTATATCTCAACTTACGAATTGTCGGCTACTGGTTTAGGTCCGGTTGTAACTACGGCATACGAAAGTAAGGTAGCAAACCCCGATGTTTCATGGGAGACCGCTACTTCGCGAAATGTTGGTTTTGACTTGCGTATATTGAATAATCATTTGACAATTGGTTTTGATTATTATAGAAACACACGAGCAGATATTTTGACGACCCCTTTGAAAACATTGCCGGAATATAGTGGTATTGCTGCTCCTGCAGTTAATATTGGAGAATTTGAGAACAAAGGTTATGAAATAAGTGCTGGTGTTCAAGGAGGAAATGATTCAGGTTTTAGTTATAATCTAACGTTTAATTTTAGTGATTCTAGCAATAAACTGTTGTTTTTTGATGAACCGGCATTGGCGGACCGCCCATGGCAACGTGAAACCGGAGGCGAAATAGGAAGACCGCTTTTATATAGATTTGATGGCGTTTTTCGTACACAAGCCGAAATTGATGCTGAATCCTTGGATTACAGTGGTGTCACTTCCCAGTTGAAGCCGGGAGATGCGCGAGTAGTGGATATCAGCGGTGACGGTAAGATTGGTCCGGAGGATAAGACCCGTGTAGGAGGTAGTGCCTTTGCGGATACTCAATTTGGGTTCAATACTGCTCTAAACTATAAGAATATTGATTTCAGTATGTATTGGTCAGGGGCAGCCGGTGGTTACAGTAACTACGAGTGGAGTTTTATGTCCGGTACCCTTGCCAACGTACAACGTGAAGTTCGTGATCGCGCTTGGTCACTAGATAATTTGGACGCACCAAAACCTAGATTGGCTGATAGGGGCGATCAATGGTATTCTGGACAAACAGATGCATATCTTCTTAAAAGAAACTACGTACGTTTAAAAACTTTGGAACTAGGCTATAGCTTGGACGAGGAAATAATTGGACAATTTGGAGCAAAAAGCTTGCGTATTTCAGTTTCAGGCACTAACTTATTGACATTCACCGATTTCCCATTTGATCCTGAAGTTGTTCAAGTTAGTAACTCGGATCTTGCGAATAATGGTGCTGGTCAGGACGCTGGAACCCAGGGAGTCAGTGGTGGACGGACAGCCAATGGTGGAATATACCCAATGCTGAAGACTATCAATGTTGGATTTCAAATAACATTTTAAAAAATACTGAAATGAAAAAGAATATATTTAGAAATGCTGCCCTGTTGCTTTTTGGCTTTCTTGTGCTAGCGTGTAATGAAGATTTTTTGGAGACCACTCCGCTGACCGAGGTTGGGGATGCGAGTGTTTGGACAGATGTTAAACTTGCGGAGGCAGCAGTTTTGGATTTGTATCAAGGAACGTGGGCGGGTACGCTTACCCGTGAAGAAACTACGGATGCCTTTACCGATCAGGCCGTTTTTACACACCCAGGTAGGGGTGTAGATGGCTATACTGAGGGTAAAATGAACCCTGCAGGTAATTTTATGGACATGCAATGGTTTAGTTGGCCTCAATTATACCCGTTCATACGAAGTGCTAATATTGCTATCCAGAAACTTACCATTAATGAGGCTGAAATGGATGCTGCTTTAGTGAATCGTTTACTCGGGGAAGCTTATTTTATGAGAGGCTATTATTACACCCAATTAATGAGACAATTTGGGGGGGTAGTATTGTTGACCGAACCTTTGACCTTGGATAGCGAGGCCAATAATCCACGAGCTACTTTTGCCGAAACCGTTAGCCAGATTTTATCCGATTTGGATCGTGCCATAGATTTGTTGGAAGAAGCACCTAGAGATCCTGCTAGAGCGGATAAAATTACTGCTTTGGCCATGAAATCCAGGGTGTTGACCCATGTTGCCAGTGATTTGTATGAGCCTTCAAAAGCTTCAAGTGTATCCACTATTGCATCCTATAGCAATCCTGAATTGATAGGATGGACCAGTGGTTCCCAATTACAGAGATGGGAAGCTGCGAAGGCTGCTTCCAAAACATTGTTGGATGCCACTACTGGTTATAAATTGGATTATACAGCGCCGGCTTCTCAGGAGGAGGCTATTCAGAACTATGAAGATATTTGGCTGCAAGGAGACCAGAACCAAGATTTTATTTGGGGAAGATTGGTAGAGGAATTTGGATTTGGTTCCAGAACGTATCCTGGAGGAGATGGATGGTCACAGGGCCCTGGTATGGTAGCCTTGTACCACGGTCCCAACGGTTACCACGAATGGGCAGGAACTACGCCTACCGAAGCCTTGGTTTCCAAATATGATTTTGCAGATGGTACCAAGTTCGACTGGGACAATCCTGCACATGCAGCGGCGCCCTACGACAATCGTGAGGCTCGTTTTTATTCTACCTTCCTTTATGATGGAGGAGCATGGAAGCAAAGGACCGATGATGTTGTGAAATTTGATAAATTCAATGAAATCCAGACCGGGTTCTATACCTTGTCCGATGGTACTATTATAAATGGTGTTGATACGCGTCAAGGTCCTATTGAGGATTGGAACGGTTCCAGAACTGGTTATTATTTTAGGAAATTCGTTGATCCAAATCAGCCGGCCTCTTGGCCCAATGACCTTCAAAAAGTGGATGCTCCGTACATTAGATATACAGAGGTCTTATTGAATTATGTGGAGGCCAATATCAATACCAATGACGAAGGGGAAGCCATTACCTGGTTGAACAAACTCCGCTTTAGAAATGGTCTGCCAGCAGTCACGGCATCTGGTTCTGCGCTGTTGGAACTTTACAAAAGGGAACGTGATAAGGAATTGGTCAATGAAGATGCTAGGCTATTTGATATGAAACGATGGTTGGAAGGTCCACAGTCCTTGAACAAACAGGTACAGCAAATATTGATTCAGGCCACGCAAAAACCAGGTACTACTGTAGCAGACTATAGAAAGGATACCTCACTTTTTGATTATGAGTATAGACCAACAAATATTGTTTTCGAAAATAGAGTTTGGCAAGACCATGTTTATTTTATGCCTATAAAACAAGAGGAAATAGATAAAGATCCTTCTATAATCCAGAATCCAGGCTATTAATAATTAAAAATATTAATTAACATTTAAATTGAATAACCCTTAGCGCTTATGTGCGGGGTTATTCTTATTTTAGGGATGTTATGTCAATACCGATTTATGATGCAAAGATTTAGTTATTTTATTTTTTTGGCACTGTCATTATTATCATGTGAACCAAAGTCAACCCAATTATTTTCCAAACTTGATGCTACGACAACTGGAGTCGACTTTAAAAATAAACTCACAGAAACCCATAAGTATAACTACTTTACTTATCCTTATATGTATTTGGGGGGCGGCGTTTCTATTGGAGATGTGAACAATGATGGTTTGGAGGATATCTTTTTTACCGGCAATATGGTGGCCAATAAACTCTATTTGAACAAAGGTGATCTAAAATTTGAGGATATTTCCGAAAGTTCTGGAATTACAGGTGATGAGCGTTGGTATTCCGGAACTACTTTCGTGGATATTAATCAGGATGGATTTTTGGATATCTATTGCTCCGTGGGTGGAAAAAATGGACCCAACAATAATGTGCTCTACATTAATAACCAAGATAATACGTTTACAGAAAAAGCTGCGGAATACGGCATAGACTGTGACGGCATAAGTATGCAGTCTACCTTTTTTGATTATGACAAGGATGGTGATCTGGATTTGTACGTAATTAATTATCCACCGACCAGTTTTACGGCCCCAGTGGAGTACTATCAGTATATGTTGGATAATCATGAAATAAAGGATTCGGATAGGCTCTATCGCAATGATGGCGGACATTTTACAGATGTCACCGTAGAGGCAGGTTTAAGCTCCTTTGGTCTTAGTCTTGGAGTTGTGGCCTCGGATGTTAATAATGATGGTTACACGGATATATTTGTTTCCAATGATTTTAATGCACCGGATTTTCTATTTATAAACAATCAGGATGGGACCTTTACCAATCAGATCAATACCAGTTTACAGCAAATCTCCTTTTTTGGGATGGGCGCTGATATAGCTGATTTCAACAACGATGGTCTTATGGATATTTTTCAATTGGATATGTCCGCCGAGGACAACTTCCGATCTAAGGCCAATATGTCCTCCATGGACCCCGCTGCGTTTTATAAGTCCGTAAATGTAGGCTTACACCATCAATACATGCAAAATTCCCTTCAAATGAATAATGGAAATGATGAGGGAGAGCTTCCTTTGTTCAGTAATGTCTCCCGCTTGGCCGGGGTTTCCTCCACGGATTGGAGCTGGGGAGCTCTAATGGCCGATTTTGACAATGATGGATGGAAGGATCTCTTTGTTACCAATGGAATCCGCAGAGATGTCAATAACAAAGATTTTTATGCTAAGTATAGGGAGTTTTTTAATAAGATGGAAAAAGATCCCAATTACAAAAACAAGGAAGAAGAAGTTGAACTGTTAAAGTATCTTGAAGAGTTGCCGTCGGAGAAATTGAGCAACTATATGTTTCAGAACAACAGGGACCTAACCTTTACCAAGAAAACCGAAGAATGGGGCTTTGAGGAAAAAACATTCTCCAATGGCGTAGCCTATTCCGACTTGGATAATGATGGGGATCTAGATCTGGTTATCAGTAATCTAGAGGATACGGCAAGTATTTATCGGAACAACTCTACTGGCAGTAACCAATTGACCTTGGAACTTAAGGGGCAAGGAAAGGTTTTGCCCAATGGAAGTAAGGTTTCCCTTTATACATCAGATGGGTTACAGGTTCAGGAGTATAATACCGTTAGAGGTTATTTGTCCTCCGTTTCCCCATTACTTCATTTTGGCCTTGGAGCTGTACAGCAGGTAGATAGCGTCTTGGTGGCCTGGCCCAATGGTTCAACCACTAAGCTTGATCAGATAAAGGCGAATCAAAGGCTTACGATAAACTATGATGCTACCAAGTTGGTTAGTTCCGTTAAATCCAGGAATAAGTCTGTAAAGCTATTCGAAACCATTGATACCCAGGATATATTTAAGCACAATGAAAACATATTTAACGATTTTGAAGTGGAGGTGTTATTGCCCCACAAGAATTCTACATTGGGCCCATCATTGGCCACTGGGGATATAAATGGAGATGGCTTGGACGATTATATTGTTGGGGGCGCTGTAGGGCAGCCGGTATCAGTGTATATACAGGATGATGAGGGCGATTTTTCAGAATTGGTTATTCCAGACTTGGCTAGTGATAAGTACTATGAAGATTTGGGGATATTAATATTTGATGCGGACAATGATGGGGATAACGACTTTTATATAGCCAGTGGAGGAAACGAGTTTAAACCCAATTCCTTGGGATACGAAGATCGCTTTTATGAGAATTTGGGGAATAATAAATTCCAACGCAATAAGGAGGCCATTCCGGATACCAAAATAAGTGGTTTAAACGTTTCTGCCTCTGATTTTGATAAGGACGGGGATTTGGATCTATTTATTGGTGGTAGGCTTGTTCCTAAAAAATACCCCTATCCGGCAGATTCTTATATTTTGGAAAATGTAAGCACTCCGGAGGGTGTTAAATTTGTGGATGTTACGGAAAAAGTGCTTCCTGGAGTAAAATCTTTAGGGCTTGTAACCTCCTCCAGTTGGGTCGATTTTGATAATGATGGCTGGGAAGACTTGGTAATTGTAGGGGAGTGGATGCCGATTAAATTCTTTAAGAATGTAAAAGGTGTTTTTGAAGATGTCTCTGACCAACTATTACAAGGCAATACCTCAGGCTGGTGGTTCTCGGTTGAAAAGGGAGACTTTGACAAGGATGGAGACCAGGATTTAGTAGTAGGTAATCTGGGTAAAAATTATAAGTATCAAGCCAGTGAAAACTCGCCATTTAAAGTGTATTTGAATGATTTTGATAGCAATGAAACTTCCGATATTGTTTTGAGTTATAAAAAAGGGGAAACTGAATTTCCGGTACGGGGACGACAATGCTCCTCCCAACAAATGCCTGCAATAAAGTTGAAGTTCCAGGATTATAATTCATTCGCAAGCGCAACATTAAATCAAATTTATACCAATAAAATGTTGGAGGAATCACTGAGTTATGAAATTAACTCTTTTGCCAGTATTTACTTGGAGAACAATAATGGAAAGTTTACGGCAAGGCAAATGCCACAGATGGCACAGATATCCAGTATAAATAAATTTGTAGTAGACGACCTCAATAAAGATGGTAATTTAGATATTGTTTTGGCGGGTAACTTGTATAATAGCGAGGTGGAAACCCCTAGGAACGATTCCAGTTTTGGCCTTTACCTCCAAGGCGACGGTAGTGGAAATTTTATTCCTAAATCCATGATGGAATCAGGTTTAAAAATTGTGGGTGATGTTCGGGGAATGGAACTGATAACCGTAAAAGGCGAAAAGCATATTTTGGTGGCCAAAAATGATGATTTTATGCAGATGATAAAGGTGAATTAATAAGCATACTTTAAAATTAAACCCAACACAGGCTGTGTTGGGTTTAATTTGGTACGCAAAAAAGTATAAGGGTCTATATGGCTGTAATCAATAAAAAGGTTTTTAAGAATACCCTTGTAATATTCATGTTTTTGGGCCTGGCTACCTTGGCATATCATTGTAAAAATGGAAAAATGGAATCGGATTATTACAATCCGGAGGTGGTGGCGACCCATGACAACGGGGAGCATTTTGTAGGTTCTGAAACTTGTATGGAGTGCCATGCCGATATTTACAGCTCGCATTTAAAGACGGCACATTTTAATAGTGGAGCCATAGTGGATTCATCCAATATTAAGGGAAGTTTCAAGGAAGGTTCCAATATATTGGACCTTGAGACCGTGGAGTTTATAATGAGGTCGGACGGAGAAGATTTTTATCAACATACCAGGATTAAAAATAGGAGTACAGAGATTCCACCTTCAAAATTTGATATTGTAATTGGATCCGGGGTAAGGGGACAGTCCTATCTCACTTGGGATAAGGACGATTTATATCAATTACAGGCTTCCTATTACACCCCTACGGACAGCTGGGTGAACAGTCCAGGATATCCTACCTATTACGATGAGCCGAGACCTATACGGGATGCCTGTCTCAAATGCCATATCACTTATGCTAAAAGTGTGGAGGCGTCTCCCAATGGAAACCGTTTTGACAAGACGCAGATGATTTATGGAATAGATTGTGAACGCTGCCATGGTCCGTCTGCTAAGCATGTTGGGTATCACAGGGGGAATCCCGAAGCAACTGAGTCTAAATTTACCTTAAAAATCGAGGACCTTTCGCGACAACAGCGTTTAGATCTTTGTGCCCAATGCCATTCTGGTTTAAGAAATGTAATATTAAAGGGAGGTTCATTCTCTTACTTTCCGGGCGAGGATTTGAGTCGTTTTTCCCAAAATGCGGACGATACAGATAAGGAGATAAGCTTAGATGTCCATGGAAATCAATATGGGCTGCTTGCAAGGAGCGAATGTTTTAAGCAAACGGCAACAATGGACTGTAGTACCTGTCATGATCCCCATAGGAAGGAGAGGGGAAATACTGCCAACTTTAATGGTAAATGCATAGGCTGTCACAGGGATAGAGCAACGGCTTGTTACAATAAAACCGATAACAGTGATATAATGGCAAATGATTGTATTACGTGTCATATGCCCACCACCCCTTCCCAGGCTATGATGGTACAATTAACTAAGGATAGTCTTGAAACCTCATTTAATATAAGAACTCATTTAATCGCCATCTATGAAAAGGATCAATGGCGTAATTGATTAAAATAAAGATAGCTCTGAAGTAGTTTAAGGCTTAAATATCTTTAATTCATGAGTTTGCAAAAAAAAAAGCCCGTATTTACAATGTAAATACGGGCTTTGAAATTATAAACGAATTCTTCTAACCCAAAAACGGATATCTGTAATCTACAGGAGTAACAAAGGTTTCTTTGATCAATCTAGGTGATACCCAGCGCAATAGGTTTTGGGCCGATCCGGCCTTATCGTTGGTGCCTGATGCCCTTGCCCCACCAAATGGTTGTTGCCCTACGACAGCACCTGTTGGTTTATCGTTGATATAAAAATTGCCGGCACAGTTCTGTAATGCTTTTGTTGCTTCCGCAATAGCATAACGATCACCTGAAAGAACAGCACCAGTAAGAGCATATTCAGAGGTGCTATCTACCAATTTAAGTGTTTTGGACCAATCCTTGTCCTCATAAACATAAATGGTAACCACGGGTCCGAAAAGCTCGGTTTCCATGGTAGTATATTTTGGATCGGTCGTTACTATGACCGTAGGCTCTACAAAATAACCTTTGGATTTGTCGTAATTACCACCTGCATAAATTTCTGCATTTTTGTTTTTTCTGGCCTGGTCGATATATTTGGCCAGCTTGTCAAAAGAACCTTCGTGAATAACGGCCGTAATAAAATTGCTCATGTCCTCAGGGGAGCCTGGTTTGTTGAACGATTCCACATCCGATTTAACAAAATCCAATATTTCTTTTGAAATGGATTTTGGAAGGTAGACTCTTGAGGCAGCACTACATTTCTGACCTTGGAATTCGAAGGCACCTCTCACAATAGCTGTAGCTACCTGCTTAGGATTAGCGGTAGGATGGGCAATAATGAAATCCTTGCCTCCTGTTTCGCCAACAATCCTAGGATAGGTTTTGTAGATATGGATATTGTTTCCGATCTGTTTCCATAATTCCTTGAAGACGTGGGTAGATCCCGTATAATGGATTCCTGCAAAATCAGGGCTGCTCAAAGCTTCTTTAGTAATCATCACGGGATCTCCGTAAACTACATTGATAACGCCATCGGGAAGTCCTGCTTCCTTAAAGATATCCACTATTACTTTTGCAGAAAAGACTTGGCTGTCACTTGGTTTCCATAGTACCACATTTCCCATCATTGCCGCACTGGCCGGAAGATTTCCTGCAATAGCTGTAAAATTGAAAGGAGTAATGGCATAGATAAAGCCTTCTAAAGGACGGTATTCCACTCTATTCCAAATACCTTCGGCAGAATCCGGTTGCTCCTCGTAAATCTGGGACATGTATTCCACATTGAATCGAAGGAAATCTATAAGTTCACATGCTGCATCGATCTCGGCCTGATGTATATTTTTTGATTGCGCAATCATCGTTGCAGCATTAATTTTCGCCCTATAAGGTCCAGAAATCAACTCAGCGGCCTTTAGGAAAATGGCAGCGCGTTGTTCCCATTCCAAATTTGCCCAATGTTCCCTTGCTTCCAATGCGTTGGCAATGGCATGGGTTACATCTTCCTTCTTGGCAGTATGATATTGGCCTACTATGTGCTTATGGTCATGTGGAGGAGAAATAGGTTTGGTGTTTCCCGTTTTTACATCCTTCCCTCCAATATACATTGCAACGTCGGTGTGGCCATTGAAATAGGCACTGTATTGCTTTAGTACTTCTTCCCGCTCAGGAGAGCCAGGGGCATAACTTTTAATAGGTTCGTTATATGCCGTGGGGACTTGAAAAAATCCTTTGCCCATGATATTTTATTTTTAAGTTCAAATTCACGGCAAAGGTACTAAATGCATCTGCGATAATAAAAAGAAGTATTAAGTGAATTTAGTTTTTGGACATGGCACTGTAAATGTAAAATCAACAGATTCATTATTGCTTATAATTTATGCAATATGCAGTTTTTTCCATGAAAGAATATCAAGGAAAATAGAGAAAAACTAAGTAATTTATGAATTCTAATTTAAGGCGAACGGAGCGCTAAATTTAAATGTTGGGATATAAACCCTGAACTTATCCGAATTATTTATGCTTACCATGTTATAATGGCCCTTCATAGCTCCAATAGTGGAAGCCAATAGGCACCCGGAACTGTAGGTGTGCGATTCACCAGGCTTAATTACCGGCTTTTTGCCAATTACCCCTTCTCCATCCAACACTTCCAATTCATTTAGGGAATCGTAAATCTGCCAATGGCGAGATGTCAATTGAACAGAATCCTTACTTTGGTTTTCTATGGTAATGGTATAGCCGAAAGCAAAATGCATCTTATAATTCTTGAAGAAAGTTCCTTCAAAACTGGTGTTCACCGATATTTTAATGCCTTTAGTTACCTGTGTTATCATAAGATTGGATTCTAAAATGTAAATAAACTACCTATCTAAAACTATACTTCTTATAGTACTGGCCTAAACATAAAATACAATATTCGAAAATACGTATTCAACTAGGATTATCAATTTACCTTGCCCCAGAGGATTTCCATACTGTTTTGCAAAGATAAATAGCAAATTTCGCAAATTATCTTAAAATTGCAATTCTTTTATGAATCAAAACATTACCTCTAAAAAACAATTAGTCAGCAAGATAAGTAAGAAGAGCCAATTTAAAAAGTTAATATTGATATGATCGGTGTAATTATATTTTTTTCTGATGTAAGTCTAAACATTTCTTCCTTGGACACTGTTGGAAAGAGTATTGTTGACTGAAGAGGTTGGCCGTCAGACTTTTTGGAAACTCTCAGGACCTGCCCTATAATTTCCTTAAAGCAGTTGGATTGATTTCAATGGATTATTTATTAACTACGGCAAAATTTATTTATAATCAAAAGAGCGCAGGTTAGTGAATATTGACTTATTTTTATTTATAATCGAATTATAATTACTGAAATTTGAGAAAAGTTAATATGGTATTGAAAGGAGTAAAGAATGTTTTGGCGACAAGCCGGAGAAGGTTGACAAAGGTGTTGGTCTATGTCCGGGAACATCCTTTCAAATCATTATTTTTTGCCGCAATAGCTGGATTATTTAGTCTGTTTTTACTTTTTTTGGTCATCTATATGGGTGCTTTTGGCAAATTACCGACCAAAGCCTATTTAAAAAGTTTGAAAAATCCGGTTACCTCTACCATTTATGCTTCCAATAAAGAGCCTATTGGGTATTATTATCTTCAAAACAGATCTAATGCTGATAGTTCACAAATAGGGTCGTCCCTTAAACAGGCACTCGTTGCCACAGAAGATGTTCGTTTCTATGAACATGGGGGAATAGATTACCAAAGTTATGCAAGGGTATTGATAAAGTCGATCATACTTCAGCAAAATGCAGGAGGCGGAAGTACTATTACCCAACAGGTGGCTAAAAATTTGTTTGGAAGGGAAGAACAGTTTTTTCTTTCTACCCCAATTAATAAAATTAGGGAAATATTTATAGCCGGAAGACTGGAAAGTATTTATGATAAGGAGGATATCATTTTGCTGTATTTCAATACCGTTTCCTTTGGCGAAAATGTTTATGGGATAGAAAAGGCATCCTCTCGTTTTTTTAACAAGCCTCCTGAAGAATTGACATTGCCAGAAAGCGCAACCTTGGTTGGCCTGTTAAAGGCGCCATCCTATTATAATCCAAGGAGGTTTCCGGAAAGGGCCGAGCAAAGACGAAATGTGGTTCTTTCCCAAATGCTTAAATACAATTATATAACGGAAGAAACTTTCACCGAGGCCCAGATTCCAATGAAGGTGGATTATCAGACTCCAAAAAAAGTTTCGTCTTTTTCTGCTTATTTCAAGGATTATGTAGCTGCGGAATTTGCGGTTTGGGCAGCAGAAAACCCGTCGCCCGATGGTCATATTTACGATTTGGAGGCAGACGGCCTATCCATATATACTACCTTAAATACCAACATACAGAAGTATGCAGAATCTGCCCTGCAGCGCCAAGCGGACAATCTGCAGAAACTTATGGATACCTATTGGGCTTCGGCGACTACCGAAGGGGGCAAGGAGGTGTTATTGAAAAAATTGGTAGACCAAAATAATCAAGTACGACAAATGCGTCAAAGTGGAAAAACGGAAGCTGAAATAGAAGCGTTTGTTAAGGATAAGCGAAATAGAAAATACTGGGTGATCGGCAAGGGGTATGAAGATCAAATGCAGTCATTGGAAGACTCCATTGCAAAAAGTATAAATAGGTTGCATGCCGGGGTTATTGCTGTTAGTAGTGTCTCTGGCAGGATAATGGGATATGTAGGCGGAATCGATTATGGATTTAGTCAAATAGACAATGTTACCACGCCTAGGCAGGTGGGTTCTACATTTAAGCCAATTACCTATTTGGCGGCCTTGCAGGCAGGGGAGGAACCCTGTAATTATTATGACAACAATCTTGTTACATATTCAAAGTATGAAGATTGGAGACCTCGAAATTCCAATAATAGGTATGGAGGTAGTTATAGTATGTATGGTGCTTTGGCGAATTCCGTGAATACGGTTTCCGTTACCCTTCAGCTGAAGACGGGAACTGAGAGGGTATTGGAACAGGCAAAAAAGATGGGAATAGAATCGGAGCTTCCCAATGTGCCTTCCATTGTGCTGGGGACTGCAGATATCAGCTTATTGGAAATGGTAACCGCATATGCCAGTATTTCCAATGGGGGGAATAAAATAAAACCCTATGCCATTGATCGCATAGAAGATGAACAAGGTAATATTTTGTATGAAGCCAAGCCGATATATGAAGGGCGGGTGGCGAGTACCGAAAATATTAAAGCCATACAAAAAATGATGGAGGGTGTTATTAAGGAAGGTACTGGTTCTCGATTATTGGGTTATGAAATTCCTTATAACCTTATTGGTAAAACGGGAACTACCCAAAATAATGGGGATGGTTGGTTCATAGGCTGTTCCCCTGAGCTCGTTGTTGGCTCCTGGGTAGGCACCTTCGATAAACGGGTGCAGTTTGCCACCACGAGTATGGGATCTGGTTCCAATACAGCCCTGCCCATTGTGGCATCCATATTTAAAAATTTAAGTTACTGGAAACGACCGCTACTCAGCAATTTTGAGTATGGTTTTGATTACTTTCCTTGTAGGCCATTTGTAGAATTGAATGCCAAAGAGGCTTATGAATTTGCCCAGACAGATTCTATCTATTTACAGGAATTACGGGTAAGGGATACGCTTGCTGTATTGGTAGATGCACCTATCACAATCGATTCGGTCCAAGGGATTGTACCCGGGCAAATAGCGTTTGATTCTATTGTTAAGGATAGCCTTTCAATAGAGTTGAATACTTCCAAAACTGAGGTCAACCAATAAAATGATTTTATGAATTTGATTTTCTGTTTGTATAATAATCTGCGATTTAATAGATTAAAAAATTATTGTTAATGATAAACATAATGGCCAAACGGACATCTTGTACCTTTCTTAAACACTCAAATATCTTAAATAACGTACAAATTCCATTTGGATGGTTGTTGATCCATTGGAATTTAGATAGTTAGAATTATAAAATTTCATTTTCATTAACAATTTTTTCTTACATTTGTAGAAATATAAATTATAGGAAAAATATTACTTTTTAAAATTATAGACTTACCCAAATAAGGACTACCAAATCTTTAGCAATATTTCCATAGGTATTGTAGGTTGTACATTATTCACCTTAATCATATCCAGAAAATAGTTGGCAGGCGATTTGTTTGTGTCTTTTTACACTTTTTAAGGTTATGAAGATTGAGACAGTATGCATTATTGATGATGATCCCATTTTTGTTTATGGGACAAAAGTTTTATTAAACTACAACAGCTGTTTTGGTTCCTCAGTGATTGTTCATGAGGACGGAAAGGAGGCTTTGGAAAATCTCACTGCAATGGTTAAAGGTGGGGAACAATTGCCTGATGTCATTTTCCTTGATTTAAATATGCCCATTATGGATGGATGGGAATTCCTGGATGAATTTGTAAAATTACCCCTAGAGAATAAACCTAGGGTGTATATAGTGAGCTCTTCAATAGATAACCAGGACATTGAAAAGGCCCATACCTATGATGTAGTAAAAGACTTTATAGTAAAGCCATTGTCCGATTCCATTCTTTCTGATCTGTTCGAGACCATTGAGACGGAGGGCGCAGCTTAAAACGTAAAAGTAAGGTAGTTTACTTTTGCTTAAGCGGGGTATGAGCCGGCGTGCTGGCCTTCGAAGCCCATAGACCTAACTTACTTTTTCCGAGGGATTACCTTCGGTTTTCCCTAATGGTTATCGTACTGCAAGTAAAACTGCCTGACTTTTCAGGCCAGATATCTAAAAACAACAAAACCCAATCAAGTAAACTTGTTGGGTTTTTAAAGTTTTGATCCACAGAATAACTGTGATTAATCGTGGAGCCGGGGAGAATCGAACTCCCGTCCAAACAAGCAATTACAATGCCTTCTACATGCTTAGTTTCTAATTGATTTTCGATGTGCACCTGACTAGAAACAGCCTAATACACACTTATCTTCTTAAGTTTTGGTGATAGTGCCGAAACTTCACTACCCTTATGGTGACTTTGATGGTGCTTCTGATAGGGACGCCGTCAACAAGGGCTTCCCAGAAACATCTCGCTTCCCTACCTTGTAGGGACGAGGCTAAATCCTACTATGATTCGGATTAAGCGGCAAGAGCGTAATTATTTTCGCCAATTAAAAAGTGTGGAAAATGAGATTAACGAGCTGTAGCCCAGCGCTCGGCATGCTTACATTCCAATTGGTCTCGCTGTCAAAACCAGTCGGCCCCTTCAATGAGATAGGTACGCCTGGGCGTACCGTAATCGAACCTGCCTGCCGGCAGGCAAGTTGAATCCCGCCGTTGGCGGGATATTTTATCCAACCTGCCTAATCGTAGGATAAAGTCAGGTTTGATTCCGCTAGCAGCGGAATATTATTTCGTTGAATAAAATTCCGCCAACGGCAGAAATATTCTCTCATCTTTTTTTTCAATGAACTCTATAATCTATTCTTGGGCGTTCCCTTTTTTCTCCTGCAAGGTTTTGAAAACCTTGTAGGTATCAAAAAAAGGTCGGGCTTTCGGCTATATTTTTTTGATTTTTTCCCGAACACGGTTCAGGGAAAATCAAAAAAGATGCCGCCTCTATCCCTAACGCGGTCGCCAAAGGTACTCCAAAAACTATTCCAAAAAAAGTTTTGCTTGTCAACTTGTCATTTGTTACATTTACAACTATACAGTTTAATAATGTTACAAATATAAATCATTATGAAATTTGGGATTATTAGGGAGCGAAAAAATCCACCCGACCGCCGGGTGGTCCTAACACCGGATGCTTGTGTAAAGGTTCTTACTAAATTCAAGGAGGCAGAAATAATAGTGGAGCCTTCTCCTATTAGGGTTTTTAGTGATAAGGAATATGAGGCAAAGGGCCTACAGGTGGCAGCGGAAATGGAAAAATGCGATGTGCTTATTGGTGTTAAGGAAGTGCCCATAGATCATTTGATTCCCAATAAACAATACTTCTTTTTTTCCCATACCATTAAAAAGCAGCACTATAATAGAAATTTGCTTAAAGCTGTTTTGGACAAGAATATTGAATTGTATGATCACGAAGTAATTACCAATTCCAAACGACAGCGTTTGGTAGCATTTGGAAGGTATGCCGGAATTGTTGGTGCTTACAATGGTATTAGGACGTATGGACTTAAATTTGATTTGTATCAACTGCCAAAAGCGGAAACATTGGCAGACCAGCAAGCTTTGATATCGGAGCTAATAAAGCTAAAACTCCCCAACATTAAAATACTCTTGACGGGTAGGGGAAGGGTTGGCAATGGTGCCAAAGAAATGTTGGATGCAATGGATATCAAGAAAGTTAACGTCTCCGATTACCTAACCGAGACCTTTCAGGAACCTGTCTATTGCCAGATAGACGCCTCTGAATATAACAGGCGCAAGGATGGAGTAAGAGGGAATAAGGCTGATTTTTTTGCTCATCCAGAGGAATACAAGTCCAATTTCTTTCGTTTTGCCGAAGTAACGGATTTTTATATTGCCGGGCATTTTTATGGAGACGGTGCGCCTTATCTTTTTACCCGAGAGGATGCCAGACATCCCAATTTTGGAATAAAGGTCGTAGCCGATGTTAGCTGTGATATCAATGGCCCCGTCGCCACGACTATCAGACCAAGCACAATAGCAGAACCAATTTATGGATACGATCCCATTACGGAGTCTGAAATAGATTTTAAGGATCCGAAAGCCATTGCAGTAATGGCCGTGGATAATTTACCCTGCGAATTACCACGTGATGCCAGTGTTGGTTTTGGCGATGCCTTTGTGAAAAATGTAATCCCTGCTTTTTTTAATGGGGACAAAGATGGCGTTTTGGAAAGGGCCAGAATGACCAAAAACGGAAAACTAACCAAGAGATATTCCTATCTACAGGGTTATGTAGATGGGGGGACAGCAATCAGTAGGCGGTAAACATTAAACAGGGATGTCTGACTAAAAATAAACTGGTCCCGTCTATTCAACATTGATTTTCCATTCAATCATTGGGTGCTCCTTGGGTGCAGTAAAGGCGCCTAGGGCCTCGAGTTTCAGGTCTAGGCTACCAAGCCTGTTCAAAGTTTTTATTTTGATGATTTTCGATTCTCCAGCGGGAATCTCAAATACTGGGGAGCTATCGTAAAAGGTAAAAGACATTGCATTTTCAAATAAGAGGTCGCTACTGGATATATTTTTAAGCTCTATTTCCAGAACCTGGGTCTTCCCAATATACGCTGCACTTACTATCTCAATACTCGCTTTTAATAAAGGCTTTAGGTAACTGGCTTTCCCAACAAGAAGATCGTTATAAACGGCAACTGTTCTACCTGCAAAAAGGGCCACTTTTAATCCCTCAATGCTCTTTTCTTTTGCAAATACCAAGGTAATGGGGCGGTGGTTGCCCTTTTGGGTGTAGCTCCAGTCGATCAACCCGTGTATGTCACTGGTTCCCATAATAGTTAAATTGTTCTCAAGTGCCAGAGCAAGGGATTCCTCGGAATAATCCACGGTGTTAATGACTTCAATTCCGTGTAATTCACTTTTCTTTATCCTTTCTTTTTGAAAATCACTTAATATCGGGGTGCCGGCCATACTTTGGGCATACCATGCGGGGTGGTTCCAGAAAACGAAAGCCTGTTGTTTTTTTGCAGCAGTAAAAGCATCTTTCGCATCATCATGCAGTAATTCATTGGCATCGGTAATAAAAACGGCATTGTTATGTCCAACTGGGGCGGAACGGGTAATTTCAGAGCCTGGCACTATTAATAGCTCGTGTTCCTTAGCTTCCTCCATGGCTAGATGATAGGCTCTGTTGCGATCTGGATGCGGAATATCCTCTTTATGTGGCTGGTACTCCAAATGCTCGGTCAGGGATATGGCATCCAAGTTTTCCCGTAGTGCTTCCTCTACTCTTATTGTAGGCCAAACCTTGCCGTCAGAAAATACACTGTGCATGTGTAAATCGGTCTTCAAGGTAACATATCCATCTATGTTGGGGTAGGACAGTGGCTGTGCCCCGGAATGTGAATGGGTTTGGGCGTTTAGGCCTAGGAAAGTGAATAGCAACGCCAAGGTTATAATGGTATTTTTCATTTCGGTTGTTTTTTCAAAAATAATGGATAGAATTCCTTGAAAATAAAGAAAAATATGTTCATTTGGTTAAGAAAAGGTAAATTAAGTCCATCATGAATCCAGCAGAAGAATATATCCTTAACCAGCCAGAGCCATACAGGGGCATTCTATTGTACCTCCAAGCGGTCATTGAAGGTGCCATTCCAGGTGTGGAGTTAAAATTTAAATATAAGATCCCTTTTTACTACATCAACGGCAAGCCTTACTGCTATTTAAACCAAAGTAAGGATTATGTGGATCTTGGGTTCTGGAACGCGGCCCATTTAACTGTGCATTTGGAGCAAATGAACACAGAGGGGCGAAAAATGATGAAATCCCTTCGTTACAAATCCTTGGAAGACATTGATACTACCGTTCTAAAGGAAGTCCTGGAGGATGCCTATAGCGTTAAGGATAGAAAATTTTGGAAATAAAATCAAAAAAAACCATAATTGGTTGTGAGATTTACATGAATTCCCCCTTGTCTTATTAAATTTTACTGACCACTGACCACTGACCACCGCCTACTCCTCGATCAACCCTTTATCCTTATAAAGTTGAATATATTGGTTGCTCAACGAATCGGAATCTTTGTATTTTTTCCTTAATTCATTAAGTTTCTCCTTCAGTTCAGATACCACTTGGGCATAATCCGAGTCATCAAATACATTGTGCAACTCCTGTGGATCTTTTTCGCGATCGTAGAGTTCCCACACATCCACATCGTAATAAAAGTGTATTAATTTAAACTCTTTTGTGGCAATGCCATAATGACGCTTTACCGCATGTTCCGCAGGATATTCGTAATAATGGTAATAAACTGCATCCCGATCCCATTTCTCCTTTTCAACCTTAAGAAGTGGTACTAGGCTTTTGCCCTGCATGTCCTCTGGGGATTTTACACCCGCAACTTCCAAAAAGGTCTGGGCAAAATCCAAGTTCTGTACCATTTCATCTTCTGTAGTTCCTGGAGTAATTACATTTGGCCATTTTATAAGTAGCGGGGTTTTAAAAGATTCATCGTACATAAACCTTTTGTCGAACCAGCCGTGTTCCCCCAGATAAAAACCTTGATCAGAAGTGTACACCACCAAGGTGTTCTCCGCAAGTCCCTCGTTATCCAAATAATCCAAGACTCGACCTACGTTTTCATCAACCGCAGCAATGGTCCCTAAATAATCCTGCATATACCTTTGGTATTTCCAAACCATAAGGGTAGAATCGTTCATGTTACTATACTCCTTTTTAAATGCCTCATTAATAGGGCCGTATACCTTGTCCCATTCAGCTCTCTGTTCAGGATTAAATTTGTTTAGGCCTCCAATGCCCAAGTGTTCCTCTATTTTTAATTCTTCCAGTACCGCATCCGTTATTTTTAGGTCATATCGCAAGGTCATATGCTTAAGTATGTTCATCTCGGCAGGACCGGCCGTGGTTTCACGTGTAGCATAATCGTCGAACAAAGTAGCTGGTAATGGATAGTTTTTTTTGGTAAATTCTTTGTAATGTCTTGGGGCTGGCATCCAGGACCTGTGTGGTGCCTTGTGCAAATACATCAACATAAAGGGTTTTTTGGCATCCCTACGGTTTTTTAGCCAATCCAATGTGAGGTCGGTGGTAATATCGGTAACATAGCCTGTAACGGTGGTATCCCCGGTAGCTGTAATAAAGCGGGGGTTGTAATAATCTCCTTGTCCTGGAAGAATCTTAAATTCATCGAAACCCTTGGGGTTGTTGCCAAAATGGAGCTTCCCGAACATAGCTGTCTGGTAGCCTGCTTTCTGCAATAATTGGGGAAATGTCACATTGGTAGTGTCAAATGGGGAGATATTGTCAATCTTGCCATTAATGTGGCTATGTTTTCCGGTCAGGATAACGGCACGCGAAGGCGCACATATGGAATTGGTAACACTGGCATTGGTAAAGAGCATTCCTTCCTTGGCAATTCGGTCTATATTCGGGGTGTTAATTAATTGATCATCATAGGCGCTAATGGCTTGATATGCATGGTCATCGGACATGATGAACAATATATTCGGTTTTTTCGATATTTGTTCCTCTACTTTCTCATTACAAGAGGTCAACAATAAAAAAAATCCTCCGAAAAAGAGATAAAATAGTATGCGATTCATAGTTACGGGTTAGGGTGAACATCAATTATGCCTGTATCAATTTTTTATTGGCATTACAGGCTAGGCCAAGGACAAATTTATGTTTTTAACCTACAAATGCCAACTAAATGCCTTGTAAGAATAAAAATATATGCTCAGTTGGCCCTTGTTGATTAGTATGGATTATGAATAGGCGATATACTTTTGTTCGAAGTCTTTAAGTCATCTTTTTTATATTACATTATATCTATAATGAAAAATGCCGCACATTTTAGTGCGGCATTCAATAATATCTCGATAAAATCTTTAAAGAATTTCAGTGTAGTTATAAGGAATTTACCGTTTTTCTTATCGCTACCAAATTGGTCAACAGTTTCTCCAGATGATCCAGATGAAGCATATTGGCTCCATCACTTTTGGCATTGGCAGGATCAAAATGGGTTTCCATAAAAATACCGTCGGCACCAGTAACAATGCCTGCTCGTGCTATGGTTTCTATCATATCCGGTCTTCCGCCCGTAACTCCGGAAGACTGATTGGGCTGTTGTAAGGAATGGGTAACGTCCAATACCACTGGTGCATACTGCTTCATAGTAGGGATGCCACGGAAATCCACGATCATATCCTGGTAGCCAAACATAGTGCCCCTATCGGTTACCATAACCTGTTCGTTATTGGAATCAAGGACTTTTTGTACTGCGTGCTTCATGCTTTCCGGGCTCATAAACTGTCCCTTTTTTAGATTGATTACTTTTCCGGTTTCGGCTGCCGCAACAACTAAATCGGTCTGACGCACCAAAAATGCGGGAATTTGCAGGATATCGACATATTCTGCGGCCATATGGGCGTCTGAAATTTCATGAATATCCGTTATGGTAGGTACCTTAAAAGTTTCGGATACTTTTCTGAGAATTTTTAGGGCCTTTTCATCCCCGATACCAGTAAAGGAGTCTACCCGGCTACGGTTGGCCTTTTTAAAACTTCCCTTAAAAACGTAGGGAATGTTTAATTTATCGGTTATAGATACTACCTTTTCTGCAATTCGCATCGCCATTTCTTCCCCTTCAATGGCACATGGCCCACACAGTAAAAAAAAGTTGTTGCTTTTGGTATGTTTAAGTTGAGGTACAAGCTCTAGATTCATTGGTCCTAATTTTGGTACAAAGATAGGAATTTGAAGACAGCAAATTATTCTTTGACCATTCTTAAAGTGTTTTGGAGGTAGGTTAAATTTGTGATAATTCTAGGTAAACTAGGTACTTGGATGACAACATAGTGGGATAATTGTTGTAAATTAAAGAGTTAATCAAAAAACAAGACATCATGGAAATTCAAAAATTACTTATTCCGGAATTGGAACACGAAGTAGCTCTTACAGAGAAGTTCTTAAGACGCATTCCTAAGGATAAATTGGACTGGCGTCCTCATCCTAAATCCATGTCCATTAAGCAATTGGGTAGTCATTTGGCCGAATTGCCTAGTTGGGTGGTAGGAACGATGTCTCAAGATGAGATGGTGATGGATGAATACAAACCTCCAATTAATGACAATGTGGACGAAATGATTAAAACCCTGAAATCGGCTGCAAAGGAAGCGGCAGATTCTCTAAAAGTAGCCAACAGTGAATATGATAGGAAATGGAAAATGATCCAAGGAGGACAGACTGTGATGGAAATGCCCAAGTATCAAGTGCTAAGGGGGATGGTATTAAATCAATTTCCGCATCATAGAGCCCAATTGGGTGTATGCCTTCGGTTGTTGAACGAGTCGGTTCCTGCTACCTATGGTCCCTCTGCAGATGAGCAATAAATCAATATGGAGCAAAATAGGGTTTCAAATAGTAGGGTTAATACTACTTTTCCGTAATTAAAGAGCATTATCCCAAGCTTTGTAAAACTGCTTCAATATCAATAAGATAAGAAAAATTGGGCTTTTGTAGTTGGCGTAAAAAAAATGAGTATCTTTGCGCCCGCATTTAGGGTGCTTAGATGCGTATAAAATCATATTATGGGAGTAACAAAAAACATAGCTATTATAGCCCACGTTGACCACGGTAAAACCACCTTGGTAGATAAAATAATGTATCACTGTCAACTATTTAGGGAGAATCAGAATACTGGTGACCTAATTTTGGACAATAATGACTTGGAGCGTGAAAGAGGTATTACTATTACCTCAAAGAACGTTTCCGTGGTTTACAAGGATACCAAGATCAACATTATTGATACCCCTGGTCACGCCGATTTCGGTGGTGAAGTAGAGCGTGTTCTTAATATGGCTGATGGTGTTCTTTTGTTGGTGGATGCCTTTGAAGGTCCTATGCCACAAACTCGTTTTGTACTTCAAAAGGCGATAGATCTAGGTCTAAAGCCCTGTGTTGTTATTAACAAGGTTGACAAGGAAAACTGTACTCCAGAGGAAGTACACGAGAAAGTTTTTGATCTAATGTTCGAACTTGGTGCCGAAGAATGGCAATTGGATTTTCCAACGGTATACGGTTCTGCAAAGAACAATTGGATGAGTGATGATTGGAAAAACCAGACCGAGAACATAGAGCCGTTATTGGATATGGTTATTGAGCATATTCCTACTTTTGAACCTAAGCCAGGTAATACGCAAATGTTGATCACTTCTTTGGATTTCTCTTCTTTTACCGGTAGGATCGCTATTGGTAGATTGCAAAGAGGTACTTTGAAAGAAGGTCAACAAGTCTCTTTGGTGAAAAGGAACGGAAATATTGTAAAGACTAAAATTAAGGAACTATATACCTTCGAGGGAATGGGCCGATTGAAGGTTCAAGAGGTAGCTACCGGAGACATTTGTGCATTGGTAGGTATCGAAGGTTTCGAAATTGGGGACACTGTTGCTGATATTGAAAACCCTGAACAATTAAAGACTATTGCTATAGATGAGCCAACCATGAGTATGTTGTTTACCATTAACGATAGTCCATTTTTTGGCAAGGATGGTAAATTTGTTACTTCCAGACATATCAATGACCGTCTAAAAAGGGAATTGGAAAAGAATTTGGCTTTAAGGGTAAATGAAACCGATAGTGCCGATAAATTTTTAGTTTTTGGTCGTGGAGTATTGCACCTTTCAGTTTTAATTGAAACTATGAGAAGGGAAGGTTATGAATTACAAATTGGGCAGCCACAAGTAATCATTAAGGAGATTGATGGGGTGAAATGTGAGCCTATTGAGCAATTGACCATAGATTTACCTGAAGAAGTTTCAGGTAGGGCAGTAGAAATGGTTTCAATCCGAAAAGGGGAGATGACCAGTATGGAGGCCAAGGGAAATAGAATGATTTGTGAATTTTTAATCCCTTCACGTGGTATCATTGGCCTAAGAAACCAATTGTTGACAGCTACTGCAGGTGAGGCAATTATGTCGCACCGATTTTTGGAATACCAGCCTATGAAAGGGGATATCCCACAAAGACAAAATGGATCTTTGGTTTCTATGGAAACAGGAAAGTCTATTCCTTACTCAATTGATAAATTACAGGACAGAGGTAAGTTTTTTGTTGATCCGGGAGAAGATATCTACGAAGGTCAGGTAATTGGAGAAAACTCCAGAGGTGACGATATGACGATTAACATTACGAAAACTAAGAAATTGTCCAACGTTCGTTCCTCAGGCGCGGATGATAAAGCCAAAATTGTTCCTGCTATTAAGTTTTCGTTGGAGGAAGCTTTGGAATATATTCAGAAAGATGAATATGTGGAGGTAACTCCAAAACATATCCGTTTAAGGAAAATATATTTAACGGAAAATGATCGTAAGCGTAATAAAATAGCATAAGTAGAAAAGTCCCTTTTAAAGGGGCTTTTTTTTTTGCTCCATTTATATAAACTTTGAGCCACCTTTTTAGGTGGCTTTTTGGTTGCAACAAATTTTCTAGCTCAATTTTAACCCGAGAGGCTTGGTGATATAAGTCAGGAAAATTGTCATTTTGGCCCCTTGGACTAAGAAATCACTAAAATTTTGGGTTACATTTTTCTACTTTCTGAATAATTTGAACTAAGTCTATTTTTCTTCGCTTCGGATATGAATTTTAGCTAATTTAAAGTTGAATTATAACTTAATTCAGCCTAATCCAAATTAATAAAATATGCAACTAGAAGGAAAAAATGTACTCATCACTGGTGGTACTAGAGGGATTGGAAAATGTATGATACAGGAATTGGTAAATGGTGGTGTACGCCATATTGCCGTGATTGCCCGTGATAAACAAAATTTAAAACAGCTATCCCAGGATTTTGAAGACGTTAAGTTTATACGCATTACTGGCGATGTGGCGAACATAGAAGTTTTACGGGAGGCAGCGGCTCTTATAGAAGACAAATGGGGGCATCTGGATATCTTAATCAATAATGCTGGCATTGTATCTGCAGGTCCCTTGGAAGATATTCAGGATGAAGATTTGTATGATCAAGTAGCGGTAAATATTACAGCTGTATTTTTACTTACTAAATACTGCATACCACTTTTAAAAGCATCCAAAGAAGCTGCAATTTTAAATATATCTTCAGGTTTGGGTCTGTTAGGTATGCCCTTTTATGCAGCCTATGGAAGCACTAAGGCTGCCGTACGCCAATTTTCGGATGCTATGCGAAGGGAGCTTGCCCCGTTCAATATAAGTGTTACCTGCTCTTTTCCAACCGCAACGGATACGGATATGATGGAGAAATTTAAAGGTAGAGTGATGGATTCCCCTGAATTTGTGGCCCACAGGTCCATAGAAGGTTTACTAAATAAAGAATTACATGTAATTTTTGGCGGTGAGGAACGACTTAGGGAAAATATTATGAATTTCGAGGCACCTAAGGAATTTGACAAAATGGTAGCACAGAATTATGAGGACCGAAAAAAAGCAAGTTTAGGCCATAAAGCCGTTTAATCCTTGTGGGAATATTAATAGTAAAACACAATTTTAAATATGAAGTATACGCTTATCTATGCAGTAATAATAAGTAGTTTTTTGTTGTCCTGTAAGGAAACTTCCCAATCAAAACATGAGGTTGCTGAGACCGAATTGGGTAGTGAAGCCAACCCAAGTTCAACTCCAATTTCTTGGGTGAATAATAGGGTTGACAAGGCAAAAAAGAGACTTGATGGGTCTGAGGCGGGAAAAGTGGTTTGGGATGCCATGGAAGCGATGGGAGGTTTAAATAAATGGTATAGCAATGGCTATTTGACCTTTAGATTTAATTATCAGCCATTGGATGGTTCAGTACCTCGTGACACTTATCAAACTATAGATACATGGAGCAATAAGGCAAGGCACATTAGTGCGGCCGACAGTACCGCAATTTTTGGATGGGACGGTGAAAATGCTTGGGTAAAAGCAAAGGACAGCACTGCTTTTAATTATAATTTGCGTTTTTGGGCATTGACTCCTTTATATCTGGCCGCACAACCTCTTGTTTTGGATGGGGAAGGTGTTAATTTGGAATTGTTGCCGGGAATTAATTATAAGGATGCACCACAGGATGTGGTTAAGGTAACCTTCGCTTCCGGTACTGGTGATGCCCCTGACGATTATTATATTTTGTATCTGGATGCCAAAACACATTTGTTAACTGCACTTAGGTATATAGTTTCATACCCGGGGTATTTTCCCAACGGAGGAAATAATCCGGAAAAAATTATGGATTTGGTCGACCGAAAAACTATTAACGGTATTAGCTTGCCATTAAAATTTAATACATATTGGTCAACTGAAGAGGGACAGCCAAAAGGAGAGCCTATTACTACTATTGAATTGAGCCATATTGAATTCAAAAATCACTTGACTGAAGATTTTTTTAAACGCCCAGAAGGTGCTACGCTGATAGAAGGTCTATAATTTATGCATAAAAAAAGGTGATTTCCAATTTCTGGAAATCACCTTTTTTATAGATCCGCCAAATTGGCCAGATATATGTAATAAACCTTAGTTGTAATGGCGGGCCAATCTAAAGTAACAGTCTTTACTGTGCCAATGCCTTTTTGTTGTATGCTGCGGCTGCGGCACCGATAATCCCGGCATGATTTTGTAACTCTGCTGGAATTACAGGAGTTTCAATACTTATGTAGTCTTTAAATTCGTCCCAGTCCTTGGAGGTTCCTCCACCCAATATAATTAGATCGGGAGACACTATCAATTCAACGAATTCCAAAAAGACATTAAAGCGTTTTCCCCATTTTTTATAACTAAGTTCTTCCCTTTCTTTGGCGGAAGCTGCTGCCCACAGTTCAATTTTATCATATTTTTTATACGGAATTTGTCCCAACTCAAAATTTGGTATCAATTCTCCGTTAAAAAATACACCGCTGCCAAGTCCCGTTCCGATAGTAATCATCACCACAAGACCATCCTTGCCTCTTCCTACACCAAAGTTCATGGATGCATATCCTGCAGCGTCGGCATCGTTGACCACTTTTACGGGTAAACCGGTAGCTTCGCTAAATAGTTCGTCCACATTTACTCCTGCCCATTTCTTGTGTAGATTTCCGGGAGTCTTGCAAATACCTTTTTTAATAACTGTTGGAAATCCGCAACCAATGGGTCCTTTGTAATCAAAATGTTTTACAATTTTGGCTACTACTTCGGCCATGGGTTTTGGTTTTCGCGATTTTGGAGTGGGTATTCTAAACCGCTCCGTAATCATTTCACCTGTTTCCATATTTACTAGAGCTCCTTTTATGCCCGAGCCACCGATATCTATTCCGAGGATTTCCATGTATTAAATTAAAGTATTTGCGAACAAAGAAACAAAAAACTTTTGGGAGTTGTAGTATGCATACTTCCCGGACAGACTTTTGTGCCCTTGATGAGGCCTATTTATAGCGCAATTGCCACCTGGATTCTTTAGTTACTTCCGTACAATCCCGTATTCCCTTTTTCCAACAATGGCATTAGTGATTCAATAATGTCCGGATTCATCTGGGCTATATTTTCGGTTTCATTAGGGTCTGTAATGTGATCGTAAAGTTCAATGGTAGGTTCGTCCTGCCTATAATATTTGGTTAATCTATATTTTGCGGTCCGCAACGAAATTCCATTTCTAAAATAGCTGTATGCCACTTGATCTTTTTTTGGTGTAGCGCCTGTGAAACTATCGCTAAAGCTTTCGCCATCTATTTGGTGTTTCATATCAATGTTGCAAAGTTCCATTATCGTTGGGTAAATATCCACGGTTTCAACAATGGATTCCACTTTTTTAGTCTGATTTTCTTCAAATGGTGATTTAATGATCAAGGCACTTTTTAATGCATTTTCAAATAGGGTATGTTTTCCCCAAACCCGCTGATCCCCCAAATGCCAGCCGTGGTCGCCCCAAATCACAATAATGGTAGTTTTATCCAAATCCAGCACTTTTAGCTCATCCCAAATCATCCCTATTTGCGCATCTATATAACTTATTGAGGCTAAATAGGCATGTCTTAGTTTTTTGGAGTATTCATCGGATACGGATTTGGATAGACTCGCCTTTTCCTCGCCAAGTGCATATTGATTAAATTCCCCACTCTCATGTAGACTCTTTAAACTAATGTTCCCTGGGATATTTGGGTTGGGTGAAAGAGGTATTTGTTCCCGATCGTATAGATCCCAATACTTTTTTGGAGCATTAAATGGCAAATGGGGTTTAAAAAAGCCAACGCCCATAAAGAACGGTTGCTCCTTATCTTTAAGTTCCCTAAGTTTTGAAATGGCCAATTTGGTGGTTAATCCGTCGGGGTAACCCTCGTCATCCACTTCCCCTGCCTCAAATGGTTTAACCTGTTTCTTTAGGCTTTGCCTATTTTCTCCGTTGGCATACCCAAAAAATGCGTTCCAACCAGTACCCCATTTTCCAGCATCAAATAATAGCTCGTCCCAACTATAGGGCAATTCTTTTTTGGTGGATACGGGTGCTTCATAATCATAGACCAAACCATCTGCTGAGTGACTTATCTTACCAATGCCAACGGTGTAGTAGCCATTCCTTTTAAGATGGTGGATAAAGGTCTCCGGTACATTATTCTCTTTTGCATTTGATATTTCCTTTTCAATGGCATTATTGTTCAAATGTAATGGCTTGCTGGGGCGCATACCGGTTAACAGTGCATATCTAGACGCTCCGCAGGTTGGGACCTGTACAAAGTGATTGGTGAAAACTGATCCTTCGGACGCCAAAGCGTCCATATTGGGGGATTGAACAATTGGATGGCCATAAGCACCTAACTCCGTTCTCAGGTCATCCACGGCAATAAACAAAACATTGGGCGGCTTTTGTGCTTGCTTGCATTGCAGATTACTTCCCAAGAATACTAGAATTGCCAGTAGGATGAATGGTTTTTTAAAATGGGTTGGCATGGGCAAATTAAATTAATTGGGTTAAAATAGTTATAAATATATGAATCGGAAAAATATCATGCCAACAGGCCTGAGTCTTTAAGGATGTCAAAGATTAAACTATCAACTTCGGATACACTTTCCCTGTCCACGTAATTCAGCCAAAAAATTTCACCTACTTCCGGGTTAACCTTAAGTTCTCCCGTATATTCGGATGAATAGCAGGTTGATCTGATCAATATATTGGGTTTCCTTCCGTTGGCCCGTGCTTCAAAAATTCCTAGATGTTCAAAGGAGGAGATATCTAAAATTATTCCCAGTTCATCTTTGATTTCCCGGGACAGAGTCATTACGTCCGACTCTTTTGGTTCTTTTTGTCCCCCAGGAAGAATAAAGTTGGTCTTTCCTTTAGGTTTAATGGCCAATAGCTTTTGGTCTGCGACATGGATCCATGCCAATTGATCTATGATTTCGGACGAAGGCTCAATATAGTAGTCAATGGAATTTAGGGAGTGGTTCTTGTCTATAAAATCCAAGAGTTGATCTATGGCTGTCCCAAATTTGGTGAGTGTCCCCAACTTGTGATTTCGGCCAAGGGCACTTGAAATGGTCTCGTCCCGATTGCCAAATTTATAACCCCCCTTCTTGATCCAGACTAGGTTTAAAAGATGCTGCATCCCAACATTTCCCAATTGATCTATGGATATGGCAATTTTCAGAAGATACTCGGACAATCCAACAATACCCTTTTTGAACATACCATGAAAAAGACCATATACAAAACCCAAAGGGAGGGTGAATATGAGTAAAATTATAGAGATGAAGAATAGGAGGATCCCAATTAACGGATTAACCTTTCTGTCTACCTTATAGACTTGTTTTTTTAAAATCATTGGCCTTAGTTGGTTGCTTAAAGGTATAAAATAATTTTCGCTGGAGGGTAGAGTATTGAAAGTGATATTGGGAATGGGAAAATGAAATCGTTTCAATAATTAAAAGTGTCGCTGTAATAATATTAAATAAATGCTATATTTGAGAAATTCAAAATTTCGGGCATGGCCAATTGTTTATTATTTTAAAATAGAGCTATGTCCTTGTTGATATTTCGACTTCTAATCCTGTTATGTATAATTTAAGCTTCTCCGTTAGATCCAAATAATCTTTTTAATAACTTATTGATGAAAAATTACATTGCCCTGATCCTTGGTGTTTTTATATTATTCTTTACCTCTTGTGATAGCAAGAAAAGGGAAGGCGAACCCCGAATTTTGGTCTTTTCAAAGACTATGGGCTTTAAACATTCTTCTATACCTAAAGGATTGGAAGCAATTCAAAAGTTGGGGGAGGAAAACAATATTAGTGTAGATACTACAAAAAATGCCGAAGTCTTTAATGATGATGACTTAAAAAAGTATTCGGCTATAGTATTTTTGAGTACTACAGGCAATATATTGGATGCTAAACAAGAGGCTGCCTTTGAAAGGTATATTCAGGCCGGTGGAGGTTTTGTTGGTGTACATGCTGCAACTGATACCGAATATGATTGGAATTGGTATGGAAGATTGGTAGGTGCTTATTTTGCCAGTCATCCTGCAGGTACACCAGAAGCGGATTTTGTTATTAAGGACAACACTTTTGGTGCTACCAACATGTTTACCGATTCTATTTGGCATCGCACTGATGAACTCTATAATTTTAAGAAAATAAACCCTGAGGTAAATGTTTTAATGACCGTTGACGAAAAGAGCTATGAGGGAGGTATCAACGGAGATCATCACCCTATGAGCTGGTATCACGAATACGACGGCGGTCGTGCCTTTTATACAGCCTTGGGCCACACCGAGGAAAGTTTTTCCGAAGAATTGTATTTAAAACATCTATTGGGAGGTATTCAATATGCCATAGGGAAGAATGAAATCTTGGATTATACAAAGGTTACTACTCAAATTCCACCGGATACCGATCGTTTTACCAAAGTTCCCTTAAAATATGGTGAATTTTTTGAGCCTACAGAAATGGCCATTTTACCCAATAATGATATTTTAATTTCCCAAAGAAGGGGTGAAATAATGTTGTACAAGGCAGCCACCAAAGAATTGTCCCAAGTAGGATATTTGGATGTTTATAACAAAACATTGAGTGCAAATGCAAATGCGGAGGAAGGATTAATGGGTTTGCAGAAAGATCCCAATTTTGACACCAACCATTGGATTTATTTGTACTACAGTCCAACAGGTGATAAATGGGTGAACCGTTTGTCCAGGTTTAAATTTGAGAACGATGTTTTGGATACCAATACTGAGCAGATTATTCTTGAAGTGGATAGTCAGCGTGAAATATGTTGCCATACAGGAGGGTCTATAGCTTTTGGTCCAGATAACATGTTGTATTTGTCTACAGGAGATAATTCCACTCCCTTTAGTGAAAAAGGGGTGAAATACGTGAATAGTGGTTTTGCTCCCTTAAACGATATCCCGGGAAAAGAACAGTACGATGCCCGTCGTTCTTCTGGAAATACCAATGATCTGAGAGGTAAAATATTGCGTATTAAGGTAAATGAAGATGGAAGTTATAGTATCCCGGAAGGGAATTTATTTCCGGTAGGAACTGCCAAGACCAGACCTGAAATATTTACTATGGGCCATCGTAATCCGTATAGGATTTCTGTAGACCCCAAAAGAGGTTATGTATATTGGGGAGATGTGGGGCCGGACGCTAGGGTCGATAGTTTGGATACTAGAGGACCCAGAGGTTATGATGAAATGAATCAGGCCAGGGAAGCTGGAAATTTTGGTTGGCCATTGTTCGTAGCGGATAATAAGCCATACCGCAGTTATGATTATGCTACAGGGGAGAGTGGAGAAGCCTTTGATCCCGAAAAACCTATAAACGATTCAAAAAACAATACGGGGCTTAGGGAACTTCCTAAAGCAATGCCGGCCTATGGTTTTTATCCATATGTGGAATCCCAGGAATTCCCGCAAACAGGTACTGGAGGTAGGAACGCTATGGCAGGACCTGTGTACTATTCCGATCTCTACAATGGTCCCAATGCCCTGCCGGAGTATTACGATGGTAAAGTATTGGTTTATGATTGGATACGTGGCTGGATGATGGCCGTTAGCTTATTTCCAAATGGGGAATTCAATAAGATGGAACCTTTTGCGGATCACATTACTTTAAATAATCTTATCGATATGGAGGTTGGTCCTGATGGTAGGGTGTATCTCTTGGAGTACGGCAGCGGTTGGTTTTCTAAAAATGATGATTCTGCATTGAGTTATATAGAATACAATGGCGGCAATAGACCTCCGGTAATAGAAAATATTACTGTTGATAAAACATCTGGAAAACTTCCTTTGACTATTTCTGCAAAAGTAGAGGCAAGGGATAGGGAACAGGATGCAATGACCTATGTGTGGGATTTTGGGAATGGTGAAACCAAGGAAACTACGACCCCTGATATTACCTATACCTATGAAAACGTGGGAGATTATATTATGTCCGCTACTGTTGTGGATAACAAGGAGGCTTCGGCCAAAAGTCAAGTTCTAAACATAGTGGCCGGAAATTCCAGACCGGAAGTATCTATAGATATCATTGGTGACAATTCATCTTTTTTTATGCCTGGGGTGGCTTTGAATTATAAAGTTTCCGTAACCGATCCAGATGGTTCCGCGATTGATGAGAGCAATATTTTTGTTTCCGTAGATTATCTGGAAGGCATGGATGAGGCTTCACTTTCATTGGGACATCAAGAAGTTTCGGCGGCCGTTACCGGAAAGGCTTTGACATTGGCATTGGACTGTAAAACCTGTCATAAGGAAAAGGAAAAATCTGTTGGACCCATGTACCGCGATATCGCTGAAAAGTATAAGAACGATAAAAAGGGGCTAAGTTATCTGCAGGGTAAGATTATTTCCGGAGGTAGTGGCGTTTGGGGAGAAGTAACCATGCCTGCACATCCCAACATGACCAAGGATGAATCAAGGCAGATAGGCCTGTATATCCAGTCCCTTGCAAGCACGGCCGTTAAGAAGAAATCCTTGCCAGCAGCGGGAAGCATTGTTCCAAACCCTGCAAAGGGCGCTACTGTTATGGTGATTACAGCCAGTTATACAGATAATGGGAAAAACAATGTTAAACCGTTGACAGGGTCTAAATCGGTAGTATTGCAAAGAGACGCCAATGCCGACAATGCAGGGGCCAAGTAAGGTCCGTTTTTGGTGAATAATTTACCCCTTATGATTGCAAAATTGGCAACCATAAGGGGTAAGTTTTGTTAAATTGGATGCTATCCGGCGGATTGATATCTTTTACGTCCGCCAGGTTCATATCTAAAGCCTTTGACGGATAAATGAGTTTGAATAAAAAGTCATATTGACACTTTATCTTTCGGGTCAGTTATTCATCCAGTTTTTAAATTCGGCGGCCTTGGCCTTACTGACGACTACCCGCTCTTCAAACACAGGAATTACGTTTACGATAAGTTTTCCGTTGAAATATTGTTTGATCCCAGAAATAGCGTCCCTTTGAACAATAAATTGGCGGTTAAGACGGTAAAAATTGGACGGGTCCAGTTCATTTTCAATATCCTCCAGTTTTTGTTCTATGACATAAGTTTGTTTATCCTTAGTTACTGCTTTAACGATGCCATTATCAATATATAGGTACGCAATTTTTTCTGTCTTTACTGGTATCAATTCATCCCTGTGATGAACCAAATACATTGATTTGTAGCCTTTTTTCTGATCTTTTAATAAATGTAGTAATCCTTCGACTTGATTGGAAATAAGGCCCTTGCCTTTTTTTTGCTCTTTAAATTGAATTAGGCTTTCTTCCAACTCCTCCTCATCTATGGGTTTTAATAAATAATCGATGCTATTTAGTTTGAATGCTTTTAAGGCATATTGGTCATAAGCGGTAGTAAAGATTATGGGAGCATCAATTTTTATGGCATCAAAAATTTCAAATGACAGCCCATCGGCCAGGTGTATATCCATAAAAACCAGGTCGGCCCCTTGATTTCGCGAAAAATAATCGACCGAGGTTTTTACCGAATCTAGAACTGCCAGTACCTCAATGGTATCCTCCAAGTTTTTTAGCATATAGACAAGATTTTCACTTGCCGCCAATTCATCTTCTACAATAACTACTTTCATGTCATTTTGTTCAATGGTAACTTTACACGGAATATATCATTTTGTTTATCAACAATAATTTGCTGCTTTCTTATCATGTAATAACGTTTGTACAGATTTAAAAGTCCGGTACCGGTACCTTCCGCCAATGTAGTCCGCGCCCGTACTTTGTTTTCCACATAAATGCATTCGCCCTGTGAGTAGATTTGAACTTTTAAAGGATGTGTTTCCGAAATCTCGTTGTGTTTTACCGCATTTTCTACCAATAACTGTAAAGCCAACGGGGGAATTTTTCTGTCAAGATAATTTTCGTCAATTGAGATATCAATTTGAAAACGGTTCCTGTATCTTGTTTTTATTAAATAGGTATAGCTTTCCAGGAATTTAAGTTCTTCTTTTAATGAGACCAGATCTCTATCCCCGCTTTGTAATATATAACGGTACATAAAGGAAAGCTTTTTAACAAACATGGTAGCCTCCTTATTGTCTCGTATTAGGGAATTGAGTGTATTTAGGGAATTAAAAAGAAAATGCGGGTTGATTTGATTCTTAAGGGCAGAAAGTTCATTTTGTAAGTTTTGTTGTTTTAAATGTTCGTTTTCCAAAATACTTTCACCCTGAATAATTTTTAGCCTTAAAATTCTGGAGATAAAAAGTATGATGATGAGTACAACGATAAATATAAAATCCTGAAAATCCTCTTCCCTGTTAGAAACGTCTTTTTCAATAAAAATAGGGTATACAAAATTTAGAATAGAAATTGTGGCCACTAGAATTCCAATATTGCCCACGAGCCTCAATCCCCAATCCACCAAGCGGTTCTTTTTAGGGATGCGATAAATGAAATTGGTATTGAACTGCAGTGCAGACCAGGAAAAAAGGAAGAAAAACCAGAATTTTAAATCAAGATCTACAAACAGCTCACTGGAAAAAATCTCTTTATTAAAACCGGTTGACCTGAAAAGCGATATGGTCAGCGGAAGGGTAACTAAAACAGCAATCAGTAGGGCGATTTTTATTATTTCGAGCTGCTTTACCTGTTTTGGACTTTCCATGTTAACCTAGTTATTTTTAAATATACTTCATTAATTATCCCTATCATAGTTCCATATATGGAATTTAATTGATATAACGACATTAGAAAAAAAAATAAGCCCATGGAATTGCCAAGGGCTTAGATGTAGTCTACTTATAAAACTTTTCTTTATTTAGAGAAGGGGTTAAATCCTTTTGGAAGATAGTTCATAACTTCAAAACCAAGATCAATTTCCTCTTCTACTTCTTCTACTACAATATCGTTGAGGTTCAGTTCCATGCCTTCATATGCATTAAAACCTAGGGGAAGATATTTTGCCGGATCAAAATCCAAAACAATTTCTTCATCCAATTCCTCAACAATAATACTGTTAAGATCCAAATCCATCCCAGCATAAGCATTGAATCCAAGGGGAAGGTAGGTTGTCGTATCGAATCCTAATTTAATTTCTTCCTCATCTTCAATTAGGTTAATTTGATCTAAGCTTAAATTTCTTACTTCTTCATCCATAAGCAATCCTTCGGCAAAAGGGTTGTGGGATTCAATATAACAGTTGATGTCATCAGAATTAAGACATTTGTCCTTCCCTGAAAATGAGAATAATGAAAGAGATACTAGTATGGTACTTAATAGTAAAGCTGTGTTTTTCATGATATATAATTTTAATATTTTGATTTGCATTTTATTTCTGGTACAAAGATAAAGGGCGCACTAGTGTCAAATTGGTAGTTATTAAGTGAAGTGGACAAAATGGTGGGTGAAGCGACTTTGGATTTAACTGAAACGAACGGGATTTGGAAAATAAAGTAATAAAATTGGTGTAGTATGGCTCATACGCAACTAGTTAAGCCGGTAATATGGCCAGCTGTTTAAGGTCAGCTAGATGAAGGATATGGTGGGTCTAGACTAGGGGATTTTCTTTTTTAATATTTACACTGCCCGTTGTATGACTTCAAAAACCTTATTACCATCGCACTTTAATGTCTTTGATGGATATTTAAGGATAAGGGCGTAGTCATGGGTGGCCATAAGGATGGTCCTTCCTGTTTTGTTGATGTCCTGCAGTACTTTCATAACTTCTACGCTGGTCTGAGGGTCCAGATTTCCGGTGGGCTCGTCCGCCAGTATTAGATCAGGATCATTCAATAGGGCTCTTGCTATGGCAATACGCTGTTGTTCCCCGCCCGAAAGTTCATGGGGAAATTTAAAGCCTTTGGTTTTCATGCCTACTTTATCCAGGACATCTTCAATCTTGGCGTTCATTTCGCTCCGGTCTTTCCAACCAGTTGCTTTTAGCACAAAAAGCAGGTTGTTGTTGACATTGCGATCGGGTAATAATTTGAAATCCTGGAAAACAACCCCTAGTTTTCTTCTCAAATACGGAATTTCTTTTTCCTTTAAAGTGGTAAGGTCGAAATCCACAATGTGCCCTGTCCCCTGTTTTAACGGGAGGTCGCCATATAAGGTTTTCATAAAGCTACTTTTTCCACTGCCCGTTTTCCCGATAAGATATACGAACTCTCCTTTTTTTATTTCGAGGCTTATATCGTTCAATACTAAATTTTCTCCTTGAAATACGGCTACATCCTTCAGCTGCAATATGCTTTCGCTCATAGTTTTTAATGTTGATATAAATGTAATAAGTTCCTACGGAAATAAATCAAATCTTCTTAAAAAATCTTTTTCTTTATCATATACTTGAGGACAATATTTATCGTTATATAATTTAATTACGGTAATTCTTAACTTCTAGAGAACATTATGCTAAGAAAAAAAACCGCTGTAATACTGTGTTTTTTTGGGTCTTTGTTTTACGCAAACGCCCAAGAATCAGAAATTTATACTTTTGACCAAAAGGACTACCAAGAAGCTTTGGCCTTGTATAACAATAAACAGTATCAAGCAGCTCAGACAATCTTTGACAAGGTAAAAAACAATACCAGGGATGAAGAAACCCAGGCCAACAGTGCTTATTATGCCGCTACAGCGGCTATTCGCCTAAATCAGCTGGGGGCCGACAGGTTAATGGAGGACTTTGTAGAAAAGTACCCTACTTCCACCAAGCGCAATTCCGCCTACCTTGATGTGGCCGATTATTATTTTGAAACTGGAAAATATCCCTATGCCTTAAAATGGTATGCCAAGGTAGATCAGAGTTCCATGTCCAGAAAAGATAAGGAACGCTTCAATTTTAATAATGGATATGCCTTATTTTCATCCAACAAACCTAAAGATGCCGAGCGTTATCTAAATCAGGTCACCACCTCGCCTACCTATGGTTCCCAAGCAAAGTATTACTTGGGATATATTGCATATCAACAAGACGATTATGCACAGGCCAATCAGCGTTTTGATCAGATAGCCGATCAAGATTTGTTGGAGGAAAAGCTGTCTTATTATCAGGCAGATATGAACTTTAAATTGGGCAAGTTTGAAGAGGCCATCGCCCTTGCGAAAAAACAATTGCCAAAATCTGATCGTAACGAGGTCTCCGAGCTTAATAAAATTATTGGCGAGAGTTATTTCAATCTAAAGCAATACGCCAACGCCATACCTTATTTAAACGAATACAAGGGTAAAAGGGGGAAATGGAGCAATACCGATTATTATCTGCTTGGCTATTCCTATTATATGCAAGGCGACTATGCAAATGGGATACAACAATTTAATAAGATAATTGCTGGGAACAATGATGTTTCGCAAAATGCATATTATCATTTGGCGGAATGTTATCTGAAATTGGATAAGAAACAGGAGGCTTTGAATGCCTTTAGAAATGCGTCCCAAATGGATTTTAACCAGGAAATTCAAAAGGATGCCTATCTAAATTATGCCCGATTGAGCTATGAAATTGGGAATGCCTACGAGCCCGTTCCAAAGGTTTTAACTACTTATCTTGAAAAATATCCCAATGATGCCCATAAAGCAGAGATGCAGGAGCTGTTGGTAGATTCTTATATTACTTCAAAGAATTTTGCCGGTGCGATGGACCTTTTGGAAAAAAACAAAAATTTTGCCAGCAAGGCTACATATCAAAAAGTGGCGTTTTATAGGGGAGTGGAATTATTTTTGGAGTTGAACTATGAGCAGGCTTCAGTTGTCTTCAAAAAATCCTTGGACAATGCGGAAGACCAATACTTTAAAGCCAGGGCAAGTTACTGGAAGGCGGAATCGGACTACAATATGAATCATTTTGATGATGCTTTGGCGGGATTCCTTCAATTTAAATCCATTCCAAGTGCCAAATCCACCCCTGAATACAAAGACCTAAATTATAATTTGGCATATACCTATTTCAAGTTAAGAAATTATTCAAATGCCATAGCAGCATTTTCCACTTATGCGGAGACCAGCAACGATGGAGAAAAATTGAACGATACCTACCTGCGTTTAGGGGATAGTTATTTTGTTAGCAGTAAGTATTGGCCTGCTATAGAAACTTACAATAAGGCAATTGCCAGAAATATTCCGGAGAGTGACTATGCAGCATACCAAAAAGCATTGAGTTATGGATTTGTGGACAGGAGTGCCACGAAGATTGAGGAGCTTTCCAATTTTGTATCCAGATATCCGAACTCGACCCTTAAGGATGATGCCTTGTTTGAGTTGGCCAATTCCTATGTGAGAGCCAATAACACTGAAAGAGGGTTGCAACTTTACGATCAATTGATCGGGGATTACAGAGGAAGCTCTTTGGTGCCCCAAGCTATGTTGCGTCAGGGATTGGTGCATTATAACGCCAATAGAAACGAACAGGCTTTGTCCAAGTTTAAAACAGTGGTCAGGGACCATCCCAATACACAGGAAGCGCTTCAGGCCGTAACTACCGCTAAACTTATTTATGTGGATTTAGGAAGGGTAAATGAATATGCGCAATGGGTAAAAGGACTTGACTTTGTGGAGGTGACGGATACCGAATTGGACAATGCCACTTTTGAATCTGCGGACAAACAATATATAGAAGGTAACCAGGATGCTGCCATAAAGGGTTATGAAACCTATATTAAACAATTTCCAAACGGTTTAAATACATTGAAGGCCAATTTTAATTTGGCACAATTATATTTTGGAAAAGGCCAAAAGGATAAAGCCTTGCCCTATTTTAAAAATGTTGCCAGTAAAGGAATCAATGAATATGCCGAACAGGCCCTTACAAGGGTGTGCGAGATTTATGTAGGCAAGAATGATTATGTTACTGCCATTCCATACTTGGAACAATTGGAGTCCAAGGCTGAAATTCAACAGAACATCACTTTTGCCCAGTCCAATTTAATGAAAGGCTATTATGAGCAGTCAGACTATGGCAAGACCATTGCATATGCTGGGAAAGTATTGTCCAATTCAAAAATAGACAACCGAATAAAAAGTGATGCGCAAATAATGATCGCAAGATCGGCCATTAAGACCAAGGATGAAAACAGGGCGGAAAAGGCGTATGCGGAAGTGTTGAAAATTGCAACAGGAGAATTGGCGGCAGAAGCGCTCTATTATGACGCCTATTTTAAGAATAAGGCCCAAAATTATGAGGCTTCCAATGCATCTGTTCAAAAATTGGCGAAGGATTATGCCGGTTATAAGGAGTGGAGTGCCAGGGGATTGATCGTTATGGCCAAAAATTTCTACGCCTTGGGAGATGCTTTCCAAGCTACCTATATTTTGGACAGCGTTATTGCCAATTTTGGTGATTTTCCAACTATTGTGGCCCAAGCCAAACAAGAGTCATCCATAATTAAGGCCAAAGAAGCCCAAAGTAATTCCTCCATTAGTACAGATGGAAATTAAAAATTCCTTGCAAAAAGAACAATATATGCACAAGCACATAAAAATATCCATATTTGCCATTCTTGGTTTTTTTCAAATCGGATTGGCACAGGACGACAAAAAAGATATCGGTACGGAAACAGTGACGGTGGTAAAGGCCTATGCGCCTACCATTTCAGATGCTTTTAAGGTGAAGTCAATGCCCACCCTGAACGATTCCATCGTTTTACAAAAGAAACCTATTAATTACAGTATATTTTCAGTACCAGTAGTGTCTACCTTTACCCCTGCCAAGGGTAAGGCTTCAGGGGTAAAAAAGACTCCACCGGAAAAAATATATAATTCCTATGCATCTGTAGGCTTGGGCAATTATAACAATGCCTTGGTGGATTTTTATACCAGTAGTGCCTTGAACAGGGACGAGCGATTGGATCTAAGCCTTAATCATCACTCCTCTAGGGGAGAAATTGATGGTACTGCTTTGGACAATGTATTTTACAATACCAAACTGGATGCCAACTACACCAAAAAAGATAGGGACCTAAGTTGGGGAGCCAATATAGGGGCACAGCATCAATTATATAATTGGTATGGAATTCCCAATGGATATTACACCGAGGAAACGGTAAACGGCATAGATGAAAAGCAGAACTATTTTAATGTATTTGCAGGTGGTTTTGTGGAAGTGGAAGATTCGTTTTTTAAGAGTGTCAATTTAGAGGTGAGACGGTTTTGGGATGCTACCAAATCAGGTGAAAACAGGGCAGTTCTAAAACCAGCCTTCGAGTTTCCTTTGGGTGATGAATTATTGACCCTCAAGGCAAAGGTAGATTATTTGGGCGGTAAGTTTGAAAATGGTCAGGTTGCCAATGATTCCAATATTCCTGGCATAGATTATTCCCATTTGCAGGCGGGAATAAATCCCAATATCAATATCCTAGGGGATGATCTTTCACTTAATTTGGGCGTGAATTTGGTGTATGGTATGGATTTGGAGAATAGTGAGGGTAATTTTTATATTTATCCCACAATAACGGCATCCTATCGTTTATTGGATGAGGTGGCCATTGCCTATGGAGGTGTAGAAGGGGAGTTGAAGCAAAACTCGTTCTATAACTTTGTGGAAGAGAACCCATACGTTTCGCCCACCTTGGACATTCAGCCCACGGACCAACAATACGATGCTTACATAGGTTTAAAGGGACAATTATTGCCAAACCTTAGCTATAACTTAAAAGGGTCTTATACGGCCGAGAATAGAAAACCACTCTTTATACTAAATCCTGAAAATACCTCCAGGACCGATGAAAAAGGATATTTCTACGGAAATAGTTTTCAGGTGTTTTATGACGACGTTAAAACATTGGGAGTTTTTGGTGAATTAAATGTAGATGTAAATCGTAATTTTAGCTTGGGTATTAATGTGCAAGTGAACGATTACGATACAGAAACCGATAATCCAGCTTGGAACCTGCCTGGTCTTACTGCTTCCACCTTTATGGATTATCAAATAGGGGAGAAGTGGTTTCTGGGTGCCAATCTATTTTACGTAGGGGAGCGAGATGATCTATATACTGTGGCGTCCCCTGGAACCCTGCCAGAAAATTTTACCATGGAGGCGAAGACTTTGGAGAGCTATTTTGATGCCAATGCGCATATTGGCTATAGGGTAAATAAACAATTATCCGTGTTTGCAAGGGCCAATAATATTGCCAACCAGAATTATATGCGTTGGAACAATTATCAGGTGCAAGGTTTTCAGGTATTGGCCGGAGCCACGTACAAGTTTGATCTTTAGTATAAAAACGATATTTGGAATTAGCGGTTGATCATGATGTGCCAAAAACCCCGAGGTATTTTGTGATTGCCGTAATTGTACCTTCTGCCTTTACGCCTCCTTATTGGGGAGGTAAAAGGCAGTAAGGTATTTTTATTCTCAGTATTGCCTAGCCAATATTTATTGTACTACAACGAATTGGCAGGTCATGTTTAGCGAAGCATTCCGTTAATTTGCTATTTTAGAGGTGCTTAAACATATTTAATGGTTCTCGCCATTGCCATAAAACGATTTTTAAATGTTGTGTGCATGGGCTGCACCCTGATTCTTATGTCCCAAAATTTGGTAGAGAACCCCAGTTTTGAATCTTTTTTGGAATGCCCAGATCATTTAGGAAATTTTGGGCAAGACCTTAAATATTGGTCGGTACCCACTCTCGGCAGCACCGATTATTTTAATGCCTGTAGTCTTAGTATGGGGGTGCCCAACAATTTTATGGGAAAACAGATGGCGAAATTTGGGGAGGGGTATTTGGGATTTTATATGTACGCCCCTGAAGATTATAGAGAATATGTACAAGGTGAGCTAAGGCAACCTTTGCAGAAAGATCTTACCTATACACTTTCATTTTATATTAATTTGGCCGAGAATTCTGATTATGCCATACGTGATTTTGATATTTTATTGTCATCCAAACCACTGGAGATTAAAATAAAAAAGGGACTCTCCAAATGGCAGCTTTCTAAAATTGAGGGGAACAATTTTACCTTTATCGAGATCTTGGGAGACCAATTCTTCATTGATGAGAGTTCTTGGACCAAAGTGTCCACTACCTTTGTTGCAAATGGCGATGAACGGTTTATTACGGTTGGAAATTTTAAGGACAATGCCACTACGAGGCGACAGAAGTTGGTGAAGGAAAAAAATGTGAAGGGGGCCTATTATTACTTGGATATGATATATGTTGGCGAGGGTATCCAGTCCTATGCCTTGGACGAGGCCCATGTTTTTGAGAACGTTTTTTTCAATTTTGATGAGTTTGAACTCGGGGATAATGGCACTCAGGAGATAAAGCGCGTATTCAATTATTTGCAATCTGATAGTACTTTGCAAATTGTAATCAATGGTTATACTGATAGTATGGGCACCAATTCCTACAACATGGAACTTTCTGATAAACGCGCTTTGGCCGTTGCCAATAGGCTCATCCAACTGGGTTTGGCCGGCAAAAGAATTACTTGGAATGGTTTTGGAGCCGCCAGACCCCTTGGAAATAATGGAGATGAAGAAGGCAGGGCTCAAAATAGGAGGGTGGAATTTATAATCTCCAAATCCCTTGAAAAGTGAGCATTTTATGGGGTAGTCGAAATTATTTTAGTTACTTGTTAAAATTCTTGCCTTTAAATGATTGTGGTTCAAACTTTTGGAACTATATTTGATTTATAATAAGTAATTAATTTAAATTTTAGTAATGAGTAGAGGAACAGTAAAATTTTTCAACGATGCCAAAGGATTTGGGTTCATCACCGAAGAAGGTTCTAACAAAGAACATTTTGTACACATCTCTGGTTTAATCGACGAAGTTCGCGAAGGCGACGAAGTTGAGTTTGAACTAAAAGAAGGAAAAAAAGGATTAAACGCAGTAAACGTTAAAGTTATTTAATAAATACTTTTTAATTTCTTAAGACCCAAAGCCTATCAATCGATAGGCTTTTTTTTGTTCGTGAGACCCGTATTTCAAAAGCCGCAGGCGCATTGGAATAGGATAGTCGAACGAAGCCCGCCTTTTGGCGGGGTTTTGGGTTTAATACCCAGATCTTGGGACGGTTTAATACCCAGGTCTTCGGGTACGTCCATTATAGGAGCCTAGTATTTGGTTTAGGTTTTAATGCCATTTATTAAGTTATGAAGTTGAATATTGTTGCTTCACAATGTGCTGATATGGCTATATATTTTTAGACCTTTGCTGGTCATAGTTTTTATTCTTTATATTGGTCTATGGAAACATTTATTTACATTATTGATAAATAGGCAAGCTATTCCCCATATTAATATTGATAGTTTCCTTCCCTAACTAAAATGCTATTGTTCCTATGTTTGAATATTTAGATAAAATAAAATTGCTGATAGACAAAATGTCCATAGACCAGCAGGAACAATTGATCACTGCCTCAAAAATGGTAGCGGAGGTTATTAAGAACGATGGAATAATTCACACCATTGGTACAGGTCATTCCCAAATAATAGGCATGGAAATGTTCGGTAGGGCGTCCAATCTGGCCAATGTAAATGCCATTATGGATGACATGGTACTTATGGCCAGCGGGGCAAGGAGATCGGCAGCAATGGAGCAAATAAGTGGTCTTGCCGAAATTCTTTGGAACAAATATCAATTTAATAAGGGAGACGTATTGATCGTTGTATCAAACTCCGGTAGAAATGCATTGCCATTGGAAATGGCCATGAAGGCCAAGAAGGAAGGTTTAAGGACTATAGCGGTCACTTCTTTGGAACAATCAAGAAAGTATGCTTCTAGGCATGAAAGTGGAAAGAAACTGTATGAGATCGCAGATTTGGTTATTGATAATTGTGTTCCGTCAGGGGATGGGGTTATTTCCATTAAAGATCTTCTGATCGGTCCGGCTTCATCCGTTCTTGGAATGATCATTGTCAACATAATTTCAACCGAAGCCATAAAAATTAATTTGGACAGAGGTGTGGATGTCGCTGTTTTTCAAAGTCAGAACATAGATGAGGCGGACAATGAAGCCCTCTACCGTAGATATGAATCTAGGGTAAAACATCTTTAGTAAAATTGGAGTCAACTAAAAAAAGTCGAATAGGGCCACAACGCCATTATACGAGATTACAATGGAAAATAAAAGTGCGGCATATAAGCCCAAATTAAGCCAAAAACTTCCTTTGTATTGGCCCATCAGTTTTTTGTTATTGATCAATAAAATAATCCCTAGAATTACTAGAGGTAGGACGAATACATTAAAAACCTGGGACAAAATCTGCATCTGAATAGGATTGGCTCCAAATACAGGTACAATTAGAGCAAACAGGCAGGCAATGGCTGTAATTATCTTAAACTGCTTGGAACTGGTGTCCAATTCACCTGATTGGTAATCGGCTAAGAGAATGGGGGCTATGAGTAGGCATGGGAATATTGAAGATAGCCCAGCACTTAAAGTCCCAAAAAAGAAGAGGGTCAATGCGAATTTCCCTGCAACCGGTTCTAGGGTATTTACCATGTCCAATACTTTGGTTACGGGTTGACCTTGGTGAAACAAGGCTCCGCTAGCTACGGCCATAACCGATGCACTAATTACAAAGACCAAACCTGCGGCTATAATGGCATCTTTTTTTTGTTGGTTGAGATTGCTGATATTCCAACCTTTGCCCTTAACGAAAAGCGGACGGGACAGAAAGGTGGCAGCTGCCATTGTGGTGCCTACAAACGCAGCCACCATCATTTTTCCTCCCTCTACCTGTGGTATGGATGGTATTAATCCTTTGGCGACCTCAATGGGTAGTGGGTAGACCATAAAAAGAGATATTATAAACGAAAGCCCCATGATGGTCACGAAAATGACAAGAATCTTTTCGAAGAAGGCATACTTCCCTACCATCAAGAAACCGTACATAATTATTATGACCAATATGGCTATTATCAATACTGATTCATAATGATAGCCACCCAAACCAGGAAAATAGATTAGGAATATCTCGAAGATAATGTTCGCAGAAATCCCTAAAATTCCCATTAATGAATTCCATTGTCCAAATGAAATTCCTATAATGATCATTATGGCAATGAGCTTGCCCCATTTCAGGTGCTTTTTAAAAGCGTACAAGGCTGTTTCCCCAGTAACCAGTGCAAAATTGCCATAAGCAAACATCAAGATTCCTGAGAACACACAACTTAAAAGCAAAACCCATAACAATTGCATACCGTAAGTGCTTCCTGCAACGATCATGGAGGTTACACTCCCCGTGCCAATAGTATAACCAATGGCAAATATTCCTGGGCCAAAGGCCAATACTAGTGCCAATATCTTTTTTAGAAACGATTTTTTTGAGGTCGGGGATTCCATACCTTTAGTTTCTTAGTTTTATAATAGAGACCAAGGTTTCGCGAACGGTATTTTCCAATCCTACAAAATCTTTTTTGTTCAATATATCCTTGCTGATAAGCTGGGAGCCCAGCCCTACGCAGGTTACGCCGGCATCAAACCACCCCTTCAGGTTGGAGGCTTCTGTACTTACTCCTCCAGTGGGCATAATACTTGTCCAAGGTTGTGGTCCTTTAATGGCCTTTACAAAAGAAGGGCCATAGGTAGATCCAGGAAATAATTTTACGATTTCGCATCCCATTTCCTCGGCTCTGTTAATTTCGGTCAGGGAACCGCAGCCCGGTGACCAAAGTACTTTTCTTCGGTTACAGGCAATGGCAATATCCTCCCTTAGGGAAGGGGTTACAATAAAATTGGCACCCATCTGCATATATAGTGATGCCGCTGCAGCATCTGTTATGGAACCAACTCCCATAATCATGCCCGGCAGTTCTTTAATGGCAAATTTGTTCATTTCAGAAAAGACTTCGTATGCGAAGTCGCCCCGTGCTGTAAATTCCATCAATCTGGCACCACCGTCGTAGCAGGCTTGCAACACTTTTTTACCAAGTTCTATATCCGGATCGTAGAATAAGGGCACCATACCTGATTCCTTCATTGCCGTTGCTACTTCTATTCTTGAATATTGTGCCATTCGCTTTTTATACTTTGTTTAATATCTTGTTGAAATCATAATCCGATGGATTATCCAAATAAACCTTTGCACGGTCATAATCTTTTTCCTCCAAATAATGTAGATTCTGAAAACAAAGTCGGATAAATTCGGAATCGATATCAACCAATCTAGGTGCTATTTTTCCATCCTTATCCTGTAGATCCGTCAAAAATAGTGGAGATACTTCTCCTCTAGAATTGGCAGTGACAATGCATCCGCTAAGGCCTTCATCGAATAATTTCTTGACTCCCAGACCCAAAAGAGTACATAATGTTAGGTCAAAGCCAATTGGTCTGCAACATCGGAGTTCATAGCCCAGTTCAACGGGCCTACTTTTAATATGTATATCCAGTTCTTTCAATTTCCTTTGCACCAGCATGTTAAAAATGTGGGATTTACTAACATTGCCCAGTTCGGGATGACCGTGATCGTCGTATGTAAAATTTATTCCACAATGTTTAATTTCTGAATCTGGCATGATATGGAATATGCCTTCACTGACAAGGGCAACGCCATAATTTATATTTTCTATTTTTCTTTTGACCATCGAGGAGATAATCATTCGGACTACCTTATCGAAGGTAATAATGGTTTTGTTGAACATTTCAGGAATAACCATCATTGGAAAATGACAGCTAGCTGCAATTCCAAGAGCTAAATGTCCAGCAGACCTTCCCATGGTGGACATTACGAACCAGTTTTCACTGGTACGTGCGTCTTCATAGGTAGTAGTGCCAATTCTTACTCCCTCATCTTTTGCGGAATGAAAACCAAAGGTGGGATTCCTGTCCGGTAAAGGAAGATCGTTGTCTATGGTCTTGGGAACATGAATGTTGGATATGACTATGTTTTCTTTCTTCAAATAACCCGTAATTCTATTGGCAGTAGAGGCTGTGTCATCACCACCAATACTCACCAATAGTTTTACATTGTTTTCGGAAAAAAGGGCAGTATTCAATTTTTCATTGCCGGGTTTGAACCGACTCATGATCAAGGTGGATCCACCTCTGCTAAAAATTCGATCGGCATGGGGGAAATCGAATTCTTTTATTTTGGGATGTTCTGAAAAGATTCCTTTAAAGCCCTCATGTAATCCAATGACCCTATAACCATCCTTTAAAAAAATTTTTGCCACTGTGCCTATTACAGCATTGATGCCGGGCGCAGGACCTCCTCCGCAAATAATTAATATGGATTTTTTTTTGGCCATTTTTATCTTTTTAGAACATCACTTGAATTACAGAGCCATTTTCACCCCACAATTTATTAAAATTGATACTACCCTTTTTAATCTGTTTAATGAGTTAAGTGTTGGCTAAATACTAGCCCATCATTATTATCATTATTGCTTAATGTCGGGAATGAAACCTTATCAGAATCAAGCTATGCTTCCAAGTCTACAACTTCCGTTGCACTGCCATATCTTAATAGGAGGGGCGGCAGCCACTTAGATGTTTGTTAAATCATCATGAAACTTGGAGGCAATCATTCCCATTTATTCTTTCTTTAAATTCCTAAACCTTGTCCTCCACCAATTTGGATAGTTTCGGCTGTAAGGAATGCAGCATCTTTGCCTGCCAAAAATGAAATTACAGAAGCTACCTCTTCAGGTTGCCCCAATCTTCCCAACAAAATATTGTTTTTCCAAGAAGCGAAAACTTCAGGCTTGGTAGATTTAATTTCAGTATGGAACGGCGTGTCAATGGTACCGGGGGATACTGCGTTTACTCTAATCCCATATTCAGCAAGATCTTTTGCCAATGCCCTGGTTATTGCATGAACACCCGCTTTGGATGTACCATAAATTCCAGCTCCAGGTCCTCCAGCATTCCAACCAGCAATGGACGTATAGTTAATTATAGTAGGTAGGTCTCCCTTTTTAAGATAAGGTATGGCAGCTCTTGAAGCGAAAAACACTGAATCAAGGTTTAATGCCATTACAAATCTGTAAAAATCCGTTGTCATTTCTTCAAACCTAGATCTTCCTCCCAGTCCACCTGCATTATTTACAAGAACATCAATCTTTCCATACTTTTTACCGATTTTGTTGATGTTTGCAGTTACTTCTTCTTCTTTTGTAACGTCAAATCCATAATATTCAGCGGTGATGCCTTCCGCGGTAAGCTCTTTTAATCTTTTGGCTCCTCCTTCATCATCGATACCGTTTAAAACCACGGTATATCCGTCTTTACCCAATCTCTTTGCTACTTCGAAACCAATTCCACCGGTAGCTCCGGTTATTACTGCTACTTTTCCGTTTGAATTACTCATATCTCTAATTGTTATTATATTTTGTTTAAATTATTCTACTGATTTTATATTTTTTGCGAAATAATAGATAGATCCTATTCCTAGCGGAACAAAAATGGCTATGGCTATAAAGATTGGTGTGTATGAAACCTTTGCAATTACGGGAACTAAAAAGTTCATAATAATTACAGAAAATACACCAACCATCCCACCTAAACCAGCCAGTGACCCTACAGATTTACCGCTAAAAAAGTCGCTTGGCAGTGTTTGGATATTACCAATGGCAAATTGAAATCCGAATAAAACTATGAATACGATCGCTACGAATTTTTCTGGTGTGTCCGCAAATAAGATTGTTGCAATTAGACCCAGCACCATAATGATTCCACCTATGAAAATAGTGGTTTTCCTACCTTTATTTATTGAATTGGTTTTTGAAATAATGACTCCAGAAACATAGCCGCCCGCAATACTCCCAATAGCTGCACCTACGTAGGGAACCCAAGCAAACATTCCCACTTCTTTTACATTAAAGCCATACACATCAAATAAATATATGGGCATCCAGCCTACAAATAGCCACCAGATAGGTTCTAAGAAAAATCTACTTGCAACAATGGCCCAAGATTCCTTATGGGAAAGTATTTCTTTAAGGCTAAGTCCTTTTTGGTCTTCAGTGGCATTTTGATCGGCGATACTTTGTCCTTCAGAAATAAATTTTTGCTCTTCTTCTGTTATCCAGGGATGCTTTTTTGGCCCTGCCTTATTAATTAAAAGCCAAGGAATAATCCACAAAAGTCCAATGGCTCCTACGATTATAAACGTAACCTCCCAACCATAGGCCACAAAAAGGAGGGCTATTAACGGTGGCGCTATAACAGATCCAATTGAAGCACCGGCATTAAACAACCCTTGGGCTATGGCACGTTCCTTTATCGGAAACCATTCTGCGTTACTTTTAACGGCACCTGGCCAGTTTCCTGCTTCGGATAAACCTAAAGTTGTTCTAAAAAAGGCCAATGATAAAAAACCTCTAACGGTTGAGTGTAATAAAGTAGATAAACTCCAAATACCTATGCTTATTACATATCCAATCCTAGTACCAACTTTGTCGAATAATTTACCTGAGAATAATTGTCCCAAGGCATACGCTACCATGAAAATGTTTAATATATAGCTGTAGTGATCTTTGGTTAAGCCCAATGAATGCGATATAGAACCTTCAACATTTTCATTACCCCACATAATGGAAAGAGCACTTCTGTCTATATAATTAATAACAGTTGCTAAAAAGATAAGACCGATAATGAACCAACGTAATCCTTTAATTTTCATAGTATTTTGCTTTGGTATGTTATTATTGTTGCTATGTTGTGTATTGGCAATAAAAAGTAAGCAGACGAAATGCCTGTGCTTATCCAGATACTTGAATTATAGCTAAAATTTCCGGGGGTATTTAATGGGGTATTTTAAATACGACGTAATTTTATATTATTATTCTAAGTATTATTTCCCTTCAGTTATGCGTCGAAAGCGATAAAACTGTGCAATTTTATCCCCTGCTAATTTTCTATTAATCATTAATGTTGTAACAATATTGGTATAACATTTTAAAATGAATTTTCATTTTTTCCTTGGCCAATTGAGGGTCCTGTTTTTTTATGGCCTCATAAATATCCCTATGTTCTTGTATGCCGATAAATGCAATATTCTTATCACAAACATGATATTTGGTGAAATTGGTGATGATCTCTGGAGTTATAATCAACATAAATGTATTTATGGTACTATTGCCACATGCCTTGGCTATGGCCAAGTGGAACAATAAATCTTCCTGTACGGCATCTTCCCCATTTTTTACCTTTTCGGCATAGGCCTCCAAAGCCTCCTCTATTTGTTTCAAATCTTCTTTGGTCCTTCTCATTGCTGCCAACCTTACCGTTTTCAATTCCAATAGTATCCTTGTCTCTACCAATGATTTGAAATCGGATTTTTCCAGCCTCAAAATATCCGAGATCATACCATTCATTGCTACGGGACCGATATCGGCAATAAAAGTACCGCTTTGCGGCTTTGATATTAGGAGTCCATAAAACACCAAGGTCTCAATAGCTTCCCTTACATTGCCCCGACTCACCTCAAATTTTTCAGAAAGTTTTCTTTCCGAGGGTAATTTGTCTCCAGGCTCCAGGTTCTTGTAATTAATATAATCCCTGATTTTGGAAATAATCTCTTTCTGTATTGTGTCGCTTTCGTTTTTGGGGATAATTTCTATTTTCATGCTAATCTTGTTTGCCTTAAATTGGTTAACCAAATTGGTTAGTCAAATCTACATAAAATCAATAACTGAACGAAATTTAAATAGTATACGATTCCAATATATAAGTTTAAGTATTTCAGTTTTAAGAAATTTACCGGCCAGACCTTGAGCCGGTAAATTCCAATTAAAAAACTAACTATCACTACTCGTATTTAAAATCTCTCTGATTTTTAGTAACCATCATTTTGTGTAATTATTCCATCACTCGCAAGAATTTCTGAGTTTGGTATAGGAAACACATTATAATTGCTGCTTATCGTTTCCCCCATTTCCACATCTACGGTACCCGTTCTCACCAAATCAAACCATCTATGTCCTTCAAGGGCCAACTCCACTCTTCTTTCATTTGCAATTGCTTGTCTAACGTCAGCTTGTGAACTTACTGTTCCAGTTAAACTAGTTAATCCCGCTCTGGTTCTTATGGGATCTAATAAGGGAAGCACAGTTGATGCAGGAGCGCTATTTTCATTAAGTGCTTCTGCGTACATTAGAATAACATCGGATAACCTCAGTTCTATATAGTCCTGTTCCAGAGCTCCAGTATATTTCTTACTTCCATTCATATTATCCGTATCAATGGTAAGCGCCTTTCTTAAATCCGTACCTCCACCACCAGCACTACTGGCGTCAAAAGCGGCAATTAAGCGTGGATCTAAAGGCGTAAGGGCTTTTGTGTCTGCCCCGGTAAACCATCCTACAAACGTGGTGGCCGATCCATATGCGTTTGGAACTGAAGTTGATAATTGGGTTGCAAAAAGGATTTCTGAATTACCGTCGACTACTACGTTGGCAAAGTCGCTTTCCAAACTAATCCCTGCTGCAGCAGCACCGCTTACAACAGCTCCAAGCATTGTTGCAGCTTCAGAAAAATTACCTCTATACAGATATACTTTTCCTAGAAAACCCTGAGCCGCAATTTTGGAAGCTCGCCCACTTGCCAATCCAGAATTGTCTAAAACTGCTATTGCCGCTTGAAAGTCTGGAATGATTACGTTGTTGTACACATCGGCGGCCGGATGTCTTTTTAAAATGGACAAATCCGATGGGCTGGGCGAAGGAGATAAATTCACAGTGACATCACCAAAAACCATCACCAATTTAAAGTAGGACAATGCTCTTAAAAATTTGGCCTCAGCTATCTCAGTGGGCTTCGTTGAATTTTCAATGACATTATTGGCACTTAAGATTGCCTTGTACAAATTGCTGTAGAAGGGTCGAAAAAATTGCTCTACCAAATCCAGACCAGCTAAATCTGCATTGTAGGTGTCAAATGCCGTATATGGGCTTTCCAGCATCAACATATTGTCAGCTCTAAAGTCGCCCATCGCACCTAGAGGTGTTGAACCACCGGTCTGATAGTAATACGCCGCATTTAAAACGGGTCCAAATTCCTCCAAACCACTGGATTCAAGTAACAAAGGTGGCGTTTGATCCAGGTCGTTATCACATGCTGCTACTAACAACAAGGATACTATTACTAAATATATAGATTTCATTTTTTTCATGATTTCTTTATTAAAAATTAACATTTACACCCAAAGTAAAACTTCTTACAATTGGGCTCGCACCTTCTTGGTATCCGTAGGTGGTTGGACCCGCATAGCCTGAATTTTCGATCTCTACACCTTCGGGGTTAAATGAGGTATAATTATCTGCCATTATGTACAATAAATTGGTAGCTGCAACATATACCCTCATAGAACCTATGCCAATTTTATCCGTTAAATCAGGATTAAGGGTATACCCTAAGGTTATGTTTCTTAAAGCGGTAAAGGAAGCATCTTGAATCCCCGAACCATGTGCATTTCTGGTCTCCTGATAAAACTTGCCACTGGCATCGGCAATACCGTCATTATTGGCGTCAAAACTGGATTTTAATCTACCGCCAAATTGTGATTTCCAGTAGATGGGGTCAATATTGTAAAGTTCTGCACCTTGAGATCCTTGGAACTGGAACGAAAAATCAAAATTCTTTATGTTCATGGAACTAGAAAGTCCCCAATAGAAATCCGGTGTTGCGGATCCCAACTTCACATAATCTCCTTCATAGGTAATTTCACCGTCACCGTTTTGATCTACAACATACCATTCTCCGGCACCAAATCCAACGCCTCTAGAAGGATCAGACATATGTATAGTTTCAACCTCTCCGGTTACTTCATACCCCCACATTTCACCAATTTCACCTCCTACATAGTTTCTAAACTCAGGACCTCTACCACTCGGTCCACCGTAAATTTGCCTGGGCAGTTCGGTCAATTCACCTAGATTGGTAATTTCTGATTTAGCAGTTGATAAATTGGCGTTGATATTCCAAGAGAAGTTTTGTTCTGTAATTATTTTTGTATTAAGTTCAAACTCCAAACCGGAACTGGTCACATCACCGCGATTAAGTTTTATAGCAGGTGTCCCAAGAACTTCAGAAACACTTTGATTGATCAACATGTCTTGAACATCGGACGTATAGTAATCTACACTCAATCTAAAACGGTTATTTATAAACCCTGTATCAACACCGTAGTTTGTCTCTTTATTGGTTTGCCAAGTTAAATCTGGGTTTGCTATATCCTCAGGAATTAGAAATCCTGTCCCGAAAGCGGTCGGCGAGGTACCCAAAATGCTTAATGAGTTGTATGAACCTAAGAAAGAAGCGGTTCCTAAAGACCCGGTACTAAACCTAAGTTTAAATAGGCTAAACGCATCGGCATTTCCGAAAAAAGATTCATTATGAATATTCCAGCCTAAGGATAGTGCAGGGAATACTGCGTATTTTTCATTGGCTCCAAATCGTGAATCACCATCCCTTCTAATGGATGCCGATAATAGATAACGATCATCAAAGGCGTAGGCAATTCTTCCAAAAAAACCATTTCTCGACTGGGTCTCATCTATCTCGTTGGTAATCACATCTGCGGGGTCAAAAAAATCATAATTTAAAGGCAGACCAAATGGCACGTTGGATCCATTGTTTACAATTCCCTTATAATAGGTATTAACAAACTCCATTCCAGCCACAGCGGAAATGTCGTGCTTATCAGCAAACACTTTTGCATAATTTAAAGTGGTTGTACTTAGAACGGTAGATTTTTTTATATTGGATATATCCAACTCTGTTTGATTGGAACGTTGTTGGCCATCAGACAATATTCCATGATATTCGTAGGTCTGTGTGTCTTCAAGATCTGCTCCGAAAACGGTTTTTATATTTAAACCCTCTATGATTTCATATTGTAAATAAGAACTCACGTTCCCAAAATATGTCTTTTTCCATCTTTGGGAATTATCAAACTTCGCCGCTACACCTGCATCTCCTGTTCCTCCAATACCGTTTTGGTTTCTACCGTATTGCCAATCGTGTACTACATCACCTGGTTGCAAATCATAGATACTTGTAGGATCCAGACCTATACCTCTATAATCTTGGTCAAATGATCTACCTATGTTATTTCCAGTAAATCCGGAATTAAATAATGCCTGTCTTTTTTGATCCAACTGTTGAACGAAATCTATTGAGGCTTGCGTATGGTATATAGGACTTATACTATATGATCTCAAAAGATCTCTCATTTCCCAAGGTACAATATCTTGTTTGCCATAATATCCATTCATACTCAAGCCGGCCTTTAATTTGGTACCCAAGTTGGCATCTAGATTCATACGTCCGTTATATCTTTCATAACCTTGCCCTTTTACTATACCTTCAGTGTTCAAATAACCAAGGGAGGCAAAAGCTTTTATATTTTCAGACCCTCCGCTCACGCTGAAATCGTGGCTAGTTGAACTACCATTTTTGAATAGCCAATCTTCTATACTTACTACATCAGGAGCATTAGCGAATGCATCTAGTCTGTAAGCCAATAAACCTGGGTCGGTTTCGGAAAGATCATAAGCATCAGTTTGTAACTCACTGGCCCATTCCCCTGCAGTCTTAAGCATTTCAATGTCCTTTACATACTTGCTTGAAGTGCTTGTATATGAATTGTAATTAAAATTGACCTTTCCTGCTTTTCCTTTTTTGGTGGTTACCAAAATAACACCATTTGCACCCAAAGAACCATAAATAGCAGCTGAAGCAGCATCTTTTAATACTTCTAAACTTTCTATATCGTTTGGGTTAACGGTTGCTAAATTACCTGAAATCGGATAGCCATCCACAACAATTAACGGCCCTGAGTCACCTGAAACAGATGAAGCGGCCCTTATTTGAATCTTTGGATCCGCACCGGGTTCTCCGCTTTGATTTTGAATTCTTACTCCAGACAATTTACCCGCCAGGGCATCATCCACACGGGCCACTTGAACAGCAGCAACCTCATCTCCTCCTACTTTTGCTACCGCTCCGGTAAGATGTGATTTTTTTATAGTACCATATCCAACTACAACAACCTCATCAAGTTGGCTTGCATCTTCTTGTAAGATGATATTCAGTTGTTTTTGGTTTGTAATTGGAATCGATTGGGTTACAAAACCCAAAGACGAGAACTGTAGTACATCCCCGTTTTTTACCTCAATTTGGTAATTTCCATCAAAGTCTGTTGCTGTTCCTGTAGTAGTTTTGGCAATAATAACATTTACTCCTGGCACTGGGACGTTTGCAGCGTCCGTTACCGTTCCGGAAAGCATAAAGCCATCTTGGGCGAACAGGGCAACATTAACGAGCAGTAATGCTCCTAAAATGAGTTTCTTTTTTAAATTCATTGGTGTTTGTATTGAGTTAGAATTGTCAATTTCGATTATCGAAATCAGATTTTAAATGTGCTTGTGCATTCACATTTTTCCCACTATTTACTAAATCACGCAATCTGTATACAAGTCAATGTATTTTTTTATCTTTGCAGTAGGCGTGTTATAATAAATTATTACATGTCTAGGTTATTACTTCCCTTCAGAATGAAGTAAACTTTTTACAAAAGGATGGGTGTGCACCCGTCCTTTTTTTTGTCAAATCTTATGGTCTATTTTCAAATATTTTTCTTTTAACATGGCTGGTATTGTTATTTTTTTACTGGTAAACCAAATTGGTTAACCAGTTTGGTTTACCAAATATATGTTATTTATTCCTTAAAAAAAAGAACAAATTAAAATTTAACATTTGGAGGGTTGTTTCGCTTGAAAATGAGGCGATTAGATTCCTGTTTATAGGCCTTTGGTGACTCTCTGATGCCTAGGAAAAGGCAAGTCCGCCCGTGATATCGCTTCCTTTATAAGTCTAAGCACTTCGTATTTTTTGTCTTCCTGAAAAGGGCAGTTTTTTTTATTATGACTGCTTATCTCCAAAATAAGATACCCCTCCACCGCTTAAGAAATCTTCCCTTACAGGACTAAACGTGTCAATTAGTATCCCTTCTTCCAAACAAACTGCACTATGCAACAGATTAGGTTCAATATAAACTCCATCTCCTGCTTCTACAATTTTCTTTTCTCCATTAATTTCAAATTCGAATTTACCTGAAACACAATAGGTAGCTTGTGTGTGAAAATGTTGGTGTGGGGAACCTAATGCCTCTTTTTCAAATTTCACTTTTACCATCATGATTTGGTTATCGTAACCTAAAAACTTTCTTGATACTCCTCCTCCAAGTTCTTCCCATTTCATTTCTTTTGAGATGATGTACTTTTCACTAAATCTTTTCATTTTTTTTATGATTTTAATATGTCTTTACTCTTTTATATGAATCAATTCCATTTATTTTGGTGGTGTACCCTTACCTACTGTTGCTTCCCTAAACCATACTTCCGTATAACAGCCATTTTCATATTGTTTGGCGATATCACCTCCATAGGTTTCCGCACCTGCAAACCAAACCATGTTGGTTTCTGGACTTTTTCCATTGGTCTGGTTGTACGCGCCTTGTTTAAAATAATTCAACTCTCCGCTATAAGCAGTGGCACGTTCAGTCGCATCTTGCCCTATGGGGACAAATAAATTCTTCATCTGTACAGGAAAGTCTGATTTTTTTACATATTCAGATGAGATTAGATTTTTGGTAAATGTTTTAGTTTCGTGATCTTCACTTTTGAAGGTTAGATACATGATTCCCTTATAAACATTTACTTCATAACTGAATTCTTCACCCAATTCTATTCCATTTTTAGGCTCAGCGGGATAGTCGTTTTTACCTTTTCCAATGACAGACATATCGTGCCCCCAAACAGCATTGGAATATTCCCACCTGCCCGAATTGTCATCACCAACTGGATTGATTTCATAATTCCAAAAGACGGAACCTTTAGTGTGACCAGGAAATTTCTTGTAGAATATTTTTAGTGGTTCATTTTCATGTCCTTCACCACTGTGAATTTGCCCGACAACAGTTGAATAAGAGGCAGCAACTCTGGCATCGCCTGAAATGGAGACCTGCATTACCTTGCAGGTACCTGTTAGTTTACCACCTTCTTTAGGGAGCCATTCTCTTTTTTCGTGTAGTTCGGTTCTTGTATTACTGGAGTTTTTTGAAGTAACACCAGAATTTGGAGTTTTGTAGACTACCCATCGTCTTGTCCCGTCAATCACAGTGTAGAAGAAATCTTTGTGTTCGAACTCGGTGATATCTTCCACCTCCGTACCGTCACCCAACATTATTTTAAATTTATCCATAAAAGGAATCACCTCATTTGGATAAACCGTCTTAGTACTTAAGCCATCATTCGCTTCGAAATAACCTGCATTCGAAATGGCATCATCGCTGATGGTGATTTCTGCTGACTTAAACCAAACCTCCGCGTAATTGCCATCTGCATATTGTTTTTGTATATCACCACCATGGGTTTCGGCACCAGAACACCAAACTTTATTAACCTTAGGGTCTTTTCCGTTCGTTTGGTTGTACGTGCCCAATTTAAAAAAGAGGCCCTCACCGGCATACCCTTCTTTACGCTCGAGGCCATCCTGACCTATGGGTACGAATAAATTCTTGACTTGCTCGGGCATGTCTGAGCGATTTGCAAATTCAGACGAAATAAGATTTTTAGTGAATGTTTTGGTCTCATGCCCATCACTAGTGAATGTTAGATGCATCATGCCATCCTTAACTTCCACTTCATAACTGAACTCTTCCCCTAAAGTAATCCCATCTTCAGGTTCTGGGGGATAGGTATCTTCATCAGTACCAACAACAGAAAAGTCATAGCCCCAAACAGGAGTGGAATAATCCCATCTTTTTGAATTATCATCACCTGCCGTATTGATTTCGTAATGCCAAAAGATAGAACCTTTTTTATGGCCAGGAAATTTCTTATAAAATATTTTAAGCGGTTCATTCTCGTGCCCATCTGCACTGTGAATCTGACCAACCACTACTGAATATGTCGAAGCAACGTGCGCATCGCCCGTAGTTGACACGTTCATTACCTTTAGAGTAGCTTTCATTTTAGCTTCGGTCATTGGTGACCACTTCTTTAATTGGGCCAATTCCGTTCTTGTATTATGCGAAGTACCATGGGTATTTCCTGCATTTGGAGCTTTGAATACGACCCAATCGCCATGGTCATCACTGGCAGTAAAAAAGAAATTTTTGTTCTCATAACCAATAGCCTTGCCTACATTGGAACCATCACCTAAGATCAAATTCCAATGTTGAAAAAATGGTATGATGTCGTTTGCACTACGACCTATCGCTACATTTTCAGTTTTGTCTGTAGATTTTTGTTTCTTTTTTTCTGTACAGCCAATAAATAGAAAAATGGTACTTATCATGAATAAATAATGTACAGAAACCGAGTTGAATACTTTAAAGTTCATATTATATGGGTTATGTTTACTATAAAAACCGTATAAAGTCAATTTTTTTAACGGCTAGGATAATTTCTTCACAATCTTAATCAAACGTTTTACGAGATGGTTTTACCTGCAATTCTACGATAACGAAAGCCACTAATAAACAAAGCGAAAATATATTTGTAAAATTGGTTAACCAGATTGGTTTACCAAAAATACGCAAATATTTGGAACCACCAAATATTTAACATTTAATCGACCTATTTTATCCCTAATTAATAATAAAACGCGGGTAAAATCAATAATTCGGTAAACGTAAATTTTACTTCGGGCGAATGTTGTATTAGGGGACTTAAAAAGGAATTTATAAATAAGATACTTACTTCTTAAAATCCGCTTTCTTCAGCCATTTTTACGACACCGACTGTTAGTATCAAATTAGCGAATCGGCGCTGTTCACCTGTTTGAATAATTAAAGTGGTGGCAGGTTCTCTGATTTTGTCGTAGAAAGCCCATCGTTCCATCTCGATCCACGATACTTCACCCAGTAATTTTTTATAGGCATCATGTATTTCTGCATTTGCTTCAACAGGCTTTTCCATAACGATTGCACCTTGAACAGGGCAGACTTCCAGTATGCCTTCAAGTACTGTGAGAGCATCCAATAGTCCTGGACGAAAGTTGAGGTGTACGGTCGTCGAGTTAGGGCCATTCATAGCACCGACTGGCAAATTTCCGTCTGCAATGACAACTTGTGCAAAATGACCTGAACGCGCAAGCACCTCCATGATTGTTGGGTGTATTATCGGTGTTTTTAGCATAATATTATTTTAAAAAAATGGGTGAATAATAACCACAAATAGCCAAATAATACCTAGTGTTTTCTTTTTTATAAAAATCAATTATATATGATTCAACAGAGAACTACATATTGTAAACGCCGCCGTTAATGTCTAGTGTAGCTCCAGTAATAAAGCCATCGTATTCTGATGCCAAATACAAAACTGCTCGTGCTACGTCAGCTGCGTTCCCTGCTCGTTGAATCGGAATACCTGCTGTTGTGGCATCCGCTGATTCTTTTGTTGTATGGGTGTTGTGAAATGAAGTACCCAGAATAAGCCCTGGCGCGACCGCGTTAACTCGAGTGCCTTGAGGTCCTAATTCTGCGGACAGTGCACGCGTGAATGTTAAAATAGCACCTTTGCTGGTAGAGTAAGCTAATGACCCTGGGTGCCCACCTTTGCGCCCAGCTAGCGATGCCAAATTAACAATACTACTGTTGTCATTTTTTGCTAGGTAAGGAGCTGCGGCTCGCGTTACAAACATCATGGATGTAAGGTTAATATCCATTACCTTGTGCCAAAACTCAGCCTCCATTTCGCTAAGCATTTTACGCGCTACAAGTGAACCTGCGTTATTGATCAGTATGTCTAGTCCACCAAATGCTTCTATTATTTTTTCGACCATTGCATTTGCATCGGCTTCGTTTGTTAGGTCACCAGCTATAGTAACCGCTTTTTGCCCTTTGCTGGTCGCGTATTCAACCAATTGGTTGGCTGTATCTGCACTGGAAAAATAGTGGATGGCTACATTAGCTCCACTGTTGATAAAGTGTCTGGTAATTGATTCTCCAATTCCTTGAGCACCAGCAGTTATGAGAACATTTTTGCCAGCTATTTTGTTATTGTTTTTCATTTTTTTTCTACATTAATTTATTTAATCATTTTTAGTGAAATAGCCTTCATTCGACACGGCCTCGTCACTTACAGATTTACTTGCAGCTGTTAAATATTAGGAAAAGACAAAGGACTACGAACATTGCTACTGAGGTGATAATTTTTTTATTCAGTTTTTATAGTTTGGATTCAATTTTATTTTTGATTCAAAACTCAATTTTCTATAGGCTTTGATACTTCAACTAATAATTTATTAGGTTTTTATTATTGTTTCATTCCTTTCAATTTGAAACATTGGATATAATGTATGCTAAGCGGCCTATTATTGATAGGGAAATGGGTTTAGTACAGTAATTTCATTTCTAAATTCTCCTCAACCCTGATTTCTCCGGAATTGTTGATCTGATTGTCCGAATGTGAATTGTTTTTAGCTCCCCAAAGTAAAGCCACCAGTTTTACCGGATTGCTTTTAAAGGTATTATTGGAAATATCGACATTTACAATGCCGTGGGAGTTAATCAGAATTCCATTTTTTTCCTGAGCTCCGCAATTGGTGAAGGTGCTATTGGTGACCAGCAGATTCCCACCAATGGTAGATTCGTCATAACCTCCACGATAGTAGTCGATCACATTACTTTTTACATTGGAGAACCGGCAATTATGTATCGTTAGGTATTCAGTGTTATAATCTCCTAGATCGTTAGTTTCTTCTGATAGTTCCAGACCATTATCACAATTTGATATTGAAGTATTTTCAAAGGTGATACGTTCTGCAAAGGACTCTTTATATACCTTTAAGACATAGTTAAAATCACTGATGTCACAATCGGCAACCGTTAACCCAAAATGTGTAAACATATTTTCATTTAAACTAGCGAATGCATATTGGGAATTATTTCCTTTTAAGGTCACGTTTTTCAGATTTAAAAACCCTTTAGGTTGCAGTTCAAAAAGAGGTGAATTTTCTCCTCCAGAATAATTTAGCACAACTTTTGACTTATCAGCGGATTGAATGGTCAACCTTTTATTAATTAGCAAGGATTTCTGGATTTCATAATTTCCTACTTCCAGCGAAATGATATCTCCGTTTTCAGCTTCGTCAATTTTGGATTGAAGAATTTCTGCCTTAGAAACAATTAAGGTCTTAGGTTCTTTTTCTTCTGCTTCGGCTGAATACCAACTTGGACCATATTTGGATCTATCCAAAATATTCGGGTCTTTAAAATCGGTATTTGTGAATGCTCCAATAGAATTGTTGTCAGTCCTAGGATTTCCAACTAAATCTGTCGATATATTTTCAAATTCGAAGCCTTGGTAAGGTTCAATATCTATCTTGGATGAGGGGATAAGAATATTTTTTCCAATTTCTTCAATGCCAAAATTAACAGCCTCCAATCCTTCATAGGCTTTAAAATCCACCCCTTGATTATTGATGACGTTGCTTTTAAAAGTTACACCATCTGCCTTATCGTGTTCAATAATTGGGGAAGCATCACCTTTTTCATTGTAAATTACGTTGTTGGCAATTATTGTCCTTATGGGTCTTGCCGAACGAATTTCCGAGGGAGGCAAAACGTCTTCTTGGTTTAAATTTTGACCAACTCCGAATTGCCAGGGGGAATCGCAATTTATGTAGGTATTGTAAGCGACCACTACATCTGTAACTTGATTGTATCTGTTTAAAGGTGATTTTGGAATTCCGTTCATTACGGCCAATGCACTTCTAAAGTTCTTTCCTTTTATATTGAAGAAGTAATTGTTGGTCACCCAATGTCCTGTATTGATAATTCTGATACCTCCTATGTTTTCATTTTTACCATCTCCAATAAAGTAATTACCATCAATAGTGCAATAGTTACCGTGTCTTGTTACCAAAGAACCTTCGCTTTTATAGAAGACATTATTTCTAAACTCATTGAAATTGGTTTTACTGGAAATAATTTCAACTTCGCCATTACAGGCTTCAAATAAATTATTGGCAACCATTGTATAACTTGGAGACATTGAAGAAAAGCTATTGCCAATTTGAATGGTCTCACCGCTAGCACCACCTTTGGGGGGTCTTGGTCCAAAATGGTTATTAAGGATTTGATGGTAATTATTTATGCTCTCATTGCCCTCTAAGTCCACCCTAATTGTTGGTCCGCGATTGGTTTTTCCGGCAATATAACTGTTGCTTAGCGTATTATGTCTTCCCCAGAATTGAACCCAGAGATCCGTATCATCACGATGCATTTTATTAAAATCCTCAATAATGGAATTGGTAATAGTACAGTGATTTCCTATAGTTTTTTCGTCTATTCTAAATTCCAAAACTGCTTCACTTGGCGAATAACCATTTCTGAAGTGCAGTCCATCGACCACTAAGTACTTCCCTCCAAATTTTAAATCGGACACTCCTTCAATAACAACTTTTCCAGGTGTTTCAGCTTTAATTGTAATAGGCTGGTCTTCCGTGCCTTCACCTATAAATTTAATTCGGACATCTTTCCATATACCATTCGCCAGCACAATGTTGTCCCCAGCCTCTGCATTTTTTATAGCTACTTCCAATTCTTCCGGAGTGTTAACCATTCTGGTATTCAGATTGATCTTGTCTGCACAAGCGCTTAGAATAAATAAAATGTACAGTAACGTTACTATTCTCCTCATAATTAATAGATTTTTTAGGAACAACTTCCAATTATAAATTGGTTAACCAGATTGGTTTACCAAAAATACGTATATTTGTAAGACTAACAAATTTTTAACATAAAAACTGTACAATAATCTAATAATCAGCACTTAATATGAAGAAGAATATTTCAAATTATGATAGACGGAATTTTATGAAACTTGCAACAATGGCGGGAGCTGCCCTACCGCTGATGGCATTTGATAAAGCAATGTTCAATTCTATTACGCCTTTTAAGAATTCCTTGGAAGTAAATTTGTTTTCAAAGCATCTTCAATTTCTGGACTATAATGATATGTCCGAAGCGGCGGCGGAAATGGGTTTTGACGGATTGGATTTGACGGTAAGACCCCAAGGGCACGTGTTGCCTGAGAAAGTAGCTGATGATTTGCCCAAGGCAGTTGCTGCCATGAAAAAATATGGTCTGAATCCTAAGATGATGACCACAAACGTTCTTGATGTTGAAAATAAGGAACAAAGAACTGTATTGGAAACAGCCAGTAAGTTGGGACTTTCCCATTATCGCACTGGATGGTTGACCTATCCTGAGAATAGGGAAATTTCGGAAAGTCAGACCATCTATGGCCAACAGTTTAGAAATTTGGAGGTGTTTAATAAGAATCTGGGACTTATCGGCTGTTATCAAAATCATGCTGGGAACCATGTAGGAGCGCCCATTTGGGATTTGCCACCCATTCTGGAAGCAACCAAAAATGTACATATGGGTTGTCAATACGATATAAGGCATGCCGTAGTGGAAGGGGGCAGTTCATGGGAACTGGGGTTGCGACTCATCAGACCTTTTATTAAATCTATCGTCATCAAAGATTTTAAATGGGGCACCGTCAACGGACAATGGAAACCAATAAATACTATGCTAGGGGAGGGCATGGTAGATTTTGATCGCTACTTTGCATTGCTTAAGAAATATAAAATCAACGTGCCAATATCCCTTCATCTTGAGTATGACCTAGGTGGTGCAGAACACGGTGCGACTAAGATAACCATAGATAAAAAAGTCGTTTTTGCTCAAATGAAAAAAGACTTGAAATTCCTTAAAGAAGCTTGGCAAAGAGCTGAATAAATTAAGATAACCAAAGATGAACAATATGGGTAATAAACCAAATTCCACTAAGGATAAATTAAGAAAAATTAGTACCGCTACGATTGCTACCTGTCTTTTTAAAAGAGGATTGAAAAAGCAATTCATTCAAGATATTAAGCCTTTAAAATTGGGCAGGCCTACCATGGTTGGAGAGGCGTATACCCTGCGCTATATTCCAGCACGTGAAGATTTAAACACCATTGAAGTATTTAAAGATCCAAAACATTTGCAGCGAGTGGCCGTTGAAGGATGTCCCGAAGGGGCTATTTTGGTAATTGATAGTAGAAAGGACGCCAGAGCTGCTTCCGCCGGCTCCATATTGGTTACGCGATTAATGGTCAGAGGAGTATCGGGAATTGTAACCGATGGCGGCTTCAGGGACTCAGCCGAAATTGCAGAACTGGATTTCCCATCCTATCACAACAGACCTTCGGCACCGACCAATTTAACCTTGCACCAGGCCATAGCCATTAACGAACCCATTGGGTGTGGCGATGTTGCGGTTTATCCAGGAGATATTTTGGTGGGTGATGATGACGGAGTAATGGTCATTCCGGCCGGAATTGCCGATGAGGTAGCTGATGAATGCTTAAAAATGACCTTGTTTGAGGAATTTGTCATGGAAAAAGTAAAAAATGGTCAGTCTATTATTGGACTTTATCCTTTGGTGGATAAAAAAATCGCTGTAGAATTTGAGGCTTGGAGGGCAAATAAAACTTAAAAATAATAAAACTATAGCATTCCTGAACAGTGGTAACTAAGCCATGGAACTGTCGTAATTCTAATGGGTTTTCGTTCGATTCTGGAATTATAATCCCAATTTCGCATAATGGGGGGAACCCCCTTGTTCCTACGGCAATGTACTTCTTAGATCCACAAAATGCGATTTTAGGGCATTGCGCTGGCAACCGGATCCAAAAAAACAGGGTTGCTTATAACTAATTTAACTGCTCTGAAAAAGGAATGGATTGTATGCCCTTAAATAATGGAATAATGTTTATTAAGATTCTTGTAAAGACTTTTAGCGGTAATGCGAAATTAAGTAATTTGTACTCCTTTTCAGTTTGCTTTAAAAAGAATCGACAAAACTTGAAACTATTTCCTATGATTTTGAAGTATACACATTGTATTATTCTTTTCCTAATTTTAAGTCTAACCGTTGGTGCAAGGGGTCAATCTAAACAACGACCCAATGTAATTTTGATCATTACAGATGACCAAGGGTACGGAGATTTGGGGATTACCGGGAATCCCCATGTAAAAACACCAGTAATTGATGCCTTGGCAAAGGAAAGTGTGCGGTTCAACAATTTTTACGTTTCTCCTGTTTGTGCTCCAACTAGATCCAGTTTAATGACTGGGCGTTATTCTTTGCGCACTGGTATGAGGGACACCTATAATGGCGGTGCCATTATGGCTTCGAACGAAGTAACTATTGCCGAAATGTTGAAACAGGCGGATTATAGTACGGGAGCATTTGGTAAATGGCATTTAGGCGATAACTTTCCGAGTAGGCCAAGTGATCAGGGTTTTGATGAATCCGTAATTCATCTTTCTGGGGGTATGGGTCAGGTTGGAGATATTACCACTTATTTTAAAGGGGATAGAAGTTATTTTGATCCTGTACTATGGCATAATAACCAGCAGGAGTCTTATGACGGGTATTGTTCGGATATTTTTACCGATCAAGCCATCAATTTTATAGATAAAAATAAGGAGTCCCCTTTTTTCTGTTATTTGGCATTTAATGCACCTCATACCCCTTTGCAAGTTCCTGATTCCTATTATCAAAAATACAAGGACATAGACCCCTCTTCTGGTTTTGGTAAGGATGGAAAGCCTTTTTCCGAAATGAGCGAGAAGGATAAGGAAGATGCTAGAAAGGTATATGCCATGGTCAACAATATTGATGACAATCTAGGGAAACTCTTCAAAAAATTGAAAGACTTGAAGCTCACCGAAAACACGCTTGTAATTTTCATGACAGACAATGGCCCCCAACAAACACGATATGTTGGTGGTATGCGTGGTCTTAAAGGAGATGTATACAATGGAGGTGTTAGGGTACCTTTTTATTTGAAATATCCAGCAATTACCAAGGGTAAAAAAGATGTTGAAACCATGACCGCCCATTTGGATGTCCTTCCTACCTTATCGGAATTATGCGGTGTAGATATGCCCAAAGACAGGATAATCGATGGAAAGAGTTTGCTTCCTTTAATAAAGGGTCAGCAGGTGGATTGGGCCGATCGGTCATTGTTTTTTTATTGGTCACGTCGTTATCCAGAGTTGTACAATAATATGGCCTTACAGAAAGGGGGGTATAAATTGGTGGGGAAAACCGATTACAATGCCGGAATTGAAGATTTTGAGTTGTTTCACCTCAATAAAGATCCATATGAACAGCGTAACGTGATAAGGGAAAATAAGGGATTGGCCTTTGACCTTAAAAAGGAATTGGATATAATTTACAATGAATTGATCAATTCGGAAAACCTTATTAATCCACCAAGAATTAGGGTAGGTACCCCAAATGAAAATCCAGTAATACTTAATAGGAACGATGCCGGGGGCGAAAGGGGTATATGGAATCAGGAAGAAATTTACGGTAACTGGGATGTGGAGATTGAAGAAGGGTATTATGATATTACCTATAAGTTTGTAAAACCTGTAATGGGCAATGGGAAAATGGTTTTGGAAGCGAATACCTTGGTTAGACAGATGGAGAATAAAAATGACAATACCGATATTATTCAAATGAAGAAGGTCTATTTTCCTAAAATGATGGGTAATCTTATACCTTTTTATGCAGTTGATAATAAGAATATATTCCCTTTTTGGATGGAAATGGAAAAAGTGGATTAGCCACTTTTGTTATTAATTCAAGCTTTTTAAGTAGCTGTTTCCATTAACTTTAGGCCTTGAATTATCTTAATGCAACTGCGGCAATATTTGTTGTACGATACCTTTATTGGTGTACCTTCGCACAAAAAAAATTAATGTCCATAGAACGTAGGGTAAAAGCCGTTGAGGTGTTATTCGCTGGCTTAGATCAGGAAATCGCTACTTTTCAATCCCAAACGGGTCTGGGCTGTAAGGCTGGTTGTGGCAAGTGTTGTACCCATCCCGATATTGATGCTTCCCCCTTGGAATTTTTGCCTTGGGCTTTCAATCTTTTTTTAAGCGGGAAAGCAGAAACTACTTTGGAAGAATTAAAGGAGGGTAAAAGTTCCATCTGCCATTTATATCGTCCATTATCAGTTTTGGATAGTAATAGTGGGAAATGTGGCGATTATAAATACAGGGGACTAATATGCCGACTATTTGGATATGGGGCAAGTAGGGACAAATTGGGGGAACTCAGATTGGCCACGTGCAAGATTATCAAAGAGAATCAGGCCGAGCGCTACGAGAACTCCAAGTTGGCTATGAAAAATGGACTATATGTACCCATTTTTAGCGACTACTATATGAACCTTAATCAAATCGACTTCAGGTTGGGCAATAGTATTCTTCCAATCAATAAGGCCATGAAGGCCGCTATTGAGGAAGTCCTTCAGTATTATGCCTACCGTCCTTTTCCAGAGGGGTACAAGGTTATTGCATAATCTCTATTTTTTATTTATTTGTGGTATTCTAAGTCTTTTGTGACGGAAAAATCTATTTATATCACTCGGGACTCATTTTGTATGGTTTATTAACTGTGTTTTGTCTTTTTTACCTAGTTTTGAAAATGACATCTAAAGGGGAGATGGAATGTGTCTCTTCTTAAAAATTGGTATACATCACCTAACTAATTATTAGAAAAGATTCAAAAGACAATTGTATAAAATGAGACGAATTTTGACTGTGCTGGTAGTTCTATTTACTGTTATAAGTGCATTTGCATCACAGGTAGATACTTTATATGTCAAGAGCAAATCCATGAATAAATCCATTACCAATCTGGTAATTTTACCAGATAGTTACACCATGAAAAAGGAAGGTCTCCCAGTACTCTATTTGCTGCATGGGGCAGGAGGGAATCATAAGGATTGGGCAACAAAAGTTTCTGCTATAAAGGATTATGCTGATACCTATAATATTATTATTGTTTGCCCTGATGGAGGCAAAACAAGTTGGTATTTTGATAGTCCTATTGAAAAGGATATGCGTTACGAGACTTATGTGTCCAAAGAACTTATAGGTGCTATGGATGCTAAATACAACACCTTGGCCAAGAGGGAGTCAAGGGCCATTACTGGTTTGAGTATGGGCGGTCATGGCGCATTTTATTTAGCCTTTAGGCATCAGGATGTTTGGGGTGCTGCTGGAAGTATGAGCGGGGGTTTGGATATACGTCCTTTTCCTGAAAATTGGGACCTGTCCAAACGCTTGGGCGATTATGCCGAAAATCCTAACCATTGGGAGGATAATACGGTAATCAATATGGTGCATTTGTTAAAAGGGGAGAATTTGAAGCTTATATTTGATTGCGGGATAAATGATTTCTTTTATGACGGGAATAAAAGAATGCACCAAAAATTGATGGAAAGAAATATTCCTCATGATTATATTGAACGCCCGGGAAGTCATAATTGGGATTATTGGGCAAATGCCATTCAATACCAATTATTGTATTTTGATGCCTTTTTTAAATCTTGAATTTGGCCGTAGATTTTTATAAACCTTGCCCATTTTGATCGTTAGGAATTGAGTTAGGACGTTTAGGCCTTTAAATCTATTTCCTTTAGACTCTCAATTCGGTTGCGCACCAAGAAAGCATCAATGGTCTCGAAATGTTCTATTACCCGTTTGTCCTTGAATTCGAAGACTTTTTGCGAAAGTCCTTGTAAAAAATCCCGGTCGTGGGATACCAATATCAATGTGCCGTCAAAAGCGAGAAGTGCTTCTTTAAGTACGTCCTTGGATATTAGATCCAAATGATTGGTAGGCTCATCCAAAATTAAAAGATTTACAGGTTCCAAAAGTAATTTTACCATTGCCAATCTTGTTTTTTCTCCGCCGGAAAGTACACTCACCTTTTTTTCCAGGTCATCTCCACCAAACATAAATCGGCCTAAAATATTTTTGATCTGCGTACGCACGTCTCCTTCTGCCACTTCATCTACGGTCTGAAAGATTGTCAGTTCAGGGTCCAACAAAGAAGCCTGGTTTTGTGCAAAATAGCCAACCTTTACATTGTGTCCCAAACTACATTTGCCTTCTACCTCAATTTGACCCAAAATGGCCTTGATCATGGTAGATTTTCCTTCACCATTCCTTCCCACAAAAGAAACCTTTTCTCCGCGAGAAATAGAGAGGTTGGCATCTTTGAAAACCACATGGTCGCCATAACTTTTGGAAAGTCCTTCGGCGGTTACGGGGTAGTCACCGGAGCGTATAGAAGGAGGGAACCTCAATTTTAGTGCTGTCGTATCTATTTCATCAATTTCTATAATCTGTAATTTCTCCAACATCCTTTCCCTTGACGTTACCTGATTGGTCTTGGAATAGGTGCCTTTAAATCGATCAATGAATGCCTGGTTGTCGGCTATAAATTTTTGCTGCTCCTGATAGGCCTTTATTTGATGGCTTCGTCGGTCTTCCCTCAATTGCAGGTAATGGCTGTAGTTGGCCTTGTAGTCATAGATTCGACCCATGGTTACCTCAATGGTTCTATTGGTGATATTGTCTATAAAGGTCTTGTCATGGGAGATTACCACAACTGCCTTGGCCTTATTCAATAAGAAATCCTCCAGCCATATTACAGATTCAATATCCACGTGATTGGTGGGCTCATCCAAAAGTATTAAATCGGGCTTTTGCAATAATATTTTTGCAAGCTCTATCCTCATACGCCATCCGCCACTAAATTCGCTGGTAAGGCGATGAAAATCTTCCCGTTTAAATCCTAGGCCCCTTAGTGCCTTTTCAACCTCTGCCTCATAGTTTATTTCCTCCAAGGCATAGAATTTCTCCCCTAAATCCGAAACTTTTTCAATGATGGACATATAAGCGTCCGATTCATAATCGGTGCGGGTTTCCAATTCTTTGTTCAAGCGTTCCATTTCGTCGCGCATGCTAAAGATTTCCTTGAAAGCCTTGGAAGCTTCTTCAAAAACCGTGCAGCTATCATCCGTTAGTAGATGCTGGGGCAGATATGCTATTACGGCGTCCTTTGGAAAACGAATATGGCCACGGGTAGCTTTTTGTTCCCCCGCAATAATCTTCATCATGGTAGATTTTCCAGCCCCGTTCTTCCCCATCAAGGCGATCTTATCGTTTTCGTTGATAACGAAGGAAACGTCACTGAACAAGGTATCTCCACTAAACTCTACCGCAATTGCATCTACAGAAATCATATTTCAATTTTAAGTTTGCAAAACTATAAAAAAGCGGGATACCAAGGACATTTAATTAGCGACTTGGAAACATTGTTGTTTTGAGGCTTAGGGGTTGGATAATTTTAATTCGGTGCAATATTAAGGTATGCCCCAATGTTATTCCTTTCTTAATCATCAATAAGTCTAAGGTGTATTACTTAGGTGATTACTGGAACGGAGCTATTATGCGATAATCGGCTGAGAATACTTGGATATTGGGTTTCTAACCAAAATTAAATACTAGTGAGCGGTAAGACTTAATTCTGAATGATTATTTAGTCCTTGTCCGTTTCCTGAGTTTGGAAATTCGGTTTTTGTAGTACGACTTTAATTCATCCACAAACGTCAGTGGATTTTCGTATTCAGTCAATATTTTATAAGTGTGCCTGTTTTTGGCCAGCGATAATTCCTCCAGTACTTTTTTACGTTCCTGTAGTAAATATGCACGCCCTGAACCTTTGGTTTGTATAGGCTTGCCCAAAGGTTGTAATGAAGTGTTTCCATTAAAAATATGTGCGTGATAGGCCTTAAGGGATGCCAAATCTCCGGATTGATATATTTCTATTAGTTTTGCAGTTATTTCGGTAGCCAGGTCCAGTTTGTCCTTTTGCATTGAAAACTTGTCAGGATGCACATGTAACATGGCCTCACGGTATAAGTGCTTTTTCTGTAGTTGTTCCTTTGAGTTTTTTTCAGGAAACACTGTTCTTTTCGTTGTTTGGATGCCGGTAGATTCCTGATAGTTTTTACCAAGTTTTCTCTGGATCTGCCTTTTTTCCTTCTTTGCTTTTTTCTGTAGTTTGTATAATTGGGAAAGTTCTTGTTCCTCTATCAATTCATCTTCAATTTTTGAACGAAGAATGTTTTCGAAAGCCGAGGTTTTTTGTACAATTTCATTAACTTCAAGTCGCAGGGAATCTATCTCTTTCTGTAAAAGTTGAATTTGGGTAGGAAGTTCTATAGGGAGATATTTTTTACTCATGGTTTCCGCTGAAATTGTATTCCTTTTTTTGATGGCAATTTAAACAATAAAAAATGGCCATTGGGAGTTCTTATATTGGTATAAGCTTAAATGGTATGAGTATAAAATAGATATTGGAACTCCGTTGAAAGTGAATTATTAGTAAATTTAGAGGTCATTAAAGTTATTGTTATTTAAAAAAAATAGATAGATGGGAAATTTTAAAGGAATTATCAAGATTGGATTTTTGGTATGTACCATGCTGATGGGTTTTTCTGCCATGGCTAATGCAGATGTAAATCAATTGGATGTTGGGGTTGTTAATGATGCCAATCCTTTTGGTGAGGAAAATTTTATAGGTAATTGGAAATACTCGGCCGAAAATGTTCCTTATGAGTATGCCAGGGGAATTCTGTTTATTTCTAAAAAAGAAGGTTCACTAAAAGTACTGGTCGCCTTACCTGGTGGTGAGCGCAAGGCTGATGACGTTAAAGTGAAGGATAATACATTGACATTTTCCCTTAATCTTGAAGGGCAATTGGTCTCCGTGAGTATTACGGTAGAGGGTGATAAAATAAGTGGAAAAGCCAGTTCTGAGGACGGTATTTTTAAATTGAGTGGGGAGAGGCGATTGGACCCGGAATAAGATTTACTATTAAAAGATATTGTTGAGTGCCTGTATCGACAGGCTTGATCATAAAAAAAGCCGAAGTTCTGAACTTCGGCTTTTTTTTATTTGTAGACCAGCTTTCTTTTAAAAAGTGATAGGCAAGGAAACCCTGGTGTTTCCCCATCCAAGTACCATATGGGTGCCATTGTCTACATCCTTGTATGCAATTGAAAAAGCATCCAATGATTCGGAAGCATTGCTAACACTGGCAGGAACACGGACTACGTCATCACCTTCCTGATAGGAATAAGCGCCCCATTGATTTAAATTTTTGTTCAAAATTACTGTCCATTCCTTATCGCCCGGGATAGTGAATAGGGAATATGTACCGGCGGCAACAGATTTTCCTCCCACAGTAGCATCCTTATAAAAAATGATTTCCGGGGCTTCATTGGCTCCTGTTCTCCATACTTTTCCGGCTGGAGCAAGTTCGGATATTGACCGTCCTTTTAATTGTGGGCGACTATAAGTAATTCGAACTAATTTTTGGGAAACTTTATAATCAGTTGGATAAGAGGCAATGTCTGCAGGACTCTTGTCCAATCCACTGAATTTCTGTGCTGTTGCTTCAGAACTGAAGGCCAAAGCAATAACCATAAGTGTAATAGTAAATAAGTTTTTCATTTTTTTCATTTTTAGAGATTGTCAAATTTAAGTAGTATTCCTTTTATTCTGAATTAAAAGTCGGTAATTTTTGGACAACTTACAAAATAGTGGGTTGCTGTAAGTGAAATCCCTTATATGGTAATAGATTGTTATTATAATTGATTTTAAGGTTTCATTTTATAATTAATAATGTATTTTATATTTTATTATGTATATATAAATCTGATATTTGCTTTAAAATTGACATAAATATTATTGTATGTGTGGAATTGTATGTGCATTTGATGTAAAGGAGAGTACAGAGGTATTAAGGCCTCAATTATTGGAGATGTCTAAGAAAATTAGACATAGGGGACCTGACTGGAGTGGGATATATGCTAACGATAAGGCTATTTTGGCGCATGAACGTTTGTCTATTGTTGACCCAGCATCAGGGAAACAACCATTATTTAGTGAGGACAAAAAATTAGTACTTGCGGCAAATGGTGAAATTTATAACCATAGAGAGTTGCGCAAGCAATTTGACGGAACCTATAATTTTCAGACACAATCGGATTGTGAAGTGATTTTAGCCTTGTATCAAAAAAAAGGGGTCGACTTCTTGGATGAGATGAATGGCATCTTTGGTTTTGCTATCTATGATGCTGAAAAAGATGAGTACTTTATCGCTAGAGATCATATGGGAATCATTCCCTTATATATAGGATGGGATGTTAATGGTACTTTTTATGTGGCTTCCGAATTAAAAGCGTTGGAAGGAACATGTACCAAAATACAGTTGTTTCCTCCGGGGCATTACTTGCATAGCAAGGATGGGGAATTTAAAAGATGGTATTCACGTGATTGGATGGAATATGATGCAGTAAAGGATAACGAGACCAGTATTAAGGCTATTAAAGAGGCCTTGGAGGCTGCTGTCCACAGACAATTAATGTCAGATGTTCCTTATGGTGTTCTTCTTTCAGGGGGATTGGATTCTTCGGTTACGTCTGCCATTGCAAAGAAATACGCCCAGAAAAGAATTGAATCGGACGATACTACCGATGCTTGGTGGCCACAATTGCATTCCTTTTCGGTTGGTTTGGAAGGATCTCCCGATTTGGCAGCGGCACAAAAGGTGGCGAAACATATCGGTACGGTGCACCATGAGATAAAATTTACAATTCAAGAAGGATTGGATGCGATAAAAGATGTAGTTTATAACCTAGAAACCTATGATATAACAACAATTAGGGCCTCCACACCAATGTATCTTATGGCGAGAGTAATAAAATCCATGGGTATTAAAATGGTTTTATCAGGCGAAGGGGCGGATGAATTATTTGGGGGTTATTTGTACTTCCATAAAGCACCTAATGCCAAGGAATTCCATGAGGAAACGGTCCGTAAATTGGACAAGCTACATATGTACGATTGCCTAAGGGCCAATAAATCTTTGGCAGCTTGGGGTATAGAAGGGCGTGTACCATTTTTGGATAAGGAATTTATGGACGTGGCTATGAGAATCAATCCGCAGGATAAGATGATCAACGGTGAACGTATGGAGAAATGGGTAGTGAGAAAGGCATTTGAGGATATGTTGCCAGAAAGTGTTGCCTGGAGACAAAAGGAACAATTTTCGGATGGAGTTGGTTATAGCTGGATAGATACCTTAAAGGAGGTTGTTAAGAACGAAGTTACGGATGATCAATTGGCAAATGCCAAATACAGATTTCCTTTACAGACCCCTACCTCCAAAGAAGAATTTTATTATCGCTCAATTTTTGAGGAACATTTCCCTTCAGATGCAGCGGCACTGTGCGTGCCACAGGAGCCATCGGTTGCCTGTAGTACTAGAATTGCCCTGGAATGGGATGAGGCCTTTAAAAACATGAACGATCCCTCCGGTAGGGCTGTTTCAAAGGTTCATTCGGATGCTTACGTAAAATAATCTTTCAGGATTAGGTAGCAAGAATTCGATTAATTAAGTTTTTAGTTTATTTAGTACGTAAGAGGCACTCTTTAAGGGGTGCCTCTTTTGTTTAGGGAAATCCTAAGGTATCTTGGTAGGTATTTGGGTTATTGTGTTACTGTTAAATGCTAGAGGTAATTGAAGTTTAGTTATTTAAACCTGATTGCTGTTCCGCCGAAATATTAAATAGAGGGCAACTATGTTTAGTGTAGGGGAATTAGGGGTTCAATTATTATGTTATAACAAGCTACTTGAGCAACCCTAATTACAAGCTTTATTTTGGGTTTTTTATTTTGATTTTACTCCAATTGCTTCATAGTTTATTAGGTTGTTTAACTTTGTCCTGGCCAAATCGCCAAAGGCAGGAAGAACACTCTTGGGCAACCTATATATCGATTGGTATTTTTCCACAATTTTTGTTGATAACTTAGTGACTAATATTAGCCATCAACCCCATATTTCATGGGGTATTGCCTATATTTGTAGGATTGCTAAAATTATAATGAAATAAGTATTTATTTATGAGCGAAGAAGCAAATAAAGACGAGCAAAAAAAGAACAATTATTCCGCAGATAGTATCCAGGCACTGGAAGGAATGGAACATGTGCGCATGCGCCCATCCATGTATATTGGGGATATTGGTGTGCGAGGGTTGCATCACTTGGTTTATGAAGTGGTGGATAACTCCATCGATGAAGCTATGGGAGGCCATTGTGACGCTATTCACATTACTATTAATGAGGATAATTCGGTCACGACTAAGGATAACGGAAGGGGTATTCCAGTAGATTTACATAAAAAAGAGGGTATTTCCGCTTTAGAGGTGGTCATGACCAAAATTGGAGCAGGGGGTAAATTCGATAAGGATTCCTATAAGGTTTCCGGTGGACTCCACGGTGTTGGTGTTTCGGTAGTGAATGCACTATCCAACCATTTAAAGGCCACTGTTTATAGGGATGGAAAAATTTGGGAACAAGAGTATGAAAGAGGGAAATCGTTATACCCAGTAAAAAGTATAGGTGTTTCAGATGATCGTGGAACCGAGGTTACCTTTCATCCTGACGATACCATCTTCACCCAAACCATAGAATTTAGCTATGAGACCTTGGCAAACAGGATGCGCGAACTTTCTTTTTTGAACAAAGGGGTGACCATTTCCTTGACGGATAGACGTGTAAAGGATGAGAAGGGGGAATTTCTTTCAGAAACCTTCTATTCAGATGAGGGATTAAAAGAATTTGTCCGCTTTTTGGATGGCAATCGTGAGCAATTGATTCGCAATGTTATCTCCATGGAAGGAGAAAAGAACGATATTCCTGTGGAAGTAGCCATGACCTACAATACCAGCTATACCGAAAACTTGCATTCCTATGTAAATAATATCAATACACATGAAGGGGGTACGCATTTGTCAGGTTTCCGTAGGGGTCTGACTACTACCTTAAAAAAATATGCTGATGCATCGGGAATGCTCGATAAATTAAAATTCGAGATTCAAGGTGACGATTTTAGGGAAGGACTAACCGCGATAGTTTCTGTCAAGGTTGCCGAACCACAATTTGAAGGCCAGACGAAGACTAAATTAGGTAACAGGGAGGTTTCCGCGGCTGTAAGTCAGGCAGTTTCCGAAATGTTGACCAATTATTTGGAGGAAAATCCCGATGATGCCAAGGTTATTGTCCAAAAGGTAATTTTGGCGGCTCAAGCCCGTCATGCGGCTACCAAGGCACGTGAAATGGTTCAACGAAAAACCGTGATGAGTATTGGGGGACTGCCAGGGAAACTATCAGATTGTTCAGAACAAGATCCTAGCTTGTGCGAAGTGTTTCTTGTCGAGGGGGATTCGGCGGGAGGTACTGCTAAGCAGGGAAGGGATAGGGCTTTTCAGGCCATTCTGCCGCTTAGAGGTAAGATTCTGAATGTTGAAAAGGCCATGCCGCACCGAGTATTCGAAAATGAGGAGATCAAGAATATTTATACAGCACTTGGAGTAACTATAGGTACCGAGGACGATAGCAAGGCCTTGAACTTGGATAAATTGCGCTATCACAAAGTAGTGATTATGTGTGATGCGGATGTGGATGGTAGTCACATTGAAACCTTGATACTTACCTTTTTCTTTAGATATATGCGCGAATTGATTGAAGGTGGACATGTTTACATAGCAACGCCACCTCTTTATTTGGTAAAGAAAGGAACTAAGAAAAGATACGCATGGAGCGATAAGGAACGTGATGAAATTGCCGAGAGTTTTAATGGAAGCGTGGGTATTCAGCGCTATAAAGGTCTAGGAGAGATGAATGCGGAGCAGTTATGGGATACTACAATGAATCCGGAATTTAGGACCTTGAGACAGATAACCATTGATAATGCTACCGAGACAGATCGCGTATTCTCTATGTTGATGGGTGATGAGGTGCCACCACGAAGAGAGTTTATTGAGAAAAATGCCGTCTATGCAAACATTGATGCATAAAAAATAGTGTTTACACAACAAAAACTCGCACCACTGGTGCGAGTTTTTTAGTTTTAACCAAAATCTATTAGTTATGAAGTATTTATTTTTGACAGGTATTTTGTTTTTAAGTGCAATTGGATATTCGCAATCCAATGTGAATGAATTATTTGCAGCAGGGATTAATGATGCGGAAAAATTTTCCGATAATTATTTCGGACCTGTATCGGAAGGTGCAATCTATAGTTTGGCCAACGGTTGGTACAATTCTGCGGATTCAAAACCTTTAGGGGGTTTTGAGATTTCGGTTATAGGAAATATGACTTCGTTTAAGAATAAGGAGGATAAAAAGTCCTTTGTATTGAATACGGCCGACTATGAAAATCTTCAATTCGTAGATGGTAGCAGTTCCAAGCCAGTATCAACCGCTTTGGGGGATTTGGAAGGCATACGTGTCTTTGTGGAAGGGGAAGTTGGTCCTCTTACTACACGGGAAGAATTTGAATTGCCGACGGGACTAGCTTCTGAAAACATTAATTTTATACCTACTGCTTTTTTGCAGGTAAGTGTGGGATTAATAAAAGGGTTGGAGGTTAAGGCAAGGTTTTTGCCTAAAATAGATACGGATGATGTTGCTATTGGATTATATGGAGTAGGCCTTCAATATGATTTTTCTAAATTGTTGCCTGCCGATAAAATATTACCAGTTGCACTTTCTGGGGTTATTGGTTTTACCCAATTGAACGCTACCTACGATTTTACCAATAGTAATATTGTTGACGGTAGTGATCAGAAGATAGATGTTGATATGAATGTTTTAACATTTCAGGCAATTGCCTCCACTAAACTTCCTGTAATTAATTTTTATGGAGGTGTTGGATATGTATCCGGAAAATCTACGACAGATGTTTTAGGGACATATAGAGTGCAATCAGGTCCTTTTCAAGAAACCTATGTAGATCCTTTTTCTTTGACCAGAAAGGCAAGTGGAGTCTCGGGAACTGTGGGGGCCAAGTTAAAACTTGGATTCTTCAGGCTGCATGCCGATTATTCATTGGCCGAATTTAATAACCTTACCATAGGAGTAAATTTTGGATTTAGATAAATCCAAAATTTACCCTTTGTTTTTTATTCCCTAATTGCCAAAACGTTGCCTTCGTTGTCGGCCAGTATTATTCCGTTTTCAGACTCGGTCATAAGTACTACATCCTCTTCTTTTTCCAAACCAGGATAGGAGATAATGTATAGGCTGTCTTTCCGAACCCATTTAAAATCAGAAATAATAGTTAGCTTTTTGTTCTGATAGGTGTGGTATCTACCTAAATAGGCATCGTTAAAAATCCACTCCTGTCTAAGGGTCTGTTTTTGGGTGGTGCCACCATCTGTCGAGAGATGGGACCATATCCCAATGACCGGGTCATTGTTCTCTGTAATTCTAGTGCAATTGCTGGCAAGTAGGATGCCAAGTATTGCAAAGAATGAAAATACTTTTTTCATTTTGTAGGATTTTTCTTAAGATTTGGTACTTAGTATTGAACGCCTACCCTTAACTATCTATTGTATAAATTCGATGTATGGAACAGTATTTTAACTTTTTTCGATAAAAGGTCTTTTTATTACGTTCAGTATAAAATGGTAAAGACCACATTTGGCCATTCAATTTTGTACACCCTTAAGAAAAATTGATAAAATCTAACTTCTAATAAAAATTAGGTGGTTTCTAAGCATATGGTGGTATTGTTCTGTTAAAATTCAGTATTTTTGGGCATAAAATTTAACTTAAAATAACCTTATAATGAAAGTTACCGTTGTTGGGGCAGGTGCTGTTGGCGCAAGTTGTGCAGAGTACATTGCTATAAAGAATTTTGCATCAGAAGTAGTTGTGTTGGATATTAAGGAAGGTTTTGCTGAAGGTAAGGCCATGGATTTAATGCAAACAGCTTCATTGAATGGTTTTGATACCAAAATAACAGGAGTCACAAATGATTATAGTAAGACCGCTGGAAGCGACGTGGCTATTATTACATCAGGTATTCCTCGTAAGCCCGGAATGACGCGTGAGGAGTTGATCGGAATAAACGCGGGTATTGTAAAAACGGTATCTTCAAATTTAATTGAACATTCTCCTAATGTAATTCTTATTGTAGTTAGTAATCCAATGGATACCATGACATATTTGGTGCACAAAACTACCGATTTACCAAAGAATAGAATTATAGGTATGGGTGGTGCTTTGGATAGCGCAAGGTTTAAATACAGATTGGCCGAAGCATTGGAGGCTCCTATTTCCGATGTAGATGGTATGGTAATTGGCGGTCATAGTGATACTGGAATGGTACCTCTTACGGCCCATGCCACAAGAAATAGTATTAAGGTATCCGAATTTTTGTCGGAAGATCGATTGGCCCAAGTTTCTGAGGATACCAAAGTAGGTGGGGCTACCCTTACTAAATTGTTGGGTACAAGTGCTTGGTATGCGCCGGGTGCAGCTGTTTCTTCTATGGTACAGGCTATTGCTTGCGATCAAAAGAAGATGTTCCCATGCTCTGCTTTCCTGGAAGGTGAGTACGGTTTAAATGATATTTGTATAGGTGTTCCGGTACTTTTGGGTAAAAATGGTATCGAAAAAATTGTAAAAATAGATTTGGCCGATGCTGAAAAAGCAAAAATGAAAGAAAGTGCAGAAGGTGTAAGAAAGACAAATAGCTTATTGGCCCTATAATTCATTGGGGTTGACAAATATTTAGGGCATCCGTCCCATTTGTTTCCGAGTAACATCGGAACGGGGCGGATGCCCTCATTTTATAAAACTGATAAATATATTGTTAGTTCCTATGGGAAATAATATATTTGCACGCTATTTAAGAATACCATTTTAAAATAATATAACCAATGCAAAATAAAGGACTTATAAAGCTTTTCGCTTTTTTGTTTGGGCTAGTTAGTATTTATCAGCTATCCTACACTTTTATCACCAATAAAGTAGAAAAGGATGCAACTGTCTTTGCTACGAACAAAATTTCAGAATCTGAAGAAGATTACCTTGAGAAAAGGGAGGCGCTGGAAGCAAAATATTTAGACTCTATAGGAGGTAATTCCATTTTAGGATTTACCACTTATGATGAAGCCAAGAAAAAGGAACTAAATAAAGGTCTGGATTTAAAAGGCGGTATAAATGTTACCCTTCAAATATCTATCAAGGACATTTTAAAAGGTCTTGCCAACAATACAAAGAACCCGGTTTTCAACAAAGCCTTGGCAGATGCCGATAACGCTTCTAAAAGTAGTGATGCAACCTATATAGATTTGTTTTTTGAATCTTTTGATAAGATAAAGGGAGATACCAAATTGGCTTCACCTGATATATTTGCAAATAAAGGTCTTAGTGATGTCATTAATTTTCAAATGACCGATGATCAGGTAAAACCAATCATTAGAACAAAGATCGATGAGTCTATTGTTTCTGCTTTTGAAGTACTTCGTGAGCGTATAGATGGTTTTGGTGTTACTCAGCCCAATATTCAGCGTGAAGGAAATTCTGGTCGTATTTTGGTCGAATTGCCCGGTGCAAGGGATATTGGACGTGCGCAGGATCTATTATCCAGTACCGCTCAATTGGAGTTTTGGGAAACTTATAAGCAAAGTAATCCTAGTTTAAGCTCTTTTATTCAGGCGGCCAATGAAAGATTAAAGACTTTGGTCGAGGTACAGAAACCCGAAGCGGCAGTAAAGCCGGAATCGGAATTGGATTCCTTGTTGTCCGATGTTGCCCAAGATTCATTGGACTTTTCCCAAGATGTTAATCCTTTGTTTAGTTTGTTGATACCAGCAAACCCTAACGGAAATGCATTGGTTAGTGCAGCTATTCAGGATACTGCTAAAATAGGGGAATACCTTAGAATGAAAGAAATCCGTCGTTTAATTCCGGCAGATATACAGTTCGTTAAATTTGTATGGGAACGTCCAACTGAAGGTTCGGAAGTTGTTGAATTATATGCCTTGAAATCAAACAGGGACAATACTCCAAGAATCAGTGGAGATGTTGTTTCCGATGCTTCGGATACTTTTGATCAATATAACAAACCTGCGGTTTCAATGACCATGAATACCAAAGGGGCAAAGGAATGGGAGAAATTAACCGGTGATGCTTTTAATAATCAGACTGGTATAGCCATTGTTTTGGATAATAAGGTATATACTGCTCCTGGAGTTTCTTCAGGACCAATTTCTGGTGGTCGTTCAGAGATTACAGGAACTTTTACCATTAATGAGACCAAGGATATTGCCAACGTCTTAAGAGCTGGTAAATTACCTGCTTCTGCCGAAATCATTCAATCTGAAATTGTAGGACCTTCCTTAGGACAGGAAGCCATCAGCAGTGGATTCTTTTCCTTTATGATTGCAATGGCTATTGTATTGGTATGGATGGTTTTTTACTACGGTAAAGCGGGGATTTTTGCAGATATGGCCCTGCTTCTAAATATCTTGTTGATTTTTGGAGTATTGGTTAGCTTAAATGCGGTATTAACCCTACCGGGAATTGCCGGTATTGTATTGACCATAGGTATGTCGGTCGATGCCAACGTACTTATTTTTGAACGTATCAAGGAGGAATTGGCAAAAGGTAAAGGACAGAGTCAGGCTATTGCAGATGGTTTTGGAAATGCACTTTCCTCTATCTTGGATGCCAACATCACAACTGGTTTAACGGCGCTTATATTATTTGTTTTTGGTTCTGGACCCATTAAAGGTTTTGCCACTACTTTATTAATAGGTATTGTTACCTCATTGTTTACTGCTATATTTATTACTAGACTTTTGGTTGATTGGTATGTTAGCGGAAAAGGAAGAAAATTGGATTTCTCAACTACAATGACCAAGAACCTGTTCAAGAATATCAGTATCGATTTCTTATCCAAGAGAAAGATTGCTTATATAGCTTCTTCTGTTTTGGTGGGTATAGGTCTCTTTTCATTATTTACCCAAGGTTTACAACAAGGTGTCGATTTTGTTGGAGGTCGTTCTTACACGGTAAGATTTGAGAAAATGGTGAATCCATCCGAGATTGCTTCTGAGTTAAATACTGTTTTCGGAAGTGGTACCAATGTTAAAACATATGGAGAGGCCAATCAAATAAAAATTACTACTCCTTATAAAGTGGATGTGGAGGGAATAGAAGTAGATAACGAAATACAAAATAAGCTTTATACTTCCCTTCAGAAATATTTGCCGGATGGTACCAGTTTTGAGAATTTTACCATCGGTAGTGGTGAAAAATCCATAGGAATCCTTCAATCTGTTAAAGTGGGTCCAACCATAGCGGATGATATTAAAAAGAATGCCTTCTTGGCCATTATTGGTTCTTTGGCGGTGGTATTCCTTTATATTCTTTTAAGGTTCCGTAGATGGCAGTTCTCCTTAGGTGCGGTTGCAGCTGTATTCCATGATATATTGATCGTATTGGGCGTGTTCTCCATCTTTGGTAAACTAATGCCTTTTAATATGGAGATTGATCAGGCCTTCATCGCCGCAATATTAACGGTAATCGGTTATTCATTGAATGATACGGTGGTAGTATTCGACCGTATTAGGGAAATTATTGCCGAGAAAGGATGGAAAGCAGGGGAGAATACCAACTTGGCCTTGAACAGTACCTTAAGTAGAACCTTGAATACCTCCATGACTACCTTAGTGGTATTGTTGGCGATATTCATTTTTGGAGGTGAATCCTTAAGAGGATTTATGTTCGCGATGATTATTGGTGTCCTTGTAGGTACCTATTCATCTTTGTTCATTGCAACTCCTGTTATGTTCGATACATTGAAAGGAAAAACACAAATTGGTGAAGAGGAAAAATAAGTGACCTACCAATCACAATATAAAAAAGGCCGCTGTTCAGCGGCCTTTTTTTATATCATTTTTCCAATGGAACCTTCGGGGGACATTTTTAATTCGTAGATATATTTGGGTTCCAATCCGGGTTCTTTCCTATGGGATACAAAAACGATGGCGGTTTTGCTTTCCCTGGCTATTTTATTTACAAGAGATATAAAAAGCATGGCGCTTTCATCATCCAGACCTGCTGTTGGTTCATCCAAAATTAGTAATGGTGGATGTTTTATCATGGCCCTGGCTGTCATGATCATACGTTGTTGGCCCGTTGATAGGTCGGCGAAATAAACATCCCTTAGGTGCCACATATCCAAAATAAGCAACCATTCTTTGGCAAGTGCTCTTTGGTTTTCTGTTGCCAATAAATAGAGTCCAACTGAATCGTTCATCCCAGAAATGACCATGTTCAGGGCGGAATGCAGACCCGAAAACTTGTCGGTCATGGAAGGGGTGTAATATCCAATTCTTTTTTTTATATCCCAAACACTTTCCCCAGTTCCCTTTTGTTGGCCAAAAAGGTAAAGTTCCTGTCCGTATCCTTTATGGTTGTCGCCTGTAATCATGGATAATAACGTTGATTTTCCACTTCCATTTTGTCCTATAAGTTGCCAGAATTCACCTTTTCTTATGGTCCAATTAATATTGTTCAGAATATTTTTATCCCCATAGGCCACGCTTATGTCCCGGCAATCTATTAAAACGGATTCTTCATAATCCGTAGGTATAATGGGCCTTGGTATTCTACCCGAAAAGGAAGAATTTAGTGATGTAGTGCCCTTTTTAACTTCGGTTAAACCATTGGAAATAGGTTTTATTGTGGATTTATCCAAAATCATCCTATGGGTTATAAAAGGTAGTAAATCGGCTTTTCTGCTAATTAGTTGGATAATAAATGCGCTCTTGGAAATAAGATTTAGGGAGGCTTTTAAGTCCTTTTGGGAGTCTTTGTCCAAATTGTCGAAGGGATTGTCCAAAACAATAAAATCTGGCTTTAAATGAAAGATATATTTCAATAGCGCCTTTTTTTGTTCTCCGCTGGACATGGACTTTAAGCTTTGCTGTGCATTCTGATTAATTATCTTGATGCCATGCCTTTCCTCTTCGTCTATATACTCATTTAAGGAAGTTTTGGAAAATAGGGCTCCCTTTAAATCTTTAAGGCCTTCAAATCCTTCTGGAAGTGGCCCCTCCAATAATTTTTTTATGAACTTATCTTTTTGGGAATTGTTATTTATAAATACTGCCCAATGTATTTTGCGATTCATTTTTAATGTCTTTTTGTAAAATTTAAAAGAAAATGATTAATGGTTAGAGTCTTGTTGGTTTACCGAGTTTATTTGTTGAACCAATAAGTGAATTTTAAAGTCAAGGCCCAATTTCTCCCTTCAAATGGTGCTATAAGGTAGTTGTTGCTATACACTAAAAATAAGTCCGAGGCAGGCTTATAGCGCCATTGAAAACGAGAGTTAAGGTTGAGGTTCTTAGATTGTTCATTGTATTGAAACAAAGTGGCAAAGAATAGTTTGTTGGTAAAGGTAACATCAACCTCTGAACCAATTAGCCAAAATTCTGTATTGTTCCACGGCGCTGGTAAGTTGATGTTATTATAACTTAAATTAGTGCTTAAGCTTACAAAGGGTTGAAATCGATAACCCACCTCACTGATAAGACTGGTTCTGTTGCCTCCTGAATAATATCCTCCGAAACGGCCGCCGAGGGAATAGGTAAACATACTTTGGGGTTTAGAAACAAAATCCATAGTATAGGCATTCCAATGATGTTGGGTGCCAATATCCAAGGATTCTTTGCCTGATCTTGTAGGGTCAAAAGGGGATAGTAGTTCCACATATTCATCCGTTACGCCAAGGTTTAATTTGGAACGGTCCCGAAAGTCGAGCAGATACTCAAAAAGGTTTATATTGTCTGTACGCTCCAATTTTTCATTGAAGAAATAGCTGGTACTAAATTTGGGACCATGACTTAAAATGGTGCTTTTCTTTGGAAAAAATAACTGCCCTACGTAAGAGGTTAAATTAACATACCCATTTCGAGGCACAAAACCAACCTCTGCAGTATAGTCGTCTTCTACAGATTCCTCCTGTATTCGCCAATTCCATTTACGACTTTTATACTCCAAATGGGCCGCTTGGGTAATGCCGTTTCCGCTTTTGTTGGGAGCGAACGACTTTAGGAAAAAGGCTTTTCCTGTCCATTGGTTATTGGCGGAAGCTAAATTATATTCCAAACCCACATTCCGATTAAACTTTGGGAAAACGGTTCTCAGGGAATCCGTATCCTGTGGGTAATTAATAGATTCCTTGTTTACAAACATGAGACCAATGCTAGACCTTGCAAAAACTTTTCTTTGTAGTGAGAGTACACCAAAATTCTGACTAGGTAACCCAGTTTCATCTATGCTTGCCGTTTGCATATCCATTAGGCCTAAACGCCATTTTTTATTGAGGTTTCCACTAACTCTGGCACCAGCTCTTATGGGTACCCCCAATCCTATTCTTCTTGAGAAGAAAGGGCGTATGGTGGCATATCCAAAGTTGGCAAACAGATCTCCGTTCTCTAAAAAAAATTGTCTTTTTTCGGGGAAAAAAAGTTCAAATCGGTCTAAATTGGTTACCTGGCGATCTACTTCTACCTGTGAGAAATCTGGATTAACAGTGAGGTCCAAATTCAAGGAAGTACTTAGGCTAAATTTAACATCACCGCCAATTTTTTTATCAGACTGGGTCTCGGTGTTATTTTCCATGTCCTCGCTAATTCCGCCCAAGACATAAGGGATAATGGAAAAATTTGTTTTCGGGGAGGGAGGAGGGGAGTCCCAGACCAAGGTGCCGGTATAGGCTAGGGAGGCTGTGGGGAATTGTCGCGGGATGGGTGTCCAGCTCGATTTCTCTCCTGATTTTAAATCCAACCTGCTAAAATTGATGCCCCATTCCGTAACTCCGTCTTCATATCGAATGGATTTGAATGGGATTGCCATTTCAAATACCCATTTTTCATCATCACTTGTTACTGCCGAAATCCATTTGCTGTCCCAGTTTAAATCTACGCTGCCTCCACCGTACATAGTTCCGTCCCATTGGGCTCCTGCAGCGTTAGATCCAAAGGAGTAGCCAGTAGTCTGATTGTTAAAGGGGTCCATAAACAACAAAAAGTTGTCATTTTTTCCAAAACTAAAATCCCTGCGTAAAGATTCTACATAGTAAGGGCCTTTGGTGGCGTTATAAAAAGTAGCTAAAAGATAAAGGTTGTTTTCGTCATAGGCCATGCGAATTTCAGATGGTTCATTGGCCATTCCGGTATCCATGGGCAATACCATATAGAAGTTTGTTGCCACATCAGTGTCTTGCCAGGCCAAATCATTTCCAATTCCATCTATTTCAATGGGTGCGGTGGTCTTGCGAATATTTAGTCGGAAGGCCTCGTTTTTTTTCTGCGCTGTAGTGGGTAGGGCTAAGGCAAAGATTAGGAAAGTTAAGTATACTCTTTTGGTGGCTGGCAATGGAATGGTCTTTTGTTGGTTGAACTCACTAAATTAGGCATTTTATGAGAATCAAATTCTTAAGGCATAAACTACTTTTTAAGCCAACCTCTAATCTTTCTCGTAGGATATGGAATCCCCAAGTTCCAAGGACCACTTATCGGACATTCCTGCATTTACTTCCAGAACGTACTTTACAGGAACTTTGGACGATAAACTATTTTCGTTAAGGGGTTGTGCATTTTTTTGAAAGCTGGCAATCTTCATTTGATCGTCAACAAAGATTAGGTCCAAAGGGAACTCCGTGTTTTTCATATAAAAATAATGCATGGATACATCATCAAAAACAAATAACATTCCTTGATTAGGTTCCATGGAGCTACGGTACATTAGTCCTGTTTCCCTTTCGTAGTCGGTATCCGCTATCTCAATGTCCAAATTGATAACAAGGGAATCCGACTCCTTTTTTAGAATGCGAAGCTTACCTTCTTTTTTAAAGGTAACGGGAGCTGTTTCTATAACTTTCTTGTTTTCCTCCTTGCAGGACAGCTGGATAATAAAAATAACAACTAAAATTAGATAGATTTTATTATTTCTCATTTTGCAAAGGCTCTGAGTTATTTGTGCATCTTTAATTCTACGGTGTCTACTGCCTTGAGGTTCCTGATTTTGGTCTAAGAATATAATAGAACCCCACCAGAATAAATGGTATGCTCAACCATTGTCCGGTAGATAATAATCCAAGAGACTCCTCAAAACCTCCTTGACTCTTTTTCACGTATTCCACAAAGAAGCGTACAGTCCATAATAAAACCAAGAATACACCAAAAAGATATCCAAGCTTATCCTTTTTATCTGTTTTCCAATAAAGAAAATACAAAATAGCAAAGACGAAAATATAACATAACCCTTCGTATAATTGGGCTGGATGCCTATAGGGTATGGCCTCCAAATACTCTGAGAATCTCGGGTCTTTCTCAATAAGGTTATAGGCGGCATTCACGGTTTTTTCTTTGGTAATGGACAATGCCTTATAGGCGGGCATATCATCGGAATCGCGCACGAACCTAGTGGCTAGGGCGAAAGATTTTTCTACAGGTTTTCCGTTGATCTCGGAATTGAAAAAATTCCCTAATCGAACACAGAAAGCCCCAATGGACACGGGTATAACGATGCGGTCCAAAATCCAGAGTATCTTAAACTCGGGATATTTTCTGGTATAGAGGTACATGCCTATTATAATTCCGATGGCCGCTCCATGACTAGCCAGGCCGGTAAATCCTGTAAACTCATAACCCATTATAAATCCGAAAAGTGTGCTCTCTGCACTTTCCCTTATAGGCAGTAAGATTTCCAACAAGTGGTTCTGGTAATAGGGCCAGTCGTAAAAGATTACATGACCCAATCGTGCACCCAACATGGTAGCTAAAACGGTATATATAAAAAGGGAGTCTAACTGCTCAAGGGATTTTTTTTCTTTCAAAAAAATCTTCTTCATAATATACCAGCCCAATGCGAAGGCAATTATCCAAAGAAGATTGTAATATTTTATTTGTATTACCCCAATTTTAAAAAGTGTATCGGCGGGATTCCAAGTAAAGCCTAAAAAGTACATCTACAATTTTTTAAGGGACTAAGATAAGTAAATACTGGAAAGAAAAGTGGACGGAAATGTTTAAATATGTTAAATAGAAATCAGGTGATGTCTAATTGTGTTATTGTGCAAGTGTTGACGCAGGGATTTAATTTTAAAAACCTAAACTAGAGTCAAGAGTCAAGAGTCAAAGGTCAGGGGGAAGGAACAATAAAATATGAAACCATAAACTAGAAACCGGTGAAAAGGGGAATTAGGGAACTGGGTCGTAACCACTACCTCCCCAAGGGTGACAACTAAAAATTCTTTTTAGGGACAGCCATCCTCCTTTGAACAAACCATGTTTTTGCAGTGCTTCCAAGGTATATTGCGAACAGGTGGGCGAATAGCGACAAGAGGCAGGAGTAAGAGGGGAGATGAAATTCTGATAAAATTTCACCAAAAATATAAAGGGGGCAATTAATATTTTTTTCATCTATTTAAAAATTTTGAATTAATCTGAAGATGAACTTAATAAAAAATATCCGCATAGATGAATCACTTCGTTTTTACATAAAAAAATTAATTATTTCAATCTGTAAGTGAAATATTAATTTAATTTATGATTATTTCAAAAATGCTATTTTTTCAGGATACTACCCTATTTAAGAGAGGCTGAAAGTGGTGCCGTCCTTACCGTCATTTAATTGAATGCCCATCTCTGCCAACTGGTCCCTTATTTTGTCCGATGTAGAAAAATCCTTATTAGCACGCGCTTCATTCCGCAACTGAATTAAAAGTCCAACCACATTGCCTAATTTATCCGAATTCTGTACTGCATTATTTTGATCTTCCAACCCTAATATGTCAAAAACAAAATTGTGCATGGTTTCTTTTAAAAGCTCTTTGTCTTTTTCGGTTATGGTTTCCTTGCCTTCTTTTATTAAGTTGATATGTTTTACGGCTTCAAATAAATTGGCCGTTAGCATCGGGGTGTTAAAATCATCGTTCATGGCATCGTACCCCTTCTGTTTCCATTCCTCCAGGTTAAAGCTGGATGATGAAGCCGTAGGTAGTTTTTCCAAATTGCCAATTGCATCCATTAGTTTTTGATACCCTTTCTCTGATGCCAAAAGTGCCTCATCGCTTAGGTCCAAAATACTGGTATAGTGTGCCTGCATCATGAAAAAGCGTACTGCAGATGGTGTGTATGGTTTGCTGAGTATGTTATTTTCTCCGGAAAACATCTCATTGGGCAAGATGTTGTTGCCGGTAGATTTGGCCATTTTTTTGCCATTCAAGGTCAGCATGTTTGCGTGTAACCAGTATTTTACCGGAGCATGCCCGTTACAAGCCTCAGCTTGGGCAATTTCACATTCATGGTGTGGAAATTTAAGATCCATACCGCCACCATGTATGTCAAAAGTTTCTCCCAGGTATTTGGTGCTCATCGCCGTGCACTCCAAATGCCAGCCGGGAAAACCATCTCCCCAGGGTGAAGGCCAGCGCATGATATGCTGAACTTCCGCCTTTTTCCATAAAGCAAAATCCTGTGGACTCTTTTTTTCGTCTTGTGCAGCCAATTCACGGGTATTGGCGATCATATCTTCCAATTTCCGCCCGCTTAGTTTGCCATACTCATTGGTTTTATTGAATTTTTCAACATCGAAATATACAGAACCATTAATTTCATAAGCATATCCCTTTTCTAGAATATTTTTTATGATTTCAATTTGCTCGATAATATGTCCCGTAGCAGTAGGTTCAATACTGGGTGGTAAAAAATTGAATTTTTGCAGAATGTTATGGAAATCCAAGGTGTATTGTTGTACCACTTCCATGGGTTCCAATTGTTCCAATCGCGCTTTTTTGGCTATTTTATCCTCACCGTCCTCTGCATCATTTTCCAAATGCCCCGCGTCTGTAATATTCCGGACGTAGCGTACCTTGTAACCCAAATGCTTTAAATACCTGAAAATCATGTCGAAAGACATGAAGGTTCGGCAGTTGCCCAAGTGAACATTACTGTAAACGGTAGGTCCGCAGACGTACATGCCTACATGTCCCTCGTTTAACGGTTCAAAATCTTCCTTTTTTCCTGAAAGGGAATTGTAAACTTTTAATTTTTGAGTTTGGTACAAAGGCATTTTTAGGCGGGACGATTAAAATTTAGTATCAATGTTTATATAGTCCAGAAATTCTCGTCTAACGGCCTCGTCTTTAAATTTTCCACCGTATTCGGCTGTTACCGTACTGCTTTCAATATCGCGTATGCCTCGGGAATTTACACATAAATGTTTGGCGTCTATAACACAGGCAACATCTTCCGTACCCAAAACCTTTTGAAGTTCCCGCACAATCTGAATATTAAGTCGCTCCTGTACCTGAGGTCTTTTGGCGTAAAAATCTACGATCCTGTTCATTTTGGACAAGCCTACCACGGTGCCTTTGGAAATGTAGGCTACGTGGGCTTTGCCAACTATAGGTAGCAAATGGTGTTCACAGGTAGAGTAAAGTGTAATGTTTTTTTCAACCAACATTTCACCATACTTGTATTTATTATCGAAGGTGGATGATTTTGGCCGACGTTTTGGATTTAGTCCCCCAAAAATTTCTTGAACGAACATTTTGGCTACCCTATTCGGAGTTCCTTTTAGGCTGTCGTCTTCAAGGTCGAGGCCCAAAGTCAGCATTATTTCGTTTACGCTGCCCCTTATACGAGCTATTTTTTCTTCATCACTTAGCACAAATGCATCCTTACGTAAAGGTGTGTCTTCAGCGGCGGAAACGTGATCGTCTCCTAGCTCTTCAAAATGCTTTTCCAATGCGTTATCGATTTTCATTAAAATATTGCTTTTTAAGGCAGCAAAGATATACATTATATGACACTTTATACCATGTTTGCCTTGTTACACAACATAAATTAGTGTTAAGAGGATTAGGGGGTTACTTTTGAAATTCCCAAATATTGTAGGTATTCATGAACAGGTTGGTTGTCATTTTTGGTGTTATTTGGTATCTAGGTACCGCTTTGGCCACGGCCCAAGTGGCTTCGGATTGTTCAAATGCTGTGCCAATCTGTAATAATACTCCAGTTAATGGAGGTACTAATGGTTTTGGGGCCGACGACTTTAAAGGAGCCGCCAAATCCGGTTGTTTGGAAAAAACACTTTCAGGGGCAATTGAATCAAACGCTGCTTGGTATAGATTTAGGACAGGTGCTTCGGGGCAATTGGGGTTTAATATTGGCTTTGATTCCAGTGAAGATTGGGACTTTGCGCTTTATAAAGCCAGGGATTGCAATTCCCTTGGCGACCCAGTTAGATGTAATTTCTTTGATAATAGGGAGGCCAATAGCTTTATTGGTGTAGGGGAGGACCCCAAAGGAGATGTCAACAATGTGCAATATGAGGAATGGTTGGAGGTTTTGCCGGGTGAGGATTATTATTTATTGGTCAATAACTTTAGTAATATCAATTCAGGATTTTCTATTCAATTCACAGGTCAAATTTTTGTCACCAACCCTTATGATGCATTGGACTGCTCAATAGTAAGTAACCTTTTGGGACCCCCAATTGCGGCTTGTGATAACGAAACCATTGTTTTGGATGCTACTACAGCTGATGTGGTGAGTTATACGTGGTACAAGGATGTTGGAAATGGTTATGCCTTAATTTCGGGAGAGGTTTCTGCTACTCTTACGGTCTTGGATGCTGCCTTTTACAGGGTGGAAGTTATTACCCAATCCCAGAATAATATAATTAGCGATGTTCAGGTTGGTTTTTCTGTAGCACCTACAACATCTCCGGTAAGTGATGAGAACACCTGCCTGGATGCCGAATACTTTAATTTAAGTCAGAAGGACCAAATAGCCTTGGGCGGGCAATCCGAAGAAGAGGTGATTATATCATATCACGCTACTGCCGCTAATGCAGATGCAGGGTTAAATGCACTGCCTTTGGAATACAAATTGATAATAGGTGAACAACAGATTTACATTAGGGCCACCTCTGTGCAGAATCCTAGATGTTATGATGCCTCCCAAGACTTTACATTAACAGTGCATGAACCTTTGGCACCAGAATTTCCTATGGAGGTGTTTCTGTGTGAAGGGGAACTTAGTGCTGTTATAGGAGAGACGTCCCCGGATGTAAACTACGATTACCAATGGAGTACGGGCGAAATAACTTCCAGTATTACAGTTGTTCAGGGTGGGGAATATTCCTTGACAATAAGCGATAAACTAGGTGTTTCTATCTGCGACAATACTTTTGTAATTACCGTCTTTGCCTCCAAGACACCGCATATTAAGGAGGTTATTGTTGACGATTTACAGGAGAGCAATACCATTACGATTATACCCGATAGGGAAGGTGATTTTGAATATCGCTTGGATGACGGGACGTATCAGTCTGAAAATACATTTTATGACGTACTTCCCGGTGCGCATAAAATAACTTTAAACGATTTGAATGGTTGCGGGACTGCCACCGAAAGCATTGTTGTAGTGGGGTTTCCTAAATTTTTCACTCCGAATGGGGATGGAGCCAACGACGTATGGAATGTTGTAGGTATTTCCAGTTTGGAAGAGGCTATGCTCTTTGTATATGACCGATATGGAAAGTTACTTAAACAACTGTCCCAAAATAGTATGGGTTGGGACGGAACCTATAATGGTGTGGCTTTGCCTTCCGGCGATTATTGGTTTAAATTGAGCTATCTGGATCAGAATGGGCAACGCACAATTGCAAAATATGTGAATAATCATTTTTCTTTAAAACGGTAGTGGGAATGGGTTAAAGGCCTCGGCCAAATTGCTTTTTAGTCGCGGTTAAAATTGAATCGGCCTGGGCAGGTAAAACACAGCATCTTTAGATTAGGTACCTGAGAATGTTTCTGGCTTTTAAGTTGAATTAGGGATGGCTCCTATTTTGTGATAAATTATACCCTATTTATACTAAATCTTTTTCATAAGAGTTATTATACTTGACTTAAGTATATTTAGCCCCAATACCTATGCGAACACTTGCCTGTTCTATTTGTCTAATATTTCTGTTTTTCAGCAATATAGGTGCCCAAAATTCACCTGATTGTAGGACTGCGATTCCGGTTTGTGCCGACATACTCCCTATTTTGGGTACGGCAGATGGTGGAGGTATTGATGATTTTGACCCGGACGTGGTTCGCCAAACGGGATGCCTGGAAAAAGGGAGTAATATCTCGGCTAATATAGAGAATAACACCTCATGGTATGTTTTTAGGGCCGGAACAGACGGTCAGATAGGGTTTGATATTGAAGCTTTACCGGTGACAGGCACTACGATTACTGCGGAATGGGATTTTGCAGTATATGGGCCTGACGTGGATTGCCTTGGAATAGGTGCTGGTAATATAGAGCCCATACGTTGTAATTATGAAGCTAATAATACACGCTTTACAGGGATCGGTATTAATCCAGAGAATGGTGATGTTGGAGCTCCTTTTTTAAAACAAAGCCAAAATACTTATGATGAGTGGTTGGATGTAAAGGCGGGAGAAATCTATTATATCCTTATAAATAACTGGAATACTAATTTTGATGATGAACCCGAGTCTTTTGAGTTAACCTTTACAGGTAGTTCTGTAGATGCGGACCAAAATAATGCTTTGGATTGTACTCTAAGGGATGAATTTTTGGGATTGGATATTGTGGCTTGTGAGGATGATGATCCTATTGTTTTGTCTGCACGTAATTCTCCAGCTGGTCCTGATATTGCCAACATTACATGGTTGGTTGATTACGAGGATGATGGTGTTATAGATAATCCAAATCTGGCTTCGGGGCCTACAGAGTTTGAGTATACGGTAACTAGCCCCAATTCAGGTCGATATTTTGTGGAGATTACAACGGCATCAGGAACTCCCCCTACGGTAATTGATGACGGGGGCATTTCAATCACATTTTTCGGAACACCTGTCTTGCAGGAGGTGATTGTCAGAGACGACCTTTCTGATAATAATATTGTAGAAATAGTGGTGGCCAACCCTGATGGAAGTTACGAATACGCATTAAACGGAGGTGAGTTTCAGGATGATTCTGTTTTTAACAATGTTCCGCCGGGTATAAATACGGTAATCATAAACGATAAAAATGGCTGTGGTACTACGGAACCCATAGAATTCTTGGTGGTGGGTTACCCTAAGTTCTTTACGCCCAATGCCGATGGTATTCACGACCGTTGGAACGTATATGGTATTTCGACTTTGATCGACCCCGTAGTTTTTATATTTGATCGATATGGAAAACTGTTGAAACAGATAGATGAAACTACTATTGGGTGGGACGGTACCTTTAATGGGAGGCCTATGCCGTCATCGGACTATTGGTTTAGGATGGACTATTCCCGTGACGAAGATGGTATTATAGTGGCACGATCTATTAGGACCCACTTTACATTGAAGCGATAAACAGATAATTATAAAACAAAAAAAGACGGGACTTACCCGTCTTTTTTTGTTTGTAAATATTGTATTTGTTAGAAATTAAGGGTGTATCCTAAACTTACTACCGAATTCTTGTTGGTAATGCTTGCCGGCGTAGGAAGCCCAACATCATAAAGTTGTTTGTTTATATCTTGCGTGGCGTAGTTGTAGGATAGGTCTAACCTACTTCCTCCGAAATTATAACCAATTCCTCCGGAATAACCATTTAAATCGCCTATGGTTCCTCCATTGGCATACGGACTTTGTTCAAATCTGTATCCTGCCCTTAAGCTAAGCGCTTGAATGCGGTACTCCCCACCTAATCTAAAAGTGGATACAGTACTTAATTTATCTGATATAAAGTTATTTTCCGAGGCAAAACTTGCGTCTGAACCAGGTCTTAATTCGGCCTTGGACATATCTTGATATCCATAGTCGAAACTTATTAATCCATCCTGAGCAAAAATAATGGCTAAACTACCAGTTAGTTTAGCAGGTATTTTTATAGTGTAATCCTCAAAAACGTTAATGATATTAAAATTGATAAATGAAATATCACTATCTGCCAGATCTGAATTTATTCTTTGTGAGGTTTCATCCGATAATCGGTACCAGGTAGGGGATTGATAACTACCACCAATCCTGAAAGTCTCATTTAATTTCCCAATGGCTCCTACGCTAAAGGAGAAACCGCTTCCTTGAGTTCTTAAAAAGTTGTCGAAGGTTATAGTTTGAATTTCCGAATCGGCATCGAAACCTCTTTCTGTCAATTGAGTGAGTTTGTCCAGAAATACACTGTGTATGTTCATGGAGGCTCCCAAATACAAATTGTCTCCATACTGCGAGGCCAGGTTGGCCGTAAACTTGCTGTTATATCCAGAACTGCTCTGTGAGTAATTCTGGTTAACATTACTGTATTTGGCGTTGGAGATGTAATCGGTATTGTTGTCGTCCGAGAAATCTACAGGGTCTATAATTCCACCGTAGTACCCTAAAAACGCCTGTTGGTCCACAAACCCTAAATTAGAACCTATGTCCAGATAGGCTTCCTCAATAAACTCATCATCCTGGATTAAAAGTGGTCCAAATGGCACACCATTGGCTAAATCCAAAAAGTAATTGTCGATACCCTGATTGCTATTGCCAGTAACAAAGAGGTCATCGTCAAAACTTTTAATTAGGTCATAATTAAATGCCAGGGCAACTTTTCTCCAAGGTGTACTGCTATTGGTACTTTTAAAAACGAAAACCCCGCCTATTTGGTTAAGGTCTACAGAATTTAATGAGGTGCTGGAGCCGCTATTGAAATAAGCGGCATCATTTTTAACGTTGTAATTTGAACCTGTTAAGGATAGCAGGCTGTTATTGAAAACAGCAGAACCTGCCGGATTTATATTTAAGGATGATAAATCCCCACCCAATGCGCCAAAGGCACCATTTAATCCTTGGAAACGAGCGGTTCCGTAAGAACTCTCCCCGCTCAACCTTAAAACATCATTAATGTTCTGGGCACTGGCGAAGGCACATACCAATAGTAGAATGAAAGTGTAGTTCCTTTTCATTTTATTTATTTTAGAAAGTTTTTATTGAAATTAGGGCCATATTGTCTAGTTTCGTCTACCGCTACTTCTACTGCTTGAAGATGACGACGATCTTGAAGAAGAACTGCTAGAACTTCTTACGCTACCGCTGGAACTTCTGGAGCTGCTGGAGCTTCTTACGTTACCACTGGACGATCTTGATGGAGTACTACTAGAATTACTTCTGTAAGTTCCACTTGATGAACGTGTTGGGCTAGAACTTCTGTAGGTTCCGCTGGACGATCTTGAAGGTGTGCTCCCGGAACTTCTATAAGTAGAAGTCCTTGGGGCGGTACCTTTATAGGTGCTCCTGTTAGGCGTACCGCTTTTATAGGTCTGATTACTTCTAGCGCTACTATTGTAATTAGGAACTGTCCTAGTACTTCTACTGGTACGATAAGATCTATTTCTTTCCAAGGCATCTACCCCTACATTGCTCCTGGAGGTGGAGCCATTTCTGTTGATATTGCTCCTCGAAGTTGTGCTTCTATATCTGTCCGAACTAGTTCGGTTTGCTGAGCTTATATTAGATCTACCTCTTAGGGCAGTGCTTCTTAAATTGGAATTGGAGTTGTATACGCCCCTTCTGCTGGCATTATAAGCATAACTTCTGTTGTAGTAATTATTGCCATATCTATTTCGTGAATAGTAATAAGGATAGTGGCGATAAGGGTTATAATAATAAGGAGAGTAGTAATATGGGCTATAAAATCCACCCCAACCATATGAATAACCGTATCCGCCCCAGCCCCAGTTATTCCATCCATATCCATAACCGTTCCATCTCCAAGGGTTGTGGTATCCGTAATAGCCACCATAGTAGCCTCCGTAAAAACCACTGTATCCCCATCCATATGGTGAACCGCCCCAGCCCCAGTTGTCATGAATGTTTATATTTACAGTTGTTGCGTTGTCTCCCCAAGAACCATATCCGTTATAATCATTATAGTTACCATTGTAGCCCAAGTCCTGGTTATTGTTAAGGCTGTCGTTTTGAACATCGCTATAATATCCATCAACATCGGTGAATACCTCGCTGTCCAAAATTTCCCCGTACTCATCGGCTTTTTGGCCAAAATAATCTCCATAGGTATTTTGTTTAGGGGTAACTTGCTGCGTTCTTGGCTGATTGTTAACACGAACCTGCTCTGTTCTGTTGGTATAAATGCCATCATTATCGTAATATGAGGCTTGTTGGTAAGATCCGCAAGATGCCAATACTATACTAAGGAGTACAACAGTAGCTGCTATATGTATTCTTCGGTGGGGTAGAGAATGTATCATCGCTGTAAATTTAATTGTTGAACATTGTAAAAATAGTTAGTTTTGCCGAACTATTTCATTTAAATATAAGGTCGCAAGTTTTGTGCCAAACTTACTAGTATGGGTAAAAATTTAACGAAAAGAGCAGAGGATTATTCCAAATGGTATAATGAACTTGTTGTAAAAGCGGATTTGGCTGAAAATTCGGGAGTTAGGGGTTGTATGGTCATTAAACCCTATGGTTATGCCATTTGGGAAAAGATGCAGGCCCAACTGGATATAATGTTCAAGGAAACGGGTCATGAGAATGCCTATTTTCCATTGTTTATACCCAAGTCCTATTTGAGCAAAGAGGCAAGTCATGTGGAAGGTTTTGCAAAGGAGTGTGCCGTAGTTACCCACTATAGATTAAAGAATGCCGAGGATGGGAGTGGAATTATTGTAGACCCTGATGCCAAGTTGGAGGAAGAGCTTATTGTAAGGCCAACATCGGAAACCATTATATGGGATACCTATAGAAGATGGATCCAATCATATCGCGATCTACCTCTTTTAATCAATCAATGGGCCAATGTGGTGCGTTGGGAAATGCGTACACGTCTTTTCTTGCGAACGGCAGAATTTTTGTGGCAAGAGGGGCATACCGCTCATGCCACGGAAAAGGAAGCTATAGCCGAAGCAGAACAAATGATGAACATATATGCGGAATTTGTGGAGGATTACATGGCAGTGCCCGTTATAAAAGGAACCAAAACGGCCAGTGAACGTTTTGCCGGAGCTTTGGAGACCTATTGTATTGAAGCTTTAATGCAGGATGGTAAGGCGTTACAGGCAGGTACTTCCCATTTCTTGGGCCAAAATTTTGCAAAAGCTTTTGATGTAAAGTTTGCGACTAAAGAAGGGGTGCAGGAATATGTATGGGCAACCTCATGGGGAGTTTCCACAAGATTGATGGGGGCATTGATCATGACCCATAGTGATGATAACGGACTGGTTTTGCCTCCAAAACTAGCTCCAATACAAGTGGTAATTGTTCCTATATATAAAGGAGAAGATCAATTGGATGCCATTTCAGAAAGAGTGGCTCCTTTGGTAAAGGAATTGAGGTCTAAAGGAATCTCAGTGAAATATGACAATAGGGATACCCATAAACCTGGATTTAAGTTTAATGAGTACGAACTGAAAGGAGTGCCAGTTCGGTTGGCCATTGGGCAACGGGATATGGATAATGGCACTTTTGAGGTGGCAAGAAGGGATACTTTTGAAAAAGAAACCGTAAAGGCCGATGAGGTAGTGGCTAAAATTGAATTTTTGATGGAGGATATTCAGACAAATATTCATAATAAGGCCTTGGAACATAGAAGAACTCACATTACCGAGGTGAATTCTTATGAGGAATTTAAGGAAGTGTTGGAAAATAAAGGTGGATTCTTGTCGGCTCATTGGGATGGAACTCCGGAAACGGAAGAATTGATCAAAGAGCAAACAAAAGCTACTATTCGCTGCATTCCTATTGATGTTAAAAAGGAGGCAGGTGTCTGTATGGTAACAGGAAAACCATCCTCAAATAGAGTGCTTTTTGCCAAGGCGTATTAAAAGATTTTAAAAAATTTTATTTAGGTCTTGCGATAGTAAAAAATATTTGTATTTTTGCATCCGCAATTATGCGATTTAATGGTCCGTTCGTCTAGGGGTTAGGACGCCAGGTTTTCATCCTGGTAACAGGGGTTCGATTCCCCTACGGACTACTAAGGTTATTTTGAAATTTTGGTGTGTTGATTTCGACCTTAAAATTGTGTCAATACGTAAAGCCAAAAAATGGTCCGTTCGTCTAGGGGTTAGGACGCCAGGTTTTCATCCTGGTAACAGGGGTTCGATTCCCCTACGGACTACACAGTAGATTTCGGGGTTTATCCCACTAAAAAATTAATTAAATAGAAAATGGCAAATCATAAGTCAGCATTAAAGAGAATTAGAAGGAACGAAGCAGTGAGGTTACGTAACAGGTATCAGCATAAAACAACCCGTAACGCGATCAGAAGATTGCGTACAGAGGAAGATAAGAAAGCTGCCGAAACTTTGTTGCCAAGTGTGGTAAGTATGATCGATAGATTGGCTAAGCGCAATATTATCCATTCCAATAAAGCTGCAAACTTAAAAGGCAAGTTGACTAAGCAAGTAGCTGCACTATAAGTTTTATAATTTATAATATGGAACGCCCTTCGTAAGAATGGGCGTTTTTTTGTTTTTTGATATCCCCCATATTTCTCGTATTACAAAAGTGTTTTATATAGGATAAATTATGGGGGATATCAATTTGGGTTAAGATATTTAATGAAATTATCAAGATACCGTAAGCTTAGAGATATGCTTCTGAAAACCGTAGGTAATTCAATGAAATCATATTATATTCGGATTTAATTTTTTTTAATCCAATCGAATTGAAACAGAAAGTAATAGGAAAACTAGGCTTTACACAAAAATTAGGGTTTATTTTATTCATGATTCTCTTAGGCTGTAAGTCGCAACAGGAAAAAGTACCATATAGTCACTCCCATGAAACTGGGCACTTTCATTCCCATACACATAGCCACTATCCGGAACATGATTCCATAACGGCCCATAAATTAATGTTTCCTTCCAGGGTACCGGACAGGGTAATCGCCAATTTAACTACGGATCCAGCTCATAGCATGGCCGTGAATTGGAGAACGGATCAAAAGGTGGAAGCTGGATTTGTTGAAATTGCCGTGGCGACCGATGGACCAGAGTTTTTGTTGAAAGATGTAAGACGAGTGGAGGCGAAAAGTGAAATTTTTCAAAATCAGAACAGAAAGGAGCCCATTGTAAAAGCGGTATATCATTCAGCGGTAGTGAATAATCTACAGCCAAAAACTACCTATGTCTATAGGGTAGGCAACGGAAAGGAAGGCAACGATGGTTGGAGTGAATGGTTTCAATATACCACAGCCAGTGACACTTCGGGAGATCCTTTTAGTTTTATTTATTTTGGGGATGCCCAAAATAATGTGAAATCGCTCTGGTCCAGGGTAATACGAAATTCTTACCGAAAATTTCCAGAAGTGAATTTTATGTTGCACGCTGGTGATCTAATAAATGACAGGGATGCCAATCTGGAATGGGGCGAATGGTTTTATGCGGGTAGCTTTATTCATGCCACGGTGCCTAGTGTTATGACGCCGGGTAATCATGAATATAGGGATGGTGTATTAACCTCTTTGTGGAAACCACAATTCACTTTGCCCGAAAATGGACCAATTGAGGAATTAAAAGAAACGTGTTTTGCAATTGATTATCAAGACATGAAATTGATTTCTATCGATAGTGAAGGTTATGATGAAAGTTTGGAAGCCCGTTCGGCACAGATAAAATGGCTAGATTCCGTATTGCAATCAAACACTAAGAAATGGATAACGATTTTTACGCATTATCCTGTTTATTCTACCAAAGAAGGGCGAGACAATTGGGAGCTGAGAGAAGGTATAAAACCCTTGATCGATAAATATAAAGTGGATTTGGTTTTGCAGGGGCATGACCATACCTATGCCAGAGGTTATGCTGATAATGAAGGTAAAGGGTTAACAGTGTTGGATGATGCAGGTACTGTTTATGCAGTTTCAGTAAGTGGCCCTAAAATGTACGAATCCCAGGACCAGGATTGGATGGTGCGAAGGGGGGAATACACCCAATTGTTTCAAATAATTACCGTTACCAAAGATACCATTAAATATGAGGCTTATACGCCTATAGGTAACTTGTATGATGCCTTCGATCTTATTAAGATAGACGGAAAAAAACAGCTGATCAATAGGGTGCCCCCAAGCGCTATTCGATTAAAAAAGGACTTTGTGGAAGAGGATAAGAAGTAATTTCGGTTACTAGGGTAATATTGGTCTTAAAGCAACTCTATTGTTATCGCGTCAGCATTTCTTGGGGTTAGAATCCAGTGTATTATGACTTTGGATAAATTGGATAAAATAAAAAACTCTATTGACTTTTCTTCAGGCAAATAAAATCTAATTAAATCTTTGGGAGCGATATTCTGTTGGGGTTATCCCTTTTATTTCTTTAAATTTTCTATTGAAGTTGGCTATGGTTCCAAATCCGCATTGTTCTGAAATATGGGAAATGGAAAGGTCCGGGTCGTTGTAAATTAGTTTACAGGCATTTTCGATACGAATTTCAATTAAAAACTGAAAAAAGGTTTTGTTGGTCCGCTTCTTGAAATATCTACAAAACGAATTTTTGTTCATATGGGCCTTATCTGCAATTTCTTCCAATGTAATAGGTTCATGAAACATTTCCATAGCAAATTTAAAAACATCGTTCATCCGTTTTCCTTCATCGTCAGTATATTTCTTTTTGTAAACGAAGGAAGAAAGTGGAGTGGTTTCGGCGGCACTTATTAAACTAATTATTTTTAAAAGCGTAGCTATCCTATCTATCTTATTTTGATTGTTTAGTTTCTTAAATTGTTTAGTGATTTTCTTTTTATTGGAAAGTACCTTCATGCCGTTTTCTGAAGCTTTAAAAAAATCCTTGGCTTCGGCCATATCCGTCAATTCGAAAAAATGTTTTCCAAAAGAACTTTTGTTAAAAAATAAGGAATACATGATGGATTCATCACTTTTGTTTGAATCACTTTTAAAGACATGGGGAACGTATCCTCCGATTACTAAAATATCGTTCTCTTTATATTCGTTTATGGTGTCGGCTACTACAAAAGATCCCGCCCCTTTAACGATAAGGCTTATTTGTATTTCTTGATGTTGATGTAATTGGCCATAAAATATCCTTTCCCGATCTTCTTGGTAGATGAGCGCTTCGTTTTTTGGTTTGGGTATTTTAAAGGGCAGTACTTTCAAGACTTGTTTTTTGCAAATATTGATATAAATTTTTACATGTATTGGTATTGGGGGTAATATAGTATAATACTATGTTATTCGGGAATAAATTTAATATCTAAAAATATAAAGAGCTGTAAAAAAATAATCCCCATCAAATATTATAAATTCAACAATTGTTATTGGGTATGTCAATAGAGATTCATGGGAACAGTGAATTGGTCTCGATGGTATTTGTTCCTGCAGATGCTTAGAGCTCCGTCTTGTAAATAAGAAACCACGTCTAAAAAAAAACGTGGTTTCTTGCTTGTGGTGACCTCGACTGGATTACCTTCGGTTTTCCATTGAGCTCCGTTTTGCAAATAAGAAACCGCGCAGCTATTGCTGGCGGATCTTTTTTTATTCCAAAATTCTGAGCAAGCTCAATTTTTCCAAAAAAAAAGAACCACGTCTAAAAAAACGTGGTTTCTTGCTTGTGGTGACCTCGACTGGATTACCTTCGGTTTCCATTGAGCTCCGTTTTGCAAATAAGAAACCGCGCAGCTATTGCTGGCGGATCTTTTTTTATTCCAAAATTCTGAGGGATCAATCTCAAAAGTTGGGTCTAAAGAGAAAAATAATTTTCTTTGTGCTTTAAATTACATTGATGAATAAAGGCACTGAGTTATCCTTGTTAAGTTTAATATTACCAGAAGGAATATTAGAGTAT
>NZ_JACLHY010000019.1 GCF_014397245.1 Arenibacter arenosicollis | reverse complement strand
CAAAATGGGTTGTTAATACTTCTGGCAGTATAAACTTTAATAGGTCCAATGATAATTCCAATGCGATCGTTTTTCCGCAAAGATCTTATTCTATTTTCAATTCACACACAACTTTTGGGATTGATCCAAAAGTACACGCAAACGTACACGTTTTCAACATGAAATTGAAGTATTCCGAACCCAAGATCTATACCGGCGGGGTAGATATTCATCAATGGTCAAAACTCTCTAAGAAAGCAAAAAAAGCAGCTCTGGACAAAGATTGGTACGTCTACTTTTCCTTTCGGGACCCCGAAACTGGAATCTTGAAAAGACAGACCAACATCAAGGCCGGTGCCAACAGCTACAAGGAGATGAGGAAAAGGATAGCGCACCTAAGGACCATACAAAGAAATCTTTTCCTATTGCTCGAGGCCGGATTTGATCCCTATGGTGACAATACCGAACTGGAAATGGCCTTTATGGGCAATTCACCAAGTACCAAGACCAAGGAAGGACCAGCTCCAGTAAAAACCACGGAACCCGTACCTCTCGCGCAACCCATTAGACCTGTAGTACCTATACCGTCCACTCCGGACTTTCTAAAGAAACAACCACTTCCAACACCACCAACCCCACCAGCACCAACACCACCAACCCCACCAGTTACAACAGTCCCAGCTGCTACACCCCTTCCACCAGTCCCGACCACAACAGAAATCGAATCAGAAATTGTTACCTTAAAAGAAGCTTTCGAGTTGGCCTTAAATACCAAACGAAACGCTCTAAATGACAATTCCTACATAAAATACAAGAGCAGAATAAACAGATTTCTTAAATGGCTGCAAGATAACTCGTTGGCGGACGGCCCTATACTGGACATCAAAAAGAAGACCGTCATCCTCTATTTGAACGAAGTCCTGGACAATTCCAGTGCCAGAAACCGCAACAATACCCGGACCGCTCTTAGTTCCCTTTTCCAGGTTTTGGAGAACAATGAGATCATCACAGAAAATTTTATAAAGAAAATAAACGTATTGAAGTCCACCCCCACTAGGAACAAGACCTATACACCATCCATGGAAAGGGAAATTGATACCCATCTTAAGGAAAAGGATCCCTTGCTCCGGCTATTCATTCAGTTTATTTGCTTTAATTTTTTAAGGCCCATAGAGGTTTGCCGATTGAAGATCCAAGATTTGGACCTACAGGATGGCAAAATCTACGTAAAGGCCAAGAACAGTCCTGTAAAGATCAAGATCATACCTGAAATACTCTTGAAGTAATTGCCCGATCTATCCAAAAAGCACAAGGATCATTTTCTATTTACACCACAGGGAATCGGTGGGGAATGGACGGCCTCCGAAAACGATAAAAGGAACTATTTCTCCAATCGATTTAAGAAAGTGAAGGACCATTTTGGATTGGGAACAGATTATGGACTGTACAGCTTTAGACATACCTTCATTACCAAATTGTATAGGGAAATGGCCAAGAACGAAAGCCCGATGGTGGTAAAGAGCAAACTAATGTTGATCACAGGCCACAGTACGATCACTGCATTGGATAAATATTTGAGGGACATAGACGCGGCACTACCTGATGACTATTCCCATTTATTCGATTCAACAAACAAGGACAAAGACAAAACCTAATCCACGCATGGGCACTATGAAATATTTTGGCATATTCAAAAAGGTAGACCTTAATGCTTTGACCGAACCTAAAAGAAAGCAACTGCTGGTAAAAAAAGGCATATGGGAAACGCGGTTCAGAATTAACCTACCCAGAGATGGAAAAATGAGCTTGGTAAGTGCCACGGCCGACAATGAAGTAATCTATGTTTCTGAAATTGTACAGGAGGAACTCTATGGGTTTATACTAAAAACCTACCAAGAGGAAATTGCCGTAAACTTCCAGGATTTCTATTACCGTTTCAATGGAGCCATATATGGGCTGGAACCTGGGGAAATAAAAAAATTGGCGTTATTACAGTTTACCTTTAACTTCAAAAAAGCATTTGACCTTGCCGTGGATTTTACGCGTACGGAAGAAAGGGCCCCGGGAATCCAGAAGGTTGAAAATATGCCCAAATTGGAATTGATGGAAGCCAAACAGAATGCCCTAAAAAGCAATTTGGCGGAGTCAGACAAGTTGTTAGAGTTTCTGATGGGCCATGAAGCCTATTTTAAATCCGAAGCGGTCTTGGACAGCCCCATAATATCTAGTCTCATAGATTTTGAAACGGCCTTCAGAATTTTAAAGGCCCTCAACTTTGAATACAACTTTGAGACCCCTAGTAAATTAACCCCGGAAAAACCTGTTGTTCAAGTTGATGAAGAGAAACCCCTTCCAGAAGATAATGTACCGAATGTAAATGCCAAAGAACCGAAAGCTGATCTTACGGAAGAAACACCTATTCCAAACGACATAACGTATGAGGTAAATATTAAAAAGCCCAAAGCGGAACCTGTATTCTCCGATGATGATGCATTAGCCTATTTGATGGCCAAGGTCTTTAGTAAAAAGAGATAGTATTAACATCAACTTCTACCATAAAATAGAAGTGGTTATACTGTGGTTGATCTATGGTTAAAAAACGTGGTTATGAAGTGGTTAAAAGTTAGTTACTCAATGGCTAACATCACAACTAGAATCGTATAACGCTATTTTTAAAGTAGTTACACTTCAGTTAAGTGTGATTGTTATTACAATGGCCTTGTGGTTAAACAATGGTTATGTTGTGGTTAAGAGTGGTAGGATTTTTTGCATTTTAATAGTGGATTAATTGGTCAATTAATTACTTTATGTTTCAGATGAATGTAGATTCCTAACAAATCCAAAATGTATTTCAACGGTTATTTTTGAATTTTATTGATTAAGCGAAAATAAATTCTGATATTAGCTATGTTAGATGTTCGTTTACAAACATTTAGTCGCAATATTCTCCCCTATTTACACTAGCAAAATTTTATAAAATTAATAAGATTCTAAATACGTTAAATTGTATTAGTATCTGAAGTGCGCACTTTTAAAATTGTGTTATACATAGATATACAACAGTTACAAGTTAATCTATCTGTATGTTCCTATCATTTTACCCCGAACTCCCCAACACAATTTAGCCTAGACTTAAACTAATCAAGTAACTAAAAACACACTGTTATGGAGGAAATTACTCGGTTTTTACAAATTAGATCCGTTCAAAAAATGGCAGATGAAAACAAATCTGCTCTTGGATTGCCAATATTTCCGAATGTCGAATTAACTGAATTTGCTGACAAATTAAAAAAGGCTGGCTGCAATAAACAGGAGTATAGTGAGCGTATTGAGAGATATAAGATAGATCCAAATTCAACATATATCAGAGATCTTCCATCTATAAATCCTATTATCCTAAAAATTTCGCAATGGATTGATTATAAATCAAAACCAATTGGAGGCCAAGATTTTAAAGATTTTTTTGAATCTTTTTTTGAAAACCATAAAAGTGAAATTTTAAAAATGGACTTTGAAAAAGAATTGGAAATATTAGGCGATAATTTTCTTGTTTCAATTCATGATCATTTAGTCGCCATAAATTATCATATAGATTTCACCTTACTCATTAAATCACTCTACGTTATAAAAAAAAGTATCGATAAACAAAATCATGTTAACATTTTAAAAGGCAATGAGTGGCTGAATAAAATCGTAAATGCTCCACTGTTGGTACCAGAGGGATTATTAAATTATAATTGCAGTGCAGAGAAATTGGTAAAAATTCCCAAGGTGCCGGAAAGGTTAACGGAAGAAAATGTAAAGTGTGAATGCAAGTGTAATGAAACCTGTGAATCTCCAAGTAGTCATTGGACTGTGCTACACCCATATGTTGCCGATCTTCTCATTGTTAAGGAAGAGTTGCTGCGTTATGAAGAAAGTGATGTGGCATCTATTGAAAATATTCTTGCAGGAGAAAGTTTGAAAAGAATTCATAGAAATGTTCTAAAAACTGAAGACATTAATGAAGAAGAAAATGAATCAATATCAATAGAAGAAAAAGATCATCAAGTAAGTGAAAAATTTGCTCTTCAAAATGAGGTTTCTAAAACGATTCAAGCTTCTTTAAGCGGAGATGCTGGTATTACGGCGACAATGAAATATGGCCCAACAACCACAATTACCGCACATGCAAATATTGCCGGTAACTTTTCAAAATCCCAATCCAATTCTAGTGCACGCTCCTATGCTAAAGATCTGATAGATAGATCTGTTTCTAAAATGGAGGAAAAAGTAAGAAGACTACAAATTTCAAAGATCGTTCAGGAAATAAAGGATAAAAACACTCATTCAATTGATAATACAAAAGGGGAACATAGAGCAGGAATATTCTACTGGGTAAACAAAATTACAAAAGCGCAGATATATAATTTGGAAAAACACCTTATGTTTGACATAGTTATTCCAGAACCAGCCTCAATATACAAGAAGCTTATAACTGAAAAAAATAAAATTACTAAAAAGAAATTTGAACCTCCTGTAAAACCTAATTTGACTCCTGCTAGTATCAAAAGGGCTACATACGGTAATTTGCTAAATGAATATGGTTTGGCTGGTTCTGAACCACCTCCTAATGAATTGATATGGCTTGAATTTTCCTTTCATAAAAATCTCTCTGAAAGTGACGCCAGTAAGCCTACTGGTTTTTCAGAGATTTTTCAATCTCCGCAGATTTCTGACGGCTACAAAGCAGTTTCATTAACATTTGATATTAGAGTCAGTACAGGTCACCCTAAGGGTACTGGTCCAAAGGATGAGGTTGCAGTTACGGCCAACATATGTAATAAATGTATATTCAGCGAATCTATGAATGAGCATCTAAACAATAATCAGTCGAACAAAAATTGGTCTAAGTCAGATACTATTGCTTTGAATGGTGAAGAAGGCATTCTTACAATGGCAATTTCCGGTTTTAGTTCGCTACCTCTATCAATAAGTGGTGGTGCTACAATAAAGTGTGAATTATCTCCGGAAGGTTACGATAGATGGAAACATAAGATTTACAATCTCATCATGGATAATTATATGGTTCAACTACAAACCTATAATGCCAGTTTATCACAGGATCAGGAAATTTTACATCAGATTAAGGGAAATAATCCATTCCTAAATCGAGAAACTGAAAAAAATGAATTAAAACGAAATATTATCGCCATCTTATTAAATAATTATTTTAATGGAATCGGTTCAATTCTGGAAAGGACAGCACCATGCGGATATCCGGAAATCGATTTTAGAAAACTTGAGCAAGACGCCCCGGTAATTCAATTTTTTGAGCAGGTTTTTGAATGGAACTATCTTACTTATTTGTTCTATCACAGTATGTGGGCTCGTAAGTGCAAATGGCCTGATTTAATCAATGAAGATTCTGGAGATCCGCTCTTTGATAAATTCCTTATGGCAGGTGCTTGTAGGGTACAGGTACCTGTCAGGCTCGGTATGGAAGAAATATTCTTATGGTATTTGAAAACCCGCCAAATCTGGGGTGCAAGCGGAATTCCTCCCATCTCAGGAGACATTGAATACGTTTCCATGATACAAGAAATCATTGAATCTCGTCAAGGCGATTATTCTATTCGAGAAGGATTCATTAAGGCCACTCAGGGCAATGAAATAATCAGGTTAACGGAAAGCAAATATTATTGGGATGTCTTTAATAACGTATTAAATGCCTTAAACTTAGAAAATGACATTGACAGGGAGATATTAATCAATTACAAAATATATCGAATTGTAAAAGTAGAGCAGGTAAACGTGGCTGATACAGATATTTGGGATATAACTTTGGATAGAGCCTATCTTGATCCTACAGCAAATTCCCTTAAACACGCAGTGGGAGCTCTATACGTAGGTGCACCATGGGAAGTAAAGATTCCTACAAAACTTGTATACTTGAGAAATTCTCAAGATAAATTACCCCACTACCCACTGTTATAACAATAAATTATGAGTAACGGTACTGATGGATATAGCGCATATCAAACCCCCCCCAAGCTTTATGGTCCTCCAACACAAGCAAAACCCATACAGAAACCCGCGACCATACCTGATCCTGAAGGATACATTGAACCAAGTGCTGAATACGACAAAACCTATTTGATGCTCGGTGAATTCTTAACCGGACTTTTAACGACTAATCTAAGATACCCCACTGTTCAAAGAGCAAACTGGTCTAGGGAACTTCAAAAAATTTTAGTATCTATTGGAGCTCCAGGATATCGCAACGATGTTGAGCTTGCAGAAATACAAAAAGCAATTCTTGAGCTAAAACAAGCATTTCTGAAAGATTACGAAGAGGCAGTGGATTATTTTCATAATCTAGTTGAAGAATATGAATTAGAAGTTGCTGATTTAGAATTGAGTGTCCTTTTTAGTGATGTTTATGTTTTGCAAGTTCTTAAAAAGGAATTTGAGAAACTAGATGTAAGAGCACTCAATTGTGGTTCATTTTTGATTCAGGAAGATTTAATTGAATTTGATGCTGTCCTAGCAAAAGAGCAGCACATTATTCAGGGAGAGAGATTGGCGGCTAAGGAATGGCAAAAAATTAAAGCTGCTGAGGAAGATATTTTAGGTATCATGAACGAGGAAGAATTAGAAAAGCCAACTATTGCAGGTACAGCCTGGCAAATTGTGGGTTGGGATAGTCCAGGAGATTTTGCATCTGATGTTTTACTAACAATTTTTACAGCAGGTATTGGTAAAGGTGTGAAAACAGCAGTAAAAGTAAAACGAGCCAAAAGAAAACTTGATAAAATTAAAAAACTTGCGGAATTTCGTAAAGCCAGAAAAATTCAAAGAATTTCCCGGATTAAAATTGGATTAGAGTCAGCCATTACATCATTAAGGGGAATATATAAAATAAACGTATCTGATGTTGTAAAATGGTCCAAAAAGGAATGGTTACAAGTAGGACAAAAATATGTCTCAGATGAGTTAGGTGAAAAGCTAGGTGGGAGTGATCTAGAAGCGAATAAGAATATTTTGGAACGATTAAGTGCAGAAAAAGTAAAAGCGTATGTTATTTATGTAATAAAGGCGGATTCAAAGAGAGAAAAAAAATTGATGCGTCTATTCTTAGCACTGAAAATCGCAAAGAAATCAGAAACAGCAGATAGGTTTCTCAATGAATATCTTAAACAAAATTTTAAAAGAAGGCTTTTAGGGAACTTTGTTTACTATGGTATAAAATACAAATCTGAAGGTAAAGAAGTCTTTTCACCCGATTTCGTACATTCGATTACTACAAATACAATTAGTGAAATGACCCAGGATTTAGTAAGCAATGTTTATAATCTTGGGAAACTAACAGAATTTTTGCTAGAAGTTGGAAGAAAAAGTATTCAAACGGCAGTAACAAATTGGCTTAAATACGACCTATCTCAATGATTCCTTCTTTCAAAAAATAAATCATAAATATTTAACCTTAACTTCTACGTTTAAACACCTACTGTGATCAACAGCATGTATTCCAAGACCTCTCGCACCGCACCTACCCATGCTTTCCCTGAACTATTTGCGGACCCAACCTGCCGGGACCTACTTGCCTTTCCAACCCTCAGAGCCGAACACATTGCCCGTGACTTCCATGGCATCCGCAGCGGTCCTGCCATCTGCCAACGCCCCTATTATCCTTTAAATCAATGACCCTTGGAAACCCGATGCTCAAAAATATGCCAATTGCAATTAATGGAAGGCAAACAGAATGCACTGAAAAGCAATCTAGCAGATTCCGACATGCTATTTGAATTCTTAATGGGCAATGTAGGGTATTTTGATTCCCAGCTTGCCGTGGACAATCCCCTATTGAAATCCATCATTGCATTTGAAACAGGTTTTAGGATTTTGACCAATCTCAACTTTGAATACCATTTTGAAGAAATTAGAAAACCATCCACCCCAATTCTCGAAGAAATAATACCTATTCCAAAAGAGAAACCAATGCTTTCCGATCAGGATGCCGTGGAATATTTTTTGGCGAATGTCTTCAATAAATAACAGTAACTAGAGCATAAACTTCTACAGGGTGAAGCTGTGGTGCACCCTATGGTGATAGGCGGTGTGGTGCTCTTGTGGTTAAACCATGGTTTAAGTATTAATAAAAAACAATAAATTACTGATTTACACAGTGTTACCTCGTGGTATTTTTGCGGGCGTTAAGGTGCACCTGTGCACCACAGGTGGTGAAATTATTAAGGCCGCACTGCATATACTTCCATAAAATGATTCTTATATTTATCCTTTTCCTATTTCATAGAGAATGCAACTTCTTAGCCAATCAAAAAAAATACCGTTCAACGGATATAATCTAATTTTTATCGATTAAGCAAATACAAAAACCAATATTTGCTAACTTAGAAGGTTAATAGCAAATACTTGGTTGTAGTACTCCCCCCTCTTTACACCAGCAAAAATTTTATTGGATTAATAGGATTTATAAGTCAAATAAATGTATTTAGGTCCGGCCTAGTTGCTTTATAGTTTGCTATAAGTGGTAAATCATCAATGATGATATCCAATTGTTGGCAGTAATGCTGACCAAACTAAAACTGAAAATTGAACTTTAAATATGTCGGCTAAAAAAAGAAGAGGAAGAGTCAGACAAACAAGGACTGAATTCCAAAAAGCATTTGACCCTTATCCTGGAATGATACAACCTTTTTCTTGGTCAGATAGATTACCCGAAGTTCTTCATATCTCAATGGCACTTACAGATTTTGATTTTGACACAGTAAAAGCTGATTTCAAAATCATAGCCGATTTTGTAAATGATAAAGTTAAATGTAAACGAAGATTCCATTTTAATCTTTCTCATACCATTGAGTTAATAAAAAAGGACACAACTATTCTCGATGCGATATTTAAAACTTGCATTAAATCAGCATTTAAACAACTTCTTCCATTTTATTCAGAATTATTTGATTTCCAGATAAATTTTGAATTTAAACCAAATGGAAGAACATTGTTTCTAGGTTATAAAAATATTTTGAATGGGCGTTCAGATATATCAATTTTGTGCAAATACATTATGATTCAGTATGACCAAATTGGTAGAGAAGACCCTTTTGGTTTATTCAATTGGCAAACTACAGAAGAAATACTTCAACCAATGAATGTTTCGCGAGTTATGTCGATGTTTCCACCTTCAATTGGACAATCAGAGAATTTTGATATAGAATTCTGCGAGTATATTTGGTCGTATAACTATGTAAAATCACCACTTGTGCCTAAACCAGACGATAGTAAAACAGAAGAAGAACATTTCGCTGAAATGCAAATAGGAGAATTCACCGAAGAATTCAAAGAATTATATGCTGAATTCAAGAAGATAAATATGCTTGCGGTTTTTCATACTTTCATTGCAGAAGTAAATATGGGATTTGTAGCTAGAATTTCAAATTTGACATTAGAAGTAGTAGATTTTGTTAAACAGCATAAAGGCGAAATTGCGGAATTGGTATTTCGTACAACTTTGGAAACTTTTATTGTAGCAAATTGGTTGGTTAAAAGGCAGGACATTAAACTTCACAAAAGGTTTAGGGATTTTAGTACTGGTCGAGATAGGTTTTTTGGACAAAAAATTCTTGAACAAGCGGATGACGAAGCTATGAAAGAGGGAGCAAAAAAATTGATAAGTGATGCGATAAAAGAAGCTGGAGTTAGAGATATAGAAGTAGCAACGGAACGTGGCGATATTTTCGAGTTAAGAATAGACCAAATGGCTGAAGAAGTTTGGGGAAAGGACAATCAATACTATTTTCTTTATAAACGGTCATCTGGAGTTACACACGGACAATGGCGAGTTATTGCCAAATATCATTTAGCAAAAAGTCATAATCCTATGCACAATGGATTATATTGGTATAATGAAAATCCAAATAAATTTGCTGGTTTGATTCCCGCATTTTGTTGTTTACCAATGGCTACGAATTTTTTAATTACAATGCTAAACAGCTTGGGAACAGATGAATATGACGAATTGATTAGAAAACTTTCTGATTTAGAAGATAGAATTTGGAAACAATATATGATTTACAATGACAAATATGTTTTTCCTAAAAAGCCTAAAACTGAATAACCACGTACTGCCAAAAACGTATATAAAAAATAGCGGTTTCGGTGCTTAAAGGAAAGATTAATAATAAAACTAAGGTTTGTTATTATCTGAAAAGTTAGCGGGTAAAAATCCCCTACTTTTCATATACCAGACCGTTGTAAAGCATTAGCAAAACAAAATTATTATGGATTTTAAAAGAGGCTCTGAATGGAGAATATGGGATTTACACGTTCATAGTCCTGCTTCAGGTTTTGGAACTGAAGGTGATTATCCAAATTTCATTTCTAATTTAAAAAACTCAATAGCGGATGTTATTGGTATTAATGACTATTCGACTATTGAGGGATACTCAAAAATCATAGAATTAGGTGGTGTTGAAGGAAAGGTTCTATTTCCAGTTGTAGAATTTAGGATGAACAATAAAATTAACCACAAATCCTCTTCGGCTACAGATGGTGGTGTAAGTATTAATTTTCATATAATCTTCGACAATCAACTCACTATTAAACAAATTAATACTGAAATTAACTCTTTAGAATGTTTTTATGAAGGCGGAAAACTTACAAAACTTGGTCATGCAGAAAGTGATAAGCTAAATGAACTTTCATTTGATTTCTTTAAAACTATCAAAGTACTAGAAGAATCAGATATTCTTAAAGGGAAGTTTTTAGTTTGGATACCATATGACGAATATGGTGGAATTGATAATATTGACCCTGTTAATGATGCATATTTCAAACTCGGAATAATAAATAAAGCACATGTTTTAGGCTCAGGCAACAAAAAACAGACTCAATTTTTTCATAGTGAGAGATGTTTGAAAGAAGTTGGCAAAAATATACCTTGTATAAAAGGAAGCGATTCGCACCAATTAGACTACCCATTTGGTAAATTAAAAGACAAAGAATCAAATGCAATAGAAAAATACTGCTGGATCAAGGCTGACTTAACTTTCGGAGGACTTAAGCAAATAGTTTTTGAACCAATCGAACGAGTTAAAATTCAAAAGGAAAATCCACAGTATGATTTTGATAAACCAGTATTTGAGTCTATTAAAATTGTATCTAATTCCAAAGTTATAGACTCAGATAATTCTAAATTGGAATTTATTCCCACTGTGATTCCATTAAACAGAAATTTAGTTTCAATAATAGGTGGCAGAGGTCAAGGAAAATCTATGTTGATTAATTATGTAGCAAATGCCTTTAATAAAGAGATTGACGAAAAACTACAAAGCAAATTATTACTTAATGAAGATGTTATAATTTATTGGAAACAATCAAATGAATCGACCCTAAAAGAGTTTAAATTATATAAAAGAACTGAGTTACCCTTTACATTTATTTATCAAAGCAAAATTAAAGAGATAGCTGATGACCAAGAAAAGCTCAAAGAAGAAATTATTGAGATTCTAAAGGGTGCAGGATACAAAAAACCAATCGAGAAATTTGATGAATTAGATATCAAGGAAAAGTTCCAAAACTACTGGAATCTTAAAGACTGGCTAAATAAAAAAGATGAAGATCACAACCTAATAAATGACATAGAATCGTCCAATAAAAAAATTGATTCCATTAAGGAAAATATTGCCTTAGCAACTGACAGAGATAGCAAAGATTTATTGGATAAGTACATTCAAAATTTAGCCAATATCGAAATTTCAAAAGGAAAAATCTCCAAACTGAATAAGGTCAAAATAAAATTAGAGGAATTTGAGCAAGAGACCAATCCATTGTTAAAAGAACTAAGTCTGTCTGAGATAAGTTTTAAGACACAAAATGTCGAGATTGAAAAATTAGTTAGCTCAGAAAATAATAAAATAGAAGCTTTAACTCTCGAAAATATTCAGATAAGAGAAAATAACTTTAAAGACTTTAAAGGTGATTTAACTCAACTATTAAATAATCTAGAAAATTATAGGAATGAAATAGTTCGTATAGAAGCTCACATTGCTAACATTCGAGATAAAGAACTTGAATTATCTATTGTAAAAAGACAACTAAATGAAGTAATTAAAAGCTTTTATGACGCTTTATTGTTAGAGGCTAAATCAATTAATGACACTTGGGAGAAAAACATATTTGATAACCCTAATAGAGGTGAAAAAGAAAACCTTTTAATAAGAAATATTCTAGACAAAAGAGACATAAAGATTGAAAGCGAAATATTTTTCAATGTAAATCAATTTCTTGCGAGTGCAGGAAAATATATTGATGGACGAGTTGTCAAATCCAAATTTGATAAAATTAAAGAAATACTTGTATTAGGTGATAATATGGCACAAAGTGTTTTGGACTTTACTATTGAAAAGATTGAAGAAATTAGGAATGATAACGAAGGTGTTTTTTGGAATGGCATTGAGAATGACATTGCCAATGCCTTTTTAGACAAGCAAATTAGAGATAAGTATATTCAAGTAAGACCTAAAATCACAATAAAAGGTGATGAGTTGGATGATTTATCCGCTGGTCAAAAAGGCACTATATACTTATGCTTGAAACTAGCCACTCAAACTTTTAGTGGTCCATTGGTTTATGACCAACCAGAAGATGATTTAGATAATGAATTTATTAATGAAGAACTGATACAGTTATTTTCTGAAATCAAAGAATTTAGACAAGTAATAATTGTATCCCATAATGCTAATTTGGTTGTCAATTCAGACTCCGAACAAATAATTATTGCAAAGAATGAACTTGGTGGTTTGACATATGAATCTGGTTCTCTTGAAAATGATTTAATAAATAATGGGATTTGTAGAATACTAGAAGGAGGTTCAGTCGCTTTTGAAAAGAGACGAAATAAATATAATAATGTGAATTAAAAACGCTTTACAACACTGTATCCTATGAAAAGCCCTAGTCTAGTTCCAAAAGCTTAATATTTTGTTTCGTATCCGTCTCTAATTTTCATTTTGAGGTGTTGAATTGCCGGCTTGTATGGAGTAATTTATTTCTTATTTAGCGTAGATGATATTTTAATCAGAATAGCAGGATTCTTTGTCGCACTATTTAACACGCCAAAGCTCCGTAAGTGCACCATAGGGTGAAACCTAAAACACCGTAGGGTGAATTAAAATTAACGTCAGATAATTAATAAAAAGCTACACAACTTAAGAGGGTTAAAGTAGGGTGCATCCTATGGTGATGGTGTGGTGAATTTCACTGGCTAAACTGTGGTTAATTAGGATTTTAATATAACATAATGACATTTAACACCTGGTTACTAAACATTTATGTAGCATCAAGACTATTTAAGTAGAGGGTGAGGGTGTGGTGCAGATGTGGTGTTTTTTTCACTTCTCCTTTGATTTAATGATATAAAAAAAGGAACAATGGCCGCGTAAGCGGTATAGTTTATTAGCTGCTTATAAATCTGGCCTATAAAAATTCAAGATGATATTTAATTGTTAACTTTAAAAAGGTCAATAGTTAAATCACCCAAAATGAACCCACTGAAATTAGTCCTTGTTTTTTTATGTTTCACCTTTTCGTTCCATTGTCTCTGCCAAAAAAGTACAACTTCCATTAAGGTTACGGTTAAGGATCAAAATACAGGAATGCCAACTCCGGTTCGAGTTAAAATCACCGATTCTTATGGATATGTGGCCGGCATCCCCAAGGAGGCCATTTCTATTATGTATGGAAGGGACGACAAAGCGGAACGCTACGGTTTTCAACCAGATAGCACCTACTATATTGATGGCCATTTTAATCTTGATCTGCGCCCTGGAAAATATAAAATTACCCTATCAAAAGGGTTTGAATATCTAGATCAGGCGCATACTATCGAAGTTAAGGAAAGTGGAGGCAACACTTTTAGTTTTGAGATGAAAAGGTGGGTTAAAATGTCAGATTTAGGTTGGTATTCCGCCGATGACCACATTCATATTCGCCGGTCTCCAAGGGAAAACCCACTAATTTTGAAATGGGTCGAAGCCGAAGGGCTAAATGTGGGGGTCTTACTTCAAATGGGAGATTTCTGGGCAACTTATTTTTCCCAATATGCATTTGGGGAAGATGGAACATATGGACAGAATGAAAGCTTGCTTTCTACTGGCCAGGAGGACCCAAGAACGCACCAAATTGGTCATACAATCGCCTTGGTAGCCGATGATTTTGTTCGGCAACAAAAAGACTATTACGAATACGATAAGATATTTGATAGGGTTCATGAATTGAACGGGATAACCGGGTATGCCCATCAAGGTATGTCCTTTAATGGCTCAAGGGGTATGACGTTAGATGTGCTAAGCGGCAAAGTGGACTTTCTTGAACTGCTCCAATTTTGTGTCAATGGGGGCCCTCTGCTAACCCAAAATTATTACCACTTTCTGGATTTGGGCTATAAACTTACGGCAACGGCAGGATCCGACTTTCCCTGGTGTGGCCTTGGTCCTTCATTTGGCACCGACGACCCAAGTTGGAATGCCCGAATTGGCAATGTCAGGTTTTATACTTGGATAGAGGGAAAATTTGAGTATGCATCTTGGAAGAAAAATCTAAAGGAAGGACACACCTTTGTCTCGTCCGGCCCTATGCTTGTTTTTAGTATCGATGATCATCTCCCAGGTGATGAAATTAAGCTATCGGCACCGCAAAAAGTCTCTATTAAGGCAAAAGCTTTAGGAAATAAAGACCAAATTCCACTTTCAAAGCTGGAGATAATATCCCATGGAAAAGTGTTGAAACAAATAACGCCCGATGGTGATGATCGATCTTTGGAAAACATGGAATTGAACTTTGATCTTGAAGTAGAAAAAGGGACTTGGATAGCCGCACGCTGTTATGCAGGCCCAAATCAAGTTGCCCATACTACACCTATTTATATTACTGTAAATGACGGTGGTTTTCACAACCCGGAAACATTCGATGACTACTTGACATTAAATGAAAAGTATCTGGATGAACTGGAAGCGGAGTTGGATCAACCCAACGATCGGGTAGATATGCGCGCTTGGTGGTATCGTGACCCGCTACAAAAAAGAATTGCCGAAACACGAAAAATCATTGAAACATTGAGAGAAAAATAGAAATCGGAATTAGAAAATGTACTTCAGGAGTTCTTATTAGATATGCTCAGAAATGAACTTTCAACGTAAACGTCAAACTGTTTGTAATAGCGTTAAATAATATTAAAAAAAATAAACCGGCATTGAATTCACAACACCGGTTTAAACTCAACTAACTCAATTAATGGGCAATGCTCCTAATTATGGATGCGGAATCCGCAATATTCAGAATTTGGTTAAAAGAATTAAACCCATTTTTTTATCTACTCCCTGACTACTAATGAGACTTTAAAATATCCACACTTCTTTGGAATCTTTGTAAACTTCCAGCGCTGTTGCCAGATAACATTAAAATAGACTCTTTTTTATGCCATATCCCTTTTAGGATTCCTAAAAGAAAAACAGTTGATTCACCCGCATGGTACTATCTGTATTTGGCTGCCCTACTATTTTAAAATACTTCATGGACGACTCGGGAAACTTTATATAGATTTCTTTCAACTTTTCCATGTTGAGCTCATTGGCAAGGGTCAACTTCCTCAATAAAATCCAATTCTCCTTATCGTTGGAAGACCAAATTTCAATATACTTCACTGACGATTTCTTAGCTCCATTCGGATTACCACAACTAAGGACCACTTCTTTTATTGTAGGATTGGATGTACTAAAATCAGCTATGGCTATGAGTGGTTTAATATTGAAGGAAGCCCAAAATTTTGAATAATAGTAGGTATTGGCATCATTTTTAGAATCATCGCTCAATATTTCTGCTGCCTCGCCAGTGTATGAACTTAAAATTCCAGGATGAACTACCTCGACTTTATCGGGAACAAACCCCTTATCATAAAATGTAAATGATGAAACTTCACTTGGTAACCAGTCGTCTTTGTATGCAATTGCCTTTACTGTTTTAGATCTTTCACCTTGTAAATCCAATGCAATTCCAGAATCATAAATTGCGGATTTTTCATTGGGTTCAGTTTCGTCCAAAGTATATCTAATACTCACTCCGTTCATTTTATGCCCTAAGGAAATTTGGTCTCCCGAACTTATGATGTTCTTCTCACCTATTAGGATTGGTGGTGTTAAGCCCAGTTTTACTTCCGGGTCCGGAATATAGCCTTCATTTATCGTTACGCGTGGCAATTCTTTGCTAAGCGCCACAATGTCGGCATCTCTAATTTGCGTGTTCCAAATAAATAATTCCTTTAAATTTTTTATATTCTTTAAATACTTTAGAGCCGCAATGTCAACGGCGGTGCCTGCCAAGGAAAGTGATTGTAATTTGACACTGGCCACAAGGGCAGCCAAAGCATCATTGGTAATCTCGGTAAAGTTTAGCACTAAATGCTCCAAATTTTTAAGTTCACCTACGAATTGCAAGGTCTGGTTATCAATAGGCAAATTGGCTAAATTTAAGTACACCACCTGCTCCTTAACTTTTACCAAATCGGTTAAAAACTCTGGCTTGTAGGCACTCTTGCCATAAATAGCAACCTCAATTGCTGGTGAACTGGGAGATTTTTGAACTACAGATCGATAAGGATTATTGAGTTCTTCTATTAGTCTGGTACCTGCAAAATCAAATGTATAAGATTCTTTTTCACTATCTCCTTTGAGCCATTTTTTAGTTATCAATTGCTTTAGGCTATCCTCCTTTTTTAATAGGGCATATGAAATTTCAGTATCCGCACCGTGCCTTATCCAGCTTTCTATCAGCTCAATTTCTTGTGCCGTCAATTGTGTCTTGCCATCAGGGGGCATGTGCTCTTCATCTTCCAAGGGCAGTGCCACTCGCTGCAGCAACAAACTTTTTTCAGGATTGTGCGCCAACCATACCTCGCCGTTCTCGCCCCCTCTTGCTATGGACTCAACATTTGTTAAATCTAAATCTCCCTTGTGTTTTTGCGGATTATGACAACTTGTACACTTCGCCGCTAAAATAGGTTCGACGTAAGCGGTATAAATAGGTGTATTTTCGTCAAATTCCTTTTTATTAAGGGCCGTAATCGGTTCCATTAAAAAATTACTTCCATGTGTCAACCCGGCGCCGAAATGTCCTCCAAAAACAACACCCACAAAGCTTGTATAAAGCAATATCCTGTACACTTTTTTGGATTGATACATCAAGACCAAAGCATATACTATAAAACTGATCGCAATTCCAATCCATTTATGTAACGACATAAGTTCCGACTCATATCCTTCCAAGGATAGCACTAGGCCCATAATCGTTGCCAGTACCGTAGTAAGCGAGGTCAGCAGTAATAGAAAATAGTTTATCTTTTCAAAAGAAATGGGGTCTATATGTTTTCTAAACAGATTTAGCAATACCAGAAGCGCAATAAAAGCTACAGGAAAATGCAACACCAAAGGATGCATTCTACCTAAGGGTTGTAGCCAAAAGGGAATTTCTAAATAACTTTCGAAAACCACTAAAAAGGCCAAAAATATATGCAGAAAGAACAGTACGTTCAAAAAAAAGGGAATCGGTCTTTTCATAGTTTTATGCCAAAAGATCTTTTACTACATTGCCATGAACATCGGTCAAGCGGAACCTTCGCCCTAAATGTTTATAGGTCATCTTTTCATGATCTAGACCCATTAAGTGCATAATAGTAGCATGTAAATCGTGAATGTGCACTGGGTTTTCAGTAATATTATATCCCAATTCATCGGTTTTACCATAAGAGATCCCCGCTTTTACACCGCCACCAGCTACAAAAATACTGAAGCATCTTGGATGATGATCCCTACCATAATTATCCTTGGTCAATTTTCCTTGGCAGTAATTTGTTCTACCAAATTCCCCGCTCCAAATGACAAGGGTCTCATCTAATAGTCCCCTTTGTTTTAAATCGGTAATCAATGCTGCCGAAGCCATATCTACATCTTTGGCCTGACCTTGCATTTCACCCACCAAATTTGAATGCTGGTCCCAACCCTGGTGGTATAATTGCACAAAACGAACGCCCGATTCCGACAGCTTTCTAGCTAACAAACAGTTGGCGGCATAGGTGCCAGGAACCATGCAATCCGGGCCATACATCTTTTTAATATGGTCCGGTTCTTTGGACACGTCGGTAATCTCGGGAACGGCCGTTTGCATTCGAAATGCCATTTCATACTGTTTTATTTTTGCCGGGATTTCTGGATCTCCGAACTCATCATATCCCAGTTGGTTCAGGGAAGCCAAATTATCTAACATGGTTCTGCGTGTTTTCCTATCCATCCCATTAGGATTGTTCAAATACAAAATTGGGTCTTCGCTGGCACTTAATTGCACCCCTTGATGCGAACTATCCAAAAAGCCGTTGGACCATAGTTTTGAATATACTCCTTGTCCGTTGCCTTTTCCTTTTGACAACAATACACAATAGGCCGGCAAATTTTTATTTTCGCTGCCAAGGCCATAGCTGAACCAAGAGCCTATACTGGGTCTATTGCCTACCTGTGCCCCAGTCTGCATAAATGTTAGTGCGGGGTCATGGTTGATGGCATCGGTATGCATGCTCTTTATAACACAGATATCATCGGTAATCTTGGCTATGTTCGGGAACAGATCACTTACCCAGGTCCCGGAATTACCATATTGTTTAAATCCGAACTTTGAACCTACCAAGGGAAATGATTTTTGCCCAGCCGTCATACCTGTCAACTTTTGATCTCCTCTTACGGAGGGAGGAAGGTCCTGTCCGAACATATCATTCAATTTGGGCTTATAATCAAAACTCTCCAATTGGGATGGAGCGCCATTTTGAACCAATAGGATAATACGTTTCGCCTTAGCTGCAAAATGTTTTAAACCTAAGGGCAATTGGTCTTCAGCGACTTCTTTTCCAGATAACAAATCCGGCATCAATAAGGACCCCAAAGCCACGCCACCAAAGCCCAGTGCCATTTTACCCAAAAAATGCCTACGATTAGCGTTCAAGTGATGTTCAAAAATTTCCTTTTCCATAAGTTTTCCTATTTAAGTTTTGATCAACCTTTAACTATAGTTTCCTCCAGGTTATATATCGTGTGAATAATTTGCATAAGCGCGGCCACCTTAACGACATCCCTATCTTTGGCGGCCGGAAATTCCCCGACATCAATAAATGCTGCGGCCATTTCCGTTTCTTTTAAGAAGGCGGCTTCTTGTTCATGGTAGTAGCTCAGCAACATCTCTTTTTCTTCGGGTTTGATAGTTCTACATACAATTGTACCAAATGCCTTTTCAATTTTTGCTGCAACAGTACTTTCCTCCTGCATCAAATTTTCGGAAAGCACCCGAGCCGACTCCAAAATAGTGGGATCGTTTAGCGTTATCAAGGCTTGTAAGGGGGTCATTGTAGACTGTCTTTGCACCTCGCACTGATCACGTGTAGCGGCATCGAAAGTGAGCTGTACCGGAGGTAAAGTGGTACGCTTAATAAAAATATAGATGCCTCTGCGATATAAATCCTTACCGTGATCTTGCACATAGTTGGCCAAAACTCCCCTTCCTGAGCTGGCTGCTTCCCACAATCCGTCCGGTTGGTACACTCTTACACTTCGTCCACCGATTTCAGGATTTAACAAGCCACTGGTGGACAGAGCATGGTCACGTACCATTTCGGCATTAAAACGCAAGCGCGACATTCTTGACAGGTATTTATTATCCGGATCAATGGCCAGTTTTTCTTCGCTTACGACCGATGATTGTTTGTAAGTGGCTGACATGACAATTTTCTTAATCAACCGTTTCATGTCCCAACCGTTCTCCATGAAATCTGCCGACAACCAATTTAACAAGTGGACATTCGTAGGCAAATCGCCTTGCATTCCAAAATCGCCGGATGACCTTACGATGCCAGCACCGAAAATCTCTTGCCACATTCGGTTGACAAACACCCTACTGGTCAATGGGTTTTTAGGGTCGAACAGCCACTTTGACAAGCCAAAACGGTTGCGCTCATATACACTGTCATCAAAGGCTAAAACCGATTCTGGTGTCCGGGCCGTTACTTCTTCGCCCACATCATCATATATTCCCCTATTTAGAACGTGAGTAGTTCTAATATCCGGCTTTTCTTCAATGACCATTACGTCAACATCCTCCACTTCCTTTTTATTAATGAAAGGAAGTTTTTTCTCGACAACCTCGTCACTAATCGTTATTAGAGGAGGCTCCGCCAACACTTCGCCTATGCCTTTTGGCCTAAGGGGCATTCTATCGAAAAATGCAAATGTGCTGAAATAATCCTTATGGGAAATGGGATCATATTTATGGTCGTGACATTTTGCACATTCAAAAGTCAATCCCAAAAACGCCTTTCCAAAAGTATTGGTTCTATCGGTTACATTTTCAACCCTAAATTCTTCTTCAATAATGCCAGCTTCCTGATTTATTTTGTGGTTTCTATTAAAACCAGTGGCCAAAATTGTTTCCATATTTTTCTGTGGAACCAAATCGCCAGCCAATTGATAGGTTACAAATTTTTCATAGCTGTAATTTTGGTTAAACGCATGAATCACCCAATCCCGCCATGGCCACATGGTTCTTAATTGGTCATTTTGAAACCCATGGGAATCGGCGTATCGTGCAACATCCAACCAATGGCTTGCCATCTTTTCACCATACTGTTCGCTAGCCAATAGTTCATCGACAATTTTCTCATAGGCATCCTTGGCATCATCCTGTATAAATTTTTTCTGCATTTCTGGAATTGGGGGCAGTCCTGTAATATCTAAGGAAACTCTCTTTAACAGTCGCTCTTTATCCGCCGCTTCATTGGGGGTCAAACCTATATTCGACAATTTTTGCATTACGAAATAATCAATTTCATTATTTACCCAATCCGCATTTTTCAATTTGGGAAGTTCGGGTTTGTGAACTGCCACAAAGGCCCAATGAGGTTCATAGACTGCCCCTTGCTCGATCCACTTTTTTAAAACTTTGATTTCATAGGAAGACAATTTTACATTGGAGTCAAAAGGAGGCATTAACTCGGTACTGTCCTTTGCTGTGATTTTTTGATAGAGAACGGACTTTTCAAGGTTTTTGGGAACAATGGCAAATTCGTTATCCCTGTCCTTGAGTGCCTTATAGGCACCTTCAGGAGTGTCTAACCTCAAATCTTCGGCTCTCTTATTGACATCTGGCCCATGACAGGTAAAACATTTATCGGATAGTATGGGCCGAACATCAAAATTATAGTCCACAAACTCGGGAATTTTTTTTGATGGAATTGCTGCGTATTCACCTTCTTGTTTGCATGAAATTAAAACAGTGCAAAATAAAACAAGGTATAGTGTTTTCTTCATTTTGTAGTCATTTTGAAATTCTCATTTTGAGTCAATATTAACTTCTGCCATGCTTTGCCAATTTACAGGAACCCGTTAGAAATTTAAGTATGCTGACGATAGCCATGTATTCAAGGGCATAAATTAATTTCCCAATTACTATAAAAAGGTAATGCACTCTTTCAAGTGCATTACCACAATTATTAATACCCAGGATTTTGTTGCAAATTGGGATTTACGTCCATTTCAGATTGTGGAAATGGCCATAAATAATGTTTTGCTGGATTAAAAACACGCGGTGTTCCACTATCAGGTTCAACCAAGGTATTAAGATAGGTCTCGGCCAATTTCCATCGCTTGATATCTCCAAATCTTAGTCCTTCCAAAGCAAATTCGACCCTTCTCTCATTCCATATTCGGGCTCTCATTTCATCTTTTGTCAATCCGGCAGGGAGTGGTGGCATATCAATTCCCGGCCTTCCTCGCACTGCATTGACCGCATCATAAACCTCTGTTGTAGGCCCGCTAATTTCATTTGTTGCTTCTGCGAAATTCAACAATACTTCAGCATACCGAATCAATATCCAATCTTGTTCGCTTTTCGTGGAATAATCTACCGGCAGCTCCTCTACATCAGCTCCCTTGGTCGGCATAAGTCCTGTTGACGAAGGTGTATTATAGGCATAATCTACAACCTCTCCCGATGCCTTTATTGCCGGGTCATCAAAGGGTTTTAATGTAAATTCAAGCCTGGGATCACGGTTTGATTTAAAGTTATTAGGATCGTACAAAGGTGATGTTGAAATAGGAAGGCCATCTGTACACTCGAATGCATCCCTAAGTTCCGCGCGAGGATGCCAAGCTCCCCACCATTCTATTTGAATATCTTGTTGACTGGAATTATCAGGATTAAGATATCTGGTCGAAAACATTATTTCGGGATTGCCATCTTGCCCATATTTCAAAAACATGTTTTTAAAGTCATTGGAAAGGCTAAATTTTCCATCTGTCATTACCTGCTGAGCTGCAGCTGCAGCCCCCGACCAATCTTCTTGAAAAAGCAACACCCTTGATTTAAGCGCCAACGCAGAACCCTTTACGGCATGTCCAGAACTACTATAATCCGTATTGGGCAATTGGGCGATAGCAACATCTAAATCAGAAATGACTTGGTTAATTACCTCCGTCTTTGAACTTTGAGCTACTTTGGCCTCATCAATGTTTTCAAAAGGTTCGGTATAAAGCGGAACCCCTCCATAATAATCGGTCAACGTAAAATAAAACAAAGCCCTTAAGAACAGCACCTCTGCCTTATAAGTATTTATGGTACTGGCAGAAATAGGGGTCTTATCAATATTGGCCAAAAAATAATTACATGATGCAATTCCCTTATAACAATCGGTAAAGACTGATGAAATAAGCCCTCCTGATGTAGATTCTATAAGACCTAGAGCCATATTTTGTGCGTTCCCGTCGCCCCTGCTAACCTCCCCTCCAAGAACATCAAAACTCATGCTATGAAAATTGAATGTACTTGTATTCAACCTTGAATAACAACCGGCCAAAGCCATATCGGCATCATTCTGCGTATTCCAGAATGTAGGGCTGGAAATTTCCGTCAATGGATTTTTATCCAAAAAATCTTCCTCACATGAAAGGGTGAAAAGCGTTGATAAGACCATTATCGCACTTAAAACTTTGCCCTTAATTATATATATCTTCATAATATTATATTTTACAATTAAATTTTCAATTTAACTCCCATAGTGTATGTTGTTAGCTGGGGGTAGGCCGTAAACCAACCCGTATTCGCTTTTTCAGGATCAGATCCTGGCCACTTGGTTATGGTAATTAAATTATCGCCGGACATATAAACATTAAGGCCTTGTAAACCAATCGTTTTACAAATTTCTTTGGGTACATTATATCCGATAGACAAGTTCTTCAATCTTAGATATGAAGAATCTAATAACCAGTAGGTGTTCTGTGTTCCTGTGACAGGTCCATATCCTGTAACAAACATGGCAGGGTGAGAATTTGTAGAACCTTCTCCTGTCCATCTATTGTTTACAAAATCAAGAGTTGGGGGAGATCCCTGCATGTATGGCGTAAGTCCCCATGCTAAGGTCTGGACATGTGCTTTGGATCCTTCAAGCCCCTGGAAAAATAAAGACAAATCAAAGTTTTTCCAAGAAAGGTCTAGAGTACCCCCATAAAAGTACTTGGGGTGAGCACCATCTACCACGACCCTGTCGTCAGAGTTTATCGTACCATCTCCGTTTGCATCCTTAAATTTCAGGTCTCCCGGTTTTGGATTGAACGGATGAACGGCAGCTGCATCAATTTCAGCTTGATTTTGAAATATTCCATCGAATTCCACCAAATAATGGGAGTTAAATGGAAGGCCTACCTGTGTGGTGGTTTTTCCATACGTCGGAGATAAGATTTCAAGCACTTCATTTTTGTAACGGGAATAATTAATACTGGCGTTATACGAGAAATCACCAAACTTTTTCTGACTACCTACAATAAGATCTATACCCGTGTTCTTCATTTTACCAAAGTTCACTGTTGGAGCCGACAGTCCAATACTTGCAGGTACAGGAATTTGATAAAGGATATCATCCGTAACTTTGTCATACCAGTCGAAAGTTAGACTAAACAAACCATTTAGAACACTTATATCTACCCCAACATCGGTCATGGTGGTTGTTTCCCATTTTAGATTCCGATCCACCATACGGTTCTGAATTACGCCAGGTTCAGAAGAAATAAACGGGTACGAAGTGGTAGATAATACTTCTTGATAAGGATAAAGTCCAACATTTTGGTTACCCAATTGGCCCCAAGAAGCCCTTATTTTCAAATTGTTCAACCAATCCACATTATCCATAAACGCTTCTTCTGAAACCCTCCACCCTGCAGAAATAGAAGGAAAAAATCCCCATCGTGTATCAGGTGAAATTCTAGAAGTGCCATCATATCTTGCATTGGCCTCAAGTAAATATTTGCCCTGATAATCATAAGTTAAACGCCCAAAATATGATTGAATCGCCCATTCCGTTGCGCCACCCCCGGTAGATTGGCCATTAGAGGCTCCGGCATCTAGTTCTTTTAAGTCATTGGTCGGAAAATTAATTCTCTGACCTCTAAGATATCTGTCCTTAAATCCTTCTTGATTGTATCCTGCCAGGATACTAAAATTGTGATCTTTTAAGGACTTGGTATAATTCAAGGTCGAATAAAATGTAGTCAACTTGCTAGTCGTCCATCTATCTTCTACCCCTAGCCGCCAAGTAGCATTATTATGTGCATATGAACCATCTTTAAAGTAATAGTTGTCAACCGCATGCTCATGGTTCTTATACTGATTATTGTCAATAGTTAGGGCATATTTGGAATTCCAAGTCAAATCTTTGGTTAGATTAATCTCACTATAAAATTGAGGCAAAACATTGTACCGCGTCTCCGTCATCAGACCACTGGCATCTTGAGCGTCAGGGTTTCTTACTGTCCATTCAGCAATATCGGAACTATATCGGGCGACATATCCCGTACTTCCATCCGGTAAAGTCATCGTAGGTGTATAATTAGGTGCCGCGCCATATATGGCAAGAATTTGATAATCTACATTATTGTCCCAGTTACTTCTGGTTATTTCCTTGTTGACAAACTGTATATCACCACCGATCTTAATCCAGTCATTTAATCTTGAATCGACGGTAACTCGTCCGTTGAATTTTTGATATTCGTAATTACTGGTAATACCAGGTTGGTCAAGATAACCAAGGGAAGCACTGAAAACCGTGTTTTCATTTCCACCACTTATACGGAAGGACTGGTTATGCGCTATGGCTGTATTAAAAGTATGGTCGATCCAATTAAAATTGGGATAATTCACCGGATCGTTAGGATTGTTCCTAAAGCCATCTATTTCCGCTTGGGTAAAATGCGGGGCTTGACCATTCCTTGCTCTAGCTTCGTTCCAATATTGCATATAGTCGGCGGAATTATATAACAATTCTGGCAATCTGCTAGCACTCTGTGCCTGAACATTTCCGTGATAATCAATGACAAGGCCGCCGGCCTTTCCTTGCTTAGTGGTTATAAGGATAACCCCATTTGCGGCTCGGGCACCATAAATGGCGCTTGATGCAGCATCCTTTAATACAGAAACCGATTCGATGTCATTAGGGTCAAGGTTGGTCATATCACCACTTATGCCATTTATCAACACCAATGGATTACTTCCTGCTCCACTAAATGTACCTATTCCCCTAATACGCAAAGTATTTCCTTCATCCCCAGGTTTACCAGAAGAAGAAGAAACTTGAAGGCCAGGAACTCTACCCTGAAGTAAATTCTCGACATTGGATGCCGGTCTTTTGATAAGTTCGTCGGAACTTACCGTAGCTACAGAACCCGTAAGGTTTTCTTTTTTTTGCGTACCATAGCCAACTACAACCACTTCTTCCAAACCTGCGGCATCTTCGTCCATATTAACCACAATATTCGTCTGCCCACTAATTGGAACTTCTTTAGTTGCAAAGCCAATATAGGAAACAACTAGAATAGCATTTTGGTTTGTTATTTCCATGGAAAATTTTCCATCGAAATCAGCTGTAACCCCATTGTTGGTCCCTTTTTCAACAATGTTGGCTCCTGGTAAGGGCATACCTTCATTATCTGTTATGGTACCACTCACTTGAAATTGCAGTTTCTTATCCAAGATCTCAACTGAACTATTTTCAGATGTATACGCTGAACTTTTTTTCACTACAATAGTGGAGCCATCTGTGAAGTTGTAAGTAAAACTTAAAGGCGACAGTGCTTTATCCAATAAATCCCCTGCCTTAATCACTCCCTTCTTGAGTTGAATATTTGGAGCCGCTTTTAGGAGGTCGTGTCGATAGATAAACTTATAATCGGTCTGCTTGTTGATTAGCCGAAAGACCTGTTTAACGTTCAAGGTCACATCTGAATCGACAATAATCTCTGCATTTTGGCCTGTCCCATTGATAGGGTTTAGTGCTAATGAAATCGAACAAAATAGAAAAATTATGGATTTCATAATGAGATGTAAGAAAACTTTGCCCATTGGGCAAGGTGGTCGGTTGATTAATTTAATTTTCATAAATTTGTAATGGTTTAGTTAAACATTGTTTTAATTGATCTACTGGGAAAAAGGCTATTGCTGTGGAAGGTGCTGGCCTTTTCCTTTTTTCTTAATTGATATTAATTGTTTTATCGTTAATTTCAAATTTTAACTGGCCCTCACTTGTGGCCTCAATAAGTTTAAGAATATCTTCCACCGCTTTGGTTCTTTCCAATATTCCCGTAAAAACAAAATTCTTTTGTTTGGCATTCTCAAAAATAACCTCGGTATCATACCATCTTGAAAGGACTGTCATTATTTCCACCAGTGGTTTTTCATTAAAGGAAAACAAACCTTTTACCCATGATATTTCCTGGGACACATCAATTTCCTCAATATCTATTTTATCGCTTTCATGGCTAATTGTAGCCTGTTGGTTGGGCATTAGGGTTTCAGTAACTTCTCCTTTTTTTATTTTAACTTTCCCTACAACCAAAGTGGTAGCCATAACCGGGTCATTATTATAGGCCTTAAGGTTAAATTCCGTACCCAAAACATCGATCTCTTGGGATTTAGTAAGGACTTGAAAGGCAGCGCCTTTGTTTACGGTACTTGGCGAAACCTTAAAATAAGCCTCACCATATATAAGTTCTACCTGACGACTAATGCCATCCGTGAATTTTACAGGATATTTCAATTTAGTTTCTGAATTTAACCATACCTCCGTACCATCCGATAATTTTACAAAAAATTGGCCGCCTCTTGGGATGGTCAAATAATTGTAAAGAGGTACTTTATCACCAACCTCGCTTTGTCCTTTATCAGCATATACCAATTCCTCCCCGTTACTACTTACTTTTCCTGTTTGATATTTTTTTCCTTTTTCCAGCGCCACCTCATCTCCGTTTTCAAGGGTAAGTATGGCCTTATCGGTGCCAACTACAATTAAATTAGGTTGTTTTTCAGGTTCAGGCGTTTCTACTTGGCCGCTATTATAGAACAGGTAAAAGGCCATGCCAAACGTAAATATAACCGAAGCTGCAAGGGCCATTTTCCTATATAGATATACCCTTCTTGTCTGTTTACTCTTTTTCAACCTAGTTTTAATGGTCTCCTTGGCCTTATTAACATCGTATTCTGTCATGGAAAGTGTACTTAGGTATTGTGTTTTAACATAACTATTAAAGACTTGTTTGCCCCCTTCATTCTTAAGAAAATCTTCCAATTTTTCCAACTCCGAATAATTTGCTTCTTGATTTAGAAACTTAACGATTATATTCTCTAATTCGACCATTTGAATTTCAACAATTATGCACCTAATACGTTCAAAATTTTAACACCCCTCTATTTTTTAGGAATTTTTTTTCGATATTTATCAATATTGTTTAGAAATATTGATAATAACCTATTTCAATGGACCCCCTGAAAAACCAACAATTAGCCCAGAGATTAATTTTAGGTGATTGCAAAGCCTACGATTTCTTAATGAATTCTTACTACCAACGTTTGTGCGTGTATGCCCAATCTTTGTGCAATGACCATAATATGGCAGAAGATATTGTTCAAAACGTATTTGTAAAAATTTGGGTCAAGAGAAAAAAAATTAATCCCGACTTATCCATCAAGAGTTATTTATATAAATCGGTCTATAATGAATTTATCAATCAATACAGAAAAAATAAACCCGTAATATACCTGGAGAAAAAATATTTTGAGGCTATTGATTTGGTGGTTGACATAGAGCCGGAAGAATTGGAAAGTTTAATTAAATTGATGAATACCGAGATCGAGAATTTGCCTTCAAAATGTAAGGAAATATTTTTAATGAATAAAAAGGAAGGCCTTACCCATACGGAAATCTCCGAATACCTTAATATCTCTATAAAAACAGTTGAAGGTCATATTACACGTGCCTTTAAAATTCTTACTGAAAAACTGGGCACTAAAGTGGAAGCAGTTCTTTTTTTACTTTTTGGTTTTAACAAAAAAAAGGGACAGTCCTCCGTGAGATAACGTAATTTAATTTTGTCCAGTGGTACAGAAGGATTATTGAACTATTCCACTTTTATTATTATTAAAGTTACGTTTAATCCATTTTTGGATTACCTTAAAATCTTCGATAGTAATCAAAAAATTATTCCAACATTTTCTTGGTTTTATTGCACCGCCACCCCCTTTAGGCCCAACGAGCCAGCGCAGCCTGCGAGTTAATGCAGTTTGTCCTAAAACAATTAGAATTAACCTCTTAATAATTTTTTAATTATGGTTGAGCATCGGCATTGTCAAGTTAAAACCTTAAAACAAAATCTGTGGTAGTATCAATTACCCAACTGCGTTTGAGTATATGGATCCCAATAAATAACTTTAATCCGGCTGTATCTTTAGATTTCATACTAAAATAACGCTATTGAAAAAACCTGTGTGCTTTACCTTTGTTCCTCCTGTAAAACACGTTGACGACCGAAAACTCAGTGAATAACCATCGACCAAAATAGAAATATGAATATTTTAAGACTAATACCTTTTCTTTTTGCCTGTTTATTACTGAGCAACTGTAAAAATAAAGATGAAAGTTACAAGGCACAAATTGAGGAAGTTTTACAGGATTCTGTATTGGTCAGGGCAAATAAATTTTTAAAATTAACTCCTGTAACCATAACATCCTTCGCTTCACCCAGAAGTTCCGGAGGAATCCATGACTTTTTTTCAGAAGGAGACTATTGGTGGCCAGACACACTTAATCTTGCAGGACCTTATATTCAACGGGATGGACTTAGCAATCCCGATAATTTCACTGAACACCGGGAAGCTTTAATAGGTTTAAGGGAAATTGTTGGGAATCTTACCTCGGCATATATTATAACAAAAGATACCACATACGCCAATGCAGCCATAAAGCATTGTAATGCATGGTTTATAGATGAGAGCACTAGGATGAACCCACACTTTCTATATGCCCAAGCCATCAAAGGCAGGCATACAGGAAGGGGCATTGGAATTATAGACGGAATACATTTTATGGAAGTTGTTCAATCTTTATCTGTTTTGGGGAAAGAGGGACTGATAGACAAAAACAGCGAAACCCAGTTTAAAAAATGGTTTTCGGATTTTGTAGTGTGGTTAACAACCCACAAATATGGCAAGGACGAAATGAAGCACCCCAATAACCATGGAACTTGTTGGAATATGCAGGTGGCTTTGTATGCCGATTACACCAATAAGGAAAATATCCTTGCTATGTGTAGGGATAATTATAAAAATACCCTTCTACCAAATCAAATGGCACCCGATGGTAGTTTCCCTCTTGAGCTGAAAAGAACAAAACCATACGGATATTCCCTTTTTAACTTGGATGCCATGGTAATGAATTGTCTAATCCTCTCGAACAAAGCAACCAATTTATGGGATTATTCAACACAGGACGGAAAATCCATATCACTTGCTTTAGAATTTATGGCTCCGTATATAGAAAATAAAAATAACTGGTTTAAAGAACCAGATGTTATGTATTGGGAAGAATGGCCAGTGGCCCATCCTTCTTCCCTTTTTGGGGCGATCGTTTTTGATCGACCTGATTTTTTTGAGCAATGGAAAATAAACGAACACACACCAGAAGTTTTTGAAGTGAAAAGAAATTTACCCATAAGAAATCCCTTGATCTGGCTTGATCGGTTGGAAGCAGGAAAATAATAAAACCAACAAAGACATTATACCTAATGGCTTAAGACAGGGTTCATGGCTCACTTAAAAGCCAACTGGGTTTGACAGGAAGGATATCATTCAAACCAAGTCATAACAAGGATAATTTCTCAGGAAGACATACTTCTATTTTTGTACGAATCAATTTATTAATCGATACCGATAATTTTCAAATGTCTTGGTTTCTATTTTTATATTATGATTGAAGAAACCAAAACATTAGAAAATTTATGGCCAAGCCCCTTGAAAAGTTCCGGGTCTGGATAGAGGAAAATAATGAAGGTTTGTAGCAGCTAGAACACCATTTATAACCATAAAAAATAGTACCATGCAAAAAATATTCAGGGCACTCTTGGCCGGCTGGGGAGCCAAAAAAATCGGAGGAGGAAAATGTGGATGTATAGGCGCTATCATCGTATTTCTGATTCTATACTGGCTTTTAGGATACGTTTTCAACTAGTACCTCCTATAAATTACTAATTAAAAAGTTCCCAAACCAAGTTAGGGAAGGGTTTCCACAACCAATTTCTTTTACATTTTTTCGTTAGGCCAATGGGTATCCACTCCTTGACTACGAATGAGACTTTGAAATTTCCGCACAGCAGCGACATTCTTGTAAATCTCTTGGGGACTTCTGCCAGTTTCCATTAAATAAGGCACAAACATCCCTATGGCCTCACCTATACTCCATTCTACAGGGTGCAGTCTATAACATCCATTGGTAAGATGCGTGGTTCCAATATTTTTATTCACTGGAAATATATTTTCCATCCGTTGTGGAATTAACGCTCCCAATGGAATTTGAAATGGAAGGGAAGAAAAGTCGATGTAATTATCCCCGCCACTACTTGGATGCAGATCAATATGATAATATCCTATCCCCACACTATCTTCAAAATTTTTAGCACGGGCTTCAGCTTCCGAAACTCCTTGTATACTTGCTCTTTGGATTTTCCCCACATGATGTTCGGTTATTCGAAATAAAGGCTTAATTCTTCTAGCTTCCCTTATATATGGATATTTCGCCAGTCCATCATTAGTGCCCATTACATCCTGCCTTAATCTAATTCCTGGCCAGCCTTTCCCTCCATCGGCCCTAGGAGCTTCCTTTTGCAACCAGTACAATAGGGACAGACTTAATTGTTTGGCCCTATTAATATGATGTTTTAGCTCATTATCACTAACATCGACGATATTTCCTAAAAAATAATCGTTTTGGGGGTAATTAACCAAGGTGATATCCCCTCCAAGAAAACCGTCCTCAAAATTATCCTTGGCCAATATTCTGCGATAAATCCACAGGTTCAATACGTCCTTCATATAATTTCCCCTAGGATCAAAACCCAAATCCTTGGGCAAAAGAGTCCGTGGGTTGGAATAATTGAGCTCGAGTAATTTCCCGGCCCATGGCGTCTTCATTTCTGGGGTAAAGTCGCGCCAAAACCCATACTCCTCTGGCTTGTCTATAGTCCAATCCTCTTTGGGCCTGTAATCCATAGCAAAGCAGACCGTAAATGCTTGATTATTTCTGGGATCTGCTATTTCCGCGGCGTGCAATTCCCCCGTATCGGATTTAGCTTCGGCCCCACAAACATATTCGGTCCCTGTCATGGGTAATAAATCGCCCAATTCCGTCGCGTCCGCAAAGTAAGGCGCAATTAAATTGCGTATCTCCCCGTTGGGTTGAGTTTTAACCCTTACAGATTGGACCTTATTTCCAAAAGTAGAAGCATCCAAAGCCACTGTTTCTTTTAAAAGCACCAATTTACCGGCACTGATATAGGGGTCGAACATAGTTTCCAACACCCTTAACGAAATCTTTGGCTCATGGCTAATTTCTGAAACACTGGCATTACCTGGGTTAAACCTTTCATTTTGGGCAAGCTCCGCCTTTAAAGGATAGTTATGGCGATAATAGCCCCTAACTTTTTTTCTAAATTCCCGATATAATGCCGTAGCACCAAAGTCGTTGATCCATTTATGCTCATCCGGGGGTACCCCCTGTTGTGTTAATTGTCCGCCTATCCAATCTGTTTCTTCGGTCATGATTACCGTCAGGCCATTGCGAAGTGCCCCTAATGCAGTGGCACACCCCCCTGTTCCACCACCGATAATTACAAGATCTGCTTTTAAAGTCCTTCCCTCTTTATTAATACTGTTGACCTTTTCAGTATTCTTTTTTCCATTGGATGCATAAATTGGGTTTAATACCACCAATCCGCTTCCTGCGGCCAAATTGCCTAAAAAATTTCTTCTTTTCATAGGTATTAAATAAGGTTACAAGCAAACCACAATAGGTTGGGGCAGCAACAATATTAACAGCAAAACTAAAATAGCAATTTTTGACTTAAGGTGAAGGTGTAATGAATTCATGTAGTTTGGAGATGTGGTGTTTTTTTAAGTTCGATACCTAAGTTTACATTTTAAGGTCGCATTCCCTTTATCAGAAACAAAAAAGAAACAATAGTTTCCGACTTTTCATTAAACTAGCAAAAACTCAAAGCACTCAATTTTTGGGTGATGCTGGAAGGGTTTGTTATCAAATTAATTTTGCCCTTATACCCTTCCAGATCGATAGATTTATTCACGATTAAGAAATATGAGCTATTAAATAATTAAATAAAATACCTACTCATTTTTATTGATTACTTTTTCCTTTCCAATATTGCTCGATTTCCTCTAGACTTTTTCCTTTGGTCTCCGGAACATATCTATAGAAGAAAATGGTCGCTATCAAACACATGAATGCAAAGGTAAAAAAGCCAGCACCCACACCGATCTTCTCAACATACCATGGGAACAGGAAGGCCGTCAGAAAATTGATGCCCCAGTTGGCAAAGGTGGCAATGGACATGGCACGCCCACGGATACGGGTGGGAAATATTTCCCCGATCAGCACCCAGATTACCGCATTGATGGAAATGGCCAGTGAGGCCATATACACGCATAAAATAATAACGATCCAAATGCCCGATGTCTGTCCTGTGATAAATAGAGTCGCTATAATTATCAAGGAAATAAAGACTGCGGACATGCCCCAGATTAACAATGGGCGTCGTCCCCAACTATCAATTTTCCATAATGCGATGATAGTGAATATCAGGTTGATAATTCCGATGGCCACCTGGAACTGTAATGCACTGTCCAATTGGAACCCAGCATCTTCCAGGATGGTGGGCCCGTAATACACGATAATGTTAACCCCAGTGAACTGCCCGAAGACCGACAGCCCAATCCCTACGATCAAGGCCAGACGCAATCCTGGCTTTAAAAGTTCACTGATCTTTCCTTTAAATTGTGTAACTGTCTTTTTTATTTCCTCCAGTTCGTTCTTGGCCACGGCTGCACCACTGATCTTGGACAATATAGTATAGCCCTTATCCGATTTTCCATTTTTTATCAACCAACGGGGACTTTCCGGGATAAGAAACAATAATAACAGGAACAATCCCGAGGGGATCATCTCTGATCCAAACATACCCCGCCATACCTCGGACACCATAGTCTTATGAAAAATTCCTGTTCCACCGAAGGCCTCCATATTTCCACGTGAAAACCCTAACAGGGACCAATTGGAAAAATAGGCCAGCAATATTCCGATGACAATAGAGAGTTGGTATAGGGCCACAAGCCTTCCCCTGATCTTGGGTGGGGCAACCTCGGAAATGTATAGCGGTGCCAGTACCGATGCCATACCGACCCCGACACCCCCAATAAGTCTGGCAACAATCAGAAAGTTAAAGTTCGGGGGTACCATAGACCCCAGTGCCGAAACAAAGAACAATAGTGCTGCAATCATGAGCACAGGTTTTCTGCCAAAACTATCACTTAAGACCCCGGAAATGGCGGCACCCCCAATGGCCCCTATCAAAGCGGAACTGGCGAACCAACCTACTTCTAATTTATCCAGGGTAAAAAACGATTCCACAAACCCGAAAGTTCCTGAAATGACCGCCGTGTCAAACCCAAAGAGTACGCCCCCCAATGAAGCCACAAAACAGATCAGTGCGAGATATCCTTTATTTCCCTTATTTATGTTCAGTACAGTTGTATCCATAGTTTTTTTTAGCCGTTATCCTTGCTTATTTCTTCCAATGTTTTCCATGCTTGATACATAAAAGGGTGGCATTTGAAAACATCCTTTCCTTATCGGTCAAGGCAGCAAAAACAGCCTCGCGATTCCTTGCCTGGCGAATATTTTCCCCAAAAGGAAACCTTATCGTTTAACAAAGCCCCTCTATAGTGTTTAGAAAATTCCGTTATTTGCATTAATTGAAAATCTAAATTTTTTATATAATTAGTGTACCATTTAATGCTCTACTCCCGGCAACATTTGTTGCCAAACTTCCTCAATTTCGATTCCAACTGTAGATTTCTTAGTCTTCTCCCAATAGCTCGTATTTTCAAGTTTTAGTGCCAAAGTTGTAGTGATAAAGCTCTGTGTCCATCCTGTCAGGGTTCCCCAAGCACCCCAGCCGTGGTCGGCATTGGAACCATAATATTCCCAGTCTTGGAAATCGAAGGCACGAAACCAACAGCCATCCAGATCTGCCCTTCCAGAAGAGGTGCTTTGAATACGAACCAGAAAATCGGCCAATTTATCAATGGCGGTCAGATATCTTGGTTCCTGAGTTGCCTGTGCAGCTTCGTTCAAAGCAAAAAATGCAAAGTTGGTGGTATATAGCATATCTGCCACAGGGTCTCCATTAATATGAATTACGGGCGCTTCTGCCTGCCCATAGCTTTCGTTGGACTTTGGCGCACCGTATCTTCCATTATCACCAATTCCCAATTCTTCCCTAAATGCCCCAGATTCTACCTGATGTTCCAATAGATCATCGCATATTAAATGTAGCCAATCCCTGTGTTGTTGTGTGTCTTCGGCTCGCACCAGCCACGCAAGTGGTAAGATCATCCGTGCACGTTCCTGCTGGAGACCATTGGTCCACAACCAATTTGTAGGGTAGTTTTCCATGGTAATGGAAATGGCTCTCTTGGCTTTGTCCAACAAGGGTTTGTAGCCTGTCTTATCGTACAACCAGAGATAGGTGGCCCATATCCATGACTCGTAGTGTGGGGCAATATTTTCCAGATCCCTTTCCATGAGTACCTGCCAAGTGGTTTGGTCAATATCTTTACCATTTAGGGCACCTTTTCGAAACCCTTTATAGCCAGAGGTCCGGAAATTGGCCAAGATCAGTTCCAATATCTGCTTGTCCCATTTGGGATTCATCATCGTCTGTGCCGCCAGTACCGAACCAAGGATCACCCGGGCATTGTCATCACCATAATATCGATGTTTATTCGTATCTGCCCATCCTATCAGTCCATAGGAAGATTGCTTTGGATCTATACTACTGGTAGTTTTAAAGGTTTCCGAATTAAATACAAAATCCATCAGATTAGTGGCTGTTTCCAAATATTTAGAATTTTGTTTTATCCCGTTCGCGGTTGCCAATGTCATTGCGGTCTCGGCTACACAATCGGCACGCAGCCAATATCGGTATTGTTGGCTCCCATCGGGGTTGATATAGGAGTAGTGGCCTTCCATAACGCCTAATGAACCATCTCCTGAAGGCAGTGATAAATCCATTGGAGGGCCTACAGGTAATTTTAAAGTATCGATACTGCGCCAATGATCTTTCCAATCTGGATGAATGAGAAACCTGGCCTTATCGTACCACCCCGCTCCACGATCGACCGCGGTGCGATAATCATCTTGGGAAATAGCTATCGAAGCATTGAAGGTTGGCCGTACTATGGGTTCCCATTGTATAGCTTTTTCTTCCATATCTATGCTCAAGTGGGACAGGATACCGCCTATAGCGTTCCGCCACGCATTTTGGGGGGAATACCGACTTTTGTTGAAATCGCTCAACTTGGTGGTAGACACTAGTACAGCGCCATCTTCAAATAAAATGGGGAAATTTGGAGTGTTTTCAAGACCATAAACTGCGTTTTTGAATCCTGCTACTTTAGCTCCCTTTAGGTGGGACGCTCTTTCTGTTACATTTACATACTTGTAAAGACCCGCATCCAAAATTATTAGCGATTCCAGACGTTCCCCAAAAAAATCAGATGTGACCACCAAGCGTTCTTTTTCGGTCGATTTTATTTCTCCCGTGATTCCGGTCGACAATCGATCTGGAAACTCCACATAGACCTTCAGATTCTTTTCCTTGGCCTTGGCATATAAACCCTCGGGGAGCACGGTCTTTTCCTTCGGATAGTTTTTGGCCAAAATCAATAGTCTCTGACCATTTAAAGTACCCTCCACAGCCATTTCAATATTATCATAACGGTTCACCTCATATTCGCTGGACAAGAGTAATTGGTACAGATTATTGTCTTCATTACAATAAATATTTATAGTATTATTTTGTAAAGGATTAACTATTGAAGTATTGTTATCGGTTGTTATCGCCTTACATGACATTGTTAAAATACTTAACGCCATAACAGCCATTAATCCTAATTTTACACTCATAACCTATTACTATTTTAAAATCATCTTAATTAGTCTATTCTGTCCCAATATACTTCTAAATTCATGTTTAGTGAACTGAATTCTTAAACTTTATGGCATTGACAAAACCTTAAAGCATTGATGCTACCGCACAACGGCGGAAGGATTTCGACTACTCCGGGATTCCGATTCATTCATTTTGGAATAGAACCTACCCTCAAATATGGCAATACAGTTAGGACGGAGGCATTTGTTATCCAATAATCTTGTTTCTTATAGCCTTTCAAGTTAATAGGTTTATTTTAAAATAAGAAACAAGAGGTAATTAGATAATATTTAAACATGGGATATGCACAGCATACCTAATCCGTCGAAACCAAAATTGAACATTATATTACCATTGTACTGTTGCAGCCGTATTTCTATTTAATTCAGATTAGTTTTTCTCAAATGATTTCAATGGCCACTTACGGAATCTCCCAATCCTAATTTTTCCTGAGTGAATTTTTCAAAGTTTTGAGCTTTGTGCAAAATTGAAAAAGGGGAAGAAAATAATTCCTGTCCCCTTTCACAACTAACATAAACCAACTATGCCTTAAGTACTTCTAATAACCTGAATTTTGGATAATCAATGGATTTCCGCTTTCATCGGTGCCTCCAAGATCCACTTGGGATTGCGGGATAGGAAAGTATTCATGTTTTCCTCCAATAAAGTTTACCCCACTGAGATATGGCCGTATAACCTTTTCTGCCGTTACATAGTTATTTATAACCTGTTCTGCGGTGCCCCAACGCACAAGGTCAAAAAAGCGGTGACCTTCATGGGCAAACTCTAATCTTCTTTCCATTCTTAAGACAGTCATCGCCTGATTGGCATCTGTAAAAGCCGGGTACTCCTCTATCAAGTAATTGGCTGCTGTAGCACTGCCATCAAGAGTCATTACTTTATTCCCGTCCCTTGCTCTTTTTCTGATATCATTTATTATGGTTCTGGCTCCTTCCAGGTCATCCGTGTGTATAAGCGCTTCTGCTCTCCACAATAATACATCCGCATATCGGATAATGTAGTAATTCATAGCATTAACATATGGCCAAACTAGGAGGTGATTGGATGAATTGGCTGACACTATTCTTTTCTTGGGACCATAAGGACCATAGGTTGCCAAATCACGTGCCCAATCTGCTTGATAGAGAATTCCAAGGTCCTTATATGGTATTCCTGGTCGTCCTAAGGTAAAATCTATTCTGGGATCTACATTATCGCTTGCGGTCAATTCTGAATTGTCCATAGTTGGCAAACCTACGTTATTTGTTTTATAAGCATTTACCAGGTTCTGTGTAGGACGTAGAAATCCATACGCAGGATATCTTGGTCCGCCCGGGGCAAGTAATCGGTCGCCGATAGATCCGTTGTAATTATTGGGGGCTCCATCATTTATAGACTGCTGTATGCTAAAAATAACTTCCGGACCATTATCATTTTCGGGAAGGAACGCATCTTCAAAATTATCCATTAAACCATAACCACCGTTTAAGATCACGTCCTCTGTGGCGGTAAGTACCTGGCTCCATTTTTCCTGAAAGAGATATACCTTTGCCAAGTAGGACATTGCCGCATATTTGGTAGGTCGTCCTTTCTGTGATTGTGTTGTGGGCAGCGTGGCGTACGCATCATTGAAATCAGCTTCAATCTTGCTCCAAAGCTGTTCATCGGTCAGTTCGGTGTTTGAAACTTTAAAATCTGACAATGAAGTGGCGTTCTCATCCAAAAATGGAATTCTGTTATAAATCTTTTTAAGCTCAAAATAAAAATGACCCCTTAAAAACTTCATTTCTGCCAGTCGTTGTTGTTTTAAATCAGCCGTAATATTATCGGTATCATTCAATACTCCAATAACAAGGTTAGTTCGCCTAACCCCTTCATACAAAGCCTTCCATTTTCTTTCAATGTCTATAATGGATGGGTTGGTATTAAAAATTTCCATTTGGTGAATATTATTTTGATCACCTGTACCTCCACCACCTTTATATGCATCATCGGACACAACATCTCCGAAACTCCAGTTGGAAGCCGGAGAATTGAACGCATTACTGGCATTGTCTATCTGCCCATTTAAAATGCTGTAAGCCCCTACAATTAACGATTCAAGGTTTTCTTCCTTAGAAATCTGTTCTTGGGTCAATTGCCCATAGGGATCTCTTTCCAAAAAATCCGAGGAGCACGAAACCAGCAGTATTGCTAGTGTAAAATTTATAATATGTTTCATTTTTTAAATTTTTTTTATAATTAAAAAGCAATGTTCAATCCCAAAGTAACCGTGCGCGATGGTGGGTAAATAGCACGGTCCACACCAATATCCAGATTACGGTCATCAGAGGTGTAATTCTGCAGACCTATCTCCGGATCGATACCGTCATAACCAGAAATCGTAAACACGTTCTGTAAGTTCAGGTATAGTCTTAATCTGTTTAAGGATAGACTCTCAAGGGTACTTTTGGTAAAGTTGTACCCCATTTGCAATGTTTGAAGTTTAACAAATGTCCCATTCTTAACATAATAACTGGATGGCCGTATATTATTGTTGGGATCATTCAAGGATAGTCGTGGTATGGACGAACCAGTATTGGTAGGCGTCCAAGCATCAGCAATTCTTGAATGTTTGTTGTACGATGATAGATTGTAAAAATCCGAGTAATATCTGGTAAGATCATAAACATCATTTCCGAAGGAAGAACGAAAGAACGTTGTCAAATCCAAATTTTTATACTCAAAATTAAGGTTTAAGTTAATACTGAGATCCGGGTGTGGATTACCTATGAACTTCCGGTCTTTGTCGTCTATGACGTTATCATTATTAATATCCCTAAAACGAATGTCACCAGGGGAAGTGGATGCATTCTGAAACGAGTGGGCATCGATTTCCGATTGATCCTGAAAAATACCATCGGCCACCCAACCAAAAAAGGATGCAATGGGTTGACCTACTGCTGTCCTAGAAACCTCTTGGTCAAAATTGTTACTATGCAAAGTTACTGCGTCAATTCCAACAAAATCTACACCTTCTTTCAAGGAAGTAAGTTCGTTACGAATAATCGACATATTTAGCCCTGCGGAAACTTGTAGTTCACGATCGTAATCATTTCGGTAATTGGCTCCCAACTCAAAACCTTTGTTGTTCATGGTTCCTACATTGTCCCAAACAGAACTATTGGTACCTCCCGCTATAGGTGCCAATTGGCGTTCGAGGAGCAAATCTTCGGTGGTCTTATTAAAATAATCCAAGGTAAAATCCAATCTATTGGACATAATCCCGATGTCTACACCTATATTATACTGCTCAGTGGTCTCCCATTTTAAATCCGGGTTACTGTTCCTAGAAATAATATATCCGTTAAAGACACTATTTTGAGTGCCATCCAAGGCATAATTGGAATTAAAAGGATTACTAAAATAGCCACTGGAAGTAACATAGGGTGGAATATCTTGATTTCCATTTTGCCCCCATCCCAATCTAAGTTTTAAATTATTTACCAGCTCACTATTATAAAAGGCTTCGTTAGAAATTTTCCAACCCAAGGAGGCGGCCGAAAAGGTACCCCATTTGTTATTGGCCAGTTTAGACGTGCCGTCTCTCCTAATGGTATAGGAGGCCAAATAACGATCGTCATAACTGTAATTTGCTTTTCCAAAGAAAGAAACCAAAGAATTCTCAAATTTTATATTGGTATTTTGTTGGGTCCCTGCATCACCGGCGTTTAAAACTTGAAAATTGGAGTCGTTACCTGGAAACCCTTGACGGAACGCTGATAAAGTTTCTAATTGTGATTCAATACTCTCATAACCCGCCAATAGATTTAGGTTATGAAGGTCGTTGAATGTTTTGTCGTAATTTAGGGTATTCGTGAAGGTCCACTCCATCAGGTTTTGTTCCGATTTCGTTAAACTTGCCTCTACTCTTTGAGTGTTGGGTTCCTTGTAAGTAGGGCTAAAATTGGTGCCCGAAAAATTGCTTACCGTTAAACCATAATTGGTTTTGAATTTAAGACCTTTTGCCAATTGGATTTCAGCAAAAACGTTTCCAAAAAGGCGTATTGTTTTATCTTCATTATCCTTGTTCCTATATAGTCTGCCTACTGGATTTTCAATATCGTCCAGAGGATACCCCGTAAATTCTCCGTTGATGTCGTAAATAGGGGCTATGGAAGGCATTAGGAAGGCGCTATAAACGGGACTCCCAAGAAGAGCATTGGTGTTAATATCAGTATTGTTGGAAAACGACGCGGAAAAATTTTCCCCTACGGTAACCTTACTTCCAAGTTTATAATTGGTATTGGCCCTAAAAGTATAACGATCAAACCCTGTGTTTTTTAGAATTCCGTCTTGTTTGTAATACCCTAAGGAGAAAAAACTATTGGAAGTATCGGTCCCACTAGAAAAGGAAATATTATGGGAGGTTACCAAAGCAGTATTGAACAAGGCGCCCAACCAATCCGTATTTGCCGACGGAATTGTGTTTTCGGCATCGAGAAAATCCGGGATTACCGGGGTACTTCCTGTACCGTAAATATCATTGGAAGGTGTAATGCCATCATTGGCAAAAGCCTGCCAAAGTCCCTCACCATATTGCGAGGCAGAGGCTAATTTTGGTAATCGCATAACCGTCATTGCGCCTGCATAACCGTCATATGCTATTTTAACTTTACCTTCCTTTCCTTTCTTGGTGGTAATTACAACCACACCATTGGCTGCCCTAGAACCATAAATAGAAGCGGAGGATGCGTCTTTAAGAACTTGCAACGACTCTATATCGTTTGGATTAATTAAGTTAATTCCGGTAGTAGTGGGCACACCGTCAATAACATAGAGCGGATCATTATTTCTTATTGTACTAAATCCCCTGATTCGAATTGCAGCATTACCACCAGGAGAATTGGAACTAAGAACTTCGACACCTGCGGATCTACCTTGAACAATCTCATTTACACTGGCTAAAGGTTGATCCGTCATCTCGTCGATTTTAACTATTGAAACCGCACCTGTAAGATCGCTCTTTCGTTCAGAAGTATACCCCGTAACGATTACTTCATCGAGTTTTGCGGAATCCTCTTGAAGTTCTATAATCAATTGGTTTTGGCCTGCTATAGGTTGTTCCTTGGTTATGAAGCCAATGAATGAAACCACCAAAACAGCATTCTCACTGTTTATGTTTATGGAGAAATTTCCATCAAAATCAGCTATAACCCCATTGGTAGTACCTTTTTCAACAATATTTGCTCCAGGTAAAGGGGTGCCATCCATATCCATTACCGTTCCCGAGATGACAGACTGGACAACCAATGGTTCTCCAGGATTATCGGCTAGAGTAGATACCTCGATAACTTTGTTGGGCTGACTCTGCCATAAAATAACCTGAGTACCCTTGACTTTATAGTTGGTATTCGTACTCTCAAACAACTGATTGAGCACTTTGTCAATGTGTTCCTGGTTAAATTTAAGCGATAACTTCCGCTGAAGATTGACATGTTTAGTGTTATAAACGAAATTAAATTTTGTGTTTAATTCAATGTTATCTATAACCTCTTGTACGGTAGCGTTTTCGACATTCAGGGTTACTTTGGCCTTTTGAGCATAGCTGTCATTGGCGTGCAAACCCAATAAGGCGGTCATTAGTAATAGCAAGGTCAATTTCATTTTTAAGTCGAATTTCAACAATGTTGATTCCAACCTCGGTTGGATGAAGTTTTTTTTCATAATTTTAAATGTTTATCAGTGGTTAGCAAATTAATTTGCACGATCGCTTTTTATTTCCGGGAAATGTTAGCGCATTTTCCGGTTTTGTTTTGTTTTAGAATAAAGCGACGGCGTTTGAGATTTTAATCCATAGGCGTTCAAATTTGTTTTTGTTACAATTCTGTTATTTTACTTTATTATTACTTTATTTCCCTGAATCCTAAAATCGATGCTATGGATATCATTAAAGTATCCAAGCACTTCTTCAATTTCAACATTATCAAAACGCGCATTGAAGACCTCTTTTCCTAGTACAACATTAGTATTGACTATTTCTATGTTATAATGGCGTTCGAGTTTTTTCAAGATACTATCAAAAGTCAAATCTCTAAATACCAAATGACCTTGCATCCAAGAGGTGTAAAGGCTAGTATTTACTTTATCCACCAATATACTCTTGGAATCTTGTTCATAAGTTCCTTTTTGTCCTGGAGACAACTCAACAGACCCCCTTTCAAGTTGGTCCTTTTTGTTCATACCAACGGAACCTTCAACCAAAACAACATCTATATGCCCATCTTCGGCATAAGCTGAAATATTAAATTCCGTACCAAGTACCATTACATCCAGTTCATCGACATTTACAATAAAGGGGTTTAAAGCATTACTGGTAACATCGAAATAAGCCTCTCCGGAAAGATATACTTGCCTGGGACCCTCCTCTAGAAAATTAACCGGATATCTTAAGGAACTACCGGCGTTTAGGTGCACCAAAGTACCATCGGACAATTCCAATTGAAACTTTTTACCATTCGGAATTTTTAGAGTATTAAAAACCAATTCTTCCCTTTCTGTTACCTGGGAATAACTGATCTGATTTTGTTTTTGAGTCCCCACAATATTTCCCTCTGAATCCTTTACTTCTTTGACGCTCTTGATATCAATAGTTTGAATTGTACCGTTGCTCAATTCCAAGGTTATAGATTCATCCTTAGGAGCAAGAACTTCGAGGTCTTCCCGGGAAAGGAAACCTTGTTGAAATAAAAACCCCAAACCAAACAACAATACAATTGCAGCGGCATACTTAGACCAAATTGGGAAAAGCCTTTTAATCGGTCTTTTGTTACTGTCTATTTGCTGGGCCACCTTGTGGTAGGCATCATCAAGATTGCTTTCTAATGTTGCCAAGTTTAGATCGTGATAATCACGAACATAAGATTCAAGAACAGACTGGTTTTCTAGATCTTTCAACCAGTTACGAAGCTCCATTATCTCCTTTTCCGTAATGGTGCCAAGAAGCAACTTTGTTATATTTTTTTTCATTACCTTTTTCCCAATTTTTATCCCGCTTTGTGTTCGTTATGAAATAACTTTTATTACACATTACACAACCAATACTTTAAAAAAATATAAAACCCTTAAAAAGAATTAAAAAAAATTTGATATTCGCAATAATGTTCCAAATGCCATGTAAATAAACAACCAGCTCAAATGAATGAAATTGAGGCAGTAGTTGCCATGAAGAACGGAGACAGGAGTGCATTCAGGTATCTCTTTAATACATTTTACGATCGACTAGTGGCGTATATCACCACCAATAACCATGACAAAGTACAGTCGGAAGATATTGTTCAGCACGCCTTTATTCGCCTATGGGAGGATAGGTCTAAGTTGGACGAAACCAAATCCCCAAAGGCATATCTCTATGCCATAGCGTACAATAGATATATTGATACTATTAAGAAAGCCAAAAAGCAGGAAAAACTACTAAGTCAAATTTGGGAGCGTGCGCTTTTGGACCGAATAGAAGAGGATTCAGATGCCTTGGAAAAACGTATTCAGAAAATGAAACAGGTCATTGATTCCCTCCCTCCAAAGTGCAGAGAAATAATAATGCTGAATAAAACACAAGGGGTTAAGTATAAAGATATTGCAGAACAAATGGGGATTTCTATTAAAACCGTGGAATCTCAAATGCGGATAGCCTTTACCAAAATTAGGGAGGCCTTTAAGGAGGACCCCGCGATGTTGTTTTTACTGTTCAAGTAAGCGCTGCGCAAAGTCTCCCAACTTCGAGTACCTCCGCCAACACATGTTCAACCCAACGTGCGAAGCCATATTTCTATAGGGCAGTTTAATCCAAAATACTATCTTTAAAGTTTTATTTCAAACCTAAGCGCTTAACAATTGCAAGCCATACACTCTATGAAAAATAGTATCCTATTCACCCTTTTAATACTTATTTGCCAAACTTCCAATTCACAAGATACAGAAGAAACCAAGAAAGACAAATGGGATGTGTCCAACCCCGCTCTATCATTCAAAAATGTCTCCATCACCTCGGACGAAGGTTCTTGGATGAGTCTGGATGTAAGTCCTGACGGCAGCCAAATAGTTTTTGACATGTTAGGCGATATTTACACAATGCCCATCACCGGGGGTAGCGCAACCTTGATAAGGGAGGGACATGCATATGAGGTTCAGCCTAGATATAGCCCTGATGGCAAGCATATTAGCTTTACCAGTGATGCCGGCGGAGGAGATAATATTTGGATCATGAATACGGATGGTACCGAAGCCAAACAAATAACCAAGGAAGATTTTAGACTTGTAAACAATGCGGTATGGTCGGTAGATGGCAACTATATCTTTTGCAGAAAACATTTTACGGCAACCCGTTCGCTGGGAGCAGGTGAAATTTGGATGTACCACAAATCGGGCGGAAAGGGCATTCAACTTACCAAAAAGAAAAATGATCAACAGGATGCTGGGGAACCTTGGGCCTCACCGGATGGTAAATATGTATATTACAGCGAAGACGTTTATCCCGGTGGTGCCTTTCAATATAACAAAGACCCCAACAGCCAGATATATGTCATAAATAGATATAACCTTGAAGATGGGGAAACCGAAAGGGTAACAGGTGGTCCAGGTGGAGCCATACGCCCTGTAATTTCACATGATGGCAAAGTGATGGCCTTTGTAAAACGGGTACGGGAAAAAACAGTGCTCTACCTGCATGATCTTAAATCTGGGAAAGAATGGCCCATATACGATCAACTTAGTAAAGACCAACAGGAAACCTGGGCAGTCTTTGGGCCCTACACAGGGTTCAATTTTACTCCTGACGATAGATCCATTATTATCTGGGCCCAGGGGAAAATCAAAAATATTGATGTCTATTCCCTTAAGGTAACCGACATACCCTTTGAAGCAACGGCCAACCATAAAATTGTAAACGCCTTAAGATTTAAAAACAATGCGGCCCCGGATACCTTTAGCCCAAAAGCCATACGCAATGCCGTAACTTCCCCCGATGGTAAAAACTTAATTTTCAATGCAGCCGGGTATTTGTGGAAAAAGGCACTTCCAAATGGCACCCCGGTGCGACTCACTTCAGGGACTGACCTTGAATTTGAGCCCTCCTTTTCAAAAGACGGCAAATACCTGGTTTATGTGACTTGGAACGACGAAAATATGGGAACTATCCAACGATTGGATTTAACCTCACCCAAAAACAAACCTGTAACCTTGACCAGTGAAATGGCCATTTACAGAGAGCCTTCTTTTTCACCTAAAGACAACAACCTTATTGTATATCGGGAAGAAGCTGGAAACGGGCATCAGGGTTATGTAAATACCAAAGAACCCGGGATTTATTTGTTGGATGTAAATTATACCAAAAAAGGCGGATTCAAATCCAACAAGAAATTGGTCATAAAGGAGGGCGAATTTCCAGCGTTCAATAAGGATGCGAGCAGGATCTATTACCAAACTGGGGGATATCTTTTTGGAGAACTCACCAAAACCCTGAAATCTGTAAACCTAGAAGGCAAGGAGGCTCGAGAATTGGTGAAATCCAAATATGCACAAAGGATAATTCCGAGTCCGGACGATAATTGGATAGCATTTACGAATTTATACAAGGTTTATATTGCAGCCCTACCTATGACAGGGAATACCATTGAATTGGACGGAAAGGCCACCAATGTCCCCGTTGCCCAAGTAGCTCGTGATGCCGGAATTAATTTGCATTGGTCCGCTAATAGCAGCAAACTCAATTGGACCTTAGGGGATGCCTTTTTTAGTACGGCCATTAACCAAAGGTTTCTCTTTTTGGAAGGCGCTCCGGATTCTATTCCAAAAATGGATACCCTAGGTATAAAAATCAACCTTAGCCTTGCATCGGACAAACCAAAAGGCACTATCGCTTTTACGGGAGCAAGGATTATTACCATGAATGAAGATGAAGTATTGGAAAATGGCACCATTCTAATCAAGGATAATAAAATTACGGGTATTGGTCCCACGAACTCCCTTAGTATACCTGCAGATGCCAAAATTATTGATGTAAGTGGTAAAACAATTATGCCCGGCTTAATAGATGTACACGCGCACCTTGGACATTTTCGATTTGGTCTTAGCCCGCAAAAACATTGGCAATACTACACCAACCTAGCCTATGGCGTTACTACAACACACGACCCTTCCGCTAATACCGAGATGGTATTCTCACAATCTGAAATGGTACGTGCTGGAAATATGGTGGGTCCCAGGATTTTTTCAACTGGCGCAATTTTATATGGCGCAGATGGCGATTTTAAAGCTACCGTAAACAATTTGGAGGATGCACGTTCGGCCATTTATAGAACGAAAGCCTTTGGAGCTTTTTCGGTAAAAAGTTACAACCAACCAAGAAGGGATCAAAGGCAGCAAATTATAAAGGCCGCCAATGAATATGAAATTCAGGTAGTGCCTGAAGGGGGCTCCACATTCTTTCATAATATGTCCATGATTTTGGACGGACATACCGGAATAGAGCACAATATACCGGTTGCTAATTTGAGTAAGGACGTTGTTCAATTATGGGCCGCTAGTCAAACTGGCTACACCCCTACCCTGATCGTTAATTACGGTGGATTGAACGGGGAATACTACTGGTACCAAACCACCAACGTTTGGGAAGATGAAAAACTATTAAAATATACCCCGAGGAGTGTTATAGACTCCCGATCTAGGCACCGTACCATGGCTCCCATAAAAGAATATGAAAACGGCCATATCCTGGTCTCCAAAAATGCCAAAAAATTGTCGGACGCAGGGGTAAAGGTAAATTTGGGTGCACATGGCCAGATACAAGGTCTTGGAGCACATTGGGAACTTTGGATGCTGGCACAGGGAGGAATGACGAATATGGAAGCCTTAAAAGCAGCAACCATAAACGGGGCCAATTATTTAGGGATGGACGATCAGATAGGCGCCCTAAAAGAAGGAATGTTGGCAGATTTGATAGTTTTGGATAAAAATCCGCTGGAAAATATTCGAAATTCCAACTCGGTAAGATACACCATGATCAATGGCAGATTATACGATACGGAAACTATGGACGAGGTTGGAAATTATGAAAAACCTAGAAGTGCCTTTTATTGGGAAATGAACGACTACGCGCCAGGTTTTGACTGGCATGGTGAAACCTACTCTGGATGTTCTTGCGAAATTGGGCATTGAGATTTGAAATAATTTATATATCCGTGTTGTGGACAACCACCTATAGCCTCAATATTTCCAATTAAAACCTTTGTGCAACGAATAGGGGATGATGGCAATGTGGGAAGGAAAACGGTTTAATAGCAAAAAGAATCACCCCCCCTTTACAATATTCGCACGCTCAGCGTTATACGACATCCTCGCCACCCAAATGGATGGATTCTTGGTCATGTTTTGAATGCTTACTACATTCATAAATGCTTAGGAACATTCAGCGGATTTTCTATAGGGATTTAAATTCTCTAGGGCCAATTTGACTAAACCAAACGATAACGTTCTGTATTATCCGGGCTAAAATCGGGATTCTCCTTTAAAAATGCTTTCATGGCTTCCACAGCTTTTTGACTGTGTTCTTTACGGTTTTTGCCATATTTTTTGGCCACCCCCTGGGTAGTTACAAAACTTACTTTATAGGTCTTTTCAAAATTGAGGTGTGACCCTTGGTAATAGATTTCCTGAATGCGATGTCCCGTCGGGTTTTCAATTCGCATATTCACCTGCAGCCCTAAAGTTCGTTTTACATACCCTCCCATTTGTCCAAATGGGTCGTTGCTAAAAGTGCGCTCCAGATTTTCTTCGAGCATTTCCTTGATTTCAGTTCCGGTGAGTTCTACCGTAGAGACAGGCGGATTCATAGGGGTAATATTGAACAGATCATTTTCGGTAATATCCCCTACGGGTATGGGCGCTCCATAACGCCAGCCATTTGAAAAAGCAATATCGGTCTTTGTAACGTGGGCAATAGCCTTCAGGAGCAAATTGTCCATGGTAGAATTCGTTGCACAATAACGATGCAATATCTCGTCTGTACGGCCTAAAACTGCAGTCCTAATTTTTTGATACGGTTCCAAAATGTTTTGAACCAATTTATCCACTTCTGTATGTATCGGGAGGGAACCGTCAACCTTTATAAGCTCGTAATCCCAGCCCGTAATTTCTTTTTCTTTAAAATCGATGGTGAACTTCCCCACAAATGCCCCATGACACCCACATTGTACTATGCGTGCTCCATTAACCTCAACGGGACTATAAATTCGGTTGTGGGTATGGGCGCTCAGGCAGATATCGATGCCGTCGACTTTTTTCAATAGTTCCACGTCCTGCGGAAAACCGTTATGGGAAAGCAGCATGATCATATTAGCTCCATCAGCTTTCAATTGCTTGATATACCTTGGAACTTCCTCCATGCCTGAAGTGAATTTTAGACCCTTACTAAACTTCACCGGCATTACTTTGTCCACAATCATAGCACACACGCCAATGACTCCTATTTTTAGGTGTTCTTTTTCTAACATTATGGTGGGTTGTAAAAAATTGGACCCATCCTCAGAATACACATTACATCCCAACATAGGGAAATTCAACTGTTTGTTGATTTCCTGTAACCGGTCCGGACCATAACCAAAATCCCAATGCCCTACCAAAGCATCAGGCTTCAGTGCATTTAAAATGGGTATAATAGCTTCGCCCTGCGAATCAACCAAGGGTTTGGTGCCGTGTAAGGTATCGCCCCCGTCAAAAAGAAGTGTATTAGGGTTTTCCTTGCGAATATCCTCCACTACGCCTGCAATGTGGGCATAACCTCCAGCCATTTCCACTACCTCCCCTGTTTCATCATAAAACAATTCTGGATGTGGGGCAAGGTAGCCGTGTACGTCGTTTATAAACAAAATATTCAGTTTCATCTTTTTAGTGCTTTAGTGTCCTATCAGTTTCGGTTATTATTAAGCCGAATATGGCAATAAAAAACCATTGATTAATTTACAAATAAATTGGATTCAGAACCTCTGAAAATAGCCTTTCCCCCAATTTTTTTTCAGTCTTGATTTCAATTTCGCCTAGGTCATTGTGCAAAAAATCGACTACATGCCCAACAGCAAATGGCAAGCTTGAATGCCATCCATAATCATAGGTTTTCCTAAAAGGGACAGTTCAATGGTTTACATCTTCCCATCCCGTTTGGGAAAAACACTTACTTTAAACTATGCAGGAATTTTTTGAATTCCGGGTCGCTATAATCGGCCATACCCTCATGGGTCAATACCAAATTTCCATCGGTATCAATAATAAAGGTAGTAGGGATGGCAGACGATTGAAACATGGGGGGCAAATTGCTTGCAGGGGCGTAAATTGGCAGGTCGTACCCTTTGCGTTTATCAAAAGCCTTGGCTTTTTCAAAATCCTGATCCAAGGAGAGCATTACAAATTCCACCTCATCCCCCATTTCTTCATGCAATTTGTCGATGCTGGGCATTTCTGCAATACAGGGCGGACACCAGGTTGCCCAAAAGTTTAAAAAGATGACCTTGCCTTTCAATTCTGCCAAAGACTTGCTATTCCCATCCTTATCTATCAACTGCAGATTGAAATCTGCTTTGGGAAAATCCGACACCTTGGCCATTTCACCCTCATTCTCTTTTTCCTCCTGCCGCAGTTCTGCAATCTCCTCCACATCGGGGTTCATTAAACCGGTAGCGAGCAGTCCGCGTTGTGCAAAACCGATTACATCGGTATGCAGACCCGTGGCGTACAGCGTAATGGCCACTACGGCAATAACTCCGTACTGTATCCACGTTCTCTTTATGTTCTTATTTTTTATCTTATTTGCCATAATTTCTAATTTTTATTGAAATATATAATCGGTTTTAGGGACGGTCGAAAAGGAATATGCTCCGAGATATTCGCAATATGCCCTCCCTTCCAAAGTGGGAGATACAGGTGTATTTATCTTGAGATACTCTTCAACAACCTCGTGTATGGTATAATCCTTTACCTCAACATCCTTGACATTCGGCATTCTACAAAGATTGTCCAGCGGATCCCCAGGCCGTACACAGGCCGAGATGGTGTAGTATTCATCATCATGCATGGGCTCACCGTTTACGGTTATTGTGGAAATTCGGGTGCCCTTTGCATTCTGGCTGTTGAAATCTACCTTCATCCCAGAGAACCGCACCAACCAACCGCCAAAACGTTCGGTCGGATTTTCGGAGAAGGCATTGTGCATTTCATTTTCCAACCAAGCCTTGATCTGTTTTCCTGTGGCCTTCCCGGTTTTTATCTTTTCGTTTACCGGGAGCAAATTCCATAGATTTGCCCTGGTGATGGGCGCAGGTTTTCCATGTTCTGGAACGATAGGGTTGCCGAAACGAAAACCGTTTGAAATTGAAATATCGGCTCCCGTTTTCCAGCGGGCCGCATCGGTAATCATATTGTCCATCGGATTTTCCACGGTCAGGTACCGGTAAATAGGCGTTTCAGTATAACCCACCACGGTTTCCAAGTGTTCCCTATATGGCGCCTTTGCCTTGTCCACAAGAGCTTGGATAACCTTGTCTGCAGGAAATACTTTAGGGTCAACATCGATGAGCTCGTAATCATCACCCACCAATTTTCCGTCCACAAAGTGAAGCGTCAACTTACCCACAAAGGAACCAAAAGCACCGGGTTCGGTAACCTTGGCATATTTGCCCTGTATGGGCTCGCGCACCCGTTCATGGGTATCATTGCCCAACACATAATCTACATTTTCGGCAATGGGGTTATTGGCGAGTTCCACCTGCTTAAAAATACCGATATGGGTTACCAAGAAAAGTACATCCACCTTTTCATCGACCTTGATTGCGTCCACCATCTTTTTCAACTTGTCATCAAGGCCGCTGAAACCTATGCCTTCGCTAAAAATAGGATTCTGTCTAACCGGAACGTCTGGGTCGTTAATACCAATAAAACCGATTCGGACCCCTTCAATTTCTTTTATGGAATACCCAGGGAACAAGGGCTTTTCGCTTTTATCATGATACATATTCTGGGCGATTACATCAGTTTCGTAACCTTGCATTACATCCATCATTATATCCTTCCCGTAGACCACTTCCCAATTTCCTGGGATGATAACATCATACCCCATTCTTTTAATAATATCGGGCATCACCTTTCCTTCAGACAGGGCAGTATAACCACTACCCTGTATCAGGTCGCCACCATCTACGATGATGGTTCTATCTGGATGCTTTTGGCGCTCCCGATCAAAAAGGGTCTTGATATTGGCGAGGCCCCCACGGTCCTTGAAAACAACTTTTTCATCTTCCCAGAATAGTTCAGGGTGTGTATCAAGCTGCCCGTGAATATCGGCGGTTTGTAAGATCGTAATACTCAAAGTATCCTTAACGGCCGCATTGCTAGCCAGTACCTTCGTTTTTCCCGTTTTATAGGCCACCATTACCAATAGTATGCCTACAAGGGGGAGCGTAGTTAAAAGGAATCTCTTAAAATTTCTCATAACTATAGACTTATGCTTTTATAACCCTTCTTCTGAAGCTGAAAATTGTATAAGATCCTGTTTTCTACCACCTTTATTTCCTTGGGGATTCTTTTTTTATCCACATTGAATTTATTCAGTGAAAACCCACAGGCCACAATATTTACCCCTGCCTTTTCTGCCTTGTCAATAAACTTTCCAATTTTATCGGCTTCGGTAATATCACCTATTTCCTTGCCACATATAATGACCTGAAAATCGCCGAAATTCTCTCCATCCTCTGCCTTTAACGCTTCGGCCGTGAGGATAATGGGCTGTAATTGCGGTACTTTTTTGGTAAGCACCACATAATTGTTTTTACTGTTTTTTATTTCCTGCGCCCTTAGGTTAGCCGTGCTAAACAGGGCGAGCATTATAAAGATTGAACTAATAATGTATTTTTTCATATGTTATTTTTATTAATTTTTAAAGGTCATATGTAATACGCCATTGAGCTTCTCGGTCAGTATCAAGAAGTGTTATGGCTCATTACGATATGAATTATTTTAAAAGGTTATCGGTGTCGTTCAGAATAAAAAAAAGAAGTCCACCTAAAATTGCTATGTTTTTAAACAGCGGGCCCAAGGTCGTAATCTGTCCTACTTGAACAGTTAATGTTATGGGAATCAAAACCGCCATCAGGATAAGTGCCGCCCATTTGGTTTTATACCCGATCAGGAATATAAAACCTGCTGTGAGCATTACGATACCGGACAGAATAATGAGCCATTGAGGTTCTCCAAAATAATAGGCGATCCCCTTAAAGCTGGCCTGTTCTATCCGCTGGGCGGTCTTTTCTACATTAAGCAGGTGATTGAAACCTGCTATAAGAAATATGCCACTTACCAATATGCGCAACAGTTGTATGGAACGACGGCTGATTAAAATTTTAGTCGTCATTGTAAAAATTTAATGTGTGATTTTGTATGGTGTTTGTCCGTAATAGTTCCTCCTATAATATTTTAGGGATAAAGAATTACTCGAGAAACACAGCTTAAAAGGCTGTGAAATGTTTGTTAGCCCAACCGAGGTGGCGGAGAGGTGGTATCCAAGTATAGATAACTTAACCTAGAAGAGAAATGTTCGTTAAAAATTGAAATGGGTTCTGAGTAATCCGCTTCCCAAGAGAACAGCTCCAATTTAAACTGCGAAGTACAAAAGCCATTTAATACAATTACTTCAGAAGTTAAGTCGTCGGCTTGTGAAAAACTGGTTGTATTCTTGGTCAGCTTTGGGGGATTGTCATTTTTACAATGCGGGTTTACAAAAGCTATATCACTTCCGCCGAACAGGTGATTGAGACCATTTGCATCTATGGCAACAAATTTTGCCATAAAGATGAAGGTTAATAGTACCGCTATGTAAGTTTTAGCTTTCATGATAGGCACAAAAATAAGAAAGAGGATACCCTATCTTTGTAACCTTTGTTACCTAACGGTGTTAAATTGATATTAAAATAGATTTTTTTGTCCCTTTTATTAGTGCATTAGTTGCACTTTTAATCGCTTGCTTTAGTTGTTTTGTGGAAAGATGCTCCCTAATTACCACTCACCTGACCTACTGGCCACAGGTAATTTTAACAAAAAGCGTTCCTAAATGTGAAGGCATTTTGTATTTTGGAGGGATGAATTTTAAGTTTGGTCCGTCCCTCATTATTGTCCTTATTTACAATTGTTGTCTAGCTGGTTTTTCCTCTGAAAACATCACAGTACATCCTACCACCCTTAACTCCTTTTCTGTGCAAACGGAAACAGATTCATTAGGACAACTCATAAAAGAAATTGGAGTTTTTGCAAAAAAGAAAGACTACCAAAGTGCTATTATCCATTCCAAGAAATTGCTCCATAAGGCCCAATTTGCCTCTGATAGTAGTTATATAATCAATGCCTATTGGCGGCAAGGATATTATTTTAAAAGAATGGATCAATTGGATTCGGCCTACTTTTATTTTGATAAATCCTATTCCATGAATTTAAAGTTACATGACAGTATTGGTGCTGGGGACCGATTGCTGGATATGGCCAACATTCAGAAAAGTTTGGGTGATTATAGTGGAGGTATGATTACCGCAACCGAGGGGCTAAAATATCTGGAAGGCTCCAATGAAATAGAATCCATCACCGGTCTTTATCAAACAATTTCGGTCTGTCAGAAAGAATTGGGAAACTATAAAGAATCCCTCCGCTGGAACGACAAAATTTTTAGCCTGCTAAACGCACATCCTACCGCGGACATTACCACAGAAAATCTGTCGGCCATTACCATCACAAGAGCTAATATTCTGGCGGCACTGCACAGCTACAATTCCAGTTTTGGCATACTGGATAGAATAGCACAAAGTACCAAAGGGAATAATCAAATTCAATATTCCCGCGCCATTTGTAATATGGGCCATTTTAAGTGGTTGGAAAATAAGAATAACCCAGAAAGCGAGTCACTCCTCTTAAACTCCTTAAAAATACGGCAAGAATTAAATACGGTTTCCGGATTAATATCCAGCACTATCCATTTGGCAGAATACTATTTTGAAACCAATAAACCTTTGGCTTTGACTTATGCCCAAAAAGCCTTTGCCTACTCGAAAAAACTAAATAATTCAGTCGCTATTTTGGAAGCTTTGGATTTATTATTACCCCTAAAAAAATCCCTTGGACAGGATGTTTCCGAGGAGGCTATCTATTATTCCAAGGTGCAGAACAAGCTTGAAAAGACAAAACAGGCCGTTCGCTCTATTTATGCCGCTACGAAATATGATAACGACACTTTAGAAAAAAGAAACCTTATGCTATTGGCCCAAGTTGCCAATAAAGAAAAACAGAATATTATGGCTCTGTCCGCCACAGTAATTTCATTGATACTAATTGTCTTTGTGGTCTTTTATAAAAATCAGCAGAAGAAAAAGGAACAATTGGAGATGGCTTACAAGACCGAACTACGTCTTTCAAAAAAATTACACGACGAACTTGGCAATGATATTTTCTACCTCATGACCCAAGTACAAAAAGACCCTCAGGAAATAGTGGCATCCGAAAAGGTTATAATCCTGGAAGGCTTAAACAGTATTTATAAAAGAATAAGGGATATCAGCAAGGAATATACGGCCATTAATACAGGAGAAAACTTTGGAAAGGAATTTTTGGCCCTTCTTAATTCCTATAGCTCTCCTAAAACTAAAATAATAACCAAGGAACTGACTTCGGATTTTTGGGACAAGGTATCTGCAGAAGCGAAAATTGAAGTATATAGGGTACTACAAGAGTTACTGGTAAACATGAAGAAACATAGTCAGGCTTCCATGGTCGCCATTACCTGTGCCAAGAACAATAAACAAGTTGTTATTAAGTATGTGGACAACGGAGTGGGTTTTAATGCAACGGAGAATTATCTAGGAAATGGACTTACGAATGTGGAAAACCGCATGAATGGTATTAACGGAAATATTAATTTCGATTCAAAACAAAACGAAGGTGTCACGGCTACAATAACATTTGCCATTTAAAAATACATATGCGATTTGATAGAATATTTGTATCTGAGGATATAGACAGCAATAATTTGGGGGTTACCACCATGCTTAATTCATTGGGATATACCAATATTGGTCATTCCCAATACTGTGATGAGGCACTTTTGAAACTGAAAAGAGCAATCTTGGATGGCACGCCTTTTAGGCTGTTAATAACCGATTTGTCCTTCGACGATCCAAGAAACAATAAAAAACTTCAAAACGGCCAAGAACTTATTACGGCTATAAAAGAAATTTATCCAGAAATAAAGATTGTTGTTTTTTCTGTGGAGGACGACCACAACACCATAAAATCATTATTTGAAGACCAAAATATTGATGGTTATGTTTGCAAGGGATTGAACGGCCTCAAGGAACTTCAGAACAGCATTGAAGCCATTGCCAACAATGAAACCTACACCTGCCCCATAGCCTCGGCCGCACTCCAGCAAAAAAACGCCTTGGAATTAAATGATTATGACCAAAAATTATTGTCCTTATTGGCAATAGGTTATAAACAGAACGAAATAAGCATAATACTCAAAGAAGACGGCATTTCGCCCAATAGCATAAGGTCAATTGAGGCCAATATCAGTAAATTAAAGGACTATTTCGATGCCTCCAATACCACCCATCTAGTTTATATAGCTTCCAGTATGGGGCTGATATAGCCTAATTACTCTTAATCTATCGTTTAGCCAGAACCCAACCCCAAATACACTATAGAATACCTGTTTACCTAAATTTTCAAACTTACAATAGGCTACATCCTTCTTTTTCAGTAATTTAATGGGAAACATTTCTATCTCATGGCTACTTATCAACTGGACATAAATAATTCAAAATTCAAAGTTGAAGTTACCGAGGGTACTTCTTTGCTTTGGGTTTTAAGGGAACATTTGGGACTTACCGGAACCAAATACAGTTGTGGTATTGGACAATGCGGGTCATGTATGGTTCATATCGACAATCAACCCATGCGGGCCTGCTTATTGCAAGTGGACAATTTTGCGGAAGGCCAAAAAATTAAAACCATAGAGGGTTTGTCCAAAAACGGGGACCATCCGGTTCAAAAAGCATGGATTGAAGCCCAGGCGCCACAATGCGGCTATTGTCAGTCTGGACAAATCATGCAGGCCGTTGCCCTTTTGGATGCCAACCCCAATCCTACAACTGAGGAAATTAAGACCCATATGAATGGTATTCTTTGTCGTTGCGGTACCTACCTGCGTATTATTAAGGCCATTGAATTGGCTGCTGCTTCCCAATCTAAAATTGAAAATTAAAATCATGGACCAAACTAAAACAATTATTAGTCGGAGAAAGTTCATAAAATCATCCAGTGGGGTGGCCCTATTTATTGGAGTTTCAGGAATGCTGCCTCAACTAATCTCTTGTAGGGATCCAAAGCAAATAGAGAAACAACTCGCACGACATCCGCTTACGGCCTGGGTGAAATTATCGGAAGATGACCTAATCACTATTTATAATCCAGCCGCCGAAATGGGGCAAGGATCTATGACCTCTTTACCTTTGCTTTTTGCGGAAGAAATGGATGCGGACTGGTCCAAGGTGAAGGTGGAGTTTTCTCCTCAGGAATCTGAGGTATATGGTTCTCCTGGATGGGCCCCAGGTAGCAAGCTTATGTTTACGGTGGGGAGCAGAACTACAAATAGTTACTACCAGGTTATGCGAAAGGCAGGTGCCCAGGCCCGTTATGTATTAATGAGTAGTGCGGCCAAACATTGGGAAGTGCCCATTTCGGAAATAACAACATACAAAAGTTTTATAGTTCATAAAAAAACGGATCAAAAAATAAGCTATGGTGACTTGGTTCCATTTTTGGAAATGCCCGAAACACTACCCGATTTTACAGAAGAACAATTAAAAAATCCCACGGAATTCCAGTTGGTCGGAAAAGATATTCCCCGAACTGAAATCCCTGCCAAGGTGGATGGCAGTGCTCTATTTGCAATTGATATTCGCTTGCCAGGAATGGTTTACGGAGTTTTGGAAAGAGGAAATCTGCACGGTTCCAAACCTACTTTGACCAATGAATCGGAAATCCTGGCCATGGAAGGGGTACTAAAAATAATCCCCTTGGATTATGCCATTGGGATTGTTGCCAAGACTTTGGAACAAGCCTTGAACGCCAAAAAGAGCTTAAAAATAAATTGGAGTCAATCGAAGGCTAGCGGACATAATTCCCAGGAGGTTTATGCCACCTATGAAAAAATAGCGTCACAAAAACAAAGTGGTAAGGTAATCATAGAAAAAGGGGATTTTCCAAAGGCCATAAAAACTGCCGCCAAAACTTATAAGGTCGATTTTAAAAACGATTATGTTTACCATGCCCAGATGGAACCTCTAAATGCGGTGGTGCAGGTTGCTGAAGATGGTGGTAGTGCCGAAGTATGGGTTGGTAGTCAACAGGGTCCGGACACCAAGTTGGGTGTACCCAAAATCCTGGACATTGCCCCGGAAAATGTAAGCGTACACCTTCAGTATTTGGGTGGTGGATTTGGCAGGCGAAGTATGAACGATTTTGTTGAGGAATGTGCCGTACTGGCCAAAGAAATGGCACCACTTCCCGTAAAACTAATATGGACTAGGGAGGACGATATTACCTATGGGGCTTTCCGTCCTCTTTCCCTACAGCGTTTAATTGCAAGTACAGACCCTAATGGTAGTGTCACCGGTTTTTCGCACAGTGTTATTGGGGACGGTGGAAACCTAGTGGCAAGTGCTGTGGCAAATGACCATTATGATATCCCCAACCAATTTGCGGAATGGCGGGAAGCCTCCAATGGCATTCGCTTAAAACATTGGCGTGCCGTGGGCCATGGTCCCAATAAGTTTGCTATTGAGTGTATGCTGGATGAAATTGCGAGTGATCAGGGATTAGATCCTTTGGAACTTAGGAGAAAATTAATGGCCAAGGCACCTAGGGCATTGGCTACACTGGAAAAAGTCGCTGAAATATCCAATTGGAACACACCATCCGTTAATGGCCGGGCCAAGGGTATGGCTTTTGTGGAACATGGATCATTGGGGACAGGAGTTTGTGAAATTTCTGTTGACCGCAGTACGGGCAATATTAAAGTACATCATTTCTGGGTTGCCTTGGATTCCGGAGTGGTGGTTCAACCGGACAATGTAAAAGCACAAATGGAAGGTGGCATCATTATGGGCATGAGCAGTGTACTGAAGGAACAAATTACCATAGTTGATGGCAAGGTGCAACAATCCAATTTTCATGATTACAATTTACTCAGGATGCAGGACATCCCGGAAAGTATTGAAACGGCAATCCTTGAATCCACAGAAATACCCGAAGGGGTTGGTGAAACGGCAACACCTATGGTTGCCTGTGCCATAGCAAATGCATTTCTGAAATTAACGGGGAAACCATTAAGACATCTACCATTTTCCCCAGACCGTGTTTTACAGGCTTTAAATACTTAATTCATTTAAAGTATAAGACCTAACTAAAGCCATTGAACACATTCTGAAAAATCCAATAATTATCTAGATGATCAGCTTTACTACTGAATTAACAATTCATTTGTTTTGGAAAAGCATTTCATTATCTTAGAAGCTAAACTTGTAACCATGCCAACCTACCACCTCAACATCAATGGTTCCCAAAAAAAGGTCGAAACAGAAGCCGATACCCCCTTACTCCATGTTTTAAGTGATTATCTAGAGCTGAACGCACCTACATATGGTTGTGGACTTTCGCAATGTGGGAGCTGCACAGTGTTGGTAAATGGCACTGCTACTACTAGTTGTATGTTACCAGTTTCGTCCATTGGTAAATCTGAAATAACCACCTTGGAAGGTCTTGTAAGTGATAACGGAAAACTACATGCCGTTCAGCGAGCATTTGTAAAGGAACAAGCCGCCCAGTGTGGTTATTGCCTCAATGGGATGGTGATGACCACTATTAGCCTGTTGAACAAAAACCCCAGTCCGGATGATGTGGAAATCAGAAATGCGCTCGAAGGCAACATATGCCGTTGTGGTAGCCATACAAGGATAATCAGGGCAGTTAAAACCGCAGCTAAAAGCCTCTAAACTATACTCACACTATGACCGAAATACCCCTTCAATCCAGAAGAAAATTCATCAAGAACATGGGTTATATCAGTGTAGGGTTCTCACTCCTTGGGGCTTGCATAGGCTCGGAAGACCCTACTATAGCTTCCCGTGCTACTTATGACGGAAAACTTCCTGGTAGTATAGGTCGTGCCAAAACCGTGAACGCTTGGTTGGAAATATTGGAAGATGGCAACATTAGGGTATTATCAGGAAAAGTAGAATTGGGACAGGGGCTACGCACCGCCATCCAACAAGTTGCCGCAGAAGAATTGGATATGGATTTGGACAAAGTTCAAGTGCATCTGGCAGAGACCGGCCTTACGCCAAACGAAGGCTATACGGGCGCCAGTGCCTCCATTCAAAATAGCGCTATGTCCGTACGCTATGCAGCGGCCACAGCAAGACAGGAATTACTGGGATTGGCAAGTAAAAAACTAAATACTCCCATTGACGACCTGCTGCTATTCAATGGCATTGTTAAGTCGAAACTGGGCAACAAATCCCTCACTTTTGCCGAAATCCTCGAAGGTGAACAAATAGACAAGGAAGTAATTGTTCCGGTACCCATTAAAAACAAAGCAGAACACCGCTATGTTGGAAAATCTATTGCAAGAACGGATATAGAAGGAATGGTTCGGGGACAGGCGGGCTATATTCAAAATCTACGCTTTCCAGGTATGGTGCATGCCAGGGTGGTAAGACCACCTGGGTATGAATCAAAACTGCTTACTCTTGATGAGACCGGCTTAAAGGCAGAAGTACCTGGCGTCCTTAAAACGGTAGTGAAAGGAAGTTTTGTGGGGGTAATTACCGAAAGGGAACATCAAGCAATAAAAGCCGAACAATACCTTAGGAACCACTCTGAATGGACTACCTCAGCACCCTTTCCCCAAATAGAAAATCTGTTTACGCATATCAAAGAAATTGCCAACGATCCTGAAACTGTAAGGAATGAAGGTAATGTGGAGGCCGCCTTTAAAGGGGTGGAAACCATTAAAGCGAGATATACCAAACCCTATATAAAGCACGCTTCTTTAGGCCCGGCTTGTGGATGGGCTATGTTTGATGGTGAAGTATTGCACATCTGGTCCCATAGTCAGGGGATATATCCTTTGAGGGAAGCCTTGGCGACCATGTTGTCTATGGAGGCCGAAAAAATACATATTATAGCTGTTCCAGGGGCAGGTTGTTTTGGTCATAGCACGGCTGATGATGCTGCAACTGATGCCGCCCTTTTGGCAATGGAATACCCCAATACCCATGTTCGGGTGCAATGGTCCAGACAGGATGAACATTTATGGGATCCCTATGGTCCGGCCATGATTGCCGAATTGGAAGCCAGCCTTGATGAAAACAATAGAATAAATTCTTGGAAGGCCGATGTGTGGACCGACTCCCATAGCCAACGTCCCAATAAGGATGCTGGGACGGTATTGGCGGCGCGGTATTTGGAAACTCCTTTTACGATGAAGTCGAGAGGATATTTGGGAGGTGGCCATAGAAACGCCGATCCGTATTACAACATTCCCAATATGAAGCTAAATGCCCACTATTACAACGGGCCATTTCGTGTTTCGTCATTGCGGAGCTTGGGATCTTTTACCAATATCTTTGCTATAGAGTCCCTTATGGATAGCTTGGCCGAAAAGGCGGGACAAGACCCCTTGGATTTCCGTCTAAAACATTTGGAGGACGAAAGGGCCATTGCGGTCATCCAGAAGGTAAAAGAACTTACCGCTTCCCAAAATATAGCGGATAATCAAGGTGTCGGCTATGCCTTTATGAGGTACAAGAATACGGACGCCTATATAGCCATGGCTGCCAAAGTTGCCGTAGATAAGGTCACGGGCAATATTGAGCTTATTAAAATGTGGGCAGCGGTAGATGTAGGAGAAGTGATCAATATGGATGGGATTACGAATCAAATTGAAGGTGGATTGATCCAGGCGGCCAGTTGGACCCTAAAGGAACAGTTGACTTTCAATACCAATGAAATCACTAGCACAGACTGGATAAAATACCCCATTTTACGATTTTCGGAAATCCCTGAAGTGGAGGTCGCCATTATCAATCGCCCTGAAGAGGATGCCAAGGGTGTGGGAGAAGTCCCTATGCCTCCAACTCCTGCGGCAATTGCCAATGCCATCTATAAGGCTTGCGGAAAACGGGTGTATGATCTGCCGATTACGCCTGAGAAGATTTTGAATGGCTAGCCCTGGACTCGTAATTGTTTAAAACAATAACCTCCCCTATCATTTCGACATAACTAAGTAATAGAAACAATGAATCTTTGCCTATACATCTTCTAAATCCCATAAAAAACAAAAGAAGGCCATCCTAATCCTGTAGGAGGCCTCCCTTGTTATCTAGAAAATCTTCCACATGAAGGTGCGAATGATATTTCTAGGGGGAACTTAGTTTATTCCATAATCATAGTTATAATCTATAACAACATCATCAGCATATAATTTACCTCCTTCTTCCTTAATTTTTGCCGTCGCTGGTATTAGAACCAATAAACATGATGACTCCCCTTCAACCTTAAAAGTAAAGTCAAATTTCGTTTTTTGAGAAATAAATTTACGTTCAATGGCATCATATATTTTTAGATCCTTATCACCAATAGAAATTACTACTTTTTTGGATTCCTCATTTGGGTTGTAGTATAAGTAACTTGGATATGCACTGTCCCGATAGAAATCTGTAGCCAATAAATCCAGTTGAAGTATATTTTCAACATTGGTTTTGGAAATAATGGCCCCAGCAATTCCAACATGTCCACTACCATATACACTAAACTGGGAAACTTTAGGATTGTCCTTATTCCATTTCATACCATCACCAATGGCAACGGGAGCCTGTATATCCAAGTATAACCCCTCTTCTTCATAATGTGAACTTTTTATTAGTCCTTCATATGCGATAACCCCTTTGGTATGCTCTTTTTCCTCAGGAATCGTTTGGTGGTCATCAGGAATTTCATACGGATAAAATAGCTTGGAAGCATTTGCCGCATTTAACATCCATTTTCCGATAGTGTTCGCATAGCGCTGATCATAACGCACCAAAGGAACAAGGGGCCACATGGTGTCGTATGTATTCATTAAAAAAGCAAAACCTCCATTATGTGTGGTACTCCCCACTAACCCGGAAACATCATACCCATTCCAATTGTCAGCCAGCACTCCCCAGCCCTCTCGGCATGCCGAAGTGCCATCAAAGGTCCAGTCCAATATTTCTGCAAAGTTGTAATTGGTGCCCTGTTCCGCATTCATTCTTGCAGCGACATAAGCGCCGAAAGGCATCAAAATTTCATAGAAATAATTTTCTTTCTGGTTTAATAGTGCCTCCAATGATGATTTGGCACCTTCCAAATACTTTGGGTCATTAAATTTTTGGTAAGCCGCATATAGTACGTACGCATGACCTGCTGCTGCATCTTGTTGTGTACATATCCAAGTCTTGCTAGGTTGCATGGTAGCATAATCAAAAAAGGAATAATCGTAGTTACCATTTAACACCGAGTCCGCCTCATAAAACTTATCCGCCACTGAGCGAAGAATATCATCGTATTCATTTACCTCCGGATAAAGATCGGCGACGGCATAAAACATAACATTGGGGTAAACATCATACCACCAATCCCTAGCATATCCTCCTCCAAGCTGGGCCACTTCAGGACTGGTATTGTTCATCATTATATTCCAATTGGTTTCACTGTTGTAGTAATTTTTTAACATGCGTACATAGTTTCCACCATTTTGATTCGACTTATCAATCCCCACCAAACTTGCACCAAGCACAGATCCAATACTTGCAAGTGATTCATGAAAAATGCCTTCATAATGTTCTTTACCCTGTCTAACATCGCCCATGGCAGTGTAGATTCCGTAAGTTTCCTGGTCAAAGTTTTTTCTAGAATTATCTTTCCAAATTAATGGCCAATATTTTCCGGTTTGATTTTCATCGTACACCTTTTTGTCATATTCCTTAGCCAAGGTGTTGAAATCCAAAATTTTAAACGGTTTTGGCATATTTGGCATAGAATCAATCCTTTGAACACCTACTTGAACTATTGGATTGGCTTCCTCAAACAAATTCTCTTTTGCTGCCTCATTACATGAGCTTAAACCAAGACCTAAAATGGAAAATAGGATAAGATGAAGATTAAATGCTTTCATTTTCTAGTTTATTTTGTTGCGTTAATAATTGTTTTGCAATTACTATGGCCAATAATTGCAATGTTCCTATAATTAATAGAGCATATCGTAAAGCGATATCGGCATCCCCAAAAAATGCGATACCTAGGAATGTACCAGCTCCTATAAGCCTACCTACGAACAATCCAAATTCATGATTTAGTATATAGGCAAATTCGTTTCTGTTCTCCAATTCGGACAATAAATCAATTACTTTAAGTTGAATGGGAAAATAGGCTATATCCAAAATGGGTCTGGCAATCAATAGGAGAAAGATAAAAATGATCACTCCGACCGAACTAAATAATACCGCATTGAACAAGGATGCCAAAAAGAAACAAATCAATCCAAAACTAAAGATGATGAGTCGGTGTTTTGGTTTTGATAATTTACCCAAAATGAGCATTATTACGGCCGCTATAATTGCTCCAATGGATTGGGCAGTACCCAAGGCTCCCTCAGATGCGAAAAATTTCATCATTAGGATGGCAGGGGCCGTCACTATAAACCCTTGAGCCAATCCTTTTATCAAAGCCATTTGAAGCATTTTGTTCCAAAGTTTATGAAACTTGAAATATAGAAATTTCTCGCTCTTGGGCTTTTCGTACGTTCCAAAATGAAAAATAACAGAAGCGATGATTGTAAAAACAAAGACAACGGCCGTCACCACCTTATACCCTGAATTTACCCCTTCGTTGCTGCTATCATCTCCACTCATTAGATACCACCCAATAATTATCGGCACCAAAACTGCCGTGGTGGTATAAAAGAATGTGTCAAGACCATAATAAAAATTTCTAGTTTTATCAGATGTGGTTGCAAGTACCAAATAATCCCTATTGGACCAGTACAAACCAAAAGACATCCCCATTATTAATCCAGCGGAAACCAAGCCAGAATAAGAAATCTCTTTTAATGACATCATAAAAACCATGGATACCCCACTTAGTAGCATCCCAAGAGAAAATAGTCTTTTTATATTGAAACGATTAAGTAAATACCCATTTATGTAAAAAGTTATAGGTATACCTGTATATATAGCCAATTGATATAGCATAACCTTTGATGGATCATTGGAGTTGCGCATAATATAGGATGCCACAAAAATATCTATAACAGGCATTACAAATGCATAGACCAAATTTGTTAAAATCAATATTTTGGCACTCCTTGAGAAATCCTTCAGTCCAATTTTAGCTACAACTCCCATTATTTTTTAAGTGATTTTAAAATTGATTTAATGGAAAGAGTTGCTAGGCATACATGTTCATCCGAAGCTCCGTAATACAACTTAATTTCGTCTCCATGTACTGTATGGCCATTCGTAAAAACTACATTACCAAAAAATCCAGTTTTTTCATACTCGGCCAATGGTTCCATAATCGGTTCCTCAGACCTTGCAATTACAATGGAGGGATCATACAAATCCAACAACAAAGCCCCTAAACAATATCTATTTTGCTCTGTTGCCCCATGATAGATTGCCAACCAACCTTCTTTAGTTTTAATAGGTGAAGCTCCTGCTCCAAGTCTTTTACTATCAAATTTGGAAGCTCTGGTTTTAGCAATACACTTGTGATTGCCCCAGTGAACCCCATCGGGTGATTCAGCGGTCCAAATATAATTTCCACCTAATTCTGGACTGCTTGGTCTATGCAGTGCATAAAACCTGTTATTGATTTTCTCTTCAAAAATGGCACAGTCCTTATTGTGTGGACTGAAAATCATTCCTTTTTTATCAAAGTCTTTCCAATTTTTGGTAGTTCTCAAGCCAACACCAACTCCGTTGGGAGAAACCATAGTATAGGTTAGATAATAGATGTCATCAATTTTTGAAACCCTACAGTCCTCAATACCATAACTTTCGTATTCCCCTTCACCAAAGAGTGCTGCATATTCATCCGCCTCGGAGAATGTAATTCCATCATCGCTGAAAAGTAATCTAAGATGGGAAATAGTGGTTAGGTAATCCACTCCGTCATAATTAATAACCCTTGCGTCCGAACTGTCCAATTTGGGGTCATCGAGCTTAAAATCCAAAATCTCTACCTTTCCAAGGTTATTATAAAATGGGACGGATACAAGGCCATCTTTTTTGACAGTTCTTTCGGCAACACGCACTAAGAGGCCTATTTTACCATTAAATTCGAATGTCCCAGGATTTAGCAAACATTCTATAACCATGTTCTCATTGCTTGCCTTTAAATCTTTGGGCGACAACAAAGGATTTTCACTATATCTATTTGCAATATCTGTCATTTTTCGTTTCTTTTTAAATCGGAGCTGGGTAAAAAAGAGAAGCAGTACTCTAACAACTTACTGCTTCTCAACTTATTAAAACTCAACTATCAACTCAATTATTAATATTATCAATTCTATTTAATACCCTGGATTCTGTGTGATTGTTCCTCCAGACTTATCAATATCCCTTTGGGGAATTGGGAATAAATAATTTTGGTCTTGGAAATTTCTACCCAAATCCGATAATACCGCTTTTGCAGTTCCCCATCTTTTTAGATCATTGAACCTATGGGATTCGAAACCTAATTCCACCCTTCTTTCAGACATTATCCATGTTGCAATTTCCGATGTATCGGTTGATGCAGGTCTATCCAATAATGTTCCAGGGGGCACTATTGAACCGTCTGCAGTAGCACTGGTCCTAGCCCTAGTTCTTATTTGATTGATAATATCTACAGCTCCGGTAAAATCCCCAGTTTCATTAAGTGCTTCAGCTTTCCATAGCAACACATCTGCGTAGCGTATAAAAACTCTATTACCATAATCAATCCTATCGGTAGTGGAACCAATAATCTTAAAGGAACGCTTATCATCTGGATCGGCTGTTGTAGTATATAGCAATCTTGGATCATTAGCTTCAAAGGCGGCTACAAAATCATCCGTTGGCGCAAAAAATCCCCATCCGATTACATCATTTAAACCGTTGGTATTGTTAGGTGTTTCGTTTGAACGATGGTCGTAGGCGAAAATCACTTCATTATCAGAAAATTCCATATCGGCGTTAAAACTGTCGAAATAATTGGCATTGAGACTGTAGTTTCCCAGGGCATCCAATTCGGTAATTGAAGTCAGCACTGAAGACCAATTCTCATTGAACAATGCAACTTTGGCCTGTAATGCAATAATAGCACCTTTTGAAACCCTCCAAGGTTCGGTTGGATCTGGGTACTTCGCGTTGGACGACAAGGATTTTGCAAGGGCAATATCGGAATTTACCTGGGCCATAACCTCTTCCTTAGGTGCCCTAATGGCCACCGCCAATGCTTCCTCAAAAGAATCTGGAGTTGCACTGATCAGAGGTACATCCCCAAAGTTATTTACCAAATCAAAATAGTAGTAAGCCCTTAGAAAATGTGCTTCAGACAAAAGTTGATTTTTACGGGCCTCGGTCATTCCAGCGCTTTGGACGGTAGCTGCATCGGATAAAAATCCTATAGCAAGATTGGCCCTATTGACCCCAATAAAGTCATAGACCCAAATTCCGTTAAAAGCTTGGTTTTCTGGCGTAAAAGTATAGTTGCCCACTTCATCCATCCAAGGTTGATCCCCATCTGGATTCCATTTTTTGTTCATATCATTGGCTGCGATGTCCTGCAACACAATATCATTTCTAAATACGGTTCCCAAATCCCATCTCCAGCCTGGTATAACTCCATTTAAGGTGTTTTTTAGCGGTTGATAAATTGAACCTACCGAAGCCTCTAGGGTTACCAAAGCCAGGTCGTTGTCTATGATGTCTTCCGTTAGCAGCCCTATAGGCTCTTTTTCCAATTCGTCCATACAGCCCACTGCAAGCGATGATATGAAAAGGACAATTAGTATTTTGTTAAATATATTTTTCATGATTACCTTTTTTTAAATTAAAATTTAACATTAACACCAAACAAGAAGGATGTAGATAATGGATATGTTCCCTTATCCACTAAATCCGATGCTTCGGGATCCAAACCTGTATAATTGGTGGAAGTAAGTAGATTTTTACCGGATACATAAAGTCGTGCGCTATCAAATCCTTTGATGCCATCTATGGTATAACCTATTTCAATATTTTTCAAACGGAAGTAAGAGGCGTCTTCAACAAAAATACTGGAGACCTTACTACTACCGTTATCTTCAAAAGCCACTCTTGGAATACTGTTGGTACTGCCTTCACCATCCCATGCCCCTAAAATAGCTGTAGTGTAATTGAATGGCCTTGTATCAAAATCTATGATTTTTTTTCCATCATTATACCTGTCGATACCTTCAACACCCTGAAAAAGCATGGACATATCAAATCCTTTATATTCCCCGGTCAAGAAGACACCATAGGTAAGATCCGGTATGGAAGACCCTATAAATTCGCGATCAAAATCGGGGCTTATTTTGCCATCACCATTAATATCCTTGAACTTAATGTCCCCCGGTTTAGAATTCCCTTCCAAAAATAAATGACTATCTATTTCTGCTTGGTTCTGATAAATACCTTCCATTCTATATCCGTAATAAGCATCCAAAGGCTGACCAACAACCGTTCTGGATTCGTTATTAACTATATTGGGGACATTTGGGTGCAATTTCTCAACATTGTTGGTTACTGTTGAAAGGTTGGCGTTGATATTATATTTAAACTCCCTTTCTGAATTTCTAAAATTGACGGAAAATTCAAAACCTTTATTACTCACCTCACCAGCATTGACAATAGTAGGTTGCAAATCTCCAAGGAAACCGGGCAAGCCTATTGGCAATAATATATCTGTTGTACTTTTGTCAAAATATTCAGCAGTAAAACCTATTTTATTTTTGAAAAGACCTAGGTCGATTCCCAAGTTGGTCTGAGTTGTAGTTTCCCACTTTAGATCAGGATTACCGTACCGTACTTTTCTAACTATACCTTCCGTTTGTTCAATTAGTTCTGCGTAGGTGTAGTTGTCTATATTCTGGTTACCCAATTGACCCCAACTAGCTCTTAATTTTAAATTGGACATCCAATCCACTTCGCTTAAAAAATCTTCCTGTGATATCGTCCAACCTCCAGAAACAGATGGAAAATACCCCCATCGGTTATTTTCTGCAAATTTTGAGGATGCATCCGCTCTTAAATTGGCGGTTACCATATATTTATTGTCATATGAATATGTGGTAGACCCAAAATAGGAAAACAGAGCAGATTCAGTACCTGCACCTCCGTTATTTTCATCGAGTCCTTCACCTCCAAAGGACAAATATCTAAATTCGTCTATTGAATACGGGAAACGAAACCTACTAGCATATATATCCGACTCTGTCTGAGTAACATATTCAGTACCTATCATTGCACTGAAGTCATGTTTTTCACCAAACGATTTATTATAATTTAAGGTATTACTAAAGGTTAAGGCCAATGATTCCCCTCTTCTCTCGCTTAAATTATTGGGCCTGTTTCTTCTTCCCAACCCTTGGTCGATGGCACTTCCACCTCCGTCATCATCTCCGAAATTTTCATTAAAAGTCTTGTCATGAAAAAAGGTAAGGTCTACCCCAACATTGGACCTAAATGTTAGTTCTTTATCCTGTAAAAATGAATACTGACCATATACGTTGCCGAATGTTTTAAATATTCTAGTCTGATCATCCGAAAAATAAGCTTGCGCTATAGGGTTTCCAACCATTTCATACATGGTTCTATTCAACCCTTGATCATAACCGGTGGGCGTAAAGAAAGGCATATCGGTAAAAGGGTCTCTTTCAGAATAGGTAGGATCATTTACATCTTTAAAAAGTGGTATTACAGGAGCCCTTAACAACGCAAATCTTATTAAACTTTCACCTGTAGAAGGAACTTTGTCCTGTGTTGATGAGGACAATTGCACGTTGGCGCCAACCTTTAATCTATCGGATAGCTCAGCATTGATATTTGTTCTAAAATTTAATCTTCGGAACTTGTCATTATCGTATACTACTATACCGTTCTCACCATAATATCCCATGGACATTAAAAACTGAACTTTTTCACTTCCTCCACTTGCGGACAACTGTAGATTTTGCGAACTTCCTCCTTCGAACAATTCGTCCAAATAATCAGTATCTCCAAAATCTGCCCTACCCCTATCGGCGGTATACGGATTGGCACCAGTATATGTGTTGTTCCATGCTTTCTCGGTAGTATTGATATATTGTTCAGCATTTAGCATGGTTGGAAGGTTGGAAGCAGATTGAACCCCATACCAGTACTCGGCTTCAAGTCTCATTTTTCCTATTGAACCACTTTTTGTGGTAATCAATACAACTCCTGCTGATGCCCTTGAACCATATATCGAAGCTGCCGCTGCATCTTTTAAAACCGACATCGTTTTTATATCGGACTGATTTAAAAAAGTAATATCACGCGATGGAACGCCATCCACAATATATAATGGGTCATTATTCCCTATTGTACCAACGCCACGGACCCGAACTTGAATCCCTCCGCCTGGTGCACCGCTACTGGATGCTACCTGCACGCCTGCAACTTGCCCCTGTAAGGCTTGGGCAACATTGGATGTACGGGCCTTCCCCAAGTCATCAACATCTACCACAGAAACAGCCCCGGTCAAAGTTGATTTCTTTAATGTAGAATACCCTACAAGAACCACTTCGTCCAATGCATTGGCACCTTGGGTCATGGTAACAATAATCTGGGTTTTTCCATTAACCGGAACCCTTAGTGTCTCATATCCTATATAGCTAAACACCAACACTGCATTGGTATCTACATTGGATATGGTGTAATTACCATCAAAATCTGTCGAAGTACCGATCGATGTTCCTTCAATAATAACATTTACACCGGCAAGAGGACCTTCATCATCCGAGACAATACCGGTAATGGTCTGAGCCAACAAGGAACTCCCGAAAAGGAAAGTCCCTAAAAAAATTAGCTTTCTGATAAAATTTTTCATCTTCATAAGAATTGTTTTTACAATTAAATTTGGTTAATTAAGTAGATCACTTTTTTACTCCGATTAGAAAGTTGGAATAAATTGTTAGGTGATTTTAAAAAGCTCGTTTTAAGTTGAAGTAAAGTTAGAAGGAGGGTACACTAAAAGGTGTACACTATTTAATCAATATTGTACACCTGAGTGCAAACAACTGATTATCAATAAATTGTGAAGATTTTATAAATTGGACCTCGACTTAAGCTGATAATTTTTAGGAGTAATGTTATACATTTTCTTAAACTCCCTATAAAAATAAGAGCGATTATTGAACCCAGATTGATAACAAACTTGTGAGACGGTTAGGATATTTTCCCTCAACAGGGTAGCAGCATGTTTCAATCTAATAGTCCGTATTAGATCTCCGGGAGAAAAACCGTATAAATATTTAATTTTTCGATAGAGTTGGGAACTGCTTATTCCCAGCTCTTTCTCAATTAATGAACTTTGAAGGTTTTCATTTTCAATATTGCTTTGAATAAAAGTTACCACCTTTTTCATAAAGTCCTTCTCCTCATCATGTTCCAAACTGTTTGTAAGACTTTCAATGGGCGTTTCTTTGGACAGATGTTTCAACATCAGTTCCTTTTCCTCCAGAAGATTTTGGACTTTCACCTGCAAATAATCAGGATGGAATGGTTTTGGAATATAGGAATTGGCCCCACTTTCCAAACCTTCAATACTATGGATAACCGAATTTTTTGAGGTTAGCATAATAAAAGGAATATGACAAGTAAGAACATTGCTCCTTATTTTTTTACATAATTCCATCCCATCCATTTCCGGCATCATAAGGTCACTGATAATTATATCCGGCATTTCCTTTTTGATAGCATCAACGGCCTCGGCACCATTATTTGCTGTCAAGACATTATATTTTTCAATTAGTAATTCTTTTAAAAATACCCTAACATCTTTTTCATCTTCGACAATCAACACCACTTTACGTTTATTTTGAAGGACATCAAGGGACGTTAATTTATTTGAAATATCTTCAGAATTATTAGAAACGTCCTCCAGAATATTTTTTAAATGATATGAAATATTTACTTGACCTGAATGCTCCTCCAATTCCGTATCTTGAAAGCTGACCTTACTACAGGGTAGCAAAACATGAAACGAAGTTTTCTTATCGACTTCACTTGAAACTGTAATTTCACCTTTTAAAACTGTCACCAGACTTTTCACGTATGCCAGGCCAATACCAGTCCTAAACTTATCTGTGTCCGTATCCTTACTCTCATCCAATAATACAAATCTGGTAAATACACGATCCAATTTTTCTTTTGCAATGCCCTTTCCTGAATTGGATACAATAATATTTAGAATATTAAAATCCTCCTCAATAAATATCTTTAGGTTAATTTTTCCATTATCCGGAGTATATTTAAAGGCATTGGAGAGTAGGTTAAATACAATCTTCTCAATTTTGTCCTTGTCAAACCAACCTTCCAATAATGATGGTATGTCCAATTCGTATTCAATATTTTTCTGAATGGCCCATTCATCAAATAATTCGGCAATTTGTTCTATTAGGTTCACTAGATCAAATTGCCTGACCCGTACCTCTACATAATTGCTTTCAGCTTTCCTAAATTCGAGTAATTGTTGTGTTAAAAAGAGTAATCTAGAGGAGTTCCTTTCAATCATATTTATAAACCTCTGGTTCTTTTCACTTAAACCAACCATTTCAGAAAGTTTTTGAACAGGTCCGGTAATTAAAGTCAAAGGCGTTTGAAACTCATGTGCCACATTCGTAAAAAAAGTAAGACGATTTTGATGGATCTCTTCTTCCCTTTTTTGATGAATAATATTTTGAGTTAAAGATTGCTTTTTCTGGTAATAGCTGTAAATCAACACAAGCAAAAGAAGAAAAAGCAGCAAATAGACCGCATATGCCACATTTGTTCGCCAAAGAATTGGATCTATTTTTATATCAATAGCTCTTGTTGGATTGCTCCAAACACCATCGCTATTGGTCCATTTCAACCACAGAGAATACTTACCAGGTGGTACATTGGTAAAGGAAATGTTTCTTCTGTTGTTGATGTTCACCCATTCGCTGTCAAACCCAATAAGCTGATAGGCATATTTACATTTTTCACTGTGGATATAGGTTAGGGCGGCAATATCTATGTCGAAATAATTTTCATCGTGATCTAAATTAATGGAGGGAAAGGAGATAGCGTTTGGAGAAACTACTAGATTTTGATAATAAGGTATTTCCTTATTTTGCCCACTTATCTTATCGATAAGGATATCTGGAACAAAAAGATCCTCTTCTATTTCAGAAGGCAAAAAATAATTAAAGCCTTTTATACCTCCCATAAATACAAAATCCGAGTCAGTATCCCTATAAAAAGCACCATCCGCAAACTCATTATTTTGTAAGCCCTCATTTTCGGTATAATTAATGAATCTGGATTCATCGATTATAAAATTGGATAAACCAAAATTAGTGCTTATCCAAAGGTTTGATCTTTTGTCAGAAACAATCCCATGAATCGTGTTGTTCGGCAGGCCGTCTTTTACGGTATAGCGTTTAAAATTTGCCTCTTCATCATTTCCTATTTCCTGTAATAAATTCAACCCGAAACTGGTCCCCACCCAAAGCTTACTTTTTAAATCTACATATAGGCAAAGAATATCATCATTGGATAGGCTTTGCGGGTCGTTTCTTTTATTTTTAAAAATCTTGAAAGAGTTCGATTCCTTATTAAAAAGGTTTAAGCCACCTAACCTAGTTCCCACCCAAAGTTCACGTTCATTCCTAGGTTGAATTGAAAAAATAATATTACTGCTTAAACTGTTGTCCTCAAATTCGCCTGCCGCATATTTCTTGAATTGAGAGACTTTAAGCCTTTCTCCGTCGCGATCAATTTTGAGGCGAATCATTCCATAACCATTGGTACCCAACCATATATAGCCTTTCTTGTCTTGATAAATAGCATAAGTTGACTTAAAATAATCGCATTGGTCACTTTCCATTATTTGGGACCAATTTACAATCCGTGATTTTTTTAAATCAAAAACATCTATTCCTTCCCCATCGGTTCCTATAAAGATTAAACTGTCCCTTCCTTTATGCAATGCATAAACCGAATTGTTAATACCGCTATTATTTTGATTGAAATTTTCATACTCTAAAGACTCATTAACATTCTCGTAAAATTTTGACGGAAAGCGGAATAATCCCTTTCCTTTGGTTCCAACCCAAAAAGAATTGCCTGGAGACTCGGTAAATGTTCTTATAATACCCTCACTGAACTCGGGCACTTCAGCCTTTGTAATTAGATTAAATGATTTTCGGATGGGATATAACTTAAAAATTCCTTCCCCATCGGTACCTACCCAAATAACATTTTCATTTCCCTGAAAAATAGTGGTTATCTTTTGGTCTTGAAGGAATTTCTTCCAGGGAAGATCAACTCTATTTCCTGAAATATCAATAATCAAAAATTCAGATTTATTGGATAGTATGAGACCTTCAGATATATTTCCAATTACGTTTGTAACATTCCTTTCGTCAACTACAACTGAACTTTGATCCAACAATGACCATATCTCTACCTTTCCGGTTTTAGAAATAATACATAATTTTTGATTTTGGATTATTCCGAATTCATGAACATTTTCAGAAACCATCTCAATACTTGATATGCTTTTTTGATCATTTTCCTCGGTAGTTATCTTTAATTGGTACAATTCGCCATTAATATACTGTAGAAGCAAATCTCCTGAAGCAGTGAATACCATCTTTTTCACAGCCTCCGTAGGGAGATTATGGGAATTCAATTTTTGAAAACCGTCCTTATAAAAGTAGCCCATACCCCAATCTTTCACGGCACAGAACACAGTTTTGGTTGCATCAAGTGCCATGTTAAACTCAGATTCTGAGACTGGAGGATTGTTTATTCTAGTAAAATAATAACGCCGAAAGGTATTTGTTTTCTTATCATAGCTGTTTATTCCATGAATTGTTGACACCCAAATTTGACCAGATTTGTCTTCATCAATTTTAAGTATCACCTGATTGCTTAAACTATTCTCGTTATTTAGCTCTGGACGGAATATTTTGAATTTACTACCATCATAGCGATTTAAACCATCCCACGTGCCAATCCATAAGAGGTTATCCGAATCTTGAAAAATTGTATTAATGGAACTATTCGATAAACCTTGGGAATTGTCAATTTGCTGAAATTTATATTTTAATTCAGGAGCAATTTGAGTATTGTTCCATTTATTTAGGCTATTAATAGTAGGATGGTTCTTAGGGCCGAGCGAGATATTATTGGAATTAACTGACCTATTCTGAGCAATACAAATGCCGATGTAAAAAATAGTAATGAACAGGGAAGTACTTTTTACATTAAAAAACGGCATAAACCAATATAAACTAAAAATGATTAAAAATTAGGCATGAACTACCTAAATAATGAAATAATCAAGGATATAAGGTGTTTTAATTTACAAAACCGATCCTAAGCTTTATTACTACAAAATTTAAGCATCCAATCTTTACGTAAGCGGCTAATTTATGAAATATTCACTCTATAAAGTCTAGCACTATCAAGGCCATTTAACAAAAAAATAGCGGGCAAAATGCCAGCTATTTTTTTGAAGCTTATTTAATTTAATGGAATCCTTTAATACTTCTTGGATTGTTCAATATACTTATCATCCAGTTCTTTGGAATCCTTGTATTTTGTCCGAAGTTTGGCCAGTTTTTCCTTTAGTTCTTTTACGACCTCGGCATAGTCTGGATCATCATAGACATTGTTCAACTCCTTGGGATCTTTTTTACGGTCATACAATTCCCATTCATCTACGTCATAATAAAAATGTGCCAATTTGTACTCCTTTGTAACAATGCCATAATGACGTTTTACCATATGAACACTGGGATACTCATAATAGTGGTAATAAACGGCCTCCCTGTTCCATTGGTCGCTTTGCCCCTTTAACAATGGCATTAAACTTTCACCCTGCATATCAGCTGGGGCCTCTATTTGTGCCGCCTCCAAAAACGTCTGGGCAAAATCGAGGTTCTGTACCATTTCTTCCTCAGTGGTCCCCGGTTTAATTACATTGGGCCAGCGGATCAGCAATGGGGTTTTAAACGATTCATCATAAATAAAACGTTTGTCGAACCAACCGTGTTCCCCTAAATAAAACCCTTGGTCAGAAGTGTAGACCACTATGGTATTTTCGGCCAGGCCGTTGTCATCCAAATAGTCCAACACTCTTCCTACATTATCATCCACGGAAGAAATACTGCCCAAATAATCCTGCATATACCGTTGGTATTTCCAGGTCATTTTTTCCTTGTCTGTCATCGAAGGCCATTTCTCCATAAAATCCTGGTTTATAGCATCGATAATAGGCTTGTATTCTTGCCTTTGTTCTTCATTTCCACGATTGAATTCGTTGTAAACATCTGCCTGTGAACCTTCAACAAATGGCTCTACGCCTCCCATGGCCTCCAAGGTTTCTGGCCAGATTTTGCTATCATGGCTATACTGCATATGGTACAATAAATTCATTTCGGCAGTTTTGGCCGCAGTGCCCCTATTCTTATAATCGTCAAAAAGGGTCTCCGGCAAGGGAAATGTTTTTTGGGTATACTCCTTAAACTTATCTGCTCTTGGCCACCATGGTCTATGGGGGGCCTTATGCAAGTACATTAAAAGAAAAGGCTTATTGGGGTCCCGTTTTTTGTCCAACCAATTAAGACTCATTTCAGTGATTATATCAGTTACATATCCCGTAATGGTAGTATCTCCTTTCTGGGTGATAAAATCCGGATTAATATAATGTCCCTGTCCTGGCAGAATCATAAATTCGTCCACTCCTTTGGGATTGTTTCCAAAATGCAACTTCCCGAACATGGCCGTTTGATAACCCGCCTTTTGAAACAGTTGCGGAAAAGTAACCTGGGTGGTATCAAAAGGATTGTGATTATCAATCTTTCCGTTGATATGGGTATGCTTCCCTGTAAGAATAGTCGCCCTGGACGGCGCGCAGATAGAATTGGTAACACTGGCATTTCTAAACAGAATGCCTTCCTTGGCCAAACGATCAATATTTGGGGTCTGGATCAAGTGGTCACTATATGAACTTATGGCCTGATAAGCATGGTCATCGGACATGATGAACAGGATGTTGGGTTTCTGGGGCTTCTTGTTTTCTTTCTCTGCACAACTGTGCAACGACAAAAGGCATAGTGTAAAAAGGGAAAATAATGGTAATGCTTTCATTTGGTTGTTTGTATTTGTAAAACTCTCTGTTAAAGAGAATAAATATAAACGGTTTAAGGATAAACTTCAAATATTTTTGCCTTATGCACTTCTTAATGACCAGAAAGGCAAAATAACTGCACCTATACCAAAATAGGAAAAGCTCTAATGACCTGTTACTTCAACTGCATAAATCCTCAAAGAAATTATGAGCAGCTTTATCATTCTTTATTCACTACCCATTTTATTCCTTCTATAAGATGTTGTCGTCCAAAATCCGTATTCAATGAGCGAATGTCATGACCCAACTCTGTATAGAAAAATCTTCCTCCGCCCCAAACTCGGGTCCATGCTATAGGATGATCCTTTCCCATTGCTACGCCTCCTCTAGTTTTGAAATACTCTCTAACCGGTTCGTATGTGGATTCGTCTACCCTGAGTAAAACCTGTACGCCCGGCAAACCTGTAACAGAGTTGGTGTGGTTGGTCCAATCTGCTTCGTACCAAAACTCTTTACCCATCCCCTTAACGGCAGGATGATCCATGGCCGTGGGATCAACCACCAATTTAGCTTTTAGAAATTCAGAATCACTATTGAAATCACAACCTCCCAATTCCATAATCCAAGGCCAGTTTTCCTGATGCACCAACAATGCATGTAAACCAACAATAGCTCCCCCTGCTTTATACCATTCCTCTATGGCAGTGCGTTGCCCTTCATTAAAAACTTTATCAAGAACATTTGCATTGTTGAACAGCAATACATCATAATAGCTCAGTTTTTCCTTGGAAATATCACTTCCAGTTTCACTTACATCTATCTGCATATTGTGTTCGGCACCTAGCCGTACAATCCATCCATTTACTATGGGAATGTCCGGATGGCGGAACCAACCCGTACCGGAAAAGAGTAAAACCTTCAATGTAGTGCCGTCTCCCATCGCATTGCGCTCATGCATTTTCTTTTGATGGTCCACATCAAGGTGCTCCTGAGAAATTAACTGAAAGGTGGATAAAAACAATAACGATAAAAAGATAGCTGAAACAATTCGGGTTCTTTTGTTTTTCATAATTGGCAATTATTATTTTTTCGAATTAATTAAGTATATGTATACTTTACATTTGTTTCATTAAAAATAAGGGTTTTGCGGGTATAATTAAGAGTCAATATCTTCTTGACGTGAGTTCTCCCATAAAATTAGGCTTATTTAAAATAGTGAACGCAGAATATTTAATGCATTAAAGAACTTGATGCAAGGACAGTAAACGCATCACAAAAACAGCGCGGATATGGAAGATTTGCTATATTGGGGACTTTCACAATAATCATGTGCCAAAAATAGCCTACCATAAATTCAAACCGTATACTCCAATGTTTAAAAATAACTATAGCATAATTTTCAAGATTTGCATAATTCTTCTGTGTGCCATCACTCTTATTAGTTGCCAAACAAAACCAAAAGAGGAGCTGCCCCCAAATATAGTATGGATCACCTCCGAGGACAATTCTAAGCATTACCAAAAGCTTTTTGATGATAATGGAATTCATACCCCAAATATTGAAGCGCTAGCCAAGGAAGGTTTGATCTTTAGTAGGGCATTTTCCAATGCCCCGGTCTGTAGTGTTGCCCGTTCGGCAATAATATCTGGTTGCTACGGACCTCGTATCGGGTCCCAATTTCATAGAAAGATGGCCGTTGTTCCCATGCCCGATTCACTCAAAATGTTTCCCACCTATTTAAAACAGGCCGGTTATTACACCACCAACAATAGCAAAGAGGATTACAATATAATTAAAAGTGAAGGAGTCTGGGACGAATCTTCAAAGAAGGCCAGCTGGAAAAACAGGGCGGAACAACAGCCCTTTTTTCATGTTTTTAATATTGGGGTTTCCCATGAATCCAGCATGCACTTTACTGCTCAGGGCATGGATACTATTGCTACTGAAACGGATATAAATTCCTTCAAAATTCAACCCAATCATCCCAACACCGACTTATTTAAATACACGAATGCTCTGTACCGTGATAAAATCAGGGAGATGGACCGCCAGGTAGGGAAGATTATTAAGGAACTAAAAGAGGATGGTCGCCTGGATGACACCTTCATTTTTTACTTCGGTGATCATGGTGGCGTATTGCCAGGAAGTAAGGGATATCTTTATGAAACCGGACTACATGTCCCTATGGTGGTCCATGTTCCCAAAAAATATAGACATCTAGTAAAAAACCAGATAGGTAGCACCATAAATGGTTTCGTGAGTTTTATAGATTTGGCTCCAACCATTTTAAATCTTGCTGGTATTAATATTCCCAAAGAAATAGATGGAACCGCCTTTTTAGGCAAGGATATAGAGAGTGAGGAATTGAATTCCCGTGATGAGACCTATAGTTATGCCGATAGGTTTGATGAAAAATATGATATGGTTCGGGCTGTGCGAAAAGGGAAGTATAAATACATAAGGAGCTATCAGCCATTTAATTATGACGGACTAATGAACAACTATCGTTACAAGCAATTGGCCTATCAGGAATGGCAGTCCTTGTACAACGATGGTAAACTCAATGAGGTGCAATCCGCTTTTTTTGAAAAACGTGCCCCAGAAATGCTTTTTGATGTTGATGCCGACCCCTATGAAACAAAGAATTTGGCAGATGATCCAGCGTATAGCTCTACACTTATTAACATGCGAGAAAAACTCGCTTCTTGGGTAAAAGAAATGCCTGATCTATCTTTCTATCCCGAACACTTCCTGATTGAGAAGGCGTTCCAAAATCCTGCCCAATTCGGAAAAAAGCATAAAGACGAAATTCAAAAATATATTGAAATTGCCGATTTAAACCTATTGAATTTTGATGATGCCAAGAATTCCCTTACCACCGCCCTAAAGTCATCCGATCCATGGGAAAGATATTGGGCAATTATCGCTTGTAGTGCTTTTGGGCAGCAAGCCATGGGAATGGAATCCCAGATTACGGAAATGGCCTCACAGGACACAGAGCTAATTAACAGGGTGCGAGCAGCCGAATTTCTAGGCATCGTAAAGAAATTGAACCCTTCAACCGTGATGACAAATTCCTTGTACGAATCCGAAAAACCAAGTGAGGCGCTTTTAATTTTAAATTCGGTGGTACTTATGGAGTCGGGCAAATACAACTATAAATTTAATATTCAGTTGGACAGCATATCCAAAACGGTTGCTGAGGATTCAGAAGTGCAGCTGAGATTGAAATACCTGAATATTCTAAAGTAATGTTCAGTATCAATATATTAGCCTGAAAATCAAGAACAAAGGAAAAAAATTTAGTTTTCATTTTAATCGGCAACCTTCTATGCGGACAAATACAGGATATAATCAATTTATATGTTCAACAATTTGCTTTCTACACATCAAACATTTGTGTTGAATGAAGTTATATAATAGCGATAATTATTCCATTGAGTATAGATTCAGATGGCACCACCAAGATCAATTAAAACATTTCCACTATTACTGTTTTCCTCGACCATCTGCTGGGTTACCTTGGTTTTCCACAAATACAACCTTCTCAAAGAATCAATATCCAACAACAATTTTAAACCTTGGTCGGAAACCTCCGTGTCATAAAGGTTGATCACTTCCAAATGCATATACTTTTGTAATTGCTGCATTGCATTATCGGTGATCGGATTTGAATGTAAGTCAATTTTGGTAAGATGCCTCAATTCGGGCAACTTGGCCAGCATAGCATCAGTCAGTCCGCAATTGGATAGGTTCAAAAAGGTAATATTTTCACCAATTTGTTTCAATAATTCAATTTGTTCCTGTCCTATAATTGATCCGTCGTAACCTACATCCAATAAAAAATTATCTTCTCCCAACCTATTGACCGAAAATCCATTTTCGGTCAATAACGCTACTTTTTGTTGATCAACTTCCTCAACCACAATAGTTTCAACATAGGGCCTGGGATTGTAGTCCAAATTATAATCCCTGATCATGAGCTGCAACAATTCCCTTGGCATACTGTTATGGTCGAACACTGCCAAGCTATCCGCACCCGTATTTATCCAATATTCAAGGATTTTCAGTTCACTATAACTTAAGGGCTTGCCCTTTGAAGGCATAAATTTTTTATTGTTCAATGGTAGACTTATGCGCTTAAATAATTCACTTTCTTCCAAAACGCCCTGTACAATTGGATATCCACTTTCCGCCTCTGTGAACAAGTCCTTATATCCTTCAAGATTAAGACCTCCTTTTTGTTTATCATTATTATGGCAGGAGGCGCACTTTTGGTCGAACATAGGTTTAACAATATCTCCGTAAATTAAGATCGAGTCTTGATTTTTAGGTAGGATTCCTTTTTTTGAATCCGCAATTTCAAATCCTGCCATATTCTTTATTGCATCCGGGGCATAGGTAAGAAGGTATTCTTCTCCATGGGTAAGCACACCGCCTTGATGCCCTGTTAGTCCAACAAGGATTATAAATACTGAAGATACTATCATGGAATGCTGCCGGTCGTACTTAGGTATTTTAATTTTAAGAACTAATACCAAAACAGAAAATACCGCCACCCCGATCCCCAGCCATTTGTGCTGACCAAGTGTTTCTGCATTGTATTCCCCTCCCTGGGACAGTAACAGTCCGGTAGCAATAGCAATAAGGCTGGACACTATAACTGCTATTAGGGCATATTGAACAATGCGGTTATATATCTGCCTATCTTTCTTGAACAGACCAATACTTTCAATAATTACGGCCAAGACAATAAACCCAATGGGCAAGTGTACTACCAAGGGGTGAAATCTCCCCAAAAACAAGTCTAATTCCATATGTACTTCTGCTATGTTAAAATATCCTTGATCACGTTGCCGCTCACATCCGTAAGTCTAAAATCCCTGCCTTGAAAATGAAAGGTAAGCCTTTCGTGGTCCAACCCCAATTGGTTAAGAATTGTTGCCTGTACGTCATGAACATGGACCTTACCTCTTATGGCCGAATAGCCTATTTCATCCGTTTCGCCAAAAGTGAACCCCTTTTTAACACCTCCTCCTGCCATCCACATGGTAAAGGCCTCTCCGTGGTGGTCCCGTCCAAAGAAACCTTGCCCCGATCTTGCCTCCATCATGGGAGTTCTGCCAAACTCACCGCCCCAAACAATTAGGGTTTCTTCTAAAAGTCCCCTTTGTTTTAAATCGGTAAGAAGTCCAGTCATAGCTTGGTCGATCCTACTACATTTATTGTACAGCCCAACATCTACCCCATTGCCTGCGCCGACCCCATGTGTATCCCATCCGTCATCATATAGCTGAACAAAACGCACCCCATTTTCTACCAACCTTCTTGCCAGAAGACAATTATTTGCAAAGGAGCTTTCCCCAGGAGTTACGCCATATAGCTTTTTAATATATTCCGGTTCACCATCTATACTCATAACCCCCGGCACCGATGTCTGCATTTTAAACGCCAGTTCATATTGTGACATTCGCGTTAGGATTTCAGGGTCCCTTGATTCTTGATATTCCAGTTCATTTATTTTGTTTATGGCATCGACAGATTGTTTTCTCAGTGCTGCATCCACACCTTTAGGGTTTTGTAGGTTCCTGACCGCGGGACCTTTGGACTGACATTGTACCCCTTGATATACGGTAGGTAAAAATCCACTTCCCCAAAGGCGTTTTCCACCGGAGACCACCCCTCCCGAAAGCAAAACGATGAAGCCGGGCAGGTTTTCGTTTGGCGATCCCAATCCATAGGTGGCCCAACTGCCCAATGAGGGGCGTCCCTGTCTTGGCGATCCAGTCTGCATTAAAAACTGTGCCGGAGCATGGTTGAACTCTTCCGTATGCACGGCTTTTAGAAAACTGATCTCATCCACCACGCTGGAAAATTTTGGCAAATAATCGGAAACCCAGCTACGGGATTCCCCATACTGATTAAAACTGGCCTGCGAGCCCAGCATTTTAGGAGTACCCCTAATAAACGCAAAACGTTTGCCTTCCAGTAAGGATGGGGGACAATCCTGTCCATTCAATGTATTCAGCACAGGTTTATGATCAAAAAGCTCCAGTTGCGATGGCGCCCCTGCCATGTGCAAATAGATCACATGCTTTGCCTTGGGCAAAAAATGGGGGATTCCATTATCTGTAATAGGCGAGGGCGAATTGTTCGCGAACAAATTTCCTCCCAACATGGAACCGAGTGTCATGGCCCCCATGCCCGAAATACAATTTTTTAAAAAATGCCTCCGGGTATTATATTCGCTCTCGCGATAATGTGCCTCGTTTAAAATATCCATATTACCATATTATCCTTTTACAATAAATTCATCCAGGTTTAGGAATACATTGGCCACCATGGTCAGTGCCGCCAACCTAGATTTATTTTTGCCTGAATACTCCAGTGCTACCTCAGGAAACTCCGAACTATCCATATTATTTACATAATGCAAAAGTGCATCGTTATATAGCTGTGTCAATTGCATTAATTTTTCCTCCTTAATGTTTTTGCCCATCACCTTGAAATATCCGAATTTTATTTGATTCTCCAGCTGCTTGTCCGCCTCGAACATCTGTTTTGCCAATTCCTGCGAAGCTTCAAAGAAGGTTTTATCATTTAGTAAACTAAGGGCCTGTAAGGGTGTATTCGTCAGCACCCGACTTGAAACACAGGCCGACCTATCCGGGCTATCGAATACGATCATGTTCATAGGGGGGTTGACCCTTTTCCAAAATGTATATATTGAACGCCTATACATGGCATCGTCCCCTTGAATTACATATTCTGGAAGTGTGTTCCAGCCACCTGCAATTTCAACATCTGCATTTATAACACTCGGCCCTCCGATCGTTCGGTTCAACAGGCCGCTCACCGACAGAATTTCATCACGGATCTGCTCCGCTGAAAGACGTTTTCGCGCCCCTCTGGAAAGCCAGTTATTGGCCGGGTCCAATTTTATTATCTCGGGATGCGAATTCGACGATTGTCGATAGGTAGCCGATAGGACCAAGTCGCGCAATAAAGGTTTTACCCTCCACTTGTATTCCTTCATCAATTTTACCGCCATCCAATCCAACAATTCCGGATGACTTGGGTCTTTGCCCTGGGAACCAAATTCCTCCATAGATTCCACCAAGCCCCTTCCAAAGATCTGTTCCCAAAAACGATTTACCACAACACGTGCGGAAAGCGGGTTCTTACCACTTACCATCCACTGGGCAAATTCCAACCTATTGCCCGGCTCTTTATTTTCCGGGATACCGTAGATATTTGGAATCCCCATATTGACCTCTTCCGTCAAATTTAACCAACTGCCCCGATCAAATATAAAGGTTTTACGGCTCTCGTCCCCTTGTAATTCCTGGATTATGGGAGTACTTGTGGTCGGGATTTGGGCAAGCTTCTCCAGTTTCCGTTTAATTTCCCCATCATACTTTTCCATAAGAGGTTCTTTTTCATAATAGAAAATCTTATCCAAATAGAAAAGATGTGCCACATAGCTCTCGCCTTTGTGAAACTGCAAAAAAACATCGTGCTCACCTGCAATCTCCGGTATTCGAACACTAAACTCTTTTACTTTGAAGCCGTTTTCAACACGTTTGGATCCTTCCGTACTACCAATGCGTACTTCACCAATTTTTCTGCCATTGAGCGAATCCAAATGAATGGAAATGTCCCCTGCATAATCTAGGGTAGCAGAGACCAAAAAGCCCATTTTATTAACTTTCCTTAAATCAACGTTATTGTAACTGGCCCATGAACTATCCTGGATCTGCCATAAAAAATTCAGGCCCTCATCCAATTCTATAAACGGACTGGTTTGATCAAATGCCTCAGCTTCTTTGAGCCGATATCCCAAATGCGTCAACAACGCCTCTTTCTGATCGTACAAAAACCGTGACTTGGCCACTTGCCCGTCACTAGGCAGCAATTGGCCGTTAATGTATTCCATAAGGCCTTCTACTTCTTTTTTATTCTCCTTGGAATAGGTAAAAAGTTTGGGTCGTTCAAAATAGGAATCGTCATCGGCCGCATTATTGAAAAATGCCATGGTCTCATAGAACTCCTTGTGCCTAAAAGGGTCGTAGGGGTGACTATGGCATTGAACGCAGGCCATTGTAGTGCCCTGCCAGACTTCGTAGGTCGTTGCTACCCTTTCCACAACAGAGGCCACTCTAAATTCTTCATTATCCGTTCCACCTTCATCATTGGCAAGCGTATTCCTATGAAATGCCGTGGCGATCAACTGTTCCTCCGTTGGCTCCGGAAGCATATCCCCCGCCAATTGTTCAATTGAAAATTGATCAAAGGGCATATCCTTATTAAAGGCCGCTATTACCCAATCCCGAAATTTCCAAATTTCCCGATTGGTATCCTTTTCAAACCCTTTGGAGTCTGCATATCGTGCCAGGTCTAACCACATACTGGCCCATCTTTCCCCGAAGTGCGGAGACCCCAATAATTCATCTACCAATTTTTCGTATGCATCCGAGGAATTATCCTCCAAAAATGCATTGGCCTGTTCAATGGTCGGTGGAAGTCCCGTTAGATCTAAATAAAGCCTTCTCAACAAAGTATTCTTATCTGCTCTTACTGAAGGAGATAGTCCCTTTTCCTTTAATTTGGAAAATACAAATTGATCTATCGGATTCTTGGCCCAACCACTATCGACTACTACCGGGGGTACAATGTTTTCTTTAGGAGGAATATACGCCCAGTGTTTTTCCCATTTCGCCCCTTGATCGATCCATTTGGCCAAGATATCAATTTCCTCCTGGGAGAGTTGTGGAGACTCAAATGGCATCCTGATCTCCGGGTCTTTGGATACCAATCTTCTATACAGTTCACTTTTTTCATGGTTCCCCCGCACAATGGCAGGTTTACCGGATTGTGTTTTACTAAATGCATCTTCTTCAAATAACAAACTAAACTCTCCATTGGCCTTAACCCCTCCGTGACATCTTAAACATTTACTATTTAAGATGGGGCGAACATCGCGATTGAAACTTATTTCCTTATTTGATGAGTCATTGCAGGACCCTAAAAATAGGATAGTCAAAATCCAAGAAAGTATATAAATACTGTTTATACAAACAGATTTTGCCATTTTAAATAAAAAATTATATGTCAATTTTCTAATCCTTTTCTAATTCACAGTTTATAATACATTCGTATTCCATTCATCTTTAAGAAGGAAAACCCTAACCTTAACAAAGCTCTACCCTTTGACTTTCATTGTTCATCTCCTATTATTTAGGATTAAGTATGCGCACGGTTAAACCTTTAAGCCGTATTTAGCATTGTTTAAAACAAAAAGAACTTGAGAATCCACTAATGAATTAAATATTTACAAAATATTCATAAATATACATGAAAAAGTTAAAGGCATAAATTCTCCCTATATTATAACCAATAAAGAAAAAACAATCAGAAATTTCTTGTAAATAACGAAAGCTCGAAATATTACCATCGGGAAATCATTGGATTAAATACCGGCTACAAAATCATTGGTAACTATTTTATTATGGCTTGTACCAGGTGTTTAAAATATGCTTAATACCGTAATCCGTAACCGCGAGGCCATGGATTCCGATTGTGATGAGGCAGTATTATTCCCTGATGTGACCCTTATTAAGAATCGACGGTCATCTTCGAATTTGTAACTTTTTAAATTGGTGATGATTTTGTTGAAACAATCCCAGACTTAAAAATAAAAATTAACACTTGCCTTTAATGTTGCCATGGAAAGGCCAATAAACCCTGAAAGAACGTACTTATAAAATTTCTTTGAAGATCAAGGTTTTACAATTTTTCTAAACGCAGCCAAGGGACAACTTACCGTAGTCATATACAATGGGTTTTGTTTGTGTCCGGAAGGATGAAAACATTCATAGGGCGCTCCGTATTCCACCCCTTTTCTAAAATCGTTTACACGTAGGTCCTCTATGTATTCTTGGGCCAATTTCTGGGCAAGTTTAAAATTGGTTTTAGCTATGGCATGGCATACCCATCCCGTTGGAGTTCCCCAATATGCCCCATTCTGGTAGGTGTTTTTCCGGGCCAATGAAAATTCCCAGGCTGTGGACTCGTTAAAATCATCCGTGGTTAAAATGTGCCTAATATTCCCCTTGTATGCTAGGTGGCCTTTTTCATAAGCGTGGGACAAGAACCGGCTTGTTCTTTCAGTATTTTCCTTACTTAAGATATCGTAATAAATCGCTAAGGCCGTGGACCAAACATCGGCCTGACTTCCTTTTCCATTTGATGCTTTAAGCATGCCCCTTTCATCCATAAACACCAACGGTAATGCCTCCTTGATTTTATTGGCTATCATACTGTATTTTTCCGCCTTGGCTGGGTTGTTAAGTTTTTCAAATAATTCCACAAGATTCAAGGCCGCCCTAAATTTTAGGATGGACGGGTAACAAAGATCCCCTGTAATGGTCATAACATCCCTAAAACCAAAATCGATGCCCCTAAAATGATCCGTGGTAGTAACAATATGATTATCCAATCTTGATGGAGGTACATTAAACGCAATTTCAAGTCGATCTATAAGCCTGGTACCATTAATTTCCTGTTCCAAAATGGTTAGGTCTGCTGTAGTTTTTATATAATAATGAGCCATTTGAACAAAGAAAAACTGATCGCCGTAAGGCGGGGTCCTACCGAATTGCGGAGTTCCCTGCTCCTCGAAACTATACGTTCCGGGAAAGTATATGGGCAGACTATCGTCCATACGAATATGATCTGCAATGGCACCAAAAGGAATCAAGGATCCATTTTTGGTAATCCATGTTCTATCGGCTTGGGTAGAAGCCGTCAACATTAACATATTTCTTTGTTCCTCCTTGGTAATAAATCCCGATTCCAAAGACATGGCATAATCACGAATCCAAAAAGCAGGATAACTCCCCCTACCTCCCGGTTTCACCAAAACCATTCCTGTGTTATTGTTACCCATTTGATCAGCAACCTTCTGGCCTGGGTAAATACGGGAACTATCAATTATTGTTTTGGTCAATGTTTCCAGAAATTGAAAATTCTTACCACTTAATATACGATCCGTAGCTGTCGTTTCGGATTGCCCAATACCAGAGGCCGTAATGGCAATGGAAAATAAGGTTAATATTGACTTCTTCTTAAAATTCATTATGGCTTCAAAATTAATACAATGGTTCTTTGAGAAATGGAGGAATGCCTAAATTACGATTTTATATTTGACATAGTTCCAAACCTAAAAGACTGGATTAAAGCACTAAACACAAGCTGACAAAAACTTAAAACAGCTGTTGAAGAATAAGGAAATATTCTAATTTTAAACGGGGTATTTTGACAGTCGATAAATATTGATCTGGGTTAACTCCTTCGCAAGCTCCTTTTATTTTAAAGGAAGGAAGTATTCGAAGTCCAAAAATAATGGCGATGCGAATAATTCGTTATCTTACATACAAGATTAAAATGAATATTTATGAGCCAAAGAAAAACATTTCTCCAAGACAATTTCAACGGACTGCAGCACCTTGGACTACCTGTTTCCAACTTAAAGGCTTCTTTGGAATTTTACGAATCCCTGGGTTTTAAGAGGATCATGGATTCCCATGTAGATGTTCCGGAAGAGAACGACACCATACTTGTGGCAATGATGGAACAAAGGGGAGTGATCATTGAGCTATACCAGGTTACCAAAAACGACCTTTTGGAATTAAAATCGCGCAAAGATGGCCATGTGGACCACATAGCTTTTGATGTGGCCGATGTTGAAAAAGCATTTCACGAACTTAAAGAGGCGGGTTTTACAATGGTAGAGGAAAAGCCTGTATTCCTAAATTTTTGGGAAAAGGGGTGTAAATATTTTGCTATACGAGGACTGGATGGCGAAAAACTGGAATTTAACCAGATTATGTAAAGCCATTGAAACTTGCTAATAAACCAAGACCGACCCCCAATAACCATTAATTAAAATAGTCATAAGAGACTAGTAATTTTTACTGATCTATTAGCCTATTAACTTAAAATCAGAAAATTTCCTTTATTCGTATTGACACAAATAGGATGTTTGCCCTACCGATTTTACCTTAAAAGAAGTATTGGCCCCCACTTTAAAAGAAGTGCCAGTCTTAAACGATTTCCATTCGGATTCGCCTGGCAACAAGGCTATTAATTCCCCTTCGACGACAATCATGGTTTCCTTGGCAGAGGTTCCAAATTCATACTCTCCTGGTTCCATTACACCAATGGTAGATTTTCCAGTAGCAGAAGTGTAACCTAAGGATTTTACTGTCCCATCAAAATATGCGTTGCTCGTGATCATAAGTTTTCCTTTAATGTAAGGCCGCAAATATAAAGAAAGGAAGTTCAGAATTGTGATATTCATGCCCTTATTAGGTTCAATATCATTATTTATTTAAATAATAAAATAAATTTCTTTAGAACTTATATATATTCAAAAAAAATGGATTTAGAGTTATAAATTCATAACGCCTTGTATAAGGGTTCATTATTACTCATGATAAGTAGGGTAGTAAAATTGTAAATTGCGACCCTCCCCCAGCAATGTCCTTTATTAAAATATGACCATAGTGAAGATCAACTATCTTTTTACAATAAGCCAGTCCCAAGCCTGTGCCACTTCCGACATGAAATTTTTGTAGAAGTCCAAAAATTTTATCTTGATCGTTAATCGGAAATCCTTGGGAATTGTCCTTAATCCGTATTTGGATAAAGTCCGTATACCTGTAGGCGTCTTGTACAGTCTTATAATAATTATCCTTGATCAAGTCTGATGAAATTTCGATGTACAAGGGTTTCCCTTGGGTTCGGAATTGGTATGCGTTGGCCAATAATTCCTTCAATACCCATGTCAGTCTTGGTATATCTCCACGGACATCCTTTACCCTCAAGTGGGTCAAATCTGGCTGAATCTCCGGGATACTCAGCTTTGAGATGGCCGCTTGAATCATTTCTTCCAAGTTGCCCGTGGTGAAGTTGTTAATCCTACTTTCCAAGGAATGATAGTGCTGTAACCGCATCAATAAGTCACGCGAATATTCTGAAAGACCCTGAAGTTTCTTAAGATAGGATCCAAATTCTTCCCCAACTCCCTCTTTCTCAGTCTTCCCTTCAAGGAGACCTGCAAATAGTTGTATTTTACGCAAAGGTTCCTGCATATCATGGGCAAGTACTTTATTAAATTCCACATGCTCCTTATTAATACGTTTTAATTCCCGTAATTGTTGTTCCAGTAATTCCTGGTGCCTTTCCAACTCGGCCTTCATTTTCAACAACACATCGTTCTCCTTAAGTGCCTTTTCTGCTGCTTGCTTGGCCTCAAGAATTCCTTTCTCGTACTTATTGCGTTTAGCCATATGAAGACCTACGGCATCTACCGTCGGAGTGTCCGAATTACCCGATAGGACCATATTCATAAGAACTGGATATTCCTTGCCAGATTTGGAACTTAAGGACAGGAACATTTCATCTACCTTACCCTGCATCAATAACATTGGCAAAAAATGGGTCTTATAAAAAATCCGGCTACCACCAGTAAGTAAGTCTTCAAAGCGGAGGCGACCAATGACTTCCAATTCATCATATTCCAAATGACTAAGCATCAACTGGTTTATGTGTGCTAGATTACCATCTACCGAAAAAGAAAAAATATAGCACGGGGGTTTAAAATTCACAGATTCATTTAATTCAATCGTTCAACTAGGCAGAAATATTTTCTTTTTGTAAATATTGCTTTATGTATTTAATCGTTTCTTCGGGATCACTCATATGTGGGCAATGTCCAGTAGCCTTCATATGATATATTTCAGAGTGCCTTAGATTATCCTGAACATATGCGCCCACCTTGTCACTGGCAATATCATCTTCGGTACACTGAAGAATGAGGCTAGGAACCTTTACCTTAGGAAGATCTTTCCTATTATCCGAAAAAAAAGTGACTTTGGCAAAATTTCCCGTTATTTCTTTATCCATAGAACAAAAACTTTCTCCAAGCTCCTGAACCAGTTCCGGTCTTTCTGTATTTTTCATAACCACGGGCGCCAAAAAACTAGCCCAGCCAACATAATTGTTTTCCATGACCTCCATAAGTTCTAGTAAATCCTTTTCCTCAAAGCCTCCTGTATAGCCAGGCTTATTAATATAACAAGGGGAAGGACACACCAGAATCAATGAACGGAACAATTCCGGTTGTTGAATTGAGGCCAACATGCCAATCATGGAACTTACGGAATGCCCCACCAAGATAACATTTTCTAGGCTTAGTGTATTGCAAATTTCTAGAACATCTTGTGCATAACCATGAAGAGAGCCGTAACGATCCTCATTATATTGGCCGATATCGGATTTACCACAGCCCACATAATCAAACAAAACCAATTTATAATCCTCTTCAAAAGCTGGGGTAATATATCTCCACATAACCTGATCGCATCCAAAGCCATGGGCAAACATGATAACCTGACTTCCCTTTCCAATAATATTTACATTATTCCTTTTTAAAACATCCATGTTCAATTTTTTTTTAAAGATAGAAAAAAGTGTAAATATTTTATTGCAATTCGAGGGAGGAGCCCACATCTTAAAAAATAATCAGGAATTAGCTTCTATCTCCATAGCTGCTTTTGATGGTACTACATAAAAACCCGACCATCACCTCAACCTATATGGGTAAAGTTTTTGTTCAAATATAAAAATGTCCGATCATTGGTAGAGATACTTAAGATAATGATTAAAGTTGACACAGTACTGGGGAGTCATGTTTTACTGTAGAATTCTAAGCTAATATTGCCCATGAAATCTTTCTGGGAAATGATGTAAATTTGGTAAAACCAGCGGGTATAATGTATAGGCTAATTTAGAACTGGGGATTACAACTTTCCCAAACTGTTAGGTCCAAACCAGATAGAGCCAACTATTGTTCATTTCGCAGTGTTCCATTTTGTCCATATGGCCAATCACCTAAAACAAAAGACCTTTTAAAATGACCGAGCGAAACAAAATTAATTCCGAAGAGACCTTAGAAAAACTGGAAAATGCCGAATGTAAGAACTGTAAAACACAATTTACAGGTAAATACTGTCCTAATTGCGGTCAGTCTGTATACGAATTTGAAAAACCCTTTCGTTTTTTAATTGTTGATCTTGTAGGAAATATTTTTGCCTTTGATACCAGGATATGGAAATCCATGTCATCTTTAATCTTCCGTCCCGGAAAATTCGTAGAAGAATATTTAAGTGGTTATCGGGCAAGGTATATGTCACCGTTTAGGCTTTATATATTTATGAGCTTCATATTCTTTTTGTTATTGTCTATCTATGCTGGAAGAAAAATTCAAATTAGTGAAATAGACAAACAGGAAATAAACCTATCTATTGATAAACAGGTCAACCACAATAATACTTCTGCCGATTCCTTAGGTACCAACCAATTAAATTTTGGCAATACACCCATTGCACCTGAGAAATTGTCCAATGCCCTAAGAAAGGTCTTAAATAATCCTAAAATGTATATGGATAGCTTCCTTAAATTCGTTTCGTGGTCCCTATTCTTTCTTATGCCCGTTTACGCATTCTTCCTGTGGATGATATTTAGAAAAAGCAAAAAATATTATTATAGTCACCTGGTCCTAGCCATAAATCAACACACTTTCGTTTTCCTATTGTTTATCGTAATCATTTGTCTCAAACTTATATTCCCCATTCGTACTTATTATCCGGAAAATTACTTAATGGCATCCATACCTATTTACCTATTTTTCGGAAAATTACACCTCTACAAACGTAGCTGGTTAAAGACTCTTTTAAGAATGCTTGCCATTCTTCTGCTATATGGAATCACTCTGTGCATTACTTTATTTTTAATTTGGTCTTTTTGGGTAAAAATGGAGCTACTATAATTTTTATTTATAAGAAATGTATCCATTAATAAAAAGATATCCTAAACCAATGACGCCATTGCTCAAACCTTTTCAACATGGTTTTGTGTGGCTTTAAACCTCTTTGTAACCCTTTTGAGAACAAACGAAATGAAAAAAATAAAATTCACCATAGTAATAACATTACTATTTTCCTGGTTTACAAATGCTCAAAACAAGATTGCCACTCCTTCAGATTATTTAAAGGATATTAAAGAACAACTTGATAAAAAATGGCCGGAAAATAGAACGATAAATTTAGTTTTTCACGGGCATTCGGTTCCGGCAGGATATTTTAGGACACCTGATGTCAATACCTTGGACTCCTATCCATTTCAACTACTAAAAAGAATTAAAGAACAATATCCATTTGCAGTGGTCAACATTATAAATACCTCCATTGGTGGTGAAAATTCAGTAAGCGGAGCCCAACGGTTTGAGTCCGAAGTCCTAAACCATAAACCTGACGTTCTTTTCTTGGATTATGCCTTAAACGATACAGGGGTTGGACTTGCAATATCATATGACGCATGGAACAAAATGATTAGTAAAGCTTTAAAAAAAGGAATTAAAATAATTCTTTTAACGCCTTCCCCCGACCAAAGAATAAACATTATGGAAACCAATAATGTTTTGGAACAGCACAAAAATCAAATTAGGCAATTAGCCGAGGAGAACGGTGTTGGTCTTGTGGACAGCTACCTCCTGTTTCAAGAGAAAATTATAGAAGGAGATAGCATTTCAAAATTTATGTCTCAGGTAAACCATCCAAATGCAGATGGGCATCAAATCATTGCGAATGGGATTTTTAATTATTTCCAAAAATAAGCTCTACATGATCTAAATTACATGGAAGCAATAAGGGATATTGATTAGTGGAGGGAGTACCAATATGAGAAGCATTTTCATTTCCAAGAACCAATCATAAATAAGTTATCGTAGAATGGCATTATTTAATTTGCATATGGAATATAGAGCTGTCATAAAAAATAGATTTCACAACACCTTTTAAATTAAGCTTTTAACATTTGCTTTTTACTGATTTCATTCGTATTTTGTTTCAACAAATTCCCCCTCCAAAACTCCCTCCGGTCAAAAGATTCCCCAAAGTATAGATTTGAACATACCTTGGCGTGCTGTTCATATTATGAAATGCCCGCTAGAGTTTTACACTATATACATTGGAAAAAACTACAACTATGAAAGCACTACAACCCTTCTTTAAAACCCACGGAAATACAGTTAAAATATTAATTATTTCAGCGTTTATACTGCACAGTTGTGGCCCGGATAAAAAAGCTAACACAGACGAAAAATTAGTTGCCAAAAAGGATAGCATTGTCCAGATCACAACAACGGTTATGGACTTTAAAAGCCCCGATACAATTCCATATGGCTGGAATACTTTTAATTATCAAAACAAATCTACAGAAACACATTTCTTTTTACTGGACAAATATCCCGAAGGCAAGACGATCCAAGACACAAAAAATGAAGTCTTTCCACCCTTCGACAAGGGAATGGATTTAATTAATGAAGGAAAAACAGAAGCAGGTTATGCCGAATTCAACAATCTACCCGCATGGTTTTTTGAAGTAGTATTTTCAGGAGGATCTGGACTGGTTTCACCAAATAAGAACAGTACTACTACAGTTAAATTGGAACCTGGATATTACATTTTGGAGTGTTACGTAAAAATGCCCAATGGAAAATTTCATTCCTCGATGGGCATGGCAAAACCAATCATTGTATCTAATGAAAAAAGTACCATTTCGCCTCCTTCTCCTACTACAATTATTACTATTTCCAGTACTGAAGGCATTAACTATAGTGGATCCATTACAAAAGGTCCACAAGTCTTTTCCGTAGAATTTAAAGACCAAGTTGTACATGAAAATTTTGTAGGACATGATGTAAATTTGGTTAAATTAGCGGATACCACCAATCTTGAGGCTCTTGAAAGTTGGATGAATTGGGCCGATCCCAAAGGACTTATCACCCCCGCCCCAGAAGGCGTTACTTTTTTGGGAGGCGTTAATGATAGTCCTGCCGGTAGCATTGGTTATTTCAAAGTGGATCTTGAACCAGGTTTTTACGCCTTTATCTCAGAAGTGCCCAATACTATGAAAAAAGGGATGTTAAAAACGTTTTCAGTCCAAGAATAATTCATCCCATAATCATTTATGAAAACAATACTTTGGCTTCCCCTGATCTTACTAACTATCCATTGTACCGCTCAAACCAAGGTTATTCTGGATACGGACATTGATTCCGATGTTGATGATGTACAAGCTTTGGCCATGTTGCATTCCTATCAGAAACTGGGAAAAATAGATTTAATTGGGGTGATAGTCACCAGTTCCGACAATTATTCTTATCAATGTGTAGACGCCATAAACACCTTTTACAACCAGGCGGATATCCCGATTGGCTTTTTGAAACAACAGGATAATCTCGCTAATTTTTCCAAATACACCAGGCAGATTAGTGAAGAATTTCCACACGCCATAACTTCAATAGATCAAACCACTGAAGCTGCGGAACTATACCGAAAGCTTCTACACGAAAGCAAGGACAATTCAGTTGTTATAGTTACCATTGGGCATTTGACCAGTCTTCAAAATTTGTTGAAATCTGAAGGCGATGAAATTTCCCCATTGAAAGGAAAAGAACTCGTGAACAAAAAAGTAAAAAAATGGCTTTGTATGGGCGGAACATATCCAAAGGGCTTGGAAGCCAATTTTCATCGCCCAGATCCGGCCTCCACGGTGTATTGCCTTGACAATTGGGAAAAGGAAGTTATTTTTTGCGGCTGGGAATTGGGAAATCAAATTATTACAGGCGGAGATTATTTAAAGTCGAAATTAAACACCTCCAATCCTGTATACCGAAGCTATGAACTTTATAACAATTTCACTGGCCGACCTGCCTGGGACCAAGCATCGGTAATACTTTTGGATAAGGATACAAGTTCCCAGTTTTTCAACCTCAACACCAATGGTTGTGTTTCCGTAAAGAAAGATGGGAGTAACGAATGGCATTTTGGTCAAAGCAAAGAAGGTAAAAATCACGCTCATATTTCCATCAAGGAAAATATAAATCCGGAGGTCATTGCCAAAACCATGGATAATCTAATTCTGCAACTAGAGTCCAATTAAAAACTACTCCCTTAAATGAAAGCCAAAGACAAGCATATCAACTATATAGAATTCAAAGCAAAGGACCTCGAAGAAATAAAGAAGTTCTATGAAACCTCCTTTGATTGGAACTTTACAGATTATGGACCCACTTATGTAGCTTTCTCCAACAGTGGAATTGAAGGTGGATTTGAAAAGACAAATAATGAAATTGAAAATGGTGCATTGGCTATATTATACCATAGTAGTCTTGACACCATAAAAAATAAAATTGTGGAAAGTGGGGATGAAATTTCCAAAGATATCTTTTCCTTTCCTGGCGGACGAAGATTCCATTTTAAAGACCCTTCCGGAAACGAACTTGGCGTATGGTCGGATCAGTAGTAATTTAAGGTGAAATATATTTAAAATGAAAGTCACAGGAATGATTATCAATTAATTAAAGATAATATTTTTGTCTCCCGGAGCGCTGTCGAGAGGTTTTTGACAATTAAATCTAAAATTAGGTCTCTCCCGATAACCATCGGGATGCGCATACCTGAGGAAGGCAGGCTAAACCAGACAACATAACCCTATTCAACGCATTAGAAATTAAAAACCATTAGAACTCGCGTTACTCCATCATCGCCATTCTACTAATATACTGTCCTGCACGGAAGATTCCAAGCAAATATCATATACCAACCTTGCTAATCCCCTAAAGTTTTTGCATATTTATATAACGCATTTTCCATCCGAAAATCGTTGCGGCCCAACTAATACCAATATAAAACGAACTGCACTTTTATCTATGGATCCAGAAGCCATAAAAATATCGAGAATAGCAAACAAAACCACTTCCAAAAAAAAGGAGGGGTACTATTCGGTTTTCTGGATTCAAAACGGAGTAAAATCACTTGAAATAGACAAGGTTTTGTACAGAAATGTGTCAAATTCAATTTTCTTTCTTCACCCTAGTATCGAATGGAAATTATTAAAGGAAAATTCGGACTCATCCTCTGGCTATATTTTGTATTTATCCCAAGAGATATTGGACAACCCGTTGTTAAGCAAACTCCACATTAATGAAATAAGGCTATTTGCTTCAGATGCAATTCCTAAAATAAATCTCTCCCCTGGCATAGAAAAAAGGATCCAGTCTATTTTGGAAATGCTGGACGAGCTGATTGGATCGGAACTTAACCATAAGGACGACGCTATAATATCCTTATTGAATACCATTTTTGTCTATTGTGACGGCCAATGCAACATTAAATCGGTCATATCGGAAAACAACTCAAAAAAGGCACTCGTTTATAAATTTAAAAAACTGGTAGACAAACGCTTTTCCGTGAACCATAAAGTCTGCGACTATGCGGAGATGCTCAACGTATCCGACAACTACTTAAATGAATGTATAAAGGAAACCATTGGGGTAAACGCCAAGGCCATTATTACCGAGAAAAGAATAATGAGCTCTCGCCACCAATTAAAATTTACGGATAAAACCATCAAAGAAATCTGTTACGAACTGGGCTTCTCCTCTCCAGATTATTTTAGCTATTTTTTTAAAAAACACACTGGGATTACCCCATCCATGCTTAGAGAAAACTAAAAGTTGCAAAATCTAAGGATATACCCTGTTTTTCACATTCCATTGCTTTAAGTATTAGCCTAATTTGCTATTTCTAAAAACAATATTATGGACAGGAAGAAATTTTTAAAAGCATCTGGAATAGGGTTGGGAATTGCATTGGTACCAGGAATGATACAATGTCAGTCGGTCTCAGCAAACAATGACTATTCAGATAAAACGGAACCCAAGATTATTAAGGACGAGGAAGGAAATGTTCTAAATGTAATAGGGGATATACAGACCCATAAATTAGTGGGTAGCGAAACGGGAAGCCAGATCGTGGAATGGGTGGATAACGTGGGCCCGGGAGTAGGTATACCGCCGCACATCCACACTAAGGAAGATGAAATATTTAGGGTAATTAAAGGACAGGTCGAAATAATGGTCGATGGGGAAACCACGCTTTTAAATGAAGGTGATGTGGCCTTTGCCCCAAAAAACATCCCACATTCCTGGACAGTTGTAGGCACGGAAAATGCCAAAATGATTACCTCTGCCTTTCCGGCCGGGATAGAACATATGTTCACTGAATTATCCCAACTACCACCTGGCCCACCAGACTTTCAAAAGGTAGCGGAGATTTGCGCAAAACAAGGTATTACCTTTGTTTAATTTTAGAATAATACAGAATTAAGGTCCAATAGTACTTTCTTAGATACTTGCAGCAAAGGGCGAAAAACCCGATTTTTATATTCATAAAAAACGTAGTCACATCTTGTATTGTGTGACTACGTTTTTTTATAATCAATTCCTCCCTGGTTTTTGCCAAATATTTCACCTTAAGGCTGTTTATCTAGCATGCCCCAACAAATTTAAATTAGTTTAACAATAAAAAAACAAGAACAGTTTCTTAAACCTTACTTAATATTTAATAAGGACCACATCTTATCATAGGAGATATTACGTACATTTAATAAACTATTTTTACAATGGAAAATCTACCTTTTGCCAAAACACAAATACCACAACATTGTTGCCGTGCCAATATTAAGGCATCAATCTTACCCTAAATACAAGACGAAGTACCTCCTTACCGCATTATTTCCAACTGAAATAATTAAGGGATTCTAAATAATTAAATTACAATGGACAAGTTATTCGAAATAATATTGCATACCGATGATGCTTTATTGGCCTTGGTGGCCAATAATGTTTTTTACGCCTATGTTCTACTTTTTTTTATCATTATGCTCGAGACCGGCCTTATCGTCTTTCCTTTTTTGCCTGGGGATGGATTATTGTTTTCTGCCGGAGTAGTTGCCGCTTCGACCAACCTAAACATTTGGATTTTGCTGGTAATTCTTATAATAGCCGCCATTATCGGAAACCTTCTAAATTTTATCACTGGAAAATATTTGGGTGAAAAATTGGAACGCAGCGAAAATTATTTTCTAAAAAACTACTTGTTGAAACATCTGCCAAAAGCCCAGAAATTTTATGATAAACACGGGGGAAGGGCCATAATTGTTGGACGTTTTTTCCCAATTATTAGAACCTATATTCCATTTTTGGCCGGTATGGTCTATATGGAACGCCGTTTATTTTTAAAGAATACTGTTTTAGGGGCTATTTTATGGATAAGCCTTTTTTTATTGACAGGTTTTTTTGTTGGTGAAATTACTTGGGTCAAGAATAATTATGGACTAATCTTCCTCTCTTTAATATTAATTACAACGCTGCCCCTCGTATTTTCATTATTATTAAGAAAGAAATCAAATTCTAATTAATACATTTAGTACACATGGGATTTTATCAATTTAAAAAAACACAAGAAATTAATGCCAGTCTTGAAGAAGTATGGAATTTTATTGCCAACCCTACCAATCTAAAAAAGATAACCCCGGATTATATGGGCTTTGATATTACTTCAGCAGATATTCCCACAACAATGTATGCAGGCATGATTATAAGCTACAAGGTCTCTCCCTTATTAGGGATTAAAACTACTTGGGTCACAGAAATTACGCACTTAAAAGAAAATAGCTATTTCGTGGATGAACAAAGAGTAGGTCCATATAAGATTTGGCATCATCAGCATATTATAGAATCTAGATCCAACGGGACTTTAATGACCGATATTGTTAGCTACCAACCTCCATTGGGCTTCTTGGGGAGTATAGCCAATGAATTGATTATTAAAGCAAAGCTGAACGAAATATTCGATTATAGGACCAAGGCTTTGTATGAAATATTTTAAAAAGTATATATCAATTATTTGGTGAATTAAGCTAAATTTGGGCAAGTCGTCATCATGTTATCTGGTAAAGAAATCTTAGTTAAGATGCTTTGAAATGACCTTTATTCATATTAAATTTTAACTTTCTTCTGTATCATTAATTTAGAATGTAAGCAAATGAATGGCAAGTCCGTTATAAAAATCCAAGAAGGCAAAGTAGGAATGATCGGCTACGGAATGTTATCCTCTTTGGAGAGCCTTGAGGAAATTCTAGGAAGAAAATACCAAGATCCTATCTATTGGATACATCTCAACGGTATGCAGCGCGCTTGGAATTTTGTAGCCCCCAATAACGATCCAAATTTTCCTGCAGAATATATAAAATATGAGTCCTTTTATCTTAAAAATAACAATGCCATACCTTACGAAAAGTCTATTTTTCTAAATATTATAGAGAATAAGGACATACGATTAAACTGTACCTTGTATTTCTTGACCCATGAGGAATTAGCATTGTTTGATCAATTTGAATTAGGGTATACAAGAATTGATGTCACAGATCGCGTTGAAGAATACTACTTTGAAAACGGTAAAGTCTATGCCTACAAGGCACTGCCGGCATATGAGTATGATGCCATTAATGACGAGGACAAAAGTATTATAGAAAAAGGCTATTTAGATATAGTATTGGCATCCTATGATAACCTGGGAAATGAACACAAACTGGAATTTGAACAATCCACATTACCCCATGACCCCAATTTGGTAGCTCCTGTAGTTCATAGAAAGGTCAGGGAATAAATTGGTTTCAATATAAAATTACCTGCTGGGTTTAAAAACTTAAACCACTATACTTTCCTTAAATATAGCATTCCACAATTATTGGAGTGGACCAATCCTATCCTACAGTGCCCCTATTTTTATCCTTAAAAGTAACAAGAACAAAGTGCAGTGATATCATTAAAAGAAGTACAAATAAATATTCATTAAAAAAATTATCCTTGGCAGGAAAACTGGGAACATACAGCTTAAACGAAACCATATAATTTATTAGGCACAAAGCCAATAAAAGGATTCTATAACGCCAATTCTTAAAGCAATCCAGATACAGACCAGGCCTGGATAGAAGGGTTAAATCCTTTCCAAACAATTGTCCGACCAAAGGCCATATAAAAAAAAGTGGCAATGCAAATAGCCTTGTTTCCCTAGCCAAAGTAGCTGCCATTACAATGGGAGAATTTATCACTAGAGCAACCAGAAAGGCCAATACGTATTTTTTTTCCAAAAGGGTAAATGCCTTTGGCTTCATGGACATATAAAGAAAATAAAGACTGGGACCTAATACCAAGAAAAATGATACTATAGTTTCTACGGAGCTGGAATACGTTCCAAAATTCTCAAAGTAACAACTGAGTCTATTGGCGACCACCTCGGAGGTTTCCTTCCAAATACCGGTTGCCCATAAAAATATCCCCAAATAAATACCGTATAAGGGAAGGGGTAAAAAAAGCAGGAACAATTTTTTTCTTACTGTTGGCGACCACATATTTTTTGATTTCAAACTTAGACCAGAAAATATAATTACCAAGCCGGGCCAAAGAAAAACAGTACTTTCCCTAGCTATGGTGGCCATTAAAAATAATGGGACATAATGCCGCCACTTCTGCTGGATCAAAGCCAATACACTGAGCATGATCAAACAGTACTGAAGCGGCTCATCATAGCTGAAAACCGGAGGGAAAAAAGCGAAAAGAATGGAAAATGTCAAAAAATAGGCAACTTGATTAAATAGTGCCTGACCTTTTGTAGCATTAAGCTTTATTGAAATGATATATATCAATATCCCACTGACAAATAACAATAATAGGTTGACAAGAACAAAAGACTCACCCAAGGTCACCCCAAAAATACCGGATGAACCTTCGATCAACAAAGATGTTAATGGGCGTCTCGCAAAGGGTGCAAATTCCTGATGATATCTAATCTGGGAAGCCAAAAAAACATGGGATAGTTTAGTGTTGTTTTCATTCAGCATACTATCCGACACCGGCAGCATATGAATGGCATAGATCATTAGCACAAACAGAAAACTAATAAAATACTGCAAATAGTTTTTCATAGTATACGCACCGATGGAATGCCTAAAAGTAAACAAAACATTAATTGGTTACCATAAAGCCATTTATTTATTCCACCCATAACTGCAAAAGGCCAGCATTTAGTCCCAACACGAATATCACTCAATAAGAAGAGGTATTTTTCATCCTAGCACAGGGCTTAACTGTAGGCATCCTTGTCGCAAGTATCCATGCTGAAAGATCAATGCCTAAGCAAGAGACTCCAAAGCCAGCCATGCCATTAATCCCCCACCTGTCCCCAAGGCAGATTCATCTATATTAAAGGTTGGGGTATGCAAGCCAGAAGTAATTCCCTTTTCAGTATTCCCCACTCCCAACAAATAAAAGCAGGCTTGGTTTTTTTGGGTGTAGTAAGCAAAATCTTCGGCGGCCATCCATAAATCCAAGTCAACTACATTATCTTCTCCTAGGAACGATATTGCACCTTGTTTCATGGATTTGGTCAAGGCTACATCATTTTTAAGATGTGGATATCCTCTTGGAATATCTACTATACATTCCGCTCCCATCCCTGCTGCAATGGATTTCACCATCTTAGTGAGTTTTTCAATCGCTTCCGTTCTCCACACTTCATCGTAGGTCCTAAAAGTACCTTCAATAGTTACCTTGTCCGGTATTACGTTGTTGGCACCATCCCCAATAATGCGACCAAAGGACAATACGCTGGGAGTCTTAGGCGATGCCATTCTACTGACCACTTGTTGGGCAGCCACAATAATATGGGAAGCAATTAGAATGGGATCTATGCATTCTTCAGGTACAGCTGCATGACCGCCCTTTCCTAATACAGTAATATAAATCTCATCCATACTGGCCATAAACAGTCCAGGCCTAAAACCTACTTTCCCAGCAGGAAGATTTGGCATCACATGCTGACCTAAATGGGGAATTGGGCCCAAGGTCTTATAGGCGGCCTCTTTCATTACCAAGGTAGCCCCACCTGGCATTACTTCCTCACCTGGTTGAAATAATAATTTTACAGTTCCAGAAAATTCATTTCTAAGCTCATATAATATTTTAGCGGTCAGCAACAAAGAGGTCATATGTACATCATGGCCACAGGCATGCATAACCCCCTTATTTTGGGAAGCGTATTCCACCGTATTTTCTTCATGAATGGGTAGGGCATCCATATCCGCCCTTAAAAGGATGGTTTTGCCTTTATTAGTTCCATGAATAGTAGCCAATAAACCTGTTTCAGCCACAGATTCAATAGTGCCGATTCCAATAGCTGTAAGTTGCTGCCGTACATAGGTACAGGTTCCATACTCTTTAAAGGACAGTTCCGGGTGCTGGTGCAGATACCTCCTGATACCTACAAACTCTTGGCTATAGGTTTGTGCAAGCTCTTTTATTTTATCCTTTATATTCATATAACTTCCCGAATAACTTGTATTAAACCACAATATAACAATTAAAATCTGTGCTCAGTGCATCATCCCTTATTCCCCCAATATATCAACCACTTTGCTCCTTCCCTTGACAAGGGAAGGTGGCTTTTGGACCTTTTTATGGGACAAAAGTCGGAAGGGATCCAGCTCTGAACACCAATTGACCCTCCGTTAATCACCCCTTCCGTCCCAATCCACTCAGCCGTGGATTGGTCCACCTTCCCCTTCTAGGGGAAGGAACCCTCTATTCTTTTTTCATTGCTATAATTCTCATGTATTTCCTAAATATAGCAATATCATTAGCACCTTCCCTTGTCAAGGGAAGGTGGCTTTTGGACCTTTTTCAGGGACGAAAGTCGAAAGGGATCCAGCTCTGAACAACAATTGACCCTCCGTTAATCACCCCTTCCGTTCCACTTCACTTCAGGTGAAGCAGAACACCTTCCCCTTCTAGGGGAAGGAGCTTTTTATTCTTTTTTATCATTAAAATTATCCCTTATTTCCTGTAAAACGCTGAGCAAATTTTCAAAAACCATTTTATTTTCAAAACGGATAACCTTGTATCCATTCCTATTCAAATATGCAGTTCTTTTGTCGTCATTTTCGCCTACGATTGCATGATTATGAACCTCTCCATCCAATTCTATTATCAAATTCTCCTCAGAGCAATAAAAGTCCATAATATAAATACCTATAACATGTTGTCTCCTAAATTTCCTGCCATTCAATTTCTTTCCCTTCAATTCGTTCCAAAGAAAGGCTTCTGCTGAAGTCAGGTTTTTTCGAAGCTGAATTCTATTTGTTTTGGTTTCAGGTCTGTTATGTATCTTTTTAGGCTTCATATCCCTCTCAAAAATAATAATCATTGTGCTCCTTCCCTTGACAAGGGAAGGTGACTTTTGGACCTTTCTCTGGGACAAAAGTCGGAAGGGATTCAGCTCTGAACCACAATTGACCCTCCGTTAATCACCCCTTCCGTCCCAATACACTTGAGGTGAAGCAGAACACCTTCCCCTTCTAGGGGAAGGAACCCTCTATTCTTTTTTCATTGCTATAATTCTCATGTATTTCCTAAATATAGCAATATCATTTGCTCCTTCCCTTGACAAGGGAAGGTGGCTTTTGGACCTTTTTATGGGACAAAAGTCGGAAGGGATCCAGCTCTGTACAACAATTGACCCTCCGTTAATCGCCCCTTCCGTTCCACTTCACTTGAGGTGAAGCAGAACACCTTCCCCTAATAGGGGAAGGAACCCTTTATTCTTTTTTCATTGCTATAATTCTCAAGTATTTCCTAAATATAGCAATAACATTTGCTCCTTCCCTTGACAAGGGAAGGTGGCTTTTGGACCTTTTTATGGGACAAAAGTCGGAAGGGATCCAGCTCTGAACAACAATTGACCCTCCGTTAATCACTCCTTCCGTTCCACTTCACTTGAGGTGAAGCAGAACACCTTCCCCTTCTAGGGGGAGGAACCCTTTATTCTTTTTTCATTGCTATAATTCTCAAGTATTTCCTAAATATAGCAATAACATTTGCTCCTTCCCTTGACAAGGGAAGGTGGCTTTTGGACCTTTTTATGGGACAAAAGTCGGAA
>NZ_JACLHY010000018.1 GCF_014397245.1 Arenibacter arenosicollis | reverse complement strand
AGAGCCTAGAATCTAGATGCTAGACTCATTGGAAAAAACAAAATCCCCTCTTGAGAGAGCCTGTCCCGCTTTTTAGCGGGAGGTTAGGGGTATGTTTCAACCCATACTCTATCAATTGTCTTACACCTAGGATCTGGGCTTTCAAAACCCTCCGTCTTCGCTTATGGCGAAGCCACCTCCCTTCGTCACAAGGGAGGAGCCCTTGCTGCTGTCATTGTGAGTTTAACTGCCGATAGAAAGACATGTCCAGCCGTCATGCACGCGCAGCATGGCAATCTGCTTCTTAAAGTGTACAATGCTTCTGTTTGAAGTAAAGCAGTATGGAGAATCTAGAGCCTAGAATCTAGATGCTAGACTCATTGGAAAAAACAAAATCCCCTCTTGAGAGAGCCTGTCCCGCTTTTTAGCGGGAGGTTAGGGGTATGTTTCAACCCATACTCTATCAATTGTCTTACACCAAGGATCTGGGCTTTCAAAACCCTCCGTCTTCGCTTATGGCGAAGCCACCTCCCTTCGTCACAAGGGAGGAGCCCTTGCTGTTGTCATTGTGAGTTTACCTGCCGATAGGGAGGCCTGCCCGGCCGTCAGACGGGCGCAGCGCGGCAATCTGCTTCTTACAGTGTACAATGCTTATGTTTGAAGTAAAGCAGTATTGAGAATCTAGAGCCTAGAATCTAGATGCTAGACTCATTGGCAAAAAACAAAATCCCCTCTTGAGAGAGCCTGTCCCTCTTTTTAGCGGGAGGTTAGGGGTGTGTTTCAACCCATACTCTATCTATAGTCCCCTCCCAAGGCCTAGTCTTTCAATCCCTTCCGTCTCCTCCGCTACTGGCGGAGAATCCACCTTTTCCTCCCGCGGAAAACGCGGGACAGGCTTAACCAAGGGAAGGAGCCCTTAATTTCGTCATTTTAAGGGCATCACGACAACTATCGGAAGAGACCTCATAATTTATAGAGAAAATTAATAATGCTTCATTCTACTTTCCACATTAACTCATTAGTACATTGGTTCATTTCCAAATTATCAAATTGACTCATTTTCAAATTAACCTCTCTTTTCTCTTTCCTCTTTTCTCTTTTCTCTTTTCTCTTTTCTCTAGAATATGTCTTTTTCATTTTCACTCTTTGCTATTGGCTCATGGCTCTTGGCTCTTGGCTCTTAAAAGATGTTTACTTCCGGGACACCAACTTCATCAATAAACAATTTCATCCCCATTTGAATAATCGGCCACCAAAAAAATTTCAATTATTCTAACACTTTATTTCAAAAATTAATTAGAAATGAATATTAAAGGCAATATATGATGTAAATCATGTAAAATATAGGAAGTTCTATCCCTTCAAATAAGGTTTATTTGTAGAGGGCTGTAGTACCTCATTGAAGGAATACCTATTAATGTTAATATTTAGAGACTGCCTATCTATTGCAACCATAATAATAATTACATGACAAAAAGTTTTCGAAATTTAATATGGGCCGTACTCTTGGTAACCATATCTTGTTCAGATGCCCCTAAAGGTGAAACAAAAACAGCATCCTTGCCCGTTTATAAGGATGTTCCATACCTGCAGGATTATAGCATAAAATACAACAAGCAAGGGGACAAACTTATGTTGTCTCAGGTATTTATGGACCGGAACGAGGTTATACAAGTGGCTTCATCCGAGGGCATATTGCGTACCCACGACGGCCAATTCCTATATCCTGGAGTCCTTTTACAGGATAAGACCTACCGTCCGCTTACCGATAAAAATATTACGGCGATTACCATATATAAAGATCAATTTGTATACCTGGATGATAAGGCCGTACTCAGCAATGCCTGGGCCGGCAGTCTATACTTAAAACACGATTTGCCAAAAGCCAATGTTTTTGCTGCAGGAAACGATTTCGAATTTTTGATCAGTGACGGTCCAATGCTTCAATATGTTTCCAAAAACAAGAAGAACTGGACGGGAGTGCTTGACAAGGACAAGGTAAAAGCCATTAAATTCAATAAGAAAAACAGTACGTTCTGGATATTGGGAGAAAAATCCATTGCCTCCTTCAACCCAAAGGGTCAGACCCTGAAAACGGTTTTCCAAAACGGTAATTTTACCTCCTTTGCCCTATTGCATAATAAATTGATACTTACCACCTTGGATGGCTATTTAGAAGTGGATGCCACAACTGGAAAACAAATCGGGGAAAAGAAAACCAAATTGCCTTGGACAGAAATCACCTATGTCGATGTAATTGATGGCCACCTTTGGTTCGGATCCACCAAAGGGGCATTTATGCTCAAGAAAGACGGAAAATTTGATTACTACTATGGAAAACGCTGGTTGCCTAGCAACAATGTAATACACATATCCAAAGGTACAGATGGTTCTATCCTAATATTGACCGATGCCGGCCTGGGACAAATAGTATATGAGGAAATGACCTTGTTCGACAAGGCCCAATACTATGAAAAACAAGTGCGCAACAGACATATCCGACTTGGTTTTAATGCAACCTTGGTGGATATGGACAATGGCAATTTTGATACAGGGCGACTTTCAGATTCCGATAACGACGGACTTTGGACTACCATGTACCTAGCGGGTGAGGTATTCCGTTATGCAGTGACCAAATCGGAAGATGCCCTTCAGAACTGTAGGGAAGCTATGGATGCCATGGAGAGATTGTTCAGCATTAACCCGGTACCGGGCTTTCCTTCCAGATCCTTTGAAAGAAGTGGTTATAAAGAGCGCTTGCATGACCCGGAAAGATGGCAACATTCCGATGACCCAGAATGGGATTGGAAATCTACCACCAGTAGTGATGAGGCCATTGGGCACATTTTTGCCTATGGTGCCATGGCCGAACTTATGGACAACGATCTTAAAGATCGCGCCATTGTTTTAATAGACACCCTTATGAGCCATATTGTAAGAAATGATCTGTATATGGTTGATTTTGATGGGAAACCTACCACATGGGGCCGATGGAATCCAGAATATGTAAATGCCCGACCAAAGATGGTAGGCGATAGAAAAATAAATGCTTCCAATATTATAGGAATGTTGCAAACGGCCTATCATTTTACCGGCAAGGAAAAATACAAGGAAAAAGCCTTCGATCTAATGGATAATCACGGCTATTTGGACAACCTGATGTGGCCTATGAAAGATGTGGCCAAAGCTCCGGATGATGCAGATGATTGGAGCAAGATGTTGTCCGAATCCTGGAACCATTCCGATGATGAAATGTACTTTATAGGGTACTGGGGCCTTTACAAATATGCCTTTAACGACACCCTGAAAACAAAATTTAAAGACGCTATAATTGATCATTGGGAAATAGAAAGGCCAGAAAAAGAAGGGGCATGGAATATTATGACGGCCCTTACCGGAACTCAGGAATTCGATTTGGAAGAGGCCGCCTGGTACCTTAGGGAACACCCCATGGATATGGTTTCCTGGAACATTATGAACAGCCATAGAAAAGATGTCACCTTCTTGGAACCTAATTTTAGGGAGCAGACCCTTAGTGAAGTGCTGCCTCCGGACGAAAGACCGGTTCAACGCCATAATGCCAATATGTTTAGATTGGACAGAAACTACGCAAAGGACGGTTCCGAAGAGTTTTCTGCCGGGGATATCTGGCTGTTACCCTATTGGATGGGACGATATTTGGGGGTTATCAGTGCTCCTGAAAAAAATAACTAAAGAATAGAATTTAAAATATTAACAACCTAAGTAAGTAGTATGGATTTTACAAAAAAGCCTATGAAGTTTAAATTTGAAAATAGACCTATGCTCCTATTATTCGTGACTCCCATACTATTTAGTGCTTGTGGACAAAATAATTTTAAAATGGAAAAGCAAAGAACCCAAGACCTAACTTATAACCATGATCTGGACAGCAATGATAACTTTTCTCCAGATGATGAATGGCTGGTCTATGATACACGAACTGAAAAAGGTGGCATTGGCGGCAATGGAAAAATAGAAAAGATACATCTTAAAACCGGCGAAAAAGTGGTTTTATATGAACTGGAACAAAACCAGGCCTATGGCCCGGGAGTTGGCGCGGTAAGTTATAGCCATGCCAATAATGAGGTAGTATTTATACATGGGCTAATGAATTGCTCCGAAGAGAAACCTTACGAGCAATGGCGTAGATCTGGAGTAATTATAAAGGATGACAAACCCGGAGAGCCCATTTTTATGGATGCCAGGGACATCTCCCCTCCGTTTACGGTAGGAGCTCTCAGAGGAGGAACCCACCGTCATGAATATAGCGGCGACGGTCAATGGATAGGCTTTACCTACAATGATGCCATTATGAAGAAATTGGAAGACTCTACCGGTGTAACACATAATCTAAGAACCATAGGGGTATCCAAAAATCATCAACCGGTAACTGTTGCCGAATCCCCCGACGGTGAAAATTTTTCCGGGGAATGGTTCAGTGCCCTCGTGGTAAAAGTAGTGCCAGACCCAAATCCGGGGTCCGATGAAATTAGCAAAGCGGCCGGAGATAGTTGGGTGGGACATTCCGGTTACCTGAAATCCGATGGCGGTACCCAAAGGGCAAGGGCCTTTATTGGGACAACCACCAACAAAGAAGGAGAGCAGGTAGATGAAGTTTATATCGTGGACATCCCGGAAGATATCACCATTCCTGGAGACGGTGCTTTGGAAGGAACGGAAACCACCATGCCAGCCCCTCCAAAAGGAACTCAGCAACGCAGGCTTACCTATACGACCAATAACAAGTATCCAGGGTGCGAAGGTATTGTCCGTTCCTCTTATGGAGGAAGTATGCTAGCTTATTTGGCCCAGGATGACCATAACATAAAACAAATATTCACCATCTCCCCTTGGGGAGGCGAACCCGTACAACGGACCTTTCATGACTCGGATGTACAAGGAGGGGTACGCTGGCACCCTAAAGAGCATCGCTTAATCTATGTTTGGCAAAATTCTTTGATGGGGTTAAATATCGAAGGCGGAAAAAATACTGTCTTAACGAAACCAACGCAAAATCCACCTAAAAACCCGGTTTGGTCGCACGATGGGCGTAAAATAGCCTATAACCGTATGGTTTCCAACAATGGAGAAACACCAACCATGCAGATTTTTGTCTTGGAACTATAACTTAACGAACATGAGATCAAAACTATTTCTAGTACTCTTTATAATTCATTTTTCCTTTGGTACTTATGCACAGGAAACCAAGTTTTATCAGGACATAGCCGTTATACATGGGAATGCTGAAGGGCTTCCCCAGGGAAACATCGATCTCATACAAATAATCAATAATACGCCAATTGCAACAACCTCCTCGGGACAATTTGAATGGAAGGATTCCAAATGGTCCTCCAAAAACATAGCTTCAAAATCTGTTGCCTCTCCTAGTTTTAAGGGGCTACCTGAAAATTCCGGTAAGGTCCTGAGCTGGGCAACTTATGGCAATACCACCTATGTGGGTTGTGAAAATGGACTATATCTAAAAACTGGAAAAAACAAATGGCAACAGGAACTCCCCTATGACGAGAATTATAGTTGGGCCCTGAAAGAGGTTGCCGCCTTGACGGTAGACTCCAATAACCGTCTGTGGTTTGGTTCCAAGGAAGGTATTGGTCGCTTGGATAAGGGCAACTGGAAACTGTATACCGGTAAAGAAGGAGTTCCCTACAATCATTTTACCTCTGCGGCTTCCGGCCAAAATGGGCAAGTCTGGTTTGGTACCAAAAATGGAGCCTTCAGGATAGAAAACGACAATTTTTTCTACCGATCCAGCCGTAGATGGTTACCGGATAACCATGTAAACGATATTGCCGTGGATTTGGAAGACACGGCTTGGATCGCCACCAAGAACGGCCTTGCCCAAATTATTTCAAAGGAAATGACCTATGCCGAAAAAGCGACCCATTTTACAAAACAGGTAGAGGAAAGACACAACAGGATGGGCTTTATTTGTCAGAACCATCTTTCGGAACAATTCAATATCAATACCAGCCAATTGGCCATCTCGGACAATGACGGACAGTACACTGCCATGTACGGCGCGGCCCAAGCATTTAGATACGCACTCACTAAAGATCCAGAGGCCCGCGAATTGGCCAATAGAAGTTTTTATGCCTTAAAATGGTTGGTAGACATCACCTATGAACCCGGATTTCCTGCCAGGGTCATCATACCTGTAGATTGGCATGAACCTGTTAATGAGCAATACAATAGGGAATACAATCGCCGAAATCAGGCAAAAGACCCCTTTTGGAAAGATATTTTTCCCCGTTTCCCCCTCAGTGATGACGGTAACTATAGATGGAAATGCGATACAAGCTCTGATGAGTTGGCGGGGCATTATTTTTATTATGGTATATACCACGATTTAATTGCGGAGACCAAAGAAGAGAAAGAGGCCGTTAAACAAGTGGTCGCCGATGTAACCGACCACCTTATTCGGCACGGTTTCAAATTGGTGGATTACGACAAAAAACCAACCCGTTGGGGGAGTTTTGATCCTGACTATTTTAATTCTATTTGGGGCTGGGATCAACGCGGACTAAATGCCATGATGATGCTTTCCTTTTTAAATGTCGCCTCCCATGTCACCGGAGACCCTATTTATGAAGAAGTGGCCGAAAAGCTGCGCGAAGAGGAAAATTATGATATCTACGCCATGCATGCCAAAGAATTTTTTCCACCTGAAAATGCTGTTCCTTGGGACAACAACCTGGGCCTAATGAGTCTATATGGCCTGATAAATTACGAACAGAATCCGGAAAGGTTACTTATGTACCGTATTGCCCTGGAAAATGCCTGGTTACATATAAGCAAACAGAAAAACGCCTTTTGGGACGGACTCTACGGTGCTATGGCCGGTTTTTTTAACCAAAAAGTGGATGAAGGTTTTTTTAAGCCCGAAGAGTTGTTTATTGAAAATCCATTATTTGCCAAAGCTACCATTGACAGGTATTACAAAAGTAGTTTGGATACCAAATACATGACGGAAACTTTACAGCGAATTCCCTTGGATCTAATAGGCTATGATATGGACAACACCCACCGATTGGATGTTTTACTGGATCCTACACCGGGACAGGCATCAGGTATGGGCTGGGGCAATGACACCTATGCCCTTCCAATAGATGAAAGGGGTCATGTAAGATTGGATAGGGATGCCTTTGTTCTTCACGATAACGAAGGTAATGGTTACGCGGAGCACGAAGGTACATTTTATCTCCTGCCCTATTACTTGGCCACATACCATAAGCTAATTGCACCTTAGCCTGCAATAAAGGAGTTGTACCGAATTACTTATTATGATATAGCAAATGCATAGGTATTTTAAAATAGTATTGTCCATCGTCCTTATAGCCTCTTTAAAGAGCTTTGCACAATACGGACTGCCAAAACCAAAAAATGGCAACACCTATGTTATAGCCCATAGAGGAGAACATAACGGGATTCCGGAAAATTCACTGGCGGCGTATCAAAAAGCCATAGATCTGGGATGTGATTTCGTTGAAATTGCTGTTAGGACCACCAAGGATGGTGAATTTGTAAGTGTCCACAATGCTACCATAGATGCCTATGTGATAGGGACATCTGGAAAGGTAAGCGATCTTACCTTGTCCCAATTACGCGCTCTGGATATAGGAATAAAATTGGACGAAAAATGGCGTAACACCAAAATACCCACCTTTGAGGAAATCTTGGCGCTATGCCAAGGAAAAATCGGTATATATCTAGACCTAAAGGAGGCAGACCCCAAGGCTTTGATATCAATAATAAAAAACTATGGCATGCAGGAAGCCATAGTTTGGTATATCTCCGCAAAGGACCATAAATCACTAACAGATATTGGAACTAATTGTCCAGAATGCTTAATAATGCCAGATCCGGGTAATAAAAGAAATATCCAAAGGGTACTTAACGCTTATGCACCTAAAATTATGGCATCCGATATGGGCCATATATCCAAATCCTTTGTGAAAAAACTACATGCAAATAATGTCAAGGTATTTGTGGACGATGACGGGGATAACGAACAGCAGTGGCAAATGCTTCTTGATCTTGGCGTCGATGGCATACAGACCGATTCACCGGAAAAGTTGATCAAATTTATATCAGCTACCAAAAGCCAATAACTACAATTAAACGTAGGATCAATCTCAAAAGTTGTATTTGAATTATTAAAAGATAGAATAAGCTATCCTAGAGTTCTTGTTTTGTTCCGTTAACCCTTATTTTCAATAAATCATTGTCGGTTACTGAATACCGTTGAACATTGTCTTCAAAGTGCCTTGTTAGGTCGATCTTCTTCCGTTGTGGAGATGGCATGGCCGTAAAGAATTATTGAAGCCTTGGAAATAATTTAGGCCATGGCATCGGTCCATGAAATCCCAAGATTTTATGGACCACCTAGCGAAGAAGGGTCTTTTCTCCTGCCTGCCGGCAGGCAGGTTTGTTTCGTTTTATTCATTGCCTGTTTATTTAGGAATAAGGTATTTATTAACCTCCTGCGTCGGTTTCATTGGACAGCAGAGAAATCGAAGATTCACGAAAACCGTTTAAAAACAATAAAAAACACTTAAGTAAAATGAAAGAAGGCGGTTATATCAACCTTCTGGGTCGGTTTCATTGGACAACAAAGAAACCGAAGGTTCATGACTACCTTGAAATAACTAGTAGAAATCAATGAACTAAATCGAAGATTCACGAAATCCGATAAAAAGCAATAAAAACCACTTGAGTAAGTTGAAAGAATAAGGTATTAATAAATTCTTCATTTACGATTGACAATAATTTTTGCATGAACACAACAATCGATCACGATGCGATCGTCGCCTTCTATCCTTCTGGCTATGCTCTTATTATTACAGTTTGCTTTCATTTTGCAAATGGCAATTTCTTTAAAATTACCCATGTAACTTTGGATCAATCCTTAATTACGGCCTTCGCCTTATCTTTTATCTTACCTATCAATGATTTTTTGGCCTTTATGCCTTCATCCGTACCTACATTATCCTGTTGCGGAGTAGTTGCGGTGTTAACCTCAGTAGTACTGTTTTCCGCTACAGCGGTTGTTGGCATGGGCGCAGTGTTGTTATTCTCCTTTGATGCAGAACTGTTTACGGACATCTTTGTTTTAACCGTGGCAATAATTTCACCATTGAGCCATTCCTTAACAAAAGCGGTAAAAACATCATTTACCTCCTTCCCTGCCCTGTAGCAAGCTTTCCATTGTAGACTTTTCTTTTCATAGGCCGGATTTACAAATTTTCGAATTTTATAATTATCCGGCTCAGTAAGTTTGGCGCTGAAATCCACTGTACCTGCCAATGCCAAGTATTCCTGCAATCTTCTTTTGACCAAAACTTCCGGATTCGCAGGAAAGGACTGTTCCCATAAATCCTTATTTGGAAATTGTTTCTTGGATTCCTCCATTATACCGTTGATACTGGCTTGGGTCTCGTCCCTTAGTTTTTTCTGCTCTGCAACGTAGGCCTTGTCATTAGGGTAATTCTCAATATTTGAATTTATGACCTTAAGATCCTTTTTCAAGGAGGTCAAACCAACACCATTCGAGTTGGTCAAAGGCATGGCATCTTCCCTAAGCTCATTATATGACGCCATAAATTCCTCACTGTTGATATAAGTTTTGATATAGACACATAACTCTTCCGCCGCCCCGGTTTTATCCCCGGAAATTATTGAAGGCAATAATTTGGCATAAGGTACTTTAAAGGAATTATTGCCAACTCCATTATTCATAGGACCTGAATCAAATCTCCCAACAAAATTGCCAAGAATACTATATTGTGCATATTTGGCATCCATTCCCAATTTCGCGACTATATCGTTTACTAAATTAATAGCAGATATAGACAATAATCCCAACACGGTAATTAGTAATACAATTTTTGTTTTCATTGTTTTTCATATTGGTTAAACACCTAATTTTCAATACTTATTTTTGGCAGCTATATAAGTTCCTTAATCTGACCACTGGATTTGCTACCTTATTCTATTTTCCGAAACTGACCTTTAAGTATGTTAAAAGTCCATATAAATTCCACTTCCCACAATCCCCTAAAAACAGGATTTTTTTATCACATTATATATATTTAAGGACGACATTTAATACGGGAGATTTCTGCCTGCATATCTTCCTGAACGAAAAGGGTATTTTCAAAAACTTGGGAAGAAGCCATTGACAATAATCAAAGCGAATATGGAAATTGGTCCAAGGAGTTGGGGCCAAGAAATATCTTCAAATTTTACAGGAAGGTATTTTAATTTTGACTTGGTATGGGTAAATAGGAATCCATAACCCATGGTTTATGAAATATTTAGGTTGAATAAATTTCAGTTCCCCATAGCAAGCTTTAATTGCAACCTACTTTCCTTCTGGTATCGATCAAATAAATAATTTTCCAGCTACCCTGTTGGTTGAAGAGTTGAAAGGAATTTACGCCGCAATGGCTTAAGCCATCATTCACCCAAAATTCGTAGGTCGTCCATGCATTCGCCATGGAGCCATCAATTTGAATATTATAATTCAGGATTCTTTCTTCAAATTTTGTCGTGGACGGAATGGACACTATCGATTTTAGAAAGTGCCCGAAATTTTCAGTTTTCACTTCCTCGGTACCCTCGGCATTTTTTCCAATGGTCTGCATCACAATATTCTTGGAAACCGTTTCCTTTATGGCCATTGAATCCTGTTCATGAAAGGCCTTAAAAAAAGCATCAATGGTGTTTTTCACCAACTCCTCTCCTCCATTCTGAGCATGCATAGCAGAGGCGAACATAAAGAACAAAATGATTGACCAAATTTTATTCATTTGAAATGCATTTAGAAGTCAATTAAAAATAATCAAAAAAAACAAAAGGTTGAAACAACTTTAATTTTTGGAACAAATCATTACTTTTATCCCACCAAAACCGAAATAAATGTCCACTGCCAAAAAAGAATACAAAAGAGTTACTGTAAAATCTCTCGTTGATATGAAAAAGAACGGAGAGAAAATATCCATGTTAACGGCTTATGATTATTCTATGGCCAAAATTGTCGACGCTGCCAACGTAGATGTAATATTAGTGGGCGATTCTGCCAGTAATGTGATGGCCGGACATGAAACTACCTTGCCTATTACCTTAGATCAAATGATTTACCACGCCTCTTCTGTAATTCGTGCAGTAAATCGTGCCCTGGTAGTTGTTGACATACCCTTTGGAAGTTATCAGAGTGATCCCAAAGAGGCCTTGCGGTCTGCCATACGGATCATGAAAGAAAGTGGCGCCCATGCTGTAAAAGTTGAAGGTGGACAGGAAATCAAGGAATCGGTCAAAAGAATTTTGAATGCAGGTATCCCGGTAATGGGCCATTTGGGCCTAACACCACAATCCATTTACAAATTTGGTACCTATACGGTCAGGGCAAAAGAGGAAGATGAAGCCAGTAAACTAATCGCAGATGCCAAACTTTTGGAGAAAATGGGCTGTTTTAGTATTGTCCTTGAAAAAATTCCCGCCAAGTTGGCCAAGGAAGTTGCAGAAAGCGTCTCTATTCCTATTATAGGTATTGGAGCAGGAAATGGTGTAGACGGTCAAGTGTTGGTGATACACGACCTATTGGGAATTACACAAGAATTTAATCCGAGATTCCTAAGGAGATACCTTAACTTATACGAAGAAATGGGCAATGCCATTTCAAAATATGTCGATGACGTAAAAACCAGGGATTTCCCAAGTGACGAGGAGCAATATTAAACGGGTTTAATAGTATCCCCTATAATTTATGCCATTTCTTTTAGCGATTTTGGCCTTTGAACTAGAAAATTAATTCAACCTAAGTGTCCACAAAAATAATTTCTACCCCAGAGAATCTTCAGGTCATATATGAAGACAATCACCTTATAGCCGTTAACAAAAGGGCAGGCGATATAGTACAAGGGGATAAAACAGTGGACACTCCACTGAGCGAGGTTGTAAAACAATATATTAAAACAAAGCACAACAAACCCGGTAACGTATATTTGGGGGTAGCCCACCGCTTGGATAGACCAACCACAGGTATCGTAGTCTTTGCCAAAACCTCAAAAGCCTTACCCAGACTAAACAAATTGTTTGCTGAAAAGGATGCCCAAAAAACCTACTGGGCCGTGGTCAATAAATTGCCCGAAAAGGAAAATGATACCTTGGTCCATTGGTTAAAGCGAAATACAAAACAAAACAAATCCTACGGCCATAAAAATGAAGTTCCTGATAGCAAAAAGGCCATTTTGGACTATAAGGTCATTAAGAGCCTGGATCGTTATTTTTTATTGGAAATTGATTTGAAAACGGGTAGGCACCATCAAATAAGAGCACAACTGGCAGCCATAGGGTGCGCCATTAAGGGTGATTTAAAATATGGATCGGACCGAAGCAATAAAGATGGAAGTATCCACTTGCACGCAAGAAGACTTTCCTTTGTTCACCCCGTAAAAAAAGAAATGCTACAACTTATCGCCCCTCCTCCAGAGGACAGTGTATGGAATGCATGTACGTAATTTTTTCACTACATTTACAAGTGGCACATTCCTAATGCCAACATAAAATTTATATCCATGGGCAAGACAACACTATTTATTCTGAGTATGATGTTATTGGTTTCTTGTGGAAGTTACAATTCCATAGATACCTTTTACGACGCCCATAAAAATGACAGCCAGGTTACCGCCATCCGTGTACCCCATTTTATGATATCGCTTTTAAGCAATATTTCCCCGGAAATAAATACATTGATAGGAGATACCAAAGATTTGAGGTATATGCAGTTTCCCGTAGAGACTCCTGCAAAGGCCGATTTCCTGAACAAACAAATGAACGATATTACTGGAAATTCCTTTATCGAGATTTTTCGTAAAAATGATGATTTAAAACGTTCCGTGGTTTCCGTAAGGGAGCGCAAAAATTCTGTCAAGGAAATTTTAATATTCAACAACAATAATAAAACCGGATCATTCCTGTATTTTAATGGTGATTTTGACCCAGTTAAAGTACGGGCAATGGCAAAAAACAATGAGTTTGAAAAACTTACCGAAAGCTTGGTAAAGGAATATAATCCAAATACTCCCTCTATAAATAACTAGTATATTTATTTGTAAGACCGCACGCTCTCTATCACCACAGAACTTAAAATTAGTATACCGCCCATAACCGTAGTCCAGCTAGGAATTTCCGATAGAAAAACTATACCGATCAATATCCCATATATAGGTTGTATACTACTTAAAATACTCACCGTAGTAATGCTAAAGTGTTTAAAACAATTTAGGAACAAGGTGTGCCCAATGGCTGTGGTGAACAAGGCCAAGGTTAACAGTGCCGGCCATTGATCACTTATGGCTTCAATATTATACATAAAAAATACAGGGGCCAAAATAAATCCCACTATGCCCGTTTGATAGGTCATCATCATGGAACCATTGTAATGTGCCGCTCTGGACTTTAATATAATATTCCTAAGAGCGTATGCCACAGCCGAAAAAACACCAAGGCCCACGGCAATAATATGGGAATTGCCCGAATCAAAATCCGGTGCCAACAAATAAATTCCGCCCAATACCAATAGCCCCAAAACAAAATGAATTCTTTGGAAAGACGTTTTTAATATCAACGGTTCCAATAAGGCCGTTATTATAGGATAGGTAAACATGGATAGCATACCTATGGCGACATTGGAAAACTGCAGGGCATAAAAATAGGTCAACCAGTGAACCCCCATCAAAATTCCACCTAAAAAAAGTACCGGCCTATCCCTTTTCTCGATATGGAACGATATTTTTTTCCATTTACAGTAGAGCATCAAAAACAAAAATGCCAATCCTGCCCTACTGGCTATGGTCACCGGTACCGGTAATTGAACATATCTTCCCAGAGCTCCGGAAGTACTAATAAATAACATGGCCAGATTAATCTCTAGCAGATGGTTTATGTGTAAGCTTTTACTTTTCAAGAATAAATTTTATCGGGTAACGGACAAGGCCTTTTCTTTTATAATCTGTGCTACAGGTTTATTTTGCAAATGACTTTCCAGCCAAGAGATTATATCCAGGTATAAAAAGGCACGTTTTTCATAGGGATGGTTTTCGTATTTCCTTAATTCATCATACAACTTCTGAAATTCATTGGGCAGCTCGTGTGGAAAGATATCGCCCAAACGTCTTAAAAATTTGATCATTTCCTTTTGTACGGCATGTAAATCGTTCATTTTTAACAAGAACTTATAGGTACTTTTCAATTGCACTTCCAAGTGATAGTCCATACCGGCTTCATAATGGGCTATTAGGCTTAAAACACGGGCAAAGCACATTAGGTCTTCACGCATTTTAAGGTTCTTATTATTAATGATTCGCTTTAAATATTGGATACAGGTCTTGTTGTCCCCGATTCCAAAATATAGACATGCAATCTTATAGTACAATACCATTACGTGATGCTGGTCTATCCTATCCTTATGTTTATTTATACCGTATTCTACAATTTTGACCAAATAAAGGCCCTTTTCAAAATTACCTTCCAAAAAATGAAGGTTCAGTTTGTTTAAATTGATATATAAAAATGCCAAGGACGCTATATTGTCATTGTCAGGAAATTCCTTACTCTCGACAATTTTTTCCAATTTCTCCAAAGTTTCCTTGAATTGGGAGCTATATTTTACATAAAATAAAGATTCCAACAAATAATGGTTACCCTTTAAAAAGAATACAGGGTTGAGATAGATCATTTCCTTATTTTCATAAAAAAGATCTACCCATTTACTGGAATATTTATAACAGGATAAAAAATCCTGGGTTAGAAAGCTGTACCAGAGATGTGCTTTGTAAAGCCAAAGTTTTTCCCTAAAGCCCAGGTCTTCTATTTTATATTTTGGAAGGTGTTTTTCAAAATATTTCTGCACTCTTTTAAAATCCTCATCACTCCGTACATAGCCTATTTTAAGCATTTGTCCATACAACTGCAGTGCTAGGTTGGATAATTTACTGGTAATTACGTTTTGGGCCGAAAGATGCTTGGCCTGTACGGCCAGTTCATCTGCCCTATCCGGGATACTACGGGTAATATACTGGGTCTCGATCAACTTTTCAAATTCCACAATTTCATAGGCCACGTTCTTCTCCTCATTCTCAATGGCGGTAGCCTTGGCCTTATCCAATATTTTAAGGCTTTGCTTATACAGCCCCTTTTGGTACAGAATGGTAGCAAAATCCAATTGTTCCCGTATCTGTACCCTAATATTTTGATTCACGGGGTTTAACCTTAGACTCACCAAAATTTGTTTGTACAAGTGGGCCTTAAGGTTAGACAGCTGTGCCTTCTTAACAATACCATTTTCCAGTATTAATTTTTCATCATATACTTTAATTTTGTCCATTAAATTAAAAAGAGCAAGAAATTTGGCATCGGTATTCACCCCCAAGCGCCCAACATACAATTTAAATTGTCGCTTCTCTGACTTGGATAATGATTTAACCAGAACGAATAATGCATCTTTATGCGCATTTGTCATCGTAATAAAAAAGGTTTATATAATTGATATTCAGTGATTTATATACTACAAAAAGTTATTTAACGTTGTAAATGCCATTTTGCGATTTGGACTAGGAAACTTACTAGTACTATATTCGTATAGCGCACATAAAATTACGTAAATATAATGAGCAAAGAAAAGGTACATATTTTTGACACAACACTTAGAGATGGAGAGCAAGTACCCGGATGTAAATTGGATACTGACCAAAAATTAATTATCGCCGAAAGATTGGATGTTTTGGGTGTGGATATTATAGAAGCTGGTTTTCCAATTTCTAGTCCCGGGGATTTTAATTCTGTACAAGAGATTTCAAAAATTGTAAAAAATGCAACGGTATGTGGTCTTACACGTGCTGTTAAAAGAGATATTGAAGTTGCAGCAGAGGCTTTAAAATATGCCAAAAGACCAAGAATACATACAGGTATCGGTACTTCGGAATCCCATATAAAGTTCAAGTTCAATTCCAATAAGGATGCCATCATAGAACGTGCAGTTGAGGCTGTTAGTTATGCCAAATCCTTTGTTGAGGATGTGGAGTTTTACGCTGAGGATGCCGGTAGAACGGATAACGAATTTTTGGCGAGAGTATGTGAGGCCGTTATAAAGGCCGGTGCAACGGTATTGAATATTCCGGACACAACAGGCTATTGTCTGCCTGATGAATACGGGGCCAAAATAAAATACCTGAAGGAAAACGTAACTGGTATACACAAAGCTATTTTATCCTGTCATTGTCATAATGACCTTGGATTGGCAACCGCTAACTCCATAGCTGGTGTAATAAATGGTGCCAGACAAATTGAATGTACTATCAATGGTATTGGAGAACGGGCCGGGAACACTGCCCTAGAGGAAGTGGTAATGATCTTAAGACAACATCCTACCCTGAACCTGGATACCAATATAAATAGTAAATTGTTATATGATACCAGTCAGATGGTCTCCCAAAAAATGGGCGTATATGTGCAACCCAATAAAGCTATTGTGGGCGCCAATGCTTTTGCCCATAGCTCGGGAATACATCAAGACGGGGTAATAAAAAATAGGGAAACTTATGAAATTATAGACCCGGCAGATGTAGGTGTCAACGAATCCTCCATTGTTCTTACCGCCAGAAGTGGTAGGGCGGCATTGGCTTATAGGGCTAAAAATGTTGGATACGAACTAACTAAGATTCAACTTGATGTAGTTTATCAGGAATTTTTGAAATTTGCGGATAAACAAAAAGAAATTTTTGACGAGGACATCCACGATATTATTGTTGCCAGTGGTATTAAAATAAAAAGCATAGCTTAAAATGAATCTAAAGATTGCTCTTTTAGGGGGAGATGGAATTGGTCCCGAGGTTTTGGCTCAGTCTGTAAAGTGTTTACAGGCCGTTGAAGAGACCTTCAACCATCATTTTACCTATACTGAAGGGTTAATTGGTGCTGTTGCGATGGATAAATATGGCTCCCCTTTACCTAAGGAGACCATTGACCTATGCAGGGCTTCGGATGCTATTCTTTTTGGCACCATAGGTACTTTAAAATATGATGACAACCCCAGTGCGAGAGTACGTCCCGAACAGGGGTTGCTTCAACTGAGACGGGAGTTGAACCTTTTCACGAATATTAGACCTGTGAAGGTTTTTCCAACATTGGTCAATAAATCCCCCTTAAAGAAGCATGTTATTTTTGGAACGGATTTCGTAATCTATCGTGAACTTACAGGAGGTATCTATTTCGGTGAAAAAAAACTGAGTGCAGACGGTACTGTTGCTTCCGACTTATGTGAGTACTCGGAAAAAGAGATCAGCAGAATTACCCATTTGGCGTTTAAGGCCGCCAAGAGTAGACGAAAAAAACTGACCTTGGTAGACAAAGCCAATGTATTGGAGACCTCTAGGCTTTGGCGTAAAGTGGTCACCAGAATTTCCGAAAGCTATCCGGAAGTACAGTTGGATTTTCTCTTTGTGGATAATGCCGCGATGCAAATGATGCTGAACCCCAACGAATTTGATGTTATTCTGACCGACAATATGTTCGGGGATATACTTTCTGACCAAGGAAGTGCCATTTGTGGGTCCAAGGGATTACTGCCTTCGGCCTCAATAGGTAATGAACATGCCATGTTTGAACCTTTTCACGGTTCTTACCCCCAGGCAGCAGGAAAAAATATTGCCAATCCAGTAGCCTCCATTCTTTCTACCGCCATGATGCTGAGCCATTTTGGCTTATATGAAGAGTCTAGGGCAGTTGTTGTAGCAGTGGACAAGTCTATGAGAAAACATGTGGTTACCAAGGATTTAAGTGCTACCACCAAATACGGTACTAGCCAGGTAGGCGATTTTATAGCTGGCAATATTATAGATTCTGATGACAATCTAAATTATAATTACGAAAACATAGGATTGGGAAAATCAACTATCATTTAATTTCCCTCAAGGGCAGTCGTCATTTCACCTCACCCAAGTACTTTCCAAAATAGTAGTTCTGATTACTTTACTTCGTCTGTGCTAAGCACTGGAATGAGAAATAGGGCACTCTGACCCAAAGGGCCATGGATGTTGGGATAGAAACCATATCCGCTTCAGGTTCCAACACCCCTTATTAGTTTTCATTATGTAATTTCAGAGGTGTCCTCGGTAATTTGGTTTGCACTTTAAACCTCGAGAAGCTGTGTTATAAAGCTGTGGAAATCCTTCTTAAAACTCTCGTAATTGCTCCCGGTTGCAGGACCGTTGAAACCAGTATATATTTTTCGCACATCACCATTTTTGTCAATAATTACTGTTGTAGGAAAGGAAAGTACATGATTTAACATAGGTAATTTCATTTGCGCCATCTTCTTGTCAATTGTTCCATATTGTGCCAATAGTATGGGGTATTTTATTCCAATTCTATCCTCAAGTCTGTCAATGGATTTAAATGCAGCCTCTTTGGTTTTTGCATACTCAAATGCAAGTGCAATAACAGCCACTTGATTATTTGAATGTTCTTTTAAATATTCTGCCAAAAATTTGGTTTCGTCCAAGCAATTAGGGCACCAGGTTCCCATAATTTGAACGATTACCACTTTATCCTTAAAATTGGCATCATCAAGGGAGACCATATTGCCTTCAGAATCCGGAAAGGAAAATTTTAGTTTGTCAAATCCCTTTTTCATGTAGGTCAATGACTCGGTATTGGGCAGCTCGTAATTTTCATTTCTTCTCGCTACAAAAGTTTCCTTGGCATGTTTTCCGGAGTAAAAAACTCCAACCATGGAACTGTCCGTTGCCCTGGCCTGAAATAAATAGGCACGCGCCCCATCAAAAGTGGAAAATTTTACAGAATCCCCGCTATGGATGCCCTCCAAATACCGATAATCCCCCGTCATGGTCCTGAAGGTACCGGAAACCCTATCATCTACCTGCTTAAAAATTCCTTTGGCCATATAGCTTTCCTCATCGACAGGTCTAAACTCCACCTCCCAGTCACCAGAAATATTGGTGCTGGGTATACTTAGCCTTTTAAAACGTTCCCTAATCCCATGAACAGCTTTAAACGGCAAAACTCTCTCTTCATTTTCTTTGACAAATTTTCCGTTTATTTCTTCAGCCGTATATTTTCCGGCCAAATATCCCTCAAAAACCGGCATTTTAATAATCACGGAATCTCCCATCACTTTTATTTCATCTATTATTATAGTCTCATCCGCATTGTACAATTCAATATTATATTTATCATTCCCTAGTTTTATAAGCTTAAAATTGAATGGCAGCCGTTGGTTGTCACCTACCTCCAGTTCGGCCAACCAAAACCCCTCCGCTAAACCAACAGGTTCCTCCTCCTTGCAGCTATGGCAAGCTATAAATAGAAAAAATATAAAGAATATTCGCTTCATGATCATCCATTGTAAAAATTATACTTCGGGGAAAATCTAAATTGGGGGTCCTTTAACTAAATTCTCATATTGGAATTGAGAACTAAAAGAAGGTTTTATGAAATAACTTAGCTTAAGTAACAAAAAATTTTGGATAATAAAAAATAAAACATTCAATCAAATACGTATTGAATGTCTTATTGCATTGTTTTATATTTGGGGTCTTTAAAAATACTCAATGAAAATATCTTACAACTGGCTGAAACAGTTTTTAAAAATTGACTGGGATTCACATAAGACAGCTGAATTATTAACTGACTTAGGTTTGGAGGTTGAGGGTATTACACCTTTTGAATCGGTCAAAGGCGGATTGAAGGGAATCGTTGTTGGAGAAGTCTTGACCTGCATTAAACATCCCAATGCGGATAAATTAAAATTGACCACTGTAAATACAGGTGGGGAAGCTCCGTTACAAATTGTTTGTGGAGCGCCCAATGTGGATGTTGGCCAAAAAGTAGCCGTAGCCACTATAGGAACAACCCTCTACACGGCCGAAGGAGAGGCTTGGGTAATAAAAAAAGGTAAAATTCGCGGCGAGGAAAGCCATGGTATGATCTGTGCCGAAGATGAGCTGGGACTAGGAGAAAGCCATGACGGAATTATGATTTTGCCCGACACTTTAAAAGTGGGGTCACTCTGTTCCGAAGTATTTGAAATTGAAGTGGATGAAGTATTCGAAATAGGGCTTACACCCAACAGGGCCGATGCCATGAGCCACTTTGGGGTTGCCAGGGATTTAAAGGCCGGATTTAAACAAAAAGACATCCTTAAGGAATTGATCACACCTCCGGTTACCAATTTTAATATTGTAAACCGATCTTTAAAAATAGATGTCGAAGTTGTTAAGAGCGAATTGGCACCAAGATATTGCGGTATCACCATTAGCAATCTTATTGTACAGCCATCTCCAGATTGGTTAAAAAATAGATTGAAATCTATTGGGATCACTCCTAAAAACAATGTAGTGGACGCCACCAATTATGTGTTGCACGAATTGGGTCAGCCTCTACATGCATTTGACGCGGCAAAGATAAAAGGACACAAAATAGTTGTAAAAACACTTCCCAAGGGAACTAAATTCACCACTTTGGATGGGGTTCAGCGCATCTTGAGCGAGGAGGATTTAATGATTTGTGATACCGAAAAACCTCTTTGTATCGCCGGGGTTCTTGGTGGTGAAAATTCCGGGGTTACAGAAAGTACAAGTAGTGTATTTTTGGAAAGTGCATTTTTCAATCCTGTATCCGTTAGAAAAACTGCCAAAAGACACGGTATAAATACAGATGCCTCCTTCCGTTTTGAAAGAGGTATAGACATAGACAATGTGGAATATTGCCTAAAACGCGCAGCATTGCTGATCCACGAGATAGCCGGTGGCGATATTACTTCGGACATTGTAGATATCTATCCCAAAAAGAAGGATGACTACCATGTATTTTTAACTTTCGATAAAATACACAAACTAATAGGCCAGGAAATACCCAAGGACACCATAAAATCCATTTTGGCATCGTTGGACATTAAGGTAAAAAACGTAACAGAATCCGGTCTTGGATTATCCATCCCGTTTTACCGGGTGGACGTACAAAGGGAGGTTGATGTTATTGAGGAAATTTTACGTGTTTTTGGATACAACAATGTAGAGTTCAAAGAGAAACTGAACGCTTCCATTGCTCCTACTTCCAAGTTTGAGGATTACAAGATCCAAAATATAATTGGTAATTTCTTGGCTTCAAAAGGATTCAATGAAATATTGGCCAATAGCCTTTCCTCCCCTGCCTATAACGAATTATCGGCGGATATTAAGGAAGAACACACTATTACCATGTTGAACCCTCTAAGTACCGATTTATCGGTGATGAGGCAATCTATGTTGTTTTCCGGTTTGGAAGCCATTGCGCATAATAGCAATAGGCAGATGCACAACCTTAAAATTTTTGAATTTGGGAAGACCTATCACCAATATCAGACCAACAGAGAGGAAAAAAAGCATCTAAGTATGCTTGTCACCGGAAACAGATTGGAAGATACCTGGACCTCCCCACCTAAAAAAACCGATTTCTTTTATCTAAAAGCCATAGTAGAAAATCTCCTTAATAGATTGGGCCTTACCGAGCTTAATTCCCAACCGACCTCCAGTGATATTTTATCGGAGGGGATTTCCTTGAAAATAGCGAAAAGGGAAGTTGTAGTACTCGGAGTGGTAAAAAAATCTGTATTAAAGGCGTTCGACATCAAAGAAGAGGTACTATATGCCGATTTTGATTGGGATTATATTTTAGAGGCAATTGTCTCCAACCAAATCATCTATAAGGAGATTCCAAAATACCCTGAGGTGAAAAGAGACTATGCACTTTTAGTGGACGAGAGTGTAACTTTTAAGCAAATACATGATATCGCTCAGCAGACCGAGAGGAAATATTTGACCAATGTAAACCTATTTGATGTTTATAACGGCAAAAATTTACCCGAAGGCAAAAAGTCATATGCCGTAAGTTATACCTTGCAGGATGAAAACGGTACCTTGACCGACAAACAGATAGATAAGATAATGAATAAGCTATTGCAGCGTTATGAAAGCGAATTAGGAGCCGAATTACGGTAAATTCGCAGTTGCAAGTGAATTGGGCAGAATTACACTGTCTATCTCGTGGATAACCCCGTTACATTGAGTGGAATCGGCACTGGTAATTTTAGCTTTATTGCCTGACTTGTCCGTAAGCACAATATCCAATCCGTCCATGGATGCGAAAATTTTATCGCCCTGTACTGTAGTAAAACTTGCTTTTCCATTCCCGTTGCACAAGGCCTTCAAAATTTTGGAAGCGGTTATATTACCGGCAACGATGTGATAGGTTAAAAGTGATAGTAGTTCCTTTTTGTTTTCCGGTAATAATAATTCTTTCAGGCTTACCTTGGAAAGTTTCTTAAAAGCCATGTCGGAAGGGGCAAAAACTGTAAACGGGCCATCCTCATTCAATATTTTCTCCAAATTAGCGGCCTTAACAACTTCCAATAATGTATAATGGTGACCAGAATCAGCAGTACTCTCTACGATGGAATTCTCAGTCTTTAAAAAGCTATTCTCTTTGAAGGAAGTTTGCCCATAACTTATGGAGGTGACAAAAATTATTAGAGCGCAAAGAGACACATAGCTTTTCATTTGTTCTGGGACTTGGGATTATAAAAAATCGATGAAAGGTTAATTTCGCCGACAATATACAACATTAGGTCAATAATTTTAAAAAAAGTTATTAACCAAATTTGAATTGATCCAATATTAACATATTGGTTGCGAATCCAATAAATTTATGAACTTATCATCGCCGATATCCAATTTTTAACGATCGGAATTTAAAATGAAATCCGTAATTCCTTAACTTTATGACAATTGCTATAAAAAAGATGTGAAATGTTTTTGAAAAGAACCAATATTCAGGAAAAGCTTATTCTGGCAAAACGAAGGGACGCATCTGCCGATCAACTACTAAATGAAGTTTATCTCCTACTAAACAAAGACGAAGATGCACTACAAAGAATTGACCTGAACATTCAAAGTAAGGAGGCTGTAGTGAACAATGACTTTAATATTGATTTACTGGAAACGGCTGGAATTTATCATATTCGACATATAAAAAAGATAGCCATAGACTATAGGCTTCGTTTTCTGGATTCCCATTATTTTAAAGGTGAAATTCCTTCTGAAGCAACTAACAAGATCAAAAGACTGGAAGAGGATCATGAATTGGAAATAAAGGGATTTAAGATTCTTGCTCCCTCAAAACTTTTTAAGTTGAAGGACAGGGACGATCCAATTTTATTCGCCCCAATAGGCAACGACTATTACTATTTGATTCATAAATGGGGGCGGGACCTACACCCATTGAGAAAATTATTGATGTGGCCTTTTAAGAGTATTGTAAATCTTATTGCCGTTGTAATGGCTATTAGTTATTTGGTAACGCTGCTGGTCCCTAACGGATTGTTCTCAAAGGAGAGCTCCAGCTTTCAATTTTGGGTAATTTTCTTTTTTATGTTTAAGTGCATAGCCTCCATTGTTATATTTTATGGCTTTGCCTTGGGCAAAAATTTCAATCCCTCCATTTGGAACTCCAAATACCTAAAAACATAAGGGAAAATTATTTCTTATCCTTTGGATTTCAATTGGGGAATAATTCCATGGGTATACCATCCAGATCAACATTATCCAAAAATTTTGGATCCGGTATTGGTTTAATCCTCATTAGCCCCCCTTTGCCACTATTCCCTTTTTTCTTATACCCGATCAGGATCAAATTGTTTTTGGAATCATAGGAAACCATAGTAGTGTCTTCTATTTCATATTTTAGGTTTCGCTCCTCCAGGGTGAGAAAATTTTCATAAATATAGAGAATCGAGATATTTTCTGTAAAATCATAAACCGCGGCAATGTGGGGATAAGCACTTTTTGAACCGGATTCCATGGGGTAATACAAAGTCTGTTCCCCGAAAAATTCCGAATTGGCATATCCAAACCTGGGTTCTTTTCCCAATAAATAATTGGTAGTAATACCCAAAATCAGGGTTTTCCCGTCAAAAAGGCTGTGCAAATTAGGATAACTTACCAGAATATTGCCCATTCCATCCTTTGAAATTTTTAAAACATCCGTTCCCAAGTTAACCTCATGGGCAATAGCCCCATTGTCGATATTTATTACGATCAATGCATACTTATCGGTAATATCGGTATCCCTGGCCAGTACAAATACCTGATTACCGGAAACTATTATTTGTTTTGTTTCCTTAGCCAATTCCACCTCCGTATAAGAATTTGGGCTTATTGATAAATCCAAAATCCTTAAATAATAGCTGTCATTTTTAGTACTGGAAGGCTTTACGTAAGTTACAAAAGCCTTATCTTTTGAAAAAGCCATGGACTTTACAAGAAAATCGCAATTTAAATCCTCTGTGAACACAGTGGTGTTGACATCCGTATTATCACCAAAATCATGGATTTTAATTGTCGCACTACAGTCTTCCCGCGAGTTATAAAAACCTATTTTAGAGCCATTCCGATAACTAAGTTCCGGTAATGGCACTACCTCAAAATCACTTTTGGAGGAATTAACGGTCATACCATCCGAATCGGCATTTAAATAAGCACTTTGTAAAACACCGTCTTTTTTCAACAAAACGGTATAGTCGGCTGTTAAGTTAAGAGATTCGATATCCTTGTCTCCTACTCCTTCCTCAGAACAGCCCATAACGAGACATGCAATAAACATGCATGTTATTAGGTAGGTTTTCATAAAGTAAGAATTTGGGCCGATAAAATTACACCGGGACGGCGTACATTTTATTCCGCTGCTCCTTTATAGTCTTATCGGACATATAATCATCAAACGTTAAATATCGATCAATATTACCTTTAGGTGTCAATTCTATAACCCTATTTGCCACAGTTTCAGCAAATTCATGATCATGGGTCGTAAAGAGAACAGTCCCTTTAAAATTCTTTAAGGAATTATTAAAGGTGGTTATACTCTCCAAATCCAAGTGGTTGGTGGGCTCATCCAACATAATAACATTGGCCCTCATCAACATCATTCTACTCAACATACAACGTACTTTTTCCCCTCCGGACAAAACCGTACATTTTTTCAAGGCTTCCTCACCGCTAAACAACATTTTCCCCAAGAATCCCCTAATACTTACTTCTTCCCTTTCTTCTTCTGTTTTTGCCCATTGTCTTAACCAATCCACGAGGTTGATGTTTTCCGTAAAGAATGATGCATTGTCTGCTGGCAAGTATGATTGATTGGTAGTTACACCCCACTGATAAGAACCGCTATCGGCCTTTCTGTTGTCATTTATTATTTCATAAAATGCCGTAGTGGCCCTTGAATCACGAGAAATTATTGCCACTTTATCTCCCTTCGCCAAATTAATATTGACATCCTGAAATAAAACCTCACCCTCTTCTGTTGAGGCCGATAGTTTTTCAACATTCAGAATCTGATCGCCGGCTTCCCTTTCGCGCTCAAAAATAATAGCAGGATATCGCCTGCTTGAAGGTTTTATATCCTCAATTTTCAATTTCGACAACATTTTCTTTCTGGAAGTGGCCTGTTTGCTCTTTGCAACGTTGGCACTGAACCGTTGAATAAACTCTTGTAGTTCTTTGGCCTTTTCCTCGGATTTTTTATTTTGCTGTGCCCGCTGTCTGGCCGCTAACTGACTACTTTCATACCAAAAAGTGTAATTTCCGGAGTAAAGGTTCATCTTTCCGAAATCTATATCCCCAATATGGGTACAGACTGAATCTAAAAAGTGCCTATCGTGAGATACCACTATAACGGTGTTCTCATAGTCTGCCAGGAAATTTTCCAACCAATTAATGGTTTCATAATCCAGGTCGTTGGTAGGCTCATCCATAATCAATACATCCGGATTACCAAACAAGGCCTGGGCCAATAATACCCTTACTTTAAGCTTGGAATCCAAATCGCCCATTAGGGTATAGTGAAACTCTTCGGTAATACCCAAGTTGGATAACAAGGCAGCGGCATCACTATCGGCATTCCAACCGTTCATTTCTTCAAATTGCACTTGCAACTCCCCTATTCTATCTGCATTCTCATCGCTATAATCGGCATAAAGGGCATCTATCTCCTTTTTGATCTTGAATAATGGTTTATTACCCATTACCACACTCTCCAAAACAGTATACTCGTCATAAGCGTTGTGATTTTGTTCCAAGATGGACATCCGTTTTCCTGGTTCCAAATGAACATGACCCGAAGTTGGATCTATTTGTCCTGAAAGAATCCTTAAGAATGTGGACTTTCCCGCTCCATTGGCACCAATAACACCATAACAATTACCTTGTGTAAAGGAAACATTTACTTCATCAAAAAGAACCCTTTTTCCAAATTGCACAGATAAATTTGATACTGACAGCATATATAATATTTTAAATTTTGTGCAAAAATAACAAAAATAAACCCGTTTAAGCAACTATATTACAACGCCTTTAGGTAGCATTTTAACTAAGACCCAATAGTTTTAACGCACAATTAACAGCCTGTATCTGTTGAGTTTATTAGATTTGTTTACTATAAAGTAGCTATTCTCATATGAATAAACCTTTACTATATTCTTTTCTTATCGCTTTGGTTGGTTGCGGTTCGATAGAAAAAAAATCCCCTAGTGTATCATTTGCTGGTGAAATCGTAAATCCCACAAGCGAATATGTCGTACTTTTTAAGGACGATATCGTCATCGATTCTGCTAAACTTGATGATGAAAATAGGTTCTCCATAAAATTGGATTCAGTTGCCGAAGGCTTGTACCATTTTGACCATAGTCCAGAATTACAGTATGTATATCTAGAAAGGGGAGATAGCTTAATGATCCGTCTCAATACTGAGGATTTTGATGAATCATTGATTTTTTCCGGTAAGGGTGAGGAGATAAATAATTTCCTATTAGATCTTTTTTTGACCACCGAAGCTGAGCCAGCCACCGTATACTCCTTTTCCCAACTTGGCCCTGAGGACTTCAACACTAAACTGGATTCCCTTAAAGCCATTAAAGTTAATTCCCTAAATGAACTTATTAAGGAAGTGAAGTTATCTGCCAATGCCATTGAAATGGCCAAGGCCAGTATAAATTACAACTACTACATCTACAAGGAAAAATATCCTTTTTGGAACAGAAGGAAAACTGGACTAAGCAGCATCCCAGAGTTACCGGTACAATTTTATGATTACCGGAAAGATTTGGATTACAATAACGAAAGTCTCGCCTACCACAGATATTACTACAATTTCATGAAAACCCATTTCAACAATTTATCCTATATGGGCTGTTATTCCAAATGTAAGGGTGAACATCATGAGATCATTAAAAATAAATTGCATTTTAATCAGCACAAACTGAAGCTGATAGATAGCTTGGTTACTGAAAAGGATTTACGTGACAACCTTTTTAGAAATGTAGCTATGGACTATCTGATTAACGTACATGACACCGATGCAAACAATAGAATTTTTATAGAGGAATTCCACAAACTCTCGGGAAACAACCGACATAGTGCAGAAATAGAGGCCATTTATCAAGGGGTCAACAATTTACAGCCTTCCAAAAAATTACCCAATATATCAGTTTTCAATACTGAGGGAACTTTGGTAACGCTCCAGGAAATTGCAGAAAAAGAAAAGAATACAGTATTCTATTTTTGGTCGGGCACCCAGAGATCCAACTTTGAGAATGTACTTACCCGTGTTGCACAATTAACGGAAAGGAAACCTGAGTATACTTTTGTTGGAATAAATTGCAATACAGACGCCTTAAGATGGCAGTCCTTACTAAGTAGCAATCAACTGGATATGGAAAAACAATTCCGTACCGACGATTTTGAAAATTTAAAAAACGCCCTGGTCATTGGAGGTCTTAATAAAGGTATAATAACCAAAGACGGGCTAATAGTGGATGCATTTGCTGACCTCTACAGCAGTTTCTAATATACTTCAATTTAAAGTTTGGGATCTGGATTTAGATTTAAAAATCACAACACCCATTAGATCATAAAATATTAAAGCCTCTTTAGCTAATATGCAAAAGAGGCTTTATGGTATTTAGGATTATTTTGAAATCTAGTTACCCTTTTGGTAGTCTTCCAAGAATTTTGCCAAACCACTATCTGTTAATGGGTGCTTAAGCAAACCTTCGATCGCAGACAAAGGTCCGGTCATAACATCTGCTCCCAACTTTGCACAATCAATTACGTGCATTGTATGTCTAACTGACGCGGCCAAAATTTGGGTTTCAAAATCATAATTGTCGTATATGTGCCTAATTTCAGAAATCAAATTCAATCCATCGGTAGAGATATCATCCAACCTACCAATAAAAGGCGAAACATAAGTAGCACCTGCCTTAGCGGCCAACAAAGCCTGTCCGCAGGAAAATACCAAGGTACAATTGGTTCTAATTCCCTTATCCGTAAAATATTTTATAGCCTTAATCCCATCTTTAATCATAGGAACTTTAACTACAATTTGCTCATGTAGTTCAGCCAATTCCTCACCTTCCTTGATCATTCCTTTTAAATCTGTGGAAATTACCTCTGCAGATACATCACCATCAACAATATTACAGATATCCACATAATGTTTAAGGATATTGTTTCTTCCGGTAATCCCTTCTTTGGCCATTAGGGAAGGATTTGTGGTTACCCCATCCAATACCCCTAATTCCTGGGCTTCTTTTATCTGTGCTAAATTAGCGGTGTCAATAAAGAACTTCATGTCAATTGCTTTTTTAAATTATTAATGTGAAAGATATGTCTTTTTGCAAGTCTACCTTTTGGTGATGCAAAATTACAATTTATAATGGTTCATCAAGAGTTTCTCATATACTTTGTCCGGTAATATTTTTTTAAGAAACAATGAAAACTTTTGCATAAACTCCCCTACCTGATAATGAACTTTAGGATTTTTGGTGTTTATGATTTTAAATACCGTGTATGCAACCAACATAGGATCTTGACCACTGTCCACATGTTCGTTCATAATTTTCAAAGTTTTCCCATAAGGAGAGCTATAAGGTGAATCGGGCAATATTGGGGCATGATATCGACCAGAGGCTATATTGGTGGCAAAATCTCCAGGGGCCAAGTTTGTGATGTTTATCCCAAAGCCTTTAATTTCCATTCTCAAAGCCTCCGTTACCAACTCCAATGCACCTTTGCTGGCAGAATAAATACCCCGATAAGGCAAGCCCATATAACCGGCAATGGAAGTAATATTGATTATAAGGCCCTTTTTCTGACTTCTCATGTGAGGCAGAACCGCTTTGCACATGTGTAATGGACCATTAAAATTAGTGTCGAACGCCTTTAAGATTTCAGCATGCGGTGTTTCCTCTATTGGGCCCGTAATGCCTATGCCGGCATTATTCACCAACACATCTACTCTGCCTTCCTTTGCAATCAACTCGGAAATTGCAGTTTGTATACTTTCTGGATTCCTCACATCCAATTCCAAAAGATCAAAATCTGTAAAATTAGGATAGTTGGCCACATTCCGGGTAGTTCCGTAAACTTTAAAACCCTTTGATTTTAAAAAAATCCCAATAGATTTTCCAATGCCCGAAGAACCTCCTGTAACCAGTACAACCTTATGCTCCATTAATAGAAATTAAGGTTGCAAATTAACGAATAAAACAGGAAATGAAGTTGATAAAGGAGTTATATATGTGTAATGTTACACAAAAAGATGTGAAGTTATTGTTCACTATAGGGCACAAAAAATGGCAAGCTACCTACATCGCACCGCTACAACCATATACCCTTGCTGCGTTCCCACCCTGGGGGATTCTACAGGAGCTGGTCGTGTAGGACTTGCCGATGCAAATATACAATCTTTTAATTTTTTTGCAATCGTTTTCAGGTCTTAATTTTATTAAATATCTTGCCTTAAAAAGTTGCCACATTTATTTATATGTAGCAAGTTGATTTTAAGACAAATAAATTGAATTCAAAGGCATTAATTGTGCAAAAAAAGCACTTTACCCACTAAAAAAATATATTAATTATACTCTGAATAACAAAATGAACTTCTTTAAATTAAATCTTTTTTTCATAATTCCCCTTTTCTTTTTGGCTTGTGACGGCACTACCAACCCTTCAAAGCTCTTTGAAATTCAATTGGAAGGGAACGTAACCGAATTTCAAAAAAATCAGGTTGTTGGTGTTGCGGTCAAAAACCTTAAGAATAAAGAAATTGAAAAGATTACCTATAAGATAGATGATGAGGAAATTACCGTTAATAACAACAAAATAACACTGGATCAATCGGAACTTGGTGCTAAAACATTAACGGCAAATATCAGTTTCGATGGCGAGACCGTTGAAGTATCCAAAGGGATAAAATTATTGGCGGAACATGCCCCTGAGATTTACACCTATGAAATCCTTAATGAATATCCCCATGATAAGGATGCCTATACACAGGGATTGGAGTTCCATAATGACATCCTATACGAAAGCACCGGTAAAAAAGGAAAATCATCTTTGAGGCAAGTGGATTTTAGAACTGGTGAAATCTTAAAGAAGATAGACTTGGACAACACCTATTTTGGTGAGGGCATAACTATCCTAAACGATAAAATTTATCAACTTACATGGCAAAGTGGAGTTGGATTTATTTATGATCTTAAGGATTTTACGAAAATTGACAGCTTTAAATACAACCAAAGTAAAGAAGGTTGGGGTTTGTGCAATGACGGCAGCAAATTATTCAAGAGTGACGGCACTGAAAAAATATGGTTTCTAAATCCAACAACCTTGGCGGAAGAGGGGCATTTTGAAACAGTGACCAATACCTCCATTTTTAATAAGGCCAATGAACTGGAATACGTAAACGGAAAAATTTATGCCAATGTATATCAAAAGGAAAGCATGATGATCATTGACGCTAAAAGTGGGGCTATTGAGGGTGTAATAAATTTTGGAGGCCTAAAGGAAAAGGTGACCCAACATCAAAATCTCGATGTACTCAACGGAGTGGCCTATCATCCACAAAGAAAGACTTTCTTCGTTACCGGAAAAAACTGGGATAAATTATTTGAGGTAAACATCCTTAAAAAGTAAGTATGGGAATTTTTGAAAAAACCATAAAGGTGGTAGAAGATGATCTGGATGACCTTGAGCATGTGAATAATGTACGGTATGTACAATGGATGCAAGATATTGCCAAGGAACATTGGCTAGCCAAAGCGCCCAAAGATTTGGTCAACAAAACGGTTTGGGTGGTCCTGACCCATCACATTACATACAAAAGCTCCGCTAAATTGGACGATATTATTTTAATGAAAACCTATATAGATAAGACCAAAGGCCCAGTAAGCGTGAGGGTTGTAGAAATGTACAACAAGGAAAGCAATCAATTGTTGGTCAAGTCCAAGACGGAATGGTGTTTGCTGAACTCCGAAACCTTTAAACCCATGCGGATTTCTTCGGAAATTGAAAATATTTTTATCACCCAAACCTAAATTATTGAACAAGTTACGTGCATAAATCCTTTTTTATATTTTCCGCCCTAATTCTACTCCTAATCTTTTCTTCCTGCAGGGTGGACTTCGATTATGCGCAAAGCAATGGTTCCTTGGAATTTTCCAAGGATACTGTTTTTTTGGATACCATTTTCAGCCATATAGGAAGCAGCACCTACACCTTAAAAGTATATAATCGGACTACTAATGATATAAGCATTCCCAGTATAGTACTTAAAAGCGGAGGCAACAGCAAGTATCGTTTAAATGTGGACGGCGAAGCTGGCCAGGAATTTAAAGATATACCATTATTCGCCAAGGATAGCCTATACATATTTATTGAGACCACTTTTGATATTGGCGATTCGGATGCCATGGAATTTTTATACACGGATGCCATACAATTTGATAAAGAAAACCACTTGCAAGAAGTACAATTGGTAACCTTGATAAAAGATGCTATATTTTACTTCCCAAAAAAATCGGTAAACGGACAACGTGAAACAATTATCCTTGATGTTAGTGAAACGGGGAAAGAAATAATAGTCGAGGGTTTTGAACTAAACGCCGATCAACTGCTGTTTACCAAGGACAAACCCTATGTAATCTATGGATATGCCTCGGTACCCGAAGGCAAAACCTTGAATATAGATAAGGGTTCACGGGTACATTTTCATAAGAATTCCGGAGTATTGATTAAAAAAGATGCCTCCATACATATTAATGGCAAACTAAGCCAGGACAAGGAATTACTGGAAAATGAAGTTATTTTTGAAGGCAACCGCTTGGAACCCTCCTATTCGGACATCCCGGGACAGTGGGGGTCAATATGGATATCTAAAGGCAGTATAAACAACAAAATAGAATACCTTACTATTAAAAATGCTACCGTTGGAATTCTCGTTCAGGGTGATAATACGGTTGAGGAAACCACATTGACCATAAAAAATTCTCAAATATATAATAGTGAAAATATTAATTTATGGGCAAAAACAGCGGTATTACGAAGTGAGAATTTGGTCCTTGGTAGTGCAGGAAATATATCCTTGTATTGTAACCAGGGAGGCGACTACAGCTTTATTCATGCCACCATTGCCAATTATTGGAAATATGGGTTTCGATCAAATGCTGCTTTACAAATAGACAACTCTGCCTTTATTGACGGTAATTCCTATGACCTGGCAAGAGCTGATTTTAAAAACTGTATTATTTACGGAAGTAATCCAATTGAATTAAACTTAAGCAAGGACCCTGATAAGGCATTTAATTTTAATTTTGAAAACTGCCTAATAAAATTCACTAACGATACAGAAGACAGCTTATATAATTTTAACGATGCATCCTTATATAAAAATACACTTCTCAATCTAGACCCAATCTTTGTATCACCCACAAAAAACAATTTTATGATTAAAGAAAATTCCAGTGCAATTGGAGCCGGAAATCCAGATGCAGCGCATTTAGTTCCACTAGATATTTTGGGTACCGACAGGACAAAAAATCCTGCCATTGGTGCATATGAAGTATTTTATACTGAGTGACATAATACTACTCTTTGAATTTTGAAAGAAAAATCTTCCAAATTTTGTTTATTTTGCCAATAAAATGAAAACCCTAGTTTTTCTAAGGTTGAAACACCACCCTATGCTACTAAGTATCACTAATTTGCCTTAAAATCATCTGAAATTATGGAATATACATATACCATTTTGGACTCTGATGCCCAATCCAATTTACAGCTACAGCACTATATGGAAGAATATAGTGAGTTTTATTGTGCCGGAGTAGCCACCGATAGCGTAGACGGACTGAATGGTATACTAAAGAAATCACCAGATGTTGTTTTCATTCATTTGAATGAAAAGGCCCATGAGTATTTTCACATGATTATAGAGATGCACCAATATCTGAAGGAAATCCCCATATTTATAGGTATCTCAAAAAGCAAACAATTCGCGTTTGAAGCAATAAAATGTCATTTCTTCGATTATTGGTTATTGCCTTATAACGAATTCGACATTAGAAAGACCTTACTCCGTTTAAAGTTAAAAACTCCAAAGGAACAAGAACCAAAAACGCTTTTACTTCAATCATATAAAGACTATCGTTATATAAATACACAAGAAATCATGTATTTACAGGCAGATAATAATGCTACCGATTTTTTTATGAAAGATGGAAGTACTATTAGCGCTTTTAAAACGTTAAAGACTTTTGAAAACAATTTGCCCACAAATTTTGTGAGGGTTCATCAGAGTTATATCATTAATATTAACTTTGTTTCTAGGATCAATTATGGAAAAGGCCTATGCACTTTAAAGCATGATAAACTACAATTGCCTTTTTCCAAATCTTACAAAAGCAATATTGAAAATCTAAAACAGGTATTGGCCAAAAATACCATTTCTACACTTAATTAGTCAAATTCTTACAAAAACAGTACGCTCACTAATAGAACTCGGACATCTGCTAAAGATAATTCCTACATAATTTTTTCAAGGTTCATCTGTATTAGTTTAGCTATACATTATTAACCCTCGAAAACCATCGAAAAATGAAAAAATTACTATCTATTTTTGCAGTAGTTCTGCTAAGTATGGGCTTATTTGCTATGGGAACCCAAGAAATGTTCCCTGCTGCGGATAATGCCATCGCCACTGATGGCGACAACATTCCAAAAGAAAGAAGAGATCCTCCCCCGGTAATGAGCGATTTCCATTACAATGACAATGCCGTTGCTACCGATGGCGACAACATTCCAAAGGAAAGAAGAGATCCTCCCCCGGTAATGAGCAATTTCCAGTATAATGACAACGCAGTTGCTACTGACGGTGACAACATTCCAAAGGAAAGAAGAGATCCTCCACCGGTAATGAGCGATTTCCAGTATAATGACAATGCAGTTGCCACTGACGGTGACAACATCCCAAAGGAAAGAAGAGATCCTCCACCGGTAATGAGCGATTTCCAGTATAATGACAATGCAGTTGCCACTGATGGTGACAACATCCCAAAGGAAAGAAGAGATCCTCCACCGGTAATGAGCGATTTCCAGTATAATGACAATGCAGTTGCTACCGATGGTGACAATATTCCAAAGGAAAGAAGAGATCCTCCACCGGTAATGTCGGAATTACAAAATTTAAACGATGCCATAGTGTAGGTTTAGCTAAACTAGATAATACATAGTATTGAAGTGGACCATACTTCATCAAAATATTAAGCTCTAAGCAAATTTGTTTAGGGCTTTTTTTTTATCTTTCCACCTCCATGAACAAAAATGTATTTAGCAGATTTATCATTTATTTAGTCATTTCATTTCAACTAATACTCTTTAGTTGTAATGACAGGAATGCTAGTATTAAACAATCGGAAACCTCAATTCAACACGACAGTATTCAATATTGGTTTTCCGAAGAAAACAGCACTTCTGCAGAAGATTACAAAAATAATCTTTTAAAAGGCTTTGAATTAGCCCTAAAGGAGGAAAACGATTCTCTAAAATCTAGATATTTTTCAAAATTTTCATATTACTATTCTATATTGGGGGATTCTTTGCAATTTAGACGCTCCAACAAAATTGCAATTAACCTTGCTAGAATAAGAAAAGACTCCAATGCCTTGGCTAACAATCATTGGGATTTAGGCACTTTTTTGGAGGACAATTCTTTACAGGATAGTGCCTATTACCATTTCTCACAGGCAGAGAAAATCTTTAGATCCTTAAAGGATGATTATGCTACCGCTCGCGTTTTGTACAATTTGGCCAGGGTACAGTCAAATATAAAGGATTATACCGCAAGTGAAGTCACGACCATAGAAGCCATTGAACTATTGAAACCTCTGGACAAATATTATCAACTGTTTCTATGTTATAATAATTTAGGGTCTGTGACCAACGCACTAAATGAATATGACAAGGCTTTGGAATATTACGATAAGGCATTGTTCTATTTGGACAAATCCAAAAGAGACCAATCGAATCGACTAAGAATGGTCGCATTTAACAATATTGGAATGGTCTATCAAGCAAAAGGGGAAGATAAAAAGGCCATTGAAAGCTTTGAAAAGATTATTAAAACAGACAGTATCTATCATAAGGACACTGAATCATACGCACTGGCACTTTCCAATTATGCTCAAAGTAAGACTAAACTAGGGGACACCGTGGGAGTATTGGCAGCCTTTAAAAAAGCGTTAAAAATAAAGGATAGCATTGGAGATTCTAGAGGTTTGGCTATTACCTATTTCGAATTGGCAGAATATTATTTACACCAAAAAGATTCTGCAAAAGCCGTACACAACGCTCAAATTGCTAAAAAAATTTCAGAACAGACCAGTAATAATAGAAGGTTACTTGAATCTTTGGAACTTTTAGCAAAACTTGACCCAGCAAATTCATCACGCTATAATCAGGAATATATAAAATTAAACGATAGTTTAATTCGTGAAGAACGTGCCACAAGAAATAAATTTACCAGGATACGCTTTGAAACGGATGAGTTTATTGAACAAAATGAACTGCTTACCAGGCAGCGCCAATTATGGATCGGTATTGCTGTGGCGGTACTTATCTTGGCAGTTTTTATACTTATCACTCTTGATCAACGCCGGAAAAATCAAAAATTAAGATTCGAAAAGGCCCAGCAAGAGGCGAATCAAGAAATTTTTAATCTTTTATTAGCGCAAAACAAAAAGGTTGAAGAAGGTAAACAACTGGAAAAGAGACGTATATCGGAAGAATTACACGACGGTATTTTGGGACAAATGTTAGGAATACGTTTAATTCTTACCGGCCTCAACAATAAAACCGATTCCGATTCCGTTCTAAAGCGGAGTGACCTACTAAAGAAATTACAACAATTGGAGGAGGAAATTCGTACAATTTCACATGAACTAAGCAGGGCATCGGAAGAAAAAATTCATAACTTTATTGTATCCATTGAGGAATTGGTGAAAACAATTCAGGATTCCTCCAAAATAAAATGTCATTTTGAGTACGACGATAAAATAGATTGGGATGAATTAAAAGGAGATATTAAAATTAATATTTACAGAATTGTACAGGAGAGTTTACAGAATTGTATAAAACACGCCAAGGCCTCGAAAGTGGACCTATTGTTTGAGTCTGATGAGAATAATGTGAGAATTGTAGTATTGGACAACGGAGTTGGTTTTGATCAAAAGAAAGGAAAACGAGGTATTGGACTTAAAAACATAAATTCTAGATTGGAGAAGTTAAATGGAACTTATGACATTCAAAGTAGCATAGGAAAAGGAACAAAAGTAATAGTTACCATCCCTTATGTCTTGGAAAAACAGATAGAACCCCAATCTGCATAATAGATTACTAATTGCAAATAGAATGAGAACTTTAAGGATTTTAACGATAGATGATCACGAAATGATCACTACTGGCTATAAATATCTTTTGGAGGCTGGAGAGTTCGAAGAATTCCAAGTCAAAGTTGAAACAGCCAATACTTTTGAAACGGGAAAGCAAAAAATAGAGGATTCCGCTAGATCTTTTAAATATGACCTTTTATTGTTGGACGTACAATTAACGGAAACCCATTTGGAGGAACCTTATTCCGGGGAAGACCTGGGAATATTTGCAAGAAAAGTTATTCCTGACACCAAAATAGTCTTTATGTCTTCCTTTAGCGACAATTATAGGATCAACAGTATTTTGAAAAACGTAAATCCCGATGGCTATATGGTAAAATCGGAAGTTGACGAAAAATCGCTCATTGCCATGGTCAAAGGTGTAATTTCCTCACCCCCCTATTATAGTCAAAAAGCATTGGTGGCCATAAGAAAGAAAGTATCCAATGACCTTTTATTGGATGATAATGATAAAAAAATACTGTATCACGTATCCATTGGGACAAGGACCAAGGATATGGTAGATTTTATAAACCTTTCGCTCGCCGGGATCGAAAATAGAAAAAGACAGCTTAAAGTTATTTTTGGCGTAGAAAAGCAAAACGATTTAGCTTTGGTCCATGAAGCTAGAAACAGAGGATTTCTATAATTGAATTTATAGCTTTCTACGAACTCAATGGGCTATTTTAACTCAGAATTCGGAAAATCCAAAAACCACCATCAAACACCTTTATTTCCCTTCATTCCCTATCACATTACACCCTTTTACCATTCATCGTCTACTTTTTCGACGAACACACCCTAAATGAATCGAAACCTTACTTTTTCTAAGGTTTTAATTTAATTAAGGACAAAGCATTAAGCTAATTTTGAAATTAGATTTTCAATAAATTTATTTCGAGATGTCTAAGTTAGGAAACGAATTTTTCAATAATTCAAACATTGGGGTTAAAAGCACCGACCATATTATAGGTTTGGAGTCTTTTAGAAAAAGTTTGGAAAAGAATTATTATGCAGAAGTTAGTATTGGTAACTACGGGCTGAAAAAAGAGTCAGCAAATTTGACCATAGATATTAAATGCAACTTCAGTTTGGACGAATCATTGTTTTATTTAAACAAGATAGCATCCGACCGTGGAACTCATAAAAAATCCAGTCATAAAAAGACCTTTTTGTTCCTACAGGCATATTTTGAACTAAAAAAACTGAACACTATATGCATAGACATAAGTGAGTTGACTATTTCCCTGACGGATACTACTATTCTAATAAGTAAAATATACGATCAAAGTATTGCCGACCAAGCAGAAACTATCTTTGCGGAACTCGTTAAACATAACCTATATTATACAAAAGGATTAAACGAGACCCCTTTTGAAATGTTTATACCTGTATTTGAGGAGGATACCCTAGAGGGCGATACCAAAATGAGGAATATTGTTTCCGACAACAATAACATAAATGACTATTTTGGATTTTGGGGCATGTATTATGACCAAACTGAAGAAGCGGCCATATACGACCTAAATACCAAAACTATTATATATGGAGATATACAAATCCTAAGCGAATAGGATAATTGATCTACAAAAAAAAGCTGTCCAAAAAGCATTAAGATCTTACAATGTGAGCAAGACTTTAATTAAACCTCATGGACAGCGATCTATAGCTTTATTAAGCGTTGAATAATTCTCTTGAATGCATTAGGGCATTTACATTTTCCCTAACTTCTTCAATAATCTTTTCATCCTCTGGATTCATAATTACCTGATCAATAAATCCGACAATTGTCTTCATTTGATCTTCCTTTAAACCTCTAGTAGTAACAGCCGCTGTACCAAAACGGATACCGGAAGTAACAAAAGGTGATTTATCATCAAAAGGAACCATATTCTTATTGGCGGTAATATCCGCTTTTACTAAGGCATTCTCGGCATCTTTACCTGTAATGTTCTTATTTCTAAGGTCGATAAGCATCATATGGTTATCCGTACCTCCAGAAATAATATTATATCCTTTTTCTACAAATGCACTGGCCATTGCTGCTGCATTTTTCTTAACCTGTAACATATAATGCAAGAATTCATCGGTCAAGGCTTCTCCGAAGGCTATTGCTTTTGCTGCAATGATGTGCTCCAAAGGACCACCCTGATTACCAGGAAAAACTGCCAAATCCAATAGAGCCGACATCTTTCTTAGCGTACCGTTCTTCAACTTAACCCCAAAAGGATTGTCAAAGTCCTCACCCATTAAAATAAGCCCTCCTCTTGGTCCGCGCAATGTCTTATGAGTCGTTGTGGTAACAATATGACAATGTGGTATTGGATCGTTCAAAATCCCCTTGGCTATAAGCCCAGCGGGGTGGGATATATCGGCCAATAATATGGCACCTACACTATCGGCAATTTCCCTAAATCTTTTAAAATCCATATCCCTGGAATAGGCAGAAGCCCCTGCAATAATGAGCTTAGGCTGTTCTTTGGTAGCTATGGCCTGTATTTTATCGTAGTTTAAAACACCTGTTTCCTGATCAACTCCATAAAATACGGGGTTATACAATCTACCTGAAAAATTTACTGGAGAGCCGTGGGTTAAATGACCACCATGGGACAAATCAAATCCAAGAATGGTATCTCCAGGCTTTAAACATGCGTGATAAACAGAAGCATTGGCTTGGGAACCTGAATGTGGCTGAACATTGGCATAAGCCGCTCCAAATAATTGCTTAGCTCTATCTATAGCCAATTGCTCTATTTGGTCTACTACTTCGCAACCGCCATAATAGCGCTTTCCAGGATACCCTTCGGCGTATTTGTTGGTCAATACCGATCCAGCAGCCTCCATAACTTGGGGACTGGTGAAATTTTCGGAAGCAATAAGTTCAATTCCATCAATTTGGCGTTCCTTTTCCGCCTCAATTAGTTCAAAAATTTGATTGTCGCGTTGCATACTGTATTATTCTATTAAATAATGTGCAAAAATACGAATTGCAGAGCGTTAATTGGAAGAAAATAATATATTTGATAAGATATTTATTAAACACAAGTTAACAATTCGAAGATGCCACTAAAAACTAATCATCCAGAAAAAAAAACATGGTTACCTGTACCCGTTAATTCTGATTTTCCCATTCAGAATATTCCTTTTGGAGTTTTCTTGACTAGGGATGACATAATCACCATTGGCTCTAGAATTGGTGATTACGCCATAGATTTGGGGGCATTACATCAACTGGGGTATTTTAAGGATATTCCCCTGACCGATGATATTTTTTTACAGGATACCCTTAACGATTTTATCTCCGACGGCAAAAAGACCTGGCGTTTGGTAAGGAACAGAATCAGCGAAATTTTCGATATCAATAACGACCAATTAAAGAATAATGAGGACCACAAGAGTATTGTTCTTTTTACCATGGACGAAATTGAAATGCAGCTGCCAGTACAAATTGGCGACTATACGGATTTTTATTCCAGTAAGGAACACGCTACCAATGTTGGTAAAATGTTCAGAGATCCAGAAAATGCCCTTCTTCCCAATTGGTTGCATATTCCAGTAGGATATCACGGGAGAAGTTCTTCTATTGTACCAAGTGGCACTTCTGTAAGAAGGCCAATGGGGCAAACCCTTCCTGCAGGGGCGGACCAACCTATTTTTGGACCTTCCAAATTAGTGGATTTTGAGTTGGAAATGGCTTTTATAACCACGGACGCCAACGTTTTGGGCGAGCCAATTCCAGTCGAAGAAGCTGAGAATTACATTTTTGGTATGGTACTTTTTAATGATTGGAGTGCTAGGGATATACAAAAATGGGAATACGTACCATTAGGCCCTTTCCTTGCCAAAAATTTTGCATCATCCATATCCCCTTGGATAGTTACCTTGGATGCTCTTGAACCATTTAGAGTGGGCAGTCCTGTACAAACCCCTAAACCCCTGCCCTATTTACAACAATCAGGAAAAAAAGGATTCGACATTAATTTAGAAGTTTCCATAAAACCAGAAGGGGGCAAAACCACCACAGTCACCAGGTCTAACTTTAAATATATGTATTGGACCATGGCGCAACAACTGGCCCATCATACCATAAATGGTTGCAAAGTAAATAGTGGCGACATGATGGGCAGTGGAACCATTTCTGGTCCAACCCCTGATACTTATGGTTCCATGTTGGAGCTTACTTGGCGCGGGGAAAAACCCTTGACCCTGGAAGACGGATCAACAAGAAAATTCATTGAAGACTATGATACCGTGACCATTTCAGGATACAGCCAAAAGGATAATGTGCGTATTGGTTTTGGGGAAGTTACCACCAAATTATTGCCTGTTTTTCAACAAAAGAAAAAATAGGATTTAAAAAAATTACCCCTGTTTGTACGATACCGTATAGTTTCACGTTTGGGTATAGAACTATTTTTGGCATAGCTATTGAACTATGTCCATAATATTTTTAAACCAAACGTTATGAAACAATCATTACTTGCATCACTTATGATGTTTATTTTTATCTCTTGCGGAGGGGTTAAAAAAACACAGGAAGCCCTAAATACGGGCAACTATGGCAATGCCATAAATAGTGCATTAAAAAACATTGCCGAAAATAAGACAAAGAAGTCCAACCAGCCCTACATTCAATTGCTGGAGGAGGCCTACAAAAAAAATACCGAACGTGAGCTTCAGGAGATTGCATTCTTAAAGAAGGATAACAATCCAGCAAACCATGAGGTGATTTTTAATAGCTATCAGAACCTAAAATCAATTCAGGAACGCATAAAACCTTTATTGCCTTTACAATTGTATGATGAAAATAGGAATGCCAGGTTTGCGTTTAAAGATTATGATGAGGAGATACTAAAGTCGAAACGCCAATTATCCGAATATCTATACAACAATGCCACCGCCCTATTAAACAATGGCAACTACAAAGAAGATTTTAGAAAAGCTTTTGAGCAATTTACCTATTTAAGTCAGTTAAGCCCTAATTACAAGGATACCGAACTTAAATTGGAAGAGGCCCACAACAAAGGCCTGGATTATGTTCAGGTAATTATGATCAACGATTCTGAACAAATAGTCCCAAATCGTTTGGAGGAGGAACTACTCAATTTTAATACTTACGGATTAAACGATCTATGGACCGTTTATCATACCAATGCCTTGAAAAATATTAAGTATGACTACGAGATGCAGGTGGCTTTTAGGAATATAAATATTAGTCCTGAACAGATTACTGAAAAACAAATCTCTAAGGAAAAACAGATCAAGGATGGTTACAAATACGCCACAAACCCTCAAGGAGAGGTTTTGAAGGACAGTTTGGGCAATAAAATAAAAGTTGATAAATTTAAAACCGTAAAATGTAATTTTTATCAATTTACCCAACAGAAGTCGGTTGAAGTGGTTGGAAATGTTAGTTTTTTGGATTTACAAAATCAACAACAAATTAATTCCTATCCTTTGGCCAGTCAATTTATCTTTAACCACGTTTACGCCAAACACAATGGCGATACAAGTGCTCTTGAAGAGGATATGGTTCCATTGCTACAATTATCGGCTGTTCCATTCCCCAGTAATGAACAAATGGTTTATGATGCAGGAGAGGATTTAAAAGCCAAATTAAAAGGCATAGTCACCAGACATAGATTCAATTAAACCTTTATAGGTCTTACTTATTTTTTAGCCCCAATTTGAAAAATACATTTGGTTTAAAGAAAGAATATTCTTTAATACTAGATGTATTTTTTTATATCCAACTGTGTAATGGCCCCATGGGATTCATGTGCTACTACCTCTCCGTTTTTAATCACAAGTAGCTGCGGTGATTCATGAATAACACCAAAAATACTACTGGCTTCATTGGAAACCGACCTGTAATTGTGCAGATCGAGGTAGTGTAGATCCAAACTGTTTGCAGGTATGTCATAAGCTTCATTGAACCTATTCATGACCATTCTACTAATTCCACAGGTTGTGGAGTGCTTAAATATAGCCTGAGGTTTCACTTTGGATTTTTCCTTTATTTCCTCTAACTGTTCTACTGAGGCCAATGGAATCCACGGCGCCACCTTGGCTTCTTTTTTTTCTCTATTATTTTCTTTCCCAAATAGCGTATTAAGAATTCCCATTTCGTAATTTTAATATTAAGTCGTACAAGGCTTCAAAAATTACATACTGCCTTATTGTCGCTCGTTTTTCGAAAATAAGCGACATTTTGTCCTGCTAAAAACAGTGGTAAGGTTGTTGCCTTTAATACTTCAAAAGTAAACAATAACGCAAAAAAAACAACTATATGAATTTCAATAACTTCACCATAAAATCTCAGGAGGCCATACAACATGCGCAGCAGATGGCGCAAGGGTTGGGTCATCAACAAATTGAGAACGAACATATTTTTAAGGCCATTTCCGAAGTTGAGGAAAATGTGCTCCCTTTTATACTCAAAAAACTCAATGTCAACACCACCTTATTAAACCAAATTTTGGAAAAAGAACTGGAAAGCTTCCCCAAGGTTTCCGGTGGAGAAATTATGCTTTCACGGGAGGCTAATAAAACATTGACCGAAGCCAGTATTATTGCAAAAAAAATGGAGGACGAATATGTTTCCATTGAACATTTATTATTGGCCATTTTCAAATCCAAAAGTAAAATAGCCCATATTCTTAAAGACCAAGGAGTTACCGAAAAGGACTTCAAAGCTGCTATTAACGAATTGAGAAAGGGCGGGAAGGTAACTTCACAGAGTGCAGAGGACACCTACAATTCTTTAAACAAATATGCCCGAAATCTCAATGAACTTGCCGATAGCGGAAAATTGGACCCTGTTATTGGTAGGGACGAGGAAATAAGAAGGGTATTACAAATTCTGTCCCGAAGAACAAAAAATAACCCCATGCTGGTAGGTGAACCAGGAGTGGGTAAAACAGCTATTGCAGAAGGTTTGGCCCACAGAATTGTTCAGGGCGACATTCCCGAGAACCTTAAGGATAAGGTAATATTTTCATTGGATATGGGCGCTCTTATTGCGGGTGCCAAATACAAAGGGGAATTTGAAGAACGCTTAAAAGCAGTTATCAAGGAAGTAACCTCTTCGGACGGAAATATTATCCTTTTTATTGATGAAATCCACACACTTGTAGGTGCTGGAGGAGGTCAGGGCGCCATGGATGCAGCCAACATATTAAAGCCAGCTTTGGCTCGTGGAGAGCTGCGTGCCATTGGAGCCACCACCCTGGACGAGTATCAAAAATATTTTGAGAAGGACAAGGCCTTGGAGCGAAGGTTTCAGAAAATTATAGTGGATGAACCGGATACCGAAAGTGCAATCTCCATTCTTAGAGGAATAAAAGAAAAGTACGAGGCACACCACAAGGTGAGAATTAAGGACGAAGCCGTAATTGCTGCGGTAGAATTATCGCAACGCTATATCACCAATAGGTTTTTGCCGGACAAGGCAATTGACCTAATGGACGAAGCCGCTTCCAAGCTTAGAATGGAAATTAATTCCAAGCCCGAAGAACTCGATGTTTTAGACCGCAAAATAATGCAGTTGGAGATTGAAATTGAAGCCATAAAACGAGAGAACGACACCTCTAAACTAAAAGCCTTGAACATTGACCTTGCCAATGTAAAGGAGGATCGAAATGAAATCTTTGCCAAATGGGAAAGTGAAAAAACTGTAGTGGACGATATTCAAAAAACAAAGAACGACATTGAAAACTTTAAGTTGGATGCCGAAAGGGCCGAACGTAACGGGGATTATGGAAAAGTCGCCGAGATTAGGTATGGCAAAATTAAGGAAGCCCAAGAGCGATTGGAAAAGCTTGAAAGCGAACTGGAAGAACAACAACTTGGTGAAACCTTGATCAAGGAAGAGGTCACCAATGAAGATATAGCCGAAGTGGTAGCCAAATGGACTGGTATCCCAGTCACCAAAATGCTCCAAAGTGAACGGGAAAAGCTATTACAACTGGAAGACGTGCTCCATAAAAGAGTAGTAGGTCAGGAAGAAGCAATACAGGCGGTTTCCGACGCCATACGAAGAAGCCGGGCCGGATTACAGGACAGCAAAAGACCCATTGGATCCTTCCTGTTCCTAGGAACTACCGGGGTAGGAAAAACAGAATTGGCCAAAACATTGGCCGCCTATCTTTTTGATGACGAAAATGCCATGACGCGAATAGACATGAGCGAATATCAAGAACGACATGCCGTAAGTAGATTGGTAGGCGCGCCTCCAGGATACGTAGGATATGACGAAGGCGGACAATTGACAGAAGCTGTGCGTAGAAGGCCTTATTCCGTGGTGCTACTTGATGAAATTGAAAAAGCACATCCAGATACCTTTAATATATTACTTCAGGTATTGGACGAAGGAAGATTAACAGACAATAAAGGCCGGGTAGCTGATTTTAAGAATACCATAATTATCATGACCAGTAATATGGGAAGCCATATTATACAGGAAAAATTTGAGAACAATAAAGACATCTATAGCGCCGCAGAAGCCGCAAGGGTGGAAGTGCTTGGGTTATTGCGTAAAACCATACGGCCAGAGTTCCTAAACCGTATAGACGACATTATCATGTTTACCCCTTTAAGTAAAAAAGACATAAGCAAGATAGTGGTCCTGCAACTCGATCAGTTGAAAAAATTGGTTGCCAAGCAGAATATTACAATCGATGCAACGGATGAGGCTATTGCATATTTGGCCAACAAAGGTTACGACCCCCAATATGGCGCACGCCCCATAAAAAGGGTGATTCAGAAAGAAGTATTGAACAATATTTCCAAAGAGTTGCTAAGCGGTAAAATTCAATCAGGTGGAATTATACTCATAGACTCCTTTGATGACCAGCTAGTTTTTAGAAATGAAAGTGAACTAGCAAAATAAATTAATCATTTACTATACCAGGGCATCCAATTCATAATTGGATGCCTTTTTTTTTTATTAACAATAAATACCATGCAGTATAATATTTTTTATATTAGCATAAAACTGTAAGGACATGTCTACAAAAGCTGAAAGAACCACTGCCTATATCATTGAAACTGTTGCGCCAATTTTTAACAAACTTGGATATGTAGGAACCAGCATGAGCGACCTTACAGAAGCTACCGGACTTACCAAAGGGGCGATTTATGGGAATTTCGAAAACAAGGATTCCTTGGCTCTTGCGGCATTTGAGTACAATAGCAAGAAACTTTTATCTGAAATTGACGAAAAATTAAATTCGAGCGGAACTTCCCTTCAGAAGCTTTTTGTGCTTACCAATTTTTATCGGCACTATGATACCTTTGTAGAGGAATTGGGAGGCTGCCCAATTTTAAATATTGGTGTTGACGCCAATCACAATAATTCGCAGTTACTGGCCGCAACTAGGGAAACAATAAAAACTATTGAAGGAAAAATTGCCCTTGTTCTGGAAAATGGGCTAAACAACAATGAACTAAGATTACCGGTAACCCCCCTTCAGTTTTCCAAACAACTATTTACAATGATACAAGGCGCAGTTGCCATGGCAACTATTACAGGTGATAGAAAATACCTGATTAACACAATAGCCTACTTGGACCAATTAATTGTACGCGAGATAAAAAAGTAACCAGGTACTACTCCCCTATTATCCTAAATATCCACGTTTTTTCTTTATAATTGCCTTTGAAGTCATTATCCCTTGCCGCTTCCGCATCACTTAGCGTATCAAACCTCTCCAGATACACATAGTCCCATTTGGTCTTCGCCAGGTAGAAAAACTTGGCATCAATACCTTTCTTTTTTAGATTTTGAACAAATATATCACGGTATCTGCTTGTACCGTAAACATTGCCTATAAGATAAAATCCGGCTTTCTGCCCCTCAATTCTATCTACTTCCTCGTAATGTCCTTGAGTAACAGACTTGCCCGCCTTCTTCCTAGCTGCAATTCTATCCAGATCTTCCTGAATTTTCTTAGCTAAGGCCAGCTCCATATTTTTTATGGAATCCAATCTTTTTTGTTCCTTCATTTGAATAGCCTTGGCCAAGGCCTCGGCCTCCTGCTTTTCCTTTAATCTTTTTGCCTCGGCTAATTCTTGGGCCAGCCTTAATTCTTCTGCCAAAGCTTTCTTTTTCTTACCCCTAACCCGTTTTTGTTTTTTGGATTTTTTATTTGCATTTTTCTCAGCCAAGGCCTCTGCTTTGGTCAGCTCTTCTTTCAATTTCAATTCCTCGGCTTTCTGATCCTCTTCTTCCTCCAATGGATCTTCTTTCTCCAATTGCACCAACGCTTCCTTTTCCTCATCCACTTCAAAACCTACTACCTTTTTACGATCATCAGGACTGCCAAAAGTATAGCCTGCTATCAGCTCAAAACTTGGATCTTGATTCTTGATCTCGGCATCCGTACCGTATTCAATTAAGGCACCCAACGATAAATGCTTAAAAAATCTACCGCCCAATCCACCGGAAATACCATAAAAACTATTATAACCACCTTGCACCCAAAATTTATTGGAGGACAACAAGGCGTTTAGACCCACTTGGGTATCGCCATAAGGTACCGACTTCACATATAACAAAGGCCTTAAAAAGGCATTATCCACACCACTGAAAAGTGTTATTGGAAATTGATAATCTACCATACCCAAGTAGATTTTTTCATCAGATTCTGAATAACTTGTATTAGTAGAAAAATTGTAATCAAAAAGATTCCCAGCTGTAAAACCTACGCTAAAACCATCCACTGAAAACCTAACCCCGGGCGCAAATTGCATAATAAAGGCATTGGACACTTCTAATTGCGGCAGTAAAATATCTGGATCCGGTGTATAGCGGTCATCGGCAATTTCACTACTGAAACCAAATACGTTCAACCCCACTGACAATTGCATATTATTGTCGAAATTAAAAGCATAAGCGTAATTGAGCACTCCGCCGGTATTTAAAAACACGCCCGTATTATTCTGGATAAAACCAACGCCAATAGACGATTGCTCGTTTATTTTTCTCGAATAATTTAAAAAAATAGAAGTTGGATCAGCATCTATGGTTTGCCATTGATACCTGGACCACCATGCAATGGACTGCGGATTGTTCCGATCCAGGGAAAAAACGGGGTTAAATAAACTGGAATTGAATTCATTTAAATTATGCTGCCTAAGATCGGTTGGAACTGCAACCTCTTGGGCGTGCGAAAAAAATATCGCAAACAAAATAGCATAAATAGCGTACTTTTTATCCATATACAAAAGAACAAAAAACTGCGGGCACTACATACTTTTTTAATGTAATTTTAGTTACATTACTAGAATAATCATTTACCAAAAATAGAATTGACCATGAAAAATATAAAACTGCTATTAATTCTAGCATTAACGTTTGGGAATATGGCCTGTAAGGACGAACCAAAGTTACCCTTGGAAAATGCAGAAGAATATATTTCCACCTTTTATTTCATAAGACATGCCGAAAAAGATCGTAGTGATCCGGAAAATATAGATCCAGAATTGAATCAAGATGGGTTGGGACGGGCCATCCGTTGGGCTGAGGTTTTTGACCCTGTAGCACTAGATGCCATTTATATCACGGATTTTGAAAGAACCGCAATGACTGCTGCACCCACATCCATAAAGAAAGAAATTACCCCACAATATTATGACCCCAAAGCAATCATAATAGAAGAATTTAAAAAAGAGAACCTAGGTAAAAACGTTCTTATCGTTGGCCACAGTAATACCACTCCGGAATTTGTAAATCTTATGTTGGGAGAAGAAAAATATGAACACATGGATGATTATGACAACAGTAGTCTTTTTATTGTGCGGATCATAAATGGAAAAGCTACCGATATAAGATTAAAAATGGATTAATCGGACGCCACAACAGAAATATCCTTCAACTCTATTTTTGACAATAGTTTTAATTGGCCCCGTCCATAAAGACTATCAACCTCATATATTGTTGCATCTTCGGGGGATGCTTCAAAGTTCTCATAATCAACAAAACGGATACCCCTTATATAGCGTTCATTATAAGCCGCTCTAAAACGGATTCCACCGCCATCCACATGAAATTCATAAGCCAGGTAATCGGGCTTAAAAGTCTCCTTGTTAAACCAATACAAATAAACATCATCATAATCATCCCCACCACCTTTCTGATCAAAGGTAACCTTTAGCTTATAGTACTCTTTGCCGTTTATAGCAACTTCCCCCAACAACTCCTTGTTAACTGCAGGATCATTCAATCCAAATGGTAAGTATGCAAAATAATGTACCGAATTCACCGAGTTTGCGTACACATTGGCTATCGAATCCTTTAATGGCACCAAACTATCATTAATGAATCGCTTTAAACCATGGGTACTTTTTACATCCAACACCTTTATAGAATCCGTGAGCTTAATACGTTTTAAGATTCTACTGCCCCCATTCCATTCAGAAGCATATTGAAAATCCCTGAATTTATAAGTAATATCACTGGTTCTATACAATTCCCCGCCACTTGCCAAAATTGACCTATCAACTATTTCCTGGGCAGTTATAGAAGTTTTCGTTTTCTCCTTACACGAAATAATTAATAAAATCAAAACCAAAGGGTATACTATTCTCATCTCAATAATTTTTAAGATTAATCGCAAAGAGGTTACATTCATTACAAAAAATCAACCATGTATCCGATCACAAACGCAAAATCTCTGTGTAAGCGTTAATTGCCAATCGGATAATTGTTGTTATTTTTGTCAAACATATGCAGAAAAAAATAAACATAAAAAATAAAAGGGCTAGGTTCGATTACGAGTTGTTGGACACCTATACAGCAGGTATAGTTTTATCCGGAACCGAAATTAAATCGATTCGGGAGAGTAAGGCTTCCATTTCGGAAAGTTTTTGTGAATTTAATGATCTAGGCGAATTATTTGTCATTAACATGCAGGTTGATGAATATTCCCATGGAACCCATTATAACCATTTGCCAAAAGCAGAACGAAAACTTTTATTGAACCGTGGTGAGCTTAAAAAACTGGAAAAAGAAGTAAAAAATTCGGGCCTTACCATAATCCCTTTAAACCTTTTCCTGAATGACAGGGGTTTGGCCAAAATAAACATAGCACTGGCAAAGGGTAAAAAACTTTATGATAAGCGCGAATCCATCAAGGACCGTGACAACAAGAAAAACCTGGACAGAATTAAAAAAAGTTTTAATAATTAGTAATTTAACTAATTTTTATCCTCCAACAAGGGCACAAATCTAAAAGATCCCAATTCCTTTTTCTCAAATTCCTTGGCCGACTTCCTAACAAACAAAGTCATTATTTGTTCATCCAGCCCCACAGGTATCACCAACCTGCCTCCAACCTTAAGTTGCGCCAACAAAGGATTGGGCACAAATGGAGCCCCGGCAGTTACTATGATACTATCAAAAGGCGCCTCTTCTGGCAACCCCTTATAGCCATCCCCGAAAATTACTTTTTTGGGTCTATACCCCATTTTTTTAAAAAAGAGATTCGTCTTTTTAAATAGCTCCAATTGGCGCTCAATGGTGTATACTTTGGCCATAAGCTTTAACAAAACCGCGGTTTGGTACCCACTACCCGTCCCTATTTCCAAGATTTTATGATTTGGTTTTACCTGTAAAAGTTCTGACTGGAAGGCCACTGTATAGGGCTGGGAGATAGTTTGCTCCGCTCCAATTGGAAAAGCTTTATCCTGGTAAGCGTGGTCTTCAAAACTACTATCCAAAAACAGGTGTCTGGGCACTTCGCGGATGGCATTTAGGACGGCATTATCGGCAATTCCCTTTTCTGCAAGAATGTCCGCCAATTTGTTGCGCATTCCCCGATGTTTTAATGTATCTTTCAATTGATTGGTTTTGGTCTGTAAAGTTAAAAAAACGAAAAACTTAAAATGGAAAAATTGGATAAATTACATACTGCAATCTAACTTATTCTGCTATCTGCTGTTAATTTAAACCCAGATTTATTTTTAATTTACCAAACCAAAGTGCCATTGTCCCCGAATAATTTTTCATCAATTTCCTTTGAAATATACGATCACATAAAAGAAGGTGTACAAAACCTAACTTTTAATTTTTAAGCCCTTAAACTTGCAAACTATCCTTATTTTTGAAGAAAATAAATAAATATGCTTAATGTTGGCGTCCTCGGAGCAGGACATTTAGGAAAAATTCATCTTAGATTACTCAATGAGTCCCAAAAATACAATTTAGTAGGATTTTACGACCCGGATGTTATCAATGGCAAAAAGGTGGAAGCGGAATTCGGATATACTTTTTACGAAAACATCAACAAACTAATAGATGCGGTTGATGTCATAGATATTGTTACCCCTACCCTTTCCCACTTTGATTGCGCCAAAAAGGCTATGAAAAAAGGTAAACATGTATTCATTGAGAAACCCATCACCAATACAATTGAAGAAGCTGACGAATTGTTGCTGTTGGAGAAAAAATATCAGGTAAAAGGACAGGTTGGCCATGTGGAGAGATTTAATCCTGCTTTTATGGCGGTAAAAGAGAACATTAATAACCCTATGTTCATTGAAACCCATAGATTGGCAGAATTTAACCCAAGAGGCACAGATGTACCAGTTGTTCTGGATTTGATGATCCATGATATCGATGCCATACTTAGTGTGGTAAAGTCCGAGGTTAAACAAATTAACGCCAGCGGTGTATCGGTTATCAGTAATTCCCCGGATATTGCAAATGCCAGAATCGAGTTTGAAAATGGCTGTGTAGCCAACCTTACAGCAAGTAGAATTTCCTTGAAAAACATGCGCAAGTCCCGTTTTTTCCAAAGGGATGCATATATCGCAGTGGATTTTCTGGAGAAAAAAGTGGAAGTGGTCAAAATGAAGGACGCCCCGGAAAAACCAGGAGATTTTGATATGATCTTGCAGAATGCCGAAGGCGTAAAAAAACAGATTTATTTTGAAAACCCCGACATAGCTTCAAACAATGCTATTCTTGACGAACTGGAAACCTTTGCCGATGCAATAAACCACAATACCGTCCCCGTAGTAACCTTGGAACAAGGCACCCGCGCATTAAGGGTTGCCTTGGAAGTCATTAAATCATTTCAAAAGAAATAGAAACACAGGTTAATTGTTATAAAACAAGGAGCGCTAGTAAGCAATAAAGGATAAAATCCTAGGTAAAAACACATACCAATGAAAAACATAGCAGTCATAGGAGCAGGAACAATGGGCAATGGTATTGCACATGTATTTGCACAAAATGGATACAAAACAAACCTTATAGATATCTCCCAAGATTCTTTGGACAAAGGCTTGGCCACCATTGGTAAAAACCTAGATCGAATGGTAGCCAAAGAGCTCATCACCGAGAATGACAAGAAATCCACCTTGGAAATCATAACTTCCTATACCAACCTAGCTGATGGGGTCAAAAAAGCCGACCTGGTAATAGAGGCCGCCACGGAAAACAGGGCCCTAAAGCTTAAAATTTTCAAAGAATTGGATACCATCTGCGAATCGGGCACCATTTTGGCAACCAACACCTCATCCATTTCCATAACACAGATAGCAGCCGCCACCAATAGGGCCGATAAGGTAATTGGAATGCATTTTATGAATCCCGTACCCATTATGCAGTTGGTAGAAGTTATCCGTGGTTACAGCACTTCAGATGCCGTGACAAAGATTATAATGGACCTTTCCATAGACCTTGGAAAAACCCCTACAGAAGTTAATGACTACCCGGGTTTTGTAGCCAACCGCATATTAATGCCAATGATCAATGAAGCCATAGAAACCCTGTACAATAAGGTTGCCGGGGTTGCTGAAATAGATACCGTCATGAAATTGGGTATGGCACACCCAATGGGTCCCTTACAACTGGCAGATTTTATTGGTTTGGATATCTGTCTGTCCATCCTAAATGTAATGTATGACGGATTTAAAAATCCTAAATATGCTCCTTGCCCCTTATTGGTAAATATGGTAACGGCAGGAAAATTAGGTGTTAAATCCGGTGAAGGGTTTTATGATTATTCCCAATCCCGAAAAGCCGAAACGGTTTCCAAACAGTTTAACTAGCAGTTAATTGAGTCGTTACATTTAAATTATAAGTTTTATCGTTTAAAATGCCCCACAAAAGATTAAAGCAAAAAAATAAGTGAATGTCCATTAAAGAAAATTTAAAGAAAATCAAGGAATCGCTTCCGTCCCACGTTAAACTGGTAGCGGTTTCCAAAACCAAACCTCTAGCCGACATTATGGATGCCTATGAGGCAGGACAAAGAATTTTTGGTGAAAACAAAATTCAGGAAATGACGCAGAAATGGGAAATTCTTCCTAAGGATATACAATGGCATATGATTGGTCATATACAGCGCAATAAAGTTAAGTATATGGCCGAGTATGTATCCTTGATCCATGGGGTGGACACCCTAAAGCTGCTGAAGGAAATAAATAAACAGGCCAAAAAGCACCAACGCATCATACCCTGCCTGCTACAAATTCACATCGCCGAGGAAGACACCAAATTTGGTTTTGATGAGAATGAGTTGAATGAAATAATTACCTCAAATGACATTCAACAACTAGCTAACATAAAGATAGTTGGTTTAATGGGGATGGCGACATTTACTAATGACATCCCGCAAATTAGAAAAGAATTTAAACAGCTTAAAAGTTTGTTTGAAAAGACCAAAACAGTACTCCCGGATCTATCGGAACTATCCATGGGAATGAGTGGCGATTACGAGATTGCCATAGCGGAAGGAAGTACTATGATACGAGTTGGAAGTAGCATTTTTGGAGCCAGAAATTAGCCGCTAATCTTGCTATTTCTTTGACAACAGAATATGTATCTTTGTTTACCAATCCGAATTAGAAATAATACATGTACGTCATATTAGATATTGAAACCACAGGAGGAAAATACAATGAAGAGGGGGTTACTGAAATTGCTATCCACAGGTTTGACGGGCATAAAGTGGTGGATCAATTTATCAGCCTGGTAAACCCGGAAAAGGAAATTCAGCCATTTGTAGTCAATCTTACGGGCATTAACAATAATATGTTACGTACAGCTCCGAAATTTTATGAGGTAGCCAAGCGCATAGTCGAAATTACGGAAGATGCTGTAATTGTAGCCCATAACGCCCAGTTCGACTACCGCATATTGCGAACCGAATTCAGGCGGTTGGGATTTAATTTTGAACGCAAGACACTATGCACCGTTGAACTCGCCAAGCAATTACTACCTGATGCCGAATCCTACAGTCTTGGCAAATTGGTTCGTTCCTTGGGAATCCCCGTAAGTGATCGCCATAGAGCTAATGGGGATGCACTTGCAACTTTACAGCTATTTAAACTATTACTTTCAAAAGACCTGGATAAAACCATTGTTAGAAGTGTTTTAAGAAGTGAAACGCAAGGTGAACTATCGCCCAGACAGCTGGATATGGTAGACGAATTACCTTCGGAAACAGGAGTCTATTATTTACACAATAAGGATGGAGATATTATTTTATTGGGCAAAAGCAGCAACATAAAAAAAAGGGTAAATCAGCATTTTACCAATAATAGTCCAAAGGCCAGAAAAATTCAAAAAGAGACTAAACGGGTTTCTTATGAAAAGACAGGCAATGAATTGGCAGCCCTATTAAAGGAAAATGCGGAATTATTACGGAACAAGCCCAAATACAATTCCTATTACAAAAGAAGGCTATTTTCCCATGGACTATACCAATCTGTTGACGGGAATGGATATATTGCACTGACCGCAGAGACCATTGACCCTAAAAAAAGACCGGTGGCCACTTTCAACAGCCTTCAAGGTGCCGAGAATTTTCTACATAAAATTAGAGAGGAGTTTCAATTGTGCAATAAAATAAATGGGCTCTCTCAAGCAAAAACGCACTGTTCCCATTACGAGGACAACAGTTGCCTTGGAGGCTGCATTAAACAAGAGCCTACAGAAGCCTATAATGAAAGAGCCAGGCAGGCAATTGAAAAATACAGTTTTTCAAAAAAGAGCATTCTGATCATGGACAAGGGTAGGGAAATTGGCGAACGTTGCGGAATCGAAATCAAAGACGGTGTTTTTAAAGGCTTTGGATATTTTAATTTAAACCATCAGATAAATAATATTCATATCTTGGAATCCATAATAACACCTATGGAAGGAAATGAAAACACGACCCACATCATTTCTTCCTATCTAAGAAAAAAAAAGGTCTTAAAAATTCTAGAACTAAAACACTAAACTTTGAAAGTTAACAAAAGTTGGAGACATAAGATTCACGAAATAATTTACGGGACCCATACTCCCGCTGGAAAATTTTTCGACATCATATTACTTGTAGTAATCGTCTATAGTGTAATAATCGTAATGCTCGAGAGCATACCTACCTTCGATGAAAAGCACCATAAATTTTTAAACTATTCGGAATGGACGGTCACAATACTTTTTTCCATTGAATACATTTTGAGAATAGTTTCCATCAACCGGCCCAAAAAGTATATTTTTAGTTTCTTTGGTATTGTTGATCTACTATCCACTATTCCCAAATACCTTTCGCTATTTCTGATTGGTTCGCAATACCTTACGGCTTTTCGGATTTTAAGACTATTAAGGGTTTTTAGAATATTAAAGTTGGTGCGCTTTGTAGGGGAGTCCAACAACCTGGTCAGGGCACTGCATGCCAGCAGAACTAAAATATTTGTTTTCGTTTTCTTTATCATAATCATATCCGTTTTATTGGGAACAGTAATGTATATCGTTGAAGGGCCCTCCCACGGCTTCACCAGTATCCCCCACAGCGTTTATTGGACCATTGTTACCCTAACTACCGTTGGATATGGGGATATCTCCCCTGAAACCCCCTTGGGACAATTTCTCGCTACAGTAATTATGATTATTGGTTATGGGGTAATTGCAGTACCCACGGGTATTGTCTCTGCCGAATATGCTTCAGGAATATCTAAAAAGACTACTGAAAATCCCGGAAAAGCCTGCCCGGACTGTGGCACGGAGATTATGCGCGTAGATGCCCATTACTGCAGGCAATGCGGACATAGATTAAGTGAAGATTAATGAAGGAAAAATCTCTTATTACCGTTGTTGGACCAACTGCAATCGGAAAAACATCCTTGGCCATTGCCATTGCCAAACATTACAATACCGAGATCATTTCCGCCGATTCACGTCAGTTTTACAAAGAAATGTCTATTGGAACCGCGGTTCCATCCCCAGACGAATTGGCTGCAGTTCCACATCATTTTATTCAACACAAAAGTATATTTGACGAATATACCGTTGGGGATTTTGAACGGGAGGCTATTACAAAGCTGGAAACACTCTTCACCCAACACGATATAGTTGTAATGGTGGGTGGTAGCGGATTGTACGTTGATGCCATTAAATACGGACTGGATAATTTCCCCACAATAGACCCGGAAGTGCGTGAAACGTTAAACAGCACTTTGATAAATGAAGGTATTTTAAGCCTTCAGGAGAAACTTAAATCTTTGGATAGGGAATATTACAATAAAGTGGACCTAAACAACCCACATAGGCTAATTAGAGCTCTGGAAGTTTGTATTGGCTCTGGCCTCCCCTACAGCTCTTTCCTCAACCAGAAAAAAGCGGATAGAAATTTCAACACGATAACCCTAGGCATTACTGCGGAAAGGAAGACTATCTACGACCGTATAAACCAGAGAGTAGATATAATGTTGGAACAAGGATTGTTGGAAGAGGTACAATCCTTAAAAAGACAACAGAACCTAAATGCACTGCAAACCGTAGGTTATAGGGAACTATTTAGTTATTATGACGGAGAATACGATTTGGATACCGCTATTGCCGAAATAAAGAAAAACACCAGAAGGTTTGCAAAACGTCAATTAACATGGTTGCGAAAAAAAGAGGATATCCTGTGGGTCGACTATAAATACGACCTGGAAGTACTTCTAAAAAAAGTTGAACATGAAAGAAATAGCAAATGACGGACGGTAAAAAAAATATTCTTTTTGTAATTGGCGTTTCCGGAACCGGTAAATCGACCATCGGGAAGTTACTTGCGGAAAAATTAAACCTAGCTTTTTATGATGGGGACGATTTTCACTCGGCATCCAATATAGAAAAAATGGCCAATAAAAATCCCTTGACCGACGAGGACCGACATGACTGGCTGCTAACGCTGAACCAATTGGCCATTGACAACAAAGAGAAAGGCGCCGTTATTGTCTGTTCCGCATTAAAGGAATCCTATAGGAAATTACTGCAAAGCAAAATTGAGGACAAGGTAATATGGATCTCCCTGGAAGGTTCTTTTGAATTGTTATTGGACCGATTACAAAAACGGAAGGACCACTTTATGCCCGCCGATTTACTACGGTCCCAACTGGACACCTTTGAACCTCCTAGCAGGGCCATAAAAATTTCCATTGAGCCCAGTCCCGAAGAAATTATAGATATAATATTAAGGGAATATACCAAAGCTGTACGAAATTAAACTCTAGGGCACTCCAAGCGCACTTAAGGAAGAAGACCCAAGGAGAAGCGCATAAAACCAGAAAAACCCGCCAAAAAGGCGGGAATGTTTCCATTGTCGTATTTCCATGAGACTGCAGCCTTTGAAATGCGGGTCCCACGAATAAAAAACACCAAGGTTTCCCTTGGTGTTTTTAAAATATTGATATAGTAAAGGCTTATTCGGTTTTAATCACCAATCTAAACCCTTCTCCGTGGATATTTAAAATCTCCACATTTTCATCTTTTTTAAGGTATTTACGCAATTTTGCAATATATACGTCCATACTTCGAGAAGTGAAATAATTATCATCCCTCCAAATTTTGGTCAAGGCCAATTCCCTTGGCATTAAATCGTTCTCATGCAAAGCCAAAAGTCTAAGAAGCTCATTTTCCTTAGGAGACAATTTAATAGCCTCTTCATCCTTAAATTTTAGGAAGCGGAGCTTGGAATTCAGTTGAAAACCACCAATGGTAAATTCAAATTGCTTACTATCCGCAAGGGAATTGGAAGACTTCCTTTGAATTATGGCTTTAAGTTTCATCAGTAAGACTTCAGAATCAAAAGGTTTATTCAAATAATCGTCCGCGCCAGCCTTATATCCTTTAAGTACATCTTCTTTCATAGTCTTGGCGGTAAGAAAAACGATTGGTACGTTTTCGTTCTTTTCCCTGATTTCCTTTGCAAGGGTAAAACCATCCTTGTAAGGCATCATTACATCCAAGATACAGACGTCAAAATTGTCTTTCTTAAATTTTTCAAATCCTTCCATTCCGTTTTTTGCCAACGTAACGTCAAAATCGTTCATTGCCAAGTAATCTTTGAGTACAATACCAAAATTGGGATCATCCTCTACGAGTAATATTTTCTTATCTGCTGTTTCCATTATTGTTTTAAATTAAAGGCAGTTTTATATAGAAAGTGCTTCCTTTACCTTTTTCACTTTCTGCATAAACCTCACCTTGGTGATCGTCAACTATTTTTTTAACGTAAGCGAGCCCTAACCCGTGCCCCTTAACATTGTGTATATCTCCTGTGTGTTCTCTATAGAACTTTTCAAAAACCTTTTTAAGTACTACTTTGCTCATTCCAGCGCCCTGATCCTGAATTTTAATAATGATAGAATTACCGACCACTTCAGTAAAAACATCGATCTTTGGCACCTCTGGCGAATACTTCACCGCATTATCCAATATATTCACTATAACATTGGTAAAATGCATCTCATTGGCCAATACTTCCGAACGTTCTGCTTTTAGATGGGGCTTTATATATCCTCCCCTATCCGCAACAATTAACTCTACATGAGTAATAGCATCCTCTATTATGTCGTGCACATCTGCCCTATCCTTACTAATATCTAGCTGGTTTTTTTCCAACTTTGATATTCGCAACACATTTTCCACCTGCGCATGCATTCTTTTATTTTCATCCCGGATCATTTGCAAATAGCGCAGCACCTTCTCCTTATCATCTATAATCTTAGGATTTTTTATAGCTTCCACGGCTAAATTTATCGTTGCAATCGGAGTTTTAAACTCATGCGTCATATTATTTATGAAGTCCGATTTTATCTCCGAAATCTGCTTTTGTCTGATCAACTGATAAATGGCACTGGAATATGCCACTACAATTACCAAGGTAAATGTCAATGACAAAATTGCCATTCCAAGAATAGATTGAATTAGGAACCTTTTCTTTTTAGGAAAAGTGAGTAATAAGGAAAAATTGGTATTCCCCTCACTATCCTTAAATAATGGTGCCTTATAAAGTGTTGTTTGTGTAAACTTGAATTTTTTTGACTTAACTTTTGTAGGCAGTCCTTTGCTATAGACTCCATATTCGTAGTCTATATCTATGCCCCTATTTTTAAGTTCCCTGCCAAGGAACAATTCTATTTCCTGTTTGGATACGCGTTTGTGGATAGACCTGGATTTTGCCTGTTCCCTAAAAACATCGTCCAATGCAGCTTTGTCAACAGATGAAAGACCTCCGATTTTCTCGAGCTTTTGGACCGGTGTCAAGGAATATTGCCTCCCGTCCAGACCAAAATCTTCTTTATAAATTTCGGTTTTTCTAGTACTGGTAATATTTCTAAAGGTTGTTGTGTCCAAGCCTATATCAAAGAACGTAGATGCCATATTGTAATCCTCCTCCAAAATACCGTGTGTATAAAACCGTATTTCATTGGAATTGATATCGCGATCAAAAAAAAAGAAATTCTTAAGATGTGTAGCTTTTGGCTTACCAATACTATCCTTTAGCTTGTAAAACTCGTTAAGATAATCCTGCACTTCCCGTTTTTCAATATTCTCTACAACCCTACTTAAAATTTGGTTGACGGTATTTGAAAATTGTTCCTCCTTGTCTTCTACGGACTTATTTATCCAATAGCTCTGAACAAAGATGATCCCAATCAGGGAAAGGCTCATTAAGACTACCAAAAGACCAAATAACCTCTTATTCATTTATTAACAAAATTATAAATTTAACATTTAGCGGATTGTACGTTTAACCTAACCTTAACAAAAATGTTAAAATTCCGTCCTTAAGTACTTATTTTAAGAAGTTTATGATGAATCTCAGCCACTTCCCTTTCGGTATTTTCAAGGCTAATATTTTCAATTACGAAATCTGAAAGCCTCTCCTTTTGGCTATCGGGCCATTGATGATTTATACGTTCCTTTACCTTGGGAGCATCAACTCCATCCCTATCAACGACCCTTTGTATTCTAATGTCGGGCGGGGCGGTCACTAAAACTATCTTATCGTAGAAGTCGTTGTTTCCATTTTCAAAAATAATGGCAGCTTCCTGTATTACATATGGTGCATCCTGTTGTTTTGACCAACTTATAAAATGCCTTCTTACAGCAGGATGCACTATGTTATTCAAATCCTGTAATAACTTTTTATCCTTGAAGACAGCTTTTGCTATATATTCCCTGTTAAGCTCGCCATCCAAATAACTCTGCTTGCCCAGCAAAGCTTCAATGTTTTTTTTAATCTCTTTGGAACTGGACATTAATTTCTTGGCCTCAATGTCGGAATTATATATTGGCACCCCCAATTTCTGGAACATTCTTCCAACCGTAGATTTTCCACTACCAATTCCACCGGTCAACCCTACGATCATCATTGCCTCTTAAGTATAAATTCCACTTTATTCTCCCTTAACTGCACCATGTTGAGACTATCCGGCTTTTTTGCCAATTTCAATTCCAAGATATTTTCGCTTTTATCCCTTAGGCTCGAATAGTCGGCCGTTACTACAAAGTCCGTAACCGACAATTCCTTTATGGCACTTGAACGCCCCCTACATAGAACAGAGGCCATTTCCGGAAAGGTCCTAATCTCTACACCCTCAGGTACGTTGACCACCTCGACCGGAACCTTGAAAACCTTTTCGGAAAATCTAAATATTTTGGCCGATATGGTAACGCTCCGTTCGGAGTACTTGGTATTCTTTAAGTTACCCGGAAGATCAAGTTTTAATTTCTTGGAAACGTCAGTGGTCGTATGCGGTAAGACTAAAGCTTGTGTAGATATACCCTTCAAAGTATCTATTTCCTTTTTAGGCCCTATTACCGTAATGGAGTCGGGAAGCAGGGTATAGCTTTTATCCATTAAATAATTTTGATCTAAATCAATGGTCACTTTAGGAATTACGGGCACCTTTTTTCTATAAAGTTTTTGAAAATTAAAAAATAAGGTATCCCTGTCCATATCCACAACCGTGATAAATTTGGACAGTTGATTTTCTATCTGACTTCTGTAAGTTAATGGGGAAACAAAATACTTGGACCCTCTCCTTTCAAGCTCGGATAAGTCTACAACCACTGTTTTATTTTTAAAACCGAACATTAAAAACTGAAAACCACTTGCCCTAAGCCTAACCTTGATGTTCCTTTTTGAAACACTATTTAATAATAAGCTATCAGGGGTGCTACCGTAATAGATATCAAAGGTGGCATTATTGGTATATTGCTCGCCCAAATTGCTTACAAACCATGCAAGACTTGAACATAATAGAAAGACCAGAAACAGCTTAACCTTTCTTTTGTTGAGTCCGTTTTTTATTTTATCTATCAATTTTACAATGTTTTAAAGAAAAGCTTAGGGAATAACTCCTCAGGTTTCTTATTGCTAATCGCTATTAGAATTGAATTTTTCAAGAATCCAAAACCATATCCCACAAATTGGATCACCACTGCGATCAAGGATAGAAAAGCGACCTTAAAATTTTTGTTGACCATCAAGGAATGTACAAAAAGCAAACCAAAGTAAAGAACATAAACAACCAATGGCCATAAAACCCCTAATAACATCAATACAAATGCTATAACCAATCCCATGCAGAACAAGGTTGGAAACCAATAGGTGATTTTTGCTGTCCCTGGATGCCAATGATTCAATATAGGTCTTACCATGCCAAATTTTTTGACCTGTATATAAAATTTGTTCCAATCTATCCTACGTTTATGGTAAACATAGGCATCTTCAATCAATTTTGTTTCAAAACCGGCTTCCCATATCCTAAAAGTAAGATCCGGGTCTTCCCCAGGATGAATATTCCCGTACCCATGAGTTTTCCCAAAAGCTTCTTTTGATATCCCCATATTAAAACTCCTAGGTTGAAATTTCCCTACTGCCGCCCTGTTACCTCTTATTCCTCCCGTGGTAAACACAGAAGTCATGGAATAATTAATGGCCTTTTGCACATTGGTAAAGGAATGATGTGCTGCATCGGGTCCCCCAAAACAATCCACATAATTATTGGTCAAAGATTTTTCCACAACGGACAAATATTGCGAAGGAATAATGCAATCGGAATCCAGCACAATAAAATAATTGCCCTTAGCACGGTTCATTCCATAATTACGTGAATCCCCCGGCCCCGAGTTGCTCTTCTTTAAATAAGTGATCGATAATTTATCTTTAAACTTTTCCACAATACTCTCCGAACTTTCTGTAGAACCGTCCTCCACTATGACCACCTCAAAGGATTTGCCGTAATCCTGTAATGAAAGGCTTTCCAGCAACTCATTGATCTCATTGGGTCTGTTATAAACGGGTACTATAAAAGAAAAGAATAAATTCATTATCGTTTGGTGTAAAAAAAGGAGGAACAAAAGTATTGGTTTGCTTATTACAAAGGAGCAATTGCCCCATATAAATTAAAATTGTGCAAACCTAAAAGGCTCAACCCATTGTTAAAGCGTATTATCCCTTAAAAGGCAACTTTTAAACAAAACTAAAGCACTATTCCGAAAACCGGTCTATTACCTCCTGACTTACCCCTGTATTGGAAAAACCACCATCATGAAACAAATTTTGCATTGTAACCTTTCTGGTCAAATCCGAAAATAGGGTAACGGTATAATCCGCACAATCCTGAGCGGTGGCATTCCCCAATGGCGACATCTTATCTGCATAAGAAATAAAGTTGTCAAAACCTTTAACTCCTTGCCCTGCTGTAGTAGGTGTTGGGGATTGGGAAATGGTATTCACCCTCACCTTCTTCTCCTTCCCAAAAAAGTATCCAAAACTACGTGCCACCGATTCCAAATAAGCTTTGTTGTCTGCCATATCATTATAATCCGGAAAGGTGCGTTGTGCTGCCATATAGGTCAAAGCTACAATACTACCCCACTCGTTCATAGCATCGGCCTTATATAGACTTTGCATAACCTTGTGAAAAGAAAGCGCAGATACATCCCAGCCTTTTGTCGTAAAATCATATTTCTCATCCACATAGGCCCGACCTTTTCTTACGTTGACAGACATTCCTATGGCGTGCAATACAAAATCTATTTTTCCCCCAAGAATCTCCATGGATTTTGATACCAGATTATCCAAGTCCTCTTCGCTAGTGGCATCAGCTGGAACAATCTCCGAACCCGTCTTTTTGGCAAGCTCATCTATTTGCCCCATACGCATTGCTATAGGTGCATTGGTAAGAACAAAGGTACCGCCTTCGGCATGTATGGTTTCTGCAGTTTTCCATGCAATTGAATTAGCATCCAGTGCCCCAAAAATAATTCCTTTCTTTCCTTTTAATAAATTGAACGACATAGTCTATTTTCTTTGTGAATTTTAGATCGTCAAAGATATTAAAAATTAGTGGGTAGACCGCAGAAAGAAGAAGGCGGAAAAGTTAGCTAGCTATGGATAGTGCTTTATGTTATAAGGATTCCAGACACAAAGGTATTAATGTTGCTGCACCTTAAAATGCCAGTAAACTATACCTAATGGGATTCGGGATTTCCCTATCCAAACAAGCAACGGTTAATCCAGTAACTGCCTGGCATGGGCCAAAGCGGAATCGGATAAGGTTTTACCCCCCAACATTTCGGCTAGTTCCACAATTCGTTCTTCCGCAGAAAGTTTTTTCATTTTAGTATTGGTCCCCATAAGTTCCTCTTCCTTATAGACCTTAAAATGATGCACCCCTTTGGCTGCAACCTGCGGTAAATGGGTAATGGAAAATATTTGCATGCTATTGCTCATAGCCTGCATAATGTCTCCCATCTTATTGGATATCTCTCCAGAAACACCAGTATCTATTTCATCGAACATCATTGTGGGCAGTTGTTCATATTTGGCCAAAATTGCCTTAATGGTCAACATAATCCTGGATAACTCACCGCCCGAAGCCACTTTTTTAAGGTCGCCATAAGAAGAACCCTTGTTCGCTGAAAACAAAAAGGTTAGATCGTCCTTGCCTGTCGGCTTAAATTCCTTGGAAGGATTTAATTCTATTTTAAAGGTAGCACTCGCCATCCCTAAGTCGATCAAGGTATCTTCCAGTTGTTTTTTCAAATTTGGAATAACCGACTTTCTTTTCTTACTTAAATTGGATGCCTCAGTATTCAAGGCTGCTTCCAGAAGCTTCAACTCCTTCTTTTTACGGTCAATATCCACGGCCACATTCTCAGTAGCACTCACCTTTTCATCCAGCTTATTCCTTATCTCCAGCAATTCCGTAATAGTCTGTACCTTATGTTTCTTTTGAAGGTCATACAGCAATTGCAACTTGGTATTTACCTGCTCCAACATTTGCGGATCGGCCTCTACCTTTTCGTTAAGTAAGTTGAGTTCATTGGAGATATCATCCAACTCTATAAACACTGATTTAATGCGCTCATTTATATCGGAATACTGATGACCAAAACCGGCCAGTTTATTGGACACCTGTTTCAACTCCGCAAGTAGGTTCACCACCCCTATCTGCTCCTCGTTTAACAACTGTTGCCCATGGGACAATTGTTCCAAAATAATCTCTACATTGTTCAGCTGCTCATATTGTTCCTCCAATTCTTCCAATATTCCCTCTTTTAACGGGGCCGAAATTAATTCTTGCAATAAAAAGCTGTTATACTCGTGCTCCTTGGTGGCGCTATTCTGAAAATCTTCTAGATTTTGTAATTCCTTTAATGTCGACTGATATAATAATAACTTGGACGCATACTCCTTTAGACCTTTTCCATTATCTGCCAAGGCATCTATCACCTTCAGTTGAAAATCGTTATCTGCAAGGCGTAAAGTTTGATGCTGTGAGTGTACGTCTATCAATTGATCTCCCAATTGGGAAAGGATGTCCAAGGTTACAGGAGAATCATTGATAAAGGCCCTAGATTTACCACTAGGCAAAATCTCCCTTCTTATAATGGTCTTTTTCTCATAATCCAGATCATTTTCGTCGAAAAAAGCTTCCAGACCATATTTGGAAATTTCAAATTCCGCCTCCACAATGCATTTATTATCCTTCTCCCTAAGCGAGGAAAGATCTGCTCTTTTACCCAGTACCAGGGATAATCCACCCAGTAAAATGGATTTACCGGCACCTGTTTCACCGGTTATTACTGTAAAACCATTGGTGAACTTAACGTTCAAATGGTCTATTAAAGCGTAATTTTTTATGGAGAGATTTGTCAGCAATGTTTATGTTCTAATATTGCCGTAAAGATAATTTATATTGCCTTGGAAAAAAATGTGGGATAGAAAATTTCTTAACACCAATTCCCTAATAATTATAAGCAGACTAAAACAATAGCCGAAGGGAACCCTATTAATATTTTATTTCATTCCAAGTGGAAGAATAAAGCGGAGCTATTTTATTCAAGGTCTGCTTTAGTTGCACAATATCCACTTTAGGACCATCGGAAAATACATTTTGTATTTCTTCCGACTTTGCGTCAAAAAAAGTTTGAATTAAAAAGGCATTGGGATGTCTGCCCACCATGGTTTCGAACAAACGCATGGTACCGGCAACCACCTGTTTACCTGTACTATTATTATCTGCCAAGACATCCAATCCTTTTCTATGGTAATTGTACATGGCTATTCTATATTCCCTGTAGGAGTTGGACATTAGATTGTCTACCAACTCGAACCTACTTCTGTCCCCTGAGGTTTGTGCCCATCCCGAAAAACCTGCACTTTGAGCCAAAGTAACAATCTGCTGGGCTTTTTTATAAAATTCACTTCCGCCTTCTAAAGAAAACGTATCGGCATCCAATCCCAAAATTATATAAGAGTAGAAAGCTAATACCCCCACCAGATTGGAATCTATATTGTTCTCATTGAAAACCAAAGGCTGAAACTCAATGTAATTAAAACTCAACTGATTGTCCTTATAATTAAATATTGGACTTATATAGGAAGTATTAAAAACCGGTCTTGAAGATTGAATCTGAATATTCCCTTTAAACCTATTGGACTCATACTCGGTTATGGTAATAAACATTTGGGCATTTACCCTTTCATTTTCCTTATAAACCCTATTGGACCATCTATTCTTATTGACAAAATCGTTCAAGGAACGCTCCAATGTCTTGAAAATTTGCTGATTGGTCTGTCCCACCTGATCCGAATTTATGGTAACAGCACAATTTAATTCCTGAGCTTCGACGGATATGGAAGCTAGAGTACAAATTATGATAAAGAATAGATTACGCATGGATCCTGTTGGTGATTTCATTTAAAATATCCAAGGCTACCTCTGCCTTGGTTTTTAACTCAAACGTTTTTATATCCAAATTCTTATCTATGAACGCTACTTTATTGGTGATTTTTCCAAAACCCGCACCTTTATCGTTTAGTGAATTCAAAACAATGGCGTCCAAATTTTTCCTTTTTAATTTTCCAATGGCGTTTTCCACTTCATTCTCCGTTTCCAGGGCAAATCCCACCAAAAACTGATTTTTCTTCATTTCCCCCAAAGAAAATAAGATGTCCTTGTTTTTAACCAGGTCAATACTAAACTCTTCAGAAGTTTTCTTAATTTTTTGTTCTGCCACAGATTTTGGTCTGTAATCCGCTACGGCTGCCGCACAAATAACCACATCCATATCTTTGAACAAAGAAGTGGTTTCCTTAAACATTTCATCGGCAGAAGTTACTTTGACAAGATGAATGTTCGAGTGCTGAACGGTCAGATGCGAAGGCCCCGAGACCAAATATACCATAGCCCCAAGTTTAGCTGCATTTCTTGCCAATTCGTACCCCATCAATCCAGTGGAATGATTGCCTATAAACCTAACCGGATCAATGGCCTCATAGGTGGGCCCGGCAGTAATCAATACCTTTTTACCACTTAGCGGCAGTCCTTTGCCAAGGTGATCATTCAGAAAATCAACTATATCTTCGGGTTCGGCCATACGTCCCTCCCCTATCAATCCACTGGCAAGCTCGCCGGAAGTTGCCGGAATCATAATATTTCCAAACGACAATAGCTTTTTAAAGGTGGCTGTTGTGGAAGGATGTTTAAACATATCCAAATCCATTGCTGGAGCAAAGTAAACAGGACACTTAGCAGATAAATATGTTGCCATCAATAAATTATCGCAAGTACCATTGGCCATTTTGGACAAGGTATTGGCCGTAGCAGGAGCAATCAGAACAATATCTGCCCAAAGTCCCAATTCTACATGATTGTTCCAGGAAACACTGCCATCTTCCTCATTTACAAACGAAGAAAGTACCGCATTTTTGGACAAGGTAGCCAAGGATAAGGGGGTAACAAAAGAGCTGGCGCTTTCCGTTAAAACAACTTTAACGTTAGCGCCAGCTTTTATAAGTAAACGGACCAGAAAGGTAGTTTTATATGCAGCTATACCCCCAGTAATTCCTAAAAGTATATTCTTACCGCTCAACATCCTTTAAGCGTCTTTCTCTGTATTCCTATGATAAATTTTATCATCTAACCACTCCTTTACGGCCAATGCATGTGGTTTAGGCAATTTTTCGTAGAATTTGGAAACCTCGATCTGTTCTTTGTTTTCAAATACTTCCTCAAGACTATCACTATAGGTAGCAAATTCCTCCAACTTCTCCAAAAGCTCTTTTTTAATTTCAGAATTTATCTGAACAGCTCTTTTGGCAGTTATGGAAATTGCCTCATAGATATTCCCAGTTCTGGCATCAAAATCATTTTTGTTGATAGTTACCGTGGAAACAGGAGCTTTCGAGTTTTTTAAATCGTTCATATTCATATCAAAAAGGTATTTTTATTTGGAATAAACTTCTAATTCTTTTTCAACTTTTTCCAAAGTCTTATTGGCATCCTTAAGATACTTGGACTCCGGAAAAGATTTTTTAAAAGCCAGATAAGCGGCTTTAGCATCGTTCAAACGTTCTTTTTTAAGGTAATCGAAACTATTCATCGCCAAATTAGTGGATGCATCAAATTTATAATAAAGAGCATCCTCACGATATACAGAACCCGGATTATCGGATATAAAGTTATCAAAGGCGGTCACAGCTGGAGTTAAAAAGGTATAATCAAATTCTCCTATGGTATTGAACTGCTTTGCTATCTCATAAGATTTGCGTTCCTTCTTTGTCGTCAATTCCTTTGCCATTATATTGGCCTCTACCAAATATTCCGATTCCGGGTAAGCATTGATGAAATTTTGCAATTTTATCAAGGCCTTATCGGTATCTGTTTGATCTAAAGAATATTTCGGTGATAATTTATAGTAACTTTTTGCACCATAAAATCCTGCTTCTGCAGCTTTATCGCTTTTCGGGTACGACTTTAAAAACCTTTCAAACTGGTAGCCAGCCATATTGTAATCCTTAGTTTGGAAATAAGAATCAGCAAGAAAGAACATAACCCGTTCCCCCTGTGGCTTACCTATATACTTTGGGGCAATCTGTTCCAATAAACGGTTTGCCCTTTTAAAATCACCTGCATCATAAAATTTTTCAGCCATGTCATATTTGGCCTTAACATCTTCATTTTTAAGCACCTTTTGGTACTCACTACAAGAGCTAAGGAAGGCAACCAATAATAAAAAGGAAAATAAACGCTTCATTTTTAAAAACATTTTGCAAAATTAAGGATTCTAAACGGATATAAAAAACATTTTTATATCGCTAAAATAGCCCGCAGCTTTACCACCGACAACATTTTTGTGCAAGTTTTAACTTTGTGGGCATAAAATCCTAAAGTAAGTTAACTGTATTTTACTATACAGTCGTCTTGAGCAAGGTATTTAAAAAGCTCTTAATAGTTTTTTTAAGAGTTCCCGTAGCCTCTACCAATGGCAATCTAACAACTGCTGTACCTAAACCAACAGCCTCCAATAATGCCTTTATCCCGGCGGGATTTCCCTCTTTAAAAATTAAATCCATACCATCTTGGAGGGCGTAATGCAGGTTAAAGGCTTCCTTAACGTTACCTGCCAATCCAAAACGTATCATTTGGGAAAATTCTGAAGGCACTCCCTGTCCCAATACAGATATTACCCCTGAACCACCGGCCAATACCGTGGAAAGTGCAGTAAAATCATCACCGGATATCACCATGAAGTCTGCAGGCTTACCCTTAATGGTGCGCATTATCTGAACCATATCGCCGCAAGCCTCCTTAATACCGATAATATTATTAAAATCGTTGGCCAACCTCAAAACCGTTTCAGGAAGCATGTTGCTCCCAGTCCTTCCCGGCACATTGTACAATATAATTGGCTTGGAAGACACCAAGGAAATAGCTTTGAAATGTTGATAAATACCCTCTTGGGTTGGTCTGTTATAATAAGGTGAGACCGATAAAATTGCCGCAAAATCGTTTAGACCGGTTTCTTGAAGCTCTTCCACTACGGCTGCCGTGTTATTACCCCCTACTCCCAATACCAAGGGAAGCCTTCCGGCATTGGCATCAACAATAGTATCTATAACAAGTTGCTTTTCTTTTTTTGTTAGCACAACAGACTCTCCAGTTGTACCTAGAACAACCAAATAATCTATTCCACCATCCACACAATAATTTACGATTTTTGTCAATGCAATCGTATCTATAGAAAAATCCTCCTTAAAAGGAGTCACCAAAGCAACACCTGTGCCAACTAACTGTTCCATTACTTAATCTCATTTAAAACCCTTAAATATTTCCGCAATTCCTTTTTAAAGGTCTGAAAATCCTTAATAGGGGTATTCAATATCAAATCATTTAAATTTTTGTCCACATTACCAAAGCCCACTTTTAATCTTGCCCTGGTCTTTAAAGTCATTAATTGTAATAATAATTTTTCATCTGTATAATAATTTACCAATAAATCATATTCCCTGTTTAAAAACTCCAAGGCATAACTGTTTTCAATATTTGCCTTCCATCCCAAATCCTTATCTGAAAAAACTGGCGTTGAATAAGGAGAATTTCTATCATAATACTTCTTGTAACCAATTATTTTTACCGAATTTGGCCTTAAAGAAAATTCATCCACAAACTCATAAAAGGCATTGGCATTTTCAAACTCATCCAAATCCACAATACAACCTACAGAACTTATACCTTTTTCCCGATTTACCACCTCCGAAGGGGCATTCAATCCCCGCTGTAAAAACTTTTTACCGGCCCTAAATTTAATTTTTTCCTTAAGCGCTTTTAAAAACATGTATTTTTACATTTTCAAGAATGTAAATGTAAATATTATCAACGCAATATTTGCACGAAGGTAAGAAGTATATGGATTTAAAAAACAAACATTTTGTTATAATTGTAACATGTGTAATCTTCCTCGCGTGCAAAGAATCTGTCCCCAAACTAAGAGACATTGAGGGACAAAGGGTTCAAGTGAATTACTCCGCCACTCCAAAAGATTCCATTGAAAATTTTATCGCCCCTTATCGCAACAGGATCAACCAGGTGTTGGACAGCGTTTTAGCCTTCGCCCCAAAGGCCATATCCAAAACGGACGGCTCACTGAATACTACCGCAGGCAATTTAATGTCGGACATTGTAATGCAGGAAGTAAACCCCGTTTTTAACGCTAGAACAGGAAAGAAAATAGATTTTGTACTTCTTAATTTTGGAAGTATCCGGTCTGTAATTTCTGCAGGGAATATTACAGAGCGTACTGCCTATGAGGTAATGCCTTTTGAAAATTCGGTAGTTGTCGCCGAATTGGATGGAAAAGCTATTAGAGCTATGGTATCTTTCCTAATAAAGTCTACCGTTGCACATCCTATTTCAGGAATTCAAATAATTGTGGATAAAAATAAAAGTTTGCAAGCGGTCAACATACAAGGACAACCTTTTGATGAGAACAGGACCTATTTTGTTGCTACATCCGACTATTTGGTGACTGGAGGGGATAAGATGGATTTTTTTAAAGATTATATCTCACTGACCGATTCGGATTACTTGATCAGAAATACCATGGTAGATTATTTTAAGAAAATGGATACTATAACCGCATTTGAAGATGATCGATTTATAACAGTTGATTAATTATGGATCGTAGAAAATTTATTTCCCGGACTGCAGCTTCCTCCGCATTTGTTGGCTTAGGTGGGCTATCGATGAATTCTTGCCATAATTCGTCCAGTAAACATATCACCATCTTGCACACCAATGATGTACATAGCCATATAGACCCTTTTCCAACCAACCATTCCGCTTATCCCAATTTGGGTGGTCTGGCAAGGAGAGCAACTATGGTAGATCAAATAAGAAAAGAAAATCCAAATACACTTTTGTTCGATGCCGGAGATATTTTTCAAGGAACTCCCTACTTCAATTTTTATGGGGGCGAATTAGAATTTAAACTAATGAGCATTTTAAAATATGATGCCGCCACCATTGGCAATCACGATTTTGACAATGGTCTTGATGGTCTTGCCGCTCAACTTCCTTATGCGAAATTTGATTTTTTATCAGCCAATTATGACTTCACCAATACCTTAATGGAAGGTCATGTGAAACCTTATAAAGTTTATCATGTAAACGGAATCAAGGTTGGAGTTTTTGGATTGGGAATAGAACTTGCCGGTCTGGTCACCAAAAGATTATACCAAGAAACCGTTTATTTGGACCCTATAGAAATTGCCCAGGAAATAAGCCTTACATTAAAGGAAGAAGAGAAATGTGATTTAATTATCTGTCTTTCCCATTTAGGTTACCAATACCAAAATCCACTAAAACCGGACGACCTAAAACTTGCCGCCAGCACAGAAAATATAGACTTGATTATTGGTGGCCATACACATACCTTTTTAGATCGACCAACAATAACAAACAATAGAAAAAACCAACAAATGCTGGTAAACCAGGTAGGTTGTTTTGGCATTAATTTAGGCCGAATCGATTTTTATTTTGACGATGGAAAGCAAAGTGCTTCCGAGGGAGTGTCCATCAAGGTATAAACACAAAATTATGATTCAGGAAAAAGTCAAATCTATAGTCTCAAAAAAAATTATTAAAATACTGGGAGACGACCTTGTGGAACACACGGATGCCATAGCTGTTGAAGAACCCCTGGAAATTAGCATCAGCGTTTTAAATGCAGATTCACCCATTACCAATAAAAGTATTTCCATAACCATGAGGACCCCCGGCCACGATCGGGATCTTGCCCTAGGATTTCTTTTTACCGAGGGAATAATTATTGCCTCCCATCAAATTTCAAGGGTTATTCTTGATGAAAACAGCATAAATGTCCAACTAAACAATTCAGAAGAAATAGATCTCAGCAAATTGGAAAGACATTTTTACACCAGTAGTAGTTGTGGTGTTTGTGGCAAAGCTAGTATTGAAGCCTTAAAAACAGTCTGTCGCCTGCCCTCCTCTCCATCGGACTTTCTAATTGAGAAAAACCTCATTAAATCCTTTCCCGGAATTCTTCAGCAACAACAGAATATTTTTAACAACACGGGTGGGATTCACGCAGCAGCTCTATTCAATACCCAAGGACAACTAATTAATGTCCGGGAAGATGTTGGTAGGCATAATGCCTTGGACAAACTCATAGGCCATAGTCTTCAACAAGAGCAATTGCCCTTGAATCGACATCTATTATTTCTAAGTGGTCGCGCTAGCTTCGAATTGATACAAAAGGCTGCCATGGCTGGAATTCATTTTATTATGGCAGTGGGAGCACCATCCAGCTTGGCCGTGGAATTGGCTTTGGATCATGATATTACCCTAATAGGCTTTCTAAGTGAAACCCGTTACAACATCTATACCGGAGCAAACCGTATTAAAATATAGGTGCCTAAACTTTGAAGCTGATTGTGTAATCCATAACTTTATATACTCAGATATAAAATTTGGATTGAATGAAAATTAGGATACAAGGAAATTCCATACGCTACAGACTCACCCGTTCCGAAGTAACTGCACTACAGGTAAAAGGTTCCTTTGAAGAGCACACGGCATTTAATGGAAAAAACTTTGGCTATCGAGTAATGGCCAAAGAGGGGATAAATGCCCTAGAAGCGGATTTTCAAGAAGATACCATAACCTTATTTCTTCCCAAACTTGAAAGTGAAAAATGGCCGGATATAGATCGAGTAGGATATTCGAATGATATGATCTTGGACAATGGACAAACTTTACGCCTTCTATTGGAAAAAGATTTTGTTTGTTTGGATGAGCGTGTTGAAGATCAATCGGATAATTACCCCAATCCCGAGGCAACAACCGAAAAATAATGGCCAAAAAATCAGAAAAACCTAGTCCAAGTCCAACAGCTCCTGCAAAATTAACAGGTCTAAAAACCACGGAACCCAAAAAAGTGGCTGCCGGTATTCCAGCAGTTATTTCTTCAGCCAAACATGTTTTTGGAGAAATGGGACTCGGCCGTGGGTTAAAAGCACTTGCCAACCTCAACCAAAAAGGCGGAATTGACTGTCCAGGCTGTGCTTGGCCAGACCCGGACGATGAGCGAAGCTCTATAGCAGAATATTGCGAAAATGGCGCAAAGGCCATTGCCGAAGAGGCCACTACCAAAAAATTGGACGCCAAATTTTTTAAAGAAAATAGTGTTTCCCAACTTTCCATGCTTTCCGATTACGAAATAGGCAAAAAAGGGAGGTTGGCACAGCCCATGTTCCTGCCCGAAGGGTCCGACTTTTATCAGGAAATAACATGGAAAAGGGCTTTTAAAAAAATAGCAGAGCACCTCAATAACTTAAATAGTCCTGACGAGGCTATATTTTACACCTCGGGTAGAACTAGTAACGAGGCCGCTTTCCTATACCAACTTTTTGTTAGGGAATACGGCACCAATAATATGCCGGACTGTAGCAATATGTGCCACGAAAGTAGTGGGGTGGCTCTTACGGACACCCTCGGTATAGGCAAGGGCTCGGTAAAACTAGAAGATTTTTACAACACCGAAGTTATACTTATCCTTGGCCAAAACCCTGGAACCAATCACCCCAGAATGCTTAGCGCCCTTAAAAAGGCTAAAGAAAATGGCGCCACTATTATTTCCATAAACCCGATTATTGAGACCGGTCTCCTTAACTTTAACAATCCCCAAGAAATAAAGGGAGCATTGGGGATAAAAACCAAATTAACCGATATATATCTCCAAGTAAAAATAAATGGGGATATGGCACTTCTTCAGGCATTGGTAAAACTTATGCTAGTTGAAGAAGACAAGCGTCCAGGTACTGTTTTTGACATTTCCTTTATTAATGAAAAAACCCAGGGATTTGAAAATTACCTGACCCACATAAGAACCCTTGATATAAATAAACTTGTAGCCGAATCCGGAATACCCCTTGAAACCTTAGAAACTGTTGCCCGCATCCTAAGTGCCAAAAACAAAATTATTGCCTGTTGGGCCATGGGGCTTACACAACACAAAAATTCCGTAAACACGATAAAAGAAATTGTCAACCTTTTGCTGTTAAAGGGAAGCATAGGAAAACCTGGTGCCGGCACCTGTCCTGTTCGTGGCCACAGTAATGTCCAGGGAGACCGAACCATGGGAATTTACGAAAAGCCTCCAAAATCATTGCTGGACAGCCTTGAAAAAGTATTCCAATTTAAGCCACCCCGTAAACATGGATTTGACACTGTAGAAGGTATTAAAGCCATGCATTCCGGCAATGCCAGCGTCTTTTTTGCAATGGGAGGTAATTTTTTATCGGCCACCCCAGATACCTTATATACGGCAGAAGCTCTTCAGAAATGTGACCTTACCGTTCAGGTATCTACCAAACTCAACCGCAGTCATCTTATCCATGGAAGGGAAGCCATCATCCTACCCTGTTTGGGAAGGACGGATAAAGATATTATTGATGGGGAATTACAATTTGTGAGTGTAGAAAATTCTATGGGAGTTGTACATAGCTCCAAAGGAAGTCTAAAACCCATATCCGCCCAATTGCTAAGTGAACCTGACATTGTTTGCCATTTGGCCATGGCCACCTTGAAAAACTCCAAAGTGGACTGGGGGAAATATCTGCAGCATTACGACCACATCAGGGACAGTATCCAAAAATGTATTCCAGGATTTGAGAACTACAACCAAAGGGTGAGACAGCCTTCCGGCTTTTATTTACCTAACGGGGCACGGGACAATTCCTATAATACCACGACCGGAAAGGCCAATTTCAGTATATCCAATACTGATGCCGTTATTTTGCAATCGGATGACCTTTTAATGATGACCATACGTAGCCATGATCAGTTTAACACCACCATTTATGGGCTAAATGATCGTTATAGAGGTATTTTTAATGAACGAAGGATTATATTGATGAATCCCAAAGATATGGAAGAGCATCAACTTAACGAACGGGATTTGGTAGACCTCTTTAATTATCACGACAATAAGAAAAGGGTAGCCCAAAAGTTCATTGCTTTGCCTTACGATATCCCTCAACAATGCTGTGCAACCTACTTTCCTGAGGCCAATGTTCTGGTTCCTTTAAGCAGTACGGCCGACCAAAGCAATACTCCTACTTCCAAATCTGTGGTTATTAAAGTTAAAAAACATGCCGCCTAGACTTTCAAGAATCAAAGTCCAGGCCTATTGAGCCATACTAAAAGAAAATCATATTATTATGGTTACCATAAAAAGAAGCACTTCCAAAAATTTGGATTTTATAGCCCTGGTTAAATTACTCGATGCCGATTTGAAGCTTCGGGATGGGGATGACCATGACTTCTATGCCCAATTTAATGGCATTGTAAACCTACCCTATGTAGTTTTGGCTTATTGGAAAAATAAACCGGTAGGTTGTGGTGCAATAAAGGAACACAATTCCACTACCATGGAGATAAAAAGAATGTTTGTAGCCCCAAACGAATGCGGAAAGGGAATTGCTTCAATGATTTTAAAGGAGTTGGAAAAATGGGCGGCGGAAAAGAATTATAGTTCCTGTATTTTGGAAACAGGACTTAGACAGCCAGAGGCAATTGCACTCTATAAAAAAAATGGTTATCTCTCTATTCCCAATTACGGACAATACAAAGGAATGTCCAATAGTGTTTGCTTTATTAAAAAACTATGACATTATTATCAAAAACACTACCTTACCAATCACTTATAAAATCAATTATTAATCCTAATCCAAACATAATGCACAAAGCCTTATATCTTCCTTTTCTTTTGTTTTTATTCACTGTCAGCACTTGGGGACAAGCCCAGCAACGTGAATATTACCAACTTAAAACCTACCTCTTGGACACCGAAGAACAGGAAAAAAGTACCGACAAATACCTGAGCGAAGCCTTATTGCCAGCGCTTAAAAAACTGAATATAAAAAAAGTTGGCGTTTTTAAACCAAGGACCATCGACTCTTTAAATCCAAGAAGTATTAAGGTGTTAATCCCAATGAAAGGTATTTCCGAGTTGGAAACATTGGAGGCCAAACTCCAAAAGGACAAAGTTTATATGGCATCTGCCAAGGATTTTTTGGATGCACCCTATAAAAACCCTCCTTTCAGCAGGGTTGAATCTGTCCTTTTAAAGGCATTTGTAGATATGCCCAAGATGAAGCCTTCACCTTTAAGTGGACCCCGTAAAGACCGTATTTATGAATTAAGAAGCTATGAATCGGCGACTGAAGCCAAGTATATCAACAAAGTAGAAATGTTCAACAAAGGTGGTGAGGTTACACTTTTCGACAATTTAGGCTTTAATGCCGTTTTCTATGGAGAAGTACTTTCAGGGGCCAATATGCCCAACCTCATGTATATGACCACCTTCGAAAATCAGGCCAGTAGGGATGCCCATTGGAAATCATTTTCCGATTCACCCGTATGGAATAAATTAAAAGCGGACCCAAGGTACCAAAACAACGTTTCCAAAAACGTCACCCGCTTTTTCTATCCTACAGAATATTCTGATTATTGATCACAACTCCCCATTGTTTGCATACCTTGGAAATAAAGGAGAAAAACCATGTTGGGGATAAAAAACTTTTATTACAAAACAGGCCGTGAAACTATTTCACGGCCTTTTTCATTTAATTAATAACGACTAAACTTTTAGCCCGAAACAATCGTTGATAGTGCTATTCCGCTAAAAAATACTCCACCAATTGCCGTTGTTCATCCTCCAAGTTCATGCTAGGAAATGTTTTCCCTGCCATTCTATACCAATAACCCGCATTATATTTATCCCCTTCTTTTCTATGCAAATAAGCATGGATCCAGCTCCCATGGTTATCATACATGTCCTGAGCAATATTATGGGACGACTCCCAATCTCCCTTAACATCGAACCACATAGCCTTCAAAGCTCCGGACCAAGTAGGCGGTGGCGAGTGTTGCGCAAGGGTTTCTTCAAATTCCTTATAACTTTTTGGAAAGGACATTGTTCATTTATTAAATTATCAATCTATGCTACAGTATTGGATAAGGTCCCTATTGAATCTACTGTAATGTTAATAACATCACCGTGATCAAGGGTAAAGGAATCGGGCGGCACCACTCCGGTCCCGGTCATTAAAAGACTGCCATAAGGAAAAGACATTTCACGATACAGGTAGTGAACAAGATCGGTAAGTTTTCTTTTCATTTGTCCCACCTCGGTCTCACCCTCGAATACGGTATTACCTTTACGAACAATTTGAATTTTAATCTTGGTATCCATGGAAATGGGTTCCTTGGTCAGCCAAATACAGGGCCCTATAGCCGCTGCTCCATCATAGCTCTTTGCCTGTGGGAGATATAAGGGATTCTCCCCTTCAATATCCCTAGAGCTCATATCGTTACCTATAGTATACCCTATTATTTTTGCATTGGGAGTTATTACCAATGTCAATTCCGGCTCCGGAACGTTCCATTTGGAATCCTTTCTGATCCGAACATCCTGCTTATGCCCCACAGCCCGGCTTGCAGTACTTTTAAAAAACAATTCCGGCCTTTCAGCATTATATACCCGGTCATAAAAATCGCCTCCCCCAGCATCTTTGGATTCTTCAATACGCGCCTCCCTACTGCTGTAATAAGTTACCCCGGAAGCCCAAATTTCTTGACGCCCTACAGGAGGCATTATACTGCCATTCAATAATGGTTCACTATTCCCAATAGGATCTAATTTGGAAATTAAGGTCAGGGTATTGGTATAAATGTCATCATCCGTAATAAACGAATCCCAATCCAAATCCGTTAGATAAAATTTATGGTTATTTTCGATTAGAACACCTTGGTTGGTCTTAAAAACTTTCATCCTTTTTAAATTATATTAATAAACTAATTATGGTTAGAACTATCATTGCTGAAAAGCCCAAAATGGCAGTCCCTAAACTATGTGTCCTATATCCTTGATTCACCTTCATATCACTCATTTGGGTTACTACCCAAAAGAAGCTATCATTGGCATGTGAGACCAAGGATGCACCTGCGCCAATAGCAATGACCGCCAAAGCTTTTGAAACCTCGGTATCAAATCCCATTGCAGGCATCAAAGGGGCAATAATGGAAGCTGTTGTAATTATGGCTACTGTAGAGGAGCCCTGTGCGGTCTTAATACCTGCAGCAATTAAGAATGGTAGCCATATCCCCAAATTTCCATTGGAAATACTGTTCTCCAACAAGGAACTAATGTCCGAAGTCTGTAGAACTTTTCCAAATGCTCCGCCGGCTCCAGTTATTAATATAATAATGGCTGCGGAAGTTAGTGCCTCCCCTATCCAGCCCGAGGTGCTTAACATTTCCTTATCCAATTTCTTCGGCAGGGTAAATGACAGAACCATTCCGATCAACAAGGCCACCACTGGGTTGCCCACAAATCCTATGGCGTACTTAAAAGTTCCGTCACCAAACGGCATAGTGGGGTATTCGGCAAAAGACCTCAACACAATAAGAATAATTGGAACGACTATAGGTATAAAGGATTTAAAAACAGATGGGGCATTTCCCAGCTGGGAATTGATCTGCTCCTCCGTTAGTTTTGGCGCGGGATCAATGAAAATTTTGGATCCTATTTTTTTGGCAAACAAAATACAGACCAACAGGGCCGGTATACTGGTCATTAGGCCAAAGAGGATAACCTGACCCAAATCTGCACCTAAGATTCCTGCAGCAGCAATGGGTCCAGGAGTTGGGGGCACCATAGTGTGGGAAGCCATTAACCCTAGTGACAAGGCCACTGCTGTTCCCGCCAAGGACAATTTTGCCTTTTTGGTAAGTGCCCTATTCAATGGGGAGACAATAATAAAACCGCTATCGGCAAATACTGGTATGGATACAAAATAACCAATAAAACCCATCGCCATATGTACCCGCTTGGGACCAATGATTTTTAAGACAAGGTTAGCCAAGGTATAGGCTCCGCCCGATTTTTCCAGAAAAGTCCCTATAATTAAACCCGCGATAATAATGATACCGATACCACCTATGGTTGCACCAAACCCCTCGTTAATAGTTCTTATGAGCTCATCCAATGGGAGCCCTGAAAAAATACCGAATAACAGGCTGGCGGCCAATAATGCCAAAAATGGGTGAAGCTTAAAACGAGTGGAAGCTACAATAATGAAAACAATACAGATTAGCAGTAGCAGGATGGTATACATAATTCTTATTTAGCGTAGCACTTTTTAAACTTCATAATCTTCCTAAACCATCTGTGGCATAAATTGATAATCATCATTCTTCATAATAGGCAAATTATAGCATACCTATAAAATCGGTTTCCGAAATAATGGACACTCCCAAGCTTTCTGCTTTTGTTCTTTTACTGGGACCCATCTTATCTCCTGCCACAAGATAAGAAGTTTTTGAAGAAATACTCGACCCCACTTTTCCTCCGTTGTCTTCGATTAATTTTTTAAGTTCATCCCTACTGAGCTTTTCAAAAACACCTGACACAACAAAGGTCTGCCCCTTCAAAAGATCCGTCTGATTTTGAAGCTTTTCGGCTGAGACTTCAAATTGCACTCCGTATTCCCTTAGTCTAGCTATGATATCCAAATTGATTTCGTTCTTAAAAAATAATACCACACTTTCCGCAATACGTTGCCCAATCTCGTCTACCCCCATCAATTCTTCTGCAGAAGCCATCATAAGGGCGTCTATATTTTTATAGGCCTTTGCCAGTTTCTTGGCCACTGTTTCGCCAACAAACCTGATTCCCAAGGCAAACAATACCCGCTCGAAAGGAATTTTGACCGATTCAGCGACTCCATTTACCAAATTTTCGGCCGACTTTTCGGCCATGCGTTCCAATGGTATCAGTTGTTCCTTGGTAAGTAAATAGAGGTCCGCATAGTTTTTAATAAGTCCTTCCTTAAAAAGAAGTTCAACAGTTTCTCCTCCAAGACCTTCTATATCCATAGCCTTCCGGGAAATATAATGTTGAATACGGCCTGTAATCTGTGGAGGACAGCCATATTCATTAGGACAATAGTGTTTGGCATCTCCCTCGGTACGTTCCAATTGGGTATTACACTCTGGACAATGATCGATATAGTTGGTAGGATGCGAATCCAAAGTTCTTTGGCTGAAATCCACCCCCACAATTTTTGGGATTATTTCTCCTCCTTTTTCCACAAAAACGGTATCCCCCACCCTAATGTCCAACTTTTCTATTTGGTCGGCATTATGGAGAGAAGCTCTTTTTACGGTAGTACCTGCCAAAAGTACAGGCTCCAAATTGGCTACTGGAGTTATAGCCCCTGTACGCCCAACTTGGTATGTAATCTCATTCAAAATCGTAGAAACCTGCTCCGCTTTAAATTTATAGGCCATAGCCCAACGTGGAGATTTGGAGGTATACCCCAATTCTTCTTGATGCTGTATACTATTCACTTTAATAACCACCCCATCGGTCTCATAGGGCAATTCATGCCTATGTTTGTCCCAATACTCTATAAACTCCAGAACCTCATCTGTGGTTTTACATAATTTGGCCGCTTTTGGAACTTTAAACCCCCAGTCTCTAGCTTTCCCCAACATTTGCCATTGGGATTCCAATTTTAAATTTACGCCAACAATACTGTACAGCAAGCAATCCAAGGGTCTTTCTGCTACCAAGGCACTGTCCTGCAATTTTAAACTGCCAGAAGCTGTATTTCTAGGGTTCATATAAGGCTCTTCCCCATTCTCTATCCTTTCTTGGTTCATTTTGGCAAAGCCTTCAAAAGGCAATACAATTTCCCCACGAATATCAAATTTGGGTGGGTAATCCCCTTTCAATTGTAAGGGTACCGATCTAATGGTCTTTATATTATTGGTAACGTCATCGCCCTGAAAACCATCACCGCGTGTCAGTCCACGTACCAGCCTGCCATCCTCGTACGTTAAACTGATGGAAGCCCCATCGTATTTAAGTTCACAGGTAAATTCAACCGGCGCGTCTCCCAATATTTTTTGAATGCGTTTTTCCCAATCCTCCAGATCTTCTTTGGAATAGGAATTGTCCAAGGAATACATGCGATGTTCGTGTACCAAGGTTTCAAAATTCTTGGTGATGGCCCCACCTACCCTTAAGGTTGGGGAACCAGCATCATAAAATTCAGGATATTTTTCTTCCAAAGCCTGCAGCTCCTTTAGTTTCATATCGAACTCATAATCGGAAATGATGGCATTGTCCAGGACATAATAATTATAATTATGCTCCCTAAGCTCAGTTCTAAGGTTTTCTATCTTCTTTTTGATCTCCATTTATAGCTGTTCCTTTTTAATCCACTTTGGCAATGGCAAAGGTTGGTAGTTTTTCATTTTATTTAAAAGTCCTTCAATAGAATTATCTATTAATAATATATCGTAGTATTCCTGTTTTAAGAAGCCCTTACTTACCATAGTACGCAACATGGCAAGCAATTCATCATAAAATCCATTGACATATAAAAGCCCAATAGGTTTTTGATGGAGGCCAAGTTGTGCCCAGGTAATCATCTCGAATAATTCCTCCATGGTACCATATCCGCCTGGGAGTGTAATAATTCCATCGGAAAGGTCGTGCATCCTTAATTTGCGTTTATGCATGTTCGTGGTAATGATTAGTTGGGTAAGTCCAGAATGGAACACTTCCTTTAATTTTAGAAAATCCGGGATAACACCAATAACCTTACCTTCGTGGTCAAGGGCCCCTTGCGCCAATTTACCCATAATGCCTATTTTTGCGGCACCATAGACCAAGGTAATTCCTTCACTGGCCAATCTTGCCCCCAATTGATAGGCGCATTCCACTATTTCCGGGTCATTGCCCTCACTACTTCCACAAAACACAACTACGCTTTTCATAATTTACACAACTTACTTATACGTAAATCCTAGATTGTTTAATTCGAAATTATGTTCCCGCTAAACACGTATTGGCCCTTCACCCATAACAATAAAGACCTCAAGCATTGAGCATTCCTTTCAACATCCTATCATTCCCAAACATATCTTTTCTGAGTTCAATTTCCGAAAATTTTCCATTTCCCAAAAGTTCTTTTGTCTCCTCACCTAAATATTGATTGATTTCAAAGTACAAAACACCCTTTTTCTTAAGATGATCTACGCCAAATTGAACAATTTTTTTGTAGAAAATTAAAGGATCCCTGTCCGAAACAAAAAGTGCCGATTCAGGTTCATGGTCCAGTACATTATTTTTCATTTCAACTTTTTCCAATTCCCTGACATAAGGGGGATTAGACACTATTACGTCAAATTTACCTTCAAAATCCAATATGGATAGGATATCCCCTTCAACAAACTCTATGTCCACATTATTTTTCTTGGCATTCCGTTCTGCCACCTGAATGGCTTTTTTTGAAATATCCATAGCAACCACTTTGGCATTGGAGAGATTTTTGGCCAGGGAAATGCCAATACAGCCACTTCCTGTTCCAATATCCAATATTTTTATCTCTTTTGTGGAATCCTGCCTTTGTAGCTCTTCCAGTATCCAATACACCAATTCTTCAGTTTCCGGCCGAGGAATCAAAACATTTTGGTCCACATAAAACTCTAGTTCACAAAAATGGGCTTTCCCCAATATATGTTGAATGGGACGTTCTTCTTTTAATTGACTTAGTACATAAAACAAGGGTTCCTCATTTTCCTTGGACACTACCAAATTAGGTTCCATGACCAAAACAAATCTTTCCAAACCCAAATAATGCTCTATTACCAAATAAAAAAAGCTATCTACCTCTCCTTTTGGAAAAACTGGATCTAGCTCTAAATGGTAAATTCTTTTAATCTCTTTTAATAACATTCCCAACTTTTTGCAAACAGTATAAACCACCAGTAACTCAACAGTATCCCTTAGGCTGCAACTGTTCTCTACAAACTTTTAAGCATCCAAACAGGACATGAATAATGACCGGTATTGCCCATAGGCTCATTTATATAATGAAATCCGGACTTTAAATATAGTTTTTGGGCATCCTTCATATAGGGCATGGTTTCCAAGTAGCATTGTTCATATCCATATTCAATAGCTTTATTTACACAAACATTGATCATTTTAAGACCCAATCCCCTGCCCCTTGCTTCTTCTAGAAAGTACATTTTCTGCAATTCACAAACGTTCCCATCATAATTTTCCAATTGGGCAATTCCTGCACATCCTAAAATACGGCCATTTTCCTCGGCCACAAAATAAGCCGCCCTTGGAACATCATAATTCCCATACATCCTATCCAAGGCTTTATCGGCATACGCGGTCCCTACTTTGGGAACACCCAAATCCTCTAAAACTTTCCTTATCACCCTTGCAACCTCCTCATTGTCACCAGGCTGAATTTCTCTTATAATAGTGACTAACATATGTTTATCAATAATATACCTATATTGTTCTATTTTTACGAAGTGAAGATACACGAAAAATATATTTCAAGATGTATACAGCTCGCCAAAAATGGATTGGGATCTACCTATCCCAACCCCATGGTGGGCAGTATTATTGTTCATGGCGACACTATTATAGGAGAAGGCTACACTAGTCCCTATGGTGGGCCCCATGCCGAGGTTAATGCCATAAATTCCGTTAAGGACAAAGCGCTATTAAAAGAAGCTACTTTGTACGTAACCCTGGAACCATGTTCCCATTATGGCAAAACCCCTCCTTGTGCTGACCTAATTATAAAGCATGGGATTCCCAAGGTAATTATAGGCCTAATGGACCCTCACGAAAAAGTAGCCGGTAAAGGCATTGAAAAGCTTAGGGCTGCGGGCTGCCAGGTGAGGGTTGGTGTTCTTGAAAAAGAGTGCCGTGAGCACCATAGGCGATTTCTGACCTATCATACCAAAATGAGGCCGTATATTATTTTAAAATGGGCAGAAACGGCAGATGGCTATATAGCGCCAGCACAAGAAAAAAGAAGTAGCAATCTTGAACCTTTTTGGATTACCAACCCGCATTCGCAGCAATTGGTGCATCAATGGCGAAGTCAAGAACAGGCCATTTTAGTGGGGACCAACACCGTATTGGCCGATAACCCAAAGCTAAACGTTCGCCATTGGAAAGGTAAGGATCCAATTAGAATTGTTTTGGACAGGAAGTTGAAAATAAGCGGTAAATACCACGTAATGGATGGCAGTGTAACAACCATCATTCTTAGTGACCCTGGACCTAAAAAGCCTAAAGACGGAATAATATATGAGGAAATTGATTTTGAAAAAAAATTGGCATCCCAAATATGCGCTATCCTATATAAACATCAAATATTAAGTGTTATTATTGAAGGCGGAGCCAAAACACTACAAAGCTTTATAGATGCAGAACATTGGGATGAAGCTAGAATATTTAAGGGCAAAAATGTATTTGGGAAAGGCCTGATAGCTCCTGAAATTCACGGTATTACCATCAGCGAAAAGCAAATAGAAACAGATACACTAACACTCTTAAAGCATGATCAAGAACATTATATTCGATTTTGGGGATATATTTATCAACCTGGACAAACAGGTAGTTTTTAAAGCGTTGAAAAACACAAACGTCCAAGAATTTCTACCTAAATATCATTCCATAAATGAGGATTTTGAAGTTGGCAATATCAGCTCAATGGAGTTTGTAGCTCTACTTCGACCGGATTTCCCCGACCTTACCAAAGAGGAAATCATTAATGTTTGGAATTCCATGTTGCTGGATTTTCCGGATCACCGTCTTAGGTTTTTGGAAGGCTTGGCAAAAGAGAAAAAGTATAGACTATTTCTTTTAAGCAACACCAATGCATTTCACATCCCCCACGTGAGACAGATTATGGGTGCCGAAAATTACGGGCGGTTTAAAAACTCTTTTGAACAGTTTTATCTATCGCATGAAATTAAATTAAGAAAACCAAATGATGAAATATTTCAATTTGTATTGGAGCAAAATAATCTGAGCCCAGAGGACACCCTTTTTATTGACGACACCAAAGAAAATACGGATGCCGCCAAAAAATTGGGAATAAAAACGTGGAACCTTTTGGTTGGCAAAGAAGATGTTGTTCAATTAAAGGAAAGACTGTAGCATGTTGGACCTAGGTTTAAGCGTACTGTTTTCCAGTTTAATTTTTGTTGTTTTCAAACTGTTTGACACTTATAAGGTAGAAACCTTATATGCCATCATAATTAATTATGTGGTTGCCTCTACGGTTGGAATGATATTGTATGAAAAAAATATTGTTCTATTGGAAATACCTACAAAACCATGGTTCCTGGGTACTCTGGTTTTGGGCATATTGTTTATTCTCGTGTTTAATCTCATGGCCGCTACCTCTCAAAAAAGTGGGGTATCCGTGGCTTCGGTAGCTACAAAAATGTCGCTTGTAATTCCAGTTATCTTTGGCATGTTGGTATATGATGAAAAACTAGGGGCCTTAAAATCCATAGGCATTTTTTTGGCCCTGGCCGCAGTATATTTCGCTTCTGTAAAAGAAAGGAATATACTGATAAAGAAGAATGTCCTGATACTCCCCGTCTTGGTGTTTATTGGTTCGGGCATTATAGATACCAGTATTAAATATCTGGAAGAAACACTTGTCCCTAAAGAGGAGTTTCCCCTGTTTTCCGCAGTTGTTTTTGGCTCTGCCGCGATAACTGGTATTATTTTTATCGGCATAAAATCCTTTAGGACACGTTCTACACCGAGTATCACAACTGCTCTCGGCGGAATTGGACTGGGCATTCTTAATTATTTTTCTATATATTACCTGTTGCGTGCACTACAGCACGAAAACCTTAACAGTGCATCTGTTTTTACTATAAATAATGTAGCCATCGTAATGTTCTCTACGCTTTTAGGGGTTATACTGTTCAAGGAGCGTATCAGCATCAAAAATTGGATGGGAATTACATTAGCGGTCATCAGTATATTCCTGGTCGCTTTTTTTTAATGGAACATTATGGAGTCTGATACCTACAAAACCTTGGAATCGCCCTCTAAGGAAATATTATTCAAAGAACGCAAAAGCAAATTTTTCGGATATGCCTTCCCAATAAGGGACGAGGAAGATGTAAAGCCTATAATTGAGGAATTAAGGAAACTGCACCACACTGCCAATCATGTTTGTTACGCTTGGCAATTAGGGTTTAAGGATGTCAACTATAGGGCGAATGATGACGGTGAACCCAACAACTCGGCAGGAATGCCAATCTATGGCCAAATACAGTCGTTTGAAGTCACAAATGTCCTTGTTGCCGTGGCACGTATTTTTGGCGGTACCAAGTTAGGGGTCGGAGGATTAATATCCGCATATAGAACAGCAGCCCAAATGGCTCTCGATTCTGCTCATATAATAGAAAAGACATTGCAGCAAAGATATTTGCTTTCTTTTGAATATTCCGATATGGACAAGGTTATGAGAACCATCAAACAACATCAAATGGAAATAACAGCTCAAAAAATGGAAATGGATTGTGCAATTGAAATATCCGTTAGAAAAAACGACGCTGATCTTACCGAAAATATTTTTGCTGCAATGTATCCTGTAAAAATAAAAAAACTAGATATTTAGATTATCCAGGATATAGCTCGGACATTTAATGGGCTTATTCGTTTTCATGTCTATAAATGCCAAAACGGTATTAGCCTCTATCAACAATTCATTAGCCTCATTGCGTATCTCATAGTCAAATTCTATTCTAACCATTGGCCTCTTTCGAATAAATGTCTTAACCGTCAAAAGGTCATCATAAACTGCTGATTTCCTGTATGTAATATTTAAGGAAATTACAGGCAACATTATTCCGTTTTCCTCCATCGTTTTGTAGGAAATGCCCATGGACCTTAGCCACTCCACCCGTCCCATCTCTAGGTATTGCGGGTAATTACCATGATAAACTACCCCCATTTGATCTGTTTCGCCGTATCTAACCCTAAAAGAAAATTCATTAAAATCCATGTTATTCCGTGTAAAACCTTTATATTTAAAAGTGTGAAAATATTGTGGTACAACATGAGGAAAAAAAAGGGAAAATTCAACCTCTTTGGATTTTTTTTTTAGAATATTTGTTCACATATTTGCCTACTTGATAATCCCAATTAACCTGGCTGAATATCATCAGTAATTTACACTAACCAAAAAAAAGAAAACATTAAAAATGAGTGTTACTGCAACGTCCGTATGGAACCATTGTTTGGGCTTTATTAAAGACAATATCCAACCGCAGGCATTCAAAACTTGGTTCGAGCCAATAAAACCTGTTAAACTTTCCGATAATGCCCTGAGCATTCAAGTTCCTAGTAAATTCTTTTATGAATGGCTGGAAGAACACTACGTTAAACTATTAAAAGTAGCACTTACCAAAGAATTGGGTGAGACCGCCAAATTGGTGTACATCATTAAAATGGAAAACACCTATGGCAATCGTGAACCTTTTACAGAAAAAATACCGAGTTCCAATAGGTCTCATGTTGAGCCCCAAGAATTGGACGTCGCCATAAAATCCAAAAACCCGGAATTAAAGAATCCATTTGTAATTCCAGGGATAAGAAACATTAAAATTGAATCCCAATTAAATCCGAGTTACAATTTCGACAATTTCTTGGAAGGTGATTCCAATAGATTGGCCAGATCAGCGGGCATGGCCGTTGCCAACAAACCAGGCGGAACCTCTTTTAACCCTTTATTGGTTTTTGGCGGTGTTGGTTTGGGAAAAACACATTTGGCACATGCAATTGGTGTTGAGATAAAGGATAAATACCCAGAAAGGACGGTACTGTATATCTCCGCCGAAAAATTTACCCAACAATATATTGAATCGGTTAAGAAGAATACTAGAAACGATTTTATTCATTTCTATCAATTGATCGATGTGCTTATTATTGATGACGTGCAATTTTTGTCAGGAAAGTCTGGTACCCAGGATGTTTTCTTCCACATTTTTAATCATTTGCACCAGAATGGCAAGCAGGTAATCCTAACTTCGGACAAGGCCCCTGTAGATATGCAGGATATAGAACAGCGTTTGTTATCCCGTTTTAAATGGGGATTATCCGCAGAGCTACAGACACCAGATTACGAAACAAGGATATCGATCCTAAAAAATAAATTGTATCGCGATGGCGTAGAAATGCCCGAGGATATTATAGACTACGTTGCCAAACACATAAAAACCAATATTCGGGAATTGGAAGGGGCCATAATTTCACTAATTGCCCAATCTTCCTTTAACAAGAAAGAAGTTACTCTTGAATTAGCCCAATTGGTAGTGGAGAAATTCGTAAAGAATACCAAAAGGGAAGTATCCATAGATTATATTCAAAAAGTAGTTTCCGACTATTTCGAAATGGATGTGGCTACTTTACAGTCCAAAACCAGAAAAAGACATATTGTACAAGCAAGGCAATTGGCCATGTTCTTTGCTAAAAAATTCACCAAAGCATCTTTGGCAAGTATTGGGTCCCAAATTGGAAAAAGAGATCACGCTACAGTATTGCACGCTTGCAAAACTGTTGATAACCTAGCAGAAACAGACAAACAATTCCGGAAATACATAGACGACTTAACAAAGAAGTTTTCCTAATATTTATACATAAGCATGAGAACCAAAGTCCTTATGGTATGCTTAGGGAATATATGTAGGTCGCCCTTGGCCGAAGGTATTCTAAAAAGTAAGCTGGATGAGGCAACTTTTCATGTGGATTCAGCGGGTACCGCTAGCTATCATATTGGAAAAAAACCGGATAATCGCTCTATTTCAATAGCCAAAAGATACGGGATTGATATTAGCCAGCAACGTTGTAGACAATTCACGTACAAAGATTTTAGCGACTTTGATCTTATTTTTGCAATGGACAGAAGTAATTATGAAAACATAATTGCCCTAGCCAATAACAAGAATGAAATAGCAAAAGTGAATTTATTACTTCATAAATCGGATTCAACCAACAAAGAAGTGCCAGACCCCTATTATGGAGGTGATGACGGTTTTGAGGAAGTTTTTCATTTAATAGATTCGGCATGCAACATTATTGCCAAGGATTTAATGCATAAATAATGTAATACCTATGGACCATACAATGGGCAATATTGGAAAACTATATTTAATCCCAACCACTTTAGGCGACAATGAACCCTTGGAGGTATTGCCAATATCCATCAAAAGGACCATTGAACATATTGATCACTACATAGTTGAAAATGAAAAAACTGCTAGGCATTTTATAAAAAAAATAAGTTCTAAAAAATCCCAACCTAGTTTACATATTAACCTACTCAACAAATTTACCGAGCCAGAAATTCTTCCCACTTTTTTAGACCCTTGTTTTGAAGGATATAATGTAGGTATATTATCAGAAGCCGGATGCCCGGGAATAGCAGATCCCGGTGCCGACATTGTTCGTATTGCACATGAAAAGGGAATACAGGTAGTGCCTTTGGTGGGCCCCTCCTCTATTCTATTGGCCCTTATGGCCAGTGGTTTAAATGGCCAAAGCTTTGCCTTCAATGGATATCTGCCCATAGAGGCAGGAGAAAGAAAAAAATGCATCAAGAAGTTCGAGAAATTGTCCAGAGACCACGATCAATCTCAAATCTTCATTGAAACCCCCTATAGAAACGACAAATTGTTAGCCGAATTAATAAAAACCCTTTCCCCACAAACCTTGATCTGTATTGCCTGCGACATTACCTTGCCTACCGAATTTATCGCCACCAAAAAAGCGGCGGATTGGCAAAGAACTACCATTGACCTACATAAGAGACCCACTATTTTTATAATTCACGCATAAAAAAACCCTAACAATATTGCTAGGGCCTTTCCATTTTCATAATTATAAACTCTTTATATTCTTGGATTTCTTTTGGGTGTTACATGGGATATGTCGTAACCAGAGAATTTCTTAATGTAATATGAAACCGAAGACCCAAAGTCATCGTCCACATTTAATTCCCCATAAGACCGTAGGTACTTTTTTACATTCCCCGCTCCTGCCAAATGTGCAGCAGCCAATATACCCGATTCCGTAATCTCCTGGCCATTTATTACCACGCCAACAAAACGTTTAATATCCCTTCTCAAAATCCACTTGTTTCTGGAAAGATTGGTATGAAATACCCTTTCCTGCAAAACTGGATCGTTTAGAAATAATGTAGCGTTGTAAACACCTAGCAATTCCAGGGTACCAATACCAAATTGATACTTGCCTAAATAACCAAATGCGTTGGTAGTAAAATAATTTCCTTGAGATTCCTTAAAGGCTAATGCCTCTTTAAACCCGTTGTAGGATGTTCCTAAAAAAGGCGGCGCAACCATTGTCGTTTGTAAAAGAGTTTTGTGTTTGGGATACAAAACTTCGGTAGGTCCGTTTACTCTAAAAGCCTCGGGAATAACCATTTTAACTGGTTTAAACCCATAACTAATAAGAATAAAAATCATGATAACGGGGAACAAATAACTTGTCCACTTTCTCATATATTTGTTTTCTTAAGACTTACAACCAAAAAAAGGTTTGCTTAAATTTCACTTTACAAAGATATGCCCGATTTTTAAAAACAGACCCATTTTAACGTAACTTTGTACAAAATGTTATAAATATTGGATAAATAACACAGAAATAAGGACCATTGGCCTACCTGTTGATCTTTTGACTGTTTATCCACCGGACATACTGCTCTTTATTGCGGTTATGTTGCGCCAATGTCTTCGCAAACTTGTGATAACCAAAGTTTTCCACATTGGCAACAAAGTAAAAATATTCATGCTTTTCAGGATTTAAAACGGCATCAATGGCTGAAATATCAGGCATGGCTATAGGCCCAGGGGGCAAACCAGCAACCTTATAGGTATTATAAGGTGAGTCCAATTCCAAATCCTTGTACAACACCCTTTTTATGATGGTATCAAAATTACCTGTATGCCGTTTTATGGCATAGATTACGGTGGGATCTGCCTGAAGCATCATTCCCGTTCTCAATCGGTTAAGATACACTCCGGCCACCCTTGGTCTTTCATCTACCTTTGCGGTCTCCTTATGTACTATGGAAGCCAAAGTAATCACCTCAGAGGAAGTTAAACCTAAAGATTTCGCCTTATCTTGGCGATTATCGTTCCAAAACCTGGTATATTCCTTGAACATCCTTTCCCTAAATCCCTCAGCGGAAGTATCCCAAAAAAACTCATAACTGTTGGGGATATACATGGACAGTGCGGTCTTTTCGTTAAACCCCTTGGTACTTAAGAACTCTTGATCCATAAAGCTTTTTACCAATGCAGTACTATCCGCTTCAATCTGAAGAGATATCCTACCCGCCAAATCCGCCAAGGTTTCCTGATTGTTAAAAGCAACCTTGACAGGAATATTGCCACTTCGCAAGGAATTTACAATATCGTTATTGCTCATCCCCTTTTTTATGGCGTATTTCCCTGCCTTTACATTGGCACTATAGCCCTTTTTATCGGCAGCGGATTCAAAAGTTTTCAAATCCTTTAAAAGAGGCACCATGATTTCCTTTACTTGTTCAAAGTTTGAATCCGAAGGGATATAGACATAGGCCACCTCATTGCTAAATTGAGTATTTGGTATAAAAAAGGCGCTGTAAACCATATAGGCGAAGGCACCCCCAACCAACATTCCTGCAATAACAATAACCAGTAAAATTTTCTTTATATACATTAGCTATATATCTTTTGAAACAAGATTTCATTTTTAAAAGTACCGCCGGAATAAATCCAATCCCTTTTTATCCCTACTTTTTCGAATCCCAACTTAGAAAATAAATGTATACTGGGAGCATTATCCTCCAATACATTTGCGTAAATCTGTCTCATACCCAAAACTGAAAAAGTGTATTTGGAAAGTATATCTATGGCCTCAGCACCAATACCTTTGTTTCTATCACCTTTGCTACTCACAATGATTCCCATTCCGACCCTTAAATTCTTTGGATCAAAATCAAATAAATCAATTAAACCAAGTACAGTTCCTTTCAAATTGCAAATGCACAATCGCAATTGCTTTACCTCATAAATGTCTTTATGCACATTATCCAGATAAAGTTTTAACACATGTTTGGAATAAGGTGAAGTGGTCCCACTTATTTCCCAAATTTCAGGATCGTTCTCCAATTTATATAGAAAATCCAAATCTTCCGGCTCCAAGCCTCTTAAATATATATGTTCACCCTTAAGACTCAACATCTATCCCTCCTTTAAAGACAAGTTGCGCAGGACCGGTCAACCAAATCTTGTCATATCCATTTCCATTGTTTTGAAATTTCACTTCTAGGTTACCACCGGGCGTTACTATTTTCACAGTATTACTTTTGGTTTTACCAGAATGGTGCATTGCCAGGGCAACGGCCGTAACTCCCGTTCCACAGGAGAAGGTTTCATCCTCCACCCCACGTTCGTAAGTCCTAACATTAAAAGTATCCTCACCGGCCTGCCCTACAAAGTTAATATTACTGCCTTGCTCACCATATAACCCATAGCGCAGCTTTTCACCTTCCTTGCGAACATCAAAATCCTTAAGACCATCTACCAATTGCACGTGATGGGGAGAACCCGTATTTAAAAACAAAGAATTGGGTTTTTCCTTTATTTCATTTACATTCTGCATTTCCAGGCCAACAATTCCATTTTCTAAGGTTGCATGATGAAGTCCGTCAACCGCCATAAATGAGGTATTTTTATCAACTATCTCCAAATAATTGGCAAAGGCCACGATACACCGGCCCCCATTGCCGCACATAGTACTTTGCCTACCGTCTGAATTGTAGTAGACCATTTTAAAATCTGTTGTCTTATCATTCTCCAATAAAATAAGTCCATCGGCCCCTATGCCAAATCTTCTATCACATAAAAATGAGACCAGCTTAACATTGTCCTTTGGAAACACATCCTCGCGATTATCGATCATCACAAAGTCATTTCCCGTACCTTGGTATTTATAAAAATTCAATAGCATATCGTAAATTATAGGGCAAAGATATAATTTTATTAAGGTTTTATTATCAGTTAAAAACTCGTTAAAGCCAAATAATTGCTATGGAATTATGTTAATTTTACAAGAGCAAATTAAAAAAATGTTTTTATGAAGAAATTTGGAAGTTTATTATTGGTCTCTGTTTTTGCAGGTGCTATTACTTTAGGTGCTTACAAACTTTTTTTAGAGAAACCTAATTACGCAGTAATTCAGCCAGAGAACGGGGCAAAGATGATTACATCTAGCTACACGCCTACCTCTGCCAAGGGTTCAGGTATTAACGAGGTAGATTTTACCATGGCCGCCCAGAACACGGTGAATGCAGTGGTACACGTTAAAAACGTAGCCACCAGCAAAGGCCCGTCCAATATAATGGAATTTTTCTATGGCTATGGCGGGAGTCAAACACCTCAAGTGGGTACCGGTTCTGGAGTTATCATCTCGCAAGACGGGTATATTGTTACCAATAACCACGTAATTGCCAATGCCGACCAACTGCAGGTTACTTTAAATAATAATAAAACCTATAATGCAGAGCTTATAGGTACAGACCCTAATTCTGATATTGCCCTGATAAAGATCAATGTGGATCGACAATTGCCTTATTTGGCTTTTGGGGATTCGGACAATACAAAGGTAGGAGAATGGGTACTGGCCGTTGGAAATCCATTTAATTTAACCTCTACGGTTACGGCCGGTATCGTTAGCGCAAAAGCTAGGGCATTGGCCAGTCTAGACCAGTCGTTTATACAAACTGATGCCGCGGTAAACCCAGGTAACAGTGGCGGCGCCTTGGTAAACACCAATGGTGACCTTATTGGTATAAACACTGCAATCACCTCTCAAACAGGTTCCTATGTGGGATATTCCTTTGCCGTACCCAGTAATATTGCCAAAAAAGTGGTGGAGGACATTATGGAATATGGCAATGTACAGAAAGGTATTTTAGGTATTAATACCGTCCCTATGAACAGTCCTTATGCCGTGGAAAATGGCATTAACGAAATTGATGGGGTTTATATAGCCGGTATTGAGGAAGATTCAGGGGCATTTGATGCTGATTTAAAAGAAGGTGATATTATAAAGAACATCGACAATGTTGAAATTCACAAATTCGCAGACCTAATAGGTTATATATCCTCCAAAAGACCAGGAGACGAGCTTTTGGTTACCGTATTACGTGGTGAAGAGCGTTTGGACTTCCCTGTAATGCTTAAGGAAAGGCAAACCATAGTTATCCCAGTATTGGGCTTTGAGGTTAAAAACTTGACCGAGGATGAGAAAAAATCTTTTAAGACCAAGAAAGGCGTAAAAATTATTGGAGTCCCTGAAACATATAGAAATTATGGTTTTGAAGGAAAAGTTTTGCTTTCTTTTGGGGATGAGGAAATAAACAATATACAGGATGCCAAAAACAAGTTTGGCAAAATATCTAGGTATGATAGAGCAAGTATTACCATGTTGAACAAAAAAGGTGAAAAAGAGCGACTAATAATTCAATAATAATTACAGTTTAGAAGAGCGCCCCGATCGGGGCGCTTTTTTTATGCTTTTATTTTTTACGAAAACGTTTGAAATCTATAATTTTACCCAAAATCCAACAAATCCACAAAAACCTATGAGCCCTACAAAAATATATGAAAAGGAATTGGCCTTCCAAGCGGACAGACGAAAGGCTACCACCGAATTCATTAAAATTGCCAGTGATTTATGGTACGACAAATCCATTGAAATTGTACTATTTAAAAATCAGGTTATTGACAAGAACGTAAGCGACATTATAAACCTGCATGAGTATGCAGGCGAATTTGTCCAAAAACCAATTTCAATTTTCGATTCGGTCGAAATATTAAGAACTATTAATGATATACACCTACCCCCTTCCAAATTGGACATCGGAAAACTCACTTATGAATATCATTCTGAGGATAATATTTATAATGATGTAAAGGAATTTGTCATCGACAAGCTGAAAAGTGCCAATTCCAGGGAGGAAATAATACCCAAAAATGTGGTGTTATATGGTTTTGGAAGAATTGGCAGATTATTGGCGAGGGAATTAATGGCGAAAACAGGCAAAGGGAATCAATTGAGACTGAGAGCCATTGTTACACGCGGTGCCATCACACCGGAAATTTTGGAAAAGAGAGCAAATTTATTAAGGACCGATTCGGTGCATGGACAATTTATGGGAACTGTGGACGTGGACTATAAAAACAAAGCCATGTCCATTAACGGCACCACTGTCCATATAATTAATGCGGAATGTCCGGAGGAAATCGACTATACACAATACGGAATTACCAATGCCCTGATTATAGACAATACAGGGGCCTTTAGGGACAAAGAAGCCCTGAGTCGCCATCTAAAGTCCAAAGGGAGTGATCAAGTGCTACTTACTGCCCCCGGAAAGGAGATCCCCAATGTTGTTCATGGTGTTAACCACACGGAATTTGACCCGGACACTATAAAAATATTTTCTGCCGCCTCCTGTACCACAAATGCCATAACCCCTATATTGAAGGTAGTGGATGATTCTTTAGGCATAAAAAAAGGACATATTGAAACTATTCACGCTTATACCAATGACCAAAATTTGGTAGATAATATGCACGGAAAATACAGACGAGGTAGAGCGGCGGCACTCAATATGGTCATTACGGAAACAGGTGCCGGAAAAGCTGTTGCCAAGGCCCTTCCCCAGCTGGCCGGCAAGTTGACATCAAATGCCATTAGGGTACCAGTGCCCAATGGTTCTTTGGCGATTTTAAATTTGGAGATTATAAACAAAACCTCAAAAGCAGCATTGAACACCATAGTTAAAAAATATGCCCTGGAAGGCGATCTGGTGGAACAAATAAAATATTCCCTAAGCAACGAACTGGTTTCTACAGACATTGTTGGCACATCCGCACCCGCTATATATGACAGTACGGCAACCATTGTTTCGGAAGACGGAAAGAATTTAGTACTGTACATCTGGTATGATAATGAATTTGGATATTCACATCAAGTAATACGTCTTGCAAAGTACATAGCCAAAGTTCGCAGGTATACTTATTACTAAAATTTTAGGTGTACATAATAAATTGTAAAATAGTTGGTTATTCTAATTAGCTACTGGTACGTTCTAATCCATTTTTTTTTAATTATGGGAATATTGAATTACTTTAGCCCTCTCTAAATCATTATTAACAATAAGAATTACATAAATGAAAATTTCGAGAATACTCTTTATCGTAATGGCTCTATTGTCATTTAACCTACACTTTGCACAGGAATCCGAGGAGGACGACAAACTTTCCTTGGACGAAGGACCCATTAGCTCCCAATTTGAATATATCTCCAAGAAATCTGGCAATTATAGAGCCGATGGTGTTAGATATGAGGTCGTAAAAGAATTTAACCTGGGGAAATTAAGGCAGAACGTACTGGATTCCATCAATGCCTTCAATAAAAAGGTCAATGAACTTAACGGTACCATTGCAGGCCATGTTGAAACAATTGAATCGCTTAACAAAAAATTGGAAGAGACCACCAATAATCTATCTTCCGTGACTGAGGAAAAGGATAGCATGTCATTTTTAGGGATTCTGGTTGCCAAAAGCACTTACAATTTTATCCTTTGGACCATAATCGCTGGCTTACTACTGTTTTTGTTGTTTTTCATATACAAATTCAGAAATAGCAATATTCTTACCCAAGAAGCAAAATCAACACTTGCGGAGGTTGAAACTGAATATGAGGACCATCGAAGAAGAGCATTGGAAAGGGAGCAAAAAATTAGCAGGCAGCTCCAGGACGAAATCAATAAACACAAAAAATCCAAATAATATAAAAAGCTCCCAAAAGGGAGCTTTTTTATTAAAATAAAGCCTCCTAACGGAACACCAATGACCATACGGGCCCGTTGCAAAATATGTGGAAATGGATTTGTTCCACAATTTTGATCGACATTAAAGTTTAGTATTTACTTTTTTCGCAATTGGCAAACAATATCACCCTTTTCTATTGTCATAATTCGGTTGCTTCATGCGAATAATTCCTTCTATTATTATAAGGCCTTTGCCATAGTATCCAAAAAAGGATAGGTACATTTTATAAATGAATGGGATTGCGGCTAATTTTATTAATTTTGAACCCGCCCTGAAGAAATATTAATTGTTATTGATTTTACCCATGCGAATAGATATAATTACCGTATTACCAGAATTACTTAAGAGCCCATTTGAAGCCTCCATACTAAAAAGGGCCATAGAAAAAGGCATTGTTGAAGTACATATGCATAATTTAAGGGATTATACGGATAAAAGCTACAATCAGGTAGATGATTACCAGTTTGGGGGGGGTGCCGGCATGGTAATGATGATCGAGCCTATTGACAAATGCATTTCCACATTAAAAAGTCAGCGAGAATATGATGAAGTAATTTATATGACCCCGGACGGAAAAACTTTGAATCAAAAGATGGCCAATGGGTTGTCTTTGCTAAACAATGTCATTATTCTATGTGGCCATTACAAGGGAGTGGACCAACGGGTAAGGGATTTATATATTACCAAGGAAATATCTATTGGTGATTACGTATTGTCCGGGGGCGAATTGGGGGCGGCAGTATTATGCGATACGGTTATACGACTTATCCCGGGAGTATTGAACAACGAAACCTCCGCACTAACGGACACATTTCAGGATAATTTGCTTGCCCCACCTGTGTATACCAGACCAGCTGAATACAAGGGCTATAAAGTCCCCGATATTCTATTGAGCGGAAACTTTCCTAAAATAGAGAAGTGGCGTGAGGACGAGGCATATAAAAGAACAGAGAAGCTACGTCCAGATCTGCTAAAGGAATAGTTGTGCCTCTAAAATTATTGAGCAAGTTAGATATACAGGCTATATCAATGAACGTTTAAAAATTTTCAATTGCGCAGACGGTGAAAAGAGGTGACTATTTTCGTTGGAGATAAAAGATAAAAAATACATAATCACTTGTAGATTAATAATAATGTATTATTTTTGCACTCCATTAAATCAACCTCTGACGATAATCGTGAAAGTTGGTCTAAGTAAACAATAATTAAATACAATGGAAGAGTTATTAAAATTTGTAGAGAACGAATTTATTCCGAAAAAAGATTTTCCAAAATTTTCAGCAGGAGACACTATCACAGTGTACTATGAAATTAAGGAAGGTGAAAAAACAAGAACACAGTTTTTTAAAGGTGTTGTTATTCAAAGAAGAGGAACAGGTGCAACCGAAACTTTTACAATACGTAAAATGTCCGGTACCGTTGGTGTAGAGCGTATATTCCCAATTAATATGCCTGCTTTGCAAAAGATAGAGGTCAACAAAAAAGGTAAAGTACGTAGATCACGTATTTTCTACTTTAGAGGTCTTACTGGTAAAAAAGCTAGAATTAAAGAGGTTCGCTCTTAAAAAGCCTACTGAATATAGAAAAAGCACCCTTGCCTTTGGCATAGGGTGCTTTTTCATTTATAAACAATTGTTCAAAACAAAAGTTCACAAGGTGTTGATAATAAATTCGTTACAAAATTTGCTTATTAAATAAAATTTCTCTACTTTTAAAATGTGGCTGGTAATTCGTTACACGGATTAATGAATGTCACATAAAGTTTACGTTCTTTATCTCATTGTTATTAGTCCTTTTATAGTGTTTAACACTATAAATTGCAGTCAAACCATTTACTTGCAACAGTAAGTCAATGGGATTGTAAATATTTTGATATTGCTAATGTAAGATCTAGGTTGTACGTTAAGAATACCAAATATTTAAACATTGAGGAGAAACATCTTTGTCGCTTAGTCGAATGATTAAGTACGAAATGTTTCAAACGTTGAAATAGCGACGCAAATGCAATCAATGGTTGCCGTTTTGTAATAAGCAGAACAACAAGTTTGTAAACTATTTCTAGAAAGCCATATCAAGGTAATTTTACAATGATATGGCTTTTATTTTTGATATAATTTCAACTTCAATATATAGAATATTACCTTCTCTGCTTTTCTCCTTATCATTTAGGTAATATTAGAGCCCTTCCATGTTTATTTGGCATTTTTAAAATTGTATATTTGCTCCGCTTAAACTTAAAAATCTTAATTATAATGCCAAAAATTCTATATACCAAAACAGACGAAGCCCCTGCATTAGCAACACAATCATTTCTACCTATTATTAAGGCATTTACAAAAACAGCTGGAATAGATGTCCAACTTAAGGATATTTCCCTAGCAGGTAGAATAATTGCTGTGTTTCCAGAATACCTAAAAAAGGAACAGCAAATTTCGGACGATTTGGTAGAATTGGGAAATTTGGCAAAAATGCCTGAAACCAACATTATAAAACTTCCAAATGTAAGTGCATCCGCTCCTCAGTTAAACGAGGCCATAGCCGAATTACAAAGTAAGGGATATAACATTCCAAGCTATCCGGATAATCCAAAAAATGATGTTGAGAAGGATGTTAAATCCAGGTATGACAAAATAAAGGGAAGCGCAGTGAATCCTGTTTTACGGGAAGGTAACTCGGACCGTAGAGCACCAAGAGCGGTGAAGAATTATGCCAAGAAACACCCGCATTCCATGGGTGCATGGAGTGCAGATTCCAAAACACATGTGGCTACCATGACCCATGGCGATTTTAAATCCAACGAGAAATCTGTTACCCTTGACAAAGCTACCTCCGTAAATATAGAACTCAGTAAAGCCGATGGCTCAAAGACTTTGCTAAAGGAAAATATTAAACTTCTTGAAGGCGAAATAATAGATGCTACTGTATTGAGTAAAAATGCCCTAATAGCATTCCTAAAAGAGCAGGTAAAAGACGCCAATGAGAAAGGGGTTTTGTTTTCCTTGCATTTGAAAGCTACCATGATGAAGGTTTCAGATCCCATCATGTTCGGCCATGCCGTAAAAGTATTTTTTGCCGATGTATTCAAAAAACACAGCAGTACATTTGATAGAATTGGTATCAATGCCAATGATGGCCTAGAAAATTTACTAAAAAAAATAAAAACTCTTCCCGATTCCGAAAGACAGGAAATTGAATCGGATATAGAGAATACCATTAAAAAAGGTCCTGCATTGGCAATGGTTAATTCAGAAAAAGGAATTACCAACCTACATGTTCCCAGTGATATCATTATTGACGCTTCAATGCCGGCCATGATACGAAATTCTGGTAAAATGTGGAATTCCGATGGAAAAGCTCAAGATACCAAGGCCGTAATCCCGGATAGTAGTTATGCCGGAATTTATACCGAGACTATCAACTTCTGCAAAAAACATGGCGCCTTTGACCCTACAACCATGGGGACAGTACCCAATATAGGATTAATGGCCCAAAAAGCAGAGGAATATGGTTCCCATGACAAAACTTTTGAAATTAAAGCCAACGGTAAGGTTTCCGTAGTGGACACTAATTCCGGTGATGTTCTTATTGAGCACAATGTAGAGGATGGGGATATTTGGAGAATGTGCCAAGCAAAGGATGCACCTATCCAAGACTGGGTTAAACTTGCTGTATCCAGGGCCAGAGCTACCAATATACCCGCCATATTTTGGTTGGATGAGAACAGGGCTCATGATATTGAATTGATAAAAAAGGTAAATACTTATTTGGCCGATCATGACACTTCTGGATTGGATATAAGAATAATGTCTCCAGAAAAAGCGACGGTATTTACATTGAAAAGGTTAAAGGACGGTAAAGATACCATATCGGTTTCCGGTAATGTTTTAAGAGATTATTTAACCGATCTTTTCCCCATTTTAGAAGTAGGCACCAGTGCTAAAATGTTATCCATTGTACCTCTTATGAACGGTGGCGGACTTTTTGAAACAGGTGCTGGTGGCTCCGCTCCCAAGCATGTGGAACAGTTTTTATCCGAAGGCCACTTAAGATGGGACTCTTTAGGCGAATTTTTGGCCCTTGGAGTTTCTTTGGAATTTTTTGGAGAAAGAAACAACAATAAACAAGCAATGGTCCTGGCAGATGCGCTGGACAAGGCAACAGAACAGTTTTTGGAAAACGACAACTCCCCTTCTAGAAAAGTAGGCGAGCTGGACAATAGGGGTAGTCATTTTTATTTGGCGCTTTATTGGGCTAATGCCTTGGCCCAACAAAATAAAGACCAAGAACTTAAAACAATTTTCACCCCTATTGCTGAAAAACTTTCCAATGGAAAGGATGAAATATTGAAACAGTTGAATGACGCCCAAGGAGCACCGGTCAATATTGGAGGTTATTATTTGCCGGACACCGAGCTAATAAGTCGGGCCATGAGACCAAGTAAAACATTTAATTCCATTTTGGAGACCATATAAACATATATTTCCTTTATTCCCAAGGCCTTTTCAGAAATTGAAAAGGCCTTTTGGTTTTATGCAATTACAAACTTTTTTACATCAAGAAAATTATCGATACTTTTAGGGAAAATTGCTTTTAATGGGAAAGAATCTAAATCTACCTTTATATATTCTACTGATATTTTCCATAAATATATTTTCCCAGGAACGATTTACCCTCAGCGGTACGATCACTGAAATATCCAGTAACGAGACACTGATAGGCGTCACAGTTGCGGTGCCATCATTAAGTACCGGTGTTATAACCAATGAATACGGTTTCTATTCCATTACCCTACCCAAAGGAAATTATGAGGTTCAAATAAGCTCGTTGGGCTACCAGGATATTATCCAAAATATAGACCTATCCGTCAATCAGAAAATAAACTTTCAATTACTTGAAGTTGCTGAGCAATTGGAGGAAGTCATTGTAACGGAAGATGTGGAAAAATTAAATATTCGCAAACCCCAAATGAGCGTTAACTCCCTATCCATAGAAACCATAAAAAAAATACCGGTTATATTAGGAGAAGCAGATATTATCAAGTCCATCCTCCTTCTGCCAGGAGTAAGTAATGCTGGTGAAGGGGCGTCAGGTTTCAATGTTCGGGGAGGTGCCGTAGATCAAAATCTTATTCTCTTGGATGAGGCCACTATTTTCAATTCCTCCCATCTATTCGGTTTTTTCTCAGTTTTCAATCCGGACGCCATAAAGGACGTAAAGTTATTCAAAGGTGGTATCCCTTCACGTTATGGAGGTAGGCTTTCCTCGGTATTGGAGATTTTTCAAAAAGATGGGAACAGCAAAGAATTAAAAGTTAACGGTGGAATTGGTGCTGTGGCAAGTAGACTTTTGGTAGAGGGGCCCATAATTCAGGACCAAGCCGCGTTTCTTATCGGTGGCAGGGCATCCTACGCACATTTGTTCCTTCCGCTTTTCGATATAGATAATACGGCGTATTTCTACGACTTAAATACGAAATTAAACTTCAAATTTAATGAGCGCAACAATATTTATTTGTCTGGATATTTTGGTAGGGATGTCTTTAGCATAAGTGATAGCTTTGTGAATACCTATGGCAATGCCGTACTTAATTTCAGGTGGAACCATTTGTTCTCGGACAAACTGTTCTCTAATTTGTCTTTGATATATTCTGATTATTACTATGGTTTAAAACTGGATTTTGTTGGCTTTAAATGGAACTCAGGAATTCAAAACTTTAACCTGAAATACGATTTCAAACATTATTTGAGTAATAATTTCCAAATAAATTACGGAATCAATAATATATATTATCGCTTTAATCCAGGAAAGATTGAACCCAGTGATACGGAATCGGAAATTATTGAAAATCAGTTGATCCAAAAATATGCCAATGAATTTGCCATATATGTAGATATTGAACAGGATATTACTGAAAAATTAAGTTTACAATACGGATTACGTCTAAGTAATTTCATACGCTTCGGACAGGATGAGCTCAATGTATATGAAAATAACAATCCAGTTTTTTTTGACCCCTTCCTAGAAATTTATAAAGAAGCGGACCCAGTAAGCATTAGATATCCGAAACGCAGTGAGAAATTGGCAACCTTTACCAATTTGGAGCCCCGTTTAGCTTTGGCCTATACGCTTAATCCAGATAATTCCATAAAAGCTAGTTACACAAGATTGACACAGTATCTACACCTACTTTCCAATACCAGTTCCCCTACCCCTCTGGATGTTTGGACACCAAGCGGGCCCTTTGTAAAGCCCCAACTATTGGATCAATACGCATTGGGTTATTTCAAAAACTTAAAAAACGGGGATTATTCCTTGGAAACAGAAGTTTTTTATAAAGACATTCAAAATCGTATAGACTATATAGACGGCGCCAATTTAATTGCGAATGATGCAATAGAGCAGGTTATCCTCAACGGAGAAGCCAGGGCTTATGGATTAGAGTTGCTATTTAGAAAAAACCAAGATAAGTTCCAAGGTTGGTTGGCATACACCCTTTCCAGATCGGAACAAAGGACCCCAGGCAGAAATGTATTGGAAACTGGAATTAATTCAGGAAATTGGTACAATACTCCCTACGACAAAACCCACGACTTTTCTCTATTTGTAAATTATGAATTGAATGAAAAATGGAGTTTTAATAGTAATTTTGTATTTCAGACCGGCCAACCCACCAATTATCCCATTGGCCAATTCGAATTCCAAAATTTAGCTGTGCCTTATTACGGATTAAGAAATAAGCAGCGATTGCCCGCCTATCACAGAATAGATTTTTCGGCCACACTTACACCAAGGAAAAACAAGGGAAGAAAGCTTAAAGCCGAGTGGGTTTTTAGTATATACAACCTATACAATAGAAGAAATGCGGCTTCTATCGGATTTAGTCGCAATGGGGACACCGGGGTAAATGAAGCGGTCCGAACCTCAATTTTTGGCTTGGTACCTGCTGCCACCTATAACATCAAATTCTAGTAAAATGAAGAACATCTTATTTTTAATTGTTTGTTTTATGACTTATGGTTGTCAGGATGTAATCGAGGTAGACCTTCCTTCAGAGGAGCCAAGACTGGTAATTGATGCATTGATCAAATTGGAAGATATGGATAACCCATCGGTATTGGTCCAAATTAAGGCCAGTCTAACCAGTTCGTTCTTTGAAGAGGTACAACCAACCCAACTGCAAGAAATAACTCTAAGAAACACCGAATCTGGGGCCGAATTAATCTTAATAGAATCTATTCCAGGTACGGGTGTCTATGAAAATGAATGGGATTTGGATGAGTTGACCCAGGGCGATTTAGAACTTCGTATTAAGCACAACAGTCAAACCTATTTGGCCAAAACCAAATATGTGCCTGCCGTTCCAATAGAATCCTTGGAACAAGGAACCACTACCCTTTTTGGGGACGATGAAACAGAAGTAGTTGTTACCTTTACCGACAATGGTGAACGGGATGATTTTTATTTGTTCGATTTTGATTTTGGTGAGTATTTAGTTACCGAAGATGAATTTTATCAAGGGAAGCGATTTCAATTTTCGTTTTTTTATGACAGCAAGGTAGAGGACGAAAGGGAAGTCAAAATTAGTATATTAGGGATAGATAAGGATTTTTTTAATTATATGAATCAATTAATTTCTCAGAGTGGACCTGATACTGGACCCTTTAGTACTCCTGCCACGACGGTTAAGGGAAATATTATTAATATTACTGGCAGTAGTGACAGTTTTATTGGAAGTGAAATCCCTTTCGCATTGGGATATTTTGCAGTATGCCAGACTTTTTCGGATACCCTTTTAATAAAAAAATAATCGATCTATTTTTAGACTACCCCAAAAAACCAACCTATGAGAACAAACAAAACGCTATTATTAAAAGGCCTGAAATATATAGCCTATACCATTGCCCTCATGTTTACAGCGCCGGTAGTAATTTACCAAGCTTTTAAGAATCAAGGCCATCCACTATATTGGCCAGTTCTGATTATTGGTCTAATTTTGGCAATTGCTGCCATCAGCCTTGGTTTTTATAGTATGAAATTAATTATGGATGCCCTCTTCAACAAGGATAATAAGCAAGATTAATTTTTACTGACCCTTAATACCATCAGCCTTGCAGCTCCTTTTTTTGGCTAAATAAGTATAACGTTCAGTGTAAAAGTATTTCAATACCACCCTCATCGTTAATTAATCCCTTCCTTTTCTTTATCAAATTATAACCTAATCATAATCGTTCCGGTCATCCAAGGAAAATGGTTATTTTCGTATTTAAAAATTTAATTCAATGACCTTATTTGTAGATATGGACGAGGTGTTTGCCGATGCGTATAACGCACACATAACACTTTACAATGCGGAATTTAATGAAACCCTTACCGAATTGGATTGCATGGGCCGGGAGGTTTGGCAAAGTGTTCCCGAAGAACGACAACTTAGCGTAAGAAACCACGCTAGAACAGATGGTTTCTTCAGAACATTGGAGCCCATCAAGGACAGCAAAGAAGTTTTAAAGGAACTTTCTTTGAAATATGATCTCTACGTAGCCTCTGCCGCTATGGAATATCCCAATTCATTAAGGGAAAAGAGCGACTGGTTGGATGAACATTTTCCTTTTATACATTGGAGAAATCGCATTCTCTACGGTAGCAAGCATATTCTTTCCGGAGATATTTTAATTGATGATCGCAGTTACAACCTAGAACATTTTAAGGGAAGAAAAATATTGTTTACCTCCCCACATAATATACACACCACAGGATATGAACGTGCCGACAATTGGTTGGAGGTAGGAAATTTACTGTTGTAAGTGTTTAAATTGCCCGGGATAAAGGGAATCTAACAATTGTTTAATGTACCAATGAATCAATGCAACAATTGGTTAATTCGAAAATATAACAATTTGGTGATTTGGAAATGTAGCAATTGTTCAATGTACCGATTGCTTAATGAACCTATTAATGACCGTCCCTGGGTACAAACGCAGTGCAGTACAAAGGGATACGGGAATTAATCACGCAATAGGCGTGCATTCAATGACCGTCCCTGGGTACAAACGCAGTGCAGTACAAAGGGATACGGGAATTAATCACGCAAAAGGCGTGCATTCAATGACCGTCCCTGGGTACAAACGCAGTGCAGTACAAAGGGATACGGGAATTAATCACGCAATAGGCGTGCATTCAATGACCGTCCCTGGGTACAAACGCAGTGCAGTACAAAGGGATACGGGAATTAATCACGCAAAAGGCGTGCATTCAATGACCGTCCCTGGGTACAAACGCAGTGCAGTACAAAGGGATACGGGAATTAATCACGCAATAGGCGTGCATTCAATGACCGTCCCTGGGTACAAACGCAGTGAAGTACAAAGGGATACGGGAATTAATCACGCAAAAGGCGTGCATTCAATGACCGTCCCTGGGTACAAACGCAGTGAAGTACAAAGGGATACGGGAATTAATCACGCAATAGGCGTACATTCAATGACCGTCCCTGGGTACAAACGCAGTGCAGTACAAAGGGATACGGGAATTAATCACGCAAAAGGCGTGCATTCAATGACCGTCCCTGGGTACAAACGCAGTGCAGTACAAAGGGATACGGGAATTAATCACGCAAAAGGCGTGCATTCAATGACCGTCCCTGGGTACAAACGCAGTGCAGTACAAAGGGATACGGGAATTAATCACGCAATAGGCGTGCATTCAATGACCGTCCCTGGGTACAAACGCAGTG
>NZ_JACLHY010000017.1 GCF_014397245.1 Arenibacter arenosicollis | reverse complement strand
TACTCTAATATTCCTTCTGGTAATATTAAACTTAACAAGGATAACTCAGTGCCTTTATTCATCAATGTAATTTAAAGCACAAAGAAAATTATTTTTCTCTTTAGACCCAACTTTTGAGATTGATCCTTATTATGTTCAAAATATGTTGGATGATCCCAAATTACACTGGATGAAGGTCATTATCGTCAATTATATACTCAAAATCGCCTCCTGTGTATTTAAATTTAGATCCGGCTTTTTTTCTGATGACACAGGCTCCAAAGTCGGAATTATAGGAAAATTAATGGTCCTACTAAAGCACCATAACTAGAGTCTATTGCCTAATAAATAGGAAAATTACAGATTGGCATACTACAGTATTTATTGCTCGCATAAGTCTTAAGCTTATAGGTAACCGTGTTTTGAGCAATGGTGGAAAAGTATATATTGGCCTGAAAGTTATATTAGAAGAACCTTGTCCCCTAGGATATTTAAAGAGACCGCATTAATAGGCCGTAATTGGGACACTACGACTACAGATTGTTGACTTTGAAAAAGTAGTACGTAAATTTTTTTTTTGCACCTATAAAATACTCAGTTTACCAACTAATCTTGGAAACTAAAAAAAGAAGAAATAATTATTTTACCTAAAAAAAAAGACACCAATATTCGACTTATGAAAAAATCCTTCCGAATAGTGACGGAAGGATTAAATCATCTTATACTTAATTCTAATAAATCATTCAAAAAGAGAATCCAGTAAATAATCTGTATCCAAAGGCATAAAGGACTACTAAAAACATGGCAAAACTGAACCATGCAAAAGCTTTAAAATAGCTTTTTACTAGCCAACTTCCCAGCTGCTTAAATCCGTTTAGATATATTTCTTTAAAAAGTAAAATTGTTTCCATAACAATTGTTTCGGGGTTTGGATGCAAAGGTATCGCAGTAATTTAGCATGTACTTTCTTTTTCTACAAGATGTTAATAAATACGATTTACAGCCTAAAAAAAAGTATTATCTAGAATTACGGCACTTAAACGTACCCATATCCGAATTTTATGAATTTTCTTGTAAACCTATGTAATTATAATAAACTTTGGATGAATTGAAAACACTGCGATGCAAAAGCATAACTCTTTTGAAATTCTCAAATGCACAGTTCCTAAAACGATTCGTTTACTACTTTTTTGAATGAAGAATCTTATCCATAATGCTTTTGGAAAGTGGCTTGTCAAAATGTCCTTTTATCATGGGGTGCTCCTTGGCCCTGGTCCGGTCCGCAGAATTTGAAAAGGCGGATAGAATATAGATGTCCGTTTTTTGTAAAACATTGCTACCAATCTTTATTGTATCAAGAAATTTCCAACCGTCCATGCCGTTCATGACCAAATCGAGGAATATTAAATCCGGAACATCCTCTTCATTGTTTACAGGATGGGTAAACATGTTCAAAACTTCTTCCGCAGTATCACAAACTAAAGTCTTGCAATTAGAAATTGATTGTTCAATGCAATATCTTGACGCGAATTGCGACACTAAGTCGTCATCTATAATGCAAACAGTCAATTCCATTTTTGAGAAATTTAATAAAAGTTGTAAATATGGGGAAGATTTAAGACTTAATTATAAATCTTAACAGGTAAACGTTCAAAAGGTCCACATTTTAGTCGTAATAAAACTGTTTCATGAATGAGGAGCCTATAAAGCAACAGAGTTTCTTTTATTATTCATCTTAGCCTATTGTCATCCATTGTGATAGAGCCTTTATTACTTAGTTCGGTCTAATTGAAATTTTATTTTTCAGAGTTCCCAGAGGCCTGATGTTGAACTGTGGCACAAAACGAACCTGATTATCTAGGAATTGCCAGTCTTGTCAATTTCCTTCCGCCCCACCATTTTTATTCAGATGGTTACAAATTTAGGATGAAAACGCAACAATAGGATATTTCTGGCACCGATGGCTTTTGAAAATTATAGTTCTTTTCCGTTGTTTTTTACATCTAATAATAAAATGTGTTTAAAGTGAAAAGCATATTTAAAGAAATTGATATTTACCTATAAAGCGACCACTCCAATCAACGTTGTTGGATTCCTATTGGAGAATGGTCACAGATGATTGTTATGTAAAGTATCATTTAGAAGCAAAAGAACTCTACCAAATTCTTAAACTATCATTATCCGCCTTTACGCAACATTTTAGGTGCCGTTCACATCATTTTGACAGGTTGAAATGGCTATTTAAGTAAATTGGCTGTGATTAAAACCCCGAATATACCTATCATGAAATTAAGATGTATAATTGTAGACGATTCCTCTATGCAGCGAATCGCCGTAGCAAGATTAGTGAACAATCATCCAAACCTGGCAATGGTAGCCGAGTACAGCAATGCCATTGAAGCAAAAAGCGGTATCAAAAATAATGACATCGATCTTATTTTCCTAGATGTAGAAATGCCGATCATTAGTGGTTTCGATCTTTTGGAATCCTTGGACAACCCTCCACAGGTAATTTTGATTACAGGCAATCCTGATTATGCCCTTAAGGCTTTTGATTACGACATAACGGATTACCTATACAAACCTATATCTTTATCCCGTTTTGATGCCTCAGTAAAAAGAGCTGTGGCCAAATACGAGCAGATTCATAAGTCAAACGAGGAAGAAGAATATATCTTCGTGAAAAGTAACCTAAAAAAACGCAAGGTAGTACTAAACGATATTAAATGGATCGAAGCTCTTGGTGATTATGTTAAATTGGTGACCAATGAAGGTAATATCGTTATACTTTCCACTATGAAATCTTTTGAAAAACAGTTGCCAGGGGATAAATTCCTAAGGATACACAAATCCTATATCGTGAATTTGGAAAAAATTGAAAAATTTAACAGTAAAATTGTTCAAGTAGCTGGAACACAGGTACCATTGAGCCGAAACAAAAAAACCGAATTGGCTGATGCACTTTATAATGTTTAAAGATTATACAAGGTATTTAGATTCCCAACACGATAGCTTTAAGAAGCTCTCGTGTTCATGTTATTGATATTTATGAAAATTCTTATTATAGAGATAAAATCTAATAATTAGGTTAAGCCCTAACCAAAATTAGTTATTTTATAATTTTGGATCGAGCTCCTGATGCTGGCAACAGTCAACATAGATATCCTATTTTAAATTATAGTCAGTGGTATAACCATGATATATAAAATCACTTTTGGCATATACCAATCCCTTTGCCACTCCTTTGAAAATTGCTTAGAAGCTATCCAGTCGTTTTTCCCCTATCTACAAAAAAAACCAGTTGGGCACTAGGTAATATCTGATTCTAACATCTGTTATTTTATATTCAAAAAATAAGATTTTAGGAGTAGACCCCTTAATATTTTTTTAGGTGTATAACTATACTTAAATTTAGAATATTGAATGCCCCACTTTCTTTTACTCCACTCCATCTTTGGTCGTGTTTAATTCAATTAAATGTGTATAAATAGTATTCTTTAGGTTGAATGAAAGTTTTGGATCTATTTTGTGCTTATTCTTAAGTATCTCATAGTGTAGATGATACCCCGTCGAACTTCCTGTGCTACCCACCGCGCCAATCATTTCGTGCTGTTTTACTGTTTGCCCCTTTCGGACAAGCACCTTGTTCAGGTGTCCATACAATGTTTCAAAACCAAAACGATGTTTAATGATAATATGTGTACCATAGCCTTTTTTGGAATATAGGATATCCTTAATGGTACCTGAGGCCGATGCGTAAACATATTTTCCACGAGGGGTTGCCAGATCGATTCCATAATGTTTCTTCTCTTTATCTGAAATTGGATGGACACGAATGCCATAGTTACTTGAAATGGAATAATTGCCTTTCTCCAAAGGGACAGCAGAAGGAAACTGCTCTAATAACCTCGGTCGGAACTGAAGGTATGTCTCCAATGAGCTTATATAAGAGTAATCGGGTATTTGGTAGAGAAAACCAACTATTTTTTCTTCGATGGTCAGTAACAATTGATCACGCTCCCTTTCTATAAGGTCCACATCCGCAGAGCTTGATACCAGATTCATTTTAAGGCGTTCCTCATAAAGCTCCATTGTGATTGTGTTGTCCTGAAGTCGTTGTGCTGAATTATATGGACAGTGCCATATTATAAAGAACAGGCACATAATGATTAAAAAAAGAAAATAGGCGAATTCTTTTTTTCCAAAGGTTTTAGCTGACTTTGGTTTGGTGTCACCCACTTTTTTCCTCCAAAAAATTGTAGATTCAAAAAAAATCATATATTTGTATTTATACACAAACTTACTATTTATATACAAATAAATAAATTTTTGAACAAGATGAACAACTGGCTTACAGAAGACCACCTAATACACCTGCCAAATCTCTTTGAACATTTGGGGTACCGAGTTGTGCAATCCGAAAATACCCACCTTATACTTAAGAACGGTGGTGAGCACTATGTAATCATAAATACCGAAAAAGGATATTTTTATTATAAGGTGCAACGGCCACAGGAAAAACTATCCGCATCCGACCTAATTACTGAGCATGTATCAAAAGTTGAAGGAATCGGCAAGGAACTGATATGGGATAAGGTAGATAGCCTATATAACAAAGTATTGGAAACCATAACCCTTCTAATATCCAATAACCCGGAATCCACTCTAAAAATAGTACCAAAGGATTATAATCACTTTCTATCTTACAGGTCACCACTCCAAGATACTTCCAAAGACCTATATCATGGTGTGGAAAGCTCTATTCCCTTTTCGGGGCGTGTTTTCCAAAATCATGAAGGTGGTCCGCTATTTCCTTTGTTCAATCTGCAAAACGAGGTCTGCGGATATTTCCAAGATACGGACAAAGAAGTAGTTCCTTATAAAGAGTCAGCTATAAAACACTCCCTTTGGTACTCCAATATTCCAAAGAGAATAGAGGGCCTTTTTCTTTTTAAAGATCCTAAGGAAGCTTTGGCATTCCATAAAAAATTCCAATTAAAAAATGTAGTATACATGGCATTGGGAGCGATAAATTCCCAGACGACCGATATACTTTTCCAGATACAAAAGCTAACGAAAGTGGACAAACTCTTTTTAAGCTTCACGGGAAATAAAAAAATAGAGGGCTATTTGCGGGACCTCCATTTTATATCATATACAAAGGATTCCTATTTTAATTTGACCTTGACCGATAGGGATATGCTATTACGCTTCCCTATGGGAAAGGAAAAATCCTTCTCCCGCTTTTACGACCATACCAGACGCTTTAACCAAGACTTGGCCCAAAGCTTTTTGAATTTCAACAAAATCATCGACCAAAACAGGCTGAACAAATACAGTATTCTGGTTTCAAAGGATAATGAAGACATTAAAATTAGGTTGCCCCTTGAATCCAATGCTATTAAATTGATAGTTTGGTCTTATTACAAAAACTATCTGAACAAAACGATAGATATTCTAAAGCCAAAGTCTGACAATTGGTATACTGAATGGAAAAATACTCAAAACCAAGTTAATGAAGGGAAGGAGGTGCAATTGAAAGAATATAGAATCGCTTTATAAAATGGAAAAAGGGCGCTCCCGCCCTCTTTCCTTCAAATTCCGTAACTCACAAATCACTCCTGATTTGAAAGTTATTCAAAAGTAACAAATTCAAATTCCGTAACAATTAAAAATCACTCAAAAATGAAAAATCAAGCAGAAAACACGATTCAAAAAGTATTCGTCAATGTCAACCAGGTTTGGCAAAAGGCCGAAGCAATATCCATAGACGATAAAACCTTCAAAATAAAAGCCGGTAATAATCCATCCTTTGAAATGTTGAAGGACAGCAGAAATGTGGAAGTCCAAAAAAACAAGGACCAACAATTTGCCGAGGCCGATGTAAAAAGACGTTTGGAAGGCGCTTACATAAGTTTTGAGAAGTTGGAACCCAACATTCAAGAGTCGATTCTAGAAGGTAGGGAGCAGTTGATCGAGACAACATACATCAATGATGGCAAATTAAAGGAAACGGTCAAGATGGTCCAAATGCTATATAACTCCACTTACGGATCCAGATTGGATGTACAGATCAAACGTAAGGAACAGATTAAACTTGAAGATGCCAATGCCTTTCAATATCAATTTACCAAGGATGAATACCATGCCATGGTACAAGAAGGCAAGACCGTTCAGTTCACAGGAACATCCTTGAACGGCGATACCTTCCAAAAACTGGCCTATTACGAGCCAAAACTGAACGATATCCGTACAAAATCGGCTGTGTCAGCAAATATGTATGTCCTGGGACAAATATTGACCAAGCAACAGGCTGACAGTTTAAACAAAGGCGAAGAACTGAAGATCACCATTCGAAAGACACAAAAAGGACCTTTAACGTATTTGGTAAGATGGAGTGCCAAAAACCAGCGTTTTCTTTATAAAAATTGGGAGAAAACCAATGTTTTGGATAAAGAGGTCAAGGAGCACAAAACGATTGAAGGCGAAAAAAAAAAGAAACAGCCTAAAAACGCCATAAGCATGTAACTCAGTTCATACTAACTCAAACAAATGGCCGACACGCCAAGCATGTCGGCCATTTTATATCCTACACATGCAAAGTCCTAACTACATAGACGACCCTGACCATTATAAAAGATTGATTTCAAAAATCAATGCTGAGGTCAATTTTCCGATGTACTTACGTCAAAATGGGTACAAATTGATAAAGAAAAGTGCAGGTTCCATGGAATTTAAGAACGACAGAGACCGCATTGTTCTGCAAATGGCCCGGGAACCCGTAACCTATTTTAACCGAAATGATTCCCAGGACAAAGGGCTTTTCTTTATGTTCTTAATGAAGCGTAACACTAATTTTTACAAGGCCGTTGATGCCGGTCTCCAAATCGTGAATGGAATAGGATATATAGAAAATACGGCTATGGAAGTTCAAAGTTCCAAGGCAGTAAGGAAATCCTTGGCGGAAAATTTTACTATTGTTCCATTACGAAACTCAAATTATTTAAGGCATCAACGTTGTATTTCAAAGACCACAATTAACGATCCGTTATTTAAGGGCCGTTTGCTAAATGCCTATTCCAAACGGGATAAAGGCCATAAAAATGCCAATATTGCTTTTCCAAAGTACGATTTGGAAGACCATCCCCAAAATTACATTCTTTACAACAAAACATATAAAAGTAGTAGGGACAATAAAATTAAAAAGTTTCGCCTAGTCTTGAATCAAAAAGATCATTTCCTATTTTATTCCAACCCCATCAAGAATCCATACAAAATTGTAGTCGGGGAAAGTGGCATAGACCTCCTCTCCTACCATGAACTAAATGGTAGTCCAGATAATTTTTATGTATCCTTTAGTGGCAACGTGTATCAAAAAAAGTTAGATTTCTTCGGTCAACTAACCGAACCTTACCTTAAGACAAACAGTGTATCCATGATATCCATAATGGACAATGATATCAAAGGTTTCGAGTTCGACCTAAAGTTGTTTACGAACCTTATTAACCGTTTTAATCCAAAGGTATATGTGGAAAGTTCAAATAGGCACGGAAATGTAAGCCTTACTATTAACTACACCTCAAAAGTCGGGGATCAATTGACCAATCATATCACCTTGCTGGAGGTAAAATTTAAGACTCTCAAAGCATGGGATAAGCTTATTTCTAATTCGATTAAATGGGTAAAATATAAAGACAAGATTATATTGGCATTTTCCTTACCTGAAATCATAAAACTTAATCAGGTTAACGGAGGTAAAAATCTGTTCAAATCCTTGATAGAAACCATTACCGATTTTTATCTAACGTTCCCAGCCACTATACATAAATCTAAAGGTAAGGATTGGAACGATGACCTTAAGAATTACAAGAATGCCAAATACGTAAAATTTGAAACTATAAGCACAGATTTTATGGGCATCGGGGATCAAATTGAATTGAAAACAACCAAAGGGCCTGAAGGCGCACCTAACCTTGGTATCATAAAATCAATTAATAGCAACAGCGTGGAATGCGATTTTGGATTGAAATTTAGCTATACCATTCCCTTTTCGGAAATCAGGGTGCATTTAAAGAAAAATGCTCCCCTTACTCCTGAAAAAAGGAAGAATGGAACAAAGAAGAACAATAACTTACAAAACTTGATAGAATGATCTTCCTAGATCCTTTTTAAGAAGAATTAAAGGACAATCTATACAAGGTACATTGTAACACTTTAATTTAATAATGAACGACAAGAATCTGGCATTCTCGGCCATGCTACTTTCGGTAACCTTTTTTGCTATTATAGGCTTTATTTCCTATTACCCGATCGTGCAATATCTGGAATGTGATTCACAACTTTCACAAATCATACATGATTTCCTTATTCGATTTAAGCCTTTGCAAGAGCCCTTACCCGGAAGAACAATGTTATTGATGTTCATTTTAGGTTCGGTAATGCTATATAATCCCAGAAAAAAAGAGGGCAAATCATTTTTGACCGGCCTAACGTATTTTGGAATTGGCTGTGTACTGTTATTTATAACAGGATATTTTAAACCTTCCCAAATCAGTTTGCTCTGGTGCTCTTTGATTTTATATAATATCGGTTTCCTGTTTTCTGTTTCTGGTTCGGTACATCTTTTCCAAGTGATGGACTTTACCAATGAGGCAGAAGAGGACCCTTTCAATGACCGGAACGAAACGTTTCAACAAATGGAAGATCGCATAGAGACCAAGTATTCCGTAAACATTCCCTATGAATACCAATATAAAGGCCGAATGCGGAAAGGGTGGATAAATTTTGTCAACCTTTTTCGTGCCCTGTTGGTTATAGGTACACCGGGTAGTGGGAAATCCTTTGCATTGATCGAAGAGATCATAGAGCAAATGATAGAAAAGAACTTTACACTTTTGATATATGATTTTAAGTTCGATACACTTAGTAAAATTGCCTATAACTACTGGCGAAGAAAAAAGGAATGCACAACCGGTGCCAAGGAACTTTCCAACCTTCCCAATTTTTATACGCTGAGTTTTGATGACATAGAGAAATCGCATCGCTGCAATCCAATTGACCCCTATTTAATGCAAAACCAGACCGATGCCGCAGATGCTGCAACCATTATCATGAAAAACCTGAACAAAGAATGGATAAAGCGAAGTGATTTCTTTTCCAAGAGTGCCATTAGTTTTGTCTCAGGGCTGATCTGGTACTTGAAGAAGAAATCCGAGGAGACTGGTGAGAATATCTGCACATTGCCGCATGTCATTACGTTATCCACCATAAACATCGAATACTTGTTGGAAATTATGATGAGGGAAGTAGAAGTCCGCAGTCTTATGATTCCGTTCAAGGATGCTATGGAGCGGCAAGCGGGCCAGCAGTTGGCCGGTCAGACCGCAAGCGTCCAAATATCACTTTCCATGCTGGCCAGCAAGGAAATCTATTATATCATGACAGGCAACGATTTTCGTTTGGACATCAATAACCCTCAAAAACCTAAAATAGTCTGTATTCAAAATAATCCAGACCGTTCTGAAATCTATGCCGCTCCAATAGGACTCTATATTAATAAGGTTTTGCAAGTGGTAAATAAACCTGGCTGTAGGCCTTTGGGTCTTATCCTGGATGAACTCCCAACCGTTTTCATTATGGGACTTCGCAAGATAATCGATACCGGAAGGTCCCATTATGTTGCCACGGTACTGGGGATACAGAGCATTACACAATTGATAGCCGACTATGGCCGGGAACTGGCAGAGGTCATCTTTGACAACTGCTCCAATGTGTTCAGTGGAGCTGCAAAAGGGGAAACGGCCCGAAGGATCAGTGAGATATTCGGACGCATCCATCAAGGAAAAAAAAGCAAGGCAATATCCAATAACGATACCACAGTCAATTTCAGTACCATTCTTTCGGAATTGTTGCCAAAAAGTAAGATCACCAGTATGTCTACAGGTTATTTTGGGGGCATTGTAGCCGACACCTTTGAAAACCCTATTGAACAAAAACTGTGTTTTGGGTTGTTAAAACCGAAAATGGAATCTAAAAAGATACAAGGGAAATACGAAATGCCCGTGCGTACCAAATTTAAAAGTAAAGATCATCAGGAATTGGTGGCCTCCAAAATGAAACTTATACACAGCCTTGAATTTTTTGAGGTGGTGCAAAATCTTGATTTTGGTCAAACAAATTATTTGGAATTTTATACCACTTACATTAAGAAGTTTGCAGCAGATCAATACGATAATCATATAAAGCAAATGCAATTTGTCCCTTTGGCCCATGAGCTAAAATTGTTCGACCATCTACAAAAGTTGGAGGAATTGACAAAGGATGATTCCGGTTCTACACAACATATAGTGCACTATATTACTGCGTTGGTAAATCGCATGTATATAGACAAGGAAATAGATAGGATTCTGGATGCTAATTTTTTAAAGGTGATCAAAGATATCAATGAGCTTGTGGAACGGGAATACCTACGTTGTACGGGGATTAAACCAAAGTTGGCTATTTTTGACGAACACAAAATTGGTGATAAAATAGCGGGATCTCTGGAAAAGGACGAAATCATTGCAAAAGATTTTATGAAGAAATACCGCAGTAAATCCAGCAGGGAGTTGGCAGATGCCTTTCGTAGGCAATATGAAACACCTACTTTTGAAAGTGTTTCTGCGGTTAACCAAACAGATGTATTTACTGATTCTTTGGAAAGTTTGGAAACCTTATTGTCCAGCTATCCTATAGAAATGTATAAGGAATAATCTATATTTAAAATTAAAAACATGAAAGATATTGACGAGATGATGAGAGCCTCCACCGAGGATTTCGCATACATAAGCGAACGTTTAAGGATGATTCGCGAAGAGCTTATCGAAAAGGATACTGGCAATAAACGTTCCAGCGAGTTTTCCATTAAATCGATAACCGAACGTTTTGATATGGACTATAATACCTTGGTCAATGTGGAACGAGGGGCCATATCCTTGACCACCATAAAATTTGTGTTGTATTACTACTCACTGGGTTATAATCCGGCATGGATCCTCACAGAGGACAACGAGTTTATTCCTAAGGACAATATTGGGGAGAATGTGGTGTACCAGACCGATGTTCAAGAGGAATACAAGGAGTTGGAATCTGCCATCGTTAATGCGCTGACAGAGTTTAAGAAGAAGATATAAAAATAGATTGAAAAATTAGGGCTGGTAGAAAGGTTAACATCCTTTTATTGTTGAACATAAATTCATCTTCATTTCGTCATTTTGAAATCGAATTTCCAATAATGAAAAGTAACTTATTATGAGAATTAGTCAATTAGCAATGTTTTAATGTAGCTTTCCCTAAAAAATGGGTAAGGCTACAATTCATGACCAATAAATTCTCTCCTAAGAGATTTCTAAAATATTCTCCATAAATGTGGATGTTAAACTATTATTTTAAGTTTCCAATGATGGCCACAACATCCCCTTTGTTGTAAAATACTCTTTACAAAAGGTGCTATTTGTAAAGAGTGTTATAAAGGTTTTATAATTTTGCAAAAAACATGTTGGAAATCAAGAGTGTCTTTTATATACTGGCAGACCTTTAAATTAAATCGCTTATAGTATTTTGAATATTATCAAAATCTTCGTTTTGATGATTAAGCCATCGTTGAATAAATTGACGTTGAACACTCAATATACTATCCGAACTGCTATCACCTAGAATTATTTTCGTAATAAAAGCAAATTTCTTTTTCATATCCGAAATTATTTCTAATTCAGCTATAAGCACATCTTCATCATTCTTATCTGAAATAAGAGCTCTTATTTGGTTGATTGCAAATTCTTGGTTCCAAATAATATCTTCTGGAACAGATTTTGGCAGATAAAATACATGGGTTAAATAAAAGTCGAGATACGATTTGAGCAATTCCAATTGCTGTTTTTGATTACCTCCTTTGGAACCTCCATCCACTGAAAATTTTATATCTTCAGTTGTCTGTTCTTTAATCTTTGTTCTAAGGTAAGTCACATTAATATCCGAAGCAATAAAGGATTGCCAATCAAAGTGAGGAGAGTCTGGTGATTGATCCCCGTCAAAAAATATAAAGTTCTCCGTATTTTCCTCACGACAAAACACACTTATGAATTCTTTCTTTATTACGGATACACCGCCAGGATTGAATCTTACATTAAATAGGTTTTTAGTAGCATCACCCATTTTTTCAAGTACCCCTGTTACAATCTCTTGAGCCAATATGTCTTCCACAAATATATTTTTCTTCTTGAAGACAGGAAATTCTATATGATAGAAAGCTTCTTCAGGGGAAAGGTTCTCGCTAATCAAAAATCTTCCATTGCGAGGATTTTGATAAAAAACTTTTATAGCTTCTTTTGGCAAACCTTTTACAATCGATGGAGAGTGACTAGTTAATACAACCTGGTGTTTTTTTATTTTTATTTGTTCTAAAAGGAACAACTTTAGTCTTTCTTGTGCTCCGGGATGCAAAGATACCTCTGGCTCGTCCAATAAGATAAGAGAATAGTTTTGAGCGGCAAGCACCTCTCTTACTAATCTTACAACGGCCATTTCTCCGCTTCCGGCAACTGCTTCAGAGTATTTCGCAAAATCTGTTTGAAATAATACTGAATATCCTTCATTCCTAAACAAACTATGTAAAACAGAAGTGGCCTTAATATAGTGTCGTCCCAATACAAATGAAATCCATTTTAATTCGTTGGAATTTAGAGTTTCCACTTGCTTATTCAAATCTCTAGTACTAGAGCTAATTTTAGAAACTTTTCCAGTAAATAGTTTATTTAGAGAGGAGGATCTTCTGCGAAGATATTCCTGCTTGTTTCTAGCACGACTGTTCTTTAAATTTCCAAAATAGAAGTATTTGTCAAAAGCACTTAGTTCTGATCTAAAGTCTAAATAAACTACATTTTTAATTATAGGTTTGTCTCTTTCATTCTTCTCCTCCCTCGTTCGCATTCCTGCCCAGGCTAAGGGTCTACTAGTTTCCCAATAATTAGGATCATCTTGTCTTTTGATACGAGCCTTGATAACTTCTTTTGTTTGACCGTTAATCTCAAAGGAATACCAAAAGGAATGTCTTTTACGCTTCTCGTCGTAGTACTTTACAGGGTCAACTTTTGTATCGAACCAAAATTTATAGGGTGTATAGCGGTCAGGCGCTCCGTAAAGCGCGTGAAGGCATGAACTTTTACCGCATCCGTTTTGACCTATGAAAACCGTTAACGGAAAATTAAAGTTAATTCTTGTGTCAATTTCTACGTTACGATAATAGGGAAATTGAATAAAATCGATATATTGTTTGAATTGATTGGCTGTCTGGGCCGTATTTATTGCTGATATAAGTTTGGGTAGTTCCAGGATTTTTTATTTTAATTACTCCAACGCCTTAACCATTCGGATTCATCTAAACCAACTCTAGAAATTTTTGTCGCAAAGTTATTGGCTTCTCTTTGGGCGTGTGCATCTTTTAAATCAGCCAACCATTGGAAATGTTCGTTATGATATGATTTAAAATAAAATTGACCCGCTGATTCTTCAGCCTGAACTATTTGACTTTTCTCTGATGGCTGAAACTTAATCGTTCTTAACTCGAAAGCGTCTTTTACAATATTTAATCGAATGAACTTTGAATTATCTTCAGTTACAAAATGAAACTTTGAATTTCCTTCCACTTTCTCAAGTGGTAGGAATAGGAACTTTCTGAGTTCATCCAACCGAACACTATCGCATCGGGCTTGAATGCATAGAAAGAAACGTTCCTCTTGCAACTCAGCTATAGGAAGTTGTTTTACCAATGTACCCAACGTTAGCCTTGGTAATGATGATGGCTGTTTTAGATTACTCTTGTGATGCGTAAGTATTGAAAATTCGGAATCGATATCGTCTGCAGGTTGCCCAATGAAAAATTCCGAAGCGGTTTTGTAAAGTTCTCTTTCCTTTTTAGTGAACTTCCCTAAAGGAGCATGTTGTTCGTCGCTGAAGCCACTAGCTACCCATTGTTTTTTACAAGCTTCTACAAAGCTAGTTGTAATCCAATTTTTTATAAAGGCTCCATTAATATTTAAATCCTTATCCTTATCGATCGTGAGCTTTTTGTCAAATTCTTTAGTGTCAATCCATTCAAGTATGTTTGATGTTGAAGTCGTTTCTCCAGTTTCATTGTAATTCAATATGGCTTGAATTGAATGTGATAGAATTTCTATAAGCTGCTCCTTCGAATCCTCTGGATTGGGCAAAAGAAGTCTGTGGGAAAGAAATGAAGGGTCAAGCTCTTTCTTATAAAGCTTAATTAATCTAAATGTATTACTCCTGATAGCCGTAAGTGATTGCAATACAAAGTTGGTTAATAAACCAGCAGTCATTTCTGTAAATTGTGTGAGAATAAATTCGGGCAACTGATCGTAATCGACAACTTTACTGCTCAGTTCGGGATTGTGTTTGAATTTTGATTCCCCGCTTCCATCCTTACTCGCGGGTTTAGCGGCAACTAGAATTTTTATATTATTGGTAAATACACAACAATCGCCCCGTTGCAGGCCTTCAATGGTTAAAGCTTGTAGATCACTAAATACTTCATCTGTAATGCCAGGTAAATCAAGTTCTCCCGTATATATCAATATCAATTTGAGACTTCCTTTCCCGGTCAGCGGATCTGATAATATCTCCCTAATAATTTTTCTTGTATGAGGTCCCCTAGGATCATCATTATCCGCGTCCTCTTCCTCATTTTCAACTTCCTCTTCAGCAATATTTATCTGCCAATCCAAGACAGTAACATCAGTTTTTTTAGCCAATTCAGCTAAATTATTAATATCCTCCAAACTCTTTGGATTATATACTGCACATACCTTTTTACTATTACCAAAAATCCGGGTTATCTGTTGTGCATTGAACTCATGATGATTTGGATCTTCACTTATGAAAGCCCTGTCGTCGATAAATACTATACTTTGCAGAAAATCATTGGCGATTTCCTTTGAAGAATCAAAAAAGGGACTATTCATTGTCAAGTTGTTTGATTGGTTCAATTTTAAAGCTTACTGTTTCACCCTTGCGAGAAGTATCCAAAAATATGTTGTAATTCTCAGCGTTAAGTACCTCCCTACTTATATGAAGACCCATACCTCTGCCGTTGCTCTTTCTAGTGAAGCCTAATTCAAATATTCGATTTTTATCCTGGATGGTCACCTCAGGTCCATTATTAGACATGTAAATTCCTGTATCATCAGCATGTAGTCGAATTATTTTTTCATCTACATTGGCTTGATTAAGCCAATGTATAGCGTTGTCAACTACATTAACAAAAACAGGATAAAATGTTGAGCGAAACCCATGTATTTTCTTCTTTGCAAATCCTTTGGTATGCTTAAACTGAATATTGTGCCGTTCCAATCTTGGTTTGAAAAGATCAATTAGAAATGTCTTTATTTCTAATGCCGAAATTTCCTCACGTTTTCGATTGAGTCTTCTATTCAAAGGAGTGAATAGGTTTAGATATCCATCGAGATGTTCAAAGTTGATTTTTATGTTGTTATAAACACTTTCAAGATTTTCATTGACATCGGCCCATGCTTTCAAGTCTTTTATACTATGACGAATTGACTTTGTTGTACTATTGAACTCATGATGTATTACACCAACTGCCAGCCCTAATTGACTCAACTCAATATCAGCGTGAATACGTCCTTTCAATTCGTCTAGTTCCTCTGCCATTGCATCCGCAATTTCATCACTTGTGACAATATCTTGGTTAAGATCTCTATCCCAATAAATACCTTGAAGTTGTTTAATAACGCGTTCAAGAACACCAGTTACCCGCTCCCTTCCTCTGTTAATATCGGCCTCCATAGATTTACGCTCATTTACTAAATCGAAATCCTCACTTGATTCAACACCAAGTGTTTTGAACCTATCCTTAACATCTCTTATTTGATTATCAAGCTCAATCATTAATTCGGTAGTGAGCTCTTTAACTTTAGATGTTATTTCTGAAACCGCTTTTTTCGTCTCTTTTTGTTTTCCTGATGCTGCCTTTTTCGCCTCTATTGAAATAAAGTCAACCGCTTGTTCTAGACGTTTGCGCTTACTTATTTCAATGTTTAATCTTTCAGTATAGTCGTCAACATAGATATCAATATTATCAACCGCATTTAGAAAAATTCCAGTCTCCAACTTTTTAAGCTCATCAATATAAGCCTCATAGTCCTTACGCGTATCTCTGGAAATAGTGAACCCTTTCGGCTGTGGAACCTTAATTTTTTGCTTATAAGCTTCTATTTCTTTTCGAGCTTCAAGCTCGCAATTAATTAACGACTGACTAGCTTGTTCGGGGTCATCAATTGAAGCAAGAGAACCGAATTTCTTCTCTTGGGATTCAAGCAGTGTCTCAAGTTCAGATTTAAATTTGTTAGAATTTAAGTCTTCAAAAAAAGAATTTAAATTCTGTTGAAACCTCTCCTTTCTTACTTTGGCCTGCTGATCACGTCTCTCCAAAGCCTTATAATAAGATTCCCTTTCTGCTCTTTTTTGAGCCCAAAATTCTGTTTTTGGACTATTACTACCTTCTCTAAAAAAATCAGCGGCAAGCTGAAGAAAGAAGTTTTTTAAAATATCTTGAAGCTGTCGATATGCTTTGTTCTCAATAAATCCTTCCCGACCAGCTTTTTCAGTTAACTTATAATTATCAGCTCTGGAAATATTAACTACTCCAAACATCCGACGGTATGAAAAAAAGTAAAAGGAAGCACTTTTTGTACGGTTTCGTTCAATATCGATAAAATCATAGTCGGAATCTCCATACGGTAACATTCTGATATTATCTCTATAGATATAAATACCACCAAACTTATCGGCTTTAGCTGTTATTCTAGCATAATTTTCAGAATCTATAATCGACTGCTTTAATCTACCTTGAACGTAGGCCAGGTTAATTGAGAATTCGCCACATTCTGTAGGTTTGAAATAATTCCCATTCCAAATAATTTTGTGTTCAAAGGATTTTTCCCTATAAATCTTGATTGAACCGGAGAACTGGCCAAACTCGTCAAAGATTCCTTGGAAATGGTGGTCAGCCAAGTCAAAATCTTTTGGGGTGAAAAATTGTTCTTTATCAAGAATATTTAAATAAGTACCGTCATTGTTTCGGTAATCCCTAAACTCTAGGTTGATTAATGGCTCTGGATGATTGGGTGTCATTGTATTTGTGAATCCGACCAGCATTTTTTCAATTTTGGTAGCATCGGAATTATTCTTATCCCCGTCAATAAAATGATTCAAAGTTTCATCGACCGGATCAATGTAAAATTGAGTACCCCCTTGATTTTTGGAAAATGCAAAATTCCCAATTAATGTTTGATTGAGGTCTTTTGGAGAAACATCAAAACTTTTGACAGTATTTATAATACTATTGGCATCTGCCTGATTGATTTCGTCTAATTTCGCCAATTTCTCTAAGGAGTCCAACAACTCCTTTTTCAATTGTTCAATTTCCTCTTTCGTAGGTAAGTCATCATACTCTCGAATAGGAACAATTACATCATCCAAATTGAGTCCAGGTAGTTCAAATATACTCCAATTAATGAAGGCTGCTACAATCTTGTGCTCCTTTTCTGTACGCTTAGCTTTCGAAATAATTAGAACTTGACTACCAATCGATGCGATTGCCAAACGTCCGATTCCCTTTTCACCCATTATAGGCCTTAATGTTTTTTTTGGATCTATAGGGGGTAGAGGAATTTTTTTGTTTGCAAACTTACTTTCAGTTCCCAACGTTAGCCATCGCGATTCGAAGTCGTCTTTAGTCATTCCTAAGCCATTATCCCGCAAAACCATCAGTTTTTGCTTCCGGAAATAGTCTATTTCGACATTGTCGGCGTAGGCATCATGTGCATTTTTAAACAACTCATTAATTGCAGTTGGAACTCCAGCAATTTGCTGTCTTCCAAGTAAATCTAGTGCACGTGCTCTTGCTTTGAATTTTGCCATCTGTTCCAATGTTCTTTAAGTGCTCTACCAATGGCTTCAGCCAGTTTTGGAGGTACTGCGTTTCCAATCATAGTTGCAATAGTACCCTTGCTAGATGAATAAAAATTATAATCTAATGGGAATGATTGGAGGGTAGCTCCTTCCCTTAAGGAAATTCCACGATTTTGCTCAGGGTGAGAATATCTTCCCGTACTAGTATAAGTAAATCTGGTGGTAATAGTTGGTGCCGGTTTATCCCAAGATAAGCGGCCATAAACGTCATGATGGCCATCATGATTCTTATAACATTCTAGTTGGAGAATTCCATTGTTCGCCCAAGCTTTTCTGGAACCCCCATTTTTTGGTGTAAGTTTAACTCTTTCTAAGTTAAGTTTTGAAAGTCTCGATGAAGAGTGCAAAAATGAGCTGTTATCTTGGGCCCCTGCTTTAATTTTAGGAAAAGTTTTGTAGTTCCCAATGGCTCTTTTTACCGTAATTATATTCTCTTTATTTCTAACTTGATTAGGTAATGAAATGTTTTTGGTAACCCTACTAGCTATTAAAACAAATCTTCGACGATTTTGAGGAACACCAAAATATTTGGCATTCAATACGTTTTGATCAAAAACATATCCTTCTTTCCTTAATGCCTTTTTAAATTTGTGCAACGGACTTCCCAACTTAGTTTCCAAACCGGGAACATTTTCAATAAAAACAAACCCTGGAAGATAGTAAAGAACAAACTCTTTGAAATCATCTAGCAATAATCTATTTCCTTTGGATTTTGTTTTATCGGATTTTAAATTTGAATAGTACTGGCATGGACTGCACCCAACAAAAATCATATTACCGTCGTTCCTTGTTACAGGGAGCAATTCACCCAACTTTTCACACGCTAGGTTTGATACATCTTCATTTAAAAATTTAGCATCGTTGTTGTTTTCGAAAGTTTTTTCAAACTTGGAATCTATGTCTATCCCACCAAGTACCTCGATACCGGCATTTCTAAAGCCACAGCTAACCCCTCCTGCACCACAAAAGAAATCCACTGCTTTTAAAACAGGTTTATCTAAACAATTTTTCGTTTTAGTAGTCAAGTTGATTAGATTTTGAAGAAGTAATACTCTTACAAACTTAAAGAATTGTTTTTGAATTTATTGAATTAGGCATTTAATTATTAATATTTTTCATATTGCACCGTGGTGCGTTTATCATCCTAGCCATAAGGTTGTCAAAAACATCATCCGTCATATAGCTTCGGTTGAACCTGTAGCAGTATTCGTAAAGGTAGTCTTGTAGATTTTCCACATAATGGCGCATACCCCTCAGCCATCCTTTTACGTTCATAACCACTTTATGGAATTCCAAGAAATTGCCCCCTTTTTTCTGGAGGGTATCTTAGGGGGGCCGTACCCTACCCATTGGTCCGTGGTCACTCGGGCCGTGGTCGTGCCGAAAACTGTTTCATCCACTTCGGCCCTACCTTTAATGGGATAATCGCCCAATTTATTGGTCGCTATTATGACCTTGTGCTCTAACGCCCAACAGGTCTTCTGCATGAGGGAGAGCTTGCTGGCAAGTTCCAGAGAGGTACCCCCCTTTTTATTGATCGCTACGAAATACACATTGCAGAAGGCCTTGAGCAGGTCGAATATAACCCTGTGGAATAGCGTATTGGCCGTTGGCGACCTATCGTAACGACAAGAGGTGCACTGGCGCGAATAAGGCTTGCTCCCCTGCAATAATTGCCGTGCCGATATTTGGGGGCACCTGAAACCATTGCCCCACTTCAGTTCGGAAAGGGAGAGGCTTTTGAATCTTCGCACCATGTTCCTAAAGCATTTTTCCCCTAAGTAGAGGGTACTTTTACGTTATCGACTAAACGTCTAAATCAATAAATTTATTTGCCTTAAACACAGTAAACTCATTGATAAGGTTTAATATTTATTTCTTTTAGCGAAAGAAAGTGGCTTTTTATCTCCAGAAAAACATGAGTAATGATTTGGTTATCTTGTAACTTGATTGAAAAAAAGAAAAAATAAACAGTATATTTATCTACAAAGGATTTGACTTTGAGCAATTAGTTGCTATATTTACTTTCACCCGGCCCACATGGTTCAAATTTTCCCACTCCTCCAGTAGGCTATTGTATGGTGTATTTCTATTAAATGCTATCATTTTGAACAAGGGTAATAATTACATACGTTGAATTAACGAGGGTAAATACAACAAAAATTTACCTTTGTTTATGGTATAAGGGTAAAACCTAGTCTCGTATATTTTTAAAATGAACCTGTCCTTTTTTATTGAATCAACATGGCTATGATCTCATTATCAATTATTCAGGAGAGGTAAATTCCATTTCGCTTCGAATAATCCGTAAGCTCGTCCTTAAACCCATTAAATACTTCTTCCTCCTTATAATGGCTACCTCCTAAAAGAGAATTGAAGGCAAAGGCACTCCTACGCAACATAGTTGCCTGCTGTGAATTCAACTTTTGTTTGGATACTTGAAGTAACCATTCCCGCCACCCCTTTTCTAAATGGTATTCCATAACGTCCTTATCCAAATTTGGACGTAATTTATCGTAGATCATCATAAAAGCAACTTTACCGTATAATTCCTTTTCTATCAAATAAGAAAGCCATAAATTTTTAAGCTGTCCCCTACCCTCGTCCATTATATTGGATAATGTTTTGGATTGCTCGTTCAACACTTGATCCAAATTCTTGATCGATTTAAGATATGCCTGGGTTTTTAATGCTAACGGAATACTGACCCCATGTTTTGAATAAATAGAGGTGATGGAAATATCATTCCCTATTAGCTTAAAATTAAATCCCTTGGCGTTGAACAGTTTTATATAATCGATAGCGGATTTTTCGTAATGCCAATGAAGCCGTTCCGTTTTATGGAGATATGCCTTTAAGCTATGCACTTCAAACTGCCTTCGATAATCGGGAGTCATTGAGCTATATAACTGGGGCAGAAACATGGGAAGGAAAAAGGCGGTAGCGTTTAAATCGGTAGCCTTACCTCCTTTTTCTTCCATTAACTGTTGCAATATCCTTGAATTTTGATCGATACAACCAAAGGATATATAGGCCTCATTCTCATTTGGGATATGATAATTGTCCAGGAATATCTCAACGGAGTGGATATTGGAGTTAATATAAGAAATCCTACCATTGCCATATTTGAGGCCCAAACTCTGTAGCAAATGAAATAAAATACCTTTGTTCCCAGAAATATCGAATACATTGGCTTCCAAAGTCATTTTTAAAATTAAAACCCTGTTTTCCAGCGTTTTGAGTTCTTTATTCGCTTCCGATATGCCCAATCCAGTACGTGTGCTCTCAAATTCCTTTTGTACCGAAATCAATAAGGAACTACCATTATTTTCGGGCATATAATGGTTTAGAAATGAATATCGTACCAAACTCGCTAGAAAGGGCCGCACTTCCTTAAAACTTTTGATCGATACAAATTCCGATAACAATATATCACGTTTATTGGCATCCAAATAAGCTTTATAAAAGGCATTTTTTATTAGTTTTTGTATTTCAAGAACAAACTGGTTGCTATCCACATCTATGCTGGTTTCCCCATCCTCGGAATTGATTATCTGTGGATGGTTTACGACATCTTTTTCTGAACCTATTTCCGAAGTACTACATATAAATCCTGATTTATCATAGATGATAACGTCACTTAGTTGGCTTTTCTTTTCATAAATCAATTCACAATCCAGATTCTGATAGGATTTTAATACATCTGGCAGGTCTTCAAAGTGAATACTCTTGAACAGTTTAAATGTGGTCATTATTTGCTTTTCCAAACGCTTTTTAACCATAGGAAATAGCTTGGATCGCATGTTCCGTTCAAAAACCTTTTGCAATTTTGGGCCGCTTAATTGAGGATGTACGGTAGAGCCGTTGATAAATCTTGAACTGTAGCCATTTTCTACATCGACCCCAAAAGATACACCATCCCTGCCATTGTAGTCTACCGTCCTTAAATGGATATGGTGCGGTCTCAATATTTCGGACAATTCTTTAAAACTTCGCACCTTGTACTTCTGGAGCATGTTGTTTGTAATGTCCTGTATATAGAACCTAACCCCGTTAATGTCCTCGTTCTTGAATTGCGGGATCCGATATATCGGTAGCTCCCTGTCTTTAATTGTTTCAGGAGACGGGGAAAGGCCAAACTGTTTTTCAAGGTATTTCTGTGTCGCTAAGTTCCTTTTGAAATCATTGGAAAGGTTTATTTGCAGACAATCTTCCCTTATGGTGGTCGAGACTATGTGGACATGCTCGTGCTTGGTATCGTGGTGGCGTACCACCATATAAGGTTGTTCTCCATAGCCCATATGTTCCATGTACGCTTTGGACAGTTCAAAAAAGTCGATGTCTTCCAAATGTTCGCCTCGGGGAAGATTGATAGTCGCATGTACATATCGTCTTTCAGAATCGTGCCGATTGCCGAGATAGTAAAGGACCCTACCGAAAAATGCTGTGTTGGTATGGGTATCCGAATAGGTGTTCTGGAAGCCGAGTATGCTGCTATCGGCCTTGCCCAATACATAATTCATTACCCCCTGCACATTATTCCGATATAGTATCCTTGCTATCATTTTAACTTCCGTTGTTGATCGTTTCTATAAGTTCGAGCATCAGTTCGCTGGCTTTTTCCATCTCCCGTTCCAGGTTCGAGTTGGGGCTTCGCATATTCTTGTAGTTGGCCACCTTTACCAGTTGGTTGATGTTGGCTCCTATTTTGTTCAATTGGTAATTGAGGTTCGATATATCATCTGGAACCTTTTTCTCTTTTATCGTTTCCCTGTTTAGGATAAGCTTTCTCAAAAATGGACCCACCGTTCCCCTTTTAGCAAAATCAAGATTATAGGAATGCAGGATAGTCTTTACTTTTTCAAGTTCCCGGCCATTGAACCTAAGCGTTATGGCATGCTCCCGCTTCCTGTCCCCCAAACGTTTTCTCCCGCCTTTGTTGATTGCCATTTTCTCCCTCTATATTATCAGTTTTCACTTCGTCAGAAGTAGGTGTTTTAAGATGCTTAAAACATAACTTGCTATCCGTCTACACGGATAAATATAGCAGAATAAAATTGATTACAACAATCTAATAATCAGTATTTTACATCTCAAATACATATCATGCCATATGGATATAAATGGGTACAGGCATAAGAATTATATGGTCTTATTTGATGCATTGGAAATGTTGAGAAACAATGAAATACAACTATTTTTTGTGGGTCGGGTGAAAAAAGGTCAAGCGACTTTTTGGGCGCTTGTACTTTTGCGCGGTACCGAGGGTGTCGAGGAAAACAGGAACGGAAAGACTTCCCGAGTGGACCGGCGAAGCGTGTCCGCATTGGGAGGATTGTAGAGGAAGGGTTGCTCGACTTCCGGAGGGATTTGGAACTATACAGAAACCAACATTATATTAAATCCCGTCCCTTCTAAAACTTAATAATGGAATAAACCATATTGAGGTGATGAAAGGAAAACCAAAACCTTATCTAGGCGTTTAAAATGGTAATAATATTCTCTACATGATTGGTAATAGGTACAAAAAATCCTTATCAAAAAACCAATGCATAAAACCATATGGAACCTCCCGCTGTACCTATCTGTTTTGATATGGTTTTATATGGACCTACAGTAAAATATATTATATAAAAACCTGATTATTAATTAATTATATACATATATTTAAATATAAATATAGGTGCATATTCAAATATATTTATAGGTAAATATATCCCTATAAATATATATTCATAATCCAATTTATAATTATAACGGCTCAATAATATATGAATATATCAAAATTAACTTCTATATCATGGAAACAAAAATTATAAGTATCGTGGGTGAAAAAGGTGGTATCGGAAAAACGACCCTAAACCTTATCCTAGCCTCCAATCTTCATTATGCAAAAGGAAAAAAAGTAGTGCTCCTTGATGGGGACAATCCACAGTATTCGATCTATAAAAAAAGACAGCGTGAACTTAGTTTTTTGGATGCTTCGGAAATTGAGGAATTGGAGCCTTACACTATAGAACGGGTAACAGTGGGATCCATCCAAGACACAATTATGAAATATTACGGTCTTATAGATTATATTATTCTGGACCTCCCTGGGAGTCTTAACGTAGAAATGGTTAAGGGCCTATTATATGTGGAACATATTTTCATCCCATTTAGCCACGACGAATTGGAGATAGACAGCACCTCTAATTTCTATTTTACCTTAAAGAACAACTTTCTGGACAATAATGAGCGTGTACTCAAAAGTGTCAACTTATTTTTCAACAAATTTAAATTGGTAAGGAAAAACAAGTTTTCACTGCTCCGCCAACAGTTCGAAAAAGCCGGCATCCCTATAATGCAAAGCGTGGTCAAGGACAGGACTATTTACAAGGAACAATATAGGAATACCCTCTACCCTATTCCCGAAAACAAGGAAGAAGGGGATATGGATATCAAAAAATTCTTCGAAGAAGTAGAACAGTTATCAAATATATAAACTAGATTTCAATGGGAAAACAGAAAAAAATCACCACACTTGATCTGCTCGAGCAAATGGCAAATAAAAACCAGGAGACATCAAGCACGCTAGAACAGCTCAAACTAGATCGTATGGGCCTAAAACAACAAACCACTTCCCTCAACGTTAGAAAGGAGGATGCTATTAACAAGTTGGAGAAAAATAGGAAACCGAAGGAAGAGAGTCCTTCTGAAAATAACCATAATATCGGAAAACAGTTGGATGTGTTATTGCAGACCGATAAATTGAAAAATAAAAAAGAAACCTTTTTTATGACCATCAACAGTGATTGTGCAATGAAATACGAAAAACTGGCAATGGGTATCTCCTATAAAATGGGTGTCAAGACCTCAAGGAACGATTTGATTCGAAAGGTTTTGCTGGATTTTACGAATAGAAATTATGAAAAATTAATTACGCTCATTGAGCAAAAATAAAACTGAAATTTGAGCACTTACTGGTACATATTGTTCGGTCTTGCCCTTGTTTGGTACGGGTATATCATGTGGGTGCTATTATCCAAAAAAAGCACAAAGACAAAAAAACATTCAAAAAAATTAGATTATTTGCGTTTAAATGATAAATTTGTATATAAATCAGATAATGATAAGACCGATTTAAACGCTGTACTCGACCAGATAAACGAAGTGGAAGACACTTCTAAACTTTTGGAAGCTTTTAGAGAGGGTTCATTTGAAGATGATTCAAATTCCATAACTCGCAAAAAGCATGAAAAACTCAAAGTCATCCGCAACAAGGATACGGCCAATGAAATACCGCCGGAATCCGAAAATTGAAACATTTCTTCTATTTTTAATTCTGTTATCCATAACCGTGTGCTCCTATGGTCAATTCGATCAACTGCTTCAGGAAGCACAGGATTTCAAGAACGATTCGAAAAACCTCTCCAGGGAAATTGTCGATATTATTAAGGTTATTGCTGGCGTGGCCATTGCCATAACCGGTCTGACCTATCTATATATTCGAGATCAGCAGACGGACCTGGCCAATAAATTGGGCAAGATTATTATTGGTATCGCCATTTTTTTTGCTCTGATCGCCATAGGTGAGGAAATAGCTAACATCTAAATTTCCCGTATTATGGAAAACTGCCACATTCCTATAAAGAAAGGGCTGCAAAAAGATGTCTATTACAAAGGTCTCAACGCAAAATACATTTTTTACTGCGTATACCTTGGTACGACGGCAATCATAACAGGCCTTGTCCTATCCGTTTTTATTTCTATGTTGTTGGCCTTGCTAATTACTGGTATAGCAATTGTCGTCGTATTCATGATCTTGCTGTTTTACTCTAGGACCTATGGTGCCAATGGCTTTGTTAAAAAACTTGCCGATACTTCCAAACCTGATTCCATCAAAATAGGCAATGACTATAAAAATCTATTGTTATGGGAAAACAGGTAGCTCTTTGGGATGCATTCCCTATATACGGATATGAACGGCAGGCATTAATATCAAAAGAAAGGGGATGTTTAACAATTCCATTACAGCTTATTCTACCCGAAGTGTTCACATTGGACACCAAAGACTATGGAACCCTTCAAGAACTTTTCTTGAACATCATAAATATTTTAGGCCCAAATAGACTCTTGCATAGGCAAGATTTCTTCCTCCAGGAAAACTATACGCCCATATCTAAAAGACTGCAGGGCGATATGATGGAAAGGGCAAACGAAAAACATTTTCAAGGTCGCCCCTATTTAGTTGGAACGCACTATTTATATATTAGCGTTGTTCCAGAAAACTATATCAAATACAGTTCCAAACGGGCGAACTCATTTTTAGAGAAAAACCGGGATTTCTATTTGACCCAAACCGTTCCCGATGAATTCATCAATAGTAGTTTGCTAGCAGATTTTGAAGCTCAGGTACAGAACGTGAACAATCTGATCAATTCCACTGGACTCATAGCATCGCATATCCTTGAATACAACGACTTATTTTCCCAAAATGGACTTTACGCCAAATATTTTGGTCTTAAGGAAAATAACACAAATCTGGTGGATGTAGATTTTGACAACAACACCATACATGTGGGAAATAAACAAGGACAGTTTTTTACTCTTGAAAACTTGGACCAGTTTAATAAGGACCATATCGGTACCTACGAATTTTATGGAAAGTTCACTACCCGACAAAACCGGTTTCCTATAGGCAATCTTTTTTCTTTAGGTTTCAAAGTTCCCCATGAGCACATTATTAACCAATATATCTATATTCCAAATCAAGAAAAAATCCTCACAGGCTTAAGAAAAAAAGCCAAAAGCTTTCTACGGTTCGGTAATGGCAAAAAAGATGACAGCAATGCCATCTATGCGGACCAGATTTATGATTATACCAAAGAAATTTTGGAAAATCATAAGGAATCTGTTTTTTACCATATCAATGTTTTTGGTTTTGAAGAAGTCGGGAATCAGCCCAAGCAAATGGAAAATTCCATTACTGGCGCTTTCAAAAAACTAAGGATAAATGCCAAACACAACACCATAGACCGTAAGAACCTTTTCTTTGCAGGAATAGCTGGTAACGCAATCGGGATATCTTCCGATATGTACTTGCCCATGCCCAGCGATATGGCCACGGCCCTACTCTATCTTGAAGGCGGTTATAAAGATGCAACCAGGGCTGTTGATGGATTGCGATTGGTTGACCGTGTTACTGGCCAACCGCTTTCAGTATCTGTGTACAGGGAACCAGAAAAAAAAGATTGGATCTTCAATCGGGGCATGTTGGTCGCCTCAGGGTCGGGTGGTGGCAAGTCTTATTTGGCCAATCATTATTTTGCCTCTGAACTAAGACAGGGCGCGGAGGCCATAATTATGGAAGATGGCAACTCATACGATAGACTTACTGAAGTATTTGGCGGAGTAACGTTGCAGCACGCTGATGAAAATCCGTTTACATTCAACCCCTTTTTATTGGACAAATACGATTCTCTTGAAAGCGAAGCCCTGGGCAAAACTTTAGCTCAAGGAAAGCTGGTTGACCTTGTAACCCTTCTAAAATTGATTACTGGTCAGGAAGGGAATATAGGCGGATCAGAAATAACAAATACCGTTTTGGAATTTTTGATTACCAACTATTACGAATGGATGTGGAAAAATGAAGACAAAAATTATAAGTTCGATACCTTTTTTGAATACTGCAAAATCCACATTGCAACCTATATTAAAACTAAAAAAGTCCCAAAGGAAAAGTTCGATCCTGATGTGTTCATGTTCCTTTTGGAAAAATACTATGCCAATGGCACAAGGGGAAGCTTACTGAACAAATTGGACGATCGGATTTCCAGCCTAAGTGATGAAAAGATTATTTATTTCAAATTGGGCAAATTGATTGATAACGAACTGCTATTTCCTATTACCGCTTTGATGATTATGGAAATATTCAACAAGAAGATGCACGACCCTACAAAATTATCCATTAATAAAATACTGGCCGTCGACGAAGCCTGGAAGGCTCTAGTAAGACCGGAACTTGTACACTACTTTAACAACCAGTCCAGAATGGCCAGAAAGTTGGGCGGCCAGCCAATCTTCATTTCCCAAAAAGTTGATGATTTTATATCCTCTGAAATCATCAAAAATGCTATTGTAGTCAATTCGCATATAAAAGTGTTTTTGGATATGCGCGACTTTGCCAGATCCTTTGATAAAATACAGTCCTTAATGGGATTGGGTGAAAAACAGAAACAACTCATTCTTTCTCTCAACAAAGACCTACCAAAAGACAGGAAATTCCGTGAGGTTGCATTTTGTTGGATGGACATGGTAAAGGTGTATGGCGTGGAAACGTCTTTGGAAGAAAAGTGTATTTACGAAACCAACCCCACCGAAAGTGCTAAGATCAAACAACTATACAATAAAAATCATAAAAATTGGGAGTTGACGGCTAAGGCATATGCCTTTGACAATACTCCATAAAACCAAAAAAAAAATGAAACTAACTCCAGTAATTCTGAGCCTATTGCTGCACCTGGCGCTTTTTTCCCAGATTCCAGTAACAGATGTTGCCACCAACACTAGCGTCGGGATGGTTAACAGCCAACTCATGAATATCAACATAGAGCTAAAAGCTGTAAACAAAAACTTGTCCCAGTTGATTAATCTAATGGAGAAAAACAATAATGAAACCTCTAAATCCAGAGAAATTCTGAAAGAAGAGCTAGAAGCTAAGAAACAGGCACCCAAATATGTGACCGGATCGACCGATGTGAGCTTGGCCATAGAACTAAAAATGAAGATTCTCGAAGCATATAGAACTTCCAAACAGACCGTCCAAGAATTGGAATATTTGGAGCGAAAGGAAATCGATGAATTTATTGGTTATGCCACCAACGCTCTTTTGGAGACTAAAAATCTATTTCAACAATGCAATGAAATTATAAATACCAAAGCCATCATTTTGCCCGAGGAACGGCTAAAGAAGGTCGATGCCATTAACCTTAAACTGGAAACCATTTTGGACAACCTAATTGTTTACAATCATAAACTATCACAAATCAATTCCCTCCGAGAATCTCGCCGCACACTGATCAATATGAATAAAAACTAATCATAGTATGAACATCACTGACAAAGGCATACGGGAATCCGTCAATGAACTATTTGATCAATATATTTTGGATGCCTACGAAATTGTAGACCCGATGATAGAAATCGGTCAGGTTTTCGCATGTATTGGTATCTCGGTTTATGCCATCCTAGTGTTTCTCAATAAGGATAAGCGAGCTGATATTTTCGAACATCTCAAATGGGTGCCATTGGCCTTTGTCCTTTTTAATTATCGGGCCCTGACAAGGACCATTCTTGAATTCTACCAAGGAATTGGAATGTCCCTAAAGGCTAATGATATTTCATGGGACGTCCTCCATATTAAAATTTTGGTGGCCCAGACAACAGCTATGGTAGATTTTGGTGTTTCCTGGGTACTTCTACAGGGCGATCCGGAGGCTATACAAGTACTTGTTCTCGGGGCTTTCACTTCCGGTGTTACTGCCATTGCATCCGTTATTTCCGCCGTTGTTTTCGTGGGAATAAAAGCAATGTCCGTAGTCTATTTGTTCGTGTTGATAATATTTGGGCCATTAAATATAGGGTTATCCTTCATCCCTGTATTTTCAGGCATGTGGAAGGCATGGCTACAAAAATTCATGAGTGTCTGCCTATGGATACCCATGCTTCACCTTATCGATAACTTCATGTTGCACGTGTTGGATAAGCTCATAGACTCACTACTATCAGAAAGAGATGCGAACTTAGGTTTAGTGCTCACCTGTGGTTTATTGATGTTGATGAACGTTTTTGTTTATCTAAAGGCCCCAATATTATCCAACTTCATCGTCCAGGGAATGAGCGTTAGTGCCGGCCATTTGAAGGATCAGGCAAAACACTATGTGAAAAAATTAGCACAAACGACAGTTGATGCAAACACGGGAGGAGCTACAAAGGGAGTAAGAACCTTAATACAATAAGCGGTTTAACGATAAAAATTGACTTTAAACGATATCAAAAAAACAGATGGACGGTAATTATAAGATTTTCAACGATTTAAGCAAGATTGGTAGTAGGAGTAATAAAGTGCTATATGTATCTTTAATTCTCACGTTCGTAACCACTATCCTCAATATCTTTTATACCTACAAGACGAACGAGAGCGCCAAAAACAATTTCTATCTGCTCGATAACGGCCAGAAGCTGGCTGCCGTCAGGATAAAGGACTACAAGCGGGCAATAGATATTTTATGTGAAGGCCATATTGCCAATTTCCATGAATTGTTTTTTGCGTTGGAACCCGATTTACGCCATATCAAGAGAAATATCGAAGATAAGGCGCTGTATATGGCCGATCATTCGGTACAAAGGCTGTACAATCGTTTGATCGATCAAAACTATTACGAGGATATCGCCAAAAGTGGCTATTCGATAGAGATAGAAAAGGATTCAATTTTCGTGGATTACTCCGAATATCCATTTCTATTTCGATTCGTTGGAAAACAAAGGATTTTAAAGAGTGGCAATGTGGAATATCGGAATATGATAACCAAAGGGTACTTGGTAGAGACCAACTCAACTCCAAATAATTTGAACGGACTTAAGATTATAAAGTTCGACGTTTTAAACAACCAAGATTTGTAATTACCAACCTATGAACCGCAAAATTGACCAATTCAATCTTTGGATAAAACGGCATAGACTGTTCGCTTTCTTTGCCCCTATTATAGTTCTTCTGGCAGTATTCTTTGTAATGACCAGTATCAGTTCTATGGGTAAGGACAAACAAAAAAGTAACAGTGACGATGCGTACAACAATAATTTGCCAGACCATAACAAACAACTCGATGCTACGAAACCTAACGATATTTACAAAAAGTTACAACAAGATTCACTTGATCAATTGAGGTCAAAAGGACTCTTCAAGAGCATTTTAGAAACCAAGAAAGAGAATGATTCGTTAGAACGTATTTTAGAGGAACTCAATAACTTTTCTTTTGATGAAAAAGAAAACAGTAGCAATAGGAGTGTCAAGGACACTTCATATCCCGAAACAATTATTCCCGAGTACACTTCTAAAACTACTGATGCACAAAAAAAACTGGAATACAGAAATCTATTAATGCAAGCAAGGGATCAAAGGCTTGCCCGTAGTCAGGATTATTCCGCTCCATATACAGAACCATCCACCGACTCAAAGACAAATGCAATAGCATTCGATGCAGCAATTTACCGTGACCAGTTTATTTTACCGGGTAACCGTGTTACCCTGATCTTAAAGGATGATATCTATTACAAGGGTAGGCGATTCCCTAGGAATACATTTGTTTACGCAACAGCCAACGTGAAAGGATCAAGGGTTTTATTGGAGATAACCAATATTGACAATTTGGAAATGGAATTGACCGCAATTGATCAGGAAGATGGCATGGTCGGACTGCACAATGAGCGAGCGGGTCAATTGTTGCAGGAATTCACAGCCGATATTCAACAACAAAGTGTAAACGAATTATCGGAGGCTGTCGGCGAAACAGTAGAACTTCCATTGGCACAAAACCTGGTACGCTCCTTTGGCAATTTTTTCCAAAAGAAAAAATACAAACAGAAAGACAAGATACTTTTGGTAAATGGAGACCGTGTAATTCTAAAACCAAAAAAAATATAGTGATGATGAAGGCGCTATTGCTCATATCGGTCCTATTATCAGGGTACGCGTTGTGTGCCCAAGCCTCTAGTGATACCTTGCAAATATCTAAGGACTTCAAGACCATTCTTATTTTTCCTGAAAACATTTCGGAAAGTAGTATCGGCAACGATTTCGGTTTTATTGTGGACTTACCAAAACCGGAAGACGGCAAATTTAGTGGTCGAATAATAAAACTGTATTACGATGAACTCGCCATCGAAAAAGAAAATGTAACCAACTATTTGGTCATTACTGATACTGGAAACGTTTACGATTTTGTATTGGAACTAGTTGCGGTTCCGGAAAAAACGACATGGTATATCACTCAAGAAATGGCCGTTGCCAACATTGAGGGAAAACCAATTGAAAAAAGGAATGAAAATCAGCAGCAGATAGTCACACCTGAGAAGCCTAACAATGAAATCGAGAAAATGGACGCCATTTCTCATATTAAAAACTCCGACAAAATAGTTGCTGGTAATTCTAAAAATAGTGTTACCAAAGAATTGTACCTATCCGACCCCTTGGAATATTATCGCCTTCGATGTTATTATATGCAATTCGACAAAGCCAAGATCAGTCGGTATTTTTCTAGATTGGACAATGTTTTCCTATGGCTAAAAGGTGTCTATTATAACGAGGACGAGCTTTATTTTCATTATAGGATAGAAAACAAGGAAGGCCTTGATATGGATATCAATTTTATAAAGCATCAAATTGCGACCAACTATAAAAATAGTAGTAGTAACCAAAAAATGGAGCTCAAACCGGTTTTTGTCTACAAACAACCTAAAACCATAGCAGGAAAAAGCGAGAACCATTTTGTTGTGGTATTTAAAAAATTTGCCTTGGATGAGAAAAAAGAGGTCCTGGTGGAATTGGACGAGGAGTCTGGCAACCGCAATCTTTCATTGCGCATTGGCCATGAAATTATCAATAATCCCATAGACTTTTAAAATAATGAGGAACTCTATAACGGTTTTGGCACTTTTCATTTCGACAATGGCATACACGCAAAGTGGCAATTATGCCTCATCGGTCGGAATAAGCGGGGGTTACGCAGAGGATGGTTATGGTATAATGGCCACGTTCAATTACCACGTAAACAGAGAGCGTTATGTACAATTGAGCATATTTGCCGCCATTGCAGAGGATAAAGGTTCGTTTGATATTCCTTATAACATTTTCACTGTACAGCCCGGATACTTCATCAAGATTTGGGAACAGAAAAATTTTAAACGGTATGCCCTCAATTTTGGCGGTGGGGCAATTATCGGATACGAGGTCATTAACAATGGCAGCAAAGTGCTTGAGAACGGAGCGATCATAGATGCTAAAAGTCAATTTATATATGGAGCCTATTTGGGACTGGAAGGGGAAATAACCCTCAGCAATGATTTCTCCTTTCTACTAAAGGCCAACGAATACTATCACGTCAATAGCGATGTAGGAAATTTTTATCCTTATGTCGGAATCGGTCTTCGCTATTTTCTGTTCTAAACACATTGAAGATGAAAAACTACAAAAGAGTTACTAAAGTAGTACTGGGGCTTGTCGCCTTAATATCAGTGCTTATCATTGCTTGTAGCAAGGATTTTGGGGATATTATTTTGGATGATTTTGATTTTGATTTCTCCATTGAACAGCCGGAAACCAGTTTCGTTTTTGAAAGTGCCAAAACTTTATTTTCAATTGTTCCTGAAAAAGAAATAAGTACTGTTCATTATTATGCGCGATATACGACTTTGAAGGGCAAAGGATACTTCATGAACATGTTAGGCGATACTATCCTTGAGAATGATACGCTGAACATTATCGACAAGCAGTGGTCATATAATTATGTCGCCATCGATACAGGCATGCATAAAATTAACTTCATTGCTTGGGATTCAAATGCCAGGGAGAAAAAATTGGAACTATTGCACTATGCCAAATACGCCAGTTTTAGCTTTTTGCTAAACAAAGGGGTCAACGATTTTATCATCAATTCCAAGAATCCTGTGAATGTAACACTACTTAGGGATAAGGAAACCGAATACTCGGATAATAATGGGGAATTTGAAATAACCTATCAGATTGAAAATGGAACCGGGAAACTCTATTTGAAAGAAGAAGCTTTTGACGCTGGAAAACCATTTAACTTACCAAAAGGAATTTCGGAGATGGGATACCTTCCGGATACCTTGGGCGAACATAGATTAATCGTTACGGCCAAAGCTCCTGATGGTGCTACCTTGACCGAGGTTCTTCTTCTTACTGTGCTTAACCTCGGCTTTACAATTAATGCCACTGCTGCATCGACTCAAGTGGAATTGAATACTAATTTGGCCGTCGCCATAGATCTGAGGACCCAAGACGAAGAATCTGACGTAGCATATGAAATTACCCATTCCTTTTCACCTACTAGCGAAGGTGCAGGTACCGTGCGCGACCAGAACGGTGGTGTAATGGATCCAGGTAAATATAGGCCTATAATTCCCAATTCCTACAATTTCACTTTTACGAGTACTGAGCTGGGAAAACGGACAATATTCTTTGATGTGAGGGATTCCAACGGACAGATAAAACAGGACAGCGTTGAAATCGAGGTGGCGAACATCCCATTTACTTTTTCTGGTAATTCGGAAAGCAATTCAGTTTTTTTAAATGAGCGTACTCAACTTAATTTTAATATTAAATCCAATGGCAATACAGATAACATAGATTACAATATTTCCTATGAAATTGTGGAGGGCAACGGAAAGCTGGCGGGGATGAATGGCAACACCCTACAGAACTCAACAGGCTATCCCGTGGAACTTGGTAACTTTTCACTTTTCTATTTTCCTGAAAGTTTAGGTTCGCACCAGATTACATTTATTGTAACCGACAATTACGGGCAGGAAGTGGGGCCGGTAAATATTGACCTTGAAACCAAACAGAACGATTTTACTGTAAATATAACCCCATCGAAAACTTCGGAATTTGCAAATTTACCTGTAAATGTAATTATCGATATCAATGAAATACCTGAAGGAACCAATGATACTTATGAAGCATTTTATTCATCCGGCAAGAATAGCTCATTGCGGGTAAACGGAACGGAGTATGGTCCAGGCGAAAAATTTCAACTTGGTCCAAACAATAATAATGTAGTCTATACAGGTACTCAAGCTGGTCAGCATGATATCGTGTTGAGCGTGGAGTCAAGTGCCAATGTCACGCATACGGCAAACACTACGATAACTTATGATCAAGTTGATTTTCTATTTACAGGTGGAAGTCAAAAATCGGATATTTCGGTCGGGGAGATCACTTCCCTGAACTTTAATATCTCTGAGAGCGTTGGCTCCTCCGATTATACGATGCGATACAGTATGAACGGCAATGCCCTGATTAGAAATGAAAACGGAATCGAAGTTAATGCCGGCAATATTTATGATGTTCCAAAAGGTAATTTCAACTGGAGTCTGCAGGGCACCGACGAGAGCAATATCACATTGACCTTCTATGCACAGAACGATACAGGCCTTGAAAAGGTGGTTCCCATATCCATTGATGTAACCCCAAAGAATTATAACTTTTCGGCCAATAGCACACAATCCCAAGTATATATCGGGGATGTGGTAGATATTAATTTTAACATAACCGAGTTGGGAATTGGTGGCGATACATATGTGATGTATTTCTCTTCCGGTAGTTCCAACGGTAGCTTTGAATATCAAGGCGATACCTATGCCGCCGGGGAAAGTTTTGGCGTTCCGGTAGGTTCCTTCCAAGGAAAATATACGGGCAGTTCGGAGTCCAACCACAATATTGAATTCACGGCAAGATCATCCTCAGAGGTTGAAAAAACAGCAGGTGTCAATATTGATTATGAAAAGTACGAAGAATCTTTCGATTTTACCGTCGGCCAGCCGTCCCAAGATAAATATGAAAATCAACCCTTCCTATTAAATGTGGTCACAAATGCCACATCTGGACACGATACATCTGTCATTTACCAAATGACATTTGAATTTGCCGATATGAACGGGGGTTATATAAACCATCGGGGGAAGATATATAGGGAAGGTGAGGTTATTCCCCTGGAGTACGGTTCTGTGGCGATGCAGTTTTATCCACAAATCGACGAGAGTTTTACTATTAATTTTCGTGTCGAAAATTCAACTGGCATATCACAGACCGCCAGTGAATCGATTTTAATGCTTAAAAAGCCCAGAGCAGCCGTCAAAGGAGAGAAGCATAATATACGATGTGGTGGTCTTAATGGCTGTGACTACGTGGTTCGGATATATACCTGTTTTGCTGCAAATTGTTCAGAAGCTTATAATGGTGCCACCTTACAACAGGTGGAGGTTCGAATCTTCAATAGAAATACTAGTAGATGGGATACAATGCTATTCAATTACAATGACGCACGAGGATCAGGTGTTGAACGCTATTTTGAATTAGAGGAAGAACCAAGGGAGAATAGACTTCGATATCAAGACCAGCCTTATGAAGTTAGGGTTTTTGATTCTAATGGGCAATGGAGTGAAAAAGCTACTGGAAATATCATTCGTGTATAAATTTTCTTATAACTAGCTTTTCTTAAATGTGATTGTTACAATAACATTCTGACCACCTAAATTGTCATTTGTTTCAATTTGCAGCTTACTTCTGTTAAGCTCGAGAATCCGCATCTCATTTCTCATATCAAATTGAATAATCGAATTATTTATTAGCTGGTAGCTATCCTCTTCAATTGTTGAATAAGGGTCTTGATCATCACATGACAAGCCATTTTCGTTGATAGCGTATGCCCCTTTCTCCCCTACGCCCATTTTTGTAAAAAAAGTAAGGTTATCCTTTAAACATTGCCTAATTTCTTGAGTATTGAACAAGTCGATATTTACCGTTCCATCCCCATTGATATCCACTGCTTTGTCAGTCATAATAGATTGATATTCCCATTGGCCAAGAAGCGCTTGAGCCCTGTCCGATTCTGAAACATTGTCATTATCATTACTACATGCAAAAAATAGCAAAATGGAAAAAATGAGAAAAACATTAGTAATAATTTTCATCTGTTTATTTTTTTTGTTTTTAAAAGGTCAGATGTAATTCGCCAATAATCATTTACTCACGAGTTTTTATTTTAAATTTTGGAGTTCGTGAATCTCCGATTTCGGTTGATATCAAGAATTTTCATGGCTCATTTCATAAGAACATGTTTTAGACCTTTGCATAAAGATAAATATTATGAGCGTAGGTATGGCAATCATTAAAACTCTAATTATATCTTCATTTAATTAAACTTCCATAAATTTACAAAAACCCTTTAGTGTAACACCTGTTGCCCTGTGTGGCTTCATAGCTCTGGCTTTAGGGTTTTGTTTCTTTAAATTCTTAAGTAGAGGATTTAATCCCGATGAAACCCATACTTTACCAACTCTTTCAATAAAGATTCATAATGCTTTTCAGGAAAGTTCCTTCGTTCATTCAGGAAATGCCGTAGGGTATCCCTGGGCATTTCACAGTTGTCCTCCAACTTCCTAATAGAGAGAGCTTCCCGTTCCAATAACCAATTTCTTAGGGGTACAAACTTATAATCCATACTGGTATAAATTTTTGAATTTATTACAAATGTACTCAAAAGCGTACAATTACAACAATATTGTAACAGCAAAACAAAGGGCCTAAAAAAGCCCTTCATCTGCGAAGGAGTAATATCCCTCCCTAGTAATTATTATGCTGTCAAGGGTTGATATGTCCACCAACTTTGAAGCTTCCCTCAACTTGTTGGAGATTTGCTTGTCGGCTTCCGAGGGATTTAGATTCCCTGATGGATGGTTGTGAACCAAGATCAGGGAGCTTGTCTTGATCAGGATTGCCTGTCGCAGCACATCCTTTGTCGAAATGAGACAACCGTTATCGGTGCCAGATGTTAGATGGTGTATGTTCACCACCTGATTTTTACGGTTCAAATGTATGACCTTCACTTCTTCGTGATCGTCCATAACATCGTCAAAGAATGGATATATGAACTCCCTCACTGAACAGGAAGAGGTTATTTGAAAACTGGGCAGTTTAGTTCTCCTGTAAATGGCCGTTAACTCTCCAACGAAATCTTTAAAGGTTGCGATTCGAATGTCTTTCATAATAGTATGTTTTTAAGATTATGCGGCGAAAAAAATCAACAGGAGCGTAGCGGTGGGGATAGGTCCATGTGGAGATTTTAAAAAATTGTGGTGGGCTCCCCTGACAGGAGGGATACCCCATTTTTTCAAATACTACATGGACAGGGCAAATGCGGCTTGATTAAATTGCGGCATAAGTATGAAAAATGAATTTTTAGGCTGGAACCTGCCATTTTAAACAAGAAATAACCGAATCGTTTTGAGAGGGTTCGATGCCATTCTAAAATGAATCGCGTTAAATTGGTATAAAAATAATTGTGATTATAAATTGATGTTGTTAGTAGTGATTACTTCAATAGGCAAACCCTTAATATTTAAAATTTAGATAACCACGGAATCCCAATGCTCTTGATTGATACCTATCTGGACCGAGGCCACACCCCTTCAATTGGGCTTTCGTTCAGTGTTCCGGTTGCCCGTTATCAGAATATTGGAAAAGGCCTCGTGGCTCAACTGATTCGCGTGAAATCGTCTTCACCATAACCATCTATGTAGTACAGTACCTCATGCCTCTGGTTAAAAGTTGGTCTATTTATTAATGCAAAGATTGTCCTAGTTTTTATTCAGGCACTTTTCATGGCCTATTAGTACCAAATAGTCATCTACTTCGTCCTTACTTTTCAGTCCTACTATCCTAGTGCCGAGGTATTCGGTAAAGATCCGCCTTCAAGATTTGTATTCAAAACATAGACCTTCTTTGTTCTTCCTGAAATGCTTGGCATCATAGCAATGCCACAACTTACCCTTATATGGTCCAATAGATATCGCTCACGTTACCTCAACCTTTGGTTCGGCAGCTTCATTGCCCACGGCCAATAATTCAGGTTGTAACCGCTTCATACCCTCTTTGGTCATATTATAGTCCAAAGCTTCCATTAATCCTTATGGGTTATGCAGTAGCCTCAACTTTCAAGAAAACGACTTATATAATTGCTACCATTGGCTAATCCAAAACAATTTCATTAACTACCCTAAATGTAAAGGCATTTAGAACCATTCCAAACAAAACAGTACAAGCCCTGAAATATATTTTAAAGCCATTCTTCACCAATTAAGGTCAAAGGTTCCTAAATCCTTCGAAATAGACTTTTCTCACTTTTACTGATTTTGCCATAACATAGGGGATTATAATTTTCCACGAAATTGTGAGACCCAAGATTAAAATGTTAAATTTATGGATGTAGTGAAACAAATATTGATTCAAAAATTAAGAGCACACAATAGAGCTATAAGTCATATTGTTCATTCAACTCTGAATGATGTATTTTAAAGGATTTTAATATGCTTAGGCTGAACATTATTTTCATAATTACCATGTACTCATTTGGTTTTTAGTGTTTTAAAAACATCAATGATCGTCATGGCGCTTTTAATTTAAAATTGGGAAAGAATTTATTTGAGTCAAAAATAAATTTTGTAAAATGTTGTCCCGTTTTGCCTTACGCCAATAATAATATTTCATTTAGAATACCCTAACCTTATAAGCCAAGATTTCAAAACAATTGAATGGACAATTTTAAAGAACCAAAGTTTGGTTTTCTAAAATTGCCCATTAGTATTCCATCTAAAAAATCAATACAGATTTTCCACAATGACCAGCTTTATTTGGAGTGTTGACATTGGACCAACCTTATTATTCGGGGTCGCAGGTAAATCATTGCTCTACTGGTCCTTTTAAATTGCATTCTAATAGTTTATAAAAATCCAACCCTGAATTGGTTCGGCCCCATTCCCAAGATTAATCGTATAGAAATAAGAACCGGTTGGCAATTTTTCGTTTCTTGATTTATAAAGTCCTCCCCAATCGTTTGCATATCCATTTGCTGTATAGACCGGATGACCCCATCTATTGAATACCTGTACATGGTTGTTTGGGTAATTATCAATGCCAGGTATGACCCAGCGATCATTATTGCCATCCCCATTTGGAGTAAATGCTTGCGCAGGAACCAGTTTCGGAGCACTTGTTTTAGGGAATGCATCATTGGCATCCATAATTCCATCATTGTCGTCGTCATCGTCTACATTATCACCTAGACCATCATTATCAGTATCAGAGTCCTCTGATGAGTCCAAAGGAAATTGATCCAAATCATCCAATACTCCGTCCCCATCATCATCGGTATCCTTATTGTTGCCAATTCCATCACCATCCGTGTCAAGATTCTCACTAGGGTCATTGGGAAAAGAATCTTCATGGTCCAAAAATCCGTCATTGTCGTCATCTAAATCCATATTATCCCCCAGTCCATCACCATCTTTATCAACGGTTTCTGTTGGATCTATTGGGAATGCATCTTCCGTGTCCAAAACACCATCATTATCGTCATCCATATCACAAATGTTACCCTCACCGTCCAAATCTGTATCCAGCTGGTCTGGATTGGAATTAAAAGGGCAATTATCCAACGTATCAAAAATACCATCCCCGTCTATGTCGGTCGCAGGGTTCAAAGGATCGGAATCTTCCGTGTCCGGCAAACCATCATTGTCATCATCAGTATCTTGATTATCACCAACGCCATCGCCATCGGAATCGGTGACTTCATTGGCATCGTAAGGGAAGGCATCGGCATTGTCACCTACACCATCGCCATCGGAATCGGTGTCTTCATTGGGATCGTTAGGGAAAGCATCGGCATTGTCACCAGTACCATCACTATCGAAATCTGAATCTTCATTCGGATCGTTTGGGAATGCATCGGCATTGTCGCCGGTACCATCGCCATCGGAATCGGTGTCTTCATTGGGATCGTTAGGGAAGGCATCTGCATTGTCGCCGGTACCATCGCCATCGGAATCGGTGTCTTCATTGGAATCGTTGGGGAAGGCATCGGCATTGTCACCTGTACCATCACCATCCGAATCGGTATCCTCATTGGCATCGTTAGGGAAGGCATCATGGGCGTCATTGGTCCCGTCCCCGTCCGTATCCTTTTGCATATCCGAACAACCGGTAGTATCTACCGTTTCACCACTAGAAGTGTTTGGACATTGATCAAGGTTATCCGTTACACCATCACTGTCCGTATCCTTTTGCATTTCACTGCATCCGTTCGTATCCACAGTTTGTCCTGTTGGTGTATTCGGGCATTGGTCAAGTACATCTGGTATACCGTCACCGTCAGCATCACATTCATATCCACCATCAGTAATTACCCATCCAAAAAAGTTGATTAAATTTTGTCTTGAAGATTCTCCTTCACAGTAAATAGATAATCCTCCATCAAATGTTACATTGTTTTTGAGGGTTAGTGAATTCCAGCCATTTAACAATGCATCATAATTTATGGAGGAAAGCTTTGTGTTATTGAACATTAAAGACATATTTGTAACATTGGAAACATCCCACGACCCAATGTCCTGATTGAAAGACGAGGCATTTCTAAACAAACTATACATATTGTTTACGCTAGAGGTATCCCAAGCTCCAATGTCCTTATTGAAAGCACTAGCTCCTTCAAACATGCTTTGCATATTGGTCACCTTGGAAATATCCCAATTGATTTCTGAATTAAAGACCGGATTTCTGTAAAACATTGTGGAGACATCGGTAAGACTTGTTGTCTTTCCTGACCAATTTAAAGGTTGATTGAATGCTTTTGCCTCCTGGAACATACTTCTCATGGAAACTACGCTAGAAACATTCCAATCACTGATGTCCTGATTAAAAGCTTCACTAACAGCGAACATGAATATCATATCGGTTACCTTGGAAACATCCCAATTCCTAACATCTTGGTTGAAAGATTTCGAGCTAGTGAACATTTGGTGCATCGTTGTAACGTTGGCGGTTTTATTGCCCCAATTTAAAGGACCATTAAAATCTCTTGTATTTGCAAATGTGTATCGCATGTCTCTAATATTTGACACATCCCATGCACTTAGGTTTTGATTAAATGACAAAGCCCCATCAAAAGTATATTGCAATGAAGTTACATTTGACACATCCCATGAAGATATATTTCCATTAAACGCAGCCGTATTGGAGAACATATTTTGCATTGAAGTTAAATTTGAAACATCCCAATTGTTCAAATCTTGATTAAATGCATCGGCATTATCAAACATCAAAATCATATTTGTAACCTTGGAAACGTTCCATGTACCAATATCTTGATTGAACAACGAAGCGTTTCTAAACATCCCATACATATTGGTGACGTTTGAGGTATCCCAAATACCAATATCCTGATTAAACAGACTAGCATCAGTAAACATACTAGCCATATTTGTAACGCTGCTCACATCCCAATTGGTGATATCTGAGTTAAAAGCATAAGCTCTATTGAACATAGCACTCATATTGGTTACATTGGATACGTTCCAGTTACTTAGATCTTGATTAAAATTAACGGTCCCACTAAACGAATTGATCATAGCGGTTATATTGGAGACGTCCCAATTACTTATATCTGGATTTATTGACGAACCAGCCAAGAGCCCACTTAAGTCTGTACATATTGTTAAATCGGGACTGTCCAGTGCCAAGAACTCAACATTTATATGATTGCTAAAAGCGCGATTGAAACTGGACCATTGGCCTGATCCCCATTGTTTGATTTCAATTAATTTTGATTTGGAATCCGAACGATCAGCTCCTCCCTCAAACCAGCCGATATCTAAATCATCATCTGTTTTTATGGTTACTATGTAATCACCTGCAGTGGCATAAGTATGCTGAAAAAATTGTGTATATCCTACTGTTACCTCTGAAGGTGATGCTATTTCAGAACCATCGCCCCAATCAACTGTAATACCGCTCCAATCTCTTAATGGAAAGCGAATGGTTTCATTATTACTGGTTGTGCGCCATTTGGTAACAAAAGCACCATCTAAAAGACCATCATTATTTTCATCGGTCTCATCAGTTATAAAAATGGTGAAGGCTTTTTGGTAATCATTTTCCCCGTCATTCACGTTCAGGTAGATCGAATAACTGGACTTTTCCTCGTAATCGGGTACAACCCCCAATTCAAGGCCGCTTCCATTTATGGTGAAGCTGCTATTGTCGGCATCATTGGTGCCATTTCCAGTAACCAAAGAATACAAATAGTTATTACCGGTATCCTGATCAATATTACCTAAACTACCAACCAATGTTCCAACAGCACTATTCTCAGCTACCGTAGTATTGTCTATTGTTATATCCGTAGGGCTTTCATTGGCATCAGTAACATTTATAGTAAACTCTTTTTGATAGTTATTTTCATAATTATCCTGAACTTCAACCCTGATGTTATATACTTTCTTTATTTCAAAATCAAAAACCACATTGGCCAATAAACTGTTTCCGGAAATCAAGAATGAACCATTATTGGCATCACCCGATCCGGAAACCAATTGATAGGTATGCGTATCGGAAACCTCTGGATCTGTAACGGAAAACACACCTATAAGTTGGTTCAATGAATTATTTTCCAAAATGGTATTTTCCGAAATGCTTATTTCCGAAGGAGCTTCATTAAACGTAAATCCCGCTAAACTGTCCGTACCTCCTGAATTGGTCACCGATATATCGCCAGAAATAGCATTTGAGGGAACAATAGCGGTAATTTTTGATGTAGAGTTTATGGTGAACGAGGTAGCATCGACTCCGCCAAATTTTACCTCCGTTACATTCTCCAGATTGGTGCCGGTGATGGTGATTTCACTTCCTTGTGCAGCGGTTTTTGGGGTAAAATCAGTAATGACAGGACTGTAAATGATTTCTACCGTTCCACTAGCACTATAAGAAGTACCACAACTACCGTTGGCCACCAATACCCGAAATAAGGTCTCTTTATTTATGTTATTATAAGTATAGGAATTATTAGTATTTGAGATATTGATCCAAACAAGCCCATTATCAGTAGACTTTTGCCATTTACTTATCGTACCATTATAATCTGTCAAAGTCAGCATGCCGCTATTGGTTGCAGAAAAATGGGTATTGGAACTTACCGTGCCTCCCTGTGGGGGTGTTCCTGAAACAATCGAAATTTCCTTTACAGGTGTAATTACCGCCTCACCACAACCGGGTACTTGTACAAATGCCCTATAATACATGGTTCCTACCGTATTCACAGTTTCAATTAAGGTAGGGTTGGTGTTCGCTATATCGGTCCAAGCATTACTATCAGGAGATCGCTGCCATTTCTGTACATCTCCTTCGTGACCGGATAAATAAAGATCCACATCTGAACCGGCACAAATAGATGTGTTCACGGCAAAAACATTTCCTGATACGGGATTACTTACATAAACCGGCGCACTAGAGGTCGCAAGCCCATTGCAGGTAGACGGAGATGTAGAATTGACAACCGCTCTGAAATATGTGGTCTTTGAAATATTGCTTACCGTTAACGTGGTATTGGTGTTAGAAATAGTGGTTCCTGCGGTTATAAAATTATCAATTGAACTTTCCCAGCGCTCTACGGACCCTGTAAAACCACTCAATGTCAGGGTGGTAGAATTGGACCCGGCACAAACCGTTACGTTTCCTCCGGAAATGGTACCACTAGAAGAACCTTGGATAAATATATCCTGAGTGAATTGAGGTGTGGATTGCGTGTAATCTCCGGGCATATCACCATATTCGATGATTCCATAAATTACTTGAGAATTAGCGAAATCATTCCATCGACCATCAGCATACATATGAAGGCAATGTTCAGAACCAGAATTATTAGGTTCTCCTCCCCCCCAATTTTGGTATACACTACTAATATTGACCTGATTTGCAGTACTCATTTGGGTCCCCTTTTCAGGTCCAGTAACCCAATGCCATTTACCCTCTGAATCCGATTGATTGGCATATAAGGTATAGCCCACTGCCTCGTTGATTTGTTGGAATTCATCGGATGCACCCATCCATGAATTTTGTCCTATTAACCTTGAAACGAAGGTATTTTCAGCCTGGCTCGTCATTGTCGCCAAATATCCTTGAGCCCCGTAATAAGAATCCGAAGCTGCAGCTATTTTTGTTGGCAGCCAATTGGACGCTGAATTGGTTATTTTGTAGTAATGCCCATTCAATGGATTATAAAATGTCTCCCCTGCAATAAAAGAGACTTTTCTATTTTCTGGGGAACACACATTTGCCGTGGTAATTGTCAGATTTCTTAAAAAGACTTGCCATTCTTCGGCCGTTTTCGTTCCCTTAAATACGATGGCGCGTTTAGTCGAGTTCCATCCAGAAGTAGTAATACCACTAGGCATACCACCCATATAACCAAGAACATCATTTGTAGAGTAGGAATCTGTAATGGAAACTGTAAAATCAGTGATATCCTCAGTAGATGTTATCGTTAAACCAGGGGCTACTACAGTGGCACTATTACTGGTAATTGTAGTCTGCGTATTAGGGGCGCTTATAAATATCTGTCCTTGGGACCAAGCTTGATTGCAAACCAAGATATTAATAATCAGTATAAGGAAAAATGTAAACTTATTCATGTTATTCAGTTGTTATTTTATTTGGGGAATTGGGTTTTGAAATACTAATTAAGATTGCTCTATATTCCTAATCTCATAAAAAGTTCATGTGTTCCATTAGCCATGCTCCGAATAGAACTTTGAAGAGGGGTTTCATAGGCATAGCCGATATCGAATCCCTTTCCGGCATTGAATAGAAATAGACCGCTGATGCTTTCATCAAATCGGTAAGATGCCCCTAAGCTAATATGGTGGTTAAAATCCAAAATACTGGTGAACTCAATTGACAAAGGAGAAGAATCAACATAACGCAACATGGTCATGGTCTGTAGGGCCAGTGATCTGCCAAGTTCAAAATTATAACCACCACTTAAATAGGAGTGCATGCGGTATTCGCTTAGATAAGCATTGCCATCCCGCTCCTCCAATCGTTCCGGGGTTAGAATTTTAGGAACTGATAGGGATATGAAGTAATGCTCATGACTAAGGAACAATCCTGCACCAATATTTGGAGTAAACCGACTGTTGTAGTCAGTTAGAGCTTCATCTTGCCCAATACCATAGGTCAACAGACCTTGAGAGTTTGCATTGTATGAGTTAGCACTTCCTTTGATACCAAAATAAAGTAAATGTTTCTCATCCAACCTGATGTGGTAAGATACATCTACCCCTATCCATGTTTGGTTTTCTATAAACGTCCTATCGTTGAGTATTGAAACTCCTAACCCTAACTTTTTGCCCACGGGCATACCGAATAGGGCACTTTGGCTTTCGGGGGCGCCTTCTACACCAGCCCATTGGCTTCTTAGCCCTAATGATAGTTGCCCCCTTTCGGAACTACCTGCGAAAGCAGGATTATAAAGACTCATATTATAACGGTAAAAGGAATAATTGGGATCCTGTTGTGCACTGACACTTATGGTCAGTACAAAAAATAAAAGGCAAACGATTGTTTCTTTGAGAGATATCATAATTTTTGGTTATTGGTTTTGTAAAATATTTGTTTTATTGTTTTTTAATAATTAATGAACAGCCACCCCCTTAGCGGCGCAGTACCATTCCCTAATTGTATTACGTACATGTAGGAACCTGACGGCAGTTTTTTACTATTTTGACGGTATATCCCTCCCCAATCATTACCGTAACCTAAAGCTGAATAAACCTCATGACCCCATCTGTTAAATATTTTAACATGGTTATTTGGGTAATTATCAATACCTGGAATTATCCATGTATCGTTATTGCCATCCCCATTAGGTGTAACAGCCTCTGCAGGTATTAAGATGGGAGTACTACTTTTTGGGAAATAATCCGAACTATCTGGGATACCGTCATTATCGTCATCATCGTCCACACTATCGGGAATGCCATCCGAATCACTGTCTGCAGGGTAATTTGAAGGATCATATTGATCGGTGCCTTCCGATAATTCTATTTCATCGGAATATCCATCGCCATCGTCATCTGAATCTCTATTGTCTCCAATGCCATCTCCATTTGTATCTTTGCTCTCTTGTGGATCAAATGGAAACGCGTCCATATCATCCAGCACGCCATCATTGTCCAAATCCCCGAAAGCATCATAAGGAAATGCGTCTTCTTCGTTCGGTATTCCGTCACCATCAATATCGTTATCGCAAACATCCCCTATCCCATCATAATCTATATCCCCTTGATCGGTATTTGAAATATTTGGACAGTTGTCATCCGCATCATTTACCCCATCGTTGTCTCTGTCCTTTTGACTTTCGGAACATCCATTTACGCCGACTATTTCACCCACCGGGGTATTTGGACAATTGTCGTTATCATCGGAAACCCCGTCCCCGTCCATATCCTCATTCTCATCCAGGATTGTAATGATGAACACCTTTTGATAGTTGTTCACCCCATCATTTACGTTCACGTATATCGAATAGCTGGACTGTTTTTCATAGTCAGGAACAATCGCCAACTCAAGATCGCTTCCGTTGATGGCGAAGCTGGAATTGTCCTCATCGTTTATTCCATTGCCCGTGATTAAATTGTAAGTATGTCTGTTCCCATTATCCTGGTCCATGGCAGTTAATACTCCTACTGCTGTTCCAATTGGACTGTTCTCCATAATACTGGAATTGCTAAGGCTTATGTCGGTGGGGATATCATTTAAATCGGTTACCTTGACGGTAAAGGACTTTTGATAATTGTTTTCTCCATCATTCACGTTCACGTAGACCGCATAGCTGGACTTTTGCTCGTAATCTGTTATAATGGCCAATTCTAGATCGCTTCCGTTCATGGAGAAGCTGGAATTATCAATGTCGTTGTTTCCGTCCCCGGTAACCAAACTATAGGTAAATATATTGGCCGGATCTTCGTCCGTAGTCAAAAATGTACCCACTTTGGTCCCCACTAGGCTGTTCTCTGCGACACTGTTATTGCTCAGGCTAATAGCTGTCGGTGCTTCGTTGATATTGGTTATGCTAATGATGAAGATCTTTTGGAAATCGTTCAACCCATCATTTACGTTCACGAAGACCACATAGCTGGACTGATGTTCATAATCCGGTACAATGGCCAATTCAAGTTTGCTTCCGTTGATGGCAAAGCTGGAATTGTCGGTATCGTTGCTTCCGTCCCCGGTAACCAAACTATAGGTAAATGTATCGTCCGTATCCTCATCAGTAGCCAAAAAGGTACCCACCGAGGTCCCTACCGGGCTATTTTCAGCAACACTGTTATTGCTCAGGCTTATATCCGTCGGTGTTTCTTTGGAATCGGTTATTGTAATGGTAAAGGCCTTTTGAAAATCGTTCTCTCCATCATTTACATTCACGTAGACCGAATAGCTGGTCTGTTGTTCATAGTCCGGCACAATGGCCAATTCAAGGTCATTTCCGTTGATGGCGAAACTGGAATTGTCGGCATCATTGCTTCCGTCCCCGGTAACCAAACTATAGGTAAATGTATCGTCCGTATCCTGATCAGTAGTCGAAAATGTACCCACCGAGGTCCCTACCGGGCTGCTCTCTGCAATACTGGTGCTGCTCAGGCTTATATCGGTAGGTGCTTCGTTGAAATCGCTTATAGTAATAATGAAAGCCTTTTGAAAATCGTTTTCACCATCATTTACGTTCACATAGACCGCATAGCTGGACTGTTTTTCATAATCCGGCACAATGGCCAATTCAAGGTCGCTTCCGTTCATGGTGAAGCTGATATTGTCGGCATCATTGGTGCCATCGCCGATAACCAAACTATAGGTAAATGTATTGGCCGTATCTTCATCAATAGCGGAGAATGTACCGACCGAGGTCCCCTCTGGGCTGTTCTCTGCAATACTGGCGCTGCTCAGGGCGATATTTGTGGGAGCATCGTTTACATCGGTAATGCTGACAGTGAATTGCTTTTCATATGTCAAGTCCCCGGAATCCATAACCCTGACTCTTATGTAATAAGTGGATTGTAATTCATAATTTGGTACCATTGCCAACAAAAGATTTCCAGAACCATCAATGGTAAACGATCCATTGTCCGTATCCCCGGTTCCAGAAACCAAATAGTAGGTATCTGTATCACCACTATCAGGGTCCACGGCACCTAAGTTCCCTATAATTGTACCGATTGCACTGTTTTCAATAATACTATTATTTGAAAGAATTATATCTGTTGGTGCCCTATTGTTAAGGATAACTATAGTAGGATCATCCGGTTCACCATCGCCATTATTGTCGTTGTTGGTACTATCCATGGGATTATCCGAATCATCTGTAATAACATAACCATTTGATAAGGCCGCCCGGGCCTGTGCGATATTGGTTACCGAACCCGTAGTTAAATCTCCTGTGGTTATGGTATGTTCGGCAACAAAATTTGTTGAGGCACCTGGTGCTAGGCTGACAACTGTGGCTGGAGTTATACTGCCCGAATCGGCATTTGTGTCCACAATATTCACGTTGGTTAACGTGTTGGGGCCGATATTGGTCACTACAAGGTCATATATGATAATCTCGCCCAAGGTACCATAGCTCCCATCCATTGCTGCCCTGGCTGTTTTGGTTACCCTAATTTCATTGTTAATTACGCTTATAGTTTCGGTCAGGTCATCGGGTATGGAATTGCCATCCGTCTCTGTTTGTGTATTATCTACTGTTAAGGTCAAATCGGAATCCTCAAAAACCTCGTCGACAGTGGCAGTTATGGTTAGCAAGTGGTTTTCCCCGCTCAAGATATTACCAATGTTCCAAAATCCGTTGTTGTAGGATCCAAAGCTGGGGGTTGCACTTACCAAAGATAGACCTGTGGGAATGTCCACATTCACCTCCAGGTTGGAAACCGGTGTATATCCGTAGTAACTTAGTTCTATGGTGAATTTCACCGTATCGCCTTCAAGGACACTGGCTTTGTCGGCTACGTTGGTCAATACAATTTCCGGATTACAATCAAAAATGGATGCGACAGCAGATTCATAGGAACAAGCCCCTTTTGTAACTACCACATAATAGTCCCCGGCAATAGGAGGCGCATAGGTATTCGAAGTTTGGTCGGGAATGACTTCTCCATCACGGTACCAAGTGTAAGAAGAAAAACCGGCCGTTACCTCTAGGGTTGCACCAGGTAGGCATCCTCCACCGGAAACATCCACTTCCACGACAGGAACCGTATCAAAACCTGAAAAATAGCCTGCCATGCCAACAACACCAGACGCTCCTAAAAAACCAACTGCAATGGGCCCGGTAGAATTTACCTTCACATTACCTGTGAGGCCAGGTGCATAAAAGGTTTTCCATTCTGATGAGCCTATCACTGGTCGCTCGGTAAGGGAAGCTGCAGTAATAGTTCCTCCTCCGTGTGTTATTACAATGTCACTATTAGGGGTATTTGCAGAAGCTACCAAGGTAACTCCTCCATCTAATGTTAGACCTGCGGCATCCCTAATGTCTGGGATGTTATCAAAACTACTCGGCATTAGGCAGTTTACCGGTGAAATGAAATTCATTCCGGAAGTGGCATCACTTGAAGATCCAGCTGTATTTTGGTAGGCATAAATGTCCTTTGAAGCTTTTACAAATATATTTCCGCCCACAGAACCTGTTGAATAATACGAAGTAGGTATAACCACATAATCTCCATTATTTATGGTAGCAAAGGGCGTGGAAGAACCGTTAACGTAAATATCGGTATTATTTTGTGTGGCAATCAAAACTGGAAATTCAGTATAGGAAGTTCCATTACCTCTTACAAATACATATTCCTTTCCAATTACGTTTTCAGGAATTGGCTGGTCTATTCCCCCATCCCAACCACTACTCCCAATAAATGAGCGCATTAACATGCCCCCATTACTAATAACAATTTTTTTACTGGAAGTAATGGAAGCCCCCAACCAGCCATCGATATTGGCGTTGGTTTCAGAAACAATGGCTTCCATGACATAAGATTGACCTGCGTTGAGGGTTATTTGAATGTTATCTGAGGTAAGGCCATCAGGATCATTCTGTAACCTAAATTCTGTATCCGGATCATACCCGAAAATTTCAACTACTGTATTATCTTCGGTTGCCATAATACCGAGGGTGGTACTTGTGTTGGTGGACCCCCCATCTGCTTGGTTTGGAATCCCACCCCATTTAAATGCTGTTCCCAGCGCCTGTCTACCTTTGGACGTTAATGAAACGGCTTGGTAACCAGACCTTCCTCTGTAATTTACATAGAATCTTTGTCCGTCTGTCGATTGAAATCGAAGACCGCTATTACTTAACGCAATTCCGGTATTGGCGTTGGAAACCAAAGTTATTTCATTATCGCCGTTTGGTAATGAGTATTCTGCGGGGTTAGTATTGGAAATGGTTAAAGTCGTTAAAGGAGTTGTACTGGTTCCACCATAAACTTGGACAATAAATGGGCTAGTCTCTGGAGTTGATAGATAAAGTGCCTGGTATTGAACAACTGTATTACTGCTTATTTGTTTTAAGGGTGGTAAATAGTGTAGGTCACTTAACTGCCCAAAAGAGAAATTGATTCCCAAAACAAAAAAAAGTGTTGCATATAGATTTTTGAAAATTGATACCTGGTTTATTTTTATACCTAATAGACGATAATATTTCCAGCAGGCTTTAACGCCGGAAGACGGGGGAATTAGTTTGGTCATAAATGGTAATTATTTTTTCGACAATAAGTAATTATTGGATTGTGATTGTTATATAACGACAATAATTGCATCAACGCATAAGGAAAAGTCTTACAAAGGGAATTTTAAACATATCAGTAATAGGTTTTCATAATTCAATAATATTTTTATTATACTTTTACGACTATCTGTACAGTTATATCGTTGAAATGACTCAATAGGATAAAATCAGGAGGTAAAACGATTATATTTTATGTGCTGGATTGTCTAACATTGGTTGTTGAACTATACTCCTTAAAATAAAAGGAGGTAAAGTTACAGGCCCTAAATTCTTCCATTAGAAGGTCATACATACTTCTTAAACGAATAAGTAAGGAGTTTAATAATTCGTTACCATGGTTGCTTATGACTTACATAAACCATAAAATCATGAGCAGATTATTTATTAAGCATTAATGGTCAAAATACTCAGTTGAGTCAATTTTTCTGCTTTCGATAGAATATATAGTCACCTTTTCTAAAGTTGTACTTTATCTCTTTAAATATAACACTCAAAATGTGGCAGATCCCTCAATTTAGCCAAGGCTTCTGATTTTGAGTTTACATCTAATTTCAGATAAATATTCTGTATATGAAAGTTAATGGTACTTGGCGTTAGGAACAAATTGTCGGCGATGGTTTTATAAGTTGCTCCTTGGCCCAAATAGTGAATTATCTCATTTTCCCTTTCTGAGAATGAAGCATATGATTTTTTTTGGAACATCGAAATAATTTTTTTGGTGATATCATTGCTTATTGTAGCTCCTTCATATTTTACAGAATCTAGGGCATGGTGCAAGCTATGTTTGTTTACTGGTTTGGTGAGATAACCATTCGCCATATGATTAAAGGCCCTTTTTACGACCTCAAAATCGCTGTCAGCTGTAATCATAATAATTTTAACATTGGAATCCTTTTTACGAAAGCGTCCAATTCCTTCAATACCGCATCCATCTGGCATGGAAACTTCGGAAAGAATAATATCTGGCATAATATTATTATAATCTATAAGGGCCTCCTTTACCGAATCATATATGCCATCAAGGGAATAATCCTTATATGTTTCGAAATAGTACTTGTAAGCCTCGTGAAGGCAGCGGTCATTCTCAATAATAATAATTTTTAGAATGTTTGATTTCATATCAATTGTGATTTGAATAATTTAATATGTAAAACGAATAAGTAATTGTTTTCGATTAAAACAAATCACAGTGGAATAATTGCACTGAGCTATTTTAACAAAAAAGTGAAGACCTATAGCCATTACTGCAGTTGTTACAGACTTTATATATTTATTGGTTGATGTTTGGTAAACATGGTCAATTTTGAACCTTGTGAAAAATTTAATAATAATACCTGTCAGAATGTAAAAAATCGAATTAAGCCAAAAAATGGATTCGAAGAATAGCATGGTTAATGAATTAGCTGAAATAATGCCTACACTTAACCATTGAGCACCGTTGTCTGAAATTAGGACGCCTTTATTCATAAAACCTGTGAGATGCTTAGACAATCCTATTTTTCCAATAACACGATAGGATGAACTAGTGGATAATGTAGATGGCAATTTATTAGTAGAATAATACAAAAACTTCATAAGCACCTGATTTCTAAATGATTTTTAAATAAAAAATCGGTTTTTACTGTTGGTAAAATTATAGTAAAGGAGTAAGTAAAATTAGAATTACATTGGGTAGTTAACCAGCGGACCATGAAAAGTATAACTGTAGCTTTTTTAATAATGAACGTTTTAAAACTTAGTAGGACTTAACCATTATGTATAATTTCTAAGTTTTAAAGCGTTCATAGAATAAGATTCAAACCATTGATGGTAGGCAATTGCGACAGGTGCCTTTCAATCTTTTTGAAGGTTCAACCAGAAATTCAGAACCAAATTTTATTTGTTACAAATCGAAGGGGATTCGTTTAATTAGAATCAATCATCAGAATACCCTATATGCTCCATTGGAGCAAGTAAGATTTGAAAAGAATACAATGTCTTCTTGAAAATAGGAGGTTACCATTAGCACAACAGTAATACCTAAAAGACTTAAGGATGATCCTAATTGCTTTTGGGAGGATTTAAAATATGGAATATTCACTTATATTAGATCTACTGTTTAATATAATTCTGCGGTGAAAAACCTGTATGCTTTTTAAATGACACATAAAATGGGTTATAGGACGAAAAACCGACCGTGACCGAAAGAGATTCTATTGTATTATCTTTTAAATACCCTTGATCGATTAAATTTTCAGCTTCCCGAATTTGTAACATTTTTTTAAACTCCGGAAAAAAGAGTTGGCAGTGATATTTGAAGATAAATGTCAAGTGACTCTTAGGTACTTTAATTTCCCTAGCCAACATTTGTAGATCAAAGTTTGAATTCCCGAATAGTTTTTTATCAAAAACCACTTCTTCAATGGTTTGTATTTTTTCAATTAAGGATCCCTGAACTTTTGCAGATAGTAATTCATCCTGTTTGTTATTAAATTTAGTGGTCTGGTCCAACTTCCAGACATTCAGAGCAATTGTTTTTTTGCCGTGCCCCCTTGAAATATCAACTCTTTTTTGAAGTACGCTGCTGCCGAATAAAATTTCCGGTGAAATTAGCAATTTAACGAAGATTGCAATGATTATAGTGGCCCATAACCACATTCCATTTTCAAAACCCGATAAAGTTCCGTGGTAAAGATCCATACATACGATTACCAAAACCCTAAAACATAATATTACGTTTATAATCAATAGAAAAAGTATCCATTTTTTTGCATAGTGGTCCATGTTCAAAATTTGGTTTCCACTGGAGTGCTTACTTAAAAATGAAATTTGATATAGACGAATGGAAAGAAGTAGGTAAAACAGAATTAATAAAAAATAAAAGATGTAAAATAAGCTAATTACTTCTGGCAATAAATATCCAAAAGCTTCCAAGGACTGAACCGTCGTAAAAAAGAGTATAGGAACAATATAATGTATCAAATCATTAATGTTCCATCTAGGGGCATCCTTAATAACCCTCTTAAAATATAGGAACAAGGTAGGAAACATAAAAAGGGAGAGCCTTTTATAACCTAGGGAGGTTTGATCCATTATGTCCTGTATACCTAATAGGTAAGAAGATTTCAAAAGCGAAAAAACAGAAACATAAAATAAAATAAGGATTAAATAAAAATTTACCATTCGATTGTTCCTCTGGTAAAAAAGAGGTATTGCCGTTGTCAACAATCCAAGGCAGCCAGTAATTAACAAAAGAAACTCTCCAAACATGTCACTGGTCAAAATTAATATTCGCGCAATTTTAGGCATAAAATTATTCCTACACAACTATTAATTATTCCATTCTTTCAATTTTCCGGTTATCAAAATCGCAACATAAAACTGTTATCTCTCTCCTTCACCTAGGGCCAATTTGATTGAACCAATCTTCCTCTATTTACTTATTCACACTAAACAAGTTGAAGGCGTTGATATAATCTGAATCCAATACTTTCCTCCCTCTCTTCAATTTCTAAATTTTTGTGAATTAGGATCGGTCTAAGTTTTAATATCACCTCTTCCGCCTTATACTTCTTGGGCAACTGCAAATTTAAACCTACTATATGGTTGATATTTTTTCAGTTAACTTTTATGTGTAGTAATTCTTTAGTAACGTACACTATCGCGATCTAGAATTTTGGATTCATCCAAGCCACTTCCATAAAGAACATATCCCAATTCCATAATTCACCCAGGGTTGACTCCTACATATAATCTAAACTGATTTATTTTAATTAGATTATGTGACTCAGATATTGGTAGTGTGTGAATTCATGAATTTGAGGCTTGTGGTCCAAGACTTATATTAATTAATAAAGAAACTAAACCTATAGCACAAGGAAGGAAGTCAATTTTAATAATAATATATCGACAAACAATGATTCATTACATATCCCGATTGGATATTCTAAATGTTCTTTCAGGGGCATAAATTCAAATAAATCGTTCTTTGAAGAAAGATAAGTAAGCTACCCGTAACAATAATTAATTGAACCAAATATCAATCTTGAAGAACCTCGACTTTCAAAATTTATGGCTTGCCCCTTTTATATCAAATCCACATTCAATAATTTATGAGCTCCTCATTTAATTAGACTCTCTAATACAAGGGTCAATTCACACCAAAATCATAATGTAAATGATGCTATTTGAATCTTTTTATACTGTTATGGAGTAAAACAACAAAAAAAGGCTGGGATTGACATTCATCCCAGCCTTCCAACCACAACTTACTACTAAACCACTGGTTCACTCAAAAAAGGAACCTCAACAAAAACTCATTGGTATTTTTGGCACTGGCCAATTCGCTGCGTGTACTTATCTCATAGGCATATCCGATCAACATTCTTTTTTTGATGTTGAAATTTACTAGTCCGGCAAAGGCCCCGTCGGTCCTGTAACTGCCGCCAAGCTCAAAGTTGTTATCGAAAGAAAGCATAGTATTGAAATCTACGGATACCGGTGCCCCGCTCACATAACGCCCCATGGCCGACGGCCTTAGCATTAGGTTGGATCCAGGGTTCAATAGCAACTCATACCCCGCCGTGGCATAAACATGTGGCTTGGCCATCGCGGCCATTGCCACTCCGTTGCTGTTATCTGCCCGTTCCGTGGACAGTAGTCTCGGCACCGCTATGGAAGCATACCATTGGCCGTTCTTTAACAAGGCCCCCACACCAACATTGGGATTAAAACGAGAGATGGACGAGATACTGGGATCCGTATTTATATTATAGGTCTCCAAGCCTGAGGTGTTTACGCCATAGGAGTTGCCACCGGCCTTTAAACCCAGATATAGATCCGTCCCTTGGGACAATTGCAGCCTATAGGAAAAATCGATGCCCGTAAAGGTCTGGCTCTCCACGAAGGTATTGCTGTTATATACAGATATCCCTATACCCAGGTTTTTGCCCAAAGTAGTCCCAAAGGAGACCGCCTCTGCACTGGGGGCATCCAGGACTCCCGTCCATTGTTGCCTGAAGCTGGCTACCACCATAGTTTCCCCGTCCACACCCACAAAAGCAGGGTTGTATGAATTCATATGGTAAAAATAATTGGTGATTACTCCTTCCTGTTGGGCAAACAAGGTACCGCCCACTAAGAAAAAAGCGCTGAAAATAATTTTATGTAATATTCGCATGTTACTTTTTTTTTGCTTTCATTATTGGTTTGGTTAACGTGAGGTGATAAATAGCCAACCGTCCTGGTCCACTTTCCCATCGCCCTCAAAATCGATTTGGAAATAATATGATCCGGCAGACGGCAGTTTGGCACTCAAATCTTTGTAACGTCCATCCCAATCGTTCTGATAGTTCTTGGCCGAGAACACCTCTTTCCCCCAGGAATTGAATACCCTAACAAGGGAGTTGGGATAATTCTCAATGTTGTATATCATCCAAGAATCATTTATTCCGTCTCCATTGGGGGTAAATGATTGGGAAACGTTCAGTTCCACGGTATCGCACACATCGCCGAACCCATCATTGTCCCGGTCCTCTTGTCCAGGATTAAATGAAGAAGGGCAATTATCCATTGAGTCCTGTACTCCATCTCCGTCTTCATCCTTCTGGGAGGCACTACAACCATTGACATCTACAGCCTCATCCTCAGGGGAATTCGGACATTGGTCTTTTGCATCATCCACCCCATCAAAATCCGTATCCTTTTGGGTAGTAGAACAGCCATTGGCATCACTATCTTCTCCTATCGGGGTGTTTGGACATTCGTCCATTTCGTTGGTTACACCATCCGCATCTGCGTCCTTTTGGGAATCTGAGCAGCCATTTATATCCACAGACTCTCCTGATGGGCTTTCCGGACATGTATCATCCGCATCGTTTATGCCATCATCATCACTGTCTTTTTGGGCAGGGGAACATCCACTGGCATCCACGGTCTGTCCTATAATGGTATTTGGACACGTATCATCTGCATCGTTTACACCATCTGCGTCTCCATCTTTTTGAGAATCCGAACATCCATTGGTATCCACACTCTCACCATTCGGGGTTTGTAGACATTGGTCCAAGGCATCATTTACTCCATCATTGTCATCATCCCTTTGTGTAGCTGAACAGCCATTGGTGTCGGTCGCCTCTCCAACTGGAGTATTTCGACATTTATCCTTATCGTTGGTCACGCCGTCACCATCACAGTCGGCTGTAGAAGTTACCGTAACACTGATGCTTGCCGTTAGATATGAACAATCATCCAGGGGATTTGTTAAATCGGCCATTTCCTGTCCGTTTGTAACGCCATCGCCGTCGCAATCTTCGGTATCCCAGGCCGTACTCGGGGCCACTGAAACACTTTCCAACGCATAACTACAATGGTCCTGGCCATCTGTTCCGTCCGTTGCCTCATCCGCGTTGGTCACCCCGTCACTGTCACAGTCGGCTGTGGATGTCACCGTAACACTAATACTCGCAGTTACATAGGAACAATCATCCTTAGGATCGGTCCCATCCGACATTTCCTGTCCGTTGGTAACACCATCGCCATCACAATCTTCGGTATCCCAGGCCATACTCGGGGCCACTGAAACACTTTCCAACGCATAAGTACAATTGTCCCGGCCATCAGTTCCGTCCGTTGCCTCATCCGCGTTGGTCACCCCGTCACCGTCACAATCGGCTGTGGATGTCACCGTAACACTGATGCTTGCCGTTAGATATGAACAATCATCCTTAGGATCGGTCCCATCCGACATTTCCTGTCCGTTGGTAACACCATCGCCATCACAATCTTCAGTATCCCAGGCCGTACTCGGGGCCACTGTAACACTTTCCAATTCAAAACTACAAGTATCCCAGCCATCTGTTCTGTCCGTTGCCTCATCCGCGTTGGTCACCCCGTCACCGTCACAATCGGCTGTGGACGTCACCGTAACACTGATACTTGCCGTTAGATATGAACAGTCATCTTTAGGATCGGTCCCATCCGACATTTCCTGTTCGTTGGTAACGCCATCGCCATCACAATCCTCTCCGTCCCAAGCTGTGTTCTGGGCCACTGAAACACTTTCCATTACATAACTACAGAGCTCCTGGCCATCTGTTCCGTCCGTTGCCTCGTCAGCGTTGGTAACCCCGTCACCGTCACAGTCGGCTGTGGAAGTCACTGTAACACTGATGCTTGCCGTTAGATATGAACAATCATCCTTAGGATCGGTCCCATCTGACATTTCCTGTCCGTTGGTAACACCATCGCCGTCACAATCTTCGTTTTCCCATGCCGTACTTGGGGCTTCGGAAACACTATCCAACTCAAAACTACATGTGTCTTGGCCATCTGTTCCGTCAGTCGCTTCATCCACGTTCGTCACGCCGTCGCCGTCGCAGTCGGAAGTGGAAGTCACCGTAACACTTATGCTTGATGTTAAATATGAGCAATCATCCTGTGGATTGGTCCCATCGGTCATTTCCTGTCCGTTGGTAACACCATCGCCATCACAGTCTTCAGTGTTCCAGGCTGTGCTTGGGGCCGCTGAAACACTTTCCATTACATAACTACAGGGGTCTTGGCTATCCGAACCGTCCGTTGTCTCGTCCGCATTTGTCACACCGTCACCGTCACAGTCAGCCGTATTCCAACCAGTACTTGGTTCCAAAGTGGCATTCGCAGGAATATAGCTGCAAATATCTAACGGATCTGTTTCATCGGTAACTTCTTGTCCATCAGTCACCCCATCACCGTCAGAATCTACGGATCTGTTTATGAACACTTCTACATTTACAGTGGAAGCTGAACAAGGAGCTGTTCCATTGACAGTGTATGTATAGATTCCTGATATATTAGTAAGTGGATTAAAAGTTCCTTCATAACCACCGGATAATGTACTTGGCCCTGACCAGGATCCTCCAGAATCTGGAGTTCCATCAATTATAGTAAACAAATCCGTAGGCGTATCGTGTACATAAAATGAAACAAAATCATTTAGACCAGCTTGAGATTTGGGCTGTGATGTTACTTGAACAACATCTTCAAATAAACAGCCAACCCCGTTATCTGCAACAATTCTAAACCATGTAGTTTCGTTTATTGGGAAATCTGGTGTTAGATTAGCATTTTCAAAAGGTCCGGACCATGGGCCAGTGGCACTATTTGTACTATATGACCATTCATAGCCTCCCATACTCCCGATGCCTACTCCGTTATTCAATGCTATCGAGCTGTTTGAATTTTGCACAGGAGGATTAAAAGGCACAATAAATTTTGAAGCCGAAGCGGGATTACAAGAATTATCATTAATGGGTGAACTAATAGCACCACTACTATATGTTACTGATCCATCTGCACCATTGTCGAAACTAATAATGGCTCCTGTTAAACTTCCCACATCCGCACCAACACAATCATAAATTTGGACAGCCCAACCACCGTCCCTTGCATTCATTCCGTACAGAGGAGACCAATCTATGGTAATGGTGGTGGTTCCATCAAAGTACTGATTATAAAGCCCGGTTAGTGGTGCTGGTTGACTGCAATAATTGAAGACATCCGCAGCTTGATTTGTAAACCTTAAATTGGTTACATTATCTCCACCATTACATGTATTGCCTTGATTTACTCCCAATTCTATGGTAGTCGAACCGTCAGGAGAGACCATATAAAACCCTAAATCTGAAACATAAGTATGAGTGGCATCAAAAGTTACCGTTATTTGGGTTGATGAGTCAATTATTAGCGGTACAACAACAGGATCATAATAGGTAAATGTAGGGTTGCTAACTGTACCTGAACCATTCAAGGTTACAGTTTGTCCTTCACATATAGTTTGAGGTGTTCCTGCCTCTAGAATTAAATTAGAATTCCAAACCCATGCACGTCCTTCTTCAATCGTACCGCCATCATTTCTAACTACTAAATATCCTCCATCCCCTAATCCTGATTGAGTTGGAGTTGAATTCAATGCATAGGTGTCATATGAGTTTGTCGTGGGATTGTATTTATACCAATCAAATATTGTTCCTGCCGCTCCTAATTCAGCGGATAATTCCCCAGAACCTCCAGAAAAGATAAAAATTGGATCATCGGAATTTGATGAGTATAGCGAATTGGTATATTCAGTCATTACTTGTCCACAAGACGTATTTGAAGATATTGGAACCTCTGAGCTATTAATTTTTATAACAACGACAGTAGCAAAGGCATTACTACATGGTCCATTACCTACTACATCATATCTAAATGTGCTACCACCTAATGGCAATGCAGACACATTAATTGTACTTGGGTTTATTAATGCTCCAGTTTCATCCACATCGACCCACGTTCCTCCAGTGTTTTGAGAACCATCCAAAGTGGTGAACAAATCAAAATTTGGATCACCAGTAAAAACATATTTTGGACTTATTGGTAATCCAGCGTTGGCACCTTCGGTTAAAGTTAAAAATGCTGATGCAGATGCTGATATATTTCCTTCAGTATCGGTATAAGTTATTTGAACTTCTCTTACCTCCTCAGTATTAGGAGATAGCGATGTGTTCTTATAGAATAAATCATTTACAGCACTTACAAAAGGCGCGTTTAGGCTGCCAGATGTATTTGTCATAATTAAACTTGTTGATCCGTTGCCTGACACCGATAGACCAGAAAAACCTCCTGACATTGATAAAGATTCTTGACCAATATCTTGAGGATTAAGAAGAGTAACAGTCATAGAGGCCATACCTCTTCCACCAACATAGTTTGCAGAAATACCTGTATTTACCACTTCCAAAAATTCATATCCTGTAGTACAGGCCGGAACATTAATATTTGTTCTTCCCGCACCAGTTGAATCGGTAGGGTCCAATAATATAAAGGGCAAAGGATCTAGTGTTATAGTGAAAGGCTCATTACCTGCTATGTCAGAAGCATCAGTTGTATAATACTCTACACTTAAATTTGTTACTGGAATTGATGTTGTAGCCAACCAATAGGTTCCAGTTGTTGTGTTGTTTAAACCAATTGAACCTAAATGCACATTTGCAGATTCATTTCCTTGTAAAAAGTGATTGGCCAAAGGGTTTACTAAACTTGCTTTAATGGTAGCTCCGGGAGTAGTCGTATTTAGTTTTATGTTCTCAGTCCTCATTAAGGCACTATGTGCCTGTGAGCTTAATGTAACATAAACTGGCTCACTAAAAGTGTAGGTATAGGTATTACCGGAATAACCTATTGCCGCTCTTTCATTATTAAAATTATAACTATTTCCTACAGAACTAGGGGCTACCGCGTTGACTGCACCACCTGTAGTAGAAGAACCGGATTGGGTAATATTAACAGTTACCAAGGATGCACCGTCAGCGGCTACTGCTGAGTAACTACTTGTTACATAGCCTGCCTCTGGCATATTTCCTGACAAGCTGGACCAGTCAATTTCTTGTGAAAAGAACAGTAAAGTATTGAAAAGGAATAGGATTAAGAGTATATATTTTTTCATTTTGAAATAATTTTAAATTGTTATCTAACCATTGTCTTTAGCCATTCCTCATACAAAATTTCGAAATCTTGAGTAGATAACTTGGCTCTTATTTTTTCGTGCACATTTTTTGCTATTTGGAGATTAGCATTATCCTCTGAAACATTATCTCCGCCGTTATTATAGTAGTAGATAAGCAAAGTTTCTATGTATTGGTATTGATCGTCCGTTACGTTAATTATTCGCTTAATTTCAATGAGGTCTTTTTTTGATTTTTCCATTGCACTTAGTTCTTGTCCCATACTAATATTAGCAAGAAGAAAAGCGGCGATTACAATAATAATTTTGTTCATAATTTAAATGTTAGATTGGGTTGAATTCACGATTTGGTATGTAAGTTAATCTCTAGAAAGATTGCTTCTTGGGCACCTAAATATTATCCCAAATAGGCAAGGTTACCTTATTAATATAAAGACCAAGGATGATGACAAGCGCTCCAGATAATTATTTTGACTATTCTATTTCTTTGATAATATTTGTTAATAACCTGGGAGATATTTTTAGATCTCCCCGGCGGTAATGATTAGTTGTTTATATCATTTTCGAGTACTTATTTAGTATGGTTGATGATTGAAATTAAAACGGTGAAATTATTTATTTATTAACCTAGAATCCGAATTGAAATGGCATATTTAATAGTCGTATTCACTTTGGAATAAACGTAGCAATTTGGGTAATACCTGGAAGCAAATTCTGAGTTTGGGATGCCAAGTATTAAGTTATTCAGCATGTAGAAAGGACCATAAGAGCTCTATAAATACCCACCATTGGATATTTAAAACTGGAAACCTAAAGTCTCCCGAAATAAAGGAAAGTAAATTAAGCCTTTCGAATATGTAAAAAACAAGAAGGAAAATCAGTGCTTCGTTCAAGAGGAAATTCTGATCATGCGATCGAAACCCTAAGTAGTGGATGACACTACATATGCCAAATTACTATATAACCATTCTGGCCAGTTATAAAGGAAGAACGATATTTTTAATAAAGTTTTGGGCAATTAATCACAGGCAAAAGGAGACAGAAGTTGGTAAGATTTCTTTCAAAACTAAATTTTTCCAAACAATGCTAAATTGCCAATACTAAATCAGTTGTTTACGTCCCATTGTTTTTCGATCAGGCGAGCAAGTAAAAAGGGTCGGAGTAAAGATAAGAGTCCAACCCATTTATATTTTTAAAATACTCTGTTTAAGGGATGGTGAGCATATATATTGCACCAGCATGATGACACTTACCAATACGGTTCTTGTAATTCCACCATGTTGATATCCCATCTGTAAGCCTTTTATTGAAACCTTATATAATGAGTAGCCTAAAAGAGGAATACTTCTATGTTTAATTTTGACCTAGCGTTAAATATTAAGGTAGAGGGCTAACTTCAAATATTAATGGCTTCACCTGGGAGCCCTTACCATCCAAGGTAATTTCAAAATCCTTTTCAGGGTATACTGAAACCAAACCGAGCTTTCGAAGTTGTTCACTATCAATTTTCGCTTTATACTTCCCAGGTTTTAAGCCCAGAAAATTAAAATGCCCTTCCCTACCGGATACTAATGTTGTAACCGACTTAAGATTGTCCTTTTGGTATATATGTATTTTCATACCTATCATTCCTTCCCTAACACTATCCTGTTCAATTAATATACAACCTGCCAACTCTAACATATCAAGTCTTTTCTCATTGTAAAAGCTTACTATAAAAGCGTCAGGAAATCCATTATTCTTGAGTTCCAGTTTTAAATCCCTGGCTTCTTCCAGAGTTTTTAGGTCCCCAACAGCATATTTATACACCCCTTTATGTTGATATGTATAAATACCCTTTAGCCCCTTAAAAAGGTTGTGGTATTGAGGGAGCATCATATTGGAAGCCAGAATCTGTACTTTGAAGACCAAGCCGTTACCCGAATTATTTTTAAATTTATATAAATCTTCTCCTTTGTCAGGTATTGGTTTCAATATAAAATTCAAGTCCTGCGGGCTTATTTCGGTATTGTCCTTAATGGAAAGCAGAAAAGAATTTGTCGGGGTTCTCATTTTATAAGACCTTACTAAACTAGTATCCAAAACCACCTTATAATTTCCATGAGGCAGTCCTCTGATTTGAAATTTGCCGTCAGCTTCGGACAAATATGTTTCCACTTTTTCATCATAAACGTTATAAATTTTTATGGGAATTCCCGCCATTCCAGTCAGCTGTATTAAATCCTGATACAACACTTTACCTTCTGCCTGCAAAGGATTCAATATTCCCAAATTATCAAACGGAACAATTATGGCCTTGTCAAAACCGAGCTCAATCAAGGTCTTTCTAATCTCAACCGCATGATTAAGATTTTTACTACCCTCTAAAAAGTATTTATATTTTGGACCCTCTCTGTAATGTTTTAGAGTTGGAAGCCAATCAAAAATAGGCGATCCGCTTTCCAATTGCTCAGGGGTCTCCATTAACTGAACATTAAATACCAAGGGCTGGTGAACTTCCTTAGGTGTTGGTTTAGCTACCACTTCGAAATTATATGACGATGTATTACGGTCTTTCCCTTTAAAATCATTAACGATAGAGTTCCTAAGTTCATTTGAGCTGTTTTTTGTTAAATCAAATAGCTCTTTTTGTAAACTCTTTAGAATCTTTAACTTCTCATGTGAGATTCGCTCTCCATTGTAATGATAAATTACAAAAGAATCCTTATGGCCTTTCTGTACAGCAATTCTTCTAAGTTCTAAAGCTTCATTATAATTGGTGGTTTCCCTCCAAGTATAAGAATAATTACCATCATTTATATAGTATGAAATGTCCGATATATCTTTAAAAATAGGATTGGTTGGAGACAATTTTTTCTTGGAAGTACGAATTTGGACACTATAAATTAAACCTGGCAGCTTGACCTTAGGATCTATTGTCTTTTGGAAGTTATTGGTGTCAGAAATTTCCAGTAGGGATTCCTTTTCAGTATACGTGGACTCTGGCAAAGGTTGGTTGCCAGTAGTGCCCATAGCATACTTATTTATACTTTTTCTTTCAAAAGTGTCGATATCTGAATGTGTGGGAAGTGACAGTCCATTTAAAATTAAATTTTTCTCGCTTTCTTTTTTTGGAGATAAGCCATCTTCAGGAACATCTAATTTAGCAATGTCCTCATAACGATTTAAATCCACAAGCTTTAAAAGAATATTATCAACATAATCCCCCTCTTCACCATTTTGAATTTTAAAGTGAGTTTCTTGATGTGGCCTTAATCCAAGCTTGCCCTGTTGAAGGGTGTCCGGTTGAATGCTATATTCCCCGGATGGCAAGCCGAAAAAACTAAAAAATCCATCACTTTCAGAAGTAATATGTGCTAATTTTTCCCCAAACTTATCCTTGATAGTCATTCTAACTGAACCTATACCCTCTTGTTCGTATTTAACGTAGCCACTCACCTCCCCCATTACATTGATAGGTATTTTTACCAATTTTATCTGGTTCGGGTTCAAGGTTAAGTTCATACTGTTATAATCCATGGTCCAAGCAATATTTTGAAACTGATCGGAGTTAAAGGTGAAGTAATGCGGAACATATGGTTCCATGCCAGTGAAGATAATGGAACCCGTATCCAGATACTTTTTGAGCCCACCGCGCTTGCAATAAACCTCCAAACCTTTTATTTCTGGTTCCGCACCATCTTTTTTTCCGTTACCATTGACATCTAGGAATGGTAAGAATTTTACACTGGCCTGACCTAAGGCCGTTCTTTCGTCAAAGACCATATAGTCTGCCTCATGGGAATAGGAAGCCCCTCCAGTAAGTATCTGAGAGAAGGAACTATGGTCGGTATTTATATTACTTGAAAGGCCCAGGCGTGAAAATCCTAAGCCTATAGTAACGCCAAAGTTTAAATAGAACTTATCATACTTAAAATTGTGTTCAATATTAGATCGGAAGTAGGTATCCTTAAATAGATGTTTAGAGATTTCACCTCGTACCGAGGTGATTTTATTGTCAATATAGTTAAATTCTATTTGCGGTGACAATGTCAATTTGTAGGGCAGTCCCATTGAGAATGTAAATCGGGAAAAAAAATCGGGCTTGGTCAAATCATTATAAAATGCCCTTGTATGAATATTGGTGTTGATACCTAAAACATTGCCACTTAGTAGCCACTCAAGGTTGGAAAAATTATTATTACCTAGAACTGTCTGTCGAAGGGCCAATCTCGAAGAAACAGCAAATTCACCAAAGCTGATTGGGGTCGTTAGAATTGCCGAACGCTGTTCATTGTAGTTATAAAGAATAGCCGTTTGATCCTTCTGATACTTGGTATAAAAGAGGTCTAAATGATAATTTTTGCGATGGCGATAATTCAATGTAGCCCTATATCCCACATTGGGCATATACTCCGCGGAAATAATCGTTTGTCCACCAATTAGCATATTTCCATTCACATAAGGAATCACTTGATTTTTTTCGAGGGAAGACAAATACTCCAATCCCCCACCCAAAGATAAATTTTGTGACACCCCATAATTTATTTCCGATTGAAGAAAAAGTGCTCCGGTATCTTCCACTACTCCAAAGTTTACGTCGTATTCATAATTTCCACTCTGTTGCAAATTAAAAGGTATGGTTATTTGTTGGTTGGAATGTTCCTCTTCCCCATAAGGTCCATAATAACGTAGGTTTATGGATGTATTTCCATAAACCAATGGTATTTCAAAACTAAAAAACCCGAAATTATCGGCCTTCGCAAAATCTACGAGGGCATTATTGATGAACAATTCTACCATCCAGCCGGGTTTAGTATAGTTGCTCAGGATATAGGTGCCAAAAGAACGCTTTCGATATGTTGGTGCATTTGTCATTTGTACACCAACAATTGGACTAAAAATTGAAGATCTTGTTTGGGTACTAATTTTACCTATCGTTAATTGACGAATCAAAGTATTTTCGTTATTCACCAAACGCCAACGGTAAAACTGGTTTCGGATGTCAAGAGGTTGGTCGGTAACCGCATTTAGCCTACCACTAAGTTCTCCGCCCATAAGTACCCCTCCTAGTCCAAGACCCAGGCGACTATAGTTCATTCCGTCCGATCTTTGAGTTGAGAATATATTCCACCTAGCGGTGCCAAAATCAAATAATGGCTTCTCCTTATAAATTGTGGTATCTGCTATCGGAATCTGTAGGTCATTGGGTATTTTTTGGCGTAACTTATTACGTATTGCCTCCTTAAGATAGGGGAGTTCTATTTCCACTTCCATAAGCACCGATAGGTTTCTGAAGTTGAAAGTACTTTTTAGGCCAAAAATTTCGTAAATAATTTGTTCCCTTAAATATACGCCTGAAGTATATTTGCGTATGTCTGTTTGTGATAGTTCGTAAACATTACCTTTATAAGTAATAACTTTTCGCTCGACATCAATTTTATAAATATCATCCTGGTCCTGTAAATAACCCTCCAGTAGATTCAATTGAGGATCCGATTCAATTTTTATTTTCAGAAAATCAAATAACTCATTAATTGACAGAAATAATTCTTTTTCACAAACCAGGGACTGCAGTTCAATTTCTCCAATAAGTTCTACTCGCAAAGATACCGGGACTTCATCACAAGCTTGACTTTGGATTGCCAACGAATTCCATGGTAACAAAAAAAAAATAATTGGACAAACTATTTTCTTTACGAAAAGATACAATATGTCCGAGTTCATTTTAAGAAATTTTTTATCTATTTCAATCAGTTAAGAAAGGGAGTATAGTAGCCCTAACACTAACATTTCCTTGATATGTCCCCCAACTTTTGCCACTACTAGATTCTAAACGTAATATACCTCCTACGGATATTCTTAAAGGTGAATCATGACTTACTATGTGATATTGAATGTTTTCGTCATTATCAACCCTATGTCCAGTTAGATTTGCAGTATTAGTGAGCTGACTATTGAAAATTTCGACTTTAACTTTTATGGGTTTCAAACTCTCCGTCCAAATATTAAAAATAGCAGCGCGAGGAAATAATCCGATATGTCTCACATTATTTTCTGCGTACCAGGTACCGTCGTTGCGAACGATGATATTTCCATAACCATTCCCAGTAACATAAAATTTACCAAAATCAAGATCTTGAATGGCCGTTACATGTACATCCTGAGCAAGAGAAATTGAAAAGGAAAGGGAAAGTAAAAAACAGGTCCAATATTTCATTTCCCAAAATGCCGTTATAGATTTAATGTTTCCTGTGCATAAATTCGTTCATTACCTTCTTCTTTATAGGTTGCTCTAATTTTTCCATTGTTTAGATCTAGTCCATCCAATGTATTGAGTCCAAAATGTGCCTGCCTTAAATTTCCAGGAGCATAGACGGCAAAACCTTTAATAGTTTTTAAATGAATTATTTTTCCATTAGGCGAGATATACTCAAATTCAATGTTGCCATAAGAGGAAAAATTACCATTGCGTTCAAGGCTCATTGAAACTGAAATATACTGCTCTTTGATATTTTCCACTTTGAAGGATTCTATGTTTACTTGAATATTTGGATTTCCAACCCTTATAATATTGGCTATAGAAATTCCATAGACATAATTCAATTTAATACTGATATTGTCGTCAGATGCCTTCCCACTTCCCCTTTCTTCGGGATTTTTTGGATTTGGCACGGATCTAAAATATAGATGTGACCTATATTCTCCTTCCGCTATGTTCCTTTCATTGATCAATTGAACTTTGACTACCTGGGATTCACCGGGCAATAAAGTAATGTGGCGAGGGTATATTCGTAATTTTTTTGAGGCGATATTTTGGTTGGCATAAATTGTGTCGAGTTCAACCAATTTACCTTCCTTATCCATATCTAATTCGATATAGGAAATTTTATAGGTAGTAGTTTCAATACCATTATTTGTGACATAGACTTTCTTTACCTTTTGATGATTTCCATCGAATACAATACGTTTTGGAAAAATTAATAAATCGCCCTGTGCATATCCACTTAATGATGTTGAAATAATCATTACTGCGCATATCCAATCTTTGGACAGGTTCACCAAAAAAGGCATAAGATTTCTTTTGTACATAATCGTATAAATAAGAGGTGCCTACTAAAAATCAGTAGACACCCTTTTAATCAAACTTCTATTTAATTGTAATTCACAGTTACGGTAAGGTCTGAAGTGCTACTATAGACACCTGCGGCTTGAGCCGCACTTAGATTTAATGTGGCACCCACATTTACAGTTTCAGCCCCACCTGTTAATGTTCCAGTTGCACTCGGATCACTTGTAAAGGTGCCTATGGTCATAGAGTTTGCCCCAGCATTGGCCTCCAAAGTTATTGCACCACTAGGCAAAGTAATTGCATAGGTATAGCCGCTTTCACCAGTAATAGCAAAAGAGGCAGCACTAACAGTTCCCGATGTAGCAGGTGTAGTAGCGTCTCCTGTAGTAGTTCTGGTTCCTCCAGGCGCAAGTACTACTGTACCAGAATTTAATGAACTTACGGCAACATTCCCGAAGTTCATATCAGTAGTTTTTGAAATGGCTATCGGTGCAACAACAGTTGCCGTGGCACTTGCATTGGCTGATTCCTGAGCCTTGGAATTGGTAATTGACAACAACATTAAAATTGCAATTAAATAGGTGATTTTTTTCATGGCAAATTTTGATTTAGGGTTAATAATTTATCTGGGACAAACCTATAATCATTCCTATGAATAATCGCTGTGATATAAAAAATATTCGATGAAATGCACGTATCTCATTTTATTAAGAATACCATATAGTACCTTTTAAGATTAAAATTTGAGATTCATTGCACTGAATAAATGTTTAAGTTCAAAAAGGAATTTTCAAACCCATAATCAAGTAATGAAGCAACTTATTCTAGGCTTTTTAATGATCACTTCAAATTTTGACAAAGGCGATTAAAGTGTAAACTTATTTAATGTGTAGTAAAACCTCCTTACACCATGATTTGACTTTCTTGAATAGTTCTTGAGGTTATGTCTATTAGTCACTGTCCAGGACACGGTTCCTGGTTTTTTTTTGTAAAACTTATCCAAAATCTAAGCATCTACCTTACAATTCCACTTCATCGAGTAATTTTTGCTTTAAATAATTTAACACATAAATTTGATTGGTAACAGAGCATATATCTAAGATTTTCAACCTTGTTTTACCACACTTATTAGATTTGCCAGAACCATTGCTGTCAATAGTTCAAATTTCATTTAAAACTAGGAAAACACCAAGACCATTTTCTCGTGCGCTGTTTGAGCAGAGTCATTTAGTAAAACTCACTACGTCTTTTAAGATTTACACAAAGTATTGATTATTAGCGGTATACCTTCACCAACTTTGTTGTGCTATGTTTAATTCTCTATTATTGCTATACTTGCGACATAGGCGTTCAGCTAGTTATAAATTTTCATTATTTTTAACAAATAATGCGATAAAACCAATTATTTACAGTTATACACAAGTCTGAACAATAAATTACCTTCAGATACCTATATAGCAATGAACTCCTTAGTCAATATTCTCTGGCTTAGAAAGTTTTTTTTTAAATAAATATTTAATTTTCATTATTTTTTCTTGTATTGGCATAATCCCTGAATAATTAATTCTTTTTATGAGACAATCTCAGTTGATAAATATCTTTATAGATCAAAACAAAGATCTTCTTTGGATGATCGACCTTGACTTTAAATTGATTTATGCCAACAAAGCCTATCTAAATGTAACAAAAGAATTGAATAGTGTTGAAAGTACACTGAACGAGTCAATATTTGCTGATGTCGTAAATGAAATTGAAATTGAAAAATGGAAAACCTATTATATCAGAGCGTTTAAAGGAGAATCTTTTGAAATAGAGGAGCATTACTTCAATCCAAAGTCAAATGAAACTGAATTTATTCAAGTAACTTTTGAACCTTTTACCGGAGACAATGACAAAATTATTGGTGCAGCCTGCCGTTCAAAAGATATAAAAAAAATTGTAAAGAAAAGATCTGAAGCAAATCAATTAATGGATGCTTCCTTAGATGTTTTCTGTACAATTAATGAAGATCGGAAATTTGTGTTTGTAAGTGCAGCTTCTCTAAAGCTTTGGGGGTATCCATCTGAAGAATTAATCGGTACATCCTATTTGGATTTGATTTTGGAAGAAGATTTGGCCAAAACCAATGAAATAGCTACTTCTGTGCTTTATGGTAATAATGTAAAATCCTTCGTTAATCGTTATAAAAAAAAGAAAGGCGGTATTGCCTATAATTCTTGGTCGGTAAGGTGGGATGGCGAAACCAAACTCGTGTATTGCGTTGCCAGGGATATCGAGGAAAAAATCAAGCAAGAAGAAAAAATTCAACATAGCGAACAACGATTTAAAGCTTTGGTTCAAGAGGGGTCTGATGTTATAGGAATACTAAATGAAGAAGGTGTTTATGTTTATGTTAGCCCAACTAGTTTGGCCGTTTTCGGTATACCACCGGAAGAATATATTGGAAAAAGTGCCTTTGATTTTATCCATCCTGAAGATTTAGAAAGGACATTAGGAAGTTTGCAAAGAATAGCTGTCGAAAATACGGTAACTGTAGAACCCTTCCGATTTAAAAACTATAAAGAACAATGGAGGTGGGTTGAAACGGTGCTAACGAATATGTTAGCCAACCCAGCGGTGAAAGGTATTGTAGCCAATTCAAGGGACGTTACAGATAAAATTGAGGAAAAACAAAAACTGAAACTCCTTGAAAGTGTTGTCACCAATACAAAAGATGCCATTTTAATTACCGAAGCGGAGCCACAAGATGAACCAGGGCCCAAAATAATCTATGTTAATGAAGCTTTTACCAAAATGACGGGTTACGAGGCGGACGAAGTTATCGGTAAAACCCCTAGAATTCTACAGGGACCCAATTCCAATGCAGAGGATTTAGCAAAACTTGGTCGCGCACTTAGAAATTGGGAACCCTATGAAATAACCACTATCAACTACAAAAAAAACGGAGAAGAATTCTGGATAAACTTTAATGTCACTCCAGTAGCTAATGGAGAAGGCTGGTACACGCATTGGATAGCCATAGAGAGAGATGTTACTGAGCAAAAGATCAAAGAATTCGAAACGGAACTGGTAAACAAAATTAGTGATATTTTCCATGGAAGTATTGAGAATGACTTAAAAGTATGCATAACAAACCTATGTGAACATATTGCTAAGTATGGAGATTTTGATTTCGCAGAAATGTGGTTACCCTCCCTTGACGATAAAAAGATTAATCGTATAACAGCTTATATTCAAGGTGATAGGGGAAGTGCTTTTCAAAATGCAACCAAAAATATTACATCTTATTCATTTGGAGAGGGGATGCCTGGTTATGTTTGGCAAATGAAATCGATAGAGATTTGGGAAAATATAGACGAAAGATGGCTTAAGAAAATAAAAGAGGATGTGAGCAAGTCGGGTATTGTAACGATGATGGGAGTACCATTAAAGCATAAAGAAGAGGTTATCGGTATCCTGTTGTTAGGTACAAATAAAACTGAATCTGCCCTATCATTTAATTCGGCGCTATTTCAAAAATTAGAGTCTACGATTGGTGCAGAACTTAATCGAAAAAAGATAGAAATTGAACTAGCTCAAATTTTCAACTTTACACCAGATATGATTTGTGTGGCCGGATTTGATGGCTACCTTAAACGCATAAATCCAGCAGGATTAGAGTTGCTTGGGTACTCATTAGAAGAAATGCTCTCGCAACCAATAAAATCTTTTGTACATGAGAAGGATAGATCGCTAACTGTTGAGAAACAAACAGCTCTTTATAATGGAGGCAATATGCGGCATTTTGAAAATCGTTACATAACAAAACAAGGTAAAATAGTATGGTTGAGTTGGTCTGCTACTTCTTCGCCAGAACAAGGTATTGTGTATGCCGTAGCTAAAAACATTACAGAAGAAAAGAAACTTAGAGAATTATATCAACATACAGGGAGATTGGCCAAAATAGGCAGTTGGGAAGTTGATTTAGTGAATCAAAGTGTATTTTGGTCGAGCCAAGTTCACCGAATACATGAAACAGATCCAAATTCATTTGTTCCAGATTTGGAAAGAGTAATTGATTTTTACCGAACAGATTTTCGTGAAACGGTACGGTCCTGTATAAAAAGGTGTATATCTTCAGGTGAGTCATTTGATTTTGAAGCAGTTGTGATTACGGCTAATAAAAAGGAACGTTGGATACGTGCTATTGGGAATAGCCAATTTATTAACGGTGAGTGCAAAAGTATTTTCGGTAGTCTGCAAGATATTAACGACCGTAAAAAAGCCGAATTTAGGCTCCAATCATTGGCGGATAACTTACCAGGAGTAGTCTTTGAATACCTAATCTATCCCGATGGAACCGACATCATCAATTATGTAACAAATGGTTCAAAAACAGTATGGGGATATTCTTCAGAAGATGTAATTGAAAATAACCATTTGGTTTGGGACAGAATAAAGGCCAGTGGCGACTTTGAAAAAGTTCAAAAAAGTTTTGCCCAATCTATTGAATCTAGAACAAAATGGACAGCACGGTGGAAATATGATTTGCCCAATGGTGAAATAAAAACACATTTGGGTTATGGTTCACCACGTTTTATGGCTGATGGATCTATAGTATTTAATTCGGTGATATTGGATGTCACAGAGGAGGCCAAGAATGAAGAGCTTTTGGAACAGGTTACAAAACTAGCGAAGATTGGTAGTTGGGAGATAGACTTGGCAGAAAATAAGGTTATTTTGTCCAGTATAATGTCTAATATCCTAGAAATAGAACTGAAATCATATACTCCTGATTTGGAAAGTTGGATGAATTTTTACAGGGAGGATTTTCGCTCTTTGGCACAATCAAAGATGACGGATTGTTTTGAAAAGGGCATTTCGGTTGATTATGAAGCCGTAATTGTCACTCCCAATAAAACTGAAAAATGGGTTCGTATAATAGGCAGTGCGGAAATGGTTGATGGTAGACCTAAAAGAGTCTTTGGTAGTCTACAGGATATACACTCACTTAAACAAATGGAATTAAAGTTAATTGATCTGAACCAGGAGCTACAACAGTATACGCTTGAGCTTGAACGTTCCAATGAAGATCTGGAGCAATTTGCGTTTATTACATCCCATGACTTACAGGAACCACTAAGAATGGTTTCCAGCTTCATGGATCAATTGAAGCGAAATTACAAAGATCAACTTGATGAAAAGGCACACCGATATATTGATTTTGCGACAGATGGCGCAAAAAGGATGAAGCAAATCATACTTGACCTGTTAGAGTATTCCAGATCAAAGAGCCCATCGGAAGGTAAAGAAGCAGTAGATATAAACGAGTTACTTTCTGAATTTAAGAAGTTAAGAAGAAAACTAATCTCTGAAAAAGGAGCTACAATCAAATCTAACGATTTACCAACATTGCATACCTATAAAGCTGCTATCACCCAGATATTTCATTGTATTATAGACAATGCAATCAAGTACTCTAGGGAATGCACTCCGCCAATTGTTGAGATATATGTTGAGGAAAAGGACCAAGATTGGCAATTTTCAATCCAAGATAACGGAATAGGAATAGAGCCTCAGTTCTATGAGAAAATATTTATTATTTTTCAAAGACTTCACAGCAAGGACGAGTATACTGGTTCTGGAATAGGGCTTTCTATTGCCAAAAGACACATTGAATTTTTAGGTGGGCGGATTTGGCTGGAATCAGCACCGGGAGGTGGCACTATATTTTATTTCACAATTCCAAAAATTATAGCAGAGCAATAATCAAAAAACGTAATTTGTACATGTACATTATGGGTAAGGTGTTAAGGAGATATTTTACTTGTTTTGACACTTATTTCAATAAAAATTATCAACAGGATATTTAACTTTTGTTATCCTGAGGACATAATTTTCTTAGAGAAAAGGTTTCTACCCAGAGTGATTATTTCTTAGGTCCTCTCCTTATAAAAATGCGGCATAAAGGTAAATTGAATAGTTCTCCCATCAATTCAAATTTATTTATTAAGTAATCAATCTACAGAAAAACTAATTCTTTTTAATGGTAAAATAAAATGTACTTCCTTGGCCAACGCGAGAATCCACCCAGATTTCCCCTCCCTGATTTTCAATAATTTTTTTTACGATGGCCAATCCTATACCTGTTCCCGAATATTTCTCTTTCCCATGTAGGCGTTGAAAAATAATGAAAATCCTCTCAAAATATTCTGGTTCAATTCCAATCCCGTTATCAACAACAGAGAATTGCCAATAAAGCCCAAATGACTTAACTGAGATTTTAATTTCCAGGGGAGATTCACTTTTACTATACTTAACAGAATTGGATATAAGATTACTGAATAATTGATAAATTCCACTTTTAGAGGCTCTAATTATAGGCAAATTATCAACTAGGAATGAAATGCTTTTTCCTTTAAAATTGGCAATTTCGTTTTCTTTGATTTGTTCAACAACTTGATTGATATCGACGTCTTCAATTATATCTTCAGTATTCCCTATTTTGGACAACTCCAACAAATCTATAATTAACTGCCGCATACGTAGGCTTCCTTCTATTGCAAAATTTAAATATTTCTCACCCTTTTCATCAAAGACGTCCTTATATTGGGATTTCAGCACAGTTAAAAATGTAGAAATGGCTCTTAGGGGTTCCTGTAAGTCATGGGAGGCCACATACGCAAACTGTTCCAATTCCATATTAGATTTCAAAAGCTTTTCATTATAATTCTCCAATTCCTCATTCAACTTCTCTAGTTGGTGTTGTGCCAATTTTTGAAGGGTAATGTTTCTACCTATACCCAATAGTCCCGTAACTTCACCATATTCATTTTTTAATGGAATTTTGGTGGTAGCAATCCATTTGGAAATATCCGATTTTTCAAAATATTCTTCATAATCATAGATACCCTTGCCAGTCTGCAAGACTTTTTGGTCCTGGTCGTACCAAGATCTCCCCAAAGCTTCCCCATATATCTCCAAGTCCGTTTTACCTAAAACTTCATACTCAGTGGAGGCCCCCGAAAATAAGTAGTCCATTTTGTTTCCAATCACTTTCTTAGCATTACTATCTTTAAAGTATATCGTATCGGGTAGGTTGTCAATTAATGTTCTAAGAAGATTCCTCTCGGATTTAACCTTTTCTTTGATTACTTCTCTTTCTGTTACATCGTTAATTTGAATAATAACCACTTCTATTCCATTCAAATTCATTAATCGCCCATTTATTTGGGAATAGAAAATTTCCCCACTTTTCCTAAGGTGAATACAATCCACATTATGAATTTCCTGATACTCCCTAAGGGTATCCAATACACTTTGAAGTTTTGCCTCCTGGTCGGATGGTCGAATAGCTTTTATCCCTAGGTTTAAAAATTCAATTTTTTTATAACCGAAAATAGACAAAGCCATTTCGTTACAGTCTAATATATCAAGAGTGTTAAAATCCCAAATCAACATGGCCCCAGGATTATTCTCAAAAAGAAACTTATATTTTTTTTCAGACTCAAGTAAAGATTTTTTGTTTAGCAAGCTTTCGGTTCCATCCCGTGCTATACAATACATAATCCTACTTTTAAAATCCCATTTGGCAGACCATGTAACAGGTATCAAATGCCCTTTTTTATGTATATATCTATTTTGGAAATCAGTTGTATCAATTCCACTTATGATTTTTAGGCTAATTGCATGTGTAATTTCTTTATCCTCCTCACATACCAAATTGGTATATGGTGTACCTATCAATTCGCTGGGGTGATAGCCCCATTGTTTAAAGGATGCGCTACTGACATCTACAAAAAGTCCATTTTCATCAATTGTACAGATGACATCTAAGGATAGATTTAATATTTTATTGATCTTTGCCAAATTATTATGCAAGGCTGTTTTGGACTTTACGATATCTGTAATATCCTTTGCAATACCGTAAACTCCAACAATTGAACCGTTCACAATGATTGGCATATTAATTATATGAAGAGTTCTGTGGTTTCCTTTGACAGTAAGTAAACCAGTATAATATTTGACAATCTCCCCTTGGCAGGCCTTTAAAAAATTTTTATAAACTCGCTCCCTATCCTCCTCGGTTACAAGCCGAACAAATGTTATCCTTAGAAGATATTCTATGGTGGTTTCGCAAAGTTCGGCTGTGGCTTCGTTTGCTTCTAAAAAATTACCTGCCAGATCAAAGGAGTATACGGCATCCGGATTATTCAGAAAAAGAGACTTGTAACGCTGTTGACTGTCTATTTGTGAAATTTCAAACTCCTTAGGTTTAATAGAATCAAAACAGCTTTCCGTTATATCCTTTACACTAAGAAGGATATGTGTAATTTTATTCTTGTCGTTTAAGATGGGGGTGTTTGACAGCTCCAAAAAACGCCCTTTAAAATATTCGCTATTCCCCGTCGAAATATCCATTCGAACTACATCCATCTTTTGAAGATTTCCACTGGTTTTCACTGCCTCTATGGATTTACGGAGAAGTTCAACTACCTTAAAACTATTCCGAATTGGTACTACAGAAAATACTTCAAAGAGATTTGCTCCGACAACATCGGATTCGTTTTTGCCGGTTATGGCCACAAATGCTTTGTTTGAATGTACAATTGTGTATGATGGATCATCAATCAACAAAACAACTTTTGCGTCCGGAGAAGAGTTAAAAATATTACGGGCTAGATTATTGTCTAAAATTGATTTTTCTTGGCTTATTAACATGCTTAAAAAAGTTCGGTGATTACAATTAAAATTGGGGGTTTAAAATCTCTGAACTGCCTCATAAAACAATCGAAATATTGAATCTAGGAAAGACTAGTTTCTTTGGGAATACTTACAAAGTTAATCCATGATTGTACTCCTCACACAAGAATGGTTCGGTCTATATCCTTAGTTAAAATTGCACAGGATTCTTGATTGTTTATTCGATTAGGCTTGTAATGAAATCTTTAGTTATAGGCTTACTTGTAAAAAGGGGTATACCCTTTTCAATTTTAACTTTGTGAATGTCATAGTGGCTAACTGTACTGGATACCACGCAAATTGTACAATGGTCCTTAATTATACCATCTAATTCATTTATCTTGTCAATAAACTCGAAACCATCCATTCGGGGCATGTAAATATCCAGAAAGATTAAATTTGGTAAATTTTCAGGTTGATCCTTGTTCCCTATTAAATATTCAAGGGCTTCTTCTGCCGAAGTATACTCCAATACTTCTTCGGCCAAATAATTATTGGTAACTAATTTATTTGTGATGTAAATATCAAGTTGATTATCATCGATAATCATTACCCTTTTGTATTTTGCAGTCATAATAGTGATTTTAAATTATTTATTTCAAGGATTATTTATGGATTATAATCTTATATATTTTGCAAAGTCATCCAATCTTCTTTTGGCAACAGGTAATAATTCCCCATTGGAAAATTCGCAGCTATACCCATTTTTTTTATTAATCTTTACGATATGATTTATATTTATTAAATATGAATGGTGAATTCTAAAAAAATTATTTTGATTTAGTATATTCACATGTTCTCCTAAATTCTTCGTGGATAAAATTTTAACATTATTGGATAAAATAAATTCGGTGTATTTTCCATCGGCTTTGCAATAAAGGATATCATCAGTTTTCACAAGTTCTATTTTATCCAACGATGAGATAGCAATGAATTCTTTATTGCTTTGTGATCCATTAATCGAGTCAATTTCCTGTAGTTGAATTTTTTGAAAACTTAATTCCATTTCACACACCTTCAGTACCTTATATACAGAGAGTATAATATCATTAAAATGTAATGGTTTTAGCAGAAACTCCAGCGCATTTAATTTAAAGGCCTGATAAGCACTACTGGTTTCATTGGACATAAAAATGAACTTCGGAGCAACGAAATCTATATTTTTTATAAGCTGAAAAAGCTTTAAATTCTTATCGCAGGCGTGGATAAACACTAGTTCTGGACGGTGTTGCCTAATAAGCTCCATGCCCGCCTCAAAGCCATTCTCTACACCACAGATTGTTATTAACATTGAATTTTCATCGGCAAATTTATTCAATAGTTGCACAGTTTCATTTTCATGTTCTATTATAACAGCTTTTATTGATTTCATAGGAGGTAAAACTTAATGTGTAAATTTCAGTGGCGATTTCGACCTAGACTTATAAAATTATATATATTATCCAAGGGGTTATCCTTGGTTTAAAATTGCGATTTTTAAAGGAGATTATAAAATAGCTAATTTCGCTAATTGCTCCGTTCATAGAGTATTTAGGTTTTGTTAAGTTGGCGTTGTAAAGTATTGATTATTCTTTTGCAACAAATCATCTCCAATCCACTTTCTTCCACATAAAATTCGACAGGTATTAATAGAAAACAAAGTATAACGGCAGATAAAAACCTTGCCTTAAGCCACACAAAGAAAATATCTACCCACGAAATTAGTATATACCATTTGAATAATAATTGCTGTTAAGTATTTGAATATCGATTCAAAGTTAAGCTTTTGATAAAGAAAGGCGATAGCTTCATTTTATAATTTAGCATCCGTTATTATCCGGTTATAAGTGGTCAATTAAAGAGCATAAGTGTTATAAAAACTAACCCAGATCTTTGCGCAAAACGATAAATATGGATAATACTTAAGCTTTATGACTGAATACTATAAGAAAAACTAACTTAAACAGTAAATTCCTTGGCACAATTTGGCCAAGGAACTACATGTTACGGTCAAATTAATTTATGGAAACTTCTTTTCAATAAGTAATGTTACTACGGGGGAAGCAATTCCTAACAAAATTAATCCAGACCGGCAATCGCACTAGTAGGTATTCAGTATATTTTGATAATTTAATTTACTCCAATTCGCCTTTCCTCGTGTTGGCCAGAACTTTTCAACAGTTTTATACTTCACATTAGTATTATATAAGAATTTGAAGTTTAAACTTTTGGACGTCTTAGACGCTACGTTTTTTTCATAATAACTGTCAGCAAAATATGAGGTCAACTTGTTTGTCCTAGTGCTGTAATAGATATCGATCCCTGCTTCGTGACAGTACAATTTACCGGTGAAGTCCTGGCCCCTGTACTCTTCGCCAATGAATCTTATGTTAATATTTCCATTATGCAAAATTTCCTCAAGTTCACTTTCTGTCGAATAGATTAAGACTTCATCAACCAGATGACTATCTAATAATTCGGAATACCGTTCATATAAGGATTGTATTGGTTCATCTTTCTCTGGTCTTTCAACGGAAGAATCGGTATGAAGTCCTACTACTAAATAGTCACAATGCGACTTAGCTTCTTTAAGCATATCAATATAACCTGAATACAAGAGATCAAAGGTTCCGAAAGTAATACCTGTTATCATAGTCTATAATATCAAAGGATTAAATAGTTTATTGATCCATATAACTAATATTTTTTAGGGAATGAGGGTTAACAAACCAAATATAGCCCACCACCTCAATGTCCATGGATTAGTCAAAAGTATATTAATATTGTAGTATTAAATAATGTATAGGGTACCACTTCCTAAGTGTTTTTTTTACTGGATAACTGTTGTTAAATTGGACATAAGTGTTTCACTTATTTTACGGCCAAATGGGGAATAAAAAAAACTGATTTAGAAGTTATGGGTAATAGTTGTATGAAACAATGTGGAATTATGAGCTTTGAGAACAAAAATGCCCAATTGAACAATCATGATATGATTTTGGTTTTAGCTTGTTTAAGCAGCATCCAATACTATGAATGTCTGTAGATTGTTTACTAAAGAGCTAGGGCCAGTCTTTATCTTTAATTTGAAATATATTTGATTAAAAACTCCAATTTTATAGTTTTACTTATCCATAAGAAGCGTAAAATCCAGTATTGATATAAATTCTATATAAAAAAATTATTCCAACTAACACAAATGTCCTAGATGGACTACAGCCATTACCCATAGGTTTTATTTCGGCAATTTAGAAAGCTGAAACCAAAATTCCTGAATTTTCAATATAGCTTTAATGAAATCATTCATATCAATTGGTTTGGATACATAACTGTTGGTATGATTCTCGAAGGCCAAATTTATATCTTTATTATTAGAAGAGGTAGTTAGAATGATTACCGGTATTTTTTTTAATGATTTATCCCCCTTAATCTGTTTTAAAACAAAATGTCCATCATATTTAGGGATATTAATATCCAGTAAAATTAGGTCCGGTCTCCGGGCTTCCAAAAATGATTCTCTTTGAAATAAAAAATCAAGGGCTTCTGCCCCGTTTTTCACTACACTAATATCCACTACAATTTTGCTTTCTTCAAAAGCTTCTTTGGTGAGTAAAATGTCTCCTTCATTATCCTCTACCAAAAGAATGTGTACTCGCTCCATAATTCTATTTGTATATAGTTAGATTAAAATGACAGGCTATCCCATTTTATTATCAATTCTCAAAATATGCCTTAAAAAAATTAGTTAAATAATATCCCCTATAATTATTATCGATAATGTTTTTACGTGGAAACTATACATATAAAGCATAACTACTGACATTTTCTTCATAAATTGTGGTAATTTACGATTATAAGTAGATTTATTTCATTCTGAAGGATAATTTTACAAGCGCATGAGGGAATCAAGGGTACTGTAAACTAATTGATAATCTTATGCTATTAGTATTTTTTTAAGAGTGAAATAAAAAGTACTTCCTTCATTTAGAATCGAATCCATCCAAATTTTTCCGCCCCAAGTGTCCACATTTTTCTTTGCAATGGATAGCCCAATTCCAGTACCTTCATAGTCTTCACGATTATGCAAGCGTTGAAAGGCAATGAATATTTTCTCATAGAATTGAGGCTCTACCCCTATTCCATTATCACTAATAGTGAACAGCCAGTGATCTGGTTTTTCGGTTACAGTAATTTCGATTATAGGAGGAACATCCTTTTTCGAATATTTGATGGCATTATCCAGTATACAGTGTAAAGTTTGAGTCAATGGGGTCTTGTTGGCCAGAACATTAGGTAAATTATTTGTTTTAACTATAGCAGATTTTTCCGAGATAATCCTTTTCCTTAATATGGTATATTCATCAATAAGGTCGTTTAGATTTAAAGTTTCCAGAGAGTTCTCCAATTTACCTGCACTATAGAACTTTAAAAGATCTAAGATTATCTGCTTCATCCTTTTGGCCCCGTCTGTCGCGAAAAAAATATACTGTTGTGCTTTTTGGTCCAGTTGATCGCCATATTTTCTTTCCAGTTGATTTAGGAAACTTGTAATCATTCTAAGGGGTTCTTGCAGGTCATGGGAAGCTATAAATGCAAATTGTTCCAATTGTTCATTGGTAGATTCTAGTTCGCGGGTATAATTATTAAGTACTTTGTTCAATTTTATTAGTTGGTACTCATTCTGCTTACGATTGGTAATATCAGTCTTGGCTCCAACCAATCGAATTGCTTTTCCTTTATTATTTCTTATAATGACACCCCTGTCGATTATATGTAGAGACTTCTTGTCCTTATTTATTATTCTGTATTCAAGTTCCCAACGGTCACAATGAGGATCGGCTATGGCATCCAATAGGCTATTCTTTACTTTGGATACGTCCTCCAAATGGATAAAGTCTTTCCATATACTTTCCTTATTGATTAATTTTAGTGTATCCTCTCCAAAAAGGCGTTCAATAGCCTTAGAATAGTAAAATGTTTCGTTCACTATATCCCAATCCCAAATGGCGTCATTAGTAGCTTCTGTTACTTTTTGGAATCGTTCGTTCGCTAAAAGGATACTTTGTTCAGCATTTTTACGCTCTGTAATATCAAGTATAATTGCTAGGAATCTTTTATTGTTGCCTTCCCCATCTAACTGTAGATGAACTTCTACAGGATAAAGGCTTCCGTCTTTGCGTTTGTGTTTTGTTAAAAATACAATTTTTTGCTTTTCTTTTTCTACTAAGGGGGTAATGAGCTGTTTAAAAGAACTAACCGTAAAGTCTGGTTTTAAATCAAGTGGTGTTAATGTATTAATTTCTTGTTTTGAATAGCCTAGGTTAAGTAGCGCTCCTTTATTGACATAACTAAATTGGAGTGTTTCTGAATCGAATATATAAATCTCGTTTAGACTGTTTTCCAAGGTTGATAGTAGGTTATTTCTTTCCTGTTCAGCCTCTTTTTGAGAGGTAATATCCTGAATACTACCATAGATTAGTCGGCATTTACCGTCATACATTTCTGAATCAGCTACTACTCTAACCCATTTCTCATTATTCTTCAAGGTAATTATGACGGCTTCATAATCAACAGGTTCTCCATTTTCCTTTAAATCCTCTAATTTCGACTTGACCATGTCTCGAAAATCCGTTCTATAAATAGAGATAAAGCTCTCAAAATCCGGAGCAATTTGTAAGGGATCGGCTGCTAAAATTGTATGTGCCATACTAGATAGACGAACTTTATTTTTAGCAATATCAACTTCCCAGCTACCTACTTTTGCTAACCAGGAGACCTGCTCCAAAAGCTCTTTATTCTTGGCCTCCTCTGTGGTATCCAATATAACGGAATTAAATACTATAGATCCATCCGCCATAAAACTCGGTGATCCATAGCCCATATGTGTTTTTATCTCACCATTGGGCATGACATATTTCCATTGTGCCGTCCACCTAGATTTGGTTGTAACCGAATCGGATATACTTTTCTGTACATTCTCAAAATCACCACCCCAAAGTATTCGATCCCAAACTAACTGGTTATCTTGAATAACCTCATCAGCAGCAAAACCCCAAATTTCTGAAGAACCCTTGGTTACAGAAAGCAAACTGTCTGTACCATCAGCGTAGATGTGGTATTGAAACACTACGCCCGGCAGATTATCGCCAAGCGATTGTAGTCGTAATTCAGCTTCTTTTAGCTCCTGTATATCTTGAAAACTTCCAAAGATACGGGTGCAAGTACCATCAATAAACTCAGTATTCCCCATAACCCGTACCCAAAGTTCCTTTTTATTGACAGTAACTAATACTGCTTCAAAATCAAAAGACGCCCCGGTGGATATACATTTTTCTATAATTAAGTTAACTGATTCTCTAAAATCTTCTCTGTAAAAATTGATGGCAGTTGCCAAATTAGGCACAAAGGAGTTGGGATCTGTTTCATGCATTTGATGTACTTCATCTGTCCAATAGAGTGTTTGAACGACCATGTCTATTTCCCAGCTTCCAATCTTGGCAAGCTCCCTCGTGTGACGATTCAACTCTCTCAAATACTTTTCTTCGGTAATATTTTTGGCTGTACAATAGATAAGCCCTTCATTGATGTTGGAGTTGCAGAACCAACTAAGCCAAATTATAGCACCAGTCTTACTGATGAAACGAACTTCAAAACTGAACGTAGTTTCTGCTATTTCTAAACGACTGAGTTGCTTCAGTGCCATTTCTATGTCCGCAGGATGAATAAACTTTTCAAAAGTTTGATGAAGTATCTCGTTTTCGTTATAGCCCAACAGCTTACATCCTGCATTATTGATTTTTAAAAATCTTCTCCGAAAATCTACTACACCGATAATATCTGGAATGGCATCGAATAAATGACTTAAGTCAATCTCCAACATTTTCCTTTTGAGCTCAGAACCTATAAATCCTTCTAATCTCCGAAATATTCGTGAGTATTTGTTTAGGTAGCTGCCATCCTGTTTTATCCCAATTACTAAAACACCCAATATTTCATTATTAGAAACTAATGGGATGCCCAACACAGATTTTAATCCTATTTTTTTTGCCGCATCCCTTCTTACAAAATCTTTAGATTTTTCAATCTCATTGCATTGAATTTGTACACCTTTAGACCATACTTTTCCTATCAAGTCCACGGATTTTTGAAATGCCTGAACCTCTGAACTCAATAAATAAAACTCTTCGTCTACTGGATCTGCCACATAATGGTTGATCAGCTGAATCTGGCTTTTATCCAAATTGGAAGTCCATAATTCTACCAAATCAAATCTTCCAAAATTGCCAATTGCCTTGCACAATTCATTTGATGACTTTAAATAGTCGTTTTCAATGCTGAAATTTGAACTGATTTGGCTTATTAGCTCGCTTTCTCGGTCTTTGTTTTTTTGCTCGGTTACGTCTCTCTCTATGGCTATCCAGTGGGTGTACCTACCAGTTTGATTAGCAACGGGCATTACGGTGAAGTTTATCCAGAATTCATCTCCATTTTTTTTGTAGTTGATAGTGGTTATTTCATAAGGTTCCCAATTTCTAAGTGCGCGACTAAGTTTTGCTAAATCCTCTGTATTGGAATTAGGTCCCTGTAGAATTCTAGGGGTTTTACCGATAACTTCGTCCGCCTCGTAACCCGTCATTTTGGTAAAAGCTTCATTAACATAGATTATTTTGGGCCCTGGTTCATCTTGTGGTTCTGCTTCTGTAATTAAAATGGCATCTTTTGTATGGGTTATAACACTTTCAAGAAGTTTTAATCGGTGTTCCTCCAGTTTTCTTTCCGTAATATCCCTAAAATTATCTACAATACCGTTTATGTAAGGGTCATTTAACATGTTGGTCATGGTAGCTTCCAACCATCGCCAGCTACCATTCTTATGCTTTATTCTGGCGGTATAACCCGGAATTGTAGTATTCGGTTTATGTATGGCTTCTTGGAATTTATTAGCTACATCATTTAAATCCTCTGGATGTACCAAATCAAAAAGATTAAAATTAACCGCCTCCTTTTCATTGTAGCCTAGGATATTTTTAATGGAAGGAGAAACATAGCTTGCCTTGCCATCTAATCCGATAATTGCAATCGCATCGAAACCATTTTCGACCAAGGCCCTGAACCTTTTTTCATTCAGGATTAATTCATTTTCCGTATTTTTTTGTTTGGTGATATCTTGAACCGTGCCTTCGAACGCTATTGGATTTCCCTCTTCGTCTCTCTCCAGTTTACCTAGCTCGTGAACCCATCGAACACTTCCATCGGGCAACAGTATCCTATGAATAAAATCGTGTTCTTGCTCGCCCTTAAAGGATGCCGTCTGTTCTTTTTGAAAAAGATCTTTATCCTTTGGATGAATCGTTTCAAAAAAATTTTTATAATTAAGTTCGAAGTTAGCTCTGTTTAACCCCCATATTTTATAGACTTCATCAGACCAGTATAAGGTTTGCGAATCCATCTCCAATTTCCAATAGCCCAAAAGGGCAATGGACGCAGCATTTTTTAATTTCCGTTCGGATTCCTCTAGTTCGAGTAACCGATTTTCTTTTTCGGTAACATCCTGACAAACCACAAGGACACAACTACGGTCATTTAAATTCAACTTATGACCACTAATATCCATACGGATTAGTTCTCCATTTTTCTTGTGATGTGTAAATATGCCAAAGTGCACTCTTCCGATTTTTGTTTCCCATTTGGAAAGGGCATTGAACAAAGTGGGAATTTCACTATTCGGTCTTAGTTGTTTAATGGTCATTGTCAAAAACTCCTCACGACTGTAGCCATATATTTCCATTGCGGCGAGATTTATGTCAACGATCTGCAATGATTCTGAGTCGTATACTAACTTTGCCAATGGACTATACTGGAAGAGGATGCTGTAATCATTGGTTTCTATCATATACAAGAATCGTTCAAATTGTTAAATTCAATGGACTTCAGGAGTATTCTACAGTCTTTCTAATCAAAAATAAACTAATAGTATAAAGTATAAGAAGTCATGGATAATTTTAATGCTTTCTTTCGATTGAGCAATTATTAATAATGTAAAAGTACTAGCCCTTAAAATCTAAGTATTAATAATTTCCAGATTCTTCAAATAAAATCACAGTGAAGTCATTTAAATGTTTAGTAAATGATTTCAAATCAAGTTGGTATAATTTCAAAATAATTGGTCAACTCCATAAAAGGTTAAGTGGCTGCTTTTTATTCTCTATTATCTATGAGTAAATGCGATTTATGCTTCGGACAGCTTTAGTGAGAATTCTATCCAAAATTTAATGCATTTACTAAGGGTATCCTGAAAATCATCAAAATTATCCTGCTTTGTTAAAAAACATGAAGCCTCATTTTTGTATGCCAACATCACATCCTTCATGGAACTAGAAGTTGAAAATATGACCACGGGAATATTCTCTAGCGTATTATTACTTTTTATGAATTCCAAAACTTCAAATCCATTTACCTTAGGGAGGTTGATGTCTAAAAATATAAGGTTTGGAATTTTCGATGTATTTAACAAGAATTCCATAGCTGCTTTCCCATCCTTTTTAATAAAAATGTTAGTTATTCCCATCATCTGAATTACTTCTCTCATCAAGAAAATATCACCTTCATTATCCTCAACCAATAGTAGGTTCATATTATCCATAGATGGGCGTAATTTATTTTAATAATGGTAATTTTAGTTAATTATTATGTGATAGTTGTTAAAATACGGGCTCAAGTTTTGTTTCAAAATAAAAAAATGGTTTTAATAGAGGTAATTCAGAAAATTTAACCACATCCTCTAATTTCACTGGCCTTACCAAGAAATCAAATATACAATCAAATTCATTGGCTTTTTTCCTGTTATTTTGATCAATTGAAGAAGTGATGATGGAAACATGGACCTTTGCGTTTAGAGTCTGTGAATTTAATGCCGTTAAAAATTCCCAGCCATTCATTAAGGGCATGTTTATATCCAAAAAAACTAGAAAGTTTTGATTCGAGGTGTTTCTTTCCGTAATATACTCCAATGCCGAATTGGCCTTGTTAAATATGTGGGCACTTGGCAAATTGGAGCTTTCTATTACCTTATTTAATACCAGGCATAATATTTTATCGTCATCAATTACTAAAACTTCGTATTTCATTTATAATTTTTTATTTCCACTTCATCGGTTCTTGACGAAATGTCTTTTATTATATCATCAAGTTCATTAGCAGAATTTATAATTTCCTTAAACAGGAACAATTGTTCTTCCTGCAGTGTTGTTTCACTGTCATTCAGTAAATTAACAATAGCCATAAGTCTTGCCAATGGCGCCCGAACGATGTGTGATTGTATCCACGCTATTTCCTTTAATTTAGTATTCTGATTTTCAATAGCTTTTATATACAAATTCCTTTCAGTTACATTATTGGCTAGGGCTACTTTGGATTTTTTATCATTATAACTTAGCTCATTGCTGGATATTTGAACATCTATAACGCTACCATTTTTTAATTTATGAAATTCAAATGATTTCTCTATTTCTTGTTTTTCGTTGATAGAATTCAATTCCATTGAATTCCCTTTGGATTGCAGCTCGACTTTTATGTCGTCAATCTTCATCAAAAGGAATTCCTCATAATCAAAACCGTACTCCTTGAGTGCCGCGTCATTTACGTCTAAAAATCTAAGTGTTTCTGAATCATATACCCACATGGGCTGGGGACTTAAATGGAATAAGTCATTGTATCGTTTTTCAGATTGCTCAAGGGCTAATATGAACTTATTTTGATCAATATTATACACAATACTTTTATATAGACTGAATGGAGTCAATGTATCTTTTAGCAGATAATCGGAAATGCCCATTTCTAAGGACTTGATGCTAAAGGGCATATCTGTATATCCCGTCAAAATTACCACTGGAATATCTTTGGATAAATTCAAAATCTCACGTACCAAAAGTTCACCACTCTTATCTGGTAAGGAAAGATCCAAAAATATGATATCGTAACTGGTTTCATTCTCCGACAAAAAAATATTTGCCTGTTTAAAGTTGAGCGCACTTGTAACACATGCCTCTAAAATATGTTCATCCAGGTACTCCTTTACCAGCATTAGATCACCAGGGTTATCCTCAATTATCAGTATGTTATATAATTTATTGTCCTTTTCCATATTTGTTTTATTTTCAGATATTTCAAGTGATGAAACCGTAAACCGTTCATTCTTTTTAATTTTATACTTAAAAAACCTATCTTCAACTTGGTTTATAGCAGAGTAATCAGGATGACCACAATTATTTATTGGTTTGTTACATTTTGAGGACTATTTTTTATAAAAACGAAAGGTCTTGTCCTTAAGGTTTTAACTGCAATTCTTATTTTTTCGTGACGGTGGATTTGTTTATAATAAATCCTTCATGTTAATCATTTTTGGATTTTGAAATATGTCCTTCATTATATTAAACCATTAATTTATAATACGTCTTTATTTCTTGAACTTCTTGATGGTAAAAGTAAAGGTACTTCCCTCGCCTTCTTTGGATTCTACCCAAATCGTCCCTCCCAAGGTCTCTACAATTTTCTTAGTGATAGCCAATCCCATGCCGGTTCCGGAATATTCCCCACGGGCGTGCAATCTTTTAAAAATGATGAATATTTTTTCATAATAGGCTGGATCAATCCCAATTCCATTGTCCTTTACAGAAAATTTCCATAATTTTTTTTCCTCAGAAACGGATATGGATATTTTCGGAGTAACGTCATTGTCACAATATTTAATACTATTGCTGATAAGATTTAAAAATATTTGTCTTACAGGGGATTTAAACCCAAATATTTTTGGCAATTTATCAGTAATTATTTGTGCTCCACTTTCCTGAATCTGCTTTTTGTGTAGTACAGTGACCTCTTCGATAATAGATTGGATATCTACTAGTTCCAATTTTTCAGAAATACGTCCCACTCGCGAATAATCTAATAGTTCCAATATAATCTCCCTCATTCTTGCTGCGCCGTCAACTGCCCAATAAATATACTGTTTCCCTTTTTCATCAATAGTATCTGAATATTTTTTTTCAAGTAGCGTTAGGAAGCTAGTAATCATTCTTAAAGGTTCTTGAAGGTCATGCGAGGCTACATATGCGAATTGCTCTAATTCTTCGTTGGTAGATTCCAATAATTTAGCCTTGGATGCCAGTTTATTATTTAATTTCTTTAATGAGGCTTCATATAATTTTCTATCGGTTATATCCTGAATAGCACCAACTAACCTTATCGGTTCTCCTTTGTCGCCTCTTATAATATAAACACTGTCTATTACATAAGCGTACTTTCTGCTCTTTTTTTGAAGACGATATTCATTTTTAAAAAATTCAATTTTAGGGTCTCTCAAAGAATCCGTTATCTTACAAAAAAAGGATGGGCGATCTTTGGGATGTACCAATGAAGACCATTTTTCAAGGTTTATATTATTTTCTATTACTTCATGTCCGAAACGTTCCTTAAAACCAATTCCCCAAAAAAGTGTTTTGTTCAAAACATCCCAATCCCAAATGGCATCTTGGGTTGCCCTGGCAATTTTCAAAAACCTTTCATTGGAATATTTAATCTGATCTAAAGCCTCTTTTCGGGTAGTAACGTCTTTGAAATATACTGTTAGTCCATTGGATTCCTTTGAAGGAAAAGCACTGACATCCAGCCATATATCTAAAGGTTCATACCGCGCCTCAAAATGAACGGGCTCATTTTCTTGTATAGCTAAGTGATATTGTTGATGAAATTCAGAACCTATTGCATCACTATAAATTTCCCACAAATTTTTTCCTAGTATCTCACTCTTTGGAGTTCCCAAAATGGACTCTGCTTTTTGATTCCAATAATTTACTGTCCAATTTCTATCTACGGCAAAAAATCCATCCCCAATGCTTTCCAAAATTAGAATCCTCTCTAATTCTGCAACTTTTCTGTGATCAATATCCTCAATTGTACCGTAAATTTTAATTACTTTTCCATTTACAATTTCTGGATTCCCAATAGATTTGATCCATTTTACTTTACCCTTAGCTGTAATAATTTGGGATTCATGAGATAGTATATTATGACTTTTGGTTACATTCTCAATCCAATCGAGAATCATATTTTTGTCTCTTTCCTCTTTATAAAAATCAATGGCTGTTTCTATATTAGGTTCATAGTCAGAAGGCACTTCATGTATATTTTTCGTTACTTGCGACCAGTAAATTTCTTTCTCAATCAAATCTACCTCCCAAATTCCAATTTTAGCCAATTCAGTTGCCTTATCCAGTAATTGCTCCAATTCTTTCTTTTCACTGATATCCATTCCTACTCCGTAAGAAATACCCAGGTCGGACACCGGGGAAAAATTCCAGGACAACCACAATGTTTTATTACCAAAGGTATGACTCCTTAGTTCTAATGACTCTATTGGAACCCCTCGCTCAAAGCTATCCATAATAATATCCACCTTAGATTTGTCCAAAGGATGTACAATATCCCTGAAATTAATTTGAGACAAATCTCTATTATTCAGTTCTATAATGGTGTCAAATATTGGGTTTATCTGTTTAAAATGACCTTTGTGGTCTAAACTACAGATATAACCTGGAGCAAAGGCTATCAGTTGGTTCAGTTCAACTTCAAGTTGCTTCCTCGCCAATTCAGTCCCCAACATTACCCCTAATTCCAGACAGTTTTCCTTATTGAAAGTGTTAAAATCTATTTTATCGTTGCCTGCCTGGATAATTACCCCCAATACCTCTCCCATGTATAAAATTGGGACGCCATATGCCCTTGTTAATCCCGTCGTTTTTGCTAATTCATGCCGAATAAACTCCTTATTATTATCAATATCTATCCAATACTCAATACCATTTTTTTTCCAGACTACCCCAGGTAAACCATCACCTTTATCCAGACCTTTGTAATCGAAGGCCTCTTTGGAAAAACCACTATATAAGAGATCGGTCTCGCTATGTGCCATTATATAAATTTTACTCTTATCCGAATTAACCAGCCAAATCTCCAATACATTGGATTTGTAATTATCCAATAGGATTTTAGATGTTTCAATAAGAGCATCCTTTAAATTAATTTGTTGGTTAAAAACGTTGGAAATCCTATTCAATACATTTTCAAAAATAAGTTTATTCTTTTTCTCTGTAATATCCTTTTGTATGGAAATCCAATGCGTATACAAGCCCTTTTCATTGGCAACCGGAGCAATGGACAGGTTAACCCAAAATTCTTTACCCTCCTTGGTATAGTTTAAGATATCTGTATCTATCTCTTTCCAATTTCTTAAATCCGAACCCATTTGTCGCAGGGTATTTTGGTCAGAAGAAGGTCCTTGCAATATACGCGGAGTTTTTCCTAGTACTTCCTCTTCAGTATAGCCTGTTGACTTTTTAAATGCTTCATTCACATATACTATTGTTGGGCCATTTGGATAATCCAATGGCTCCGCTTCCGTTATAATTATGGCATCAGCCGTATTACTAAGTACAGATTCAAATATTTTTAATTGATGTTCCCTTTGTTTTCGTGAGGTAATATCCTGCATGGCTCCGACCATTCTTACCCCATCCCCGTTGCTATCCCTAACTACAAATCCTTTATCCAATATTTCCAGATAATCGCCACCTTTTTTTTGGAATCTATATTCACATGTCCAATTGGTTTCAGAACCATTTATTACTTTTTCTATACTGTCAATAACCCTTTGTCTGTCCTTTGGGTGTATTTGTTTATCCCATCTTGAGAAATTTTTGGTTAGATCTATGTGAGCTTTATGTCCAAAGTTCAATTCATAATTCTCTCCCCAATGAAGTTCCCCACTTACTAAATCATAATCCCATATAACATCAGAGGTTGCCCGTGTGGCATATTTAAAACGATTGTTCGTATCTAAGAGCTTATTTCTACTTGAATAAAGTTCTGTTTGATCAAGAACAGTGGATATCATCAGGTTTTGACCATATAATGGAATGTTTTTGGCATCAATGATTTTAACCTCTCCATTTTTCCTACGTATAAGTTTTCCCTTCCAGTCCATTCTATGGTCCTCTCCACTTTGGATATCTCTATTGAATCTCCGCTTAATCTCCTTTCCTTCCATTTCACCCGGAAAAACCTTTTCAAAAAAAGTGTCTACATCCAAAAGTTCTTCTTTAGGCCATCCGTAAATTACTGAAAACCTATCATTTATCAGTGTCGCCTTTCCGCTAACCATGTCATTAACCGCAATACCAATAGGTAAATTTTCCAAAATTGTTTCAATAAATTCATTTCGTTCCAGTAGTTGCTCAGAGTTTTTCTTTTCTTCCGTAATGTCTAAAATCAAGGAATCCCAGTATACGCTTCCATTTGGTTCTTTGGTAGGACGTCCTATTCCTTTATGCCATTTGGTGGTCCCATCTGGTTGTTTAACACGCCATTCACAATCCCAATTGGTCATATGTGAGGCAGAATGTTCTATGGATTTTTTAACTTCGGGCAAATCATCTTTATAAACTAAATCCCAAATGGCTAAATTATCTTTTATTGCTTCATCGGAAGGAATCCCCCATAAATCCATAAAACCATTACTAACGTAGGCCAGTTTATCGGTGCCATTTTTATCGATTTCATATCTAAAAACAGCTCCAGGTATACTATCAGCAATTGTCAAAAATTGTTTTTCCTGTACTTTCTCTTTATTAATATTTAAATGAATACCAAACATTCTTGTCGGCTCCCCATCTTCAGAATAATTTATAACCTTTGCTCTATTTTCCACCCAAATCCATTCTTCCTGAAAATTTCGTATTCTATACTTTAGATACAACTTTTCGGAATCCCCAGACATACAATCGCTTAGACCTTTCTCAAAAAGTTTCAAATCATCTGGATAAACCATTTCTTTCCATTTATCCAACGTAAATTCTTCAATAGTCTCGGAGGAATACCCTAAGATTTCAAACCATTTATCGTTGAGGAAAATATTCCCGGATTGTATTTCCAATTCCCATGTTCCAGCATCGGTACCTTCAATTATATTTTCTAGGGTCTTATTTTTTAAACTGATGGCAGTATTTCTAGTCTCCAAATCAAATTTAATCCTTCGTAATTCTAGCAGTTTCTCAACTTGAAAGGAAAGAGATCTTAATGCTTCTTTTTGATTATCTGAAAGTTCTTTAGTCTTATGGTCAATAACGCAGAGAACAGCAAAAGGATCTCCCTCCCTATTATTTATTGGGTATCCTGCATAAAAAATTATACCAGGTTCAGTTTTCACCCAAGGGTTATCTTTAAATAGTTCATTCTGTTTCGTATTACTTACAATCATAAGTTCATCCGAATTGTTAACTACATGTCTACAGAAGGAATCCTCTATTGGAGTTTCCGAAATTTCTACCCCATAATGGGATTTAAAAAACTGATTGTTTTCATCAAAAAATGTAATCAGGGATATAGGCGTATCACAGATAATGGAAGCCAATTTTGTGATTTCATCAAATTCTTTTTCAGCGGGTGTATACAATATTTGATAAGGCTCGGACAATTTGGAAAAATTACTTTTTCTATCGCTATTTTTGTACTTCTTATTCATATTTATTTAGGGAACTGTGTATTAATTACGTTTTTTTAATTCAAGCACTTTAGTATCAGTGTAAGAATGGTGAATTAAATTTTACAGAAAAGGATTGCAATTATAATAATAATAGTACTGCAAATAATTTTTTAATTAATCCATTTTAAATTAATACCTAATAATAATGACCTTTCCTTATTATTATTGACTTGTAAGGATTTAAAATTGATTTAAAAAAATATTTTTGAGTTTTTATATTGCAAAGATTTATGGTCAATTGCCCAATTTAATTCAGGATTTGTACTCTTTGCAAATTCAAATTAACAAATCTGAACACGGTAAATACTATGTAAAAGGGATGTCGGAGAACATTATATTTATATGTAAAAAAAAATTGTAGTCGCACTAAAGTGATGACCAATGTCCTGAATTATGTGCTTTTTAAAATTACGACATAATGCACGGCACTGTTATTCCCGTAGTCAATTTGCTGATTTTTGAATGAAAGATTATTGGCTTAGCCATGAACTCCATAGCTTCCAGCAATATTGTAATATATTTTCCGCTTTGGACTAAAGTGATTGGCTTTTCTTTTATTGGGAATTACAGATTTTGATGGTATATTACCACGCTTTTGAGCCTAAAAAATTATACTATTCCTATACCAAGCTTATCCTTTTTGAGTCCTTGTGCTGAATGTTTGCATTTTAAATCATGCGTATTGATTTAGCTCCTATTATTTTAATGCCTTTTGATAATTTTTGAATAATATTTCAAAGTGATAGGAGAATTGGAGTTGTATAGTGCTAAATGACCAACCGAATCATCCACAAAGGACCAATCTAACAAATTTCCCTCCTATATGACCAAGTTTTGCCTAGGTGAAAGATGCCAATTTGATATTATGAACTTGATAAGGGTTAAGTTATAGGCAAATACGGTTATTGAAAATCGGAGTTCTACCGTATTGTATACTAAATAGAAAGTCATAAATGCTCAATAAAAGACCCTTTAAAAAATACTGTTATAATCCTAATTTGGGTATTTCAATGCGGTATATAAGGGAATAGAATAATACAATACCGCTTACATGGAGAGTTCATTCCCTTTTTCTTCTTCACTACTTTTAAGTTCTTCTGAAATAATATCACGACCATCTAGTGAAAGGTTTTTATGCGTTGTAATTTCTTTACTATATTCTTCCATTCCTGTCTGAATTGCGTGCACACGGCTATTTCCCAATTCAATATTTTTAAACATTGGAGACTTTAACTTCAATTCTTTGGCCAGCTCATAGCCTAGATTGAAGGCTTCTATGTAATCCTTATCAACTTTTAAATGTTCTTCCATAATTAAAAAGTATCACGTACGTATCTCTCAATATATTCATTAATTGAATCTCGATCGTAAAGAATTATTTTCTTTTGCGGTTGAGAAAATCGAATCTTTCCCTCATCCCTCAATTTCTGCAAGGTGGTTGTAGATTTTATATTAAGCAATAACATTGCTTCTTCCCCATCGATCCATTTAGCCGGCTTATCTCTGCGTTTAGATTCTAAATGATCCACCACCTTATCAAATAGCGCATAAAAAGCTTCTTCTTGTAGACATACCACCTGCATCGATTTAATTTTTAAAAGTTAAATGTATCGTCAACTTCATGATTTTTCATCCTAAAATATACGTATTATGTCCATGTTATACCAATTAATTAGGTTAATTGTCTATCAAATAGTCTAACGTCGTCATCTCAATCAAAGTTTATAACCTTTTCTAAAGCATCATCCGTTTCTTTGTGCATGAAATTTGATTGATAATTAACGGTGGTTGTAATGGAAGAATGCCTATATAATTTCTGAAGCATCTGAATTGGGATTTTATCCCCTGAAATATTACCGAAGCTGTGACGTGCAATATGCATACTAAGCCTTTTTTCGATTCCTAGTTTTTCCGCCACAATTTCTAATCGTCTGTTTAAATTTCTGGTTATTGTCTTAACACTTATGGCAACCTGCTTTTCGTCTCTTAGATTAATCCCTTTCAAATAAGGAAAGACCAAATCACTTTTATAATTTTTGACTGATGTGTAGGGGTTTAGGATTCTCTTTGCCTTGTCAGGTACAGCGAGAGAAACAAGTTTATTGTTCTTACCCATACGATAATAAAGTCTATCATCCTTAAAATCCGAACATTTTAATTTTAAGATATCTCCTACCCTAATCCCGGCAAAATAAAAACTCGTTAGCCATGTATTTACTGCATTTTGTTGAGCCAGTGTTAGGTTCTGTGCCATTTCTAGCAACTGGACCTCATATACATTCAATCCTATTTTTTCAGTTTCGGGAAACTTGATTTGGATCTTGCCCTTGCCGAATGGGTAGTTTCTATCATCAACTTGATATTCTTTACGAGCAAAATTATAAATAGTTCGAATGAGCATTAAATAGTTTATAACTGTTCTTGGTGCAACCTTTCTTTCATAAAGTAGAAACGTTTCGAACCCTCTTAATAAACGGACATCCAAATCAATAAAAGATAATTTCTTCCGTCTTAAAAAAGTATTGAATATTTTCAGTCTTTTTTCTTGATTGTAATGTTGGTCGAATTTTTTCCGTTTTAAAAGGTTTGCAAGGAAGATTTCGCTCACTTTGAAAAAATCAAATTTGTCCTCGCCCAGAATCTTTTTTGCCAAAGTCGAGACGGACTGTTTTTCTTCGCTAGCCTCCATTTCCAAAGCCATTTCATGAGCTTCCGAAACCTTTTTTAATAGCATATTATTAAGTCGTGAGGAATTGAGGCAACTCTTTTTTGCCAACCCTTTAGTTTCATCCCAATCCTTTTCTAGGATATACTCACCAGTAAACAAAAATTTTGACTTTCTGTATTGGGTCAATCGCAAAGCAATCGGAAATGTTCCGTCTTTCTTCCGATAATTCTTACGCAATACTATCTTTACGGTGGCCATAATAAATTGTGTTATATACATAAAGATATAAAATCTATGTACAACATATGTACAACATTTGGCGGTTTTATATGGTTTTTTATGGTTTTCCCAATTAATTGGAATCACAAAAATACACTATAACCATCTGATTATCAGTGCATTTAAAGCCATATTGACACAGGTCTCTTAGAATTCATAACCCGGAGGTCGGGGGATCGTGCCCCCCTCTCGCTACAGTATAGAAATCACCCAAAACAAGCGGTTTAGTTCACTCTAAACCGTTTTTTTATGGCTACGTTTTACGAAATAGTTACATTTGAACACAAAAGTGAACACGTTTTAGAACACAATTTGTCCAACAAGAAGAATTTCTCCTTACCAAAAATCTACACCGCCAAGGGTGACCTTTCCAAACGTTGGTATGTCTATTTTACCTTTCGCAACCCCAAGACCCAAAAGTTGGAAAGGATGAAAAATGTTTACGGGAAAGCCAATTTGTACAAGACCAAAGAGGACCGTCTTGCAGTTCTGACCGTGTATAGAAGAAACTTATTGAAACTTTTAAGGGAGGGCTATGATCCCTTTAAGAATAACAATGATCTCCATAACACCAAAAAAGATCAGATTAGTCCTGAAAACCAATCCGTTTCCCAAGTTTCGACTGTACCCACGCAATCCATAGCTAACCAGCTCAAAAAAGTTGCTGAAAAGTCGTTAAAAGAGGCCTTTGACTATGGCCTAAATCTAAAGAAACATCAAGTTAATGATAGGACGTTCCAGGATTATGGTTATAAGATCAATAGGTTTTTATTATTTATAGCCAAACATAATCCCCAGATCAAGACCATTGACCAATTGAACAAAAAAATGGTGCTGGATTTTTTGAACGATATCCTCGTAACATCCAGTCCAAGGAACAGGAACAATTTTAGGCTCATCCTTGGAAGTATAATGCAAACTTTGGAAGAAAACGAAGTAATGCCAATAAACCATATAAAAAATATTAAGGTCCTCAAATCCATCCCTGAGCGGAACAAGACCTATTCTTTGGAGATGGAAAGTAAAATCTTTGATTATCTAGAAAAGGAAGACCCTATGCTCCTACTCTACATAAAGTTTATTTCATACAATTATTTAAGGCCCATAGAGGTGTGTAGGCTCACCATTGGTGATATTGACTTGGAAAACAACACACTAAGGTTCAAGGCAAAAAATAGCCTATCAAAAACCAAGATAATACCGGAAATCTTGTTAGAAGACCTACCGGATCTTTCACAAATGGACAAGTCGCATCTTTTATTTACCCCTGATAGGATCGGAGGGGAATGGGAGACCACGGAAACCAATAGACGGGATTATTTTTCCAAGCGTTTTAAAAAGATGGTGAAATCCCATTTCAATTTAAACATGGATTATGGCCTTTATAGTTTTAGACATACCTCTATTACCAAACTGTATAGAATGTTGCTGAAAAATGCGTCGCCTTTTGAGGCAAAAAGCAAATTAATGCTCATTACAGGACATAATTCTATGGTGGCCTTACAGAAGTATTTACGAGATATTGATGCGGAACTACCTGAAGACTATTCGAATCTATTAAAATAGCACGATTATGTTAACTGTAAAAAACCTAACTATTTATTAACTTGGCATTCCATAAAAAATAGACATGGCCCTAGAAGACGCTTTTAATGATTTAAGGAACAATTTGTATAGGCCGCTTCTGTTTTTTATCCCCAAGAGTCTCGTCCCAGAAAGTAAAAAAGAGTTCTTGGATTCACCAGAATTTGCCCGATTTTTTAATACCCCGGCCATAATTGAAAAGTCCGGTGAATCCTTTGAATTAAAATCTAACCCCAATCATGTTCAAATCTTGGAAAAGCCTTCCATTCTAGTTGGGAATAATTTCCTGTTGAGCGATCAAAAAGCGGCTTTAAATTCGTTTCAATTCAGTGTGCTCTTGGAGAAGTATTTGGAGCAGCTCAAATTCTATAATACTATCGCAAGTTGGATGGCACTCCACATTAAGGAACATTGCGAAATAGAGGAAAATATTCTAGAATATTTTGAATTGCAAGATACCTTCTTTCAACACCACCTTGGCGAAATCAATGCAATATTCAATGTAAATGTTATTCCCAATACGGACCCCAAGGATGCTTTGGAGTACATTGAAAAAGACCTTCCCGCTTTTAAAAAGTTGTTTCAAACTAAAGAAAGTAACCATCCAGAACAAAATTTGGACAACCTTCCAAAGCAAAAGAATAAAAGAAAGCCTAGACCTGTATTGGTTACTGAAGAAGAGGCCAGAAACTTTCTTTTAAAATCTGTTTTTAATGTTACCGCTTAGCATTATCCTCTACTCTATTGATACAATAGTTTTAATTAACCCTACGAATTTCACCTAAATAACCCTAAAAATAGCATAAAACCACTCAGTTATACGTCAAACAAACGTATATTTGACGTAAGATGGATGGTAAACACTATATATGCAAATATTGTTATCAGGAATTTGTTCCGACCAGGCGACATGTCCAAAAGTATTGTAGCAACAGCTGTAGATCAAAGGCCCACCATATTAAAAACAGGAACAGTGTTACCCAGTCCATTGAACAATCCCCTACTTTAGAAGTGAACAAGGGAGATAAAATGAGCATGGCAGGAATAGGCAATGCAACTGCCGGTACCTTGGCCGCAGATGCTATAAAAACAATCTTCACAGGCCATGAAAACAGGCCGGCGACCAAAGGGGACATAAACATCTTAATAAATAGAATAAAACGGTTTCATAGAGTGCTCAATATGGCATTGGGCGAGAACAGCTCCGTGCCCCATTTTGATATGGAAACTAAAAAGATTGTGTATCTTGAAAACACACTTCTTGCCAAAATGGGGAAATAAGTACTATAGTCATTTCGATGAAATATATGGTCTTTCTTAAATATCACGTAATCATGGTCTAGGTCCTGCCATATATTCTTGCCAAATCACCAAAACATACTTGTCCCTTCCTTTATCGGCTTTGAACAAAAAACCATATTCATAAACAAAGAGATATACATCTCCCTTTTGGTTTTTCCAATAATGGGTGAAGAATTTAGGGTTGAACCCATTTTCGATCAGTACCGTTTTTCTTATGGTGGTATACCCCGACCTATTATATTTCTTTAGCAGTTTCCTGTTTATTTTCAATTGCCGATCTACCTTCAGATAAAATGCTTCCGTTTCCTGACGATTCTCATATTGGTTAATGGACCTACATTTTATGGAACAGAACTTTTTATCCGATCTTCCTTTTACAGTTGTACCACATACAGGGCATGTTCTAACCTTATTCATATGTAAGCGTATATTATGAGTATAATATACGGATTAAAATCAAAATCTTGATTAAACTTGTTATATGAACCCTGTAAAATGCATTACGCTTTACCACCTAATGATCAATGATCAAAAGATGATAGGCATAAAATTTTCGCCCGACAGACTTATACAAGGTTTGATCAAAAGTCTTCCTGGCCCCAAATGGAGCGAAAGATATAATATGGCCTATATCCCCAATACCAAGGGCAATTTGGGTATAATTTTCAATACCTTCAAGGGTATGGTCTGGATCAATTACAATAGGTTCCTAACGAACAGACCCATAAATACGGATAATGAATGCGTTGATGTAGAATGGTTCAGAAAAAGAAAATCCGTCGTGGAATACAGGGTCTGTCCAGAAGAATACCTTTTAAAACTTGAACTTAAAAGGTATGCCAATAGTACTGTGCGCACTTATGTTTCCTTTTTTGAAATGTTCATCAACCATTATAAAGAAAGGGAACTGAATGCTATTAACGAAAGTGACATTAGGGCCTTTCTTCAAAAACTTATCCATAGGGGCGTATCCAATTCCTATCTCAATCAAGCGATCAATGCCATAAAATTCTATTATGAAGTGGTATTAGGCATGCCCAATCGATTTTACGAGATAGAACGACCTAGAAAGGAATCCAAACTTCCAAAAGTGATCTCGAAGGAAGAGGTATTGGCGATTATCGAGAACACAAATAATATAAAACATAAATGTATCATTGAACTGCTCTATGGCTCCGGCCTTAGACGGGGTGAATTATTGAACCTGAAAATTGAGGATATTGACAGTAAGAGAATGTTGGTACGCGTGCAAGGAGGCAAAGGCAACAAGGATCGTTATACCCTTTTATCCCAAACAGCCTTGGAAGATCTTCGCGTATATTTCAAGGAATGGAAACCCCAAATATATTTGTTCGAAGGACGGAAGGCCAGCAAATATGGTGCTGAAAGTGTATTACAAATAGTTAAGGGAGCAGCCCAAAAAGCAAAGATAGGACAAAACGTTACCCCGCACGTACTCCGGCATAGTTTTGCCACCCATCTTTTGGAATCGGGTGTGGACCTTAGACAGATCCAGGTGCTTTTAGGACATGGATCCAGCAAAACGACGGAAATATATACCCATGTGGCAACAAATACTTTTAATACTATTAAAAATCCCTTAGATTAGTAATCCTAAAATAGATATATAGTAACTTGTTACTATATCCATACGTTGTAAGTAATACTCAAAACCAATGTTTAAAACCGTTTTACTGATTTTAATAGTGATTTTTATTTCGTGTAAATCAGAAAATAAAAAAAACATAGAATATACCGGTAGAATTGGAATTGAGACCTTTAGACTTCCTGGCGAAAAACATATTGACAGTATTGTTGAATATCTGAAAATTGATGGAAAAGAGTACGCCAATCAAATTTGGTTAGTTGACAAAGATAAAGATACAGTCGGAGGTAACTATTTTGATTTTTTCATTGACGATACGACCAAATTGGGAAATGCAACTCGATTATCATTTACTTTGACAAAACCTGCCATCAAATGGGATTCAGATATTTTTGTGGTTTTACCTTTTAATGATCGCGAATTAAATGATGACTTTTCAAATCTCTTAGATATAAAACTTGACACAATATATAGCTTAAAAGATGACAATATTCCACATCCGGAATTGTCAGAATTAAATTTACCGCTCAACCGAATAGCAGAGTTCGAAATAGAATATGGAAGTATTGGAAAAAAAATAATTAGAGGCTTAATTGTAGAAAGAGGAACTTTAGATGGAAAAAAATATGAACGTAGATTATTTTTTAATGATTCACTTCATGTAACCGATTAATTTTATTGGGATAAATACTACTTACAACAACACCTATAATTAATTGCGGACGGATTTCCCTTCGGAAAATCCATGCATATTTAGTATGTTTAGTCTGCGGGGCGAAATCCTGTCGGATTTCACACTGCAACTAATCATAGCTTAACCGTTGGCATTAATATTTACTCACATTTCTTAACAAAACTGAATCCACCTGAAAAACTATAAAAACCATATAAAAGAATCCATTCCTTTAGATAAGAATCCAACATTTGATATTATCATAAAAGATTGGTCTCATCAAAAAGAAAAATTATCCTTAATCGCAAGAATAAAAAACTGGTTTAAATTAAAAAAAGAAAGTGACAACGGCATAAAATATGAGAACACCGTAGAATTAATGAGTATTGACTTTGAAAAATGGGAGAAATTATGTGAGTACAATCAAGCCATGAAGTTATACAACGAATTTGACATAAGTTGGTGTTTACTAATTGACAATCTTAATGAACTTCAATTGTTCATAAACAAACATATATCAAGAAAAAAGATTTCAACTGACTTTAAAAAAGAAGGCTACTTAAGACATTTGAATTATAAATTAATAAACGCCATTTCTTCTGTTTATATATTTTACAATAATGTAATTGGACTTGTTGAAAGGAACTTTGACGACGAAACTGTTAATGAGATTGATGCAATTTTTAAAAAAATGTACGATGACTCAAAAGTTTATCGGTTCAGTTATCAATTAAGAGGATATGTAAACCATAAAAATTTGCCCATAAATGTATTGGACTCCGATCTTTCATCGGATGAATTAATTCTAACATTAAATACATACAAACTTTTTAATTCTAGTTATAGTTGGAATGCCAAGGTTAAAAAAGAATTTGAAGACGCTCAGGAAATTTCAATAAAGACTATCATCATTAATCTATTCGCTGTCTATTTTGAGTACTATCCAATGATATTAAAGGCAATAAAGGACAAACTTCAACCTTACAACAAAATAATTGACGAACTGGAATTAAAATTTAATCCTAACCAAACACACACACTGCGAGTAATGTGGGATTTAGATAAAAGAGTTGAAGAAATCATAAAACAAATGAAACCATTTAGTCAAGAGGAGTTAATAAGAATAATTCAAAAGGAAAATTTGAATAATCTTTTAGAAGTTAATCTGAATTTAACAGCTAATGAAGTATTCGAGCAAAGATTAGGTTATACATTGGCACCAGACCATTTTCATATGTATCATTCTGGATTAAGAAATAAGTTTAATGAAAAATAAAATACTAATGCCAACACAGTGTATAATTAATTGCGGTTGGATTTTCCCTGCGGAAAATCCACGCATATTTAATATGTTTATTGTGCGGGCCGAAATCCTGTTGGATTTCACTCCGCAACTAATCATAGCTAAACGTTGCCATTAATTTTGACCAAACAGATGAACAAAGTTTTACTTTTTATATTTCTGACTTTTTTAACTCTAAGTTGCACCCACATAAATAGCGGAGAAAATACCATTGCGAAATTGGAAAGTCTGGGCGCAGAAAATGATAGCTTGAAAAAAATTATTGCGGAAATAAATGAAAAATATGTGTTCGACAGTATTTCAGTTCGAGATATTCCTTCTTACAAAAACAAATATGAACTGAATTCAAAAATTACTGGTGAAATAGTTTTTGTTGGATATAACTTAAATGATAAATCTTGGGCGATTAAGTTTGATAGCACTAATTACGACAATGGACGAAAATTAATTAATCCAGACACTTTGAAAAATATAAAAGGTGGTTACCGATATGAACAAATTTTAGATTCTGATTTCAATATCATAAGAGCGGACTTGAAAACAGAAAATGAATATGGAAAACCTTTCAATATAGTTTACCATACCGCAATACGAACGAAAAAAAACTAATGGCAACAATGTATAACCGCAATTACGGCGGATTCGACTACGTCCGAATCCACTCGGAATTGCTAACGTCAGTTCTAAACTGAAAATAATCGCTAATTTAATCCGTAACTGACGGTTATACGAGACCGTTGTAAGTAATACTCAAAACCAATGTTTAAAACCGTTTTACTGATTTTAATAGTGATTTTTATTTCGTGTAAATCAGAAAATAAAAAAAACATAGAATATACCGGTAGAATTGGAATTGAGACCTTTAGACTTCCTGGCGAAAAACATATTGACAGTATTGTTGAATATCTGAAAATTGATGGAAAAGAGTACGCCAATCAAATTTGGTTAGTTGACAAAGATAAAGATACAGTCGGAGGTAACTATTTTGATTTTTTCATTGACGATACGACCAAATTGGGAAATGCAACTCGATTATCATTTACTTTGACAAAACCTGCCATCAAATGGGATTCAGATATTTTTGTGGTTTTACCTTTTAATGATCGCGAATTAAATGATGACTTTTCAAATCTCTTAGATATAAAACTTGACACAATATATAGCTTAAAAGATGACAATATTCCACATCCGGAATTGTCAGAATTAAATTTACCGCTCAACCGAATAGCAGAGTTCGAAATAGAATATGGAAGTATTGGAAAAAAAATAATTAGAGGCTTAATTGTAGAAAGAGGAACTTTAGATGGAAAAAAATATGAACGTAGATTATTTTTTAATGATTCACTTCATGTAACCGATTAATTTTATTGGGATAAATACTACTTACAACAACACCTATAATTAATTGCGGACGGATTTCCCTTCGGAAAATCCATGCATATTTAGTATGTTTAGTCTGCGGGGCGAAATCCTGTCGGATTTCACACTGCAACTAATCATAGCTTAACCGTTAGAGGCAATAAACCACACCCCAATTGTAAGTGAATTCAAGAAAATCCATAGCAGTCCTCCCTTTTACTGACCTCAGTCTTGATGGAAGCAATGAATTCATCTGCAATGGTATCTCGGAGGAGATCATCAATGCACTGGCCAAAATCGATGGTTTGAAAGTCATCTCGCGCACATCCAGCTTCTTTTTCAAAAACCACAAAGCCTCTCTTGACGAAATTGCCACAAAGCTAGGTGTAGCAATCCTTTTAGAGGGTAGTGCACAGATTCATGATGGTAAAATTCGAGTTCGTGCCAAGCTGATAGATGTAGAAGAGGATACACATTTCTGGTCAGAGACCTGGGATCGAAAGCTGGAAAATCTTTTTGAAACTCAAGATGAAATCAGCTTGCTTATTGCTGATAAAATTCGAGAGCAATATGGTCATTTAAACATATCCAGCCGGCTGGTGAACAGCCCTACAAAGAGTGTTTCATCGTACGAGCATCTATTAAGAGGGCGCCATCATTTCTACAAGTGGAATCCTGAGGATACTCACCTGGCCATTGAGCACTTTGAAAAATCCATAGCACTGGATGAAGAACTCGTTGAGGGTTACCTCGGGATAGCCGACAGCTATAGCTTTATGGCAGTTGCGGGTTTTGCCCCACGTGAAGAAGCATGGCAAAAAAGTATAGCAGCAATCGCCTCAGCGAAAAATCTCGACCCTGACCATGCTGGACTCAATTACATGCTGGGTATGCAGTACTTCTTCACTGAGGCAGATTTTGCCAGAGCTATGCAATATGGCATGAGGTCTCTGGCGGCCAAGCCTACATACTCAGAAGCCCATCAGTTTGTTTCCTTTCTTCATTCTATTAATGGGGACTTTAAAAAGGCTTGGGAGCATATTCATTTTGCCAAATCAATAGACCCACTGAATCCGGAGACCAGATTCTATGAAGCTAATTATTACTATCGGGTGGGTGAAAATGACAAAGCCAAAGAGATTCTAAACGAATTACTGGAAGCCAATGACAAAAACCTTCCAGCAATTCTCGTCAATATCTATATCCTTATTCAGGAACTTCAACTCGAATTAGCTTGCCAGACACTAGATAAAATTCCAGAGCAAGCCCTTACCCCAGATGAAAAACTAGGCCTCTTTGCTTTGATCGAAGCAAAGGATGGAAAAAGCACTACTCATTTGCAAAAGTTGGAAAAGCATGCTCAGGAGCCAGAAGCCCATCATGCTCATGCTTACCTTTTTCTTACGTATGCCAATCTGGGTCGATATGACGAAGCGTTTAGTATTTTAGAGAAACTTTTTGAAAGCACCTCTTCAATCCTCCTACTTGCCTTTAGTGATCCGTTGGGAGTACCGATTCATTCAGAGTCAAGATATTTAGAATTTCACGCCAGGGTTTATCCTAAAATTGGAGAAAAAACAAAGGTTAAAAAAGCCAGACAATTAGATCACACTATCACAAAAGAACAGGTGGAGAAAATACAAACGTATGTGGAATCAGAGCGACCGTACCTCAACCCTTCACTTACGCTGCGTTCGCTAGCTGAGCAAGTAGAGATTCATCCTAATCAGCTTTCATGGTTATTGAATGAATCTATTGGCAAAAACTTTAACGAGTTTATTAATCATAAGCGCATTGAACACTTCAAAAAACTCGTCCTTGATCCAGACAATTCACATATTTCGTTTATCGGGCTGGCCTATGAGAGTGGCTTTAACTCTAAGACCGTTTTCAATACAGCATTCAAAAAAGAAGTAGGTATGACACCTAAAGAATTCCAGAAAAGTCAGGCATAAACAGCTTTTGAGTTCCGAATTATAATTCCGAACCTCTTCTTAATATTCCGAACTTATTCTCCTTCACTTCTCTCTTTCTTTGTCCTGAATAAAACACAAAACCATGACTCAGACAATGAAAGCAATAGTAGCATCAGGATATGGTTCACCTGGGGTACTCCATTTACAAGAAGTAATCAAGCCCATTCCCAAAGCCAATGAAGTTTTGGTGAGGGTTATGACCGCCTCTGCTACCACCGCTGATGCCATGATGCGCACAGGAAAACCCTATATAGCCAGACTGTTTGTAGGGATAACCAAACCCAAGAAGGCCATTCCCGGAACCGGTTTTGCTGGAGTCGTTGAGCAAGTTGGCCAAGGAGTCACTGAATTTGAAATTGGTGATCGAGTATTTGGAGAAACTACTTTTGGTTTCAGCTCCAATGCAGAATACCTGACCATATCGCAGAATGGTGTCATTCTGCCTATGCCGGAAAATCTGGATTTTTCTGAGGCTGCTAACTTCTGCGATGGACATTTGACTTCCTATAATTTCCTGAAAGAAATTGCTAAAGTGAAGCCCAGACAGAGAGTATTGATCAATGGGGCCTCAGGTGCGCTGGGGACTTCCGCCATTCAAATAGCCAGGGCTATGGGAGCACATGTAACAGCTGTGTGTAGTGGTAGAAATGTTGGATTGGTGCGGTCCTTGGGTGCTGATGAGGTGATTGACTATTTACAGAAAGATTTCACCAAGAGTGACAGAAAATACGACTATGTATATGACACGATTGGGAAAAGCTCCTTTTCAGCGTGCAAAAATATCCTCTCAGAAAAGGGTCTCTACTTATCCCCTGTTCTGAAATTTTCTTTGCTCCTCCAAATGATTAAAACGTCACTTTTTGGTCAGAAGAAAGCAAAGTTTGAAGCAACAGGTGCCAACAAAGAAGAAAAGCTCCGCTACCTGCTTTCAGAAGTGTTAGATATCTACAAAGAGGGAAGGCTAAAGACAGTCATTGATCGCCAGTTTCCATTAGAAAAAGTGGCAGAAGCACATCGATACATTGATGCTGGTCATAAAAGAGGCAATGTGGTCATTGTAACCTCTTAAAGCCGAAGAAGTCAAAAAGCTTTCGGTATCGCCATTGGTTTTCTAATGGAAATACCAGTAGACGAAGAAGTTGACAAAATTTAAACAATCTGAATTTTTAAAAATTAAAACCATTAGTACCATGAAAAATCTATTTACAATTCTTCTATTTTCTTGCACGTTTAGTGCTTTTGCTCAAACTAGCTCACCGGAGAGTGTAGAAACAGAAGTAGCCCATAAGTGGAGGGTAAGTTTACCTTATTTTATTATTACAGATCGCATTGGACGGAACTTTGGGGACTGGGACTCCCCCACAAGTACACAAATGATAGAGCTACATGTAAAACGCAACCTGGATAATAAGAACATCATAGGATTGAAGTTTGCCTCCTGGCGATTGTTTCAACCAATGGGAATCCAGTGGTGGGATGGTCTTTTGGATAAGTTAGAAACAGAAAGTGAATTTTATCCAGGACATGTGCGAGAAACAGGAATAGGCTTAACGTATCAACGCATGTTATGGAAAGGACTATTCGCAACTGTTGAAGTCTTACCGCAATTCCAAACCTATCTGGATATTGAGGGCAACAAAGTTGGAAATGGCTTTAAAGTGTATAATTCGTATCACTTAGGCTACCATATCGCATTTGGTAAGAAAAAAAGAATTTTTATCGAACCTCAGGTTCATTGTCAACACTGGATGTTTGATAACAATGCTCCTGCTGGATTTAAGAAATTGGACGATAAATGGAGAAACTACTTTCTTTTTGAGCCCAATATATACGTAGGGTTTAATTTCTAAAGTTTAGCTGCCTTTAAGAAGCAGTGGGAAACACTAAAAAAAAGTACTACTAAGAAGGCCCATAACCTGATACTATGTTTAAATCAACAAAAGGAAAGAACGAAATACTTCGTCTCTACGATAAAAAACTGGCAAGCCTCAATATCGACTATGAATATTTAACATTAGAAACCGATTTTGGAAAGACCAACATCATAGCTACAGGAGATCCAGCCAATCCTCCGATTATTATTGTTCATGGATCGAACGGCTGTGCTCCTATTGCTCTCGAGACGTATGCTAATCTGCATAAGAAGTTCATAATTTTTGCGGTTGATGTTTTGGCTCAGCCCAATAAAAGTGCTGAGAATCGCCTGAGCATGAAAGATGACTCCTATGGAAAATGGATGAATGAAATCATAGATGAGCTAAAGATTGACTCAGTAACTATGGCTGGATTCTCTTTTGGCGGATTGATCATCTTGAAAACACTGGAACATGATGAAGCAAAAATCAGGGAGGTGTACTTATCTGCACCTGCTTATATCGTAAATGGAAATCCATTTAAGGCTTTGTTCAAGGTCTTCATCCCAATGAAAAGGTACATGAAGACCAAAAAAGTAAAGTATGTTGAGAGGTTTTTATCACATCTATTTACCGATCGGGATGAGTTTGCCATCAAATTACTCTCTAAAGTGTTTTTAGAATTTGACATGGACTTTTCTCCGGTTCCGGTTATTGATGCTAACAAAGCAGGGAAAATCACAACACCGATTCATCTTTTTGCGGCGCAAGACGACATCCTGTTCCCAGGAAAGAAAATGATAAAGCGGGCAGTTAAGATATTCCCCTCACTGAAAACAAGTTCGCTTTTGGAACACTCAAAACATGTGCAAAACAAAGAACAAAATGAACAGATTGAACGCGAGATCATGAGGTTAGGAGCACAGGATACAACATGAAGCATCCGGGATGGCTGCTTAGGTTACTCTTATCTGATTCAAGAAAAATGAAAAATATGAAAGCGATTAAAAAAATTATGAAAGAGAAGTTGAAAGATATAACCGGAATGATGCTAGGTATCCTTTTGGGAGTAATCATAGGAATCGCTCAGGACAACATTGGATTATGGATAAGCCTGGGATTGGCCAACGGTGTGGCCATCGACTACACAAGAAAAAATGAATCAAAACATAAAAAACACAGAGAATGATTATCGGATGCTCATTCCTCTCTCCTTTTCTAAATGACTATAAATAACTGAATGGAATTTGTAGCAATCGCAATTTTAAAAAATCAACTACATGTATTATGAAAAATCTATTTACAATTCTTTTATTGTCTTGCACGCTTAGTGCTTTGGCGGAAAATAAATGACATGTTGGCAATAATTTAAACGAGATATATGAAATTTAATATACTAATTGCTTTTAGCATCGTGTTCTTACTCTATTCCTGCATCCAGGAACAAGAGGACGCAGATTTAATTACTGTTACCAAACATATTGACGATTACTTAACCCAAAGTGCTTCGAACGGCTTTTCCGGATCTGTTTTAGTTGCTAAAAAAGGAGGAATCATTTTATCGAAAGGATATGGATGGGCAGATAGGGAAAATAAGATACCCAACTCACCTTCAACGGTTTTTAATATTGGTTCTGTAACTAAACAATTTACTGCATCAGCTATTTTGAAACTTGTAGAGCAAGGAAAGATCAAAACATCAGATAAAATCGGTTCTTATTTTGACCAGGAACTTATCGACAAAAGGGATATAACGATTCATCAATTATTAACTCATACATCAGGGATATCTAATATAACTGGAGGTTTTAGATACGAAGAAGCAAGCAAAGAACAGTTTTTAACAGACTTTTTTGAATCAGAATTACAATCTAAACCTGGAACAAAGTACCAATATGCAAATGCCAACTACATCTTGCTCACTGCTATATTAGAGTCTGTTTCAAATCAAACGTATGGTTCTTTTCTGCAGGACTATTTATTCGAACCTTCTCAAATGAAAAGCACGGGATATAAAAGCATCAATTTTCATACCGAAAGACTGGCACATGGTTACTACTACAACAGAACCGATGAGCAGTGGGCAGACTGGGGAACCACCCAGCAACACCTTCCTTACAATGATAATCATTGGTATAGCATAGGTAAAGGAGATATTCATTCTACCGTTGAGGATCTCTATAAATGGCATGTGGCGTTAGAAGACAACCTCGTTTTAACATCCAAATCAAGGGCAGTCCAGGAAACACCACATGTTGCCGAGAATGATGAAATGACATCCTTTTATGGGTATGGTTGGGCAATCTCTAAAACCAATAGAGAAACCAAGATGGTTGCCCACAATGGTAGTAATGGATTGTATTTTGCAGATTTTGTAAGATTTGTAGAGGATGATGCAGTTGTCATATACATCACAAATGCGTTTTTAGGAAGTGAGTCAGAAAACGTTGGCAGAGAGATAGGCAAAATGATTTTTGATACTGATTATAAGGCTACACCCATTCCTAAAAACATCTATGAATTGATTCATGGGTTTATGAAAACAAATCCATCTGAAAATGCAGAAAGATTACCGGATTTCGTACGTACAGAACTTAAAGGAGAATTCATTAACCCTTCAATACTCAATATACTGGGGTATAGCAGGCTGAAAAAAGAAGACAATCCTGGTTGGGCACTAGCCTTATTTAAACTCAATGTGAAACTATTTCCAAAAGATGGTAATTTATGGGATTCGTTGGGTGAAGCTTACCTAAAATACAACAATAAAGAAGAAGCTATAAAAAGTTATACAAAGGCGGTTGAATTGGGTAGTGAAGAGTCAATGGAAACATTGAATGAATTATTAGAAAACGAGTAGAGGCAAAACGATTTCTTCGCCCATCAGAGTCTCCCACTTTGAACCATATCAAAACATTTTTTTTTGAAACCGAATAATTAAAAAATGGAAATAAGAAAGATTATTGGAATAGTATTCTAGATTGAACAAAAGCATTTGATAAGAAATAATAACAGCCAAAAATCAACCTACTTTGAAAATTAGAACCGTTATGTTTATTTCAATCTTGACTCTTACTGCTTGTAGTAGCCAGCCTGAGGTCACCAAACAATCAATGCTGGCCGACTATCAAGTTGGTGAAAAGTGGGTTTGGAAGTACAAAGGCGTAACCACTGCCGGAAAAGTTCGCTCGGACGAAACAAATACTCGGGAGATTATCAGTATTGATGGCGCCTTAGCCAAGAAAATGAGCCACGACACTGTTCTCGTCTCAGACATCGTGAAACCGGAAGAAAGCGAAACGCCCAAGTATGCCTGGCCTTTGGAGGTTGGCAAAAAAATGGAAATACGAAAATAACTGGACAAGTGAAGACGGCACAACTGGAAACCAAAGTCAGGATGCGGAGGTATTATTTTATCAGAAGGAAACGGTGAAAGCAGGAACATTTATGGCCTATACTATTAAATACACGGGTAAGATTTCTAATTCTAGAGGATATAGCGCAGATGAAGAAGAGATCTGATTGTATGCTCCAGAAGTGAAAACCTTTATTAAACTGACTCAGTCTCAGGGTGATTTTTTGTATGTCGAGGAACTAATCGAGTATTCAAGACCCGAATAAATAGCAAAAAAAGCCTCTAACAAATGATATAGCACATGCCTCTACTGATTTACTTGGAACTGAAATGCAAAACCGATACTTTAGTGAATATTAAAAAAGTTCAGAGACACGTGCCATATCTGGCCGTTGCCAAACATTTTGGTACAAGTAGAAAAGTCCATTCTTTATCCCAAATTCTGTTTATTAAAACTCGAACGTACCCTGGATGTAATACTCAGACGTAAATGGATTTTAGCTTGATTCGGAGGGCTACGGAGGGGTTCGCAAGGCCTTCTTACTCGGACGCACTCAAAACGCAAGCAGAACGCCAGCTTTTACTCGGACGGAAAATAAAAACGATTTGGCAACAAAACCTATAAGTAATGCGGGCCCTGGTGTCCGATCCCAAGTTTTGTCTATATTTATGAGGGCGCAAAATCTTTTCGATTTTGCTCTGATAATAAAAGATAAACCAAAACTAAAAGCTTTTGCTAGGTGAATGACGGAAGTTAAGCGCATGTTTGCTCCCGCACTACTCATAGCTCGGGCGTTGTACGCAAGCAGGTACGTTAAAGGGACATCCTTTACAAAGTTAAAGTCACATAGTTTACACTTTTTTAGGTTATAATTTGAGATCAAAATCAAATTATCATGCCTTGGAAAGAAACAACAACTATGGAACA
>NZ_JACLHY010000016.1 GCF_014397245.1 Arenibacter arenosicollis | reverse complement strand
GTCTATTTGCTTCCTTTTTGGCACTATAAAAATGAGTGGCAACACGTTCGTTTAAAAAACAAAACGGCCCTAAAAGGCCGCTTTTGGCATCGATATTTTATAAATTATAGGGTTGTGCAACGGTTACCTGTGTTATGTGCTGTTAATTATCTTTTTTAAATAAAAATCTACCTCCAGCTTGTTCTAGAATTAATTCATTTTTTTCTGGATTAAATTCCATTTTCGCTCCAACTTTATCAGATTTAAACTTGTTTTCTTCCGTAGCTTCTAATGGGAATGATAGTTGTCCTGACCCCTGAGCTATAAGTGATGTATTATCTTTTGTTATTGTGATTTTTAATCGCATTTTTTTACTAGAATAAACACCTAAATATTTATCTAAATCCTCGGTCTTTAACGTAATAGTGTTGAATGTTGGAAATGAATACTCTTTATTAAAACAAATACTTAAAACTCCAATTAGAATATCATTAAAAGGATATACTTGGCCGTTTGTACAGTATGCTATTGTTAAGCTGTCTTTAGGGAAATATGCTAAATTAGAAGCAAATCCATCGATACCGCCACTATGACCAAAAGCTTTTTTAGAATAGAATGGTGTTTGAAACATTCCCATTCCATATCCGTCGGTCATGGTTGTCATTTTACTTAGGCTGTTTTCAGAAATTAATCGTAGTGTAAATAATGCCTCACTAAATCTATTCAAATCGGAGGGAGTTGATAAAATTGAGCCTGCGCCACCTGGAATACTCATATCTGTTTCCAATTCTTGTTCCCAATTATTTATGAATTGGTAAGAGTAACTTTCGTTGTGATTAATGTTGGTTTTATTACCAACATAAGTATTAGAAAGTCCAATTTTAGAAGTAATTCTTTCACCTAGGTTACTAGAATAAGATTGATTTGTAATGTGTTCAATTACATATCCTAAAACGACATAATTTGAATTACTGTATGATGCTTTCTTATTTGGTTTAAAATCAACTTTATATTTAGAAATGAGTGAGAGCATTTCATCTTTTGTTTTGGGTTGTGTCATCCAAGCCAAATAATCTGGGTCATTAGTAAAATTATATAGTCCGCTTCTATGATTAAGTAAGTTGCTAATTGTAATTTTATTAGCATTTGGGAGATTAGGGAAAAAGTCATCCAGTGTTGTGTTCAGGTTTAACTTTCCCTCCTCAATAAGCTGAAATATCATTGTTGCGGTGAACATTTTTGAAATTGAACCAATGCGGTATTTCGTGTTTAGAGTTGCAAGAACTGTATCAGTTTTAGAAATAGAACTGAAACCAATAGCTCTGCTATAAAGTTGAGTTCCATTTTTTGAAATTGTTAAACTTCCCATTGCTTTATCTTTTGACTTAAGAATATCAAATAAACTGTCAAGTTTTGGTTTGTTTAAGTTTTGCGAATAAGCTGTCCCAATTGAAAATCCTGATATAAGAATTGATATAAGTATTTTACTTTTCATTTTAGTTTAGAGGTTGGTTTCTAGTAATAGCACATAACGTGTTTGTGTATGATTTCGTTGCGTGTTTCAGCAACTAATTCAGCAAATACAAACCGAATAGAAAATCCGTCCTGCCACGCTTTTGGGCCTGGGTGGATTTTCGTAAGTAAGCGAGTACTAGCAATGAATTATACACGGTATTGTGTGCAGTATTTTTTTACTTTCTTACTGTTGAATGTAAAAAGTCCATTTTCCATTTTCCGTCAATCTTTTTAAAAGTAGCACTTTCTAACCAGTCAAATTTAACTTTAGTTGTGTCATTAAAAACAAAGTTTGCGTGATTAAAATAATTGATATTACCAGAATTGTTATCCACGTTAATTCTCAGATTTTCAAATTCATATTCAGCTGTATATTTTGGAAAACTCTTCATCATTTTGAAAATACTGTCATTGTTAAAAACTACTCCATCTTCATATATAATAAAGTCGTCAGTTGTCAAATCTCGCATTTTTTTAAAATCCATTGTTTAAATTCCGTTAAAATATCCAATTAAAACGGACTTTAATTGTTCAGGATTATCAGTTTTTTCTTCTTGACAAGAACTAAATGGCATAATCTGGGTCAGAAGTAAAATTGACAATTGTTTCATATGATTCATTTTTGGTGGGTTTGTTTATTCGTTTTGGCTTAATGCACACAACACACATATATACATACATATATGTATGTAATTAAAGGTTAATATATAAAAATAACCTATTACCTTCTCAACTCCCAATTATAATTACTTACTATAGTAGATCAATATTATTTTAGAACGCAATAATTTTACTAGCGAAAAGTCCAGGCCACAAACCTGCTCTTTTTATTGCCCTGTTCCATATCTATCACCTTGACTGCTGTAGGCTGCGTCTTGTTAATGGCCCTTTTAATATTTTTTAGATTTTCTTTTTGGGATACCAGCGAGGTAAACCAATGTGCTTGGTCCTTAAATTGCACACTTTCTAGTGCCATCTTTTTTACAAAAGCCTCTTCACCGCCCTTGTACCACAATTCGTTGGCCTGGCCTCCAAAATTCAAGGTCTCTTTTTCCTGAAGTTGAAGGTTGCGTACCTTGCGTTGATTCCTTTGTTGTGCGTCACTACGGTTCTTAAAAAATGGGGGATTGCAGACCACCACGTCAAAATAATCTCCGGGTTGAATTAGATGTTCCAATATGCTGTTTTTGAAACCTTGCTGCCTTAGGTCTATGTCTGCCAATACAGGGTTTCTGTCAATAATTTCTTGGGCATTTTTTAAAGCATCCTTATCTACTTCAGAGGCGGAACATTGCCACCCAAAATGGCAGCTTGCCAAAATTGGGTAGATCAAATTGGCTCCTGTGCCAATGTCCAATAACCGTAGTTCTGCCTTCGGAATCAGATCCGCTATATGTAACAGATAGTCCAATCGGCCCGGAATGGGAGGACATAGGTTGTGCTCCGGAATATCCCAGTAGTCCAGGCTGTAATGCGCCTTTAATAGCGCAGCGTTCAAAGCCTTAACGGACTGTTTGTCAGCAAACTTTATAGTCTTGTTTCCATAGTCATTTACAAAAACAAAATCCTTCAGGCTTGGGTAATGCTGAATAAGGAAATCAAAATCGTAGTCTTTGGCAAAAGGATTTTTTGGGTGCACGGGTATAGCTCTTAATGGGCAAAGTTAGCAAAAGCTAATCTAAATCGACATTTCTTCCCTATGGTCCCTTTTATTCAAAATGTGTAATAGTACAAGACTCAGAATATATACCATCTGCATTGGTTTAGGATCACAATAAATGGCAGTGGTTAATTAATGTCCAATTGAAGTAAACTTGCGAAAAAATATTTAGTAAATTTAAGAATTGAGATAACAATATAATCACACCAAAAAACCACATCTATGGAATTTACCTTAAAAACGACATTTAATACCACAGCAAAACAAATTTATAAGGCATGGCTTAGTACCCAGGGACACACCAAAATGACCGGAGGTGAGGCCTTCGTTTCCGATAAGGTCGGTGATCCATTTATGGCCTGGGACGGGTATATTAAGGGAGAGAATCTAATTTTGGAACCCTACCATAAAATTGTGCAATCGTGGAGGAGTGATAATTTTAAAGAAAATGAGGAAGATTCGCAAATTGAGGTTATACTTTCAGAATCAGACGGCGTAACCGAATTGACCTTGATACATAGGAATGTTCCGGAAGATGGGGAACACTATATTCAGGGATGGCAGGAACATTATTTTGAACCTATGAAAGCGTACTTTGAGTTTTAATGTTTAAGGAAAGGGACCTGATATTTCTTGCTGATTCCTATAGAATATTGGGTGCAAGAAAATAATATGTTTTCTTGCACCCAATAATTTTCCTTAGCCTTTTATTTCTCCCAAGTATCCGTTTTAAAGAAAGAAAAGGGGTACAATGCCTATTAGATTGACATATTGCCAAAATAAGATAGATAAAAATGTCTCACTTGTCAATGTCCAACAATAGATATTCTGTTTTTGGAATTAGGACCACAATATGTAATAAATAGCCTAACATCCTTGAAAAGGGTTAGAGTTGTGCTCTGAAATATTTCATAAGGAATGTTACCAACAAATAATAGAGGTTATTAGCTATTTCCTTTGTTAATACTAAAGTTAAATACGTCCGGTCTGGAATAATGACCTACTACATCGAACATGCGCTTGGCACCCAATATTTGTTGCAAATCAATATCAGCATAAAAAATACTTTCTTCAGCTTCAAGGGGGTCTACCAAATATTTTCCATTGGGGCCGATAATACAGCTATTGCCAATATTTATCCATTCTCTTCCTTCGGGATAAAGATTTTTAAACCCATATTCCTTGGGGATATCATCTATTTTAAAAGTCATACATGCACTAATAACAAATAGTCCGCCTTCCCTGGCGATGTGCTGCATAGATAGAAGCCAATTTGGGCTTTTATCCCAAGTTGGCGCTGCCAATATTTGGGTGCCACTTTCGTAAATGGCGGTTCGGGCAAGTGGCATATAGTTTTCCCAACAAATAAGTCCCGCAATTTTCCCTGCAGTAGTATTGTACGAACGCAATGTACTACCATCTCCCTGTGACCATATAAGTCGCTCACCACCAGTTGGAATCATCTTCCTATGTTTCCCCAATATAGCACCCTTTTTATCAATGAAAAGCAAACTGTTGAATAAACTGGCATTGCTCGTTTCAGTATTACGTTCGTTCATTCCTATAACGACATTTATACCAGCCTTTTTCGCAGCTTTACAAAGCTTATCGCAGGTTTCATCAGGAACTGAAACAGCATTTTCAACCAGTTTAATATAAAGTTGGTTCAAGTCGGACCCTTTACTATTGGGGATTAGCCATACCCAGTCCGGATAGCCCGAAATAAACACTTCAGGAAAAACAATCAATTCGGCTCCTTTTTCGCCTGCTTCCAGAATAGCTGAACAGGCTTTGTCAACTGTTTTTTTCTTGTTCAGGAATACTGGCGAAAGCTGTGCGACAGCTACCGTAATTTTTGTGTTCATGTGGGTTCTTATTTATTACTTAATAATCTTTAGGCATAGTAGAAAACATATAGCCTTCTAAAACCCTGCTGGCCTTTATTGAGCCTGTTACTCCTCCCAAGTATCCGTCCTAAACGAGGAGGCCGGTAAGCCCTCTGTATTGAACAGGCTGCCTGCCTCGCAATTGCTAAATGCATATCTAACCGCAACAGGTTGCGATACCTTGCTAGACCAAACACTAAGGCTCTTATCTCCATTAATAGTGGCCTCCGCAGGATGAAAAACTTTATCCGCTCCCGCAATTTCAAATCCTGTCAATGGCCGACCGTAACTGGAGAGACCGTTCTCATTATAATCAAAGGACAACTTTACCTTGCCCTCTTTAATTTCTTCTATTTCTTTGTATACTGAACCACTATAGGCAAATCCTTCCATGCCGTAATCCTTGGATAGTGCCCAAAGTGCCAACCTATCGCCTACCAATTTTTTCTCCCTTGGGTGGATATAATCACAATCCCCAATGTCCATGGTTACCGCCATCCCGGTATTTTCAACAGTTTTCATGGTGTGCAATTGTGCCTCCCTAACAAAGCCGGCATTACCATCGCTATAACCATAAGGGGCAATTTGTACAAAATAAAAAGGAAACTCCCCCTGCTGCCATTTTTTTCTCCACGTTTTGATCATGGAAGGGAACAGTCGACTGTATTCCTCGGCCCTGCCTCTGTTGGATTCACCCTGGTACCAGATTGCTCCCTTAATACCATAACCCACCAATGGGTTGATCATGGCATTGTACAGTAGGGTAGGGGTGCGCTGTGGTGCACCTTCTGGAAGTTTTTTGGGCAACTCTATGGTGTTGAATTCTGCAAGCGTCTCCTTGTCCATCCAGGCTTCCTCACTGGACCCGCCCCAGGAGGTATGTATCAAACCAATGGGAACGTTTAATAGGGCATTCAATTTTTTTCCAAAAAAGTAAGCGGTAGCACTAAAGTCCCTCACACTTGCCGGACTGGCCTCGGCCCATTGGCCTTCCAGATTATCCAAAGGTTCTAGGCTTGATGCTCTTTTTACGGTAAATAAACGTATCTGGTTGTTTTTGGAGTTTAAAATGGCCTCTCCACTACCATCGATCGGCTGGTTGTTAAATCCTTTTACGGGCATTTCCATGTTGGACTGACCGGAACAAAGCCAAACTTCCCCGACCATTACATTGTTGAGCGTCACTTCATTGCTGCCTTTTATAACAAGTTTGTAGGGTCCACCATAGGATGGGGTATTTATCTTCAACTTCCACTGTCCCTGACTATTGGCTGTTGCCGTAGATTCCTGTCCCCAACTTCCTTTTATAATAATTTTGCTTCCTGGTTTATCTGTTCCCCAAATGGAAACATTGTCTTTTTGCTGTAATACCATATGATCGCCAAAAAAAGCTGGTAATTTAATTTGAGCGTAGGAGATTGTGGCAGTACACAACAATAAGCTTAATAGATAAGTTTTAATTGGTTTCATAGGTGTGAAGAGTTTTCGGTTTTACAAAGTATTTGACGGTATCTCCCTCCACCAAAGTCGTGTGAATTTGCCTTTGGGAAATATACCTCCGTTAAATGTATGGAATTTTTTATACGGCCTAAAGTAGTGGGGTATTTTATGAGGCTAAAAAGCTTAAAATGATATCATTTATATTGGTTTCTGCTCACATGGTAGCATAAATGAGCAAAATTCCGAAAAGTATGGAAAAGGGAGATATGCACCGGATATAAATTGTCTTTAGGATTTTGGCGCACCAAAGGGCATAGTTGTGATGTATTTTTCGGGGCACAAAATAAAGCACTATGGAAGTGGCTATCATAAACCAACCTAAAACTTCAAAAACTACTGGGTATTTTGATATTTCGGCATATAGGATCAAAGCCGACGCTGGAATTATTCTGATAGTCAGTTCAGCATAGTTTATAATGTTGGTGCTGCCCGCCATCCTCAAATATTCCCTTGCTTTTTTTGGATATAAGAGCATTAAAAAGCCAACGGCAATTAGGTAAACACCAAAAAGTATTACAATAAATTTGGCTATAAGGGTCATACTGAAATTATTGTTTAATGTGTTCTCTCGTGCGAATCAGAACATTAAATAAATGGGTAAAGGGATTATTTTTCCAAATCAATTCAAGTCTATTCTATCAATCAATAATTTAAAGTTTTCGGTTCTTTTGTTTCCGATCAGGAAAACAATTTCCTCAATATAATCTTTTGAAAAATTGGGTTGGTCCAATTTCCTACCGCGAAAAGAAGGATACATATCCTTGAGTGAAATTTTGATTTCTTCCCATTCCCCTGTAGTCGGGAAGGTAGTGATATAGGAATAATAATTACTGGAATTGTCCTTTACCCTAAATTGATAGTCCTTGCCGTCGCCTTTGAGCAATATGATAATGTAACTGTCTTTGGTTACCTGTAGCTTATCAAATCGGTACCGGACGGAAGAGAATCCACCATTGTTTTCCAATGATATTTCTCCTTCAAACAATCCATGTCCATTCGGACTCAAGCTAAAGCTGCCTACAGACAAGCCACCCATAACTCCATCATTCACAATTCTCCATTCCTTGATGTTGGAATCTTTATTGAAATCGAAAATTATTTTTGAGGTCATAAGCGTCATAAAAAGTAAGGTGGCCAAAAGAAACTTCATATTAAACCTTTAGGGTAATTTACGACAACTTAAGCTAAAGGCCATGCATAATTAGAGAGTTTAGGAATAATATTAATACGGGTTGGATGGTATCATTTCCCAAGCCTTTGCTGATTTTACGTTTATATCACCACCGGTTGAAAATAGAGAAATGCCTTTACCTCCCAGGGTTGGATAAATTCTACGGGCTATGGCCTGTTTATCGTTGGCATATACTTCAATAATGGATTTGTCCAAAAAAATTCTCAAAACCAGGGGTTCTCCCTCCGAAAGTTCCAGAGGGGCTTCTTCAATAATTTTACGACCAAAATCTAAACCGGATTTTCTTGTATCGATCTTAAGTTTACTGTTTTTTTGATCAAAGTAGACCAGAGTTTCTTCATGACCATCTTCGGACATACCTATTTTTACGCCATATTCCCTAGCTGTACTGGGTTCGACGGTTATTTCAAGTTCCATTAATTCACTTCCCAAGTCTTTTAGGGGTACCTCAGTGCCCGATTTCACGGTTATGTTGGAAAGTATTTTTTGGTTCCTCCGCAATGCTTTCAATTCTTTAATGGGCCTCATGCGTAACGTGCCGTCTATCCCAAGCCAAAGGGATCTGGGAAGTCCGTAAGTACCGGTCCAGCCGTAATAAGTTTTTACGGAATCGGGTCGGTCATCAAAAATCCACGACCACATAATCTGTCTCCCCTTGCCATCAACTAGGGCTTCGGGAGCAAAATAAGCGTTATCCTTCCAGGTCATTCGTCCGTGTACTGTTGGGAAAAATCTGTCATCTTTGTAGTCCCCTATGTAATACTGACTACCTTTATTATGGCTAATAAAGAGCAAAAGATGCTTGTTGCTGGGTGGTCCCCCGTCGGGGGAGGAGGGCAAAGGCAAAAAACTTGGACACATATTATCCTCCGTTTTGTCTGTCCATTTTCGATCGGATTCATAAAACTCATGCATATAATTCCAATCCTTTAGATTGTCCGAAGCATATAGATAGAGTCTGTCACCCTGGTAATCCAGCGAATCTTTTGGAAGTTCCGGTTTTTCCATATTGGCGGGCAAGTCTTTCCCCCTGGAACCATATTTTCTGAGTACCAGTAAATTACCTGTCAGCATATAATAGCGACCATCTTTTTTCCAAATATTGGACGGGTCTGCCGAACCTATATGAATATCCTTTTCTTGTTTGTTTTTTATATCGGTAATGCCCCATTCAGTGGATTTAATTACGGGATTATTGTCAAATTTATCCCATGTGTTAAAGAGGAGGTTCGAGTTTTTTGCCAATCCGATGCCCTTGGCTCCCCATAGCATCCAATAGGATAATACTGCAGAACCATCATCGTCTACGAAGGCACCACCGCTAAAAACCCCTTCATCACCATTGCCGGGAGTCAAAGCATCTGGATGGCGTCTCCAATGTAACATATCCGTACTTGAAACATGACCCCAGGAAAATCCCTGGCCACTACGCTCATACAAATACATTAAATGATATAGTCCGTTATGATAAAAGGCTCCATTGGGATCAAACGGGTATCCCTTGTCCTCAGGGATGCAAAAATGATAGGCAGGCCTATAGGGGTCTGCCAATAGACGTTCCCTAAAATCAGTAGTTGATCTTATAATTTCTTTGGGGATATCCTTATTGGCCTGCACCAATGTTGGAATAGTGTCTACTTGGGAGACAACGGTGAATGTAACAAAACAGCATAAGCTAAAAAACAGAGGAAAGTTTTTAATCATAATAATATTTTTACTTTACTGAAGAGTCTGGAGCTTTAAGGTATCTGGGTTTAGTAACTTATCGTTACACCTCAACGGTCTGGTTTTTAAGAGGTACGATTTGAGGGTCCAAAGGAAAATTGGGTTAGTTGGAGTCCTTATAGATTTATTTAGGAATCATTACGTCTACAACATTTTTCCAAGACCCATCGTCTTGCTTCTTCCAAATGGTGACCGATTTTAAATTCTGAATTTGCTTGGTACCGGTGGAATCGGTCATGGTGATTTTCGCATTTTCCAATAAATAGCCCATATCCCCACTTTCGGCTATTTCAGCACTGATCGGCTCCCAACCAATGCTAAAATTGGGGTCGTTCATGGAACCTTCCACCATCCCACGAATAGCTTCTTTACCCTTTAAATCAGGTTGCCCTGCCGAGATTACAATGGCGTCTTCGTTCCAATAGTCCAATACTTTTTCTACATCCCTTTCCGATGCGGCACGGGACCATTCACGGCTGGCTTGCATCAGGTTTTTCTCTTCTACCTCCAAATCCAGTTTTTTTTCCTCGCAACTTGAATTTGTGAGAAAAAGTGATAAAATAATCCCGATTTTAAAAATTTCAATGGTTTTCATATTTCAAGAGATTTATAATCAAAGTTTATTACTATTATAAGGGTTCTTATCGTAGTTGAAAAAGTAACCTTTTCCTACTATAATTATAACCAGAAAGCATCTGTCCATTAAAGATTGTAAAGTCCAATGTATTCATATGAAGTATTCTCTTTTAAATGTCAATGAATATTTTGTTTTTAATATATCGATCTTTCCACTTTATTTTTAATAGGAGGTATGGTCTGCAGGTATTCAAAAATGGCCCCAGCTTCGGAATCGGTAAGTTGAGGGTAGGGCAGCATGGGGTAGGTTAGAGCCTTTTCACCCTTTTTTTGCCCATACTTAACTGCATTAACAAATTCTTCCTTGGTCCAGTTGCCAATCCCAGTTTCCTTGTCGGGTGTAAGGTTGGAGGTGAGCATTACACGTCCCTCCATATCCAAAGGTTTGTTGCCCCCTGCAAAATACCCGGCACTTAATTCCGGATTTAAAAAATCGTTTGTTTTAAAGTCGGCCGAGTGGCAGGAAAAGCAATCCAGATTATGGGCCAGGTATTTGCCCAATTCCACGGCGTTGTCCCCATTAGGCAAAGGAATTGCCTCCGTGGGCATTGGAAGGGGTTTAAAGGCAAGCCTACAGAGTATTTTTGTCAGTAGTGAGGGATTAGGAGGAGTATCGGGAGTTGGGTCGGCTTTGACCATCGGATGGTCCGACCTTAAAAACGATATTATGGCATTGATATCCTCATCCGCCATATGGGGCAATTTTGCCATATAGGGTGGACTGTATTTTCCATCCCTTTTAATTCCCGTTCTAAGGAGATATACCAATTCCCCATCTGTCCAATCCCCAATACCATAGGTTTTGTCCTGGGTGATGTTCTGTGAATATATTTCCCCAAATTCCGGCGGGGCATCCATCATTTTTTGTCCGGTAAGTTTGTTGGTTTGGTGATTTAAATGGCAACTGGCGCATAACATAACGGCCAATTTTTCACCCCTTGCAATGGCCTCCGGACTACTTTTTGCCTTGAAGTCGATTTTCTCTACCTCATACGAAGGAATATCGTTGGCACTAATAAAGATCAAGGCAACGGCAATTAATAGAACAATAACTCCTAGGCCGACACCTATAATTTTAAATACTTTTTTCATCATAATTATTTTTAATTAAACAAAAGTGTACTCAATATGTGGGAACGTTTTATTTTTTTAAATCTCTATTTACAAGACTATGCCAAGATTATTTACATCGGTATTATTTTAAGGAATACACCGTTGCAACCGTACCATATTTAATTCTAAAATGTTGGGGATTAATTTTACGAAACAATCTTTTCATTGGTTGGTCTTTGGTTATTTGGTAGGCTTAATTGTTGGAGATAGAAATGGTATTTCTCCTTGGTCTGTTCTAAAATTAATAAATTTTTTGCTTAATACAATAAAGTGTTTTTAACAATCTATTTTTAATCAGGTAGTTGGAGTGATTAAGCTTTTCGATTGTAATCCTCCCCTTTATTTGAGTACGGGCTAGGTGAAACTAAACTCAAGGAAATACTAATGGGTCTTTTATTTTGTAAATAGATAATCCACCTAATATTCCGTTTAATTTTTTGCGGGATTTACGTCATTATACCACAGGTTGTGTTACCAAGGTGCTACTGAATCTAGAAAGGAATTTTAGAATAGAATTGCAAATAAGCAAGTCTTAAATCTATAATATTTATAGAAGTTTAATTGTAGGAATTGGCCTTTTCCAAGGCCTCATGAATATTTTTAAATATATACTCCTTGTCCAATAACATGAACACTCCATTCTTTTTGAAATCCTTACTGGTTTCTTCATTAATTCCAGAGAGGATTACTTTTATTTTTTTTGTTTTATAGGATTTTATGATCTCTTTTAAACTTTGGTATCCTGTGGCATCTATCATGGGAACATAACGCATTCTAATAATAATGACCTTGGGCTGTAAATGAGTGTTGGTTATGGTTTCCTGAAATTGTCTGGCGGCTCCAAAAAACAAGGGGCCATTAATTTCGTATAACAATACATCTTTTGGGAGGTCCAGTATTTCTTCGTCAAATAAATGTTCGCCATTTATAGTGTCTGTCGATATATTTTCAATTAGGACAGATTCACTCATTCTTTTCATGAACATAAAACTGGAGAGTACTATTCCAATTTCGATGGCTATAACAAGATCGAAGATTACGGTAAGGAAGAATGTGGTTAGTAGGATGATGATATCCATTCTATTTCCCTTTAAAATAGATTTAAATTGCCTCCATTCGCTCATATGATAGGCCACAACCATTAATATTCCAGCCAAACAGGAAAGGGGTATCAACTTAGCATACGGAGCAAATAAAAGCATTATGGACAGTAGAACCACGGCGTGTACTATACCCGCAATGGGAGTTCTACCACCATTCTTTACATTGGTGGCCGTTCTTGCAATGGCTCCAGTGGCGGGAATTCCGCCGAAAAGGGCCGAGAATATATTGGCCGTTCCCTGTGCTATCAGTTCCATATTGGAGCGATGTTTTCCCCCGATCATGGAATCGGAAACCACGGCAGAAAGCAGCGATTCTATACTGCCCAACAAGGCAATTGCAAAAGCGGGTTGTATCAAAGATTTTACGGTTGCATAATCTACCTCTGGAATGGAGGGCATGCTTAATTGATTTGGGATTTCCCCAAAATTACTTTCAATAGTATCTACAGGAATATCAAAAACCTTTACCACTATGGTGGACAATAGTATGGCAACGATTGACCCGGGAATCTTTTTTATCAGCTTTTGAAAATATAAAGTAACTATTACCGTCGCAAAAGCGATAGCGATGGCATACCAGTTGATCTTGTCCATATTTTCAAAATATACGACCCATTTATCAATGAAATCAGCTGGAACTTTAGCTATGTGAAGTCCAAAAAAATCATTGATCTGGGAGGAAAAAATGATCAGTGCTATACCACTGGTGAATCCTACGATCAAGGAGTAAGGTATAAATTTCAATAAATTCCCCAGGCGTGCCAACCCTAAACCTATGATAATAAATCCGGCCATGAAGGTGGCTACGGTCAATCCGTTTATTCCATATTCCTGAACAATACCATAGACAATAACGATAAATGCTCCGGTAGGGCCTCCAATTTGTACACGACTACCTCCTAAGACAGAAATTATTATTCCGGCAATAATGGCCGTTATTATTCCTTTTTCTGGGGAAACCCCAGAGGCTATGGCAAAGGCAATGGCTAAGGGCAGTGCAACTATACCAACGATAAATCCGGAAAGTATATCTTTTGTAATGGTTTCTTTGGAAATTCCCTCTTTTAGAAGAGAGAACAACTTGGGAATAAACTCTTTGTTCATATTAGAATCAAATGGTAGTCAAGGGTATTCAGTGAGGTTTTCAAGGTATATTACATTTTATGATAGTAATAAACGAGGATAAACCTAGGGTGATTTTTTCTTTTGAAATATGACAATTGTCATATTATATCATTGTTGCATCACATAAACAATATTAGGCAGTTCTATTTTTCTTTAGGATTGGGGCGTTGCAGAGACCGTAGCCTTTTCGTCTTTTTTCAAATCTATGTCAAGATAAGAATAAGATTGTAGGCCATTATTCTCTATGGTACAAGTTGTTTTTTCCCCATTTACAAAGAGAAACTCATGAACACCCGGTATTTTGGCAATCCATTTTATAGTACCGCCATTAACATTATGGGCCGTTGTTTTGGTTTTTCCATAATGTTTTACACTAATTTTATTGGAGAGTAGGGGAACGTTCATAATTTCTGCCCAATCATTTTTCTTATCAAGGCGCGATAGGCTCATAAATCCATTTATAGAAGCATCTGCATCTATCCCCATTAAACCTCTGGTAATATGCTCAATTACGGTATAGGAATTCTCTGGATAGGCCCGTCTAGCATTTAGGGGACTGCACAAATTAATGATCATCCTGTTGGCCATTGCAGATTTATTGTTTTCATAGAAAATGATGGGTAAATAAGATTTTAGTTCAACAATTAATTTACCGAAATTGGTCTCGTATTTCTCTACCAAATCCAATATTTTGGAATCGTCCTGGATGGCATCAAAATAAAAAAGATAATGTAGAAAAGCCTGATCTTCCCCTACCATAAAATAATCGAAGTTACCATCCCCATAAAGAATGGAACGGTATTCTTGCCTTTCGGTATCCCACCAAAATTCATCTAGGAATTCCTGCTCTTGATGGGCTTTTTCGGCATATTTTTCAGACTGTAGCAAATCATTTCTATGCTTTAACATCTCAGAGTAGGCTTTATAGGCGGCTACTAAAGAGGCGGACATATCTATTCCTAGCAAAGTTTCTCCACGACCACCTTCGTTATAAGTAGGTATACCCCGCTTGTTTCCAAACCTGCTTTTTTCAGGATTCTCGGGTGCATGTAGGGATCTATTTCGATATAGGATTTGGTCCGAACCCAATTCCCAATGGTCTACGTATTCATTAAGACTCAGTTCATAAAAATTAATGAGATCAGGATTATTCAGGTATTCCTTATTTCCCGTCCACTTATATAGTCGGTATGCGTTATAGGTTACATCAAAGTTGGCAGGCAGGTTATACCAAAAATCTTGATCGTTTTCGTAATCTACAGGAGCAGGTTTGTTGTAACGGTTAATTTCCCAATAGCTACAAAAATCCTTGCCCTTGCCAATGTTTTGGGCGAATTTTAGGAACATATTATAATTGTGTTTTCCCAATCCCAAAATTTCTGCCCCAATGGCCTGATGCGATACGTCTCGCATACAAAATGCTTCACGGTCGGGTAGTGCAGCCTCATACCAGTACCCAACAGGGTCCTCATTGTCATGGGCATAGGACAGGGCTTTGTTTTTGGCCCAGCTGAAAGCCTTGTCCAATTCTTTATTGGAAGAATTAAATACTAATCCTCCGGTATTTGTTCTGGTTGGTTTTTTTTTGGATTCTTCTTTACAACTACCGAGCATTACCACTAAAAGTAACAAAAGGTAGTATTTGGAAGTTTTGGTTATTTCCATGGTATGGATTTATTTATATGATCAGTTGGATTTCTATGGACTATATCCCTTTTATTAATAAAGATATAAGGTTTTACCATCCCAATAATAGTTCAATTAATATTTTATTTACCTGTTTTTATTTTTCATTTCCGCTCGTCTCATCGGCATGGCGTCTATTGTCCCAAAAAGTTCTGTTGTTGTAAGGACTTCGGTCTTTTCAAGTTTTATTCCACCATCCAATCCTATCAAAACCACCTTAAAGTCCTCCTCTTTGTTTGCAAACTTATCAAAAAGGGTAGTGGAAGTAATCCACTCGTTCTCTTTTCCTTTAATCTGGTTATTCATTATTCTATACCGCCCCGGTAAAACTTCATATATAAGCATTTTTCTTGTCATGAGTTCCTTGGGAAGTCTATTAAATTCGGCGATTTGGTGTTGAAATTCCATGGAATCCTCATTTTGGGATACGATTAGAACGACTCGATTTTCCCATTGGTGTTCTTTTAAATCCTGTGAGGTAGCATGATTTATCATTAAAATTCCAATTGTCATTAACAGTATTCGCATGCTTTATTAATTTATGACGACTAGCTAAGTACTAATTCAAGGTTTTAGGATTTTTAGTCACGCCAAATAAATGACGGTAAGATTAGGCATTCCCTAAATTTAATCATTGAATTTAAAGGAATATAAATCCGCTTCCTTCATGCTTACTCGCAGTTTTATGATTTTATCCTTAATAGGGCCAAGGTCCAATGAATTCTGCCAGATCACCTTTCCGGCAATTTCATCGCCTATTATTTTTTCCGTACTATAACTTACACCATTTATTGAGGGCTTATTATTTTCATCCAATATTTCGATTTTGATAAAACCCCCAGCGCTGGTGGAATAGTTTACCTCCAATTTATCTCCATTAAACCTAAAAGGTTTGGTAATAAAAAAACCTTCCTTGGATTTAGAATTTACGGAAGAAAATCCGTCCATTCTAATTTTATACAAGGTATTTCGTGCATAGATTCCCATATGGGTTTCGTCTAATGGAACAAGATTTAAGGTTATATAATTGGATCTGTTTCCCCATCTCTCCGTTTTGAGTCCTGGTCTTATAAAGGCTTCTGGGAAAGTCCTGTTAAATATAACTCCATCCCTAGAACTGATCATCACAATATCGGTAGAATTACCGTTTTCAGGGAAAAACCTTGTGGGCAGTCCTATATAAATATGGGGTGCCCTAAAATAGGGTTGAATCCCCGAGGTATATAAATGTTCCCCCTCAAAATTTGGAAATATGTTGATGGGTTTGCTCCAATTCTCAAAATCTTTTGAAGTAGTTCTAGAGAAGGATCTTAATCCAATGATGAGCCTTCTAAAGTAACAAACGTATTGGTTTTCTGTTTCCGACCAAAAGGCAATATTTTGGGAATCAAATTCATAATAGTTGGGGTCATGTTTAATTACAGGTTTATTTTTGAATTTTTTAAATTTAATTCCATCATTCGAAAAAAAATGGAACAGTCCATCAGTATCATTGGTTCCGGATAGAGCCCTGTATTTATATTCGGAATTGGGGTTTACATCTTTGAAGGGAGTGAAATTGTGACTGAAGGGTGGCTCGTAAAATATGTAATTTTTTATACTGTCATTTATTTGTGTGGCTTCTTCCTGCCAATGGTAGCCATCCCTACTAATGGCACTCTTTGTAATTTCTCCAGGATTGCCGTCATACAATTCACCTTTCCAAAAATCCAATTTATCCCTGTAATAAATTCGGTATAGACTATCCGTTTTAATAATAGTTTGATAATATCCATTGGGGATGTTTGTGCTTGGTACCTCTTGGGGGGTATTTAATAGTAACTCCAGATTCACTATGGTGTCCAACAAATAATGATCCAAAAACAATTCCCTTTTATTCCCTAGGTCCATTACGCTTTGACATAATAACTGATGACAAAAAAAGAGGAATATTGAAATAACTGGGAAGAGAATTTTTTTGTTGATCATATATAGCCACGAGTAATGGTTTTGTTAAAAGTATGGAATTTTGTTCTTCTTTTATTAGTGTAACCCTATTTTGAAAACAGACACGATCCGGTAAAATTAATCATTGTGATGCCCCTTTTTTTTTTAAGACGCTACAATGTTTAATTAATTGATTTTATTACATTTAAGGGAGTTTATTTCCCGGTGTAGGAAAAGCTTACCTATTTGTGTCATTCTTAACTACCGGTCGAAACTAATATTAAACAATTACCATGACATACTTAAAACCGCTTTTGTGCCTAGCACTTTTTTGCCTGTTATTCTCCAATTGTGGAAACCGAAAATCTACTGATACTTCTGCCGATCAGCCAGAGAATGTACAATTAATGAACGCCCAAGATGCCGAATGGGAATACCCGTTTAATGGAAAGAACTTGGATGGCTGGAAAAAAATGGGAGGGGAGGCCACTTATCATGTTGAAGGAGATATGATAGTAGGTACTACTGCACCTGTAACAGATACTAGTAATACTTTTCTGGCGACCAATAAATTTTACGACAATTTTATTCTGGAATTTGAAGTGATTTTGGACCAGGCCCCTGGCAAATATCATAATTCCGGGGTACAGATAAGAAGTAATAGCCTACCTGACTTTTACAATGGCCTGGTCCATGGATACCAGGTGGAAATAGATTTGGATACGACGGCACGAAGCGGAGGAATCTATGATGAAGGAAGACGAGGTTGGGTGCACGATTTAAGTGATAATCCTGCTGCTAAAAAGGCATTTAAACTAGGTGAATGGAATTCTTTTAGAGTAGTGGCCGATGGTCCTTCGATCAGAACTTGGGTAAACGGGATACCCGCTGCGGATTATGTAGATTCCATGACAGCTACGGGCTTCATTGGCCTGCAGGTGCACGCCACGGACAGTGAAAAACCTCTAAATGTGAAATGGAGGAATATTCGGGTTAAGCCGTTATAAATGTTTTTATAGGGAATTGTATTGCAATTACTCCCTTTTGTGAAAGCTGATCCAATCCAAGTAGATTTCCTCATGGATATCGGGAGCTTTATCGTGAAGGAAGAATATCTCCTGTGAACCAGAGGTTTCTTTTATTGGAATGGTAAGTTTATTTTTGGATTTAGGTATGTTGGTGAACCGAGCTTTACCAATGATCTCACCATCAGGGGAACCCGTTCTGATAGTGATAAAACATTCCGGTCCCTTATAGCTATAACCAAAGGTAATGGAATCAACGGCCGTTAAATCTATATTTTTAAAGGAAATATAAGTCGATGCAAAACCCATGGATACACCATTATCACCTACTTCGCTTAACGCATCGCGTTGGGTTGAAAAGTTCTCAGCTTCCAATTTTGGGGGTTGCAGCATTTTTATTGCCGATACGGTAATGGGTTCCATTCCGGAAGCACCTAGATCTGTGTAGGAGGCTTTTAGGACAAAAGTTATATCCTCCTTCCCATGGGTATTGGAGATGTCAATAATACCTTCCACTCCCATTTCTTTGATGTTGGTCTTTTCTTTGGCCAAAGATAAAATATAATCGGCCATTCTGCGCGTATCCGCCTTAGAAAACAGAGGATGGGCACTCATACTTATATCGCCCCAAACTCCACTACCACCAGAAAGAATTTTTTGGGCAATATAGTCCGTGGCGTCCAAATCGTCTTTGTATTTTTTGGCCACCTCCAAAAATGACGGCCCAATAGCCCTCTCGCTTGTCTTGTGGCAACTTCTACAATCACTTTCTCCTATTAATTTTTCACCCTGACTTTTTAATGTTCCCATACCATTGGTAGATGTTTCCAAAGTGTAGTTTCCTTTCATCCATTCCAAGCTCACTTGGACTTTTGAAGGGTCTATATCCCCATTTGCCAAACTCCCATCCTCTTTGTCCGTTAAAAGGATACGATAAGGTATTTTATCCTTGTCCCAATAAAAGCTACCTCGTGATGGCATGTCTATCGTTAATTGTGGGGCATCGTTGCCTGCTTTGATCTGCAAATCGGCTGTGGCTGTAGCTCCTTCATTATCCGTTACTGTAAGGGTCACCTGGTAAATACCTGGGTCCTTGAAAGTAAAAGTTGGATTCCTCTCTGAGGATTGAACCTCCTTGGAATTAAATTTCCACTCGTATTTTAAATTGTCATCCTTGTCGTAAGCCACAGTACCTTCGCTCTTAAAGTGTATGGTAAGGGGAGTAGTGCCTACAGATTTATTGGCCGCAATTTCTATATGCGGAGGTCTATTACCCTGGATATATTCAATTTTAATTAGCCGGGCATCTGGGTTAGCACCCCAAGTGGTACCGAATTCCAGTACATATAAGGATCCATCGGGACCAAATTGCATGTCAATAGGGCTAATGAACCGAGTAGAGGGCATAAAGTCTTCGATCTTTATAAGCTTCCCGTTTTCATCAATTCTAACAACTTTGATCCATCCGCGCATCCAGTCGTAAATAAACAGGGCCTTATCGAAATAAGACGGGAATTTTAAAATGGAATTGTTGTTGGAGTTGTAATGATAAACAGGTCCGGCCATGGCCGTTCTTCCACCTTCACCCAATTCGGGATATTCCTCCGAAGCGGCATAGGGGTACCATATAAGTGCAGGCTTGGCCGGTGGAAGTATTTTTTTTCCAGTATTGTTGGGCGAAGTATTTTCTGGTCTGTTTGTATCAAAAAGCTTGCCTGCCTTTTCCGTGTCATAATCATATTTTGCATATGCTAAGTTATTGGCTATGAAATAAGGCCACCCGAAAAATCCCCCTTCTGTGGTGGCATTAATCTCATCGTAACCTCTAGGACCTCTAGGGATATCTGCATAGGCATCAGGACCAACCTCTCCCCAATACAGGGTATTGGTTTCCTTATCAACCGATATCCTAAATGGGTTTCTACAGCCCATAACATAAATCTCAGGGAGGGCTAAAGGATCGTTTTTTTCAAATAGATTTCCCGAGGGGATGCTATAAGTGCCATCATCCTCTGGGTGGATTCTCAATATTTTCCCTCTATAATCCATTGTATTCGCAGAAGTTCTCTGAGTGTCATAATTCTTTCTTCCCGGACGTTCATCCAAGGGGGCATAGGGATTAAGAAATCCTGGATGAGTGTTTTCGCCTATGGAAATATATAAATTTCCGTCACCATCAAAAGCCAAGGAACCGCCAATATGCCGCATGTGTTGATTGGGAGCTTTGAGCAGTACCTTCTCCGAGGACATATCCAAGGTATCATTGATTACTGTGAAGCGTGAAATTAATTGATTGGAAGTGGGATCTTCAAAACGTATTTCCGGGTTTTTATACACTTCCCCACATGGCATGTCCATAAAATCGGACACAGTACGATTTACGTACAGCCAACCATTAATTTCAAAATCGGGGTCTAGTGTCATGCCTATCAATCCTTCTTCCCCGCAGCTAAACACCTTCAATTGCCCAACAATGGAAACTGAATTTGAATTGGGATTATAAACTTTGATAGTACCAATATCCTCGGCAAAATATACTTTACCATCATAGGCGACAGATAAAGCTGTTGGATCCATAGTTTCCTCTGTAAGCACAACTTTTCTAAATCGGTGTTCATCCGGTATCTCCACTATTTCCAATGGCCTATGGCAAAAGCTGAGCGATATGCCCAAGAAGCCGAGCAACATTGCCTTAATCGAATTCCTACCAATGGTTTTTAAGCTATTGGTAAATGTTATTGGACAATGAGGAATCACTTTTGAGTCTAGGTTTTAAAATTTTTGAGGTACTCTGGCATATTTAATATGTAAGGTCATGGCTTGGTTGTCAGAGCCATTTCTTCTTTCTAAAATAAATCAGCATGCCAATGGCAATAACAATGATAACGCCCCACATGATAAAATAGCTATACTTGTAATGAAGTTCCGGGACTACATCAAAGTTGGTTCCATAGATTCCGGCAATAAATGTAAGTGGTATAAAGATCACTGAAAATACCGTCAGGAATTTCATGATATCGTTCAACTTACTACTTATGGTGGTGTGATAAATGTTCAATTGGTCGGATAGTATCTCCCTGTAACTGTCGGAGGAATCACTGGCATGATTAATATTGTCCTGTAGTTCCTTAAAATGCATTTCGGTACTTTCCGTAATATAATCCGATTCCATTTTAGCAAGGCTCAATATTATTTCCTTGGCAGGTTTAATATTCTTTCTTAAAAAATTCAACTCCCGTTTATAGGAATTGATTTCCCCTATAATCTCTTGCCTGGGTTCCAGGAGCAGGCTTTCCTCCAGGGTTTCAATTTTTTCCCCCAATACCCCAATGATGTATATATAGTTATCAATAACAATATCCAGCAAGGCAAATAACAGGTAATCCGTGCCGCCGTTTCTAATTCTTCTTTTTTGTTTTCGAATGCGCTCCCGAACAGGTTCAAAGACATCGCCTTTGGTTTCCTGAAAGGAGATTAGGATAGATTCGGTCAAGATCAAACTTAGGTTTTCAACATGTATGGTATCCGAGTTGGGCTGTTGCTGCAACATTTTAATGGATATATAAATGCAATTGTCGTACTCCTTGATCGTTGGCCTGGCCTGGGTATTCATGACATCGGCCAGAACAAGTTTATCAAAGTTGAATTCATTGGCAATTCCTTCAATTACCCCCGTATTGTGCAGACCATCTATATTAAACCAGGTTACTGTGTCTTTTTCCTGATATTTTATAACCTCCTTAACCGTCTTAATGGTTTCTTCGGCTAGACTATTGGCATCAAAATCGATTATGCGAAGCAGTACTTCGTTTATTTTCTTTTCCCCTCGGAATATGAGTTCATCCGGTGAAACTCCAATTTCTTCTTTAGATTTTTTTAAGAATCTACCCATATATAGTGTTTTTTTGCGCACAACATTTATTGTTAGTTTGGCGGTTGTTAATTGCCCCAATTATTCATTTTTCGGTATTATTTCTGTGTGGCCCGACTTAAAGTGCAGGTCCATTTGGGGGAATGGTATTACAATTTTGTTTTCACTGAATTTCCGATTAATAATTTTTCTGATATCACTTTTCACCTTTTCAATTCGGAACACGTTTTCACTAAAAAACAACACTTCAAAATCCAAAGAAGAGTTTCCAAAATTCATGAAGCGTCCCTCTATCGTTTTGCTATCCTCAAAATCTGGATGTTCCAAAACGCTTTCCTCCAATATTTTAATCACCAAGTCAACATCACTTCCATAGGCAACCCCAACACTGATCCTGAATCGGGTCTTTTTTTTCTGGTGGCTCCAATTTATAACCTTGTTGGTGGTAATCAATGAATTTGGAATAATTATAGAAATATCGTTCCTGTTGAGCCCCCTGGAGGTTCGCAGCCCTATTTCTTGGATTTCAACAATATCCCCATCTATTTCAAGGATGTCGTTAATTTTGATCGACTTCTCGGAAAGCAATATTATGCCCGAAATAATATCATTGAAGGTTTGCTGTAATCCCAATCCAACCCCAACCAAAAGTGCCGCCGAACCAGCCAAGAATAAGGTCAACTTAATACCAACGGATTCCAAAATAAAACCAATGGCAATGACCCATATCACATATTTAATAATTTGATAGAGCGCATAGGTATTTCCCGTATCAAAATGTACCCCTTTGTAACGACGAAACAGGGCTTTTTTTATTAACTGCACTATCACCTTGGTGATAAGTAAAATTAAAAGTATAATGACAATGCTGTACACTTTAATTTTATAATCGCCAATACTGATTAGATTAAAATCCAATATTCTACTTAGTGTTTCCATTTCAATCTTTTGGACCACCGGATGCCTTTCCATAATGGATTCCACTTGTAAAGGGGAGGGTAGGTGCGTTGGTGTTTTCCTTTGAAATATAGTGAAATCCCCTGAACTTTTCTTCTAAAATTTGGTGGACTGGGACCTCCTATTTTAGTTTTAGACCTATTGAAGACTTAAAAAGAAGCTTTTTTGTAAGAGGGCGGTATAAGGTTCCGGATCTTAAATTGTTAGTGCTTCCTTGTAGACCAATATAGAATTTTTGGCCACACGCATTAATTGGATCCGGATACAAACAAGAATTGAAACGGCTATTGACGGAATTAGTTCTTAAGTTTTTTGTTGAAATCGGGAACAATTTTTCTTTTGGCCTCATCCACATCAATGTAGGCTTCCAAATCCCGGAGTGAAATCACCTTATAATTATGGTCGGACAGATACTGAAGATATTCCCTAAAGAGTGCAGGTGGCGTATTTACCCAGGGGTGCTCAATATCGGGTACACCGTGTATGGTAAGCATCACAATTTTTCCATTTTTGGCTTGGTCCAGGGAAGACATAATTTCATTTTTGTTTTCAGCATCGGTTGCCCAACTGGGTATTAGATAGGGATGATCAACTAAGGGGTCATAAGCCCTGCTACCTCCTGCGCGAGCGAAGTTGTAATCTTTTTTTTGTAGAAATTCCAAGGCAAGGGCATTTAATCCATAACCGGGATAGGCAAAATTTTTAGGTTTGGCAATTCGCAAGGAATCGCATTTATTTTCAATGTATTCCAACTCGGTATTAAACTCCATTTGGGAGAGTTTGCCAACATTGGCATGGGTGCGGGTGTGATTGGCAACTTCAAATCCCATTTTATCCAGAGCCTTGATCTGTCGCCAATTCATGTATAGGGTACTGTCCTTATAATTCGGAGGAAATTCGCACACAAAAAAAGTAGCTCCAAAACCGAACTCTTTTAACATTGGGGCTACTACCGAATATTGACTTGCCGGAGCATCATCAAACGTGAGTACCACCAATTTATCGGGTATTTCTTGTTTTAGGATTTGCGATTGCCCTTGTAAAAAAAGACTAAGGGCAATTAGGACTAGGATGTTTTTTATCATGAAAAATTATGGCTTGGCTAAATTTAGGAAATTTTGAACGAGTTGGATGAATTTTCAATTATACCAGACAGCATACCGCTCCCGTCTTAATTCCAAGGCCAATCCTTCCTCTATTTCCAATGCCTCGGCCCTGGTCAACACGGGATCTATATGATTGTACAGACTGGGCCTTAAATACAGACCGTATTTTTCAACTATGTTGGAGGATAACTTGTGGCCCTTCTTGTTTCTGTAACCTGTCTTATGTTGTTTAAAACGTTCTTTGGGAAGCTTAGAGGTCATACCTACATAAAGACATTCCAAAACACCGTTAAACTGAGGATTGGCAGCCCTGAACTTTGCATTTTCAGTAAAAACACGCTTGGATAATTCCACAACATAAACTCGGTACAGTGCTTTGGACATGGTTGATCTAAAATATAAGAGCTTAAACTAAGCAAAAATCGCATAAATTATCCACTTTTCCATATCGCGTTTTATTGTTTCAGCAGTGGGCATATAAATGATGATTTGTGTACTTGCTGAAAAAAGTGGGAATATTTGGTCAATGTGTGTTATGTCCGTTTTAATTCAATAGTGTTATTAATGCATAGGTCAAAATAAATGCAAATATTGGTGCCACTGCCCAAACCGTAAAAAAGCGTTTTACCGTTTTATTGGCAAACGTATTCTTAAATCCATTTTTACTAACGCTCAAAGCAATAAACCCGGCGGCATTAAGTTGGACCAAAGAAGTTGGAATTCCTTTTGAAAGGGAAGCGAACAACAAAAGACTGGCAACTATTACGGCAATAACTGTTGCATAAAAGGGGCTGACCTCTACTATTTCCTTACCTGTTTTTTGGGTTACTTTGTGCCCCAAAAGGGAACTCCCAATGGCAAGACATGGTGCTACGATCAAGACGGATAAAATTATGATCGGTTGAAAGTTTTGTAAGGTGTCTATCCCTATTTCATTTGCTGTCAGTGAAGCTATGGGCGCTGCTGCATTGGCCACATTGTTGGCGCCAATTGAAAAAGCCACATAAAGGGAAGAAAGTATCAGTAAGGCTTTTAACACCTTATGTTCTTTTAGATGTGAATAATCAGTGGTAAAAACCTTGTCCTTTAGCAAGGGAAAAATCCACTTGTGTACCACTAGTATTATTAGAAAGGAAATTATGGGAAGTATAACCCAAGTTGGAATTATTTCATAAAATAGTTTTGTTGTATTTAGTCCATCCAAAGCGGTTGCAGCTCCTGCAATGGACAATACACTTGCCTGACTGGTGGATTGTGGTACGCCGATCAGGTTGGCTATAAGCAAGGAAAGTCCTATTGAAAGCAATATTGCCGAAGTGTTGATCGGGGTAAAAAAGGATTGCTCCAATAGGCCCGTGCCCAGGGTAAGAGAGACCTCTTTGCCGGCTATCAAAGCTCCTGCAAGTACCATTATTCCGAACAATCCCGGAATCATAGTTCGTTTTATGACATCGGCACCATAAGCGGCCGAAAAAGTTGGAGCGGTTCCACTTCCGCCCATATTGATGGCCAAAAACATGGCTAAAAGAAAGGGGATGGTCAATAGGTTTAATAATTCTGACATCGTACTATTTTTTATGGGATTTTAAATTTATGTTTTGGTGGATCGTTAATCTTATTATATGTCGGTTGTATAAATCTACCCCTGATTTTTGCTGTTGAAACCAATTGATATAACCCACTTCAAATCCAAGCTTATCAAAGGGCATATATTGAATGCTGGCACCATAGCGATTTTGGTCGAATACATTTTGCACTATTTCGCCGCCAATGTTCAATAGAATTTCATCAAATGCTTTAAAGTTTATCTGAGGAGTGGCAGCATATCGCAGTTCTAGTTTGTATCTAGTTCTGTTGTTTGCAAAATCGAAGGACCCATTTGTTTGTTCAAAAAACCTAAATTCGGACCAATAACGGTGATGTAGACCAATTTTTTTTGAAATAGGGGACCAATACCCAATTTCCAACATTGGCCGTAGTTCTGACTTAGTTTCTGCAATCGGGATTTCTGGGTCGTGTGGAAGCGATTGTAAAAAAGAAGCAACCCCAATGCCAGCATTCCAACCCTTTCCCAGTTTCCTATCCAATTGGGTACGCGAAATAAACTGATGTTGGCGCCAGGGAAACCAATAGGTTCTTTCTTCCAGTTCTTGCTTTAGAGAGTAGGTGTCGTTGATATTTATTTTGAGATTATAGCGTGTCCATAGTAATTGCTGTGACTCAACGTTTTTTTGTGAGTATAGGTTCATTACCCCTAGGTGGTACACGAATAGGTACAGTAATAGTTTATAATATATTGCCATTGGACTCCCAGTTAATCGACAGCGAATATAATTAATAATATTAAATCTATAGATTAACTAGGTTAATAATTATTTAGGTTGTTTTGTTTGATGTAATTCTTGGCTGTTTGCCTAAGTATAGCCCATAACAAATGCCGGTAATTGATATGGGATTATAAGTTTTATATTCTTTCAAGATGCCATTGACCGCTATCAGAACACTTAGTGCAATTTAAATTCTCAGATCTTTGGCCGAAACTTATCAGTAGTTTTCTTCCAATGTCTCATGGGCGTGTCCTGAGGTAATAGACCATAAGTCAATTGAACATTATGGATATCGGCGGCAATGGGATACTTGATTTAATAATGGCAACTCCCAGATATTTTGATCATTTTTTCCTAATTGAACCAAAAAGAACAATATTTTTCCGAATTTAGAGAGCATTAAATGCAAATCATAGAAATAGTAAACAATCAAAAGCAATCTTTACAATGAAAAAAGAACCAAACAAACCCTTACCAATTACACGTAGATCTTTTATCAGTAAAACGGGGGTAGCCGCTGCCGGTATTACTATTCTCCCGAGCAATGTAATTTCGGGAATGGGGTATAAGGCTCCCAGTGATAAATTGAATATTGTTGGAGTAGGAGTGGGAAGTATGGGGTTTGGCAACCTAAGAAATTTACAGAGCGAAAACATTGTCGGACTCTGTGATGTGGATTGGAAATATGCAAAAGATTGTTTCGATCACTTTCCCAAGGCTAAGAAATACAAGGATTTTAGGGTGATGTTCGATGAGATGGCCAATGAATTCGATGCAGTTTTGGTAGCTACGGCCGATCATACCCATGCCATTGTAGCGGCAGAGGCCATTATTCGCGGAAAACATGTTTATGTGCAAAAGCCGCTTACCCATTCGGTATACGAATCAAGATTATTGACCAAGCTTGCCAAGAAACACAATGTGGCCACACAGATGGGGAATCAAGGGGCCTCCGGAGAAGGAGTGGCAAAAACCTGCGAACTAATTTGGAGTGGTGCCATTGGTGATATAACCAAGGTGGAATCCTTTACCAATAGGCCTATATGGCCACAAGGCCTGAATCCACCGACACAAGGACAATGGGTACCGGATACCTTGGATTGGGATCTATTTACCGGTCCTGCAGAACTAATACCTTACAATCAGGTGTACCATCCATGGAATTGGAGAGGTTGGTGGAATTATGGTACCGGAGCTCTTGGAGATATGGCCTGCCATATTCTTCACCCCGTATTTGAAGCCTTAAAATTGGGCTATCCTACCAGGGTACAAGGGAGTTCCTCACTACTATTAAGGGACAGTGCACCAACGGCACAATCCGTACAAATGACTTTCCCGGAACGTGGCAGGAAAGGGAAGATTAAATTGCCAGAAGTAGAGATTAATTGGTATGATGGTGGTATTAAGCCCAATCTTCCTGCCAATTGGCCTAGTGGCAAGAATCCCAACAAATCTGGTGGAGGTACCTTCTTTTACGGTACCAAAGGTATTATGCATACCGGTTGTTATGGGGTGGAGCCAGAAATTTTGGGAAGGGACCTTCCTAAGGTGGCAGAGACAGAGCGTAGAGTGGAAAAAGAGATCGGAAAGGCTTGGAACAGAGGCGCTCATGAGATGGACTGGGTACGGGCATGTAAGGAAAGTGCAGAGAATCGCAAACCTTGTACGTCCGATTTTGCCGAAGCCGGACCTTTTAACGAAATGGTGGTCATGGGTGTTTTGGCAGTACGCTTACAGTCCTTGGATAAAATACTTAATTGGGATGGCGAGAATATGCGCTTTACCAATATTGGCAACAATGAGACCATTAAAACCGTCATCAGGGATAATTTTGTGATGAAGGACGGTCGCCCACAATTCGAAAAGGAATGGACAGACCCCGTTGACGCCAATGCCTTCGCCAAAGAACTTATAAATCATACCTATAGGGAAGGTTGGAAATTACCGGATATGCCGGCATAGAAAGTAAAATTTATATTAGATAGAAAAGGGAATGGGCGAAAGCTGGTACCCTTTTTTATTAGGCAATAGGCTAGAATCAAGAGAAAAAAGAATAGAGAAAAGAGAAAAGAGAAAAGAATAGAGAAAAGAGAAAGGATAAAAGAGCCAAGAGTTAGTAGTTAGTAATCAGTGAACAGTAGTCAATTGATGGAGCCAAGAGTCTAGAGTTGAGACAAAAAAAACTCTAGTATCTAGGTTCTAGTAGCGAAGCAGTCTAGTTTCTGATTCCATTATTGTTCTTGTTATTAGCGGTTAATTCAGTATTCAGTTTACAGTAGTCAGAGCCAATAGGCAAGAGCCTTTAGCCAATAATATGGAACCAAGAGTCTAGAGACTAGAGTTAAGACAAAAAAAGTCTAGTATCTAGGTTCTATTAGCGAAGCGGTCTAGTTTCTGATTCCATTATTGTTCTTGTTATTAGCAGTTAATTCAGTATTCAGTTTACAGTAGTCAGAGCCAATAGGCAAGAGCCATTAGCCAATAATATGGAACCAAGAGTCTAGAGACTAGAGTTGAGACAAAAAAAAGTCTAGTATCTAGGTTCTATTAGCGAAGCGGTCTATTTTCTAATTCCTTTTTATATCCACAAGGATGCCCTTGCTCATCATTTTTGAAGGCCAATGCGAATGATTTGCCTTTTTCCAATTTTTATAACCAATAAATTGGTATCTTTAAGAGGCTGGTGGTCATGGTAATATGGCCTTTGATAAGTCCCTATACCTGTACTTTTACCCAGCTTTGACCAATTTTTACCCCCCTATACTAAAACACAGAGATTATGCCACTATTTATGGACAGACATTATATTGAAGGGGCCACTCCTGAAGAGGTTGCAAAGGCGCATCATGAGGACATGAAAATTCAATCGAGGCATCATTGCAAGGCTTTGACCTATTGGCATGATGAAGACAAGGGCATGGCTTTTTGTCTTATAGAAGCTCCATCTGCCGCTGCCGTACGAGGGATGCATAAAGAAGCACACGGTCTTATACCTAACCAGATCATTGAAGTGGACGGAGCGGCGGTTGCCCAATTTCTGGGCCGGGTAATTGACCCCGACAAGGAGGACGGTAGCCCCATGACCGAGAGTCCGTTTAGGGCAATTATGTTTATTGATATGGTGAGTTCCACGGATATTACCCAAGCCTTGGGAGATACTAAGGCCCTTGTCCTTGTACATACCTATAGGAATATAGTAAGGAAAGCCCTAGTGGATCACGGTGGCCGTGAAGTTGATAGGGCGGGAGATGGATTCCTGACTAGTTTCAGATCAGCCTATACCGCTTCGGTCTGTGCAGTGGAAATTCAGCGCCAATTATACAAATACAACGAATCACGTGAGGACGGAATTTTGCTGCAGGCCAGAATAGGTATCGGGGCAGGGGAGCCGGTACAGGATGGTGATGCACTATTTGGCTCCACCGTAAATCTCGTTGCACGTATATGTAGTTATGGGGGGTCGGGTCAGATTATTAGTGCGAAGGTGGTAAAAGACCTTTGTAGAGGAAAAGATGTTTCTTTTAAGTCACTCGGCCCTCAGATGCTAAAGGGCTTTGATGAGCCGATCGATCTGGAACTTATTGAATGGTGAGATGCTGTTCAGCAGTAAATAGTTTTCGGTAGGCAAAAGGCAAGAGGCATTAGCCAATATTATGGAACCAAGAGTTTAGAGACTAGAGCCAAGACAAAAAAAAGTCTAGTATCTAGGTTCTTGTAGCGAAGTGGTCTAGCTTCTGATTCTTAATCAGTAGGCAAAAGGCAAGAGGCATTAGCCAATAGTATGGAATCAAGAGTCTAGAGACTAGAGCCCGCACAAAAAAAAGTTTAGTATCTAGGTTCTAGTAGCGAAGTTGTCTAGCTACTTATTCCTTATTTCTTAGTCATTTGGCAAAAGGCAATAGCCATTAGCCAATAGTATGGGGACAGGAATCTAAAGGCAAGAGCCAAGAGTCAGTGGACAGAATTCAGTATTAAGTTTTCAGTAGTCAGAGCCAAAAGGCAATAGCCATTAGCCAATAGTATGGAACCAAGAGTTTAGAGACTAGAGCCAAGACAAAAAAAAGTCTAGTATCTAGGTTCTAGTGCGAAGTGTCTAATTACTTATTCCTTATTCCTTAGTCAGTTGGCAAAAAGTAAGTGGCATTAGCCAATAGTTTGGAGCCAAGAGTTCAGCGGTCTAGTATCTGAGTTCTAGTAGCAAAGAGTTCTAGTTTCCCATGCGTCTATCTCAATTGTTATTCTCATCAATTGACTGAACCGGGTTTTGGGAACTTTCTCATTGGGGAATAACGCTTATAGCTATCAAATATTTCCGTATTCGGGCCTACAATACGCGGGTCACTGGATTTTTTCAATTCGCTCAATAGTTCGGTCTTTAAAGCCTCTTCAATCTTTTTGATTGATGGTGTTCCCGATAAGTTTTTTAAACAAGAAGGATCCTTCTCCGCATTGTAAAGTTCAAATTCTGGACGTTTGTCAACGGCTAAATCGAAATAGGGTGCAATGATGTCTTCCTCATGATGCTCTATAAGAAAGGTTTTTGTTGGGCAATCATCAATATCGGTATAAGCACCGCCATTAATGTAGGTATTGTTTTTGTCCAGTCCGTACATAGGAAGCAATTGCGAGCTGTCATTTTCAGCAAACTTCTGAGGAGCACCGGCTGGCCACCTTTCGGGTTTCATGTTCCATATAAAAAGATAATCCCCTTTTCGTACAGACCTTTGAGGATATCCCCAATTTAAATATCTGGACGAGGAGTGGCGTTCCCTTCCAGAATATGCTGCTTTTTCAGTTTTTGACAAGACACCACTTTCTTTGGATTGTAACAAATTAAGGATACTTTTCCCAGTAATGGGGAGCATTCCTTTGGTGGAGGTGTTGGTAATTTCGAGAATGGTAGGTGCCAAATCAATAAATCCAATGGGATCGTCTACAACCCTATTTCCCGGAAATTCCTTTGGGTACCTCACAGCAAAGGGAACATGCACTCCGTATTCATAGCTATTGGCCTTGGCACGTGGAAATGGCATACCATTATCGGCAGTTACGATTACAATGGTGTTTTCCAATTCTCCAATTTCCTCCAAATATTCGAGCATTCTTTGAAGATGAAGATCAAACCACTCAATTTCAACCGCATAATCCAATAGGTCTCCCCGTATTTCCTCATTATCGGGTAGGAATTCGGGCACCTCTACATCTTCCAATTTCTTGGACATATTTTTCCACGAACCTTTTTCGTAGGTTCTATGTGGTTCATAACCCCCATACCAGAAAAAAAATGGTTTATCCTTTTTAATATTCTCTACAAAATATCTAAAATTCCCAAAGTAATTGGTATTGCTAATTCCTTGGGCAAATCGCTCATCGTTTTGCTCTTCATATTTAAGATTACTATGCGAAACTCCTGCAGCATCGTTTTTTCGCCAAAGTGAATCCTCTTCTGTACGGGCATATTGGAAAGGGCCAACGCCTTTTCCTGTTCTTCCTGTGGCATATCCATTTTGTTCAAGCAGATCCACAAAGGGCACATACTTCTTTAACCATGCTGAGGCATGTTGTCCGGCCTGTTCATTTTGCCAATGATGTCTGCCCGTAATAATGGCGCTTCTGGAAGGTGCGCATCCTGGAGAACCGGCATAAGCGTTGGAAAAATATACGCCCTCACGGGCAACCCTATCAAAGGCTGGTGTTTTAATAAAGTTGGAACCTCCATATCCAGTGTGGAAAAATGATTGATCATCACTAATGGTAAAAAGAATATTGGGACGGTTTTGTGCAGAAGCGTTAAACCCCAAGCCTATATATAATAATACCGTAAAACAAAATGCTATTCTTATCATACTTTTTTCATGTTCAATTCCCGCTTTACACTAGCCGCTTTGTACAAGTCCGAACCCACCAACCATATTCTTAGCGTCTTTTCGGCCAATTTAACATTAAGATGTGTTCTGTTTCTAAATGCTGGTTCAAATGGGACTGTCCAGAAAAATGGAATATAACTTAGCAAGGTAAGCAACCAACCTTTCTTTAATCGGACCGCCTTTAAACTATCATAGTTATAGCTGCCATTATTATTGGGAGTTATTTGGTCCACTATTTCAAACATATCTTTTTGAAGTCTAATATCCAATTTTGGGCTATTTCTTAAAGTAATTGTTTCGTTCATGTTCTATTTAGGATTTAATGGTAAAGGTGGACTTTAACGAATCACCCTAATAATGGGCTTTATTTTTATTGTCTCACAAGGATTGGGGTGTGGCTTATTTTATAAAATACCCGGATACCTTCCATTGGTCACCATCCTTCATTTGGGTGACGGTCTCAATACTTTCATTTTTATTTTCAAAGGAGGTTTTAAATTGAATAACTATATATTCCCCATCCGGTGCTCCTGGTAGTGTGGTATGGTATTCCGATGAAATTACATCCCTGCTGATCACTTTTCCCAAGGGCGGCACAATACCACTTAATTGTTGCGTCCATTGTTCTTTTGTAACCGCTTTTTGAAAAAGGGAAGCCGCATTATCCCAACTTTGGGAATAATTTTGGTCATAAATCAATCCCAGCCATGCTGTGGCATCCTGGGTTACTTCCTGTTTTATGTCATTGGAAACTGTTGCCGCGGGATGGACACTTTCCACTTTTTCGTTTTTCGGGTCGGATTTACAGGATAAAAGGCCGGTAAAAACTAAAAAGACAAGGTATTTGTACATTGATTTTTTCATGAATATATTATTTTTTTATGGGGTAACAATTCAACAGCTCAAGATATATATTATGGATTGAAGAAAATTTGCTTTAATGACGTAATGACTTTTGGGGTGGATAGGTGTTTATCACAGGATTTGGTTTTGTAGCACGTTATTTTTTGTTTTTATACAATTCAATTGCTTTTAAATATTTCAAGCCTCCAGTCTCTGTTTGGTCGTGTATGAAACCATTCAATTCAGGATGATTTTCGTCAATCCAACTTACAATACCATCTCTGTTTTTAATAAATGTCCAATCATTAAAAATAACATATTCTGTGGTTTCAATACTGATTATTTTACCATTATCAAATCGGATAACTTGATTGGTGACATTTGGTTCTTGGTGAAGAAATGAAATTCTTTTGTCGATTTTTGAAATCTTTGCTTTCACAATTTCAACCTCTTGCTTTATTTCAAGGATTTAGTATGTTGGATCAAATACAGAATCCCATTTCAACCATTCCATGTATTCTTCCAGAGAAAATGTCTGTTCATAATTATATTGGGTTTCTTTTGTCACAAGGCTATCGGTCAATAAAAGAGCTATTTCTGTATTATCGGAATTGTCCAGAGCCCTATAATATTTTTTAGCAATTTCAAGTTTGTCAATATCCTTTCCAGAATTTTTACAGCAAATGAATCCGATTATTAATAGTAAGGTTAGAATTACGATTTTGTTCATTCGTATTTGTTGTTCAGTTATGCGTTGCACCAGTCTTTTATATGTAGTTTTATTCATCGCTTGCGCGAGCATCTTGCTCGTGCCTTCCTATTGTATTACTTTGCCATCAGGGAAGACGAATTTAAGGAATTGCCAGAAGGCGTATTAGAACTATACTGAGACAACTACGGTTGCTCTAAATATATAGAGAATTAATATTCGTACTATATTTATGAGTAACCCTGTTATGGCACGAACGTGACGCTCGCGCCAGCATGGGGCCGGTAAAAACTAAAAAGACAAGGTATTTGTACATTGATTTTTTCATAATTGTATAATTGTTCGCTAAGTCACATACTATATATTTTATTTTGACCTAAACTAATTGTGACTTGATTGTCTCTTTTTTTTGAGTTTATTAAAGTATACAAAAAATACATATCTATAACATAGGCTTCAAATACATCGCTGGAGCTTGTCTCCTATCGGAAGACAAGCATCATGTTCGTACCGTCCTATTGTGGAGTATTGCTATTAAGGATGAACACCTAAAGAATATGGCGGAGGGTCTATAAAAATCTCACTAGATTAATTACGGTTGCACTAAAGATTTATGGGAAAAACAATCGTACTATAAATAATTTATACCGAACAAATGACTGTTTTGGCACGAGCGAGACACTCGCGCCAGCAGGGCGCCTTTGAACAGCTGTTCTATCATCAGTTCGAGTGAAATGGCGATATCCATTTTGTATATAGAACTTGTCATGTGTACTTAGTATACTTCTGGATACAATTTTATTTCGTTGCTCTTCATAAAATCACTCGAAGTGACGTCGTGACGGGCCTGTCTGCCGATAGGCAGGCTTGAAGTGACGGGCAGGCTAGAGCCATTTAGTATCGAGAACGGGTCTAGCGTTAAAAGCCAATAGCCAAAAGATGGTAGCCGCCCAAACAGGACGAGTTTCTTAACACTTGTGGTTAGGCGCTCTTGATTCCATTCAATATGACAACTTATAAACCTATAACTTTATTGGCAATCTCGTGATCCTTTTTCCGGTCGCCATAAAAATGGCATTGCAAAGTGCCGGTATAAACGGGGGAACAGGGGGTTCTCCAACTCCTGTGGGTTTCTCTTCATTTTCCACAAAATGTACAGCTGTATTGATGGGTGCATCTGTAATACGGGCCACAAGATAGTTGTTGAAATTGTCCTCTATAACGGCCCCATTTTTCACATTTATCTCACTTTTCAAGGCCAAACTGGCACCAAAGGCAGCACCTCCCTCAAATTGGGCCCTTATCCTATCCGGATTGACTGGTACTCCACAATCGATAGCAAAGTGAACCATTGGTATTTTAATATTGTTGTTGTCATCAACCTCCACTTCCACTACGCAGGCTACATAAGTAAGAAAGCTTCGATGTGCAGCAAACCCCATTCCTTTGCCTTCTGGAAGGCTTTTGCCCCAACCTGATTTTTCTTTTACCAATTGTATTACCTGCTTAAGGCGATGGGTGTCATATGGGTAGTCTTCCAATTTTACGTTGTAGTTGTTGAACCCTTCCATAAGGGCGGTAAAATCTATTTTACGATCGCTGCCCAATAGATCCATCATATTGTCTATGGGATCCATCTCTCTGGCCTGGGCCACCTGATCTACTATAGAACCAATGGCAAACGCATGGTTGATATTGTGGACAGATCGCAGCCATCCAATTCTGATCTGCGCTTTTGCATCCAAGGATTCACAGGATATATTATCAATTTCGAAAGGCATGTCCAAAACGCCCATGCACAATTCGTCCGATGAAGGCCCTTTGGCATCGGCGTTGGCCGTACCTGAAATGGATGGAAAAGCCGTACGGTGCACCCAGGAAGTGACCTTATTGTTTTTGTCGATACCAACTTTTATATGTTGTGCGCAATTGGAATGGTAAAAATCATGCTGAATATCGTCTTCCCTGGTCCATAACAATTTTATGGGGGTATTCATTTCTTTTGAGATCAAGGCAGCTTCCACTACAAAATCGGGTTTGGATTTACGGCCAAAGGCACTTCCCAATAGGGTAACGTTAATGGTAACTTCGGATTCCTCAATGCCCAAGGCTTCGGCAATTGCCTGCCTTACCCATTGTGGCGACTGCACCGGCGCCCATATTTCACATGTTCCATCTGCATTGCAGCGTGCAACGGCACAAGGGGTTTCCATAGGGGAATGGGCCAAATGTGGTACCAAAAAATCGGACTCTATGACCTTGGTAGCTTCTTTTAAAGCTTTGGTTGCCGAACCCTGTTGTCTTTTCACCTGCCCTTCTTTCTGTACGGATCGTTGCATCTGTTGCATAAAGGCGTTGGAGTCATAGGAAGCGTTTATGCCCTTATCCCAAACCACTTCCACCGTATCCAATGCCTTTAATGCTGTCCAGGTATTGTTGGCCACCACTACAATACCCCCCAACGGGGCATTATAGCCCATAGGAAATGCGGTTGACTCCATTTTATATACTTTGGAGACACCTTCAATAGCAGTGGCCATATCGCTGTTGAACGATTTTATTCCGGCCCCAGCCTCTGGATTTCTTTTTATGACCGCGACCTTAAGATCTGGAATCTGTACATCCAGTCCATAGACCGCCTTCCCCGTTACGATATCCTCTAAATCATAGATAACCGTTTCCTTGGAAATAAATTTAAAATCTTTGGAGTCCTTTAAAGTAATTTCATTTTCCTCTGGTATGGGCAAGGCACCGGCTTTTTCGGCCAAATATCCGTAACCCAAACTTTTTCCCGAACTGTGGACTATTTCATGATTTACGGCACTACATTCAGAGATATCTACTTGCCATTCCTGGGCCGCTGCCTGCATCAACATTAATTTCACCGTAGCGCCAGCTACCCTTAAAGGTTGATAAAACATTCTAACGCTATAGGAACCGTCCGTATTTTGATCGCCATATTTCACATCCCCAACAGCCTGTATTATTTTCACTTTGGTCCAATCGGCTTCCATTTCATCGGCCATGACCAAGGGTAGGCTTGTTCTAATTCCAGTGCCCATTTCCGAGCGGTGGGCAATGAGCTGCACTTCCCCTGTTCCCAAAATCGTGATATATACGTTAGGAGCAAAAACAGCGTCTTCCCGACCGGTTAAAAATGCATTTTTATCTTGCTTGCACCCCAAAGGAACGCCAAGGAACAAACCAGTGCTGCCCAAAGCCCCAATTTTCACGAAATCTCTTCTACTAACTTTAAACAGTTTATTATTGGAAGGGTTTGGTTTCATATTACACATTGTTTTTGGCGGCGTTCTTAATGGCACTTCTAATTCGGATATAGGTTCCACAGCGACAAATATTGCCGGACATAGCTTGTTCTATATCGGCGTCTGAAGGATTTCCGTTTTGTTCCAATAATGCTATGGCCGACATGATTTGGCCACTTTGGCAAAATCCACATTGGGGAACGTTCTCAGCAATCCATGCTTTTTGTACAGGGTGAAGTCTATCTTTTCCCACCCCTTCAATGGTGGTAATAGCTTTATCGTTGATTGCGGAAATAGGTATGCTACACGACCTTATTGCTGTACCGTCCAAATGGACCGTACAAGATCCACATACGGCTATTCCACAACCGTATTTGGTTCCGGTCAGTCTCAATTGATCACGAAGCGCCCATAATAATGGGGTGTCGGGAGCGCATTCAATTGTTATTTTTTGGTCATTGATGTTTAAGGTGAATTTTTCCATGGGCAATATCATTATTAATTTAAGAACCATATGGCGACATGCAATTGGATACGCTTGTAATGCCAATTGTGTGGTTCTAAAAGGTTGATTTAGAATAGTTTTGCCCCATATTAAGCATCAAGATAATAAATAAATTGATTGTTCAGACCGCAATGCATAATTTATTCGGTGGACAGGCATCTTGCTCTCGCTGGCCTATTTTGGAACGGAAGGGTTAAAAGTTAAAGGTTCAAAATTCAAGGTTGAAAGTTGCATTCGGCAGACCGGCTAAAAAAGGACCGGCCATTGTGCCCTAATAAGTAGGGGAGGGCTCATAATCGGGCAACTTTGTGCAGCTGTTCTATCGTCAGTTCGATTGAAATGGCGATAGCCATTTAGTATCGAGAACAGATTAGGTGTAGATCGTCTACTTATCGATACAATTTTATTTCGTTGCTCTACATAAAACCAGCAGAAGGAGTAGAAAAATGTCAGCCTTTCTAAATCACGAAATCGTTTTTTAACTAACTTTAAGACAGTTAATTAAAATAATAATAGATATGAAAAAATTGGTCGAATTGCCATTATCTATTTTGTTTTTAATAGTAATGGTGTCTTGTACAAAAGATTCTCCGAATTCGCCGAAGTTACCGGTATTTTCTGGTGGTAATCCGGGAGAAAAAAATGACAATTATGCAACAGGTTTGTATTTTGGATTTTTAGATGGTGATGGTAGTTCTAATACCTATATTGATATGCCAATAGAAAGTTCTTCTTCAAATTTATTAGTTGGTAGGTGGATCATCACCAAACTGGGTATAGATGAAAATAATGATGGGAATATAAGGTATTTTGAATTTCAAGATTTCGATCATAAGGATTGCGGATTAAGCTTTTTACAGTTCAACAATAATGGAGTGGTTTACGAGAATAGCTATTACAACGATAATGTAACTTGCACCCTATATTCAGAAATTGATGAATGGGAGTTAAATGAAGCAAATAAATTAAATATTTATGTTTATGATAATATATATTTAATTGATGTATCTCAATCAGAATTAATTTTAAAATACGACTGGAGGTTTGAAAACTCACTTTACGGACCTATGCAAGTATATTATTATTTTGAAAGAATACTAGAATCTAGTTAATTCAAAAAAAGCTTAGATTTAATCACCTGCTGATTAATGAGCGCCTACGGCAGTAATAAAACTGGAGGAATTGTTTTTATGAATATACAGGGGTATGCACAACCAATAGAAGATAAGACGGAAGGGATTGAAAGCCACAATTGGGTAATGTTGTCCCGTCCAGCTCAGTTGGGGTTTGTCAGGTCGAGCGCAGTCGAGACCTCAATAATAGTTAGTATTGTCCTATACCTCTCGACTACGCCTGCCTGCGGAAGGTAGGCTCGAGGAGACAGTCACACTAACCATAAGCCATAATGATAATTCTACCCAGCACGTAGAATCTTCTCCATCTTTCTTCCCTTTGCCAATTCGTCCACTAACTTGTCCAAATACCGTACTTGCTGCGTTAGTGTGTTTTCAATTTCCTCTATCCTATAGCCACAGATTACACCCGTAATGAGGTGGGCATTGGGATTCAATTTTGCCATCTGGAAGAATGTTTCAAATGTAACTTTCTCATCTATGAGTTCCTTTAATTTGTTGTCATCAAATCCTGTTAGCCATTCTATCACTGTATGCAATTCCTCTTTCGTTCTACCTTTTTTCTCCACCTTTGTGATATAATGCGGATATACTGACGAGAATGTCATTTTTGAAATTCGCTCATTATGTTCGGGTGTTGTTTTCATTTTAAATACTTTAATGTTAGGCCGGTTGTTTTATTTGTAATCTGTTGATGGTGTGCGGATCAATTCCATTTGCGCATCAATCACCTCAAGCATTACTACGTCCCCATATTTTAAGTCTTCAATTCTTGGAAGCAAAAGTTCCAATATGGTGGGGTTTTGAAAATGTTCTGCTTTGGTGGCAGGATCTGGCATATAGATCAACCCCTTATAACTGGTTTCATTAAATTGAAGTGATACATCAAAAAAATAAAAATTTTCCGCGGGAATGTATTCGGACCAATTTACATTCTCAAGAAAATGTTTTGGTTTTTTTATTTTGAAAATATACGGTGCAATGTCCAAATTGATGGTCCCAAGAAAGTACTGATTTAGGTCTAAGCCTTTTTCTATAAAATGTTTACATTGGGCTTTTAATGTGCCATCCGGATAGCGAGGGTCATTTGCCTTCCCGGAAGCAACACCATGACCTTGACATACTACAGCATTAACTTTCATTGTTCTTTACTTTTAACGATTTTTCAATAAGCAAATTAATTACCCTGGGTTTTAGGTTGGAATTATTCTACTTCTGTCTGGGATATTTTCAAATGCACCTTTCTCCCTGTTCTGATGATAATTTCAATAATTTCTTTAATGTCCTCTCTCGATGTCCTAAAATTCACAATGCAAGCCCTCAAAGAATATTGGCCGTTAACAATCGCGTTCGATAAAAATACTTCACCGCCAGTTTGTAATTCATTCAATATGGCCTCATTTAATGTATTAAGATACTCCTTATTTTTGGTGCCCTCCAAAGGGACATATCTGAAAGTAGTAATGCTTAGATTCTGTGATACAGCTTCCAGTTCAGGATGTTTGTCGGCTAAGTCATATAACATTTCTGAAAGTTCAATATCTTCACTGATCAATTCTTTATAACCATTCCTACCTATTTGCTGCAATGCTAGCCAAACTTTTAAAGCTCTAAAGCCACGGGAGTTTTGAAGTCCATACTCATAAAAGTTTTGAGCTTTATCATCACCAATGTTGCCAAAGTTATAATATTCCGGATGTGAACTAAAAGTGTCGATTAAATGCTGTGGATTTTTTACCAAGGTACAACCAGCCTCAAGCGGACTGTACAACCATTTATGAGGGTCCAGGGCAATGGAGTCGGCTTCTTTAATTCCTTCAAACAGATGTTTGAATTTAGGGACTATTGCAGCAGGAACGCCATAAGCCCCATCAATATGGAACCATAGGTTATATGTTTTGCAAATAGCTGATATTTCACTCAAATTATCAACCACTCCTGTACTAACATCACCGGCAGTACCAACGATCATTAGAGGCAGACAATGATTTTCCAAATCTTTTTTTATGGTGGTTTCCAATACCTTGGTGTCCATCCTATTGGAAGCATCCGTTGGTATCCATCTAACGGATTTTGTACCCAACCCAAATAAAACTACGGCTTTTTCAATCCAGGTATGAGTTGTTTTGGAACAGTATACCGTTAATTTATTTGATTTATTTTGAATTCCATCTTCCTTAATATTCTGAGGTGCTTTTGCTGTTCTTGCGGCCAAAAATGCAGTAAAATTTGCCATATTGCCTCCGCTGACCAATATCCCGCCGTAGTCTGATGGGACCCCTATAAAATCGCATAGCCATTTAATAGTTTGTTTTTCAATTTCAGTGGCCATTGGGCTTAAAATATGTGCTCCAACATTTGGATTAACGGATGCCGCCAATAGATCGGCCAAGGCACCAATTGGGGCCGCAGAAGATGTAATATATCCTAAAAATTTAGGGTGTCCGTTAAGTAAGGAATGGTTGAAAAGTAAATCTGTCGTTTTAGCAATTAATTCAGTCGCAGGTCTACCATATTCGGGTAGGGATGAGTTTCCCAATAAGTCTTGCAATTGACTCGGACTTTCATTTGGAGTAACAGGTTTCTGATCTATGGAATCTATGAAATTGGAAATATCATCAATTAATTGATATCCAATTTTTCGAAACTCTTCCTTATCCATTTCAATGGATGATCTCCTTATCTTGGTCATAGTGTTACTTTTTGTAAATGTGTTGCCACCTCTAAGTTATAAGTGGTACAGGGGCAGGGAGATTTTCATGTTGCTCTTTGGTTATGCCCAAAATCAGCAAATTTTAATTATAGAGCTGTAAATTGTTTAATAATTCAGTTAGATTCAATTCCGATATTTTTAAACAACTTTTTAGTTTCTAAAATGTCAGATTCATTTTTCATTTGCATTAAGTCTCTCATCTTTCCGTTTTTCAATTTCAGACTGAATTTTTTTCGTCCAAAAACTCGCTTTTCCGTCAGTGAGCTAATTTCAGAGAAGTTAAGTTTTTCAAATGCTGATTTATTTAGAATTTGATTAATCAATAAAATCGTTGATGTTAATCCAATAATTATCCAGATAAACCCATCCATTTTAATTGCTCTTTGTCCAAAACAAAAACCGGAAAAAGGATAGAATTAGTAAGGGTATAAATCAGCATAATTTTAATAAATAAATACTGTGTTTTTAAACCGTCTTTTATTTCAATCGACTTTTCTTTTTCGTTAAATTTTATTGTCATATTTCTGTTTTTCTATTTAACCGAGAGGGTATCGAAATTATAGTTCTGCAACTGTCATGCTAAAGATAATAAAGAATAAATAATCATACTTTAAATAATGTTGTAAGCCTTCAATTCTGAGCAAGTGGTTGGTATGGCACGAGCCTGCCTCGCCGTCAGGCAGGCGAGACCCTCGCGCCAGCGCGAGTATATATTATAATTAAATCGTCTAGCAATGTTGTCTAATTTTTAAATACCAAGTTTTTTCTTTAAGTAATCGCTTGTAAGATGTTTGACAACATCAAAAGGTTCACATTTACTTATGCCCGAATCAACAGGAATAGGTCCTATTTTTTTCGCCACTTTTAGCGCTGCGACATTTAAAATAGTATTGCGTTTACCTATACCAAGAAGTGCTCCGCCCATTGACAGTAGAATAATATTTTTTTCCTTATCATATGTGTCATGAATTTTTTGGATCTTTTGCAAAAAGAATGCGTTATCTGGTGCATCCTTTTTCTTAGACTTAGACACCTCATAAAGAAGGCCATAACCACATTGCTTACGCATTGTATCATTACTATTTAACCAATCTTCCAATAAATCCACTACAAAGGGTGTTTTAGCCAATGTTGCATCGCATGACGAGAATACATGAGCTAAATATCCATGTTTCAAATTGTCGACTTGCAGTTCAACTTGATCACGCGTAATTTGTTTTGGGTCATCGATTAGAAGTGCTATAATTTTTGCATCGTAGATGTCGCTCTTCCAAAGTTGATGTGCCAAAGAATGGTCACGACCGATTTTCTTGGATAGTTTACGAAGAACTGTAAGACCAATACCAAAACTTTTTAAACTATCTGCATGTGAGTTCAGTTTTTTCCAATTCTGAATACCACGCTCGTTTTGGTTGGCTTCGAGAAGATTTATTACTTCGCTTTTATCCATTAAATTTAATTTTAAAAATTTACACTCAACAATTGGGTATAGTAACAAGTATCTAGTGCTGGCGCAAGCCTACTTTTTGGCAGACAGGTAAATTACTCTTACTGTCTTAAAAGGGGTAGACTCTCTAAAATATATGTAAGGGGGGATTAAACTTTATTTGGCCAACTGTTATCCTAAAGATAATGAAGAAAAAGCAATCATGCTTTTAATTTTGAAATAAGCCTTCAATTCTGAACAATTGGGTGTTAAGGCACGAGCCTGCCTCGCCGTCAGGCAGGCGCGACCCTTGCGCCATCGGGCTGTACTATTATTATTTTGTCATTAGTTCTTTAGGAAATGCATCCTCTATCAATCGCAATTGTATTTTATGTTCCAACCAAGCTTTCAATCCAGATAGTACGAAGGTAAATCCCTTCGTAGAATCCTTAATTTTGCTTAATAATTCATCATCATTTCCCTGGAAGTTGTAATTTTTAATAGTCAAGAATGTGAGATTATCATTAACTGAATTAAATTCCCAGACTACAGTTGATTTATGGATTCCTTCTCCCCATTCAATAAGTATCTTTTGATTTTCTACAATTTCAAAAACCTTAACAGGAATAACTAAATTATACATTTCCCATTTCCACTGTAATATTACACCTTCTTCAAGTTTTCCCGTACTATGGGTATACCAAAATTTAGTTGTTATATCAGGATTAATAAATGCCTCAAATACCTCTTTGACCGGCTTACGTATTCCTAATTCAGATTGGGCAAAGTTGGCAGTTTCTTTCATTTCTCTATATTTAATAACACTCAACAATTGAGTATAGTACAAGTTCCTACATTCCGTTATTATAAATATAATAAATACCGCTGTCATAGGGTCTATTTTCAATGCTTGTCCTTTAGCGCTATAGATAAGGCGGGTGCATCTTGCTTGTGTTGTACTATTATGAAACATAAGGGTGGAAAATTTAAAGTTCAAAATTCACGGTTCGAAACCCTAAACGGAAATTCAGAGTAGTAGAAATCGAAGTAGGGGAGGGCCCATGATCGGGATACTTTGTGCAGCTGTTCTATCGTCAGTTCGAGTGAAATGGCGATAGCCATTTTGTATCGAGAACGGGTTATGCGTAATTCGCCTACTTCTCGATACAATTTTATTTCGTTTCACTTCATAAAACCACCTGCCCGACTGGCTGGCGGTCCTGTCTGCCGATAGGCGGGCTCGAAGTGACGGGTTGACAACGTCCATCTATTATCGAGAGCGAGGAAACCTGTATTTGTGTAACTAATGTTGTTTTAGCAACTCAATGTATTAGTTTTTAATGTGGTATTTGCTCTACTAAAATGCTATTGTTTGCCTTGTCAAAGTAGGTACAGGTCATTTCTTCCATAAGTACAACCCATTTTTCAATTCCAGATTTTGACGCGTCATTGCAAAATGTAGGATAATCCGTTTTACCTTCTTGATGCGCTTTTAATTGGGTTTGAAATTCTTTATTGTTGGATATTTTTGCAATAGTCAGGGAAGCATACTTTGCGGGCGCCCTTACTATGTAGTCGTTTATACCATAATAATCCGTATGTCCGTCCGACACAAAAGTTTTATAGTGGGTAACCCCTAATTTTTTAAGGTTTTGAATATAAGTTGGAAAGTCTGCACCCGATTTTACTTTGCTGTGTGCTTTTTTTATTTGATCTGCCGTAAATGATCTTTGTTGATTTTTCATAATTAAAGGATTTAATGGATTACACGAAAGCATAATGTTTAAGCTAGTTGAAATGATTATTTGCTATCTCACTGTTTTAAAATTATGTTTACAATGCAAAGGTTCAACATCCAAAACAAGTGTAATTGTAAATAATCGTTTTTTTAAAGGAAGCGTTTAAAATTTTCAGGGGTATCTCCAGTAAATTGTTTGAAATTTTTAATGAAATGGGCTTGGTCAAAGAAATTGTTGTCGTAGCAGATTTTTGTGAGCGAATCGCCAGTGTTAAGACTGTCAAGTACTGCATTAAAGCGTACTATTGAAGCGAATCTTTTAGGACTTGACCCTACAACTTTTCTAAAACGCTTTTCAAAAGGACTTTGGCTGATAAACAACTTCTGGTTCAGTTCTTTAATTCTGACTGTTCCGTTGCTCTGGTAAATGAGCTTAACAGCTTCTGTAATCAATTTGTCCGTTTCAATATCCTTAAGTTGTGATAACAAAAACTGTTCAACTATATTGTTTCGTTCCTTGTCGGTAGTGGTTAAAGTTAATTTTTCCTCCACTTCAGATATATTGTTCTTATTAAAAATATCGTCAAGTGAAAGACTTAGATTATACAGTTCGGTTGCAGGAAGGGAAGTAAAATGGTTGAATCCAATTTCGGTAAAATATACTAGAATTGTTCCGGTGCCTGCGGAGTTTATAAAGATTTTATACCTGTCGGAAATTCCTGTTATTCCTGATGAACCGAGTTTGTTTTCTATATTTCCTGTAAGGATAGCAAGCTGTCCTATGTATTGAAACCCCATGACCAAACCTGAAGTTGGAAAAACTTTATATTCAGTTTCCATTTCATTCTCCGATACAGCAAAATATTTGATGTAGGGCCTTAATCTTTCATTCGGAAAATATTTACAGAACCGCATTTCTCTCAATGATTAGTGTGGCTTGTTACCAGCAGTTGAGTATAGTTACAAGGACCTAAATTCCGTAATTATAAATACAATAAATACCGTTGTCATCAGGTCTATTTTAATGTCTGTCCTTTAGCTCGGAATACACTTTCTTCATAACTTCGGTTTTGCCTTCGTCTTCCGCCATGGAATGGGTGGTAAACATCATTACTCCACTGGATTTACCCGATAGTCCACCTCTAAGTACGGTTTCAAACTGCTCTGTGGTAATAATTCCCGGGTCGTTATGGGCCTGAACAATAGGCCATATTTTGGGGAAAGTGCCTTTTTGGATATCCAATTCATTGCTAAACCATTGTATGTTTTCTTGGACCCATTGGGGATCCCTGCCCATTCTTTTATGATATACCATGGGGGAAAACACATCTATGGTCTTTTTTAATAGGTTGTAGTCCAGCCCAAGCACACGTTGGCGTGCTTCATTGAATTCTTCATCATTCCAGGGACAGTGATAAAGCCCCAGGAGTGTCCCCGGTTTTATTTCCTCTATGATGCTCTTTATATCAAAGGTCCAATCGTAAATCACCTTACAGCGCCAATTGCGCCATGCCCTGTCTTGGTTATTCAATATCCATTTTGCTTTCTGAGCGGTACTCCCTTCAGGTATCTCTACTTTTGAATCCTTAGAGAATTTATCTAGACAATGATTACAAAAACAGGTTTCTGGCAAAATGGGTTCCGGGTCTTCAAACTGGGCATGCCAATGAACATAATCCATCCAAATGCCGTCCAGGTCATATTCCAGAAGTAAATCCCGAAGTTGATCAAATCGGTACTTTCTAAAACCGGGTTCGGTTGGGCAAACGCCCATAAACCAGGTGGCTGCCTCCACCTTTTCTCCCCGCTCATTAATTGCCCATGCCTCCGGATGTGTTTCTACATAATTCTTACCATTTAGTGTGGCGAATTCTGCATATACCTTGGACCCTTCAGACCTTGCCCTGTTGATCATGTCTTCGTTGATCGATCCACTATGGACAAATATGGCATTAACCCCAAGCTCGTTTAGTTGATATCCTTTGTCCCACAGGGGTTTAGGGTTTCCGTAAATACCCCGGATCTCGATCGAGTCAGTAGTGTCCTGTCCGCAGGAAATAAAACCAAGAACTGTAAAAAGTAATAGGTACGGAAAATGGAATTTTAGCTTTGTATTCATCCCCAACTAATTAAAGTCTACTATTATTACTTATTGGACAATGCCAATATTTTTTCCCAAACACTTTCGCTAACAGGCATTCCTTCCTTTAAATTCTCAGCGGTGGTGAGGGAACTTCGTTCGCCGGGATAGTAAATTTGGTCTCCTGCTTTCATAGGCTCCACATCATGCGTATAGTCTATAATTTCGTCTAAGAGTCTATCTTGCAATTCCTTGTCGTGGAATACCTCGGGATCAATGCAAAGAAACACCTGTGAAATACCCGTTTCAAATTTCTTTAAACCTATTTTATAGGTAGAGTTCCCGGCAGCCAATAGGGTGGCCAGCATGTCCAGAACAATGGAAAGCGCAGAACCTTTCCAATAGCCGACGGGTAGGCCACGTTCTTTCTTTGTGATTTTTTCAGGGTCATTGGAAAGTTGGTCATTTTCGTCCCAACCTCCAGGGTATGGCAACTTTTTACCTCGTAGTTTATAGTCGTTGATCTTTCCGAAAGCAAATTGGGAAAGGGCCATATCCAATACAACATGCCCTTCCTTTCTGGGGATGGAAACAATAAAAGGGTTATTGCCTATTCGGCTATCCTTAGCCCCCCATGGCGGCATATTTGGTTGTGTATTCGTAAAAAGAATTGAAATGCAACCGGCATCGGCCGCTATTTTTCCATAGGTCCCGCCGCGCATCCAGTGGTTGTTGTTGCGCAAGGCTACTAATCCCATTCCGTGATTTTTGGCCAATTCTACAGCTCTATTAATACATTTGGTGGCATTGATAATACCCGGGCCATAATTACCGTCCCAGCGTTCTATACTTCCAAAGGATTCCACTTTTTCTGCCTCGGCATCAATCTTTACGGAACCGTTTTCCACATATTCCAAAAAAAGGGGAACGCGATTAATTCCGTGTGAATTTACTCCGGCCAAGGTACTTTCAGTATAGGTTTTGGACAATAACCTGGCCTTGTCTGTAGTGAATTTATATTTTACAAAAAGTTCGTAAAGTACATCCTGCATTTGTTGGGACGAGATCTGCATTGTTTTGTTCATTTAAAATTGGTTATTGATTTGTTAAAAGGTGCGATTTCTGACCTATATCATATTCATCATGGGACCCTTCACGATTAAATGTACGAAAACTTTTTATTGGAATTAATCTGTGGGATGTTGGTTTGAAGAATGTCTTTTGTAAATCCAATAATTTATTGAGCCCAATACTCCGGTATTTATTTTATGGTATTTTGAAACGGGTATTACTGTTTGTACATTTTTCCTTCACTAACTACTTCCTTACCATTAACGGTCATGGTAGATTTATAGGTAAAACAATTCCCCTCTATTTTTATTACTTCCATTAAAATACCATTAATTTGATTTATATATTTTTGGACTACCGTAAGTTCTGATTTGGATTCGTCATAGGTTAGGCGAAAAGTTCAGTCATTTATCCATTCAATTTTGGAATATTCCATTTTAGGATCTGTCGTGCCCTGCTCGTTTCCTTGAATTTCTTCCTTATATTCTGTTTGCAAATTCCCTTCCCTAACCAATCTCCATGTTACAGGGGTGGCCCCACTGGTGTGGACCAAAAAGGTGCCATTTGAAAAGTCCGTGCAATCCAGTTCCTGTGCGCTAGCGAATATTCCGGATAACGCTAAAATAAATAGTATGGTTTTCTTCATAAGAGGCACAAAGATGTGACTTAATACAAAATTTTAAAATCCAATTCAGATTTAATACATGCTATTTGGGTTGGCAGCCTTCTTTGGTATCTGTTGTATGGCATCCCAGTGTTCACAGATTTTACCATTTTCATCAAACCTAAAAAAATCCATGGTGACATATTGGTCATTATCCGGCCATATTTGATGGGTGTGCAATGCCACTAAATCCCCTTCTGCAATACAGCGAACAAATTCAATGGATTTATTTGGATACTCTTTTTGCATCCTTTCAAAGTAATTGATAAAACCTTGGGTTCCATCCTCTACATGTGGATTGTGTTGAATGTATTCTTTGTCAACATATTTTTCAATGGCAATTTTGGCATTGCCTTCATAGGCCGCCCTGTAAAAAGCTATGGCATTGTTCTTATTTTTTTCTAAGTCCATTACGTTGTTTTGAAGATAAAATTATAGATTCATAATCACCTATTAAAAATAGGAGAGTGGATATCCATAGATTTAAAGATAACCTAACAGTTTTAGGGTGTGATTAATTTTGCTTTGCTACTATTGTTAAAGGGAATAGTAAGCTGCCATTTTTTACCCTCTGAGGTCACACCAACGGTAATTTCCTGCTCATTTTCCGATTCGATTTTCGCCTTTATTTTCGGTATTTCCTTTTCAGAAGGAAAAAGCAACCACACAAAAGTGGTATTGGTGCCAATCTCGATAGTATATGAACTGGTAATATTGGGCCCATAGATATTGTATTCAGGACTATACCAACCTTGGATTTCAGGATTTTCCTGACCTTTGATAAATTTTGGATTAATTTTTTGCTTACCTACAGGAATAATTGTGAGGTTTCCCCTCTCATTAGTGGTCTTCACAATAGATTTTTCTTTTTCCACCTTATTATCAGGATGCCAATGCCAAAGGGCTTCAATGGTGCGTGGTCTGTCCGTTTCAACCCTGTCTACCACCACCCAAAATTCGTTGCGAACATAGAAAATAGCCCTGGCATGTTTCGCCTTTCCAGCCAAATCGATAAATTGATCAAAGGAATTTGAGGCATAATCAAAAGTTTCCGTTATTTTAAAGTGACTATCCGTTAGGGGGTCCTGGGTATGGGTAGGGCCGTTGGTTTGTCCTTTACCGTCTATTAAAATCAAATTATGCCCTGCACTGCCCTTGGCATAGGGACGGAATTTTTCAGCAACTTCCCCGGTATACGCAAATCTTCCCGAATCTACCAAGAAATCCTTTCCATAGGCCGAAACGGAAAGGTGTAATTTATCATTGTGTTGATGTCCACTGCCCCAGGGTCCCATATCAAAGAAAGACCAATGGGCATCCTGATCGAAGCCACTACGGGAAATAAAATGCCCTGCCCAGGGATAAAAGTAGGAGGGACCGTCCTCTGGTTGTCGGCCTGTTTTTCCATTGGTGACGATATATTCCCAATCTTCATGGTCAAATTTTTGTGAGCCCCTCAATATTAGGCTTTGATCACTGCCTCTATCACCGTCATTGTTCATAAGTCGAAAACCACTTGGTCTTACCATATGTGCAATATAACCGTACATTGCCTCTATGGTGCTATTATAGAAGTCGGGCAACTTCCTGTTGGCCCTTTCGCAGATTTCCTTGAAAAGTTCAAAATTGTTTAAGGAGACGTTATGGTAATGCGAACTTAGTTCGGTTTGTACCCCATCCGGATATACCTGATCTTTCATGCTTTGGGTCATTGTCTCTATGGCATAGTCCAGCCATTCTTCGGAATTTTTATATTCCGGGAAATAGGCAGCCACAGTAGCCAATGCCGAAATTTCCATGGTCAGCCAATTGTTGCCAGCGTGAAAATTTCTATTGTAATGTGCATGGTCGGGCAAGCTGCTGAGTAACAGTAATTTTGTTGCAGGGGAAATATAATCGTTGTTTATTAGTCCGTAAAATATTTTGGTCCATATCTTGGCCCGGGCCGCAACCTCCAATCCCCGCCATACCGAAGTCCCGCTTTTAACCGCAGGGTAGGGCATACTCTTAATTATAAAATCCCTTAAGAATAAGTCCATATATTCAGCATATTTGGGGTTTCCTGTTTCCAAATAAGTATTGAATATTTGGCTTAACTGACTATGCCTATTGGAAAGCCAAGCCCACTCCTTGTCATTATTGGGACCTTTGTAGTACCAGTCGCGATGCCCATCCTCAAGATAGGGAACTTTTCCGCGAACATTTTGTACCACAAAAACGTTGGTCAGAATGGTATCGGCAGCGGCTACCTCCCGCGTAGTTTTTAGTGGAGTTTCTTTACGTAGATCGGAGGCCATGGCTCCATTTTTATAATAGGCCAATAATTCGTTGCATGCCTCTAGCATATTACCATTGCTGTGGGCCAATTTCACCTTTTCCAATCCAATATAGTCTAAATTGAATTGATCCAGCATATTTTCTATCGTCTCAGGATAGGAGGTGATTAGGTCTTCTACAGAGGTTATGCTTTTCCAATTTTGTTGAGCAGAGAGCTGTGTAGTGATGCAAAAAAATAGGATAATTAGTGATAATGGTTTAATGATTTTTAGCATGCTTTTATTTTTGGATAAATCTGTTTACGGTAATGGATCTCCCGGGATCTGCTTGGGTACTCCAGATAATTAATTTTCCCTCACTGTCTACCTGTAAGCCCACGGCCGCATTAAAATCGACCCCATTTTTACAATTAAAGGATTTGGAATCAACTTTCTCCATGATGGGTTCAAAAGATTCAAGTTTGCTCACAAGAATTAAATCGGCCTTCCCAGCAAAATCTTTTTTATGAAAACCAATGGCATAAATAGCGGAGTCATCTTTAATAAGGTTGATGGATTGGTAGCTTCCCCAATCATTTGGTGCAGTAAAACTATACAGGAATTTATGTTCCCCTTTTTCGGTGTCGATTTGGTAAAAGTCCCAGTTTCGGGAGTCCCAATTTGCTACTACTGCCAAATAATTACTAGCTAAGGCCAACAATCCCGTTGCTCCGGCAGTTTTCTGTTTAGGTTGGCCCTCACGTTCAATAATAATATTAGGTTGGCGCTTATTAAGCGCGTTGTTACTATAATAGTAGAGACAGACCTTGGAAGTGGTTTTAAGGATATTGTCTTCAATGCCGACAATCATATAGGGTTCACTCACTTGAATCCCCCCAGCATGCCGATAAGGGTCAGTCATTAGTGTAATTAGCTTATCTGTTTTTCGTTTTTTAAGGTTTATTTGTAAAACATAGGCCTTGGTAAGTGAACTCCCAGAGACAAGAAGCTTTTCCGTCCCCCTCTTTTCTATAAGTTGAACCCCTTGAAAATGGCCACTTTCACTTGGGACCTTTATTTTATTGTTGATTAGGATTAGTTCTGGCTCGGAATTTAAGGATTTAAAGGCTTCTGGCACATTTGCTACATATTGACTAAAACCCAAACTAGGGTTTAGCCATATGATGGCTATTATAAAAAGTATTTTTAAGATATGATGTTGACCCATGGAGATTATATTTTAATTTAAATTGTCCATATTAGGCTTTTAGAAATTACAGCCAAATTCCAAAGCAATACAGCCGGATTTATACCCTTTAGCACATCCAATGGCATTCTTCTCCTTTTTATATTGTAAATATGCCAAATTTTTATTGTTTAAACGATTAAATACATATATTGAAATCAACTTTTTTTGTTTTCTCCATAAAATTAAACTTATGCCTAAAAAAATCATTTGTCAATTTACTAATATTAGAATATTTCTGGTGTTCATAATCTGTCCGTTCTCCAGTTTTTCCCAAACCGATTATTCGGTGCTGGATTATTGGAACTATTATTCCGATGCTGAAAATCAACTTTATAAGCAACAAAGTGAAATTTCGTTTGAAACTCTTGCCCAAAGAAAAGAGTCCATTTCAAAGCTACAGACCAAAACAGATTGGGAATTGAGACAACAATTGGTCAAAGAAAAGCTACAGGAGTCACTAGGGAATTTTCCAGCAAAAACACCTTTGAATCCTGTAATTACCAAAAGGATTAAAAAGGATGGGTATAGCATAGAAAAATTATATTATGAATCTATGCCAGGGGTAAAGGTAACGGCGGCTTTTTTTATTCCTCAGGGCAAAAGGAAGAACCTACCAACTATAATATATTGCAGTGGTCATAGCGATTTGGCATTTAGAAGTGACGTCTATCAACATGTTATTCTCAATTTGGTTAAGAAAGGTTTCGCCGTCTTAGCATTTGACCCTTACGGACAAGGGGAAAGATTGCAGTATTTTGATCAGAACCAGGGCAAGTCACGCTTTAGTCCAACGCGTGAGCATTCCTATCCCGGGGCACAGTTGTTTGTCAACGGGGAATCCACTGCTAAATATATGATTTGGGATGGGATTAGGGCCGTGGATTATTTACTTACCCGCAAGGAAGTGGATCCCAATCGTATTGGTATTACCGGTAGGTCCGGAGGGGGAACCCAGTCTTCCCACATTGCGGCCTTTGATGAGCGTATTAAAGCTTCAGCACCGGAATGTTATATCACCGCAATGGAATATCAATTAAAATCTGGAGGGCCACAGGATGCAGAGCAGAATTTTCCCAGAGGTATTCAACTTGGTTTAGACCATGCAGATCTTTTGGAGGTGAGGGCTCCCAAACCAACTTTGATGATAACCACAACACGGGATATGTTCAGTATTCAGGGAGCACGGGATACCTATCAGGAAACGGGATTGGCGTACAAAGCTTTTGGTAAAGAAGAAAATATGATGATGGTGGAGGACAATGCTGGGCATCAATCTACCCTAAAAAATAGGGAAGCCATGTATGCTTTTTTTCAAAAGCATTTAGATAATCCGGGAGATTCCAAGGATGAGGAAGTGGTTATTTTTCCGGTAGAAGAATTGTATGTTACGGAAACGGGTCAACTTTCAACATCGGTTGGGAGCAAATTTTTGTTCGACGTGAATAGTGATCTGACCAAGAAAAATATGGAGGTATTGAAGGGGAGCAGGCAGAATATGGACCAACATTTAATCGATTTAAAACAAAAAGTACAAGCAATTTCGGGTTATTCAGAAAATGCCAAGAAGGCAAAATTGATATTTTCCGGACAAACAGAATTTGAAACCTTTTTTTTAAATAAATATCTGATAGTTGAAGAAGGGGATAATATAATTCCGTTTGTAACCTTTGTACCCAAACAATCCATGGGTGGCTCGGCACTTTATTTGGATAATATGGAGAATAAGGAGTCGGACGAGGCTTATGCCATTCCCATACAAATGGTCAAAAAAGGTATTACCGTAATTATCCCAGATATGCCTGGCTACGGTGAATTGGGACCTGGGTATTTAAAGGGTGATGCCTATTTTGAAAATACCTCCTACAATCAATGGTTTGCAGGGATATTGAACGGGAAAAGTACGGTTGCCTTGCATGTGGAGGCTATAGTAACGCTGTTGGAAGTATGTAAAGCCGATTTGAATTTGGACGATAAAAAATTTATGGGAATATCTAAAGGGGGCTTTAATTCCAGTCTCTTGCACGCTGCTGTTTCAGGAGTGAATTTTTCTAGCATGTTGCTTTTGGATCCAATGCTTTCCTTTGAAACCATTGTTTCCAACAAAGACTATGACCCTGCCCTAATACCTTTTACCGTTGCCGGGGCCTTACCACATTATGACCTACCAGACTTGTCGGCAACCTTTGCCCCAAGAAAATTAATGCTGGTTCTGGGGACGGATGGCGAAACCCAGGATTCTGGGTACTTGCAATCATATGATTTTGTAAAGGAACATTATAAATCCATGAACAAGGCCAATAGCATTTCTGTTGAAAAAATAAATTCTGAGGAGGGAGCAATGGAGGCCGTAGATAAATTTATATCCGACCTGTAACGGTTTGTCCATAAAATAATCAATAGTATCATGAAAATAAATTTATTTCTTACCCTGGGAATTTTGTGTATAGTAGCCTGCAAAGATTCTCATCCCGTTATACAGATGTCCGAAGAGGATAGTATACTATTTGCCAAAGCAGATGATAATGCCATTTTAGCCAATGAGGGTTTTAATAGGAGTGCAGACTTCGTTCATGGTTGGTTGCAGGAGGCTGATCCCGAATCTGGCCTAATTCCGAGAAACCTTGAAGCTGATACGGACATATGGAATGCGAAAGATGCTGCCGCCGATAATTATCCGTTTATGGTACTCACTTCTTTTTTCACAGATCAGGATTTATTTGATGGAACAATGTTGGATATGCTATATGCCGAAAAAAAACTCACTTCCAGGGTCAACACCCTTCCGGATACCTATTCCTTTTCTAAAAAGGATTTTCAAAATGAAAAATTGGATATGGCTGAAATTATTTTTGGGACTTCGGAATATATTAAGGATGGCTTGCTGCCCCTTACAGAATGGTTAGGGAAAAGTCCGTGGTCTGAAAGAATGATGGAGATGCTGTACGACATGAAGAATGAAGTAAATGTAGCCGATGGTATATCCAGGGATGGTTCCAATGCATCGCGGGAAGAAGTGAATGGCGAATTGCTACAGACCCTTTCCCGAGTATACTGGATGACCGGCGATGAAAAGTTCTTGGACTGGGCCGTAGCTATTGGAGATTATTATCTGCTGGGCGACCACCACCCCACAAAGGACTTGGATTACCTTAGATTACGGGACCATGGGTGTGAGTTGATATCTGGCTTATGTGAATTGTACGTTTCTACAAGCTTTGCCAGGCCAAACAAAAGGGAAGCCTACAGAAAGCCGTTGCACGAGATGATGGACAGGATTCTGGAAGTGGGTAGAAATGGGAATGGATTATTTTATGACGCCATAAATCCCAAAACAGGAGAAATTGTACAGGAACGTCCTGCCGATAATTGGGGGTATACACTTAACGGCTTTTATGCCGTTTATTTATTGGATAAGGATCCGAAATATAAGGAAGCCATATTGAAAATATATTCTAATTTAAATAAATATACCAACTTTGACTGGGAAAATGGCAGTGCCGATGGGTATGCGGACGCCATTGAAGGAGCCCTAAATTTGTACAACCGAATTCCGGATCCCTCCGTTGCCAAATGGATGGACAGTGAAATAAAAGTAATGTGGGCCATGCAGCAGGAAAATGGAATTATAGAAGGCTGGCATGGCGATGGCAACTTTGCCCGAACCACCATTATGTATAATTTATGGAAAAGCAAGGGCTTGTATGTAAAGCCTTGGAGAGATGACCTGTTTCTTGGAGCGGAGCAAAAAGGGGATTCTTTGTTGATCTCTATCAAATCTGAACTACCTTGGAAAGGAAAGCTATATTTTGATAAACCTAGACATAAGGCGAATATGAAATTGCCTATGGATTGGGCCAGAATCAATCAATTTCCCGAGTGGTTTACGGCAGATAAGGATCGGGAATATACATTGGTGGATTATGACCAGTCTGGACCTTCTCATTACCAAGGCAATCACCTAATAGGTGGCATTGATATTGAATTAGAGCATTACAAAAGAATAATAGTGTATTAGCGGCTTAAATTTACCTAAATAGAAATCTAAATTCCAGTTTATGATCCAGCATTCCGTAGTCCTGAAGTTAAAATACCCAAAAGGCTCGCCTGAAGAAAAAGAGTTTCTTTCCGCAGCAGCCAAATTGGCCTTGATACCTGGAGTCCATAATTTTCAATCCTTGCGACAAATAGGGAAGAAGAATGATTTTGATTATGGTTTGTCAATGGAATTTGACAATATAGCGGATTATGAGGCCTATAATTCACATCCCGACCACACTAAGTTTGTATCCACTTATTGGGCCAAGTATGTAGAGAAATTTTTGGAATTGGATTACGAGAAAATTTAGTTCGGAGGTAAACGAGAACACTATTTCTGATTTTGAAGCCGCGGGTCTTTGGATTTAATAGTAGCTGGCCTATTTTCCATGACCTCTGTAATTCTCTCCATGGTCTCCACTTCAAGCCTATGCATGGCTTCCTTAGTGTAAAAAGTTAAGTGGGGCAGTAGGATCACATTGTCCATTTCGTAAAGCTTTTTTAACGGATGGTCCGTTTTGTTCAATGGCTCCTGGCTGTAGACATCAAGGCCGGCACCGGCAATTCGTTTTTTATCCAAGGCCTCCAAAAGGGCCATTTCATCAATCAATGCCCCTCTGGCGGAATTAATAATAATAGCGGTTTTCTTCATCACCAAAAATTCCTTTTCACCAATAAGATGTTTGGTTTCCTTATTTAAAACAGCATGTAGGGAAATAAAATCGCACTCCTTAAGCATTTCGGCGAGGTCATCATATTTCTGAATCCCCTTTTTTGCCAATTCCTCCTTTGTCTTGCTAGGGTCGTATCCTATAACCCTCGCCCTAAAACCCAGACCCGCCATTCTGGCCATACTGGTACCAATTTTACCACACCCTATTATGCCAAGCGTTTTTTCGGCAATATCAAGTCCCAACCATTCTTGACTTGGCCATATCCAAGCGTTGCTGTTCATTTGCTTTTGTAGTATGGGCAATTTTTTGGCCAGCGCAATGAGCATGGCAAAGGCACCTTCGGCAACCGTCTCTTCCGCATATTCGGGGATATTGACTACCACAATACCGCGTTCATAAGCAGCAGGGATATCTATGGCATCTATTCCTACTCCGTACTTTATTATGGCTTTGAGTTTTTTTGCCGAATCGATGATTTTTTTGGTAATAGGGGTGTAGCACATTAATAGAATATCGCAATCCATTACTTCTTTAGTAAGTATCGCTTCGGATACCCCATCGGGGAGTAAAACTAAATTATGTCCTTGTTCCCTAAGAGTTTTGTCTACGAGTGGAGTTTCGAGCTCCATATCGGTTCTTACTATTTTCATATTATGTTACAATCGGCAATGGTTGGTTTCCTTAAATTGGCGAATTATTGGTTAAAACAAATATAGCAGAAATGCACTAGGAATTAAATGTAGTATTCCGATGATTGTTTTATTTCCTTCAATACGAATGTACTGTTTAGTACTCCAATATTTTCGATCTTGGAGAGTTTGGTCTTTACAAAGTCATGGTATTCCTCAAGACTTTTGGTGTGGATTTTTAGGATAAAATCTACCTGACCTGCCAAATGGTAACACTCCTGTACTTCTTCCAAATGCTGTACCTGTGCCTCAAATTTCTCTATGAAGGCTTCATTGTGATATCTCATGGATACCTGGCATATGACAGTTATAGACCGGTCTATTTGCTTTTTATCCAGAATGGCCACATACTTTTTAATGACCCCTTGTTTCTCCAACCGCCTGACTCTTTCGTATACAGGGGAGGGGGTAAGGTTAAGAATGGCTGCAATTTCCTTTGCTGTTTTTTTTGAATCTTTTTGTAAAATCCTCAGAATGGTAATATCAGTTTGATCAAGTTGCTCCATAAAGTGACTAAAAAATTACTTTAAAATAGTTTATTTTTTATTGATAAAAGTAAAATAAGCTTTAAAAGTAATATAATTAAGGTATAATTACTTAAATGTGAGGATAATTTAAATGATTGACTCCTTATTTGTAATTTTGATAGTAATTAACACTTTTGTTAATTTTAGATAAACGGAAAATTATGAGTGCAAAAATTCTTGTTATCGGAGCCAATGGGCAATTGGGATCAGTGCTTACAAAAGCGCTGCAAAATAAGTTTGGTTTGGACAATGTAATTGCTTCAGATATTCAGGAAGCACCTAATTTTTATGGTTTATTTGAGGTGCTGGACGCCACTGACAGGAATCAAATTCAAGATGTAGTATCTAAACATACCATTACACAGGTTTATCATTTGGCGGCAATTTTGTCTGCCAAGGGAGAAGCAAATCCGTTAGCCACTTGGGATATTAACATGAACATGCTATTTAATGTTTTGGAAGTATCTAGGATCAACGGATTGGATAAGGTATTTTTTCCGAGTTCCATTGCCGTTTTTGGTGAAGACGCTCCTTGGGTGAACACTCCTAACAATGCCTTTCTTAACCCTGCAACTGTTTATGGGATGAGCAAGGCCGCAGGAGAAAACTGGGGGCAATACTACTTTTTAAAATATGGATTGGATGTAAGGTCCATCCGATATCCCGGAGTTATTGGCTACCAATCCATGCCGGGCGGAGGTACTACCGATTACGCTGTGGATATTTTTCACAAGGCAGTATTGGAAGAAGAATTCAGTTGCTTCTTGGAAGAAGATACCACGCTTCCCATGATATTTATGGACGATGCCATTAGGGCCACCTTGGAACTGATGGAGGCACCTAAAGAAAACATTACCTTTAGAACATCCTATAACCTTGCGGGAAGTAGTTTTTCCCCAAAGGATATTGTCAAGGAAATTCGTGTTTATTATCCTGATTTTCAAGTGAAATATGAACCTGATTTCAGGCAGGAGATAGCATCGCGATGGCCTAAATCCATTAACGACGATGAGGCGGCCAGAGATTGGGGATGGAAGCCGGAGTATGACCTTAAAATGATTACCGGTACTATGATCGAAAAGCTTAGGGAGCATTACGGCACTCGATCTAAAAAATCAATTGGGATTCTTTTATAAATCAAATAGCCCTGGACAAGGCCAGGCACTAATAAAACAAGCTAGAAATATGTATTCAAAGATAAAGAACGATTTGCAGAAAGAACTTGATGCCATTAAAGCTGAGGGTTTATATAAGGAAGAAAGAATTATTACCACACCTCAGGGTGCGGAGATCAAAACTACCAATACCAAGGAAGTTTTAAATTTTTGTGCCAACAACTATTTAGGTCTATCCGCACATCCAGATGTTATAAAAGCTGGTAAAGACGCTATTGACTCCCATGGTTTTGGTTTATCGTCCGTTCGTTTTATATGTGGAACCCAGGATATACATAAGGAATTGGAGCGCAAGACGGCCGAGTTTTTAGGTATGGAAGATTGCATTCTTTATGCGGCTGCATTCGATGCCAATGGTGGACTCTTTGAACCTATTTTAGGTGCAGAGGACGCGATAATTTCCGATGCACTTAACCATGCCTCAATAATAGATGGTATACGATTGTGCAAGGCCAAGCGATTTAGATTTGAGCATAATTCTATGACGGACCTTGAAGAACAATTGAAAGCTGCAGAAGGTTCACGGAGAAAATTAATTGTGACCGATGGTTCTTTTTCAATGGATGGAACCATTGCTCAATTGGATAAGATCTGTGATTTGGCCGATACATATGATGCCATGGTCATGGTAGATGAATGTCACTCTACTGGTTTTTTGGGAGCCACTGGGCGTGGTGCGCATGAATATAGAAATGTAATGGGAAGGATTGATATTATCACCGGAACTTATGGCAAAGCTCTAGGGGGTGCTTCGGGAGGCTTTACGGCGGCCAGAAAAGAAATTGTGGATATGCTAAGACAGCGTTCCAGACCTTATCTGTTTTCCAATACTTTGGCGCCCTCAATAGTAGGGGCTTCTATTAAAGTTTTGGATTTATTGGCTTCTTCAACCGCACTACGAGATAAGTTGGAGGCCAACACCATCTATTTTAGAGAGGCGATGACCGCTGCTGGTTTTGATATAGTTCCAGGAGATCATCCTATTGTACCCGTAATGCTCTATGATGCTCCCTTGGCCCAAAAGTTTGCCTCCCAATTGTTGGAAGAGGGGATTTATGTTATCGGATTTTTCTATCCAGTGGTGCCACAAGGAAAAGCCAGAATTAGAGTGCAATTATCGGCTGCCCATGAGCGGGAGCATTTGGAAAAGGCGGTAGCAGCATTTACCAAAGTAGGGAAGGCGCTCAAGGTAATTTAATCCCTGTGGCTTATATAACAGGAAAAGGGCAACTTCTGACCAAACTTTTGACTATTGGCTTTGTAAAATCATTGCTATTGGCAGGGTAGGGGTTAATCGCTAAGTATTTTGGTTTCAAATCCGTCAATACTGGAAGTGTTTTTATTTTCCCAATACCTTTCAATTCCAGCAGTTCCTTGTTTTGTGGACCATGAGTTCAAAGCATTTCTTTCCTCTTTATAGTCCATAAAGGGAACTGCAAAGCCACAAGAGGTTTGTACCAAATCGATATTCATTTTAATAATCTGTCGAGAACCAGTGTTTTCGGGGAATAGTTTTATATAACTATGGAATTCCATATCTCTTTTATGGTAGATTTTTGCCTGTCCATAAAGCCTTAGTATCACTGGTTTTCCTTCAAATGCACAGAACATGATGGTCATTCTATTGTTCTTCAATAGATGTGCTGCCGTTTCATTGCCACTGCCAGTTAGGTTGAGCCATACAATTTTATTTTTATCAAGGATTCTAAAGGAATCGGTTCCTTTAGGCGATATATTCACCCTTCCTTCAGAAGCCGCTGTGCCAACAAAAAAAATCTTTTGCTTCTCAATGAATTCTTTTAATTCAACTGTAATCGAATCTAATTTTTTCCCCATGTTTTTAAATTAAGAACAATGGTGATACCAAGGGTTCTAGAGTGAGACCTCCATTTAAATATATAATTATCTCAAACATCTCGACTGCGCCTGTCTGCTGATAAGCAGGCTCTAGGAGACAAAATTAACCAATTATCACCTCTGTGCATTTCGTTCCAAATTGAACTCACGTTAAACAAATGAAGCCCAAGAATTGGGCTGGCATAAATTTACAAAACTTTCACGAGTGCGTGGAACCTATATATTGATTTTATATACGGTCCGTCAAGAAAGTGTTGTGCACCAATTCAATTATATTTTTAGTTTGGGGCCTTTGTTGGAATCGTAAATTTTCATTAAATGATAAACGTGGATTATACAGAACACTACTCCGGCAACCACAAGGGGAATCGAATTTAACATAGCGCCATAAATGATATAGAAAAAACTGGAAATCAAATGCCAAAGACGGAATTTGTTCATGTCTTTCTTAGTAATAGCAAAGAAGCCTGTAAGGATTGCTATATAGCCAATAGTCTCAATAACTATGTTCGTCATTTTTTAAATTTTTTAATGTTCTTTCTTTGTAATCACTTTGGTTCACTTTTTCTTCTATTTTTAAAAATTCCTCTAAAAAATTGGGACTGTCTGCAAGTAGATCCATAACGGTCTGTCTTCCTGCTGTCCAATATTTCTCAAAAACCGGTAACTGCTTATGGGCTTTTTCTGTAAGAGTTAATATTTGCTTTCTTTTATCCTCAGTATCGGTCCTGGTCTCTACATGTCCGTTTTTTTTCATTTTATTAATGATTTTTACCACGGCCGGATGTGAGAATTGTAATGTTTCCGATATTTCGGTTATGGTCATGGTCTCGTTTTCCTGCAAGAGAATAAAAATCAAGTTCCAATTGGGTTCAATATCCAACCCTTCCGATTTGTATAATTCCTTGGTACTATAGAGTAGGGAATCACTTAATCGCTTAAGCCTACTGGTTAGTCCAACAAATTCCATTTCCGTTAAAAAGTCGTTCATTATTTTTTAATTCAGTAACTGGTTACGCAAATGTAAATAATTTTCCGTAACTGGTTACATAGTTTGAATTTTTTTGAAAAAAATAATTACCCATTTGATACGTCCGGTAGAAAATAGTAGATAATTTATCAGGTTGAATATTTAAAGAAGATTGATTAACTTTCCAAAAAATTAATAAATAACCATCCATGTTTAAAAAAACTACACTAGCCGTATTGACGATTGCTTCCTCTTTAGGATTATCATCCAACTTATTGGCACAAAACAACCAACGCTCGCAAGATCATACACATCATGCACATGAACATAATGATATAGCCCATCATCACGAGCATGACCCAATGGCATCGGATGAAATGCCTATGCAAGCAAAACTGGTCACCGGTCAGGGCGATTATATATTTTCATGGGACCAGGAATTAACTGCTGCTTTTCCAGAAGATGCCCATGAATTTGAACCGGGAATGCACGGAGGTTTCAATGAAGATCCAGAAACAGGAATCGTATATACCGGAATTCCTGGATATGGCCTGTGTTCCATCAGCCCAGATCTAACAAAGTGGTCTACCATCGGTAACGATCAACGTTTAAAGGATAATATTCATGGTATTGTTTTCTTTGTTCATAAAGGCAAAAAATACCTGGCTGTAGCACAAGAAGGGAAAAGGGTATTGGTACTTACTTTGGACGGAACAATAGTTAGTGAAATTTTGAAGCCTACCGGAAGTGAATTTAAGTTTGCCGAAGCCAATGAGTTCTTCGGATCAAAGGATAGTAATTTTGGGGTTACGGATGTTACCTACCTTAATGGCACGCTATATGTTGCCCATGGTTATTCCAAAGGGGATTTTGTAATGACAATTAAGGAAAAAGATGGTGAATGGAGTTGGGGTAAACTTGCCTGGGGTGGAAAGGGAGACAATCCTGGTCAGTTTCAGACTGCACATGGCATTTATGCCCATGAAAAACATATCCTTGTTGCCAATAGGGCTGCAGGACAGGTAGTAAAATTTACTAAGAAAGGTAAGTTTGTGGAAATTTTTAATGATATTCCAGAAAGTAGTCTCATTTGTAATGTTTCCTATAAAGATGAACATTACTTCTTAAATGCTTTGCAGGCCATTGGAGAACAGAAATCGGCTCCGCTCTATGTTCATACAGGAGAAAAGTTGGTTTCTACAGTAATTCCTGGAGATTTGGATATCCCGGTCTTGACCAATATTCACCAGGTTTGGCCGCACATTGTTACCAAAAATGGATCAAAACAATTGTATTTGCTTGTCCATGGATGGAACAAAGGCAAATTTGCTGTCTTGAAAATGGAATAATAAGATCAAAGGCCTCCCAGAAAAGGAGGCCTTTTTTATTGATTATTTGATAGGGGTCAAAACAATATTGCGATAAGCTACATTGCCATGGTCTCCTTGTAAATAGATAGGTCCCGGACTTAAAACATCGGAAGACATGGCTCCACCTGTAGGACCCCATACGGGTTGATTGTCTATTATTTTTTTGCCGTTGAAGATAACTGTAACATGGCGGTCTACCAAGGTGATATCGAATGACTGCCATACACCCGCCGGTTTTTCAGCTGCCATACTTGGTGTGATGCGACTATACAGGGCGCCCATATTATGGGAATCCAAATCCTTTCCGTACGAATCCACTACCTGAATTTCATAGAGTCCGCGTAGGTACACTCCACTATTGTTTCCTTCGGGAACATTGACTTCCAGCTTCAGGTTGAAATCATTAAATTCCTGTAGGGTGCGAATGTTTCCATAGGAAATATGTTCGCCATCTTCTGGTTGAACAGGATCGTTCATCAGCGTGCCGTTTACGACCTTAAAACCATTGGCCTTTTCAGGATCGATCAATTTCCATCCACTTAAATCCTTTCCATTGAATAATTTGATAGGTTTGTCGTATTTTAATTTGGACAGGTCTGGCGTACTGGGCATTGGCGGCATACGCTTTCCTGTAAAATTTTTGACGGACACTCCATTTCCGTCCCTATCGGGGCTACTCATAGTACCCTGCAAGACATCTCCCACTTTTTTGACGTCCAAGGTATAGGTTACCGTATGGCTGCGATCAGCACTTCTTTTCACCTGATTGGTTCTCGTAACAACGAGGGTATTTTCATCAGCTAGATATACGTTGGAGACCGGGACAACACTACCACCGATCCATAATAGTTCGGCATCCAAGAAGCCTTGGTCCTCATGTACTTTTAGCCAGCCTGCACCTCCACCTTCAATGTCGAGCCCCCACATGCCCATAAAAGGGTTAGTGGAGACGGATGGTGCCAAGTTAAAGGCAAAGCCGTTAAAGCTTATAAATAATACTATTATAGAAGTAAGTGTCCGTTTCATTTGAGTTGGTTTTAATTCGCGTTAATTTTTTGATCTCTAGGCTATTAATTATCTTTTGAAGATAATGAATTGTTATAAAAAAAGCGCTTTTTCAATGACTTAAATTAAATCAAAACCTGATAGCAAATACCTCCTTGGATTTATTTGAAATTGTATGGTATTGCCTGCAAAATCCAATTGCAGAGTAGCGTAGGAGTAAAACCATATGGTCCACTCGCTATACTCAATAATTAATTCTTTACAAAAATCATACAATGCTGCCAGGGAAGGTTATCTATGTTCCGCTCTAGTTTCATACCGGCAGCCCGCATTTCCTTTACGGCCTGTGCCTCCGTCATTTTATGAAGTGTTTTTATAGGTACAGTGTCGTCTTCACCGCGATATTCTATCAAAAACAGTTTGCCATCGGGCCGTAAAGCCTTTTTGATGGAGGCGATAACTTCCATTGGATAATTAAATTCATGGTATACATCGACTAGGAGCACTTTGTCTACCGAATTCTCTGGTAAGTTTATATTTTTTTCGCATCCTTTTATGACCAACACATTCTTAACACCGCCCTCATCCTTACGACGATCGATCTCTACCAACATTTCATCCTGAATATCAACGGCGTAGATAAGTCCATGCCGGGCCATTGGAGCCATCTTAAATACGTGGTAACCGGATCCCGCACCAATATCGGCTATGATATCCTTTAAATCAATGGACATATTCTTCAATAATGTGGTGGTGTTTTCCTCTTCTTCACGATCAGGACGGTCTAACCATTGCATTCCCTGATACCCCATTACATGGGCAATTTCCCTTCCCATATACCATTTTCCAATACCATTGGGGTCACCATTTTTAAAGGTGTATCCACTACTTTGGGTTTTATCCTGGGCAACACCTTGGTTTAAAGGCAATAGAACCGCGAGTAAGAATATAGCCTGGATAACCTTTTTCATAACCTGCTTCAGTTTAATTTTTTATAGTTCATTAGTTCTTGTCATGTCGTTGCTATTTTTGGTTGAATATGACAAGGGGTATCTAAAATTGCCAAGGGGAATTCACTCTGGATTAAAGATAACGGATTGTTGGCATTATACTTTGGGAAATCGGAACGAAATTGATAAATTCTTCCTTCTTATGTATTTGGTTTTTGACGATTTCAGTTATTTAAATCGGGATATAAAAAAAGTTTCATCCTGACCAAGTATTTATATTAATAGTAGAAACCAACTGTTTGTTTTGTCTATAGTATTGAGCGATGGCTAGTTAGGAAACCCAAGAACTACTTATCCAGGAAATACAAATTCCAGATTTAATTTGAAGATCAAAAGTCAAACGGCAATTGTGAATATCTATTTTGATAATGGGGGGATAATTTTTTTGTTAAGACCTATTTTTGGCATCCTTAAAAAAATTAGATATGAGTCAGACTTGGTACGAGTGCAAAGTAAAATATAGAAAAATCCATGAAACTGGAGAACAGAAAGTGACTACGGAAACTTATTTGTTGGATGCGATATCGTATACCGAAGCGGAGAGTAGAATAAACGAAGAAATGGCCGCTTATACTAGTGAAGAATTCCTGATAACGAATATAAAAGTTGCAAATTTTTCAGAGGTACATCCTTTTGAAAATTCAGATCGCTGGTTTAAGTCGAAAGTGTCTTTAATTGCCTTTGATGAAAAAAGCGGGAAGGAAAGAAAAACAAATATCTATTTGTTGGTACAAGCCAATGATGTAAAGGAGGCTTATGATAACACCATTCAGGCCATGAAGGGTACAATGGGCGATTACACCATTCCTGTAATTTCCGAATCACCCATCATGGACGTATTTCCCTATTTTTCAGGGGACGAGGGAGACTTGAAAGAATTGGAAAAGTTTAATGCCCTAAAGGATTCAACTTCGGAACCCAATGCAATTAATGAAGACTTGGAAGCATTGGATACTTTTGAAAACGAAGAAGCCCTGGCAGTTGGTGCTATGGACAGGGAAGAGGACTAGTGTAGTCGACCAATACATTAATTATAAAACAAGGAGGGCTTATTAGCCCTCTTTTTTTGTTAGCTTCATGAATGTTCAAAACCAATTAGGCGATTCATGATCGGAGGGTAACTGGTGAATTATATTAATCCTCCGCCCAGGGCAAGGGATATTATAATCAGCATAGTTGCAACGGTAATTTGTAAAAATTTAAGGGTTACTTTTTTTAGCAGCCTATTTCCAATATAGGCACCTGCAATTGCCGATAAAGTGGCAAAAACAACTATGGTCAGATTGTCCATCAATCCAGATTTATTGAACCTTGTTGCATAAACACCCAATCGGGTAAAGTCCACAAAGGTTGAAACCACTACCGCTGTTCCTATAAATGTTTCCTTACTCAGACCCACCTTTATAAGAAAAGCACTTCTTAATGCCCCTTGGTTACCTGAGAGGCCACCAAAAAATCCGCTTAAAGCACCACCAATAGGTAATTTGTTCTTGGCAAATTTTAGATTCTGAAAGTAGGGTATCAGATCCATTGAGGCGAATATAATAAGCAAAATGGAAATGATGAATTTCACAGGGAACACTTCAAAAGTCTTTCCGAATAATTGGTAAATAAATAAGGCCTTGGCATCTGGTATATGGATCAATATCCAGGCACCGATAAAAGCAAAAATAACGGCCGGAATACCGAATTTGATAAGTACACTTCTATCGGCGTCTTTACCGACAAGGAAAATTTTAAAAACATTGTTAAAAAAATGTACTATCCCTGTTAAGGCAATTGACAACTCAACTGAAAAGAAGAGCATAAATACCGGTGTAAGAATTGTACCCAGTCCAAAACCTGAGAAAAAGGTAAGAATGGCAGCCAAGAAAGCAACTATGGATATTAATATTATCTCCATCTTATTATAGGATTAATTTCTTTTAAACTGCATAGTACAGCAAAAGGGTACAGCCAATAATCAGGACCTGATAAAGTTAAGTTTTGTTATAAGTCGTTTTTAAATTTCTAATTCCTTCATAGACCACTATACTAACAGCATTTGCTAAGTTTAAACTTCGAATATGAGTACTGTAAATGGGAATGTTATATACTAAATTGGAATTTTCTGCGACTATATTTTCAGGCAAACCTGTTGATTCTTTCCCAAAAATTAAAAACATATCATCTTTATAGTCAATATCCCAGTACTCTTGAGTCCCATGACTGGAGAAGTATGCAAAATGTTTACCTTTATTTTTTGAGTAGAAGTCATCAACGCTCTCATAAATAAAGAGGGAAATATTCTTCCAGTAATCCAATCCTGCTCTTTTTAATCTCTTATCACTTAATTCGAATCCAAATGGTTTTACGAGATGTAAATTTGATCCCGACCCCAAACTTAGTCGACCAATATTTCCCGTATTCATAGGTATCTCTGGTTCAATTAATACAATATTTAATCCCATTATTTTAAGTTAATGCTATATAAAGGCTTAGTTATGAATAGAGTAGGAGAGAAGTAGCGCCGATAGTCCCGTCTTTTCTGTAACCAAAGCTTTTTGCCCGCCCGTGCCGATTAAAGCGGGGACGGATTATGATTTATTTTTTTAATTTTTAATTACCAATCAAACTGAATTGGCGAGATTATAAATATAGGTAAAACTTGGAGTTGAACACCTAGGCCCACATTAACTTTGGTCAGTGTCAATTATAGTTTCTGTTGTTTCGGTATTAAATATTTTCCTAAACCTTTGGGGGAAATCGTCTTTTAAATAGACCCGATTATTTGTAAATGGATGTATGAAATTTAAAGAATAGGCATGTAGATATAAGCCCTTACCACTTAAAATTAAATCTTCAATTCCATATGCTACATCTCCTAATATTGGATTATTGATACTGGACAGATGTATACGCAATTGATGCCTCCTGCCTGTTCGAGGTTTCACTTGTACCAGGTTGAGTTTGCCGAATCTTTTTGAAGAAACAGATTCAATTAATTTATAATTCGATTGAGATTTCTTACCATCAATTTCTGAAATGATTTTTCCTTCATCGTTCATTTCACCAATAGTTACTGCATAATATGTTTTCTCAACCTTTTTGTCTTCAAACATTCTGTTTAAAGCACGAATGCTACTACTGGTTTTTCCCACCAATAATATACCTGTGGTTGCGTAATCCAATCTATGGACAGGTTGTGGTTTTGTTGCATCAGGAAGAGTACTTCGTTGAATGTTTTGGGCCAAGGCATTGGCAATGGTTTTAAAGCTATTACCACTGACCAAAATGCCTGCAGGTTTATGGATCACTGCCAAATGATCATCTTCAAATAAAACCTTAAGTGGAAGGACCAGTTTTTTATGGGGACCAACTTCCTTTGGAATGGATAAGCTTATACGCTCACCTCCAATTATTATGGTAGCCGTAGTTGCAATAACATCATTCACCGTAATAAACTTTTTCTTTAGTGCTTTTTTTAATGCTGATTTTGTAAAAGCTGCAATGAAAATTCCAACCCCATATTCCTGAAGACGAATGGGCGAAGGTATATTGGGCACAATATGTATTTCGGTAGTATTGATAATGTTTTTAATTTTTGCCAAGAGCTGGGCTAAACTGGGCTTAAATGCAGTTTAGGTTTTGTTGTGGATTATAATTGGTAGAATGATTATTCTAAATATGATAAAATGAATTATGCACTAAAACTTAATCAGTGAATATCCCTCGGATTGATAAATAGTCAACACCGTCATAGCAGATAAAGCCAATTTAATTTCAGGCAGAATATCAGACTTTGAAATACCTGAATTAGCTGCGGATTGACCACAGATATACATTGCTACCCTATGTTCTGACAATGTCTTAATTAAATTGGTATTAGGGTTTTTTATTCCATATTTTTTCTTGTAAGCCTCATCTGTTAGGGCATCCTTTGTAGAGTCTCCGTGCAAAACAAACGCAAGTGAGATGTTGGATTCCTTTACTCCATTTTTAACGTGCATATTCAAATATCGATGAAGGCTGGAGATCAGGGAATTTGAAGCCAAGGAGTCTTTGGGCATATAGTCTATGTCAAAGATGGCCTTTAGGACGGCTGTGGAATCTGGAACAAAATCCGCATTTTTAATGTCGTACGTTGCCCCTATTTCGTCAAAAACTGGACCATAATCAGGTTTCGCGATTTGGCCTACGCAAGTGTTGTAAAAAAGGCTTAAGAAGATTATCGTTAAAATATTTGTTTTCATGTTCAGTATAATTATCACCAAGGTGCTTGTATATGTTTTAAGCATCTAATTTAGCCAATACAAACCAACTTACCCGATATTCTGGTGCAGGAAGATTTTTGTAGGCAGGTATGGACAAGCAATTACGTATTTATAATTTTTGATGATTTGCTTATATCGAATCCAATTTCCAGGCAGTCCCCACAAAAAGAATATTGGTAAGTAGGTACTTTAGGAAAAAAGTCGATTTGGTCGATTCCAATTAATCTTCGCTACGAAAACACTTCCATCACTACCATATTTTTCAACACCTTCAGGTTGCATCCATTCGGAAACAGTAACCCAAGATTCATCAAGGGATACATCTACAATACCAAAATTTCCTAGGCGTGCACCTCTTTCCGGGACAAGAATCTGTTCCGTAGCTCTGATCACACATAAATTTTCAGGGTCCACCTCAGCCATAAAAAGGGGTGCCCTATGACGAAATACATGATCGTTATCTGCCCCTTTTCGAGTATAGACCAGAAATAATCCTTCACTATGTGTAACCCAATGTTGTTGTGTATTGTAACTTCCAAGCTCCGTTCCATCATCAAACGTCCAAGGCTGGTATTTGTCAAAATTCACTCCATCCTTACTTCGCGCCACAAAGCCTTTTTTATCATTTCGAATGGTCAGAAAAAAATCATTCTTAAATTTTGTCAATGAAGGTTCTCCCAATCCACGTGTGTCGTCATTTAATTCCAATTCAGTTCCATGGGAAAGATATTCCAGCTTTTTTCCGTTAAAAGAACACTTACAAACTGTAACCCTTGAATTTTTTCCTTCTGGTCGAAAATATATGGGGAGCAAGATTTCACCATTCTCCAGATCATAGCGTTGAACGCAACCAGCACCGGCATTATAAAATTTTACTTCATCTGGCATTATTAATTTTTCCCAATCACTCCATTCATTCTTGTGCATGTCATAAATTGAATAGGACGTGTTTCTGGGCCTTGGATTTGTAATTTTCCAGTTGGGCGTATAAGCAACGGTATGCCCTACGCCCAGCAAAGTTTTTGTAGCAGTATGCCATTTTGGTGAAAAGTCGCTTATGGCTACGGGCCGCTCAATACCATCAATTACTTCGAACCGTGGAGCCAATGTTTTCAATTCTTTTGGTGTGGTCCAGTTCTTTGCCAGATTATCTGTATCCAATCCATACATACCATAGAAAACGTCGCTCCCTGCCAGATCCAATTTGTTCATGGTCATTACCACTTTGGGGTTACTATTTTCACCTGCCCCCGGGACAATTCCCGCCCGGGGATGACACCAGCATCTTTTACCATCAAACAGTTTGGTGGGAACATTTAAAGCCAGGAAATAGTCCAAGTCCTCTTTCTTACAACTGTAAAGGGAAGGAATACTGGCCAATGTAATTCCTCCTATCAAAGAGGATTTTAGGAATTTCCGTCTATTTAAATCATAACCACCTCCTCTGTTCTTCATAATTTATGTTTGGTATTATTTTTCTTGTTGAAGTAATTTTTTGAATTTTCAGCTATCGGGTAATATGTTATTAGGCAGACTTTTTAAATAAGTATCAACCTTGGATTCTAATACCTATTGGATATGTTTTATACAGGCTGTTGCCAACTGTAAACTATATCTTTTCTATGAATTCCATCAATTTTAATTTGGCATCTTGTTTTGCTATAAAATCACCATCATCATTTCCGCCAAATTCATATTCATAATCTTTTCTGTTAATATTGATTATTGCAGTTCTATAACTGGAATTATCATCTGGAACATTTACCATCCGTATTATCTTTAGCAAAGGATTTTTCCTTTTTTATAGCAAGAAAAATCGGGAAATCCTTTTCTATTTATCCGCATCCCATATTGTTGCGGCAATATGGTGGAGGTAATCTTTGGTAGACCAATAATAAAGAGCGACCATCTTGCCGTCTTTACGTCGAAGTAGTTGTGGGTATCCTAGATCAATAGTCTCCATATCCACTGATCCATAACCATCCCTTATTATCTTTGGTTTGCTCCAGGAGGCTCCTTCAGTGTCGCTGTATACAACCATCATAGTCCCCGGTTCTTCTCTGTTGCCGAAAATTGCAACCAGTCTTCCCTTGTCCGTTATATTGAGTGCGGGCGGATTTCCATTACCTGCTCCCGCATCTCCAACTTCTGACAGGAATGCCCAAGAGACGCCACCATCTTGGGAAGCATATGCGTCCACCCAATTATGTTTATTATACCTTCGGCGCATTGCACATATCAACTTACCGTTTTCAAGTCTGACGGTCTGGGACATCACGGCACGGCTTTGATCTGGATGGGGATTTTGGGCATCGTCTTCTTCCAATTTTATTTTTACAGAAAGATCGACCTTCCTTTCATCAAAAGGTGGTACAACCCAGCCCACGAACTTAAAAGTCTTTCCTCCGTCAAGGGTACGAATACAAAAAAGCCGGTCTGTTCCGAATTTCCCTTTTTCACGAACAGACATAAATATAAGGCATTCATCCTTTCCTTCCACCACATAATCTGTTCTCGGAGTTAACTCAGTTTGATCAGGTAAAGTGGTGTTTTTCAATTCGGGCCACTCCCGGATATCATCAACACCAAAACGATAGGGTGCACTCCACGACTTACCTGCATCATAAGAAAAGAAGTAATGTGCTCGTTCATCTTGGGCTCCATGGTAAGAAGCGCCCACTATGCGCATAGCAAACTGAGGGTGCGAAAAGTCTATAGGTTTTTCCAATATTTGCGGTTCCTGTTCCTTACCAAAGTCCCCGACATAACCAACTGGATCATATCCTTCCCAGGTTTGCCCCATATCAGTACTTCTAGCCAGCCAACTTATTTGATTTCCTCCAATGTTGTGATTGTCTCTGATAAGTTCATAATCTCCATGAGTAAACCCGACGAGCATGTTCACCCCATCAGCAGACCATGCCCCATTATTTGCCGGCCATCCAAGGAATTTGTTTTCTTCTTGGTAAACAACAATATGTTCGGCATTTTCAATTCTTTGATAATTTGTTTCTTTAACACTACTTGTTTGTGCCATTAAATTTTGAAAATGCAAGATAAACAGGAACATAAAACATTTTATTACTGCTATTTTTTGTAGTTGAAATAGTTTTGTCATCATTAATTTCTACTGATTAGAATAGTGTCAATTAGTATTATACCCTTAGGATTAGGTTTGATTTTCATTTTGTTAAGTAATTTATTTCAAATGTAAAAGATTACTCTTTAGTTTTCTTTAATTTATACAAAACCAGCTGGCTTGGTTTGGGCCAGGGTTTTTCACGTGGCAAATCCCGGTTGCTGTTGAGTGTTTCCCATTTGAGAATGTATCTAAGGCTTTTTTCACTGATAGTCCCAATGTCTTCACGGGTTTTGACCAATAAACCAGGAAAGTCTCCTTCAATTTCCAGACTTGAGTCAAATGGTTCAGGTTTCAACACCTTCCCAATATTTTCAAATTTATTGTTCAGCAAAATAGTCCCATTTCCGTATTTCGTATGCCAATAACCAACTTCGTAATAACCATCCTTTCTTATATTGAAACCTTTGAAACGAAATTCAACATTGATACTTCCGCGACCTGAAAACTCCCAGCGATAGTCCCAATTGGTCACTTGATTATGAATCCATTTTTTATCATTTATGTGCGCAGCGTATATCTGCAGGTTTCCATCAGAATCATATTTATGATAGACAAATACCGGGTTGTTATTTTCATCCAAACAGAGTCTAGCTGCCAAATTAATGATTCCTCCTTTTACGGGAATTGGATCAACAATCAATAACTTATTATCCAAAGTGGCAGGTAATGCAATTTTTCCGCCAAAAGCATCAAACCAGTTTTTCAAATCCGGGCTCCTCATGTACGATAGATCATGATTCGTCTCACAATCAGGAGTATCTCGCCAAACCCAATAAACATGATACCAACCATCCTTTAAAACAGTTGGTTGTGTTTGGTATGCATTCATCAATCCTTGTCCGTCCGTTAATGGAACATCCAGCATTCTGGACCAGGTTTTATTTTCGCATGAATAGATATTATAAATCTCGTTGCCATTTCCACTACCGCCATCGCGATAATGAAAAATCAACTCCCCATCTTTCGTTAGCATAAAATTAGGATAGGTACTTTTTTTCTCATCGGTCCCAATCATTTCCATCTCCTGTACGAGTGAGGATATATCGTTGGCATGTTTGCTCTTGAAATAAGTAATGGGATTCGTATGCATGTTCCCGGAAAGATGAATGAACCCATCTTTATCGACTCCAAGAGTAACAGAATTGTGACTGTCCCATCCCAAAACAGTACTTGTGCCGCCAGAAGTTTCGCGACTTGTTGGAGGCATTATATGCAAATCAAAGTTCTCATCCTCAAGATTTCTTTGTCCAACCACCAAGTTGCGGTTGGCATTGTAATAAGCTATATACTGTCTGTTTCCATGCGTATATAGGCTAAACCCAACGGGATGACCTGCCCATACACTGTCAATTTCTATAACTTGTTCAATGGTTTCGGTTTTGCCTGTTTCATTAATTTCAAGTGGTTGATTGGATTTTTTTGTGCTGCACGCGAATAGTAATAAGAAACCAACAATAACAATGACAAGTTTTGTTTTCATATTATATTTGTTTTATAAATTTCCGGTTTGTTGTGTATTAATCTTTCACTAATATATTGATTATGAAATAATGCCGCAGCACGGATGGTGGTATGAATTCGATAGGGATTCCTGGCTACTTAGCGGTAGAGATACACTAACCTTGAATTATAACACTTATTAGATATGTTTTATACGGATTGTTGGCAACTACCAATTATTTACATTTATATCTTTTCCATGAATTCCATCAATTTTAATTTGGCATCTTGTTTTGCTTTAATATCACCATCATCATTTCCGCCAAATTCATATTCATAATCTTTTCTGTTAATATTGATTATTGCAGTTCTATAACTGGAATTATCATCGGGATTACCTGAAATTAAGTGTCCAGCGTTGTCATATTTTATATTCTGAAAGGAATGTTCAAAATTATTGACTTCCAATCTCTTTTCTATCATATCCGCCATAATTGATGATGGCCAAACCTTATCATCGTTTCCTGAAAAAAGTAGTATGGGTCCATTGATCTTTTCTACTTTGATGGCTGCTTGTTGAACGATTTCTATTTTTGCTAAACCATTAGTCCAATAATCCACCATTTTAATTTTATTAGTTTCATTTCCCATGATTTTATTCATTGGTACGTATGGAATATCAACCCCTTTATATTTCCAGCTCGCTTTCATTTGATTGGAATTGTAGGGTAAAACTGTATTTGACCAAGAAACAGAGCTGGGTGCATAGGCAACAACTCCGCTAATATATTCGGGGAATGTTGAAGCAATTACCAACGCCAATTCAGCATTTCTTGACGCCCCCATAACAACTATTTTATTTGGGTCAACTTCAGGACGTTCTCTAAGCCAATTAATGGCGTTTTCAAAGTATTCCAATTCAATTTCTTCAGGTAATCTTGGTAAACCTTCTTTTCCTGTGTAAGGTATAGACAAACCGACCATTTCTTTTTTGGCAAATTGTTGTGCCCAGTAATCTCCCCATTGTCCTCCGCCGATTAGAATTACTGCAGCTTTGCTCTTTGTATTTTTATTCACAAAGAAGTTGGCTTGAAAGCCATTTTCGTTTATGGCGTTGGGTTTTATTCCGTTGAAAAGCATATTATCGGCAATAAAGTACCCAACAAAGAGGAATGCTGCTATTCCAATCAAAATGATGTATTTTCTGTTCTCCCTCATTTTCTTTAGGTTGTTGCCATGGCCTCGGCTCGAATGTTTTGATTGTTGATTTAAAGATAGCACTTTAGATTAATTTATAATCTTAGGAGAAGGGAATCGGAGGTTCCGCTAGATACACACTATATGATATAGTTAGTAGTTTACGACCTGGATATTGAAAAGAAAAACTTGTAAGAGCGTAAAGCCCCTGCTGCACAGGATAACAACTTGTTACCTAAAATTTTAAAGAAAAACTTGGTTGGTGCATGTTGCGAAACTTATTGAGGGGACCGTTCCTAACCGTGGGAGCATGTACTGTGATCCGGGAATCAGTTGTTGATTACCGTACTGAAATTGCATTGCGTTATATGATGCATTTATTCATTTTTATTTTCAATATGCATGGGCAAGGTAAATTTGAAATTACTTCCTTTTCCTTCTTCACTTTCCACCCAAAGATGGCCATTAAGTTTTTCCACAAACTCTTTGCAAAGAACCAAACCTAAACCAGAACCCTTTTCGTTCGCGGTACCCGGCAAGGTTATATTAGAAGATAAGTCGAAAATTTTGCGAATTGTCTCCTCGTTCATACCAATTCCATTGTCGGAAATAGAAATTTTAACTTGGTGTTGATCGGTTGTAGCTACAACTTCTATATGCCCTCCAGGGTTTGTAAATTTTATTGCATTCGATATTAGATTTCGTAAAATAGTTTCTAGAATATTTTTATCGGTAAATAATTCAATATAATTTGTTGGGGAATAATGCAAAGAAATGTTTTTAGCTTTTGCTTGTGACATTTTAAGTCCTATAATTTCAAATATGATTTCTGATAGATTAATTGTTTGTGGGCTGAAACCAAGTTCTCCAGTTTGTGATTTTGCCCAATTTAATAGGTTGTCGAGTAGATTGAGTGTGTTTTTGGCGGTTGATTTTATTAAATCTGTATATTTTTCAGATTCTGGATCGTTGGTTTCCTTTACATTTCCCAAGAGTAGGTCGGAAAGGCCTAATATATTGATAAACGGACTTCTTAAATCGTGCGCAATAATGGAAAACAATTTGTTTTGGGTTAGGTTCAACTGTTCAAGTTTAAGTTTATCCTGTTGAATTCTAATATTTTTTTTAAGGATTGTTTTTTCATCAAGTTCTTTTAAAAGCATTATGAAACCTATGCTGATAGCGCTTATTACAAGAACAGAGATTACTAGAAACCAATTATTGAACGTAGAATTTTTGAGGAATACAAAAGACTGACCCTGTTGGAATATATTATAAGCACGAAAAAGCTGGAATAAGGAATATATTATAAGAACACCGCTTAAAAGGATTGAAAATTTGTATTTATTTTTATTGATAAATAGATAAAAAGCACCTATCCCAAAGAAAAATGAACAGGAGATTATTCGTATAACACTAAGGATTGTGTAGTTTTCTTCGGCTATCAGAATGGCCGAATAAAATAGAAGACCTAGAACTAAGAAGATCCACAAAAGTTTTTTTCGGATTTTACCATCAAAAGAAACAAGGCCATAGGATGTTAATGCAAAAGACGAAATCAATAGGAAATTATTAATTCGCAAAGTAAGCAAAGGAGGTATAATATCCCTATTGGCATACAACACAATGGTAACCGTTTGAAACGCAATACCCAGTGCTACTAACAACAAACACCATTGCTTGTGATGATAAAAATATTGATAGATGAACAATGCAATAATAAATAAGTTATTTACGGCTAAAAAAAACAAAATCGAGGGGTAATCTAAGGTCATTTTTCTTTATTCATTATATTTTATAAAGATTAAAAAAAATGTTCAATAAACTGCTTTTTTAAAGTGTGTTTGGAAACTTAAATGGGTTCATGTCAAACAAATAGCTTAGAGGTCTGAGTATAAGAATAGTAGCAGATTAGAAGCTTCAATCATACCCTGTCAGGGTAGTTGGTTTGGGTGGTAACATCTGAGTTTATCACTATCTCGGTTATTATTGTTATACTTTGTTGATAGTTGTCTTCTTACTATTCACCAATTTTTGCTGATAGCATTCTAATTTTATATATTTCTTAATGAATGGCCAGCATGAACAATTTACACATTGTCCTCGGCTGGGTTATTTACAAGATTCAATTTAGTTTTAAATTATTAATATCAGGTATTAACTTCATTGAAATCCATGGTGTCTTGGCTAATATATATTAATTCACCAGCTTCAATTAACTTTTTTGATATTAAGGCTACAATATGGCTGTCGTTGACCAAAGAGCTAACCACAGTACTGGGAATTTTACTTTCTCTGATTAATTTATCCAGCGTTCCATCCAACAGGATGTCGCTCTTTTCTGCCTGTGATTTTAATTTTTTGAGTTTCTTCAGGTGCAGGGTTGGCTCAGTGCTTTTTTGTAATAAATATAATTCTCTAAGGATTTTGGAAATTTTCTGTCTCAACAGATCATATTCATGCTGAATATGAATATTTTCAGAGAATAGATATACGTTCATGTTTTTCCTGATTTCTTCTAAGGCCTTGATGGCCTCAACAATGTTTCTGCTGGCCAATTTAATTTGTGCAAATTGTTTGGTCAATTCGGGAGAAACGGAAGATCGGGATTGCGCCAAGGTGGTGAACTCGATGATTTTACTGTAAATGGTCTTTATCTTGCGCAGGTACAATTCTTCAATATTCACTTCAATCTCCTTTCTCGATTTTTTTATCACCTCCTTAATTTTCTCTTCTCCAAAAAGATCGGTCCTGTGAATATTCATACCATGGGGAATGATAGTGAAAGCAGCTTTCTCAAATAAACGTTTCGTTTCATTACGCAGAGCAAGCAAGGCAGTTTGAGGATAGGCCAAAGCATTTTCATCCAAAAACTGAGGTTGTTCTATGATGTCTTCTTCATCGGTAGACTTGAATACCCGGTGCAGGATATTGATCAATGGGTTGATTAAGGGTATCATAATGATGACGCCAAGGATATTAAATATGCTATGAAATAAGGATAGTTTAAAAGTGAAATTGGATTGGGCTATACCCACCCACTCAGAAATTATATCGACCAATTGCCCCAAATACCCAATAAATACCAATGCAATCAATCCAGTTACGATATTGAATATAAAATGTGCACCCGCCAGCCTTTTCCCGGAAATATTGGAACTGAGAGAGCCAATTATAGCAGTTATAGTGGTGCCCACATTTGCTCCAATGGACAGTGCCAATGAGTTGGTATAGGTAATCTGACCTACTGCCAATGCAGTAAGGATTAGGGCCATGGTTGCACTACTGGATTGCAATATCATGGTTATTAACACCCCAATAAAAGTATATATTAGCAAGCCCATTACTCCAGGTATGGCATAGTCGGCAAGGCTGATATTGTCCTTATAGACATCAAAACCATTTTTCATGAAATAGATACCCATGAAGAAAAATCCGAGACCAGCTAAGATCTGGCCAATACCTTTTAGTTTTTTGGGTTTTTGCAATACCAACACAATCCCGAATGCCAGCATAGGCATAGCAAGACCAGCAATATCTATTTTTAGCCCCAGGGTAGATACCAGCCAGGTTGTTGCTGTTGTTCCTATGTTTGAACCAAATATTATCCCAATTCCAGCTCTAAGTTCAATAAGGCCGGCACTAATAAAAGAAATGAGAATTACAGAAATCAATGAACTGGATTGCAGGATTGCAGTACTCAAGAATCCCAAGCCTATACTTTTGTACAACTTATCGGTAGATTTTTTGAGCATAACCTGAAGCGGACCAGAAACAAAGGAGTGAAACCCTTCTTCCAACATGATCATACCAAAGAGCAAAATTGCTACTCCTGCTGCAATCTCCTTTACTGTCGGGTTCATAAACAGTAACATGCCCAACAAAATTAGACTACTGATTAATAATATTTTTTTCAATTTGCCTTATTTTGAGTTTTGGTATGATTAATAATTTAAAAATAGGAAATAATTTCAGTCTACATCTTTTAGAACTTCATTTATGCTTTTATATGCTTGCCAAGAACTGTTGGGCTGAGGGTAGTGCTATAGTAAGAAACTTATCGTTCCGATTGCCAAGCTTATTGGTATGGTCTGCACACGAACCTAAATCTTATTGATTAGTTTTATTTTTTCCTGTCCAAAGCTAAAACTGAATATTTCCCTAACGGGTAATTTTCAATTTAGCGACTTACAAAAATATAGACCTTAGGATTTTGCTCTAAGGTCCGCATTACGTTTAGTTTTTGTGGTGCCCAGTTTTAATTCGCTCAATTAGGTTTTCAAGCCCTTCATTCCAATAACAAGCTGTTCATCCGAAGTACCTGCTTTTATTCATACCATGAATATTATATTGCCCTAATATTATCTACACTAAGGTTGCCGAAGATTAAAGGTTTATCGAATGGGAAAAAATAGAGCTTCAATAAAATTTGCTCACTTTGAGGAATTTGAATGATCAGACCCTTGCCTGCACGTTCTGTTCAGGCTTGTGTCGAAATTTATCGGTAGTATACTTCCGATGTCTAATGGGTTTTCCTTGAGGTAGTTGCAAGTGATAGGTGCGGTATTTTTTGATTTTAGTGCCGTCATCCACGGAACTAGATTTCTCTTTTCAAAATTTCAATATGTCGTTTTAATCGCTTCATTTCAAGGTTTAACGTACCATTGTAAACACCTCTGATATAACCTACTTGATCTACCAGGATAAAATTTTCAGTGTGTATAAAACCATTTTCATCTTTGGTTTTTACAAAATCTTCATCGGCAAAGTAACCGTTTCTGGCAATGTCATAAATTGCATTTTTTTCTCCCGTAACCAAATGCCATTGCGGCAAGTGCACTTCATGTTCTCGGGCATAAACGGCTAACTGCTCCACAGTGTCATTCCAAGGCATTACGGAATGTGATATTAGTTTTATTTCTGGATCATCTTCATATTCTTCTTGTAAAATGCCCATATTTTTTGTGAGTTTTGGGCAGATACCTGGACAAATCGTAAAAAAGAAATCGGCTACATAAATCTTTCCTTCAAAGGTTTCATTGGTAATGTTCTCCCCATTTTGATTGGTAAACGAAAAGTCCGGAATCTTATGCGTTCCTTTTTCCCATTCAGGTGTGAAATTGGCTGAATTGAAATATGGTAATTTTGTTACTTCAGTATTTTCAACAACCTCCACGTGCCTGTGCTTTGACAATCGAAGGCGGAAAAAGGTTTAAAGACAACCCATTCCAATTCTTTTTTTTGCCTGGGGAGTAGGCCTAATCAGAATTAATTCAACATCAATTTTTTATTTAATACATTTTGGAATTAATCAAATTAAGAGTATCATTTTTCTTCAAATAGCTAGGAAAGTAGTGTTTCGAGATTTATCATGGCCGGTTTAATGCTGTTGCGTAAACGTTTTAAAATCGCCTGCATTTCTTCATCTTTCTCTGAAATATTTGCCACCAAATGACTGAAGCCATCCAATCTATTGTTGTAAAGCCATTTTGTCAATTCGGGATCCTTTTTCCAGTTATGTTGATTTTTCATTGACCCAGCAAACATTTTTATCCAATCTGTATCGTGGTTGGGTAATGGGACTACCCCACAGAGTTTATTTTTTTGTATTTCTTCTTTATAGTCGGCTTCAACATGTGCAATGAAGGCCGCACTAAACACAATCTGTCCCCCTCTTACCGGCTGTAGGGTAATGGTGTTACCTGAAAAAATTGGTGTATTATCTAAATGGGCAAGAGCATTTGCAGAACAGTCTACGAAAATATGGTTTGGGTCATTGTCAATCCTTCCTCTTTCAAGAATAATCCCATCTTTTTCGATACGCTTGATACGGCCCATACGAACAATATTCTTAACCCGCCTGAGCTGTTTTAATTCAAGCTGGCTTATAGTGGCCCCGCGATGCATTTTTGGTCTTACCTTCTTGTCTATCCGCAATAGTACACCTGATTTCTCAAGCTTGTCAAACAAATCTGTGACTGATTCTGCTTGTTCCAAAGCTTTTAACTGAGCAAGCTGATCATTGAGAAAATATTTAAGAAACTCTTCAGATGGCTGTATATTCTTTCGATCGGTATACCAAGAATCTCTTGGAACAATCCAGGTGATTTTTGCAGGATCAACCTGGTGTTCGAGTAACCAAATAATAGCATCAACGCCCGTCTTGCCACCCCCTATTACAATCCAGCCGGCAGGTGGCTTCCCTACTTTTGGTAAATCATTGATCGCAATAAACTGAACCTCTGGTGAAATGCTGAAGTTGGGAGTATGTGTGGAAGGAACCTTGGTTTGCATGTGGGCGGCATTCACATTTTTTTTATTCACCTTTACTGTATAAGACCTTCCGGTTAGAGTTGATACAAATTTGTTTTCACCCTGATATTCGCACAATGGAAAATATTTTACCCGGCCACTTGGCAAGAATTTACGTTGCATGACATCATCATAATAGGCACTAATCTCAGCACCTGAAGAAAGATGTCTCAAACCTTTATTAACTCCAACTTTATCTGTGTCATCTTTTCCCAGGTCTTCTGAACTTACGCCATAATATGCAGACGGCTGGTGTAGTTTTACAAATGAATATGCAAGGTTCCAATGTCCACCAGGCTTATGGAATTTATCGACTATTATCATGTTGGCATCCGTTTCCGATAGGATAACATCAGCGAAAGCCATGCCCACGGCACCAGATCCTACAATCAAATAGTCAGTTTCAAGTTTTGTTACATTTTGAGTCTCTCTCATATCTCCGCCACGTTTAAATTAACGCTGACAGCTTTTCAAAATAACTGTGGCGCTTGGCCGGGTGTGGGGCTGAAGCATTGCACTTAAAATTCTAAATGTTTAGTACCACTAAACTGCAATGCCTGCTAATCACAAATGCTAGTTTGTTCGGATAGTTGGGAAATACAAGTTACAACTATTTGTTTTAAACTTTATGCTATTTGAGAAAAGCTCAATTTGGCAGCACCTAACGGTTGAGCGTATGAAATGTAGCCTAGGACATCTGGGTGAGCAGCGGGCAAAATGGCTCTCTGGGTCCCTTAACTTTTCAGATTAACACAGAGAGGAATTTTGACATTTTTCCTTTAATTCGAATATTCACAAAAAGCCAAAAAGTGACATTTCGCAATTGGGTAATATTCTATTTGGAAATATCACAAATAAGCACAAACCTTTGGTCTAGCCTTTATTTGCATGCTCTTTAATCGTCGTTAAGTGTTGTCTTAATTTTTCTCAAATGTCAGATAATCAGTTCCTCCATTTCCACCACTAACATCGATCAATTCAATTTTTGTTGCAGAATTGGAAATAAAGTCCCAATCGTCATTCAAATCTTCAAAATCGTTTGTAAGATCAAAATTTATATTGAAATCTAAATCATCACGACTGTCATCATTACTATTACTATCCGTAATACTCCATGTGCCAACATAATTATTAATACCATTGCTAGCAGTTAGTTTACCAGAACTACTAAAAGTAAAATTATAACCATTAAAATGTACGGTTTCGTCGTTTCCAGAATCTATAAAACTTGTTATTCGCCAAGTACCGGATTCAACATTGCTTTTTATAGTTTCTTGAGTATTATTGCTTGGAGATTTATTATCATCTGTTGAACAAGATGAAATTAAAAGACCTATTATAAGGGTTAAAAACCCAAATAATTTTAAATTTAGAGTTTTCATTTTGATATGTTTTAGGATTAATGGTTTAAGTTAATTTACTATGTTCTTTATTTCTAAAATACTCCCCATCAAAGTAACCTAAAAATACGTTACTAAAAAATACCCGCCAAATGCCATTGTCCATGTCTTGGTGGCCTATAAATTATTCCAACCAACCGGCGGTATCCCGGCAACTTGGCAAGCAATATAGCCAAGGGCCTGCCAGACTAAGGAGGGAACTTCCAAATCAATTAACCATTCCCAATGGAGATATGGTCCTTCTTAAGTGTTCTCTTTTAATTTTTTGATGATCTTCTCTATTTTGAGTCATATTCAAGTTTTTGGGTTAATCGGAAATATTGATTAGGGGAATCAAATTTTTAAATTCAAATAATTAATACTAATTTTAGTAACGAAGCTTAAATGAATTATGAACTAATTTATAGCATTTTTATTCCTCACTCCAGTCTTGAAAAAATGAAACATAAATTGGTCACAATGCTATCCCGATCTAAAACAATCCCATTTATTCTACTTATTGCCGGTGTTTTGGTACAGTGTACTGAAGCTTTACCTCCAGGCGACCCTGATAATGGGGGACTGGCCCTACCTGAAGGTTTTGAGGCCGTTGTGGTGGTAGATAGTATTGGGCCTGCGCGCCATCTTGCCGTAAATAAGAATGGGGATATTTATATTAAAATGCGTTTTGCCCATGAAGAGGGCGAAAATATTGGACTTCGCGATACCAATAATGATGGGAAAGCGGACATCATAAAACGGTTTGGGGTATTTGATCAACGGGGTTATTATGCCACTGGAATGCGCATTTATGAGAATTATTTGTATTACAGTACCGCCAGTACGGTATACCGACAAAAACTGACGAGGGGTAAACTAATCCCGGAAAGTGAACCTGAAGTTATGCTCACTGATGATTATCAAAATTCCATTTACGGATATTCGCATATTGCAAAGCCCCTGACTTTTGATGATGACGGTCATATGTACGTCCCATTCGGATCTCCAGGCGATGTATGTCAGTCTAAAGAGCAAAATAGAATGCCGGGTGCATTGGGGCTAGATCCTTGTCCGGAGTTGGAGTGGCACGGTGGCATTTGGCAATTTGATGCCAATAAACCCGGACAGGTCCAAAAAGATGGCTACCGCTATGCGACCGGAATTAGAAGTGTGGTTGGGATGGACTGGAACCACTACGACAATACTTTGTATGCCCTGCAGCACGGAAGGGACAATATGCACCGCAATTGGCCCGAATACTATTCGCCATGGCAAAGTGCTATGCTGCCTTCGGAAGAATTTCTTCGGATACAGGATGGGACCGATGCAGGCTGGCCATACTACTATTACGATCATATGCAGGGTAAAAAATTGCTTAATCCAGAATATGGCGGGGATGGTAAAAAGGAAGGAAAAGGGGCTGAATACGAGCAGCCTATAATTGGTTTCCCTGGGCATTGGGCACCCAACGACCTACATTTTTATCAAGGGGATCAATTCCCAGAGCATTACAAAAATGGAGCCTTTATAGCTTTTCATGGGTCAACCATAAGAGCTCCTTTCCCCCAGGCCGGATATTTTATTGGTTTTGTACCATTTAAAAATGGAAAATTTGGCGAATGGGAAATCTTTGCCGATGGTTTTACCCAAGTGGATAAAATTGTTGATACGGACGACGCAGGGTACAGACCAATGGGAATTGCCATGGGGCCTGATGGTTCGTTGTATGTAAGTGAAAGTGAGCATGGAAAGATTTGGCGAGTCATGTATAAGGGGGATAAGAAGACTTTCGGTCAAGTGCAACTTGCACAAATGGAAGAACACAAAAAGTTACCTCATATAAAAACTCCCGATGAAATAAAAGACGATCTTACACCGCTTAGGGCAGAAGCAGGAGCAATATTATATAATAAATATTGCGGTACATGTCATATGAGCAACGGTAAAGGTGATGGCAGTAGGTTTCCACCCATTGCTGGATCGGAATGGGTAAAAGGGGATCAACAAATTCTAATAGATGTTGTATTGAGCGGTTTAAGCGGCCCTATTGAAGTGAATGGTAAATCTTTTGACGGAGTGATGCCACCAGTGGACTATTTGGAAGATGAAGAGATTGCCCAGATCCTGACCTACATAAGAAAGGAATTTGGTGATAACGCCCCTCCTGTGGGATCCTACTACGTAAAACAAGGCAGGTACTTTTCAAAGAAGAAAAAAGAGGAACAAAATAAGGCCCTTTAAAAAGGGCTTTTATTGCATGAACGGTTACTTTACCAATTGCCAGGGTTTCCGTGGTTTTCTGGATAAAAGGCCATTGGCCTCCTTATCTCCAATAAATTTCTCCTTATCCGAATCCCAATTGAGTTTTCTTCCCAATCTGTATGAAATTAATCCCAAATGCATGGGCAAAGTCATGGTGCGGGCATAGGCCAGATTTGATTCGGGTTGGGTTCTCGATTTTACGGCATCCACAAAGTTTTGTTGATGCCCTGGAGAGCGGATAATGCTTTGTGGAATTTCGGGGATATCGGTCATGGTTACACCGTTGATGGTGATTTCACGTGTATTGTAATCACATATCAAACTGCCCTTGTCTCCTTCAAAATAGGCTCCGATTCCTCGCTCTGCGGCACCAGGAACATTTGGAGGTTCACTGGTCCAATAGAGATTTAAACCGTCGAACTCATAATCGATTTCAATCCATTTGGGAGTGTCAGCGATGCCTTCGGCTTTTTCTCCTCGGGCAACAATACTTTTTAGACCCTTGGGTTCCAAGGCCCAAAAGGCAACATCGGCAATATGGCACCAGAAATCGGCAAAGAAACCTCCGGAATAATCCAAGAAATAGCGATACGTAAAGTGACATTTCTCCGGCATATAATCTACATAAGGTGCAGGTCCCAGCCACATATCCCAGTTAAGGCCTTTGGGGATGGCCACACTTTTAGGATTGCCCAAATTTGGTGGCGCCCCTGTTTTCCATAATCGAACCGTGTGTACATTACCAATGGCGCCCGACTTTATAATTTCCACCACTCGATGGTAATTATCGGTAGCATGTATCTGCGTTCCCATTTGGAAAATACGGTCGTGTTTTTCCAAATTTTTGAGCATCATTTGCCCTTCTTTAACATCATAGGACAGCGGTTTTTCACCGTACACATCTTTTCCGGCCTGAAATGCCATAGTTGCAATCTGTGCATGCCAATGGTCAGGAGTAGCACAGGTGATGGCATCAATGTCATTTCGGTCCAGTATATTGCGGAAATCACCATAGCCTTTCACCTTTTTTCCGGGCTGAAGGGTTTCCATTGTTTTTAGGCTACTTGCAAGGTGCATTTCGTCTACGTCACAAAGTGCTACTACATCTACTTCCGGCAGAGCACTGAACCATTTCATATGGCTGTTGCCCATTCCGCCCACGCCAATGTGGGCAACCCTTAGGCGATCGCTAGGGGCAATCCTGCCGTATGCCGAAGGTAATAGGGTTAGGCCCAATAGGCCCAAACCACTTTGTTTAATAAATTCTCTACGATGTTGGTCTTTTGACTTCATGTACGCTTGGTTTGGTTCAATTAAATATAGGGTAAGGCCATGCCAAAAACTATGGCACCTAATCTTTCTTATTTTTTAAGCTTGGCTATTAGCCATTTTTTTCTCAATTCCTGTTGTTCCGGGTAGGTCCAATGCTGAGTCTTTTGAAAAAGATGTAGCTCCTTTGGGGCCGTTAATACATTATAGGCGGAATAGGTAGAGGCAGGGGGGCATACATTGTCATTATACCCCCAACTGTACCAGCCCGGTACTTTTACAAAGCGTGCAAAATTTACAACATCATAATACTTGGAAACTTCTATTTTCTCTGTTTTATTGGTGAAGTCGTCTACGAAAATCTGTGGCCAACCTCCGGCACGTCCATGTAAAAATCCAGTCATATCGGATAGGGCGGGGTAAAAGGCCGCCAGATAATCAATTCTATCATCCAAACCTGCGGTGACTATGGAAAGCGCACCGCCTTGGCTACCACCGGTAACTGCAATATCTTCGCCATTGAAACCGTCCACACTTTCTATAAAATCTACGGCTCTAACACAACCAAGATATACACGGCGGTAGTAGGCATTATCCCTATCATCCAAATTAAAGGTCTGGTAACCGTTCAGGGCCCCTTTACCAAGAGCATCATAAACGCTTTGATCCAGGTTTACGGGAATGCCGTGGATACCAATAGTAAAGGAGATAAAACCTTCCGCAGCTTCGTCAATTTCCCCATAATAGGGCCGTATGCCCGCACCGGGCACGTGTAGAATGGCAGGGTACTTACCAGTTTTTTTGGGTTTGGTTAAAATGCCATAGATTTTTCCTTTTATATTGTCCAATTGCACATGGTATACATCTACCTTGTCCGTGCAGCGTTCGGGCATCAAAGTGAGTACCGCGTTCATAGGTACTTGATTCAATTCTTCCTTGCCTTTATTCCAAAACGCTTCAAAATCTTTCGGTAAGGTGGTCGTAGGCTGTATTTTGTCTGGTGCAAAACCTACCGTAGTATAGGATGAATACTCCTTCCCATCTACTTCAACGGTTGCTGTACAACGGAGAAATCCTGGTTCGCTGAACTTTTTAGCTTTAATTTTTGTGGAATTGTTCTTAAGGGTTCGCGTGCCCTCATCCCAAATTTTTAAGGTACGGTATCCAGGATCTGGTTGAACGGTGTACTTAATTTCGATATCGTCCAGAGCTACATTGTTTCTATAAACTAAAATTGTAAACTCGGCCTGTTCCCCAATAGAGTAGGTCCAATCGGAATGGTTTGGACTTACAATGACTTCTACAAGTTCTTGGCGGGGTTGTGCAATTAAATAAGTGCTAAAAAGGAGAAAGCACACAAGGGAAGTGAAAATTTTCATTCTTAATCTTTTGGATTGGTTTGTGTTCAACATTGTAGCAATACGGGGGAGCATGCTTTTATTTTAAGTGGAAGAAATTGGTAATGATTCCCTACCACCGTAGAAAGATAATAAATTAGGTGGAATTAAGGTCCTTAAATACAGGAGACCCCACAATGTGAGGTCTAGATTTTTATAAGTGTTTGGAAAATGTCCGGTTTAGGACTCGGATTCTTCCATTTCCATGATGAGATTGGCGATCAATGCTGTCCATCCCGTTTGATGCGAAGCACCCAACCCTTTACCATTATCGCCATCAAAAAATTCGTAAAACAGATGTTGGTTCTTAAAGTGCTCATCTTTCGAGAATAAGTTATTGGGATCATCTGCGTGATATTGAAATTTGCCTTCAGTGTTCCGCTCAAAAAGTTTTACCAACCTCTTGGTAAGCTCATTGGCTATTTCCTTTAAGTTTAATTTAATACCCGATCCAGTGGGAAATTCATATTGGTAAGTTGGTCCGTAAAACGTATAATATTTTCGCAAAGATTGGATGATCATATAATTCAATGGCATCCATATGGGCCCTCGCCAATTTGAGTTGCCCCCGAACATATTGGAACGACTCTCCCCTGGTTCATAGTGAATGCTATAATGGCCATTGTGTTGAAATACAAAAGGATGATCCTTGTGGTATTTGGATAGGGATCTAATACCATAGTCCGAAAGAAATTCATCTTCGTCCAAGAGCCGTTTCAGGAGCTTTTCCAACCTATAGGCGCGCATAATCGAAAAAAGATAGTTGCCATCCTTATTGGTCTCTTCAATATTGGAGATTAAAGAGGCTAAATCTGGCCGGGTTCTAATAATATCGACAGCTCTTATTTTAAATTCCTTTAATTGTTCAAAGAGATCCTTATGTATTATCTCTACAGCAAATAAAGGTATGATACCTACTAAGGACCTCACTTTCAATCGGCTCGTTTCACCTGAGGACAGCTCAACTACGTCGTAATAAAAATCATCCTCATCATCCCAAAGTGAGATATCTTTTTTCCCTATATGGTGCATGGCCCAGGCAATATTTAGGAAATGTCTAAAGAATTTGGCCGCGGACTCCTCATAAACTTTATTGGTCTTCGCCAATTCCAGTGACATACGCAGCATATTTACGGTAAACATAGCCATCCAACTGGTGGCATCGGCTTGTTGCATTCTACTAACGCCATGTGGCATATGATTCCGATCGAACACGCCAATATTATCTAGCCCCAAAAAACCGCCTTCAAAGAGATCTGTACCGTGTTTATCCTTTTGGTTTACCCACCAAGTAAAATTGATAAGTAGTTTTTGAAAAGCATTTTCCAAAAACTTAGTATCTCCTTTACCATTCCTTTGTTGGTCCTTTTCATACACGTTCCAAACCGCCCAGGAATGGACGGGAGGGTTAACGTCGCTAAAGTTCCATTCGTAGGCAGGAATTTGTCCGTTGGGGTGCATATAGCTTTCCCGTAGTACAAGTAGTAATTGTTCTTTGGCAAAATAGGGGTCTATTTCAGCAAAGGAAACCATATGAAAAGCAAGGTCCCAAGCCGCATACCAGGGATATTCCCATTTATCCGGCATAGATATTACATGCCTATTGGTAAGATGTTGCCAACTAAAATTCCTGGCACTGATCCTATTTGGTTTTGGCTCACCTGGTCCTCCAAAAAGCCATTTAAAGACATCATAGTAATAGAATTGCTTGGTCCACAACAAACCTGAGAAGGCACTTTTGGCTATCTTTTGGTGGGTTTCAGGCAAGTTTTTCTTTAGTTTGCTATCATAAAATTCCTCACATTCCTTTATCCTTTCCTCAAATATAGCATCAAAATCTGCCCAGGGATCTTGCAATTTCTTTTTACTGAGACGTACCCTTATACTCTTTTCTTCTCCGGCCTTTAGCTTAAATTTGTGCCAGATGGCCGATTTGGAGCCATTCTTTTCAGGGTTAACGGTGCGCTTGCCGTTTATGACATGATCGTTAATTCCATCTTTAACATACTCCACCTCATTGGGTACATTATAAATACGCTTATTGTTGGTTTCATTTTCACAGAAAAGCTGTTTGCCATTTTCATGATAAAAATAATGTCGGCCGTTTCTAATGCTTCGGGATTGCACGCAATTATCGGCAATTGATTTAATTCGCGGGCGACTAAAGCGTTTGTTGTGTTTCCAAAAATTCCTGAACCAAAGGTGTGGCAAAACATGGATATTTGCCCTTTTACGACCTCTGTTTACTATGGTGATCTTCATGAGAATATCGTCCACATCGGCTTTGGCATATTCTATAAAACAATCGAAATAGGCATTTTTCTTAAAACTAGGCGTGTCCAATAGCTCATATTCCGCTTCATCCCGACTTCTTTTATTGTTTTTGACCAAGTCCACATACGGAAATTTCTTATGTGGATACTTATATAAATATTTGCTGTAGGAGTGTGTAGGTGTGGATACCTGATGAAAATAAAGTTCCTTGACATCCTCGCCATGATTCCCTTGATTATTTGTGAGACCAAATAAGCGTTCTTTTAAAATGTCGTCCTTACCATTCCAAAAGGCAGGTGCCAGACATAAAATCTCCCTAGAGTCGCAAAATCCGCCTATACCTTCTTCACCCCATCTATAGGCATTACTACGTGCTTTATCATGATCTACAAAATTCCATGCGTCTCCTTGAGCACTATAATCTTCCCTAACAGTACCCCATTGCCTTTCGGCCAAATAGGGCCCCCATTTTTTCCAATTTTTGTAGTTGTCGGGTACTGCCAGTCTTTCTTCCTCAGCAATTTTCGGGGTCAAATATGCCATTCAGATAATATTTTGATTTTCAGCTTTTTTAAACCGCAGCTTACAAAAGAGTTTGGTTCTTTACAGTTGAAAACAGTATAGAGGTTCCTCTTTTTTGCTTGTTTGGGCGCAAAAATAAAGCTTATTTAATCAGTGAGCCACTAAAGTGCTTAATATTACCTAATTGGGATTGCAATTCGTAATCTTTTATTATCCTGTAAATAAAACTGATATTAAATTGATGAATTCATATTCGATTTATAAGGGAGAAGACATTCTGAAGAACATTAATTAAGCCCAATGACCTCTGACCAAGTGCAGCAAAATGCGAAATAGGCCGTCGCTACACTCGTTTCGCACTTAAACAAGACGGGTAAAAGTTATTTTCTTATACCAATTCCTCACAATAAAAGCCATGCTTTTTTAGTATTCGTATTACCGAGTCTACCTGTACCGCTTGGGTTTCGACCCGAAGGATATTGTCGCAATCCTCCAGGTCAAAATTCCAGTAGTCATTTTTGGTAATCAAATTATTTAAGACAGGTTTTAGTGTTTTAATTTGCCGTTTTTTAGATACAGACGTTTTAAATACCAAAATGGTTTTCATATCCCTACTTTAATTAATTTTTAATTACGCTCATAAAATGCAGGTGGTTCTATACCCAAAGAGCGTAAATAGACATAGCCCTGCCCTCGATGGTGAATTTCATTATCGATAAAGTAAAATATGGAAGACCAAACAGTACCTTCATATTGTCCAAATAGTTTTATGGTTTGCTGAAATTGTTCTTCCTTAATTTGCGACCAATAGGTGTTGATTTCCTCAGTGGCATTATCCCAAAGTTCAAGTATTTTTGCTTTTTGATTACCGTGTTCTATATTTTCATTGAACGGAGCAGTAATCCCTGAAGCAATTTCCTTAAGACCCGGGGCGGCAATTGCCAAAAGTTCCATAACCATTTCGGAAAACGGACGCATACCCCCAATAGTATGATTAAAGAAGGCTTTTTCTGGGAATGCATCAATTGTTCTGCGTGTTAAGGCTCTATGATCTTGCCAGTGTTTCAATAATTCTACAGTAGTGATTACTTGTAATGACTTGTTTAGTGTATTTTCCATAATTATACATTTTTAAGTGATTAATATTTCTGAACCAAAATTAATCGGAGGTAGTGACAGCCCTTTGTCAGTAGTATAAAAATAAATTCATAATAAAATCTAAATTATTGATATTGAATTGATTAAAGGAATAAAAATATTATTGCAGTTACTGTTGACAATAGGTTGTCACTTGCAGGCCTTTAATTTGTATACTGATTTTATTGACATCGGTGTTTGAAGGTTTTATGCAGTAAATGATGAACGGTTATGTATAAATCGAAGGTGAATTTTGGATTATACTTTTATTTGAAGTCCTATCTTTGGGAAATATGTTATGCAATTATGGGTTTGGATACCGTTAACAGATTTGATCGTATAGTAGCCATTTTGGTACAGCTGCAGTCGAAAAGGATAGTAAAGGCACAGGAATTGGCAGATCGTTTCCAAGTAAGCCTCCGTACCATTTATAGAGATATAAGAACCTTGGAAGCCTCTGGCGTACCCATAGTAAGTGAGGCCGGAGTTGGGTATTCCATTATGGAAGGTTATCGTTTACCACCGGTTATGTTTACCCGTGAAGAAGCGGGAAGTTTTGTTGCTGCTGAAAAATTGATGCAAAAGTTTGTGGACAAATCGCTTGGCAACTATCATCAATCGGCCATGTTTAAGGTAAAGTCGGTTTTAAGAGGCAGTGAAAAAGATTGGATTTCAGCATTGGAATCACAAATAACGGTAGACCCTTCACAACAGCTATTCAATGAAAATATACCAAATGCCCTTGAAATTCTTTTTGAAAGTATTGCAGAAAAAAAACAGGTATTCCTAAAGTACCACTCTATGCAGAGCGAGAATCCTACTGAAAGACATATTGAAGCTGTAGGTCTTTTTCATGAAAATAACTTTTGGTATGTGTTGGGGTTCTGTCACTACAGAAATGATTATCGGCAGTTTAGAACGGACAGAATGTTGGGTATTAAAAGAACGCCACATCCCTTTAGTCGGGAGCATGGAAGTTTGGATGACCATCTAAACAAAGAGGTAAATAGGGAAAAAGTAAGGATTAAAATATTGGTGGATAAAGGAGTAGCCAGATATATTGGTAGCAGTAAAAAGCATTATGGTTTTGTTTCGGAGAAAATAAAGGATAATAAGGTGGAGATGACATTTATGTCATCGGATTTGGAGCATGGATTTCCGAGATGGTACCTTATGTTTGGAGATTATGCCGAAATATTGGAGCCAGAAAGTTTAAAGCATAGGGTAAGGGACATATTGGGAAAGGCTATTTCCAAACTATAGTTTATGTCTAAAAATGGAGGTGCAATAAACCTTTGGAGATATTGTCCTATTAGTTCTTGGTCAGTTGTATATTGTATTCCAAGGCGAGTTTTATCCAATGTTCAAAGTCTTTTTCTTTTTCCAAACTCTGCTCGTTAATATGGATATAACCTCGGTATTCCCGACCTCCCATAACAACTTTTGTACATCCATCCTTTTTTAATTGGAGCTCATGCAGTGTTGGGTCTATTCTGCACATTATTCTTTGTGGCCCTGCGGTTAAACACATTTTACCGTTTACTATAAACGCCAAACTGCCGAACATTTTCTTTTCCTCTATATTCGGCAAGTGTGCCAAGGCTTTCCTAATTCTATCTGCAAGTATTTCACTGTAAGCCATAATCCTTATGTTAGGTTTTGGTTAAAGAGTAGTCAGAATGGGGTCTAGTCAATTTGACCAAAAAATATTGTGGAATCCCATTATTTCACATCACACAAATTAAAATAAATAATCAAAACTCACCACTTACACCAAACAAAGAGGTATACCAAACCAATTTTTTTGAAAATCGGATTACACCAATGCCCCGTTGGCGCCAATAACCTTACCTGAAATTATCCAAAAATAACTTAAGCTCGATAAATATAGTTATTATCATGCTTAAGTTGTAAATTCAATAACAAACCAAAACATGATCATTATGAGACAAAAAATTGGATTATTTGGATTTTTACTAGGTATGGCTTTGACCTTTGTTGGGTGTGCACCGGCCGAAAAAAAGGAAACAGTTGATATGGAAAAAATAACAAGCGAAATTCAAGCTATGGAAGACGCATATTCAGCTGGTGAAAAAGCGAAGGATGCCGATGCCGTAGTCGCCTATTACAGTGATGACGCCATTAGTTATAGCCGGAACAGAAAGCCTATTGTGGGTAAGGCGTCCATCAGGGAATATATTGCAAATAATATTGCAAAGGATACAACAGAAAATTACAGCGTATATAAAATTGTCGACCTATTCGTGGAAGGTGATTCAGCGGTTGAGATAGGATCCTGGACCGATTTTGATGCTTCAGGTAAGCAAGTGGAAAATGGAAATTATATGTCCTATTTTCAGAAACGGGATGGAAAGTATGTTTGTATCCGAGATATGAGTACTACTACAGCAGCTGTTAAGTCTGGAATGTAATTCAGAAAACACTCTTGCTATTTTTTATTGATTTTCCATTAGGTTTAATTAATAATTGGAGGCGGACAGTTCCAACAGAATTGTCCGCCACCATATTTAATGGGGAGTTATAGTTTCTTTTTCCAGGGTTTGACAAGTAAACCTGGCAATTCGCCATTTATTTTCTACTTCCCAATTCCAGCAGTCATATTTTTTGGGCTTAATGGAATTTTCCGGAATCCAATTTAGATATTTTAAACTAATGATTCTATATAGGAAAGAGGGGGGAAGCTGTATTTACATGGGCCCACAAGTGTAGATGGTTTTATAGTTCTTCTAGAATGGACATTCCTTTTGATTTGTCCCCTGAAGTCCATTCCCAAGTTTCGTGCAAACGAATTTTGCCATTTGGCATAACTTCAGGTTTTGAAAAACAAATCCCAGTCATTATTTCGCCTTTAATGTTTATTTGGTGGTAACTCATTTTAATATTTCCGTTTTCGTCCACTAGTCCAATTAAGTGCCCTCTAACAATTTGTCCACCACTGTAATCCGAAGTCAATATTGAGCCATTTTGCTTGTACTCAAAAATGGTTTCTTCTGATGTCTCTCCATTTTCAGAATTTTTAATGGGTCTAAAAGCTTTGTTGTTATAAGTCATTTAATTATCTCCTGTTATATGCAATTCATTTTTTTAATTTACTTCACATTAATTTGCAAGCCAGTTTTAAATTAAGCACTACAATACCTGTGGGATACGTAGATTTCCAAGCAAAAGGGCTCTCTATGCGCAATTTAATAAGTAGAGACTTTCACATCCTTGAACATGAACGGATTACTGCTTATTATCAAGTCCTTGCCGCTGGCAGTGGTAACATTCCTAAGAAAAATTTCATTGGTTATGATATATGGAAACTTCTCTTGATAGGAATCATCGGTCATTTCTTCATTGAAATCCTTAAAAATGGCTGGACCAAGGTAATCTTCTGGATGATTGGAATCATCTATATGAAGATTTTCTATGGTGATCTGTTCGGGCATATAACAGGTGTAGCCAAAATCGTGCTGCCCGGAATAGGAACCACCAATTAAGCTGGCACTGGTTAGCTTGCCTCCTTCAGGTACAAAAACACAGTTACGGATAACGATGTCTCCCTGCCATGTACTGCCGTAGTCAGAGCGTAGGTTGATTAGGTTCCTTCCTTGGATAGTAGTGTTCTCAACGGTCAAGAGCCCACTGCCAATGGCATTGATTCCCATATGTCCTAAAGTAGAGTTCTTGATAGAGGCATTGGCAACCCCTTTGTGGGCATCAAACCTGGAAAAGGTACAATTGTCATAGACAAGATTTTTGGAGTAATTGGAACTCTGTATTCCCCAATAAGTTTTGTCGTTGATATCATTGGTCTGACTACAGTTAACAAATGATACATTAAGGGCACGGTTGACCAAAATGTCGTAAGTACCCATGGAGACGGGCTTCCCCGCCGAACCAATGGTGCTGTAGGTTTTGTGTCCCGTCAGGATACAGTTCTTAACCATTATATAAGCGCAGTCACGAACAGTGATGAAACCGCCATAGGGCGCGCCATGATCTCCTTCCCCAATGATACGGTGTTCCAGCCCATCCAAAACTACATTGGAACGCTTGATCATTATATTGCGGCTATAATAATTATACTTGGATTCAGCCTTGTTGGCAATGGTGGTAAACCGACCTCCGCTGATGGTTAGCGTTACCTCGTCCAAGGGTAGGGCAGTTACATCGGTAATCTGATCGAAGTCCCATATAATGGGAGCATCCAAATCTACATTGCCGTTTTTATCAACAACAAAGATATCTGTTTGAGTGGATCCATTGTCTTGGTTCAGCCCATAGCGGATATAGTGCTTTTGGTTGGAATTTGTAACCGTGATCAGACAGGATGTTGGTAGGGAGACGTCGATTTTCTCTTGATTTTTTTTAAGCGAAGATATCCCCTCAAGTTTAAACGGTTGTAGGCTGGAACTTACCAAGAAAATAGAAGCTTTGTTGTTTTCAACTTCGGTATCGTCAATGAGGAAGGAAGCTGTGCCGAAATCGGTATCGGTCTGGATGATCGCGGTGCGTTCCTTTCCTCCAATGTAGTAGGTGGCCCCCTCGTCTGCTTTCACCTTAAGACCGTACTGATTGGCAAACGCGTGGGTTGCAGCGATAGCATCCAAATCGTCGGTTTTCCCGTCTCCACTGGCCCCAAAGTCACTATAGTGAACTACACCCTTGGCTTTAAATTTAAGGACATCCTTAGGGGATACATTGACATGCAATTCGCCTTTTTTATTTGTGGAAACTTGGGTTTTTTTCTTTTTGGTAGTGATCACTACATTTTCTAGAGGGCTTTCGGTCTGTCCCTGTACTAATTGGACATAGGAAAAGAATAAGATAATTAAGAAGAAATATTTCATCATAGGTGATTGTGGTTGGTCATCAATTTTAGTGATAATAAAAAAGTTTATTGGACATTAGGTCTCTGCGTAAATTTCATCAAAAACTTAAGAATTTCAGGTATAAATACAAAAAACATTTCATTGAATTGTAGGTTTCCAACAGATTCGCACTGGGAAAATAATTAAAATGCGAGGATTTAAAGGAATTTAAAATCAGTCTAGATTTTTTCCAATACTTTTTTATTCAATGTTTATTTAACGATTTTCAAAAGTATTCATGAAATCGATGATTTGCTGCCAAATCGAGATTCAGTGCAGCCAAAACTTCGCATTTCCTTGATGGAAAAAAGTATTGAATGTAATAATGGGGAATACCCAATGTTCTGCCTTAGGCCTACCTCTGGTAGGCAGGCCTGCCTACCGAAGACAGGCCTGCTTGCCGAAGGCAGGGACCGCGACGGCATCCCTGTAGCAGTGCCGGGGGTATATTTTGTTTCACCAAATTATGTATTTGGTTCATTTCTTATATGCTTTGTTACATACGTAGCACCTGAAGATGAGCTCTTTATATAGATTTGGTTTAGAAATAAGTTATAATTTTAAAAATAGAGGTTATGGGAACAAAATTTTTATTTATTCTGGCTATTTTTTCATTATTAATAATTGGTAATTCCTGTGCAAGCGACAATGAAGCTTGTCAAGAGAGTCCTGAAGTTTGTGCATGTTTTAATAATTTTGTTAGGTGTGCTTCTCCGGTAGGTATTGCAGAGATCCAGTCAGACTCCCTTAAGGCCGTATCCAAACTCCCGGTTAGAAAAGAGTAATATAAACCAATTAGAAAGTTTTTTGGAACAAGAACTGCAAATTGAAGTACATAATGCCATTATGGAATTTGAAGTGCACATGCCTTAAATAAAATGACGTATTGGTTTAGTTTGGTATCCAGTTCCAAATTCCATTCTATTCGGAAATGAAATCAAGCCGTGTATTCAAAGGGCAGTAATATTATTTTTCTTGCTTCTAAAACCTTCGATTTGTCAGACCCATTAAAATCCCGCCACACTCCAGCCTTTGCGATACTTACGTTGAAGATATTTATTGGCCTTTGGATGGTTTGTGAACAACATATTGGTCGGGTCCCATTCCAGGACCGTGTCGGGCAGACGTATGGCAACCGTGCCCAATAGGATGGCTTCGGTCATGGGGCCGGATTGGGCGAAATGCGATTCTGTTTTTTCACCTCCCAAACAGGCATCCACAAAATGGTGGTAGTGATTGCGGTCATCCAAATTTGGCATTTCGTAATCCATATATTTATTTTCAGGCAATAGAACGGGCATTTCACGGTGAGGTATGAGCAGGGCTCCTTCGGTTCCAATAAGAATGGCGGATTCTGCTGGATATGGTTTCCCATGAAACAGGGCTTGTATTTCCCAAGGTGGATAAAACTCCCCGTCAAACCATTCCAGAGGTAGCACATCCGATTCGGTAAATTCGTTCCCTGGGAACATCCAAGTGATATGGTCTCCCTGAGGCCAGGTATCGCCGTTACGTTCCGTGGATTCTTGCCAAGACTCTTGGACCTTAGCTACGACCGACATAGGTGCTTTTAAACCAAGGCCTTTCCAAACGGCGTCAAATATATGACATCCGATATCTCCGGACCATCCTGTTCCGAAATCCTGCCATGCTCTCCATATGGCCGGATGATAGATATTGGGGGCATAGGGGCGCATCGGAGCAGTTCCGGTCCAAAGGTCCCAATTTAAATGGGAAGGCACTTCCTGCCCTTTGGGTGGGCGCGGGCCTGGTAGCCTATAGGTCTCGATCGCTGCGGGACGGTTGGAGCAAAGATAAGCGTGCTTGATTTTTCCTATAACACCATCCTTTATTATTTGAACCGCCGAACGATCACCTTTGCCCGAGGCATGGTGGGTGCCAAGTTGGGTAATTACCCCAGCCTTTATTGACGCTTCGGTAAGTTTGCGAACCTCTGCCACATCATGACACAAAGGCTTTTGACAATAGACATGTTTTCCATTTTGAATCGCCTGATAGGCAATGGCGAAATGGTTATGGTCCGGTACCGTTACATTGACCGAGTCAATATTGTCGTGTTCCTTTTTAAGAAGTTTGCGCCAATCGGAATAAGTACGGGCATCTGGAAAAAGTTCCGCCGCCTTTTGCAGGTTTTTTGCGTCCACATCACATAATGCTACAATTTGTACGTCAGGATGCTGCTTAAAATTTTGGAGGTCGTGCCATCCCATTCCACCGACACCTATACAAGCATGTTTTAGTTTGTTCTTTGGTGATCCCAAACTTATGGCGGAAGTTCCCAAAAAGGGAACTGCAAGTGCTGCTGTAGTAATTGAATCCAAGAATCTTCGTCGCGATACCGATTTTTGTTGCTTTTTCATTGAGATATAAATTTTGGGATTGAATTACTATAATCCCATGGTTGATTGGTTGAAAATTAATCCCAACATTACCGCAGAGGTCATGTTTGCTAAAAATTTATAAAAGATAATAACAATAATCAATATTACACCTTTCGATGGCAGTTTTTCTGATTCTATGACAAGTCTATCTCCATCCTTGTCGTTTATCTGGTGTTATTTAGAAAGGCTTGGTGATCATACAAAGTCCCACCGCTCTTTCCAGACCTAACAAACTCCTCTGCACATTAGGGTCTAAACCCCAAGAATATAAGCAACAAACTATTTTTTTTGTCCTTGAGCCATTTCTAGCTTCAAAAACGGGGCTATGATTTTTTCTTTTATTCCTTTGATTTAAATGATAATAGAAAAAAGTAGGTTATAAACCAGTGCCTTAATTCGGAGGATGAGATTATAACACAGGCATTGGATAAAAATGTTATCTTTAAATATGGGCCAGATCTCCACAGCGAGAAATTGATGTTAATTTAAAATTATCCATCACTCTTCTAGAATTTTATTTAGTTTATAAAGGAATAAAGGTGAGGTAGGTAATAGAGGTGAAGCAAGGCTGATCAGGGAATATCAGTTTTTGAGGTACCACCTTCGGGACTTGTTCAATTTGTGGCACTTTGAAAACCGTTGAAAAATAAATTTAATTACTAACTAAAAAGGGTAAATCCCTAAAACCTAATTCCGGAATGAAAAAATTCATTTTATTAATTTCTTTTTCAGCCGTTTTAATCATATCCTGTAAGGATAATAGCGCACAAAAAAAGGACGGGGATCAGAATTCCGTTAAGCCCAATATCCTTTGGATATATTTGGAGGATACCGCTCCGCTTATGGGGAGTTATGGCGAGACACTTGTTGCTACTCCCAATATTGACAGCCTTGCTATGAAGGGTGTTCTATACACCAATGTTTATATGCCCGCCCCAGTCTGTTCGGCCAGTCGCTCAAGTATTATTACCGGTATGATGGCGACCACTTTTGGAGCCCAGAACCATCACAGTTCAAGGACTTTGGAATCGGCGATATATTTGCCGGAGAATTTGAAGACCATTCCCGAGCTTTTTAAGGAAGAAGGATACTTTACATTTAATAATGGTAAGGATGACTATAATTTTATTTATGATAGAAGGGAGCTTTATGATCAAGATTATACCTATCATCCTTTGTATGGTAAAGGAGGAGTGAGATTGGATCTTGCAACGCTAACCGGAAAGGAACCATTTTTTGGACAAATACAGATGTACGGAGGAAAGGAAATTTTCAATTCCAAGTTCAAGGAAAATGTCACTTCCCCTGTAGATCGATCTAAAATCCAACTTCCTCCATATCTCCCCGATCACCCTTCAATTGTAGAAGAATACGCCAACCACTTGGATGCAATACAAATCACCGATGAAAAAGTAGGTGAAATTATGGCAAAATTAAAAGAAAACGATCTGCTTAAAAACACTGTTGTTTTCTTCTTCTCCGATCACGGTATGCGCTTGACCAGGAACAAACAATTTCTTTATGATGGTGGACTTCATGTACCCTTGATTATTGCTGATTTTAGGGAAGGTAATAAAAAACTAAAATCGGGCAGTGTTAATAATGCCCTAGTGGGTGGTTTGGACCTTGGTACCAGCTCAATGGCCTTGGCCGGTATTCCGGTACCTGAATATATGGAAGGCCGAAACATCTTTAGTGATTCGATTGCACCAAGGGAATATGTAATTTCAACCAGGGATCGCTGCGATTTCACCATAGACCGTATTAGGTCTGTACGATCAAAGGATTATAAATATATTCGGAATTTTATGACGGATAGGCCTTATTCCCAGCCCACCTATATGGATTTTGACAAGGTGGAATTCGTAGGAGTGATGAAACAATTGCATGCCGAAGGAAAGCTAAATGAGGTACAGGATCAGTTTATGTCCGATGAACGCCCTTCGGAAGAATTATACGATTTAAAAGCCGACCCCTTTGAATTGAACAATTTGGCCGGGAATTCGGATTATTCGGAAGAATTGACAAAATACCGATCCGTATTAGATCAATGGATCGTTGAAACGGATGATAAAGGGCAATATGGCGAAAGCGAAGCAGGTTTAAAATTTATGTTGGGGATATGGGGAAAGGAATGTGTAAATCCCGAGTACAATGCTCTAAGGGAAAAATACGCCAATTTTGAAGGGTCATTGATCTATTTAAAAAGTGAACCCTCTATAAAGATGGATCCAGATTTCGTGGGCACACCACTTTTTGATGTAAATGCCAATCAACCAATCCATATAAAAATTGAGCCCTCCGTGAAAAGCTGATTTAACGTCTACGAATCAAGAGAAGGACAAAAACAAAGCGACTATTTTGTTTAGATGTACGTAATGTTGTGAAGGTTTATACTGTTTTTTACGGCATTGGCACGTATAAATAGGGACATGGAAGCAAGTAGTAGTTCAATTAAAAACCAAAACATTACCTCCTAAACTCCCAACAGTTATCCCAAAAGCCTAGGACTACCCATTAAATGTGGTATTGGTTGCTTCCTTCACTATTCTCCTGGATTATAATTCAACTTTACACCTAACTTCTGTTAGGGGTAGCCTGGGTTTTTGATTAGGGCTAAACATTTTTTTTTAGAGCTAGTGATTCTGTGGATTTCACGATAAATTTCAGAATTATAATGTGTCTAAAAGTAAAGATTTGATTTATCTTATCCGTAATCAATATAGCTTATAATGGCTAAAATTTAACAATTAAATGGGTTAAGCTTATAGGTAGTTCGGCACAATAATTGAACGAAATTATATCTCATTATCAATGAAATAATCTTAAAAAATTTATCTCAAATATTCCCCCATGTCTTTTGAACGTACGCAAGAAAAATTAAAGATACTCGCAGATGCTGCCAAATATGATGTTTCCTGTGCTTCCAGTGGGAGTAAACGGAATAATGCAAGCAAAGGTCTTGGAGACGCCACTGGTATGGGCATCTGTCATTCCTATACGGAAGATGGTCGGTGTGTATCCCTATTGAAAATTTTGTTGACCAATTACTGCATCTTCGATTGTGCATATTGCGTCACTAGAAAAAGTAACGACATAAAACGTGCTGCTTTTCAGGTTCAGGAAGTTGTTGATCTGACCATTAATTTTTATCGCCGGAATTATATAGAAGGTTTGTTTTTGAGTTCTGGAATATTCAAAAGTGCGGACTATACCATGGAACGCTTGGTGGCAGTGGCGAAAAAATTGAGGTTGGAAGAAAATTTCAATGGTTACATTCACCTAAAATCGATTCCTGGCGCTTCCGATGAATTGATGAAGGAAGCAGGCCTCTATGCCGATAGGTTGAGTGTAAATATTGAGATTCCGACGGAAGAAGGATTGAAACTATTGGCACCCGAAAAAAGGCGTGAAGACTTTATAAAGCCAATGGTGAAAGTCAAAAACGAAATCATCCTATATAAATCTGAAAAGAAGCTTATTAAGAGCACACCAAAATTTGCTCCAGGAGGGCAAAGCACACAAATGATTATTGGCGCCAGTGGCGAGAGTGATCAGCAAATAATGTGGACGTCCAACTACTTCTACAAGAAATTTAATCTTAAGCGGGTGTATTATTCTGGATATATTCCGATCAGTTATGATGCTCGTCTGCCGCAAATAGGAACCGCCGTTCCCATGCTCCGTGAAAACCGTTTGTATCAAACCGATTGGTTAATGCGTTTTTATGGGTTTGAAGTTCATGAGATTCTAAACCAAGAACATCAAAATCTCGATTTGGAAGTAGATCCAAAATTAGGTTGGGCACTACGCAATTTAGAACAATTCCCTGTTGATGTGAACAAAGCCGAAAAAAGAATGTTGGCCCGTGTTCCAGGGTTGGGAATGAAATCGGTATATAAAATTATTGAGGCGAGACGCTTTCGCAACCTTAATTGGGAGCATTTACAAAGAATGGGCGTGGCATTGAACAGAGCAAAATATTTTCTCATTTGTGAATCCCGGAATTTCGAACGACGTGATCTTACGGGACCACAATTAAAATCGCTTATACTTCAAAACTCTACGAGCAAATATCAAAAAGTCTTGAGTCCACAATTAAACTTATTTGATTAAATGCAAATACCAAAAGAATCTATACTGGTGTACGATGGCACTTTTGATGGGTTTTTGACCTGTGTGTTTCAGGTTTATGATTTAAAATTGAAACAAGTGGATATACAACCAAAAAGTCATGCAATGGATTCTTTGTTTGCCATGAGGGATGAGGTGCTAACAGATCCGGAAAAAGCAGATCGGGTATGGAGAGGCATTAAGAAAAAAACGTCGGCAACTGGTAGCTCTCGCTTATACTATGCATTTTTAAGTGAACAGCATCAGATTGAGAATCTATTATTGCGCTATATACAATATGCACTAAAAAGCGCATTGCCAATTGATGCCGACTTTACCAACCAAGACGTTTTAAAAGTAACCCAAATCGCCAAAAGCGTGGGTAGGGAAAAACATAGAATGGAGGCTTTCGTGCGATTTAGGTTGACCAAGGATGAATTGTATTTTGCAAATATAGAACCCGATTTTGACGTGTTGCCACTAATATCCAAACATTTTGAACGCAGGTATGCTGACCAGAAATGGGTAATCTATGACCTTAAGCGCAATTACGGACTATACTACGATTTAGAAAAGGTAGATATCATAAACTTAATCCTTCCGGAGAATTTTGATGCCACCAAAACCTCAAAGGAATTTTTTGCCAACGAGGAGTTGGAATTCCAGACCCTTTGGCAGGACTATTTTGAAAGTACCAATATAACTTCGAGAAAAAACATGAAACTTCATATCAGGCATGTGCCCAAAAGGTATTGGAAATATTTGAGTGAGAAACTGAGATAGAAAGTGTTTCTTTCTGGGTTGGTGGAGACCTTGGTATCTGTATTGCGAGCATGTTTTCGGATACTATTTTCGAGCGGGACAAAACGCCTTAGGAGTGTTTTTCCAGTTGGGAGAAAGTGCTTTTTAATCCCTTCCCGTATTCCAGATGGTGTAAATAAAAAAAGGCCCGGGTGATACCGGGCCTGAATAAAAATAGGATTATACCCTATTTTTTTGTTGGACTTTTCTTGTTTCCGTCTTTCCTATCGGATGCGGATCCACTTTTTTTGTTTTTGTCGTCCTTTTTACCTTTTTGATTTTTATCAGGTGTTCCCATCATTTTATAATTTATAAGATTAATACATTAAAAGTAATCTCTTTAAAAAATGAAATGTGGCTCATTAAGATTAATATTTAATTCAAATAGCTATCCAGCAGAAATATAAAATGGGGTCCTAAATTAATGTCAAGAAGGTGCATTAATCAAAAAAAGAAGACTTTGGGGTATTGACAATTTTAATGGCGCTGAAAGGATTTAAATTACCTGATATTTTGGCATAGTGAAGTAAGGATTACGCCTTGATTAACTAATTTTGGAAATTAACCTAAAGGCAGGAATATTTTAGACCATTCTCCAACTTTTGAAAATTCCAGTTTATAATTAGAGTAAAGCGTAAATGTCGCCTACTATCCTATTTTATTCGGTTATGTAGTTGGGCGCGTAATAATATAGGTAATTAACCTTTTTTGATTTAGTACCGCATATCTGAACCGTACCTTCACCTTATGGAGATTAATTGAACCATGATTTAGATCAATAAATATACCATCACTTATCTTACACAAATTCGAAGCAGAACCTGTGATAGGCCTATTGTTTGGTAATTTGTTTTTGCAAGTCTCTAAACATCAGCCTGGCCTGTAGTCTTAATTCTATTTGATACATCACGATCCTGGCAAGTTGTTTAAGCATTGAAGATTCCTTCACATTTAACTTACGTGGGTGCTTATCGATTATACAGCATGTCCCTAAATTAAAACCGTCACGTGATCTTAATGGAGCTGCGGCATAAAATTGCAATCCCATTAATCCCGCGACAAGGGGATTGGAAAGGGTCCGGGCGTCTACTCTCGCATCTTCCACAATATAAATATCGTCAGAAAGAATTGCTGAACTGCATAAGCCTGGATCTCTTGATGTTTCCTCAATATCAATGCCGAATGAGGATTTAAACCAAATTCTATCAGTATCTACTAAACTTATGATGGCAATAGGAACATCAAAGATTTTTGCAGCCAATGAGGTGATTTCTTCAAATTCTCCATCTGGAGGAGTATCCAGAATTTGGTATTTATATAAATTTTCTAATCTTTTAATTTCTAATGCTGGTTCCATTAAATATAAGTGTTACAATATAATTGCTGGGAATTATAATTTAGGTATTAATAAATATAGGTATGTTAAGTACCAGGGCTTACACAATTTTTTGACTTAACATTGATACTTAAGTTTTTACGTAAGTTCCTTTCATGTAGCGTCATTTTTTTCATTACAGCCAACAAGACTTAAAAGAAACTCACATTGTTAAAATACTTATTTATTTCATAGTTTTTATTTTATAATAAAATTATTTTCTCTTCCCTCTATTAAAAATAAAATTACTTTCTTCACCCTTAGAATTTTATCCATATCGAATTAAAAATTAATCTGATAAAATAATTTTAGTGCCGGTCATTAAATTTCAAGGAGTGATAAATTCAATATATTATAAAAAAGTCAAAGCTAACAGGAAGGAGTTTTAAATGACACTGTTAATTTTCAAGATACTTCGGGCCCACAAAACTGAGTATTTGTTAGCCCTCCCGCGAACTGGAAGATTAGGTTAACTATCAAAAGTGTTATAAAAACATCTTTTAGCGTTAATGCTTTAAAGGTTCCACGCCTAGTTTTACAGCCATTGAAAAAATGGCAGCAATGAACCCAATGAAATCGAGGTCTCAATTAGCGATCGAAAATGTAGTGCGTAGGTTATATGGTACGGAAAGCGACCTTCTCGCGGGGATAAATACGTTAGAGTGCCCTGAGCGGAGTCATTTCTTACAGGAATGTTCGGCCATTTATAAGGATCTTGGAAATCTACTTTTTCTGAGTGGCGTATCGGAAGGGATGTCCTTCAGTTCCAAGGTCTGGATCAGTGAGACCGAAGAGCATTCATGGATCAATTATGGTCTGCTTTCATCTAGCTCAAGGGATATTGACGTTATGCGCGTTGTTGCCCAAGGCCATGAGGAGGCCATTCTTCAGATAGAGGAAACATTGGAAGTTCCAGGGATGCCAGAGAATTTAGTAATGGTGCTAAAAAAAGGTTTGGCACAAATCAAAACAATTGCTGACGCAGATCCCACCTCGTTAGATCGGATTGAAAACAAATAAATGCAGCTTTAAACTTCAACCGACCTATGAAATTCTACATGAGTGTACCACAACTGCACTTAATATTTAATATCTCTTTCCCAAACCCGCAGTGAATGCCACTAAAAGACAATTTAAGAACCTTTGCAAGTGCATTTAGCGCATTAATTTGAGGTATACGGGTAATAAATCTGGCGGAAGCTGACTAACTTTAATCAAACTAAGAACCATGGATAACCAAATCAAAAATATCGCCCGAACGGGCTATGCCGCAAAGGGTGTGGTTTATGCCCTAACTGGAATATTGGCTTTCGGTGCTGCCATTGGAATGGGCAACTCTTCTGAAGGCAAATTGGGGGTACTAAAATTTTTAGAGGAACAGCCGTTCGGCAAGGTACTTTTGGGATTGTTGGGCCTTGGATTATTCTGTTATGCCTTTTGGCGAATCTTTCAGAGCATCAAAGATCCCGAGAATATAGGGAATGACAAAAAAGGTTTAGGCAAGCGCATAGGATTCTTCTTTAGTGGATTGGTCTATATGGGATTGGGAATATTTGCCATATATGAAATATTCAAGCAGATCAATAGCGGCGGGAGCAGCAAAACTGCAATGATCCCTACGGAATTTCTACCCTATATATTCTATGCTATTGCTATAGGGATGGCTATCAAGGCCCTATTTCAATTTGCAAAAATCTATAAGGGGGATTTCCTGTCCAAATTCCATTTGAATAGCATGACCAATATCAACCTTATGAAAACCATTAAATGGCTGGGTTATGCGGGCTGGATTTCCAGAGGAATTGTTGAAGGTGTCGTAGCCTATTTCTTTTTTAGGGCAGCGGATACCGCTAGTCAGGGTGATATTAAAGGCACCGCAGAGGCATTTTCATTCATACGTCAAAATTCTGAAGGCCCCTGGCTTGTTGGTTCGGTGGCATTGGGTCTGATCTGCTACGGCGTTTATATGTTTATTAAGGCGAAATATAGAAGGTTTGATGATTGAAATAGATACTTCAAAACCCAATGACAATACCTTTAATAAGTACTTTTGACTTTCATTTCTGCATTTATAATTTGATCAACGGCTAGTCTGTATTTTACAGGATTTGAAGCCTTTTTTATGGCTTTGTAAGTTTTTTGTGGATTGGAGGTCGATTGGGAAAAGAACTCCCAAAAACCTAGCATTTTCATTTTTATAGGGGTTGGCCCGGACAGGTACTCATCGTATTGCTGGTAAATGGTGTCATGAAATTCCGAGAAAATGGACCATCGGTTTGCGGGATATTCCGTATTGTTATTTTTTATCATACTGGGTAAAAAAGGATCGGCAATTAAGCCACGCCCGATCATAAAATGATCAATACTGGGAAACCTTTTTTCCATGGCCTTAAAAGCGGATACGCTGGTAATGTCCCCGTTATAGTACAACTTGTGTTTGGTGCTGCCAATGCATTTTTCGAATGCCTCCAGATCTACAGGGCCTTTGTAGAGTTGCTTTCCAATCCGGGCGTGAATAGCAATGTTTTTAAGCGGGTATTCATCTAAAATACGAAAGGCCTCCAGAATTTCTTCCGGGTTCTCATATCCCATTCTCATTTTCATGGACACCAAAATATCCGTTTCATTATGTGCTCTTTGCAAGACCTCGTTAATTCTATCAGGGTTGCAAATTAAACCGGACCCCATTCCAGATTTGGCCACCATAGGGTAGGGGCACCCCAAATTCCAATTCAATTCCTTATAGCCTAAACTCAACACATATTTGGCAACAAAAACAAACTCCTCGGGATCATTGGTTATTATTTGCGGTATCACCTCCAATGTGGTGTTGTTTTCCGGTAAAATATCGTTCTGATAGGATTGCTTAATTTTCAACTTTCCATTGAGCCTAATATAGGGCGAATAAAAAGTATCTATACCTCCAAAGTAATGATTGAAGGCATTGCGAAACCTGAAATCGGTAAAACCTTGTAAGGGTGATGAAAGTAGGGTAGAAGCCATCTTTTTGTTTAGCTGGGCAAAGATAGGATAATTGGTTGATGGTTTTCACTAAGTGATTAAATCTATAAATAGTTTCTTCCCCTAGTGTTTCTTCAATTTTAACCTCTCCAATCGACTATAGTTTAGCAAAATATAGTTGAATTATACAACATTTGGCAATAATTGTATAACGTGAGAACTTGGCAATAAGCTCACCTTTGTATGTTGGCATCTGAAAAACGGCAACACTAAAAATTTAAAAAATAAACAAATGAAAAATTTATTATTTAGTGCAGTGTTTCTAATTTCTGGAACGCTGCTGGCACAAGACAATCCGAAGGAAGTAAAACAAGAGACCGAAGTAACAACGGTTAAAACAAACCATGGTGATAAAACATCGGCAAAGAGTGTAAAAGTGGTTACTAAGGAAACGTCGGACATTAAGTTGGACAAAAACAATCATGACCGAGTAAAATCGGATACTAAAGTGGAAAAAGAGGTTTATGTTGATAATGATGATAATACCGGTTATCAGTTTTCAACGAAAGAGACCTATTATATTTCCGATGGTGGTAGTTATATTTTTTCTCCTCATAACCAGGGATTTGGGATTAATCACAATCAGGATAATGCTACATCGGTAGAAAGTGCAAAATCCTGGGTCTCAAGTAACGATGAATATTATATTGTAGAAGGGGAAGCACATTCCGGTATTGGTCGTTTCAATGCCAATGGCGATTTTATGGTAGAATATTATAATAAAGACACCCAAAAGGTAGAAGTAAAAATATATAAGAAAAACTAGATTTTAGTATTCATTACAATTCAACGAGTCCTGATTTATTCAGGACTTTTTGTGTTTTAGAGATTTATTAAATCAGCAAAAACATTCAGAAACGAGTTCTGGGGTTCGACCACAATTTAGAAAAAAATAACACCAGCTTCAGTAAACTTATAATAGGATATTTATGAACCTCCCTCTATTTATAATACGCCTCCATCGCCAAATCTGCAGTAAGTACAAGGCAATCATTGTTGTCCCTCTTGCTTTTTAAATAACCCAAAATAGCCCTTAGATCATTGGCAGTAACCCTTGGCTTACCCAAATCGTCCTGATAAGTGGAAGGCATGGCATGCCCATATAATACCAAAAGTTCCTTACGGATTATGGCTTGGTCTATGCGCGACCTAATTTTTTCGATACTGTGGTCGGAAGTGGATATATTGCTTTCTATGCCAAAGCGGCCAAGATGTCTTTTGTCTACCGAAATATTATACAAATCATTGTGATTATTGGTAAAGGCATAATCATACTCTGTATCCAATAGGGACAAAAATTCTGGACGCATATATGAATTGGGAGTAACAAATCCACGAACCGTAATTCCATAGCTTTCAATCCTTTCCTTGGAATCCTTTAATTCCATTAGTAGAGATTCCTTATCAAGAACTGATGAATTGTTCATCTTGGGATGTGTGTGTGAATGCGATAAAATACTTATTCCCTCCTCGGCATAAGACTTGTACAGTGGTGCTGTTTTTGGGTTGAGTCTATTCGTAGTGATGGCAAATGAAGGTTGGAAACCAAATTCATCAAAAATGGATTTAACAAGCGAGTCGGACGTATTTAGATCATCAAAAATGAAGCTAAATACAGCTTGCTTAGCTCCTGCAACCTTCTTAATGGTGGGTTGTTGGGCATTAGATTTAATTAAAAAGAGGAGGAGAAGAAAGGGATAAATTTTCATGTTAATGGGTATTGCCAATCCAAAGCCTCGACCTCGGTTTCATTTTCAATGTACCTGATGCCGCATCCAATTTTTGACCCGTAAAAGCATCCAAAAGTCTATCACCTTCCAATCCGTTTAATTGAAGTTCTACTTCTTCCTTGTTGTAATTGTGCAAAATCAGGTCTCCATTTTCCAAGGGTTGCATAGTGATTCTAGTGGGTGCATTAAGTTCTATCTGTAATTGTTCGTTGAAAGCAGCGCGAATTTCATTCGCCCAGGAAGTGGGTAGATCCAGTAGACCCAGTGGGCGAGGGCAGAGCAACACCTCCCCTACAGCTTTAAAATCAGCCTCGGAAAAGGTATGGGAATTTAAAACATATACCTGCCCATCTTTGCTTTTGGTCAGGAATGGAATAGTGTCGTTGCCCTCTTTGACTTCCAGCAACGCAATGGCTTTTTTGACTTCCAATGTGGACTCCAAATCCAACGGCATTTCCAAAGTAGTTTCACTGCCATCCAGGATTATTTTCTCCGCACTTATTACCCCAACCTCCGGCTTTAGGATACCGGCCAATTTGGACAGTTTTCCTTTGTCCTCTACGTTTGCCAAAAATCCGGCCGTCATAATAATTCTTTTTCCCTGCTTGTGCGATGCCACTACCTTGCCCACAATATTGGGATCGGCGGCAGCTTGTGTGGGTAAAAAAATGGTTGCTGCATTTTCGGGATAGTATACCGTTGGCATCAAGGGAATCCCAAACATGCCTACAAAGTCCATAATATAAAGATCGCCACCTGCGTCACTATGTGGGGGTTTATATCCAGCCACTCCATGAATGTGAGAGGTCTTTAGAGCTTTTGCCAGCCTTGCCAATTTTTCAAAATCCATTCGCATTAAATGGTGCCCAGCATGGCCGTTTACAAAACTCCCATAGTTAAACATAACCAATTCGTTGGCCCCGGCAAGTACGGACTGATAGGCCTGCTCCACAAAATCCAAAGCATCGCAATCGCCATGATCAAACCAGGCTCCCCCGATCTTCTTGCCGGCCATAGACTTTATCCAACTATAGTTCACAAAGCCTTCATATGGTTGTACAAATCCAAAGCGCTGGGTGTATTGTCCCCTTGTTTCCGTTCCTACCCAAACTTCGTCGAATAATTTTGGACCGGTTTCCACATCATAGCCGAACATGTGAAAACGATCGTACCACTGTGGATATTTGATGATCATATGTATATCTTGATTAACGGACTTGGCCGGATCTATGAAGAGAGAGCTTGCCAATTCCGTCATTAATTGTCTGCGGTAATCGGACCAGCTGCTGTCTCCCTTGGCGGCCTTGGATTCCAAGCTGATATCTCCCGTACATAAAAAATCATCCACAATAAAAGTGTCAAAAATAGGGGCCGCGTCCAACATCACTTTCTTCATATCCTGTTGGGTCTTTGGATTCTGCCAATTGAACCAACCTAGTTCGCCCTCCTGCTTTACCCCGATATCACCTCCAGGGACAGTGGCAATTCCGCCAACCACTTCAAAGCCGTTTTGGGTAAAATATGTTGTGGTCTTGGTCAACAGGCTTGGCGCGACAACCAAACCGCCACGGTACACCTCCAAATACACTTTGGTGATTCCGTTGGCCATCATGAGCGAAGTGGCTTCCCTTCTTCCTTCAGGGGTTGAGAGCAATCGCTCCACAGAATGCGCGGTGATGTATACGCTTAGTGTTAAATCGTCCTGATGTTGTTTGGCAAAACGGAAATTGTCATCCATTCCGCTCGATTGGGAAAATCCGGAAACGGATAGGGCTAACATTAATCCGGAAATAAACAGTTTTCTTAAAAAGTGGTTGGTTGTGGTCATGGGTGTAATTAGGTCTGAATTAAAAAATTCAATTTATGTAATAAATGGCTGCTATAATTGGTAAATATTGCCGAAACCTGACTTATGGTTACCCTATTTAGGGAGATTAAGTAGATTATAAATAATGAAACCTTGTGAATACCTAATTCCAAAATAACATGTGTCCAATGGATTTTTAATTGTTAATGAGTTGATAAGGGTAATGTTTTCCGGTCGAGCCAGCCTACCTGCCGGTAGGCCTGCCTTCTGGCAAGGTCGTCGCATCCCGATGGTTATCGGGAGAGACCTCATTTTACTGTTATAAGCGTCCTACTTGATACCTAAGTTGTTTTTTGTTTCTAATTTTATAGATATTAATGCTTTTGGATTTTCCCAACAATGGTTTCTAGGGCACTTTTTACTTTGTCAATTGCACCGGTTACTGCAAGATCTACAGTATTTGCCTGATTTGTGACGGCAATGGGTTGTCTGCCTTCAAGTCTGGCTTCCAATAGACACGAGATATCATTGAATCCATCCTTTTTTCCATTTTCATCTTTCAGGTGTACCTCTATTCTACTAATATGAGATTCGAACCTTTCTAAGGCTTCGTCAATTTGGGAAGTAAAAAAATCGGCACTTCTTTCTTCTCCATTAAGCGTTTTATCGGTATTTATTTTAATTATCATGTTTTACAGTTTTAATGTTTTTTTCGCATAAGTTTCTAATAGGCCATTTAGATATCCTAAATAGCCTTTTAGTTCTTTGTTAGGTATTCCTATTTCCATTATGGATAGGAAGTTTTTAATTCTTTTGGTCATCTCCTGGTCTCGGGGACTTAAATACATCCATTCCCTCTTTTCTATACTCCACCACTTGTTCCTTTATAAATTCACGGAACTCCCGGTTGCTCTGACCAGCCTGTTTGGAGAATTCAGCTACTGTTTTGGTAATTCCTCTTAACTTGGTGTTCAAAAATGTTTTACTCATATGCTATTGTTTATATTGTTAATATGCAGTATACAGGTTTAATAGTGGAACTTTACCAATACTGTCTTAAAATCCGGAGATTAACTTAACAATGGCCTATTCTATTGCGGTTCGTACTAAAAGATCAACTTCTTCATAACCATTGAACGAGGCAAATTATCCAATTTCCAAAAATCAATTTCGCGATATCCTTTTTCTTCAGCTCATACAATAGCAGTCCCACTAGAAGGTAGATTCCATAATGTGTTGTTTAACCTAAATCCAACAGTAGCGAATAATTGGAAATAAGTAGTAACTTTAAATGTCCCACCAATTATTCTAAAACATGAAAAAACCCAAAAATACGGATGCCAAGATGCGGGATTCCAGAAGGGCCTTTATATCCAAGACCGCGATGGCTTCGGTGGGATTGCCACTCTTGCCCGGCACCATGAGCGCGGCATTCCAAAACATGGTACCAACTTCAAAACCTATCCCTATGAATCAAGAACTCCCGAAAAGCCAGATAGGCCAATACGGCCTCTGGTTGGCTGATCAAATGCAAGACCCGCCCAAGTTATCCTTCCGGAACGACCTCTGGTCCAAAATTGAAGATTGGAAACCAAGTGCCCATGCCAAGGCCCAAGAGCAGATAGCAGAGCCTTTGATAAAAGATAACATTACAGTTACCCTTAAAAGGAAATACAACTACGACGGACTTGAAATAGAGGAACTTACATGGAAATTGCCCTACGGAAGACCTGTGGAGGCCATTTTTTTAAAACCCGAAAACAGTACAGGGAAGTTGCCCGCTATTTTGGCCCTGCACGACCATGGCGGTAATAAATACTTTGGCAAAAGAAAGATCACCAAGACCTCGGATACTCAGCATCTGCTTATGGAACCGCACCAAAACAGTTATTATGAGGGTAGGGCATGGGCGAACGAGATGGCCAAAAGGGGTTATGCCGTTTTGGTACATGACGCCTTTTCCTTTGCTAGCCGGCGGGTGTTCTACGAGGATATGGCCGGTATTGAATGGGGAGCTTTGAAAGCGGAGGGACGTACCGATGAAAACTCCGAGGATGTTAGGAACATAGAAGCCTATAACGAATGGGCCGGCCACCATGAACACCTTATGGCGAAGTCCCTTTTGTCCGCTGGCACCTCATACCCCGGTATGGTGTTGGCCGAAGATCGTATTGCCTTGGATATTCTAAGTGCCAGAAAGGACGTTGATCCAGAGCGTATTGGTTGCGGTGGACTCTCGGGCGGTGGACTCCGGACTGTTTTTTTAGGGGGCATGGATGCTCGCATAAAATGTGCCGTATGCGTAGGGTTTATGACCACTTGGAAAGATTTTTTACTGAACAAGGCCTACACCCACACCTGGATGACCTTCGCACCGGGCTTAGCGAATTATCTGGATTTCCCTGAAATTTTTGGCCTGCGCGTACCCCTTCCTACCATGGTGCAGAGCAATAACCATGACCAATTGTACACTTTGCCAGAAATGAAGAAAGCCGATGAAATTCTCGCTACTGTATTTTCAAAAGCGGGCCATTCGGAAAGGTATAGCGGTAAATTCTATGATGGCGGACATAAGTTTGATATTCAGATGCAGACCGATGCGTTTAATTGGTTTGATGCCTGGTTGGGGAAATAGGGGGCTTTATTAAAAATAACATGCCTCAAATTAAAACATTGGGAAAGTATTGCATAAAAAAAGCAGTTCGTTGAAAGAACTGCTTTTGAATAAGTTTAAAAAGATTTGCGGTTTACCCTTTTACCGTAACTTTTTCAACAACGATAGATTTTATGCCATCTTTTTCCACCACTTTTCCGGTTACTTCTACCGTTTCAGCAGCGTTTGAAATGGCTTGTTTATAGGCATCAGCTGCGTTGTGGTCTTCTACCAAAAGATAAACCATTCCGTTTTCGCTGAGAATTCCGGCAGGCAATCCTTTATCCAAACAAGCTTGGGCGCATTTTTTGTGGCCTTGTCCCGTAGCTTCTTGCGTAACATAACAAGACATGTCCAAAACTTCTCCTTTGATAGTTTCACTGCTTTGGGCAAAAGCGTTGGAAGAGAACATAAAAAGAAAAGCCGTCAATAATAATCCGAAATAATGAGTTTTTGTATGTTTCATAGTATATGATTTTGTTAAACGGTATACCTCTAAAAGTACAATTAAATTGGCACAAATTGGAATAATTGTACAGAAATTATGGGGCTATGGTCGGAAATGTTTGCCAGAAAGTTTAAAAAAAATTATTAGCTTAGTTCAACGTTAAAGGAACTTGTGGCTATTTTTCTTAAAACAACACCTTTTTTGAACATGAAATTATGAATACTTGGTTAAAGATTGTCCTTGCGTTATTTATAGTCTTCCTGATTCTCCAACTTCCTGTGTTTAATCCTGAAAAAAATTATGTAGACGCTGATACCCATGTGGACATAACAGATAAGTATGAGGTGCCAATGGATATCCAAATGGATCTGTATGTGGCTTGTTATAATTGCCATTCCAATTATACCGAAGATTATCCGTGGTATTATAATATACAACCCATAAGTTGGTGGATGAATAGCCATATTAAGAATGCCAAACAGGCTTTGAACTTCTCCGAATTTGCCTCTTATCCTCCAGATACTGCTGCCAAGAAATTCGAAAACCTTCACAAGGTCATGAAAGAGCAGAGCATGCCGCTTAAATCTTACCTTTTGCTACATGAGGAAGCTAAACTGACCAACGAACAATACCAGCGCATAGCCGACTGGGCAAAAGAAATGCAGAAGAAAATAGAGAACGGAATTGATACAACCGAAACCTTTTAAAAAGGCCCTGTTTTTATAAGAATCCACCGCTAGCAGGAGCGGTAGGCTCGCACTAACAGGGCACGAGCAAGATGCTCGCGCCAGCAAGGGAGAACAATCAATTACTTATAGCCATTGTGCCTGTTGCACAAGTTAGCAAAAAAGTCGGTCATGATCATTGTGGATCGGGGGATCGATCGTAACTTTAGTTATGCAAGGAAAAAAGTATTATCAGGAAAAACTCTTCAACCGTTTCCAGCTCAGTGAACGGGGATCAAGAACAATTGTTGTGTTTATGCAAATATTGTGGTCAATCTATAAAGGAAGAATTCTACGTTTTTGACTCCTCTGAATTGCGCTCTAAAAGCTTTTATTTTTGCATTGAATGATTCCGCCGA
>NZ_JACLHY010000015.1 GCF_014397245.1 Arenibacter arenosicollis | reverse complement strand
TGTTGTATCCGGTTCCTTGGGCCGGTGGTATGATCTACTGACCCGGATTTCAAAAGCATTTTGCGCATTGAAATACGATGGTCGAACTAACCACGCCATTTGGCGTGGTCCAATGTTGTATCCGGTTCCTTGGGCCGGTGGTATGATCTACTGACCCGGATTTCAAAAGCATTTTGCGCATTGAAATACGATGGTCGAACTAACCACGCCATTTGGCGTGGTCCAATGTTGTATCCGGTTTTTTGGGCCGGGGTTTTGATTTTCTGACCGGATTTCAAAAGCATTTTGCGCATTGAAATACGATGGTCGAACTAACCGCGCCATTTGGCGTGGTCCAATGTTGTATCCGGTTTCTAGGACCGGTGGATTGATCTTCTGACCGGATTTCAAAAGCATTTTGCGCATTGAAATACGATGGTGGAGCCATCCCCCTCCAATATGGCGGGGTCTCTGGTTCCATACCCCAACCCTTGTGAGGGGAAAGGCTACAAATTAACAAAAGTTTAAAGGTCTATGTCTTTTTTATGATCTTAACTTACATTTTCTTTATGCCGTTATTGGATAAAAAGGCGTTTTTAGTTTATTTCTTTAAGAAAAATAGGACATTTGATGCTTAATTTATCTAATTTTAAATAAAAAAATGCAAAATAGAATTCTCCTATTTCTTTTCCTTTTATGTGTAACATTTTCATATTCACAGGATGATGACAGACAATATTTAAGAGGACAAGTACTTTATAGAAATGTGAACGTTCCTAATGAGAATGTTATTAATGTTACCACTGAAAGGGCTACGATTACCAATGATAAAGGTGAATTTGGGATTTTGGTGAAGGAAGGTGACGAACTGGTATTTACGGCTATAAACTATCAGTTGATGGTGGTTAAGATTACCCAAGATATTTTGGATAATAACAGATTGGTGGTAGAGGTGAATGAAAAGGTGACCGAGCTGGACGAGGTGGTGGTAACACCGGAAAATCAGGAGAAATTTCTTCAAGCCCAAAACAAGGAATTCCTGGCACGGGAATATGATTATGAAACAGACCGTTTAACGGAGGTGGAAAATATTGCCATGTCCAATGCCGACAAGGGAATGAAGGACGGACTTAATTTCGTGAATATTTTTAAGGCACTGATGTTGGCGGCAAAAGGGGATAATACCGAGGTAGAGCGCGAGCCTTTAAGGGTAAGTGAGGTGCTAAGGCAAGTATATGACGATGAGTTTTTTGTATTGGACCTTAAACTGCCACAGGATAAAATAGACGATTTTTTGCTGTACTGTGATACCCAATTACCAGAAAGGTCTTTGTTGCAAAAGCGTAATGAATTTCAGCTGATCGATTTTTTGGTAACCCATAGCAGGTCCTATTTGGAACTATTGGAAGAGGGGAAACAGTGAGCAGGGGTCAGTCGTCAGTGAACAGTAAACAGTGAACAGTGAACAGTTGACAGTATTCGGTTGAAAGTTGAATGTTCAAAGTTCAATACTTATTTGTCCGGTCGTGCGTCAGTTCGAGTGAAATGCCGTTGGGCATTTTGTATCGAGAACTCTTAATGGCATTGAATAGTGGGCAGGGGTCAGTCGTCAGTGAACAGTAAACAGTGAACAGTTGACGGTAATCGGTTGAAGGTTGAATGTTCATGGTTCAATACTTATTTGTCCGGTCGTGCGTCAGTTCGAGTGAAATGCCAGTAGGCATTTTGTATCGAGAACTTTTAAAGGTAGTAAACAGTTTTCAGTTCAAAGTTGAATGTCTAGTGTCTAGAATCCAACATCTAATATATAACGTCTAATATCTAGTGTTCAACGTCCAAAATAGTTCAATAGCGACCTGGGTTGAACAATAATCTTCAATAATATAGAACGTAGTGCGTAATATCCCAATATATTTGGTTTTCATCTTGTTTGGTGTATTTGCCCAAGGTTTAATGGCACAGGATTTTTCCAAAACATTGGAAGGAAAGGTCTATAGTGAGGACGGGGATGTGGCGGCGACACACGTACTAAATACCACTACAAAAAAAGCCGCGATCACCGATATTAACGGATTTTTCTCCATTGCAGTACGCCTAAACGATACCCTTGTTTTTTCTGCAGTACAATATAAACGCAAGGAAATTGTGGTTAATGCCGGTATCCTTGATAGTAAGTTTTTATCCATTCCGTTGGAGGAATCCAATATTGCTTTGGATGAAGTTATAGTAATGCCCTATAACCTAACCGGAGAATTGGGTAGGGACATGCGAAATATGGATATAGATCCTGTTATTTCCGCCACAAGTTTGGGTCTGCCCAATGCCCATGTTAAGCCCTTGATGCAGAGTGAAAGGTTGCTGAGGGAAGCCTCCATGGGTCCCTTGTCCATAGGTATGCTCACCAGTATTCCGTTCAATCCCATAATCAATGCTATATCTGGTCGCACCAAAATGTTGAAAAAACGTGTGGCACGAGATGTAAATTACAATAAATCACAGCAATTAAGAACCGAATTTGCCGATAGCTTGTTTGTGTTGCAACTCAAAATTCCGATGGAAAAAATAGACGATTTCTTGTATTACTGCGAAGTCGATGCCAATTTTAATGCTATTATAGATAGCCAGGATCTATTCGCTATATGGGATTTTATTAAACAGAAAAGCTTTGTTTACAGGAAGAATAATGGGATGGAGTGAGGGACAATGATCAATTAACAGTTAACAATTAACAATGAAGAGTGGGCAGTTGGTAGTGAACAGTTTTCAGTGAGCAGCTTTCAGTAAACAGTAAACAGTGAACAGTTGAAAGTTCAAGGTTCAAAGTTCAAGGTGCAAAGTAGTGAACAGTGGTCAGTAAGCAGTAAGCAGTTGTGTACGTCCCTGATATAGGTTGACCACTTTATAATGTAAAACTAAAATTATGACCGAACGGTCAAAAAAAAAAACGGCACAATGATTGTTCAATAAAATGTGATAAAAATAATATGCACTATCTAAAAAAGACCTTTTTAATACTGTTGTTGCCGCTGTTAGCGTTTACGGTAGCACATAAATTTTACCTAAGTGTAACCAGTATTGAATACTCGGATAAAGACAAGGCACTGCAGATTACCACCAGGATATTTATAGATGATATGGATAAATTGCTGTTGGAACGTTATGGTCTAAAGGGTAATCTGGCCACCAAGGACGAGTCTTCCGCGGCCAATGAGTATATAGAAAAATATGTAAAGGCCAAGTTTGCCATTGAGATCAACGGGAAGAATGTGGCTTATAACTTTTTGGGTAAAAAATACGAAAATGATATAATGGTCAGTTTCCTGGAAGTTCCCAAAATTGATATCAACTCCATTACTACTATTTCCGTGCAGAACGAAGTATTAATGGATATGTTCGAGGAACAGAAAAATGTGGTCCATTTTAAACTTAATGGACAGAAAAAGAGTTTCGTACTAATCCGGGAGAATAATAAAGGTATGTTAAACTTAAAGTAATTAATAACAATCTGTCATATAATTGTTAAATTCCCGCGCTAAAAAAATCAATTTCAAATATGAGTAAAATGAAACATGTTTTTGCTTCGGTATTGTTCCTGTTTGCGGCTCTTGCTGTTGCCCAGGATGAAGTAAAAGTGGAAAGGGAGCAAGGCCACCTTAATCAAAGTAAATTCAAGCAACTTTATGAAGAATTTGCTACCCCAAACACCTATAGGTCGGCTTCTGGGGCACCGGGCCCGGATTATTATCAGCAACAGGCAGATTATAAAATGGATATTGAGCTCGATGATAAAAATGCAAAAATTTATGGTTCAGAGACCATAACCTATACCAATAATTCACCGGATGACCTTACATTTTTATGGGTACAGTTGGATCAGAACGTACGTTCCAAAAGCTCCAAATCGCCCTTGCGTGATAGTGAGGGAGTAGCCTTGGCGGAGCCGGTTGCCGGATTTGCAAAAAAATATATGACCCCGACATTCGATGGTGGATTCAATATAGAATATGTCCGGGATTCCAATGGTAAAGCCTTGCCATATACCATTAACCAGACCATGATGCGGATAGATCTCCCCGAAGTTTTAAAAAGTAAGGGACAGGTTTCGTTTTCTATAAAATGGTGGTACAATATTCCAGATCATACCGTAAATAGGGCCCGATCGGGATACGAGTATTTTCCAAAGGATGGGAATAGGGCTTATGTTATAGCTCAATTTTTTCCTAGAATGGCCGTCTATAGCGATATAGAAGGATGGCAGAACCATCAGTTCTGGGGCAGTGGAGAATTTGCCCTTCCGTTTGGCAATTACGAGGTTAATATTACTGTTCCTGCAGATCATATTTTGGATGGTACCGGAGAGCTTCAGAATATGAAGGAGGTATTTTCCAAGGAAATGATAAAACGATATGAAAAGGCAAAGAAATCTTATGACAAACCAGTAATCATAGTTAGTCAGGCCGAAGCCGAAGAGGCCGAAAAGGGATTTTCTGAAAAGAAGAAAACGTGGAAGCTGAAAGCAGAAAATGTGAGGGATTTTGGTTTTGCAACATCCCGTAAGTTCATTTATGACATGCAGGCCGTGAAAATAGGAAACAGGGATGTAATGGCCATTTCTATGTATCCCAAGGAAGGGAATCCGTTATGGGAGGAGTATTCTACCAAGGCCGTAGCGCATACCTTAAGGTCCTATTCTGCCCATACTTTTGATTATCCTTATCCCAAAGCAATATCGGTACATGCTAAAAATCAGGGAATGGAATATCCTATGATTTGTTGGAATTATGGAAGACCCAACGAGGATGGCACTTATTCGGATAGGGTAAAATACGGGATGATTTCTGTAATTATCCATGAGGTGGGACATAACTTTTTCCCCATGATCGTAAATTCCGATGAACGCCAATGGGGTTGGATGGATGAAGGTTTGGATACTTTTATGCAGTATATGGCCGAACAGGAATTTGGGGTAGCTTATCCCGAGGCCATTGCTCCAAATAGTAAATACCCATCCGGTAGAGGAGAGCCTACCAAGATCATACCCTATATGTCCGGAGATCAAAGTACCATAGCACCAATTATGTCCAATCCGGAAAATGTGTACCAATTAGGTAACAATGCCTATGGAAAACCGGCAACTGCCCTAAATATTCTTAGGGAGACCGTAATGGGTAGGGAATTGTTCGATCATGCATTTAAGACCTATGCCCAACGATGGATGTTTAAACATCCGTCCCCAGAAGATTTCTTTAGGACTATGGAGGATGCCTCTGCAGTTGACCTGGATTGGTATTGGAGAAGTTGGTTCTATACTACAGATTACGTTGATATAGGTGTAAAGGGTGTTAAAAAATATTATGTTTCGGATAAGCCTACCAAGCAAATGCGTGCGTTAATGGCGGAAAGGAATATAAAAGAAGAGGATTTGCCACCTTTGGTCTTTTTGGCGGAAGAGGATAGTGAAGATTACGAACCCAACTTAAAAGGAAAAACGCCTACGGAAAATTCCAAAAGCTTAAAGGAGTTTATGATGGACAATATGTCGGCCGCAGAGCGAAATGCTGTGGTAGAACCAAAATATTTCTATGAGATTACCTTTAACAAGCCAGGCGGAATTCCTATGCCTTTGATCGTGGAATATACCTATGCGGATGGTTCCAAGGAAAATATTACCTATCCTCCGGAAATATGGAGAAAAAATGATAAGGAGGTAAAACGAGTCATTGCCTCTGGTAAGGAGTTGGTGGGTGTTGAAGTAGATCCTAAAGCTGAAACGGCGGATATAGATACCACCAATAATTCATGGCCTATGAAAGAGGTTAAGTCCGACTTCGAACTTTTTAAAGAGAAGATAAACGGGAAATAAGATTTTTTGCAATTTGAGTGATCTTATTTAGGGCTAGCATCCTTATTGATGCTGCTCCTTGAATTTATAAAAAAGCCCCGATTCCGGATTGCCAAATGGCCAAACGGGTGTCGGGGCTTTATTTTTGTTGGTTATTTTTCTGAGGTTTTAATATTTGGAAGCAAATGATTATCCCTGAATTAAGGGGTATGGGTGTGATTATAAATGTTTTAAACGTTGGGCATTAGCCCAGTTTCATGGGGTTCTTATGGCCTAAAAAAAGTTAACCTATTTTTTTATGCAGCTGTCAAACTTCTCATTATATTTGTCTTATGTTAAGTACGATAATTCTATTTATTAGTGGTGCGGAAATCTTTTTTATCATGTTTATCGTGGTAATGGTTTTTGGCGCGGATAAAATTCCTGGAATAGCCAAGGGATTGGGTAAGGGCATGAGACAACTAAAGGATGCCACGGAGGATATAAAGAAAGAGATTCAGAAAAGTGCGGAAAAACAAGGTATAGATACTAGTTTTACCGACGATATAAAGAACGAGATCAGTAAAGTTAAGAAGAACGTTGACGAAGTAACCGGCGTAGTGAAAAGAAAATAAAATGCTGGAGTTATTGCTGAACTGGGATCGAGATACCTTTATCTATTTGAACAGTTTGGGCATCGAAGATTATGATGTCTTTTGGTCTTATGTCACCAATTTTGCTACTTGGATTCCCTTATTTATTTTATTTGTAGTGCTTATTTTTAGGGCTTATCCTAAACAGGAGGCATTTCGGGTGTTGGGAACTGTGTTGCTGACCTTGGCACTGGTTGCTGCACTTACAGGGGTCACCAAAGAATGGGTGGCGCGTCTGCGTCCCAATAACACAGAGGAAATTAATACCTTGATCCGTATTCTTAAAAGTCCTAACGGATATAGTTTTTTTTCTGGACATTCATCCAGTTCCTTTAGTATTACTACCAGTATTTTTCTTTTTGTTAGGGATAGATTCAAATGGACTTGGGTCTTTTTTCTTTGGCCACTTTTATTTGCAATGAGCCGAATTTATGTGGGTGTTCATTATCCTTTGGATTTGTTGGTAGGTGCAGCGGTGGGCATTTCTTTTGCCATCCTCTTTTACAGATTGTACCATAAAGTGGGTATGACAAAGTAGAGTTCTTGTTTATTTATAATCGATTTTGGTTTTCCTAATTGGAAGTTGGATTCCGTTGAAATGAATGTGGTGGTCATTTCGACCTTAGGGAGAAATCACACAAGTAGCTCATACTGAACTTGAATTGAGCAATCAACTATTGGGCTAACGGCTAACAATACAGACTGATTTAGTGGCTGTCCAAAATTAAACTTGTGCGACTTCTCGTCGTCCCGAAAAGGGACTCTGTCGAAGTGACTGTGGTAGTCATTTCGGGAGGTAACATTTTTTCAAAATGCAAAAATTGGGATGACTTGAAATAATCATGTTATCAGTAATTTTGACGACTAAGCAATGTCTATAAAGGAATATACAAATTACTTGGCTGCCATTTTCTAGTGGTAGATCTTCAACCGATGGCAGAATAAAAAAAGCTCCTTCCCTTGGTTAAGCCTGTCCCGAGTTTTCCGCGGGAGGACAAGGTGGACCCTTCGCTTTAGGCGTAGGAGACGGAAGGGATTGAAAGCCCGAGCCGTTGGAAATTGGACTCTGTCGAAGTGACTCCATAGTCATGAATACTTTACCGCACTAAAGGATTGTAAAGTATTCAAATAATCAGATCATATCACCCTACTAAGTGTTAGTCCGTCCCTTATGGGCATAAGTACGGTTTCTACCCTATGGTCTTCCTTTAATTTTTTGTTGTAATCCAGTAAAATTTTTGTTGCCTTGTCCTTAGGGTCCAAAGGCTCCACCACCTTACCGGACCAAAGCACGTTATCCGATAAAATAACACTTCCGGAACGACATTTTTTTAAGGCGGCTTCAAAATAGTGGTAGTAACTCACTTTTTCGGCATCGATAAAAACCATATCGAACACAACATCAAGTTGAGGTATTATATCCAATGCATCACCGGTATGCTGTACAATTTGATTTCCAAAGCCACTTTCGTCAAAATATCTCCTTTGCATGGCATGTAGTTCTTCGTTGATGTCTATGGTGTGCAATGTTCCCTCTTTTTGCAAGCCTTCGGCTAGGCATAGGGCAGAGTAACCGGTATAGGTGCCTATTTCCAAAATATTTTTGGGATTAATTATTTTGGACAGAAGGCTTAATACACGGCCTTGAAAATGTCCGGTAATCATTCTTGGCTGAATTACCTTTAGGTGGGTCTCCCGTGTAAGTCTTTCAAGTAATTTAGATTCCGATTGCGAATGGTCGGCAATATATTGTTCCAAAATAGTGGATAAAAAATGCATGGGCTATACTTTGTATATTTAGGCCTTCAAATATAGTAATCATGCAACAATTTGCGGTAAGAATGGCCACTTTGGCCGATTTAAAAACTCTGTTGACCTTTGAACAGGAAATTATAAGTGCCGAAAGGCCTTTTGATGAAACATTGGATGAGGATCCGATCAGTTATTATGACCTTAGGCAATTGGTCCTATCCGATGAGGCTGCAGTTATGGTTGCTGAGGTGGATCAAAATATAATTGGTTCCGGCTATGCCTTGATAAGGGATGCAAAGCCCTATTTGGATCATAAAAAATATACTTATCTTGGGTTTATGTATACCGATCGGGACCACCGAGGTAAGGGCGTTAATAAGGCAATTGTAGATGCCTTGGTCCAATGGTCCAAATCCAGGGGTATACACGAGGTAAGACTTACGGTCTACAATAACAACCTGCCCGCCATAAGGGCCTATGAGAAAGTGGGATTTAAAAAGCATATTTTGGAAATGAGGATAAATGTGGATTGATGAAATTATAGAATTGACCTATTTGCCTTCTATCGGTAAGTTGTATTTTAGCATAAAAATTAGGATATGGAATTTCAAAATTCGTTAGAGTTTGCCCAGCAATTGGATGCAGTAGATCCCCTGAGGAAATACCGTGACGAATTCCATTTTCCAAAAGTGAAGGGCAAGGATGTTATTTATTTCACCGGAAATTCCTTAGGGCTAGAACCCAAACGCACCCAAAAGTTTGTGAATGATGTTATGAACGACTGGAAAAACTTGGCAGTAGAGGGGCATTTCCATGCTGAAAAGTCGTGGTGGGATTATCACGAACGCTTGGCTGCGCCATTGGCAAAAGTAGTTGGTGCAAAGCCCGAAGAAGTGTCGGTGATGAATACCTTAACCGTAAATCTTCATATGCTCATGGTCTCTTTTTACAGGCCTAACGAGAAAAGATTTAAAATTATTTGTGAGGAAAAGGCATTCCCCTCCGATCAATATATGTTGAAGAGTCAGGTTAAGTTTCATGGTTTAGATCCTGATAAGGCCATTGTAGAAGTAAAGAAAAGGCCAGGTGAGGATTTTTGGCATACCCAAGATGTCCTTGATATAATTAATGAGGTCGGCGATGAACTTGCACTAGTCCTCATAGGTGGTGTAAATTACTACAACGGTCAGGTTTTTGATATGGAGTCCATTACAAAATCGGCCAAGGAACAAGGTGCTTTCGTAGGTTGGGATTTAGCTCACGGGGTGGGCAATGTTGCCTTAAAATTGCATGACTGGGGGGTAGACTTTGCCGCTTGGTGCAGTTATAAATATATGAATAGTGGTCCCGGGAATGCATCAGGTATTTTTGTGCACGAGCAGTATCTTAATAGGAGCGATATTCCCCGCTTTGAAGGCTGGTGGGGAACAAAGAAAGAGACTAGATTTTTAATGAAGCCAGAGTTCGAGCCCATGGCAAATGCCGATGCCTGGCAGGTAAGTAATCCTCCTGTGCTCTCACTGGCCCCATATTTGGCTTCTTTGGAAATGTTCGATGAGGTGGGTATGGAGGCACTTATTGCAAAAAGGAAACTCATAGTGTCCTATTTGGAGTTTATTCTCCAGGAGATAGATAAGGAGACCGACGGGTCGTTTGAAATTATCACACCTGAAGATCGTGGCTGTCAGCTCTCTGTTTTTTTACATGGGCATGGTAAGGATCTGTTCAATTATTTAATGGAAAACGGGGTAATAACGGATTGGAGGGAGCCCAATGTAATACGCTTGGCACCGGCACCTTTTTATTGTTCCTTTGCTGATATGTACAATTTTGGACAAGTTTTAAAATCTGGAATTCAGTCCAAAGGCTAGGTTTATTGCTCTCTAACTGCCAAACTATTTATGAAGTCACTTCGTCTTATTCTTTCCAATCCCAGATATTTTGCGCCTTCCTGGGTATTTGCCAGCATAAATATTTTGTTTGGTACCTGGGCCATCTATATACCCACTGTAAAAGAGAAATTGGGGATAGATAAGGCAGATTTGGGCATTGCTATCTTTTTTCTTTCCTTGGGAGTATTCGTTATTTTTCCCGTGGCTGCCAAAATTATTAATTGGCTTGGGGTAGGAAAAGCTACTTGGTATGGGATACTTTTTAGTTGTTTGACTGCCTTGCTACCTTTGTTGGCGCCTAATTATTATTCTTTAATGGGAGCTCTTTTTCTATTGGGGGCCAGTAATGGCATTACGGACATCGCCATGAATACCTTGGTCACGGAAATAGAAAAGGAGGATCAACAGAACTTTATGTCGGCCTCACATGGTTTTTTTAGCCTTGGAGGCGTGTTTGCAGGCTTAGGTAGCTTTTTGATATTTACAATCAATAATCCAGCCTTGCATATGCTATACGCTGTTATTCTGGTGTTTGTGGTAAATTATATTTTCCATAAACATTATAAGCATATTGTAGCGGCGCCCGTGGAGAAGGAACCATTTAGTCTAAAATTGTTTAAACCGCTCCTGGTGTTGGGAATTGTATCATTCATAATAATGGGCGGTGAAGGAGCCATTGTAGATTGGAGTGGGCTTTATTTGCAGGAGATAAGTATGGCACCGGAAACACTGATAGGAACGGGGTTTTTGGCATTTTCCGTAATGATGACCTTGGGTAGGTTTTTGGGAGATAGTATTAGTGCTTCTATAGGCTCCATTAAAATAGTGGCCCTGGGAGCTTCAATAGCAATAATAGGCTTTCTTTTTGTTCTAGCTACACACACCTATATGGCTATAGCAGGATTTGCGCTGATAGGACTGGGCTTTTCGGTAATTATTCCGGAGCTTTTTAGGATAGGTGGTACGGTCAAGGGGGTAGATTCCTCACAAGGAGTATCCTTTATAGCCGGTACAGGCTATTCAGGTTTCTTGCTGGGCCCTGTGGTCCTTGGCTTTGTAGCCGAGAGTTTTTCCTTAAAATATACCTTTGTTATATTATTAATATGCACCATAATAGTGCTCGGTGCTACCTATGGTCTGTATAGGAGAAGGAGGTAATTGCATTACTTTAGGGGTTTTTAGAGGTTACTTTTATGTTGGTGAAGTACAACTTAAAACTACCGTCTTCATTTTTGTGCATTTCTGCAATTTTGAGGCCGTTAATATCCACGTAATTCTCCCAAGTCGTGGTTACCGATGGCTCTGGTTGATTTGATTTTCTAAATACCCATTCCTTTATCATGTAATCACTTCCAAAATAAAAATCGTAGGCGTCACCAGGGGTGTAGCCTCCCTCGTTCCCATAAACTATGGTCAATTTTTGCATAGGATTTTTACTGATAGGCGCAGGCACATCGCTTTCATGGTCATAGGTGATATTGTTCTTGTCCCAAGCCAGATTAAAAGGTGCCATGAGCCAATATTTGTCATTGATAAAACCTCCATTTATCTTCATAGCCGTACTGTCCATGTTACTGCGGTTGTAAGAAATGGTATCTCCCTTGTTAATGGAGCGGATGTCATTGGTGATGGTGTTCCATACCCAGCTGCGTTCAGAATGGCTGTTAGGACGATCTACATTAAAAGTAAAAGCAATTTCCTTTACATTTCTAAATTGATCAAATCCATGTGCATTGGCAACTTTATCCAAAATGGAAAGATCCATTTTTAGATCGGCCACCTTTTGTTTTTTATCGGTTTTGCAGGATGCAAGGAACAAAGTCAGACACAATATTATTAGTAGTGGTTTTTTCATTTTTGGTTTTTTTTCTAACATAAAGATAATAGGTTTTTGGCAGAATAGCTGTGAATGCCTAATTACATTTTTGATTTTTCTTTTTAAAAAGATGGGATTTTACCGTGGCATGGTCTTCAATTTTGTGTTGAATGTGCATCATAAGGAATTCAATCAATACTTGTTATTTTTTAGGGAATTTAGTGTCCTTGTTTTTTTGATGAGAAATTGAATGTTCCCTACAATAATTTACCTGCCATATTTCGCAATAAATTCATTATTTTTGAAACTTAACAAGAATTCTAAAAATGAGCTCAAAAAAAGGTAAGATACAAGAGGCAATTGATGAAAAATTGCTAGAAGAAAGAAAAGTATTTCTATGGGGAATGGTAGATGATGATACAGCTAAACATGTTATTGATCGTTTATTGTATTTGGATATGCAGAATAACAAAGAAATTCAATTGTATATAAATAGCCCAGGGGGTTATGTTACTTCTGGTTTTGCCATGTACGACACCATTAAATCATTGAAGAGTCCGGTTTCTACGATCTGCTCTGGCTTGGCAGCTTCAATGGGGTCTATTTTGTTATCCGTAGGCAAGAAAGGTAGACGTTTTATACAGCCGCATGCACAGGTAATGATCCATCAACCGAGTGGTGGTGCCAGGGGACAGGCTTCCAATATAGAGATTCAAGCAAAAGAGATAATTAAGACACGTGAACTTAGTGCCAAAATATTGGCTGAGAATTGCGGTCAGGATTTTGAAAAGGTAATGAAGGATTTTGACCGGGATTATTGGATGAACGCTGAAGAGTCCATAACCTATGGAATAGTGGACGGAATTTTGGAATAACCGCTCTTAATTTGTTTAAAATATATTTTAGTACGAATTATACAGAAAAGGAAAAGTCCTTCGCAAACTTAATGTGAAGGACTTTTTTATATATGGACGCCTAAGCGGTATGTGTTTTATATACGTATTAAACATAGGGTTTGGATGTCCTGGAATGTAAAAAAATAAAAAAGAATATTTTTCTAGGTGGGCGGTACTGCAGATTACGGAAATACGACGTCTTTGGGCGTTTTGTGACGATATTACATCTATTTTATACAAGTTACTTTATTTTACTACATTTATTACTTTAACAATTACTTTTCCCTATTTGCATTAGTATGACACAAACTCCTAAAAAAATTGCCATAATCGGTTCAGGATTGGTCGGATCCTTATTGGCAATTTACCTTCGGAAGTTAGGACACGAAATAACGGTTTATGATCGTAGACCCGATATTAGAAATGTTGAATTTTCCGGCAGATCCATAAACTTGGCAATGAGTAATAGGGGTTGGAAGGCCCTCAGGGAGGTGGGAATTGAGGATGAAGTGAAGAAAATTGCAATTCCTTTGGACAAGCGTGCTATTCATCTTGCGGGGGAACCGGAGTATTACCAAAAATATGGAAAGGAAGGAGAAGCCATCTGGTCTATTTCACGGGGCATATTAAATCGTAGAATGATAGACCTTGCCGAAGAGGCAGGGGTTGAATTTCATTTTGAAGAAAAGGTGTGGGATGTAGACCTGCCCGAAGGAAAAATATATACGGGCGCAACGGAGAAAGGGGAGTGGAAGGAGTATGACTATGACATTGTTTTTGGCTGTGACGGTGCTTTTTCGCGAGTTAGGCACAAAATGCAGCGCCGTAGTAGATTTAATTACCATCAAGAATTTATAGATGTGGGTTACAAGGAGCTTACTATTCCGGCAAATGACGATGGTACCCATAAACTGGAAAAACATTCTTTCCATATCTGGCCCAGAGGGAAGTTTATGTTTATTGCCATGCCTAATTTGGATGGAAGTTTTACCTGTACCTTGTTCCTTCCCTTTGAAGGGGAGGTTTCCTTTGAGAAAATAAAAACCAAGGATGAGGCCAAAGGTTTCTTTAATACTTATTTTCCCGATGTTGCCCCGGTCATAGAAGATCTTACAACAGATTTCTTTAAAAATCCAACAAGTGCATTGGTAACCATTAAATGCTATCCATGGACCTACTGGGATAAGGTGGCGCTTGTGGGCGACTCCGCCCATGCCATTGTGCCGTTTTACGGGCAGGGAATGAATGCAGGCTTTGAGGATATTTATGCCCTGAATAAGATTATTGCCCAGTTTGGGGATGATTGGGCGCAAATTTTTAATACCTACCAGACAGAACGTAAGCCCAATGCAGATGCTATAGCGGAACTAAGTTATCGTAATTTTGTGGAGATGAGCACTATGACGGCCGATCCTAATTTTATATTACAGAAAAAGATTGAAAAGCGTTTTGCCAAAAAATATCCCGATAAGTGGATTCCGGCCTATTCCAGGGTTACATTTTCAGATAAGCCCTATGTAGAAGCTTTGGCCAATGGGGATGCACAGGAAGAGATAATGAAGCAAATAATGCAAATTCCCAATATAGAGGAAATTTGGGATACTGAAGAAGTTGATCGGAAAATCCTAAGTCTTTTGTAAAACGGACATTAGGGATAGAAAAAAATAAAGCCATCTTAAAAAGATGGCTTTATTTTTCTTATAAGCTGATAGTTCTATAATTTAGAGAACAGCTTTTGCATTTTTTCTTGTTCTTCTTCGGCCAAAACAGGGTCTACTAAAATTCTTCCACTGTGTTCGTCGCTAATAATTTTCTTTCGGGAAGCAATCTCCACCTGTACTTGTGGTGGAATTGTAAAGAAAGAACCGCCGGAAGCACCTCTTTCGATCGGAACTACTGCCAAACCGTTTTTTACATTATTACGGATTCTATTGTAGGCCTTTACCAAACGCTCCTCAATTTGGGATTGGTATTCTTCGGATTTTTTCAAAAGAGCCTTTTCTTCCTTCTCAGTTTCAGCCAAAATAGCGTTCAACTCACCTTTCTTGTGTTTAAGGTGTGATTCCCTTTCACTTAAACGCTCCTTGGTAGAAGCTATAACTTCTTTTTTCTGGTCTATCTGGGCCTTGAACTCCTTAATGTTCTTTTCAGCCAATTGAATTTCAAGTTCCTGGAACTCAACTTCCTTGGTCAATGAATTGAATTCTCTACTGTTACGGACATTCTTTTGTTGTTCCGCGTATTTTTTGATCAAGGTTTTGGCTTCATCAATAAGATTTTTCTTGGCACCTATTTCGTAGTTAATGGTTTCAAGATCGGTTTTAAGCTTATCCATTCTTGTTTTAAGGCCAAGTACCTCGTCTTCCAAATCTTCTACTTCTAGAGGAAGTTCTCCTCTAACATTTCTTATCTCATCAACTCTAGAATCAATTAATTGCAAATCATATAGTGCTCTTAACTTTTCTTCTACCGTTGCTTCTGTCTTTGTTGCCATATTTAAAAATACTTGATGGGATTTGTTTTGCTCTCCGATAAAGAGATTGCAAAATTAGGAATTTTTTTCGTAAGATAATCAACTAAGAGATTTTTTGTAAACTGCTCTGTTTCATAGTGCCCAATATCTGCCAAAAGTATTTTGCCTTCAGCTTCATAGAATTGATGGTATTTTAGGTCTGAAGTTACAAAAACGTCAGCATTGGCGGACATTGCCGAAGAAATGGCAAAAGAACCACTTCCTCCCAAAACGGCAACTTTGGTTATTTTTTTTCCTAGAAAATCGGAGTGTCTAATGCAGGAAACATTCATTTTTTCCTTCAGAAATTCAAAAAATTCTTCTTCACGCATCGATTTTTCAAGATTTCCGACCATGCCCATGCCAATATTTTGGTTTTTATTTTCCAAAGTTTGTATTTCATAGGCAACCTCTTCATAGGGATGATTGCCAAAAAGTGCAGCAAGAACTTTTGGTTCATTCGCCTTGGCATAGGTAAGGCTAATTTGGGATTCGTTCTCATAATGTGTTTCTCCAATTTTTCCCAAATAAGGATTGGCTCCTGTATTGGCCTGGTAACTTCCGGTGCCATCCATGCTAAAGCTGCAATTGCTATAATTGCCTATATTTCCTGCCCCAGCACTAAATAGAGCTGTTTTAAGGGCGTCCGTATGCTCTTTGGGAACATAGGTTGTCAATTTTTTAATGGTGCCCGCCTGGGGGATTAAAATACTTGTATTTTTCAAGCCCAATATTTCACATATTTTGGCATTTACCCCTTTATGGCTATTGTCCAAAGCAGTGTGCATGCTGTAAATGGCAATATCATGCTGAATGGCCTTAATAACTACTCTTTGGACATAATTGGCACCGGTAATTTTCTTTAGTCCACCAAAAATAATAGGGTGAAAACTAACAATGAGATTACATTTTTTTGCAATGGCCTCATCCACCACATTTTCCAAAGTGTCCAATGTTACAAGGATACCCTTTACCTCATTATTTGCGTTCCCCACCAATAGTCCTACATTGTCAAAATCTTCAGCATAATTCAGTGGCGCCAACTCTTCAAGGGTATCGATAACTTGTTTTATGATCATTTTTCAAATTTATGGTCTTCCAAAGATAAAATATTATATTTTCGTTCTAATGCAGCTACTAAGAAAATTAGGTTTTCCCATTTCACTGATATACGCAATTGTAGTATACCTGCGTAATTATTTTTATGACACCGGTGTTTTTCCTTCCAGATCATTCAATACCAAAACCATATGTGTTGGTAATCTTAGTGTAGGCGGTACCGGGAAAACTCCAATGATAGAATTTTTGATCTCCCACATAAAGGAGCGTTGTAAAATAGCCGTACTGAGTAGGGGATATGGTAGACGATCAAAAGGGTATTTGCTGGCCGAATCAGGGATGGATGTAGAAAGCCTTGGTGACGAGCCTTACCAGATCTACAAAAAATTTCCGAACGCCTATGTTGCCGTTGATGCTGATCGGCAACATGGAATTTCTACTTTGGAGAAAACCATTGGGCCCGATGTTGTTCTGTTGGATGATGCCTTTCAACATAGAAAAGTAAGATGTGATCATTATGTACTGTTGACTTCCTACGCTAATTTGTATGTTGATGATTGGTATTTGCCTACCGGTAATTTGAGGGATAGCAAACGCGAAGCCAGACGGGCGAATATCATTGTTGTTACCAAATGCCCACCGAATTTGACAGGAAAGCAACAGCAGGACATTCTAAAAAAAATAGCTCCCGCCCCAAGCCAGAAGGTTATTTTTAGCTATTTGGATTATGATACCAGCTTAAAAGGTGGTTCTGGAGAAATAGGTCTGGAGCAGCTAAAGAATAAAAAAGTGACTTTGGTGACCGGTATAGCCAATCCAAAGCCCTTGGTAAGTTTCTTGACGGATCAGGGAATAGTGCTTGAGCATTTGGCCTACCAGGACCATCACTTTTTCTCTGAGAAGGAAATTGCATTGTTCAATACGAAGGAAATGGTACTTACCACCGAAAAGGATTATGTGCGGCTGGAAGGCAAAATAAAAAACCTGCATTATATAGGGATACAGCACAAATTTTTGAATGAGGGAGAAAAGGTATTGGTAAGTTTGCTGAATGATAGCCTATCTAATCCTTAGGCTTCAATTTTTTTTTTAATATCAAAGATGTTCTCTCCAATTTTAGAGTAGAATACTTCTGGTTTAAATGGTTTGGTAACCACATCATTACATCCTGCGGCATAAAAACTTTCCAAACTGTCATCCAAGGAAATCGCGGTAAGGGCGATTATAGGGACCAATCTATTAAATTTTCTTATTTCTATAGTGGCTTCTTCCCCACTAATACCAGGCATATGGATATCCATTAAGATACAGTCGTAATCTGTTTTTCTTACCATGGCCACAGCTTCCAGACCATTGTTGGCAATATCACAGGTAATTTCCTTTTTGTTCAACATTTTCTTGGTAATGACCTGGTTAATTTTATTGTCCTCCACAATCAATATATGAAGTCCGGTAAAATCGTATTCCACTTCGGTAATTTCGAATGGGATGTCATCAATAAGATCATCCTTACTTTTTAAATCCACCTCAAAGAAAAAGGAACTTCCTTTGCCCAGTTCGCTCTTTAGCTGAATTTTACTGCCAAATAGACCTAACAAGCTTTTTACAATGGTCAGTCCTAGGCCAGTACCTCCGTATTCCCTGTTGATTTGGATAGAGCCTTGTTCAAAACTATCAAAAATAGTGAGTTGTCTTTCTGGGTCTATTCCAATTCCATTATCCTTCACCTCAAAATAAATGGTCAAATTTTCCTCAACTTTTTTAGCAAGTTTTGCAATAACGGTAACTTGGCCTTCCTTGGTAAACTTTATGCCATTGCCAATAAGGTTTATAAATATTTGGGAAAGTTTTAATGGGTCGCCCAACAAATGCGATGGAATATCCTCATCAAACTCCAAAACAATTTTAGTTTTGTTCGCCTTCGCACTCTGATTCAATGAATTAATAACTTCCGAAAGTATCTTTTTAAGATTGAAATCTATTTGAAGGGCTTCCAGTTTGTCGGCATCTATTTTATTGATCTGAAGGATGTCATTAATAAAATTCAGTAAATAGTCGCCAGAAAATTTTAAAGATTTTAAATGCTCTTTTTGGCTTTCACTTGGGTTCTCTTCCAGCAATAAATGGGTTAGACCTGTTACTGCATAAAGCGGTGTTCGCAATTCGTGGCTAACAGTTGACAAGAAGTTGGTTTTGGCATCCATGGCCATTACCGCCGCATCCCTTGCTGCCTGTAACTCATTGTTCTTGGTATGCAGAAGATCGTTGGTCTTTAGCTTAATTTGGTTGTTTCTATAAAGTGAAACGGCCAGTATGGAAATTACAATTAAAAAGGCTGAAGTTAAAATGGCTGTAATTTCAGTTCTATTTTTGGACTGACTAAGTTCTTCGATCTTGGCTTCCTGCCTACCAATTTCATCGCGCATAAAATCGGTTTGAATCTTATCAGCTGTCTTTGTTTCTCCTAGAGTTTTTTCAATAGTAAAGATAGAATCCTTAATATTCACTATGTTCTTATTGTAAAACAAGGCAGATTCAAAAAGGCCAAGTTTAGCATTGGACCGGGTGAGTAGCTCATTGGCCTCCAATCTTTCAACATAAAAGTTATTCGCCTTGGCCAATTTTAAAGCGCTCAGCGCATTTTTTATACTTTCCTCGTAATTTTCGGTCCTGAAATAAATTTCGGCTAATTTAATATGGGACTTGGCGGCCAGATATTCCTTTTCATAAATGTCCGTATTAACAGCCAGGGCATTGAAATTTTTTGTGGCACTCTCATATTTTTCCAAGTTTAGAAAAATATTTCCCTCAACAAAAAGGATATTGTTCAGTAAATTCCGGTCATTGTTTATTTGTTTTGCCTCGTTGAGCATGGAAATGGCCAAGAAGTTTTTGCCGTCCCTGTATGAAATAATGGCGTCTATGTACTTGTGCGTGGCCTCTCCGTAGGGATAGGAAATATCCTTTAAAAGCGATTTTGATCTGTCTGCGTAATATTCTGCACTATCATCTTTTCCCAATCTTAAATATAAAACTGCAAATTTGTGATAGGTGTCTATAAGTGCCTTTTGGTCGTTATTCTTGAAGGCAATTTCCATGGCCGTATTCAAGTCCTCAAGTGCCGGTTCAATTTTATTTTTATTACCCAATTCCCTCGCTTTGTCAAAATAATATTCAATATCAGTTTCAACAGCCTTGGTTTCTTGTGTATAGGAATGACTAAAGTAAAAAAACAATAGAACCGTAAGGAGCCATAATTTTCTGTTCAAATTTATATGTAAGAATAAAGGTCTCAAACGTATTGTTTACGTATTATAAAGTTAATTAAATCTACAATTCTACTACTATACCCGGTTTCGTTGTCATACCATCCAATGATCTTCACCATTTTGCCGATTACCGAGGTCATCAGAGAATCAAACGTACAAGAGTAATAAGTATTGTTTATATCTATAGAAACTATGGGATCTTTTGTGTAATATAGAATGTTTTTAAGCTCTTTCTGCGATATTTTAAAAAAAGCTTCATTTATTTCCTCAATGGAGGTTTCCCTTTTTACGTTAAAAGTAATGTCGGTCAAGGAACAATTGGGTACTGGTACGCGTATTCCACAGCCTCCAATTACATCTGATAATTCGGGGAATATTCTTGTCAATGCCTTGGCTGCTCCAGTGGTCGTTGGCACTATGGATTGTGAGGCCGCCCTGGCCCTTCTCAGGTCCTTATGGGGCTGGTCGTGCAGACTTTGGTCTGTTGTGTAGGAATGTATGGTGGTGATGTAGGCTTGTTCTATGCCACATAGGTCTTGGATTACCTTGATCATAGGCGCGGCATTGTTTGTGGTACAGGAAGCATTGGAAATAATGTCATCCGTTTGCTCCAAGGTTTCATGGTTTATACCATAAACCACCATTTTTATATCGTCTTCCGTTGGTGGTACGCTAAGAATAACTTTTTTCGCCCCGTTTTTTAAATGCTGGGTTAAGATCGATCTGTCCTTAAACCTTCCGGTGGCTTCAACTACGATATCAACCTTATGATTGGACCAAGGAATATCTTTTGGTGAATTGTGGTTTAACAAGGCTACCTTATTATCACCTACAATAATATGATTTTCACTGTGGGAGACTTCTTTCTGAAATACACCGTGTATGCTATCGTACTTTAATAAATGTGACAAGGTACGCGCATCCGCCAAGTCATTTATTGCCACCACCCTTAAATGGGGTTGTTCGCTAAGAAGTCTAAATAGGGTGCGACCAATTCTACCGAAGCCGTTTATACCAATGTTAATCCGTTTCATAAAAAGTGGTAAGCCATTTTATCCGTATAAATACGGAATTATATTTTAGATATTGGGGTGTAGGAATAACCTACATAATGTGCTTGTGCGCTTTGTAGGAAGAACGGACCAAAGCCCCGCTTTCAACATGTCTAAAACCAAGTTGAAGCCCTATTTCCTCATATTTTTTAAATTGATCCGGCAAAATAAATTCCTTTACGGGTAAATGTTTTTTTGATGGCTGTAGATATTGTCCAATGGTAACCACGTCAACATTCGCCGCCCTGAGGTCTTCCATGGTTTGGATTACCTCTTCCTCCCGTTCGCCCAATCCCAACATTATTCCTGACTTGGTACGGTTGGCGCCGTTTTCTTTTAAGTAAGCAAGGACTCCCAGACTTCTTTCGTATTTCGCCTGTATGCGGACTTCCCTCGTTAATCTTTTTACCGTCTCCATGTTGTGGGAAATCACTTCCGGGCCAACGGCAAGTATGCGATTCAAATGGGTGGTAATTCCCTGAAAGTCAGGAATCAAAGTTTCCAAGGTGGTGGTGGGGTTCATTCGCCTAATGGCTTTCACGGTTTCAGCCCATATTATGGATCCCATATCCTTAAGGTCGTCACGATCCACTGAAGTGATTACGGCGTGTTTAATGTCCATAATCTTAATGGACCTGGCCACTTTTTCCGGTTCTTCCCAATCCACATCTTCCGGCCTTCCCGTTTTTACACCGCAAAATCCACAGGAACGAGTACAAACGTTTCCTAGAATCATAAATGTGGCGGTGCCTTCTCCCCAACATTCGCCCATATTTGGACAACTACCTGAGGTACATATGGTGTGTAGATTGTATTTATCCACCAATCCCCTTAATTGGGTATATTTTTTACCTGTCGGAAGTTTTACCCGTAACCATTTGGGTTTGCCTTTTGGAGGAATCACACTGTCTATAGTTTCGATGCTCATACTATGATTTTGTGCAAATATACGAAATGGGATATAGTTAAAATGCCAATTGGGGGCAAAGTATAATGATGGATAAAACTGCCTATTGTTTGTTTTTAATAATTTCGGCCAGCAGTCTTTTGGCCCGTAATAATTTTACTTTAACATTATTAACGGGTTCCCCTAGTTTTTCTGCTATTTCTGCATATGGGAGCTCCTGAAAATATCTAAGGTTTATTACTTCTTGGTAATGTGGCTTTAACCTTTTTATGTATTCCAATAAAGCAGCCAAATTTTGTTCTGTGATCAAACTGTCTTCAGGGGAAGGGCCGTCATCCAAAACCTTCTTTATGGCTTCATTGCTGCCTTCCTGGTTGACTTGTAAAACGTTTCTTTTGCTTTTTCGGATTAAATCTATGTGTAGATTTTTGGAGATGGCGATCAGCCACGTCTTAAATTGGTAGGAATCATCAAAGGTGTGTATCTTATCAAAAGCTTTGGAAAATGTCTGGATGGTGATATCCTCGGCATCGTTCTCATTTTTGGTCCGGATCAATTGAAATCCGTAAACGTCGTTCCAAAAGCTATTTAATAATGCACTGAAGGCGATCTGATTGCCTAATTTGGCCTTTTCAATAAGTTGGGGAAGTGGTTCTTCGGTTTTATCCAAGATGAGGTTTTATATAAAGTGCAATCCAGAAGGCTATTGCGTTACGGAATCTTTTTTGCAGTCCTGTTCGGTTGGAAGTTTGCCACAATAGCCGCATGCTTCACCTTCTTTGTTTAAAAATGGACTTTGACTGGCGCATGTTCCTGCAAATTTTCCATCTTTTTTAGACCATATTTTTATTGCGATACCGGCAAAAGCAAGTGCAAGTAGCCCTATAGTTAAAAGTAAAAATTTCATATCCCTACATTATTTTATGCAAAGATATGAAATTTATAACCTTACTTGGAAGGATTTGGATTACTTTAAATCTTGGTTCCTAATAGGAGATATTGGCCACGATATTTTCTATTGTGGGACTGGAATTACCACCTTTTTGTTCTATGGTGATATATCCAACAGCATTCTCACCATAAGGTAGCGCCATTAATTTTTCACTGTTGCTCGCTTCTTGTATTACCCCCAGGTTAAGCATTTGACCGTTGACCTCTGCCCACATTTGGTAGCATTGGTTTTCCGGTAAGTTGGGTAATTTGCTCACATTAATATAGGACAGTTTTTTTACAGGATTAACGTAGGCCACAGCCTTAAGTTCTTTGGCCTTATTGTTTCCTTTTACTGTTAGTCGCTTTGTTTTAGGGTTGTTAAGGACAATAAATTGATTTCTAACATCTTCCAACTGTAAACGCATATTCTCTTCCAAGTTTTGAATCTTATTGTTCACAATAACATTTTCCTCTTGTAAATTTTGGTTCTGGTTATAGAAGAAATACGATGCTCCTGCAAATATCAGGGCAGCAAAACTGGCCGCAATGGCGTACCTGAAGAATTTTGATTTTATGGAATTCTCCGCTTTAACCCTATTTTGAATCCTTTCTTTTAGACCGTCCGGAGTTTTAAGGGCATGTAACTTAGCAAATATTTCAAGGTTTTCCTGTAGTTCAAGGTATGTGTTCCTAACTTCGGGATACATGGCAATGTATCTTTCTACCTGCAACGCTTCTTCGTGCGTGGTTGTTCCCAAGAGATATTTCTCCAGGAGGTCTGTTTCTAAAAAGATTTTAATTTTCTCTTTCATGGCTTTTGTTTTTGTAGCACCATTGGGTTGGATATGCTTTTAAGTCAGCTAGATTGTTGGCCTTTGTCTTATCAACTTTGTGCTTTAATTCATAAATAAACTTAGTAAATATGCTAGCACCATGCTTGAACCATATATTTTCTTTAATTCCCTTAGTCCTATTTTTAATCTAGATTTAATAGTGCCTAACGGTATGTCCAATTCATCGCTTGCCTCCTGTTGGGTCATTCCTTGAAAAAATAAGGCGTCCAATACAATCTGATATTTTGAATCTATTTTATCCAAATTATCCTGAACGTCCATCAACTCGGGAATTATTCCTTCAGTTCCTAGTTTATATACGTCGGAAACATCCATTTGGATTTCTTTGTCGGATTTGTTGTTGGCACTTCTTAGTTTATCTATGGCCGTATTGCGGGTAATCCTAAAAAGCCAAGTGAATAATTTTGCTTTTGTGGGGTCGTAGGAATCCGATTTCTTCCATATTTTAACAAAACTTTCCTGTACTACGTCCTGGGCCAAATCCTCATCGCGCACTACTTTGTAGGCTACACCATATAAGGTATCCCCATAATGTTCGTAAAGGAGTGAAATGGCTTTGTCATTTCGCTCTTGAAGGAGCTCAACAATATGATTTTCCAGTAGTATGCTCATATAATAGGTGTGTTCTCAAAAAAAAGTTTCTTGGTAATCATCCAATACCGTATTTCTCCTCGTATATACACAAACGCTAAATTATAAAATTGATTGTTATACTTAGCGTTTTATTGGATAAATGGACAGCTGGTAACTGTTCATTTAATTTTTGGTTAGTTTGGTTTGGTATAGCCCCTGTCATTATGTGTCAGGGGCTATTTTATGATATTGACTTCAGGGGTGATTCTAATCCCAAACCTTTCCAGTACACTTTCTATAATCTTTTCTGCAAGATCTATTATCTCCTTGCCCGACGCATTACCGTAGTTAACCAATACCAATGCTTGATGCTTATGAACTCCGGCATCTCCAAATCGCTTCCCTTTAAATCCACATTGCTCTATTAGCCAACCTGCAGGAATCTTGAATTCTTTTTCAGACACCTTATAAAAGGGGGCATCTGGGTATATCTTGGTAAATTTATCGAATTCCTGCTTGCTTATTACAGGATTTTTGAAGAAACTTCCGCCGTTGCCCAATTCTTTGGGGTCCGGTAACTTGCTTTTCCTGATGGCAATAACCGCATTGGAGACGTCCCTAATACTGGGGTCGGTGATACCGTTATTTTGTAATTCGGAAACAATGGCCCCATAACCTACATGTAGATTATGATTTCTTTTGGATAATTTAAAATTGACCGAAGTGATTATATATTTTCCAAGCCCTTCATTTTTAAAATAAGAATCCCGATATCCAAACTGGCACTCTTCCTTAGTGAAGGTCTTCAGTTTTTGGGTGGCTATTTCCAATGCGTCGCAACTTACAAAGGTATCCTTGAGTTCAACTCCATAGGCACCAATGTTCTGTATTGGTGCGGTACCGGTGTTTCCCGGGATGAGGGATAAATTTTCCAATCCTCCATAATTTTGATCCAAGGTCCACAACACCATTTGATGCCAATTTTCACCGGCATTGACCTTTATGCAGACCTCATCAGAGTTTTCCCATATTATATCAATGCCTTTTAAGTTGATGTACAGCACCAGATTTTCCAAATCCCTTGTGATCAACATATTACTTCCGCCCCCCAGAACAAAAAAATCAGGGTAATCCTTGATTGCAAGTATTTCTTTAAGCCCTTCGATCGAGTTTATTTCACAAAAGAATTTTGCCTTTGCATCTATTCCGAAGGTATTGTATTCTTTAAGGGATATGTCTTGTTGTATTTCCATTAATTGGCATATACCTTTAAGGCTTCCTTTAGAATGTGAACCGCTCTTTTTAGCTCTTCTTTTTCAAGTACATAGGCAATTCTTATCTGGTTGGTGCCCAAACCTTCAGTGGCATAGAAACCCGCCGCAGGAGCCACCATTACGGTCTCCCCATCCAGATTAAAATCTTCCAATAACCATTTGGCAAAAGTGTCGGCATTTTCAATGGGTAGTTCCACTATACAATAAAACGCACCCTGAGGCCTGGCTACTACAGCCCCTTTAATTTCGCTAAGTTCAGAGATAAGGATGTTCCTGCGTTCCTCATATTCCTTTTTTACGTCATCAAAATAGCTCTGTGGGGTGTCCAGGGCCGCTTCACTTGCAATCTGTGCGTATGTTGGTGGTGATAGGCGCGCCTGACCAAATTTTAAGGCAGTCTGGATTACTTCCTTGTTTTTAGATACCAGGTACCCAATTCTGGCTCCGCACATACTATATCTTTTGGAAACCGAATCTACAATAATGGCGTTTTCAGCCAATCCACTTTCCTGTAGTATGGAATAATGCTCCCTATTGTCATAGGTAAATTCACGGTACACCTCATCGGCAACCAAGAACAGATTGTGCTTTTTTACAATAGAGGCAAGTTTTTTAATTTCTTCCTTACTATATAAATAGCCGGTAGGATTACCAGGGTTGCATATTAAGATTGCTTTGGTTCTAGGTGTAATTAATTTTTCAAATTCCTCAATGGGAGGTAATGCAAAATTATCTTCGATATGCGACACGATCGGGACTACCTTAATTCCGGTTTCGTTCGCGAATCCGTTATAATTGGCATAAAAGGGTTCCGGGATAATAATTTCGTCACCAGTGTCCGCAATAGTTCCCATTGAAAAGAAAAGCGCTTCAGAGCCTCCAGTGGTAACTATAATATCGTCGGCCGCAACATGTATATCGTTCTTGGCGTAATATCCGGCAATTTTTTCCCTATAGGTTTCAGCACCTTCGGTTCGGCTATAGGCCAATACCTCCAAGGTATTGTTCCTAACGGCATCCAGGGCAATTTTAGGGGTCTTTATATCGGGCTGGCCAATATTTAGGTGAATTATTTTAATTCCCCTTTTTATGGCAGCTTCAGCAAATGGTACTAATTTTCTAATGGGAGATTCCGGCATTGTTGCGCCTCTCCGTGAAATTGATGGCATATGAGTTGAAATTTTAAGCAAAAATGGGAAATCAATATGGACAAAACAATAAAACGGTCTTATTTGATTCCATATTAATATGTTAAATCGTTCTGTTGCATAATTAATTGTTTGTAAATTTAAAGGAATAGGTTACTTAAAAAATGGAAAAATGGTGGCTTTTTTAAGACATATGGTTTTCCTTATTTGGTGTTGCCCAGTTTTATTGTTTTCCCAGAATTACGAATTGCCTACAGGGGAAAAGTACCAAAAGGTAAAGTTTAAACTGGTCAACAATCTCATTATTGTTCCAGTAGAGGTGAATGGGACAAAACTTTCATTTATTTTGGATTCAGGGGTTAATAAGCCCATACTTTTTAATTTATCGGATAAGGATTCCATTCAAATAAACAATGTATCTGAAATTGCCATAAAAGGTTTGGGAGATGGTGAAGCCATTGATGCTTTGAGTTCTAGTGCCAACATTTTTAAAATTGGTAAAGCCGTCAATTATGATCAATTGTTGTATGTGGTCATGGATAGGGAGCTTAATCTCTCGCCCAGGCTGGGTATACCGGTTCATGGAATAATAGGGTATGACCTTTTTAGGGATTTTGTTGTTGAGGTTAATTACACCTCAAAATATCTAAAACTTCATTCCCACAATTTATATAGGACCCAAAAGAACGCCAGGACACAAATACTTCCTTTGCATATTGTTAAAAATAAGGCTTATGTTCAAGGGAAGGTATTTTTGGAAAATAAGCACAGCATTCCCGTTAAACTTTTAATAGATTCCGGAAGTTCTGATGCTATTTGGCTTTTTGAAAATATAGAAAAAGGGCTGGGTATCCCCAAAAACAATTATGAGGATTTTTTAGGCCAAGGACTCAGTGGCAGCATTTTTGGAAAGAGAACAAAAATAGACCGAATTAGTTTGGGTAATTTCCAACTAAAGGACGCCAAAGTGGCATTTCCGGATCTACAGTATTTTAAATCCATAACTTCCTTTGGGGATAGAAATGGTAGTTTGGGAGGTGAGGTCTTAAAGAGGTTTACCCTAGTGTTCAATTATGATGCCGGTACGCTAAGTTTACGTAAAAATGCTCTTTTTAATCGCCCATTCGATTTTAATTTGAGCGGGATCGACCTTCAACATAATGGCGTTCGCTATATTTCCGAAAGCTTAGCAGATGCCAGAGGAGTAGTGATAAAGGACGATGGGCAATCTTTTGGGAATGTGCAACTACTCTTCGAAAATAGAACAAGACTTAGTGTTGTGCCAGAGATAGTAGTATCGGGAATACGTGCTGGAAGTCCAGGTCATAAAGCGGGTTTGCAGGAAGGGGATGTTATTCTCGCAGTCAATGGAAAAAAGGTACACAATTACAAACTACAACAAATCTTGCATTTGCTCAATGAGAAGGAGGGCAAAAGGATAAAGGTCCTAATAGAGCGTTACCAAAAGGACATGCTGCTTACCTATGTCCTGAAAGATGTTTTTAAATAAATGGTGTTAAGCCCCAAGGCAGACCCTGGTCTTTGGAAGTATGGAATTAAACAGGAACCGCCTCAGAATGGCGGGATTCGATTGGTTCGACTATCGACTTTCAATATGCCTGTGGCTTTAGAAAGGCGGGTCTCGGGAATAAAAAAAGCTTGTTAAATACTTTATAAAGTACTAACAAGCTTTTTGTTTGTAGGGAAGAGTTTATTTGCCTTCTGGAGGCAATACTTTTCCTTTTATTTTTAACACTTTCGTAGGGGTGTCAGCATTGGAAATTACTGTAATTGCCTTTGCAATGGGACCTACTCTGTTGGTGTCATATTTTACTTGGATCTCACCGGTTTTACCTGGTAAGATTGGTGCATCCGGTTTTTTTGGAATGGTACATCCACAGCTAGAGCTAACTTTACTTATGACAAGTGGAGCATCCCCTGTATTCGTAAATTCAAATATCCTTACACCATCGCTTCCTTTAGCGATTTCACCATAATCAACGGTTTCTGCTTTGAATTTAATTTTCGCTACATTTTCTTGAGCGGTTAGGCCAAAACCTAAGAGACCAATAAATAGAACTAGTACTATTTTTTTCATTATTTTTAGTTTTTGGTGAATTTCAAAAGTAAATGTTTTTAATGAACCTCCAAAATTCTTTTGTTATGTAATAACGTTAGTTATTTTTGTTTCGTATTTCTATTTGGGCAAAAACCTTAGAATTACTTCATGTTTAACATTAAATTTGCACTCAATTAGTAATCGCCCGTTAAGGGTTAGCAAAAACTGTTCCAAATAATGGAAATTCCTTCAAAATATGAGCCTCAGAAGATAGAGGGCCAATGGTACGACTATTGGACAAAGCATAATTATTTTCATTCCACCCCGGATAATAGGGAGCCATATACCATTGTAATACCGCCACCAAATGTTACCGGAGTGCTGCATATGGGGCATATGTTGAACAACACCATACAGGATGTATTGATTCGTAGGGCCCGTTTAATGGGGAAAAATGCCTGTTGGGTGCCAGGAACCGATCACGCTTCCATTGCTACGGAGGCTAAAGTGGTTGCCAAATTAAAAGAACAGGGAATAGATAAAAAAGATATTACCCGAGAAGAATTTTTAAAGCATGCCTGGGATTGGACGCATGAATACGGTGGGGTGATTTTGGAACAACTAAAGAAATTGGGCTGTTCCTGCGATTGGGACCGCACCAAGTTTACCATGGATGACAATATGTCCGCTTCCGTTATAAAAGTCTTTGTGGATCTGTTTAACAAAGGGTTGATATATAGGGGTTACCGCATGGTAAATTGGGATCCAGAGGCGAAAACTACCTTGTCCGATGAAGAGGTGATTTATGAGGAAAGACAGGGGCTGTTGTACTATTTGGCTTATAAAATAGAGGGTTCTGACGAAATGGTGACCATTGCCACTACTAGGCCGGAGACCATTTTAGGGGATACTGCTATCTGTATTAATCCCAATGATGAACGTTATGCCCATTTGAGAGGTAAAAATGCTATCGTACCCATTTGTAATAGGGTAATCCCTATTATTGAGGATGAATATGTTGATGTGGAATTTGGAACGGGTTGTCTTAAGGTGACACCTGCGCATGATGTCAACGATAAGGCCTTGGGAGAGAAACATAATTTGGAGACCATAGATATCTTTAATGAGGATGCCAGTTTAAATAGTTTTGGGCTCTATTATGAAGGCCAGGATCGTTTTGTGGTCAGGAAGGCCATTTCCAAGGAATTGGAAGAAAAGGGGTTTTTGGTAAAGACCGAGCAACATCTTAATAAAATTGGTACCTCGGAAAGAACCAAAGCGGTTATAGAGCCAAGATTGTCCGACCAGTGGTTTTTAAGTATGGAACAATTGGCGAAGCCTGCAATAAAGTCGGTTTTAGAGGATGAAGATATTAAGTTGTTCCCTAAAAAATTCGAAAACACCTATCGCCATTGGATGGAAAACATCCGCGACTGGAATATTTCCAGACAATTATGGTGGGGACAACAAATTCCGGCCTATTATTTTGGGGACGGACAGGACGATTTTGTTGTTGCTGAGAGCAAGGAAGCAGCTTTGGAATTGGCCAAGAAAAAATCCGGAAATTCGGCGTTGACCATGGATGGCCTTAGGCAGGATGTGGATGCTCTGGATACCTGGTTTTCTTCTTGGATATGGCCAATAAGTGTTTTTAATGGGATTTTGGAGCCCAATAACAAGGAAATAGAATATTACTATCCTACCAATGATTTGGTGACCGGACCGGATATCCTGTTTTTTTGGGTGGCAAGAATGATTATTTCCGGCTATGAATATCGTCAGGAAAAGCCTTTTGAAAACGTATATCTTACTGGATTGGTGCGCGATAAGCAAAGACGCAAGATGTCAAAGTCGCTCGGAAATTCGCCTGATGCCCTGAAATTAATTGAAGATTACGGTGCAGATGGGGTTCGTGTTGGACTTTTGTTGAGTTCTGCGGCAGGTAATGATTTAATGTTCGATGAGGCATTGTGTCAACAAGGAAAAAACTTTGCCAATAAAATCTGGAACGGATTCCGTTTGGTTAAGGGATGGGAGGTTGCCGACCTGCCACAACCAGAGGCTTCCAAGTTGGGAATTGAGTGGTATACCGCAAAATTCAACAAAACTCTTGCTGAAATTGAAGATCATTTTAGTAAATACCGTATCTCGGATGCATTAATGGCTATTTATAAATTGGTTTGGGATGATTATAGTTCCTGGTTATTGGAAATTATAAAACCCGCCTATCAGCAGCCAATAGATAGAATTACATTTGACGCGGTAATCCATATTTTTGAAGAAAACTTAAAATTATTGCACCCATTTATGCCTTTCCTAACCGAGGAGGTTTGGCAGCATATTGCAGAACGAAGCCCCGAACAGGCATTGGTAATTGCTAAATGGCCAAAAATACAGGCTGTTGATGAGGAGTTGATTGAAGGTTTTAATTTTGCCTCGGAGGTAATTGCCGGAGTCCGAACTATTCGAAAGGAAAAGAACATTCCCATGAAAGATACGCTTCAATTGTCGGTATTGAATGATGGGGATATTTCTCGGGATTGGGATGTTGTTATTGCCAAGTTGACCAATTTATCGGCGATCGATTATGTAGACAATGCGGTGGAGGGCGCCTTGACGTTTAGGGTGAAGTCCAACGAGTATTTTGTGCCAATGATCGGCGCGATTGACATTGAGGCGGAAATTAAAAAATTAGAGGAAGAATTGGAGTATACAAAGGGCTTTTTGGTTTCGGTAAGAAAGAAGCTTTCCAACGATCGTTTTGTGAGTAATGCTCCTGAACCAGTTATTGCCTTGGAAAGGCAGAAGGAAGCAGATGCGCTTGCCAAGATAGATACTTTGGAGAAAAGCTTGGAAAATATACGTTAATATATGCTGGCTAATTCAGCGAATTGGTTGCGTGTATGTATATAGGGTAAATAGGCTCTTTATTCTTTTTTAAGCTTTAACTATTCCTGTAAAATAAAAGCTCTTCATTAGTTATGGGTTAAGGTTTTTATCGATTGAGATAATCATTGCTGATCAACACAAATATTTTTGTTCCAAAAAATATGCCCAACAAATAATTGCCTGTAGACGAGGATTCCAAGAGTTATTCGTTTACAGGGGGCTTTGGAGGTGTTACCTATTATTAGGGATTTATCCCCCTGTTTGAAGGCGGGTAGTATTTATAAAACGCTCTATATGTGTAAAAGCTTCACTTACCCTTAATTTTCAATGATTGATTTAAGTATGCCTTGCAAAGGCTATTGTAAATGTTGAAGGGCATTAGACAAATTCGAACATAAGGGATATTCCAGTAATTCTTAGCTGAATTGCAGGACTTTCAAAAAATAAAATTGGATTAGCAGAAAATGACTTCATTGGGTCATATCAATTTAAAACTTTAATCCATTCTTATTGAAGAGAAAATTTCGACTCCTTTAAATTGAATCAATTTCGATTGATTCAAAAAAAAATGGGTAATTTTATTATTCAGTAATTATATATTTAATAGTTTTTGAATGACAATGGTTAAAAATAATAGCTTGCCTAAAACCCCATCTGGGGTTAGTGGTTTGGATGAAATAACTACGGGGGGGTTTCCCAAGGGAAGACCTGTTTTAATTTGTGGTAGTGCTGGGTGTGGTAAAACCCTTTTTGCAATGCAATTCTTGGTAAAAGGGATTACAGAGTACAATGAACCGGGAGTATTTATGAGTTTTGAAGAGTCCGCTAGTGACCTTGGTAAGAATGTACGTTCCTTGGGATTTGACCTAGAGCAGTTAAAGTCCGAAAATAAACTTCGAATTGACCATGTGCATATAGAACGTTCGGAAATTGAGGAAACTGGAGAATATGATTTGGAAGGTTTGTTCATAAGATTGGGCTATGCCATTGATGCTATAGGAGCTAAAAGGGTGGTGTTGGACACAATTGAATCTTTGTTCATCGGAATGGATAATTTGTCCATATTACGGTCGGAAATACGTCGCTTATTTAGGTTTTTGAAAGATAAAGGGGTAACAGCGGTAATAACTGGAGAAAGAGGAGAAAATTCCCTTACCAGACAAGGTTTGGAGGAATATGTGTCGGATTGTGTAATTTTATTGGATTTTAGGGTAATTGATCAAATTGCGACCCGAAGACTTCGTGTTGTAAAATATCGTGGATCTACACATGGTACCAATGAATACCCATTTATTATAGATGAAAGCGGTATTTCCGTTATCCCTGTAACTTCTTTAAAGTTGGATTACGAATCTCCTACGGATGTCATTTCGTATGGGTTATCGGATCTGGATAGCTTATTTACTCTTAATGGACTGTATCGAGGAAGTAGTACATTAATTACCGGTACTGCCGGTACATCAAAAACCATTTTGGCTTCTTATTTTGCTATGGCAAGTTATAAGCGGAATGAACCTGTACTGTATTTTTCATTCGAGGAATCTCCGGAACAATTGCTTCGTAATATGGATTCGATAGGATTAAATTTAAGGCCTGCGGTTGAGGCGGGGTTGCTTCATATTCACGCTTCAAGGCCTTCCTTACAAGGGTTGGAAATGCATTTATTGCTACTTCATAAATTGATGTCTGAATTGAGGCCAAAGACTGTGATAATAGATCCAATTAGTAGTCTAATTACAATTGGAAGCAGTAGTGAAGTAAGGGGGATGTTGGTGAGGTTAATGGACACTTTAAAGACTAATCAAATTAATGCGTTATTTACCTCTTTGACCCATAATAATGATAATGTACATTCGGACCCTACTGTAGATGCCGTATCATCACTGGCAGATAATTGGATTAATGTTAGAAATGAAAATCGAAAAGGGACTAGGGAACGGAGTTTATTAGTGGTGAAAGCTAGGGGTATGGGGCATTTTAATGGAAAAAAGGAGTTTGCAATTTCCAATAAGGGCTTTAAATTTAAGGAAGATAACTTATAAATACAATTTGCTAAATTTGAAATAGGATGTCAACATCAAAAAAATACGAATTAAGATTGTACATAGCTGGACAGACTCCTAAGTCTATTACAGCCCTGCAGAACATAAACAAATATTGCAAGGAACATTTGGAAGGGAATTATACCATTGAGGTAATAGATTTATTGAAAAATCCACAATTAGCTGAGGGCGATCAAATATTTGCTATTCCTACCTTGGTGAGAAAATTTCCTGAACCTTTGAGAAAAATCATAGGCGATCTTTCCAATGAGGAAAGGGTCTTGGTGGGTTTGAATATTCGTACCTTGGATAAGGAGAAGAAAATTGTGACATGAAAAATAAAGACACCGTTAGGGTTATTTCAGAAGATAAATTAGTTCTTCAGCTTTATGTTTCAGGAATGTCCCCAAAATCAATGGAGGCTATCGAAAACATAAAACGCTTAAGTGAGGAGCATTTGGCAGGTGCGTTCGAACTGGAAATTATTGATATCTACAAACACCCTGAAGTGGCAGCGGAGCAACATATTATTTTTAGTCCCTCATTGATTAAACAATTGCCATTGCCTAGGAAAACCTTGATCGGTACTTTGGCCGATACAGAAAAAGTGGTTAAAGCCCTAGGTATTCAATTTAATGGAAGCTAATGACGCAGGTATCCAAAGAAAGTTTATTAAAAAAGATTGAAGAACTCGAAAGTCGGTTGGAAGATTCGGAGCAGCTTGTCAACGCAATTCAAAAGGGCGAGGTTGATGCTTTTGCTGTCAACATAGACAATCGATCTGAAGTATATACTCTTCAAAGTGGGGATTATGCGTACAGAGTATTGATCGAGGAATTTGGGGAAGGTGCTATAAATGTCACAGAAGAAGGCATGATCGTTTATACCAATCCCTATTTCTGTGAGTTGTTAAATTCTACTTATGATCAAGTAATTGGGACATCATTATTGAATTTTGTGGATGCGGATTCTCATGGTAAATTTAAGGAGTTGTTCAAAAATTCCTTCTATAAAAAGAGTAAAGGAGAGATTAATTTAAATGTCAATAATTCGATAATTCCCGTTTACATCTCCCTAACTTCCTTAAGACCGAATATTGCAACTGTAGGTGTTATTATTTCCGATTTGAGTGAAAAGAAGCGTAATGAAGAGGTTATTCAGGATTATCAGGATGATTTGGAAAGAAAAAATGTTGAATTAAGTAAAAATAATAAGGAACTGGCTTCCTTCGCCTACGTTGCTTCCCATGATTTGCAAGAACCCTTGCGTAAAATTCAAACTTTTGCCTCTAGGCTAATCGATAAAGAACAAGGGAATATTTCAGAAACAGGAATCGACTATTTTGCTAGGATTCAAAGCGCTGCAAGGAGGATGCAGGATTTAATTCAGGACTTGTTGGCCTATTCCCGAACTGATACGCAGAAAGGAAATTTTGAACTGGTAGATTTAACTGCAATTTTGGAAGATGTTAAATTGGAGCTTTTGGAGGAGTTGGAACAACGCCAGGCGATATTTGAATTTAATACCCCTTGTAAGGTTCAAATTATTCCCTTTCAATTTCGGCAATTGATGTATAATCTAATTAGTAACTCAATAAAATTTAGTAGATCCGATCGGGCCCCTCATATTGTAATTACGAGTAAATTGACTACAGAATTGGATTTCGGTACAACCAAAAAATCTGGCGCGAAAAAATACTGCCAAATTACCGTTGTTGATAACGGCATAGGCTTTGAGCAACAGTACCATGAAAGGATATTCGAACTTTTTCAGCGATTACACGGTAAGTCTGAATATACTGGTACCGGTATTGGCCTCGCAATTGTAAAAAAGATTGTGGAAAACCACAATGGGTATATTACCGCTTCCTCAGGACAGAACAAGGGAGCTACCTTCAACATTTATATCCCGGAAAACCGCCATGACATATAGTGAAGATTTTAATTTTACAGATGAAGGGTTATAAAAGGGTAGGGACTATTACAAGCAATAAAAATCAATAACATAGAGCATATAGAAAACCAATTTATATAGTCCAATTGTTAAATTGGTAGTTGATTTTGATACAGAAAAATTAAAGATTTAAATAATTCTTCCTAAGGCGTTAAAGATGATTAAAACAGGTATTCTTTCTTTTGGAATGTCGGGCACGTTATTTCATGCCCCTTTTTTAAATGAGCATCCTGGATTCCAGTTGACGGCAGTGGTTGAGAGAAGTAAAAAATTAGCTCACAAGAGTTATCCCAAAATCAAAAGTTATGATTCCGTGGACCAGCTTTTAGCGGATAAGGACATAGATCTGGTGGTGGTAAATACGCCTAATTTCACACATTTCGAATTTGCACTTAAGGCGCTCAAAGCAAAAAAGCACGTTTTGGTAGAAAAACCGTTTTGCGTTACCAGCTCTGAGGCCAAGGAGCTTTTTACAGAGGCAAAAAAGGTTGATCGCAGTATTTTGCCTTATCAGAATAGAAGGTATGACAGTGATTTTCTTTCCGTTAAAAGTGTACTGGAGTCCGGTAAGCTTGGATCCTTGGTAGAGGCGCATATGCGGTACGATCGATACCGACATCATATAGGCCCTAAAATTGCCAAGGAAACCCCAGTGCCTGGTAGCGGCCTCTTGTACGATCTTGGTCCGCATTTATTGGACGCGACGATAGCGCTTTTTGGATATCCATTGGAATGGAGTAAGTACACGGGTCAATTCAGACCAAAAACCCAAGTGGACGACTATGCTCATATACATCTGTTGTATCCCAAGGGTGTGCAGGTGTTTATAACTATGAGCATGTTGGTGGTGCAACCGCAAGCTTCATTTGTTCTTAATGGCACCAAGGGTACCTTTGTTAAGCCTCGAACGGATATTCAGGAGCAGCAATTGTTGGCCGGAATGAGTCCTGGTGATCCTTTATTTGGAATCGAGGAATCCGATAAATTTGGTGTACTCACTACGATTACAGAGGATGGTGAAAAACAAATCGAAAAAATAGAATCTGCAAAATCGTCCTATCTTAATTTATTTGAAGATGTCTATAAGTCCCTTGCGGATGGAATTCCATATCCCATTACCGAAAAGGATATTATATTACAATTAGAGATTCTGGAGGGGTAAATAAGTTTTGGATGCGTTTGGTGTTTGCCAAATTCTTTTAGAAATCTCACTATTTTCAGTGAAAACCTGAGTGATCACCCCTTTGTTTTTGAACGATGTAAATAATTTCCTTCTTATTTAATCGTATATTTAGGTAACTGTTAAATAGTGTGCTGTTTTAAAATTTAGGTAACTAAGTCATTAAAAATGCTCCATAAAAAAAGCTAAGAATGTCTAAATTGCCGGAAGACCATAAATTTTTAGACCTTTCGGATTATGGGAGGCCAATAGCTAGGCTTATCGCGAACGCACTTAAGTCAACGGCCGTTACCCCTATTCATGTTACTTTTGGATTCCTCATCTCAGGTGTTATCGCTATTTGGTGTATGTATTATGGTTATTATTGGTACGCTGCCTTGTTTTTTATTTTAAAATCAATTTTGGATGCTGCTGATGGTGAGTTGGCAAGGTTAAAGGATACGCCATCATATACAGGTCGATATTTTGATTCTGTATCCGATATTGTATTGAATATCTTAATATTCTTGGTGCTCTGGCGAATTACCAATACTGATTTTGCTTTAACACTACTGGCATTTTTAGGGCTTCAGTTGCAAGGGACACTTTATAACTACTACTATGTAATCTTGAGGAATAAATTTCATGGTGATGTTACTAGTCGAATCTTTGAATCCGGGACTCCTGTAGCCATGGTAGGAGAGCATCAACGAAATGTGAACATCCTTTTTTGGTGGTATAAAATTCTTTATGGCAGCTTTGACCTCATTATTTATAAACTGGATGCCGAGGCCGCCAATGGCAGGAGACTTCCCAATTGGCTCATGACTGCAGTTTCTACCTTTGGACTTGGGTTTCAACTTTTGATTATTAGTGTTATGCTTGTTTTGGGATGGGTTAATTATATAATTCCTTTTTTTATTATTTACTCCATATTTATTTTCTTGTTTATCGCGATTAGGAGGTCATTGTAGGGTAAGCTGAAATCATCGATTTTTTTATTTTTCAATGAGTGTGTGCTTACACACTTTCATTAATTTATTCTACAATCCACCGTAATTTTTATAATAAATAACTGAAATTTCCTTATAATTTTTATATTTGTGTACCTACACACTTTTGTAAATTATTAAATATCATGTATTTGTAAGGTTTAGTTTTCAATGGTAAAAAATAAAAAAACCACTATTCAAGATCTGGCGGACTATGCCAATGTTTCCATTGGAACCATTGATAGGGTATTGCACAATAGGGGTAAGGTCTCCGTCGCCAAAAGGAAAAAAGTGGAAGAGGCCATTGAAAAGTTGAATTTTAATCCCAATCTGTTGGCAAGAACATTGGCTTTGGGAAAGCAGTTTACGGTTTGCACCCTTTTTCCGGAAGCGACCACCTCCCAAAGTTATTGGACCTTACCAAGAATTGGTGTGGATCAGGCAATGGAAGTCCATAGGGATTTTGGGTTGGAGCTGGATTCCTATGAATACAGTTTGTTTGATGAATCTAGTTTTATTAAAAATGCCGATGTTATTCTAGGGAAGAATCCAAGTGGTGTAATTTTGGCACCCCTTTTTGAGAAGGAAAGTTTAAGCTTCATGAAAAAGCTTGAGGAAAGGAATATTCCTTATGTCTTTATTGATGCCAACATCCCGAATAAGAGAAACCTCAGTTATATTGGGCCTGACTTAAAAGGTAGCGGTTATATTGCTGGCAAATTATTGAACTCAATTTTGGGTCCTTCGGACGATATTCTTGTTGTAAATCTGGTAAAGGGCCTTGAGAATAGTGCCCACACTGGAATTGTGGAAAAGGGATTTAAGGAATTCTTTAAAAGCAACGCAGCATTGTCCAATAGGAAAATAGATTCCATTACCATACCCTCTACCCTCGAGTCAGAGGTAAGCAGGGAACTGACCAAATACTATATTAAAAATCGAGGTACCAAAGGGGTGTTTGTTAGTAATTCCAGGGCTCATTTAATTTCTAGGTATCACGCGTTGCACGAACTGGACATAAAAGTGGTGGGGTTTGATATTGTTCCCGGAAATGTGACTGAATTGAAGAACGGAAATATCGATTATATTATTTCCCAAAGACCAGTATTTCAAGGAGTAACCGCGGTAAAGACCTTGTTCGATTTTTTTGTTTATAAAAAATCACCGGCCGCTGTGCAGTTTGTGCCTTTGGATATAATTATTAAGGAAAACGTAGATTATTATATTAATTTTCAATAAACGTAATAAATGAATAAAGGAATTAAATTAGGATTACCTGTTTGCACTCTTTTGCTACTAATTCTGAGTTCTTGTGGAAATGGCAAGTCCAATAAGAATAAGGTAAATCCTGCACAAGTAGCGGAAAAACAGGATATTAGGATAGAAAATAAAGAGTCGGAACAAAAAGTGGATGTCTACTTCGGGGATGAATTATTTACTTCATACATCTATCCGGATAATATTATGAAGCCGTGTTTATGGCCTATAGTGACCTCGGAAGGGACGGAAATTACACGTAAATACCCATTGAAGACTGTGGCCGGTGAGCGTGCAGATCATCCGCACCATATAGGAATGTGGATGAATTATGGGGATGTAAATGGTATTGACTATTGGGGGCATTCAGAGGCAACCCCGGAAGATAGGAAGGCATTTAGTGGTGTAATTAGGCATCAAGAGGTAGTTGAGGCCAAAGCTGATGATGAACAAGGGACAATTCGCGTAAAAACCAATTGGGAAGCAGGAGGGCGTACCCAAATTACAGAAGAAATAGAGCTTCATTTTATGGATAAGGACAAGGTCAGAATCATTGATTGGATAAGTACTTTAACGGCCCAAGAGGACATTTTATTCAAGGATACCAAGGAAGGTATGTTTGCCATTAGGGTGAGTCGAGAACTGGAATTGCCATCAGATGATCCACTAACGCTAACGGATGCACACGGAAATCCAGAAACGATAAAAGTAATTAATAATGATGCGGTTTCTGGGGATTATCTAAGCAGTGAAGGAATTACAGGAGAGGATGTTTGGGGCACCCGAGCCAAATGGATGAAGCTTTTCGGAAAATACAAGGATGAGAAAGTTGCTGTGGTGATTCTTGACCATAAGAAGAACCCTGGTTATCCGGCCTATTGGCACGCTCGAGGTTATGGTCTTTTTGCAGTAAATCCATTAGGGCAGAATGTATTTTCGGACGGTAAAGAATCTATGAACCTGAAATTAAAAAAGGGAGATTCTGTTCGTTTCGCTTTTCGTACCCTAATATGTTCGGGGGAAGTCTCTGACGAGGAAATCACTAAACTGGGGCAGGATTTTTCGAATCTGTACTAGGCTTTTATATAGAATATAGGAGATAAAAAATACAATTAACGTTCAAACTTGGATAGTATGGGATCAAATTCAAACTCAAGAAGAAGTTTTATTAAAAAAACCGCCGCCAGTTCGGCCTTAATTGCCGCTACTGGGATGCTCCCACAATTTAGCGCTAAAAGTTATGCCCGAATTCTAGGTGCCAACGATCGGATCAATGTTTCCATGATGGGGGTAAATAGTAGGGGGAAGGCCTTGGCCCAAAATTTTGCGAGTCAAAAGAACTCTGAGGTAATCCATGTTTGTGATGTGGATAGCAGAGCAATAGCGAATTGTCTGTCTGTCGTAAAAGAGCGACAAGGCAGGGTGCCAAAATCTTATACCGATTTCCGCAAGTCTTTGGAAAGTAAGGATGTGGACGCCATGGTAATAGCCGCTCCAGATCATTGGCATGCTCCGGCATCGCTTCTGGCCATGGAAGCCGGAAAGCACGTATATGTGGAAAAACCATGTAGTCACAACCCAAATGAGGGAGAAATTTTGGTGCAGGCTGCAAAAAAATATGGCAAGGTCATACAGATGGGCAACCAGCGCCGCTCCTGGCCCAATGTAGTTGAAGGAATAAAAGCTTTGAAGTCTGGTGCCATTGGACGGGTATATTTTGGCAAGGGGTGGTATACCAACAATCGGCAATCTATTGGAATAGGTAAGGAAGTTGAGGTTCCTAAGTGGTTGGATTGGGACCTTTGGCAAGGTCCGGCACCCAGAAAAAATTATAAGGACAATATTGTGCACTATAATTGGCACTGGTTATGGCATTGGGGTACTGGCGAAGCCTTAAATAATGGCACCCATATGATCGATCTACTGCGCTGGGGCATGCAGGTAGACTATCCTGTAAAGGTGAGTTCAAATGGTGGCAGATATAGATATCAGGACGATTGGGAGACACCGGATACCCAGGTAATTAATTTGGATTTCGCAGATGGGATGTCTATGTCCTGGGAGGGAAGGAGCTGTAATGGAAAGCCCATTGAGGGAAGTGCTGTAGGTGTAATGTTCTATGGGGAAAACGGCAGTATGCTTATACCTAGTGGAAATAGCTATACCATTTTCGATTTGGAGGGTAAAATTGTAAAGGAGGTGAAAAACAACCAAGAAATAGACCCAAGGAATAAATCCAATCCGGCCGAACTTCTGGACGCCTTACATATACAGAATATGTTCGATGCCATTTTAAACGGCACAGCCCTAAATGCAGACATAGACTCGGGACATAAAAGTACCTTGTTGGTGCAACTGGGAAATATTGCACAGCGTAGTGGTAGATCATTGAATATTGACCCTCAAAATGGACATATTTTAGGGGATAATGATGCTCAAAAATTATGGAGCCGTTCTTATGAAAAAGGATGGGAAATGAAATTATAATATAAATATATGGCAAATAGAAGATCGTTTTTGGAAAAACTAGGCAAAGGGGCTGCCTTTTCAACATTGGCACTGTCCTTACCGTCACCCTTATTTTCTCAACTGAAATCAAGGAAAAAGTCGGTAATGAAAACCAAGATTATTGGTATCATAGGTGCCGAAAACTCCCACAGCAGGGGTTTTGGGAAAATGTTCAATTTGGATAAGAAGTTTCCAGGTTGGGAGGTTAAATACATTTGGGGCGAAAAGGAAGAATTTGCCCAATTGGCCAAGGACGAAGCCGGCATTCCCGTTATTGTAAAAGAACCATCGGAAATGATGGGCAAGATCGATGCATTGATTGTAGATCATAGGCATGGCGATCTTCACCTTGATGCAGCATTACCGTTTGTGCAAGCTGGGATACCCACCTTTATCGATAAACCCTTTTGCTATAGTAGCAAGGCCGCAAAAATATTTTTGGAAATGGCAAAAGAAGTCGGTACTCCCGTTACTTCCTACAGTTCCATTGCCCACAGCAATGCCACTGTGGATATGAGGAAACAATTGGCGGAAATGAAGGAAATTAATCAAGTTACCTGTTATGGCAAGGCCGATATCAATTCTATTTATGGAGGCTTTTTCTTTTATGGAGTGCATATGGTAGAACCCCTTATTTATCTTTTTGATGAAAAAATTGTTTCCGCTAGGTTCAACAAAAATGAAAAGGAAAATCTAAACAGTACTGCCAGTTTGATATTTGAAAACGGCAGGATGGCTACCTTGGTAATAACCAGTAAAAAGTACGGGTGGCAGACCTTTGTTGAAACGGACGAAGGAGTGGTTGAATTAAAGTCCAGAGTTGAGACCGTTGGTCCGGATAAAAACTATGTGGATATGGTCACCATGTTCAGTACCGGTAAGGAACCCCGCAGCCATGAGAGCATTATACACGGAATTGCCATACTGGAAGCGCTTCAAAAATCTATAATTTCAGGTAATTGGGAATCCGTTGTAGCATGATCGAGAAGTGTAATAAGAAGCTGAATCCTTGGTTTTGTGCCATTGCCTTTATGATTGTTCTGGTATCACATGGGTGCAAGAATAAAGAGGAAAAGAACGTGCAAGAATTGAAGGCCACGGTAGAAATGAACAACAGGCTGACCGATCTGGAGAAGCAGCAGGGTTGGGAACTACTTTTTGATGGGGTGTCGTTCAATGGATGGCGAGGTTTGGGCAGAAAAGATGTTCAAAAAGAACTGTGGAAAATTGAGGAGGGAACCATACGAAAACTGAATAGTGGCGAGGTACCATCAATGCCCGATGGCCAACCCATGGAGGGCGGCGATTTAATGACCATAGATACTTTTGATAATTATGAATTGTATTTTGAATGGAAAATATTAAAGGCGGGCAATACAGGGTTGAAGTACAATGTGTCCGAGGAAATCTCCCAAAAGTTCGGATCCGAATATTCTGCATTGGGATTTGAATACCAGTTATTGGATGATTCCGATACCCTTTATGCGGGCAAACTAAAACCTTCGCAGTATACGGGGAGCCTTTACGATATGATTGCGGCTGAAAATGCAACTCTTAGGCCAATTGGGATGTTTAACTCAAGTCGCATATTAATCAATGGCAAACACGTGGAGCATTGGCTAAACGGGAAAAAGGTAGTTACATATGAATTTGGTTCCAGGCATTTGGATTCCCTGTTTAAAAAGAGCAAATATGTGGATATACCAGGATTTTTGGAAAAGAGAAATGGCCATATAGTTCTGCAAAACCATAAGGACGATGCCTGGTTTAGGAATATTAAGATTCGTAGAATTAAATTGGGTGATTAATTTTTTTGATAAAATTGATTCTGGTCAGCTGAATGTAAAATCAATAATTTATTATGATATTAAAATGTAGATCAATTATAGCACTATTATTTTTTTGTAATATGGCAACATCACAGTCCAATGATATTAACGGGATAGAAGGCGTTTTGTATTCCGATGAGGGATGGGTCTCCCTTTCCACTACAAGCGGCAAAATTTCGGGAATTAACCGCCTTGCCACGGGGAATAACGTTTCGAAAACATATGTAGCTCCAGGCTTGATAGATGTCCAGATTAATGGCTACATGGGCGTAGATTTTTCAGGGCCCGAGCTTACTGTGGAGGGAATCAGAAAAGCTACGAAGGCTTTGTGGAAGGCTGGGGTAACAACTTATTTCCCCACCATTATTACCAGTGATTTCAAAAGAATGAAAAAGAATTTTGCCATTTTGGCCCAAGCACAAAAAGATCCGGAAATAGGAAAATCCATTCCCGGATTCCATTTGGAAGGTCCTTATATATCACCATTACCAGGCTTCAGGGGGGCGCATTTGGAGAAATATATTAAAAATCCGGACTGGGAAGAATTTCAGGAGTTGCAACGGGCGGCAAACAACGGTATAAAGTTAATAACCTTGGCACCTGAGTTGGACGGTGCCATCCCCTTTATCCGCAATTGTGTGGCCAATGGCATAACAGTGGCACTTGGTCATCACAATGGTAGCGCAGAAGATATAGAACGTGCTATAGATGCAGGGGCAAAAATGGCTACCCACTTGGGTAACGGATGTGCCAACGAAATTAATAGGCACTATAATCCGCTTTGGCCACAGTTGGCCGATGATAGGATTACGCCTAGCATTATAGCGGACGGATTTCATTTGACCAAGGAGGAGGTCCGAAGTTTTTATAAGGTAAAAGGACCGGATAAAACTATTTTGGTGTCAGATGCCTTGGATTTGGCAGGCTTGCCACCGGGAGAATATACCCGTGGGGAACGTACCTTATTGCTGACCCCCAACGTGGTAAAATTACCCAAGGAAAATGTTCTGGCCGGGGCAGCATCACCTATTAGTGCCTGTGTGGGTGTAATTATGGATTATACTCAATGTACTCTTAAGGATGCCATACAAATGGCAAGTACCAATCCTGCAAAAATGTTCTCGTTAAATGAATTGGGAGAAATAGGACAAGGAAAAAGGGCAGACCTTATTCTTTTTCAATTGGAAAATAATAAGGTGGTTATTCATAAAACATTTGTGTCGGGTCAATTGGTTTATTCTAAAGAGTAGTTATAGCGTCTTGAGAACTTAAATAAGCGAAAAATAAAGCATAGGGTTAAAAATTAAAAGGTGTTAAACGGGTTATGGGCAATAAATCATTAATCAAAAAAATATTATTGGGACTAAGCGCGGTAGGTCCGGGGCTTTTTCTTATTGGTTACAATATTGGAACGGGTAGTGTTACCACAATGGCCAAAACTGGTGCGGAATACGGTATGAGCCTTTTTTGGGCATTGGTACTATCCTGTATTTTCACCTATATATTAATGGTAGCTTATGGCAAGGTGACCTTGGTAACAGGAAGGACTGCCCTGTTTAATTTTAAACAGGAATTTAAATGGGGTTGGATACTTTCCCTCTATATTATTTTAGTACTTATTATTGGAGAATTATTGGCGCTTATGGGCGTAATGGGAATAGTGGCCGATTTGGTTCAGGAAGGGGTACGCTTGGCGTATAATGGAGTAGTGGTCCAAAGGGCGTGGATCATCCTGTTTTTTGTTGTAATACTTGCATTCTTTTTGTGGTTTGGCCGTTATAAGGCCTTTGAAAAAGTATTGACGGTTTTGGTTATCTTGATGGGACTGTCCTTTTTAGTTGTTTTTATCATGGTCCGTCCCGATATGGCAGATATCATGTCCGGTATGGTTCCAAGTATTCCGGACACACCAGGTGCCCTGGGACTTATTGCCGCCATTACAGGGACAACCTGTTCGGCTGCTGTTTTTGTTATGAGAAGTACCGTAGTGGCGGAAAAGGGATGGGGCATAAACGATTTAAAAAAGGAAAAGACAGATGCTTTTGTGTCCGCCTTTATGATGCTTTTATTGAGCGGTGTTATTATGGCCGTTGCCGCAGGAACTTTGCATATTTCCGGGATGAAACTGGACAATACAGTAGAGATGATATCCCTGTTTGAGCCTTTGGGTGGCAAATTGGCCGCCTTTGTGCTTATTATAGGGATTACAGGGGCTGGACTCTCCACTATATTTCCGATTGTGCTAATAGCTCCCTGGTTACTTGCCGATTATAGGGGAACTCCAAGAAATATACATTCCACCACTTCCAGAGTTCTGATATTCGGAGCTTTGATATTTGCTTTCGGGACCGTGTTTTTAGAGGAAAGACCTCCTGCACTTATGGTGTTTTCCCAGGCTTTTCAGGCCTGTATCCTGCCAGCCGTAGCGGTACCTATGTTTATTTTAATCAACAGGCATCAATTGATGGGGGATAATAAGGCTGGGGCTAAACTTAATTTTGGCCTAGTGGCCGTAATTCTATTTTCCCTGCTTACCACATGGTTTGCAATTGCAGAATTTATTTAAAAAAGAAACAATGGAAAAATCATTTCAAATCGAAAATTTGGCAGTAAAAACCTATGGGGAGACAAAGGCCATGGGAGAGGCGGCGGCCGATTATGTAGCCAGTAAATTACAGACGGCCATAAGCAAAAAAGGTGCTGCCAACCTCATATTGGCTACGGGTGCATCTCAATTTTCGTTTTTAGAGGCACTACAGACCAAGGAAATCGACTGGAAAAAAATAACTGTTTTTCATTTGGATGAATACAAGGGGCTATCGGAATCCCATCCCGCTAGTTTTAGAAAGTATCTTAAAGAACGCATCCTGAATAGTGTGGTACCTAAAAAGGTGTATTTTTTAAATGGTGATGCTGAAGATTTGGAGGGGGAGTTAAGGAGTTATGAAGAAGCCCTGAAAGTCCATCCAATAGACATTGCCTGTATTGGAATTGGCGAGAATGGGCATATAGCCTTTAATGATCCCGCAGTGGCCGATTTTAAAGATCCCAAATTAGTAAAAGTGGTGGAGTTGGATGAGGCCTGTAGAAATCAGCAACTTGGAGAGGGGTGGTTTCCAACCTTTAACGATGTGCCTAAAGAGGCCCTTACACTGACCATTACCGCTATATTGAACTGTGAGGCCATTAGTTGTGTGGTGCCGGACGAAAGAAAGGCCCAGGCCGTTTACAATACCCTGTATGGGGATATTAGTACTGCCTGTCCCGGTTCCATACTGAGGACCCATAAGGAGACTGTCTTGTTTTTGGATAAGGCCTCAGCATCCCTAGTTAAATAATTTGTCTTGGGTATTTTATCAAGCAAATATCCAAGGCTCAGACATATTGGATGCGCTTGGTTACAAATTATTTGATACTCAGGGCCTCATCGTCGAAAGAAATACCTTCCCAACCCGTAACCATAAAGTTGCGAATGTTTTGGTGATCTGTACCGTTTGGATTTTCCAAGACATCTTTTCTATAGTAGGAGCCAAAGCATGCCAAGGTTTCTTCTTTGTTTAGTTTATGATGTTGTGCAAATGAGAATACCTTGCAGGAACCAGAATTTTGGCCGGCCTCGTTTATCACATCCCCGTTGGTAAATTTTGAAGGTGAAAAGTTATAATAGGTATCTATGATATTTATAGTGTCTCCAAATGCTATTTCTTCCGGAGTTCTTCTAAGTTTGTTTAGAAATTCGTAAACGGTCATAGTTGAGTGTGATTTTAGTTTTAGCTCGTAAATTTATATTATCCTTACAAGAAACCGAGCTACTTCCTGAAGTTAATTATTCCATATTTGTGGAATGGGTTAGATCCATATTTTTTATCTTTAAGGAAATGGAATAATATTCAATTTTGTTGGTCCATTATAAATCGATTATATAGATAATAAATAATTAATCACAACACTAAATATTAACACATGAAACATCTAATTATAGGTATGTTGCTGTTATCAGTTTTTCCTGCAATGTGCCAAGGGCATAAAATAGAAGTTCTCCCAAGCGATATTCAGATTAAAACTGCTGTTTTACCAGCTCCCGAGGAAAAGAAAGATGGAGCGATGGTGTATGGTTATGATAAGTCTGGGAAATTGGTGGTATTGCGGAAGGGAACCAATAATTTGATATGCATTGGGGACAATCCCAATAAGGACGGAATTAATGTGGCCTGTTATTCCAAAAAGTTGGAACCGTTTATGGCCCGTGGCAGGGAACTCTCGGCAAAGGATCTGGCGGGAGACGAGAGGGAGAAAATTCGTGCTAAGGAAGTAGCTTCGGGAAAATTGAAAATGCCCAAAGAACCCAGCATGATGTATATATACTATGGAAAATCCGAAGACTATAATACCACTACCGGGGAATTGCAAAATGGTAAATTCAGATATGTTATTTACACCCCTTTTGCAACCACGGAATCTACGGGATTACCGGACAAACCACACGCTCCTGGAATGCCATGGTTAATGGATCCAGGTACCCATAGGGCACATATTATGGTGGGGCCTTTTGATTAAAGTTGTACTTCTTTCAAAACATTTCAGGTCAATGCTCATGTTTTGGATATATTTTCTTTAATGCTGTCCAATAAAACTACCTATATCAGCTGGTGTTTGGACAAGATTGATCGAGTCTGAACAGTCTTGTTTTAGACTTGTTTTTTCGCTAAAGCGTTCTGTTTGTGCAATCTAATTTAAACCTTACATTTGCACGGTTTTAATTTTCAGAAAATTTCAGGGAAATGGGTAGTAATAATCTGGTAGATAGGCAGGAGAATGTCTTGGACAAGCTAAGTTTGGAAGAGATCGATCAGTGTATATTTCTACTTGAGAAGCTGGTGGAAAATGGGCATACTGTTTTTGAACTTCCAGAGGAGAAAAGAGTGGCTTTGCTAAAGGCAGCTGGCCAATTATCCAGGCCGGCCAAGAATGAATTTAAACAACGCAAGAAAGACGCTGCCAAGGCGGCCAAGCGTAAAATGATCGAGCGCGATAAGCATGCGCGTAAGGAAACAGGTATTAGAAGTGCCCGGGAAGCCGCCGTTTTTGTAGCCCCAAAATTACTGGCTGCTCCCATTAAGGAGACCTTGGATGAGCTGGAATTGGAATCCCCAAGAAATTGCTATGTATGTAAAACTGTATATACAAAGCTACATCATTTCTATGATGCCATGTGCCCAGAATGTGGCGATTATAACTATGCAAAACGTTTTCAGACGGCCGACCTTAGCGGGCAGGTTGCCATAGTTACCGGGTCTAGATTAAAAATAGGCTATCATATCACTTTAATATTGTTAAGGGCGGGAGCAACTGTGGTTGCCACTACAAGGTTTCCAGTGGATTCCGCATTGCGTTTCTCCAAAGAGGAGGATTTTCACGAATGGGGGCACAGATTAAAAATACATGGCTTAGATCTAAGACATATACCAAGTGTTGAAATCTTTTGCAATTTTATAGAACAACAATACGACCGTTTGGATATTCTGATCAATAACGCTGCCCAAACGGTAAGAAGGCCTGCCGGGTTTTACCAGCACCTGATGAAGAATGAGGAGGTTCCGTTACAGGAGTTACCCCCAAGGGCGCAAGAAGTATTGTCCGACCACGATTTTTGCTTACAGGAACTTAATAGCCTAACCAAAGGAACCGCAAGCGTCCAAAATAATGCCTTGCCGGTTAATTGGCATGCACCTGAGCCAGGAATTGGAATTAGGGCTTCTGCCAAGCTATCCCAAATCCCCTATAGTTTTGATAGTTCCCTTTCTGCAAAGGAAGTTTTCCCCGAAGGAGAATTGGATGCGGATCTACAGCAGGTAGACCTGCGCAAGACCAATAGCTGGAGATTAAAATTGGGGGAGATAGAAACCCCGGAAATGATAGAAGTGCAACTGGTAAATGCCATTGCACCCTTTGTACTCTGTAACCGCTTGTCTAGGCTTATGCGCCAGGAAAATACGGGTAAGAAACATATTATAAACGTATCTGCCATGGAAGGTAAATTCCATAGGTTTTATAAGGAGGATCGCCACCCCCATACCAATATGGCCAAGGCAGCACTGAACATGATGACACATACTTCCGCACTGGATTTTGCCAAGGACGGGGTATTTATGAATGCTGTGGATACGGGTTGGGTAACAGACGAGGACCCTATAGAATTATCCAAAAGAAAGGAAGAAATCCATGACTTTCAACCTCCATTGGATATTGTTGATGGGGCCGCTAGGGTGTTAGATCCGTTGATCGACGGTATTAATACTGGTAAACATTGGTGCGGTAAGTTTCTAAAGGATTATCGTCCCATAGACTGGTAATCCGTTTTTTAATCAAAGGTATCCCTCAATAAAGGGGCTATTTCCACTGTTTTGCTTTTGGCGAAGCGGTAGGATACTCCAAAATTTATTAAATAATCGGCGAATGCGGCATCCCCATTTCTGGGACTTCCGGTACTTATTTCGGTTTGCCTATCCGTTACACTTTGTGGTCTATCTCTGCGAACGGCAAAAGGTACATTTAAATTTAAGGTGAAATTCTGAGACATATAGGCTATGCCGGGTTCTATGGACAAGACATTTCCTGGTCTTCGAAAGCCTTCATTACCGCCAATAATGTCCTTCACTGGTACTGCGTCAAACCGGGCACCCAAGGAAGTAGAAATAATATTGGACAAACTATAACTAAGGCCTGTGCGAACCGAATATTGGTCCGGTACGGCCATTATGGCCTCATTTTCCAAAATAGGGCTAAGTGTCTCCCTAAAGGTCCTGATTCCATTGGTTTCCCTAGGGTTGAACAGGTAAAAGCCACCACCATAGGCAAATAGACCTGTGGCTATTTTCTGGTAAAATTGAAAATCTATTGTGAGTCCGAAACCACCGTCCCCAGGTTGAATGGACTGGTCAACAGGGCGTACTTCAGGGCTGCCTTCTGGCCCTACATTGTAAAATACGTCGGTTGCATTGTAATTACCAGTGGGCAGTTTTAATCCTAAACCAACTGCAATGTTTCCATTGGAGTTGGTTTGGGGGTCCATGATCCAATATCCCACACCTGCCCTTATATCAGCCAATCCCCTCGAAAAAGTACTGTTTCTTTCTTCCCTTCCGTGCTCATAAAGCGAAGACCTCGCATTTATTACCGTTGGTATGGTAATACTGGTGTATAACCGATCGGAGATGCCGTAGGTTAGAAAAAAGTCCCACGCATGGGAATGATTAATTACTTCGGTATTGTTAGCTACCCTATCGGCCTCTTCCTCAGTGCCCCTAAAATGCCGGAAGGATTTGAAATATCTATAATTCATGCCAATCTGAAGGTCGCCCTTGCCTAAAAGATTATTTTCCAGACTGTTTCCCACACAGGAGGAAAAGTGTCTAATAGCTACACATCCTTGGGCACTTGAACTTGAGGTACTAAATACAAGAGCAACTAAAAGAATGTTTATTATTAGGTTTAAATATTTTGGTCCCATAGAACGGAATTTAATGAATGGTTTTCTTCAAAAAGTCTTAATGTTTCCATATGGATAGAGCTAATTAATAAAGGGAATTTTATAAGTATTTTGTCATCCTCTAAAACGTGCCCCTAGGACCAATGTAAATATAATACTGCTCAAAATGTTTGGTTCCGAAGCCTCTTTCCTCGCATCAGGAAACCTTATTGTACGGCCTTTGATATATCAAAAGTAGGGCGCTGATAATTACGATATTCTTAATTATGTACTGTCCTACCAAGGTGAGTGAAAATGGTGCTTTGGAAAAGGAAATTTCAGGGAAAAACACTACCGGAATAAAAGTGAGGACGAGATGTATTATGGCCATTACGATAATTCTTTTGAGTTGAAAATTGAAAATCAAGCAAAGTCCAATTGCAACTTCAATTAAAGCAAGTAATAAAATCCCCACATTTTCTGGAACGAGATTAAATGTCAATAATGAAATAGTTTGTTTGGCAAGCAAATCCGCTGGACTCAATCCGAGGAAAAATTTAAGGAGTCCAAACCAAAGGTGTACGATACCTATGCTTATACTTAGCATTCTACCATTTTGGGTTAATCGGACCATTTATTACAGTTTGTTGGTTTCCAGATAGATTATGAATGTCCTTAGTAAGAATAAAGAGGTTTTGTAAGCTGGGCTTATTGGTTCACCGTAGTTCCACCTTCACCTATAAGCTGAAGATATTTTTTATAGTGATGCCTTGCTACTTGTCTGCCCAGTTCCAACCCTGCAACATTATCTGCCTGTATATGATATCCTCCCATAACTCTAGATATACCCGCCATTTCGGCAGTTTCGGTAAAAGTTGGGAATTTTATGACAACTGGGTCGTCTAGATTATTGGGTTCGGTAAGGGCTCCTGGAACCAATTCAACTTCTGCGCCAAAATGCTCGTCACCGGTGAATAACCTCAAGGCCTCTGCGCAGCCACCACTAATGGTACTATGGCCCGAAACGTAACTTGGGAATGGAGGACAAAGAAAAGCATCCGGGGAATATGGTCTCCAATCCTTTCCTTTCATTTCAACCATGCCTTTCTCGGGACCGCCCCAAGCTTTAATGACCTTGTCCTGATAGTAATCGTGTACCAAAGCATAAGGGCGTGTATAATCATAAAACATTTTGGAATCCCAGCAGGAGATAAAGGCATCCATGGCCACGGATTCCACTAAAAAATACATTTTAACGTCTTGGTCCAAGGTATTGTTATCCCTCAGGGATACATCCTGTGCAAATTTTAACCAATGCCCTGCCTGTTGTACAGATTTGGGTCCATCCCTCATGAATTCGACCAACGCCTTATTTTCCGGGGTTAAATTTGCCTGAAGGTCAATTACCTCTTGCACTTCTTTTTCCAATTGTTCGGAACCCACCATAGGGGGAGGTCCTGGTCTAAATTGATCGGCAGTCTCCAATAACAAGGGTTTTACCTCTTGCCAATATGGGGTTAGACAGCCTGGATTGTATTTATTGCCTTCTTCATCTATGAAGTACTTTGGTTGCCATCTGTTAAGGTCAATATTTTTATCAATATCATTTACGGGCTGATAATGGGTATAATCAAAGTATGGCTGGCCATCGGAACCTTCTACTTTTCCATATTGGTTGGACCCGTCATTTCGGCGAGCCTCTATGACCATATCTGCCGCTAAGTTCCCAATTCCCTCAGGTGTGGCTGGGTCTCTGGACTCGTTGTCAGGGTCAAGGCCCAGTTGGACCATTTTTTTTCTGAACATGGTACTATCCGAATAGTAATACTCCTTTAAAGCTCCATATGCCGCATAACTCACCGCTATTTCCTTGTTTTTCAATGTTCTATCGTTCACTGGTAAACGTTCTACATTTTTAAGGTACAATGGTTGCGACTTATCATCATAGCGAGACCAGGCATCAAACATAGCAGTGAAGATCAATCCCAGATATCTTGAGGTTATTGTTGGTCTAGGTTTAAAGCGATCGGTATCGTTTGCGGTTCCTTCTAGGGCCATATAGGCCCATTGGTATGCAATGTTATCTTTTCCACGCGGTTCATCGGCCATGGTCATCTGATTGTCAGCCATGGTTTTGGAATGCTTGGACTGGTCTTTACAGCCCATCAATCCAAAAAATAAAATGGAAAGTATCGGTATGAAAAGTAATCTAAAGTTCATGTTAGTTGGTTTTAGTCATAACAATAGTAGAATTTTAGATAGTGTAAAAATTATTTTTTATACGAATTCATTATATTGCTTGATGAAATAGGTAATTTAATGGATAAAACCATGAAGTGTTTAATTGTTGATGATGATCCGTTGATTTGTGATTTACTCGAGCACTTTTGTGGTAAGATCGATGAAATTAAAAGTGTAACCACAACAGTATCCGGTTTCGAATCCATTAACCTTATTAATAGTTCATCATTTGATCTTATTTTTTTGGACTTTAATTTACCGGATATTACTGGTAAGGATATTTTGGACCTGAATCCCAACTCTGCGGTGATTATGGTTACCTCCAACAAGGAATTTGCACTGGATTCCTATAATTACCCAAAAATTGTGGATTATTTGGTAAAACCGATTGATTTCCCGAGGTTTTATAAGGGATTCCTAAGAGCCAAGGATTATATTTCTGTCAATAGGAAACTGCCTGAAAAAGATGCCCGTCTATTTATAAGGGAAGGTGGGAAATTGGTAAAGATAAAATTGAAGGAGGTACTTTATTTTAAATCAGAGGCCAATTACATATCCATTGTCTTTAAAAACAAGAAAATATTGACCTTAATGGCCATGAAGGACCTGGAGTCAAAGCTTCCCGATTTTTTTCAACGTGCGCATCGCTCCTATATCTTAAATCTCAATATGATAGACGTGATACATACAGGTGCTGTAGAAATAAATAACGATCATATACCCGTAAGTCAACGCTACGCTCCGGAGCTACTCAGGAAGATCGATCTTTTAAATTAAGTTGTATCTCTACCCTAAGGCAACATAAATAATAGGCAAAGGCATTATTTATTTTACTCAGTTTATCGCTATTTAAGGAAATAATTTTTTCTGGAAGTACCTTCGAAAGTGTAATTAATCCAAGATTATTGATATGGGCTATTAGTTTGTGAATTATGGATTCCCATATAACCTGGTCTTTGGCCTTAACAATTGTGTTTATTTTCTTGAGATAGATATTAAACTCTTCCTCCAGTAATTTTAGTACTCTATCCACTTTAACAGTGTCATGGTCATAATTTTTATAGATATTGGAAAAATCAGGGGGTTCAAATTCATTGCTGCCCAAAAGTTTATAAACGGTATCCTTAAAGTGGTCCAGATGGAAGGGTTTCTGAAAATATTCACATTTTAAAACCTCTGCTTCACCGGGGCCTAGGGCCGAAACTACAATAAGTGGACAATTTATTTTTTTAGTTTTGATCCAGTCGTACAAATGGTCCTGAGTTTTTTCATTCTCAAGCATGAGATCACTGATTATTAAATCTGGAGAATCTACCATAATTATATTTGAAGCCCCTTCCAAAGAGTTGGTCTGCAGTAGATTAATGTTGTCGGAATTAAGAACATACTTTATTAATTCTGAAGTTGATACATCGTCCTCTATATGTAGGATTTTATATGTACCATTTAGTTGTGGCAGGGGAAATGTTGAGGTAGGAACAGGTTTCGGCAATTTACGGGATGAAGTGGAAATGGTTGGCAGACTCACCCAAAATTCAGAGCCAATTCCTTTTTGAGAAGAAGCCCTTAATGTACCTCCGAATAGTGTTGTTAATTGTTTAACAATGGACAGGCCAAGACCATAGCTACCATATCTTCCGGACAATTCATTTTTTTCCATAAAAAAACGGTCATTGATCTTGCTAAGGTTATTGGGAAGTACCCCTACACCAGTATCATTTACTTTTATATTTAATACTTGGGACTCAGTACCATTGATATGGGCCGAGAGTCCAATTGTACCCTTTTTAGTGTATTTTATGGCATTTACCACCAGATTTGTAACGATTTGTGTTAATCTCAAGGGATCGGTCTGAAATTGCCCAGTCTCAAGTTTATCGTCAATTTGTAAGTTGAATGTTAAGCCTTTTTGAACTGCTTCATATAAATAAGTAGAATGAATATCCCTCAAGAGCTCCGAAATATTGGTTGGCTCCAATTGAATTTGAAGTTTGCCTTCTACTAATTTTTGATGGTCCAAAACGTCGTAAACCAACCCGGCCAAATTACTAGAGCTTCTTTCCAAGGCATGGATTATGGGCAATTGTGAATCGGAAGCATTTTTATACAACAGTTTGGTAAGGCCTAATATGGCATTAAGGGGAGTGCGCATTTCATGGCTCATATTCTGCAAAAATTCATCCCGCTGATTTCTAGCGAGATGCTCCTTTTCCAGTGCCGTGTTCAATTCAAGCACATTTTGATCTATTTTTACTTTCATTTTGGAGAAAGTATTGGCAAGAATTCCTATTTCGTCCTTTCTATTGGTTGGTAAGGCATTTTCATCTGGAATACCCTTGTCATAATTGCTGATGGCTTTGGTTATTTTGGTGATTTTTTTTGAAAATAGATTGGTGAAAAACCACGATAGCAGAATGGAAATTAAACATACCCACAACAAGGTTTGTAAACTTTCCGAACGTACAGTAAGTGCATTTTTTAGTAATACATTCTGTTCCATATTGGAAATCAGATATATTTTTCGTTTTCCATCGAAATAGGGCAACTCTTTAAAATAGCTTAAATAATTGCCATTGGGTTGATGTACCAGTTGTTGGAAACCTTCTTTTGGTGGTTCATTGGAATTTTCGTCAATATTGAAATCGGAAAAAAAATTTTTATATTTTTTGGTCTGTAGACCAAACTGCTCGGACCTGTCATGGGAATATAAATACTGGCCCTTGGAATCTATTAAATAAAATTTACTGTCGTTGCCGGCTATACGATCTAAGTTGCGATATAACGGATTTAGGTTAATGTTGATAATTAGGATACCCACTTTTTTATTTTCACTATTAAAAATTGGACTTGCAACACGTAGGGTAGGGGTGTAAGGAAAACTGATTACACCGTATTCCTCGTTTAAATTGATATTGGAAAAATAATGTTCCCCTTTATTTATTTGGATGGCCTCCCTAAAATATTCACGGTCTCCTTTTTGTTGCAGGTTATTGGACTTCCGTACTATGCCCTTTTCCTTATCAAAGCGAATAATTTCTTTGCCATTTTCATGGGCGTCGAGCAATCTTATTTGGAAATAGGTTTCTTTGTTTTCAAGTATAATCCTGAACAGTTGATCTATATCGCTGGTAGTTTTTACTGAGGGACGGTGTATATGCTCTTGTATTGTGGGACTCAAGGCAATTACTGCAATGTCATTGGTTACTTCATTAAGTAATGCATAGAACGATTGTTCCGCCAATTCGGAGGCCTGCATCATGCGTTCTTTTGAGTGTTCCGTTATAACTTGGGATGCCTTTCGGAAAACCAAATACCCTGACAGAAGAATTGAGAAAATGATTAGTCCGGTAAAGAATAGGGCAAAACGCGTTACTATGGAATGTCTTAAATTCATTTAAAGGCCAATATAAAGTATATAGGACTAATTTATTCTTTATTGGATTGAAAACAAAAGCTTTTGTCAAGGATCCTTTAGTTCTAAGATGGGGGAGTTCTGTTTGGTCCATACTTAGATCAACTTTATGGATTTAAAAGTAACATTATGAGTGGTTTGTGTAGGGGAGTAGTACCATATAGAATAAAGGAACAACCATTTTCGCTATATTTGTTGGAGCCTATACAATTAACTTTGATCAATGGAAACCTACGCGACGGCACTTCTATACGCCATCCCATTTTTTGTAATCCTTTTGACTATAGAAATAACCTATGGCTATTTTGTAAAGAAACAGATGCATAAGGTTATGGACACGGTTTCCAGTATTAGTTCTGGACTTACCAATATAATAAAGGATACATTGGGGCTTGCTTTGGTCGTAGTTTCCTATCCTTACTTGCTGGAACATTTGGCAATTACCGAAATTAAGGCTACATGGCTGGTTTGGCTCCTAGCTTTTATAGTTCTCGATTTTGCCGGTTACTGGAATCATAGGTTAAGCCATAATATAAATATTTTTTGGAATCAGCATGTAATTCACCACAGCAGTGAGGAGTTTAATTTGGCCTGTGCCCTTAGACAACCTATTAGTAATCTGATAGGCTTTTTTTCCTTGTTCCTAATCCCAGCGGCAATTTTGGGAGTTCCGCATTTAATAATAGCCATTTTGGCCCCTATACATTTGTTTGCCCAGTTTTGGTACCATACCAGGCATATTGGAAAGATGGGTTGGTTGGAATATATATTGGTTACCCCATCACAGCACCGGGTACATCACGCCATAAATCCGGAATACATAGATAAAAACCTAGGACAAATACTTTGCGTTTGGGATCGTATGTTTGGTACATTTCAGGAGGAATTGGACGAGGTTCCTCCCCAATTCGGAGTGTTGAAGCCTGTCGGAACCTGGAATCCAGTAATTATAAATTTTCAACATCTATGGAGGATAATGCAGGATGCATGGCGAACGAGAAGTTTAAGGGATAAATTACGCATTTGGTTTATGCCCACGGGCTGGAGACCGAATGATGTTAAGGAGCGGTATCCTATTGCTATTATTGAGGATGTTTACGACTTTAAAAGATATGAATCATATGCAACCAATAGGTTGAAGCAATATGCTATTTTTCAAATGCTGGCCAGTTTGGGCTTAATGATGTTTATGTTCTTTAATTATACCGAAATAGGTTTTAATGGTCTATTGGTTTTCAGTGGTTTTATTTTTGTAGGAATCTATGGGTATACCACTCTTATGGATAGGAAAAAGTATGCGGTTATGATAGAGTTGCTTAGGGGAATGGCAGGAATTTTATGGCTAGCCTATTTTGGGGATTGGTTTGGGTTAAATACTTACCTTCCATGGGGAAATCTATGGGTAGGTGCTTATTTCCTTGTTACAATTATTGGCGGAATATACTTTACCTATTTTGAAAATAAGGAAAACCAATTGAATATGGTTTCTTAAGGCTTGTAAGTATTATTATTTGTATTTAAAGGTTTAGCAAAGGGGTCTTTTAAAGTTAATTCCCTATTTCTTGATCTTTCGAACTTCTTTGTCCACCAATTCTATATAACGTTCCATGGCTTGTTCTATACTTACGTTTTTGGCCTGGATAAGGGCATTGGCTTTAAAAGCATTTATCAGAGGAGTCCTGCTTCCCGGATGGCTGAAATTGCGGTTTGCAATTTTAAAATAGGCATATAATTTTAATAGAAGATCAGCAGGGAGGGGGTCGTTGTAATCATTAATGAAATCGACCGCTGCTATAAATTCTTTATTTAGTTTATCAGTCTTCATTTTCTTTTTGAACCCTTGTAGTTGCAATACATGTTTTTGCCCCTGTTACTTTTTGGTGCAGTTTTACGGTAATTGCACTATTCAAAGGTAAGAACAAATCTACTCTAGAGCCAAATTTAATAAATCCAGCATCTTCGCCCTGATGAACACTTTCCCCAACTTCCGCATAGTTAACAATACGGCGGGCCATAGCGCCGGCGATTTGGCGGTATAGTATGTCCCCAAACTTTGGGGTATTTATGACTACTGTAGTTCTTTCATTCTCCTCACTGGACTTAGGGTGCCAGGCTACTAGATATTTTCCAGCATGATATTTGGAGAATTTAATAAGTCCACTTACCGGGTATCTAGTAACATGCACATTAATCGGAGACATAAAAATTGATACCTGGATACGTTTGTCCTTAAAATATTCTGTTTCCTCCACTTCTTCAATAACAACCACTTTACCATCTACAGGCGCTAATATTTCATCAAAACTTTTGGATGCATTTCGTTTGGGATTTCTAAAGAACTGTAGGATTAGAATAAGTATTACCAGTGAGGTAATTTGAAGAACAAATTTTAGCCACGTGATGTACACGAAAAAATTGGCCAATATTATAATGGAACAAACTATAATAAAGGTTGTTATAATGATTTTTTGTCCTTCTCTATGAAACATGCGAAAAAATAATTAAAGTTAAATATGCAAAAGGTGCAGCAAACACTAAACTGTCCAATCTATCCAGCATTCCACCATGTCCCGGCAAAATGGCTCCACTATCTTTGACGCCTGCGGCTCTTTTAAATTTAGATTCTATAAGGTCGCCCAAACTTCCTGTCAATACAATGACCGATGCCAGAATTAACCATTGCACCAGCGAAATATTGGTTTCATATTTCGACAAAAAATATGATGCTGCCAATGCAAAAACAAAACCTCCTACTGCTCCCTCTATTGTTTTTTTGGGGGAAATGGAAGGGAACAATTTATTACGACCTATACTTTTGCCAACCAAGTAGGCAAAAGTATCGTTTACCCAAATAAGGATAAATACTCCCATGATCAGAAACTGTGCAAATTCATTATCCTTATAGGGAATCATAGTTAGGAAAATACAACCTCCCCCTATATAAAACAAACCAATTATAAATTTTTGCAAAGAGTTGAACAATTTTTCCTTTCCTGAAAAGAGGTAGTACAACAGTATAAAATTAATGGATATTGTAATGAACATCAAAATATTAATGAGAATCTTATCATTAATCAGATATATATATGTCCACCAGAGTGCCAAATAAGCAATAAAAATGTGGTAGCCAGGAAGTTTGATCATGCGTTTGTACTCGTAGAGACAGGCGAGACCAAAAGTCATAAACAAAAAGTCAAACGCATCGGTGCTTAGAAATACGGCGGAAAGTAGTAAAATTACATAGACCGCACCTGTAAGTAAGCGCCTTAAAATTTCTCTCATGTTATAAGTCTTCCAGAAGTAAAAGGTAAAGATTTTTAGAACTACTTCCGTAAGTTAAGAAATCGTCAGAATTTTCAGCCGTTGGTTGAAAATGTTTTATGGTGGTAATGTTGGCCGGAATTACATTTTTATACTTCTTTTTTATTGTTTTAAGTCCCTCCCCAATAGATTCTACCATTTGGCTGGTGGTGGCAAAAACAATAACATTTGCAGGTAATTCGTGAAGTTTTCTTTCTTTTAATTGATTGGAGCAAACTAAGATGGAGCCGTTCTGGGCAATCAAATGTTCACAGGTGGTAAAGAATATTTCGCTCTTATTGGGGTGATCGGTGAAATTTATTTCTTGTTTTGAAAATTTATCTTCCAACCTTTTATCCATCGAAAAAAAGGTCTGGTCCTGCCATTCATTCTCAATAATTATATTGTCCAAATTGGTAAATACCTCATTGATCGAATCGCAATACAAGAACTTTCCACCGTTGTGTTTAAAATTAATGGTAAACTTTTCGTCAACGGGAATATTTAAGTCGGGCATATGCTGCCCTCTTGTTTCCACCGTTTCTTTGGAAACCCTTCTTTTTCCTCCCCCAAAAAGTTTATCAAATAATCCCATTAATATCTAAAACGCTCCTTTGGTCCCTTAGTCTTTAAGAACAACGAATTATTTATTGTTTTATTTTTTTATTTCTGTTTCCGATTTTGGAGTATCCTTTTTGGCTTTTTCTTCTTTTTCGGCAGCATTGGCTTTTTCTTCTTTTTCGGCCGCTTCCTCAGCTTCCATCCTCTTGTCTCTTTCAAAAAGGCGTTTACCGAAAATCTTTTCCAAATCGTCCTTAAATATAACTTCTTTTTCCAATAATCGCTCTGCCAATTCGGTAAGTTTATCTTTGTTTTGGGATAATAACTCAACCGCTCTCACATACTGCTCCTCAATAAGCTTGGAAATCTCTTTGTCTATGGTCAATGCGGTCTGCTCGCTATAGGGTTTGGAGAAACCGTATTCATTTTGACCGGATGAATCGTAATAGGTTAAATTTCCTATCTCATCATTTAAACCGTAAATGGTTACCATGGCCCTAGCTTGCTTGGTTACTTTTTCCAAATCGCTAAGTGCACCTGTGGATATCTGGTCAAAGATTACTTTTTCAGCAGCTCTACCTCCCAAGGTAGCGCACATTTCATCTTTCATTTGATCTGGGCGAACAATTAAGCGTTCTTCAGGCAAATACCATGCTGCACCAAGAGATTGGCCTCTAGGTACTATAGTTACTTTTACAAGCGGTGCGGCGTGTTCCAACATCCAGCTTACTGTTGCGTGTCCCGCTTCGTGATAGGCAATGGTTTTCTTTTCACCGGGGGTGATTATTTTATTCTTTTTCTCTAAACCGCCAACAATCCTATCCACGGCATCCAAAAAGTCTTGTTTGGTCACCGCTTTCTTTTCTTTACGGGCTGCGATCAATGCCGCTTCGTTACAAACATTGGCAATATCGGCACCTGAAAAACCAGGAGTTTGTTTTGCTAGAAAATCCAAGTCCAATGTTTCGGCCGTTTTTATGGGTCTTAAGTGAACTTCGAAAATTTCCTTACGCTCCCTAATATCCGGAAGGTCAACATATATCTGTCTGTCAAATCGACCAGCTCTCATTAATGCCTTGTCTAATACATCTGCACGGTTCGTAGCCGCCAATACTATAACATTGGTGTTGGTGCCAAAACCATCCATCTCCGTTAATAATTGATTCAAGGTGTTTTCCCTTTCGTCATTGGAGCCTGTGAAATTATTCTTGCCTCTGGCTCTACCAATGGCATCGATCTCATCAATAAAAATAATGGCAGGGGATTTGTCTTTGGCTTGTTTAAATAAGTCCCTTACCCTAGAAGCTCCTACTCCCACGAACATTTCAACGAAATCTGAACCAGAAAGAGAAAAGAAAGGAACTTTCGCTTCTCCTGCAACTGCTTTGGCCAACAAGGTTTTACCGGTTCCTGGAGGGCCTACCAATAGTGCACCTTTAGGAATTTTACCACCTAAGGAAGTGTATTTATCCGGATTTCTCAAGAACTCTACTATTTCCTCTACCTCTTCCTTGGCACCTTCCAATCCCGCAACATCTTTAAATGAGGTTCTTGTATCTGTTTTTTCATCAAACAGTTTGGCTTTGGATTTTCCAATGTTGAATATCTGTCCTCCTGCACCACCACCGGCACCACCGGACATACGTCGCATTAGGTATATCCAAATACCTATGATGAGCACAAATGGAAGTAGTGTTAATAGAAGTTCGGTGAGTACATTGGATTCCTGGTCGTACGTAAGCTCCGTATCTAAATTGTTTTCCTTTTTAATATCATTGATTTCGTTTTCAAAATTCTGCTGATCTCCATAGTTTACTATATACTGTGGTGTGGCAGTGGCAGTCAATGAAAAAGGTTGATCAGAAACATCCTTGTGAACCTCCTTGTTTAAAGCTTCTTCCGTTAGGAAGATTTTTGCTTGTCTAGTATTGGTGATGACCAATATTTTTCTAATATCCCCATTTCTCAGATACTCCTGAAGTTCGGAGGTACTTGCTTTTTTGGTATTTGCAAAGTTTCCGCTACCGAAAAATTGAAAACCAATTAATAATATCGCTATTAAGCCATATATCCACCAAGTATTGAATTTGGGTTTTTTGGGACTTGTATTATTTTCTTTTGCCATTATTTTTTTTTACTGTTTGAAGCTACTTTCAACTGATGTTACTTTGGCATCTCCCCAAAGTCCTTCTATATCATAATATTCTCTCACTTGTTTTTGAAATACATGTACCACTACGTTTACGTAGTCCATTAAAACCCATTCGGCATTATCCGAACCTTCTACATGCCAAGGTTTGTCTTGAATTGCTTTACTAACGGTTTTTTGGATGGAGCCTACAATGGCGTTTACATGTGTGTTGGAAGTACCATTACAAATAATAAAGTAGTCACAAACAGTATTCTCAATATCTCTTAGATCAAGTAAATTTATATCATGTCCTTTAACCTCTTCTATTCCACTTAAAATTAAGGCAATTAACTCATCTGCGCTACTTTTCCTTTTCTGCATTCAAAAATTTTAAATTTTTACAAAGTTATTATTTTTTTGTTTTTTTAACTATTGTTTTTAACAATACATTATATAATAATCATAAGATTGTAAATGCAATTAATCAAACTTAGTGCCACGGACTCCACAAATGCCTATTTAAAGGATCTGATGTTCAACAAAAATCTAGGGGATTTTACGGTGGTAATGGCCCATTCCCAATTGAAAGGTCGTGGGCAAATGGGAACAAATTGGCTTTCTGAACCTGGTAAAAACCTGACCTTTAGTGTTTTAGTTAAGCCTCAAGACATTCGGGTCGTTGATCAATTTGTCTTAAATATTTGTGTTTCGTTGGCAATTTACGAAACATTATCCCAACTTCAAGTACCTGATCTAAAGATTAAATGGCCTAACGACATTATGTCAGGACATTCCAAGATTTGTGGAATTCTCATTGAAAATATTTTGTCCGGACAACATATTCAGGCATCTATTATCGGAATCGGTTTAAATGTAAATCAATTAACGTTCAATAACCTGCCCAATGTATCCTCTTTAAAGCTATTATTGGGAAGAACATTCAACCTGGAGGAACTACTTCTTAGTATTGTAGAAAACCTAAAAGGATTGCTTGGGAAAAGCGGGGAAGGGCAACAAAAGCGTCTTTTTGAACTGTATGAGACAAAACTTTTTAGAAAGGACAAGCCCTCCACTTTTACTGATCAGGATAATGAGATGTTTATGGGCTTTATAAAAGGGGTTTCCAGTGGTGGAAAGCTAAAGATTTTAATGGAAGACAACATTCTAAAGGAGTTTAACCTAAAAGAAGTGAAACTATTGTATTAGGACTAAAATATAGGATTACCTATAATTTGGAAAGATTTTCGGATAGTGTTCCAATGAAATTGTTGATGGGTGATTTTATCATCATTGCCATCATTGCATTGAACTCGCCCTCAAAACTTAGGGCCACTTCACTTTCATTATCATTTATTTCCGTAATATCCGCTGTTAAGGTAAAGGGTAATTTGTCACTTGCAGCACCAAAAGTTAATTGGGAATAAGGCGTTTGATGTTTCTTTTGAAGAACAATTTCCGGCATTCCAGTGAGGGCAAACAAAAAACGGTTCTCATTGATTACCTCAAACTTACTGATGTTTTGTGGCATAAGAGTTTCAAAATTCTTCACGTCGTTAAGAAAATCAAAAACTTCCTTACCGCTTTTATTAACTTTTTTCTTTGGTGTTTCTAAGTACATAATTTATGATTGCCATGTAGAGGGGCTGCTTTTCCACTCTAGTAAAGTTTTTAGTTGATTCTCCTTGATATAATTTGTATCCGAGGCCTGTTGAATTAAATAATCGTAATCGCTCAGTGTATGCAGGTCCAAACCGTATTTTTTGAAATTTTCATTGGCTACATCGAATCCGTAGGTGAAAATTGCAAGCATACCTTTTACATGTGCACCGTTGTTCTTCAATGCTTCTACGGCATTTAAGCTGCTTTTTCCGGTACTGATCAAATCTTCAATGACCACCACGCTCTGATTGGCCTGTAAGTTGCCTTCTATTTGATTTTGGCGCCCGTGGGATTTGGCCTCCGGCCTAACATAAATAAAGGGGAGCCCTAAATATTCCGCAACCAACATACCTATTCCAATAGCCCCAGTAGCTACTCCAGCTATCACATCTGGCTTGCCGTACAGGCTTTCTACTTGCTTTCCCATTTGTTCCCGAACATAATTTCTAATGCTTGGGTATGAGAGGATTATCCTATTATCGCAATAAATTGGAGATTTCCATCCTGAAGCCCATGTAAATGGATTTTCAGGTTTCAACTTAATTGCATTAATTTGTAGCAGAAGCTCTGCAGTTTTTTTGGCAGTGTCTTTGTCTAAAACCATGACGCAAATGTATAAAGTTTTTGTTAATGAGGCACCTCTGATTTTAACAAATAAATTATCGGATACGGCAAATAATAAATATTTTTTGTTGAACGGGTCTGCTATAAACGAAGCAATTGACTCTTTGGCCAGCAAAAAACTTAATGCAGCTTTTATTTATCACCCTAATCATGAGGAAATTTTAAAGAAATTTTCAAAGAAAATACCATTAGTGGTTGCGGCCGGTGGGGTGGTAACCAATAAAGAGGGGAAAGTGCTTTTTATTTACCGAAACGATAAATGGGATCTCCCAAAGGGAAAATTGGATAAGGGAGAAACTATTGAGGAATGTGCTTTGCGTGAAGTTGAGGAGGAAACCGGGGTAAAGGGATTGAAAATAGAAAATTTTCTAAGGACCACCTATCACCTTTTTAAGAGGAATGGAAGTTATAAATTAAAGGAAGTGCATTGGTTTGCCATGAAAACAAGTTATAAAGGGGTTTTAGTGGGCGAGGCCAGTGAGGGAATAGAAAAAGTAAAATGGAAAGGCCCGGAAAAAATTAAAAAAGCCTTGGAAAATTCTTATGCGAATATCAAAATTCTGTTCGAAGATTAGTGGTTTAATCTTTTAGGATTCTGTAAATGGGATATTGCATATGTTCCGGTTCGTAGTATTTGGACCGTTTGAAGATCCAGTCCAATTGGGCATACCAATCGCTGGCAAACGTACTGTCGATTTCTTTTTTTAGATCGAATTGGTTTTTGATTTCTTTGTCCTCCTGTAGAATTTCCAGCGCAAGATCTTCGAAGACATATGGTGAGAACCCTTCTTTTTGCTGTAAGATAGCGTCGAAAAAATTCCAATTAAAGAAGGAGTCCGTAGCTTCCGGCTCCAAAGTCTCCAATAAATAGCGCATCCCTTTTTGATTTGTGGGGACCAGAATATCACCTGCAGTGAAATCTACTTTTTTGTTGGTCCGAAGCACTTTGGTATTGTAATGAGGATAATGGCCCTCAAAGGAATTTTTGGAAGTGCTAAAACTGTCTATCTTGTATGACTCTACAGCAAAGGAAGTATCTTCTTTTAAGGTTTTGAAGCTTATCTGGTTCACAGTCAGTAAGTCTATTATTTTGTCAAAGCCCTTTCTTATTACATATGCTTTAGGGATTTCTACCTCGTGGACTGGAATATAGTAATTTTGATAGTTGACTTCCTTTACAAACGGCCGGTTTCTATCATATTTTAGTCTGGGAAAGCCCGTTATTTCACTATTAAATTCATCGGCTTCGTAACCTTTGAATTCCAGAACCGTACTTCGTGTGGTGTCTATGGCCCATTGAAGCGGGTAGTTTTGTCTCTCTAGATATACTTCAAAAGCATTCTCCCTTAAATTTTTAATCTTTTTGTAGTCTTTCTCAGATAGATCCAAAATTTTGGTCATTAAAGCGTATACGCCTTCTACTCTTTGTTTATAGGGTTTTAGCATATGGGTTTCAATCATGAGGCCCAAGGTGTTCCATAGTGTAGTATATCCGGTAGAATACCTGGGATAGTCCATAAATTGGGAAAATCCCTTTTCCGGTACTTGATTAAATACATTTACATACGGAGAAATATCCCAGTCCGCTTCGGTCAATGAATTCTCCAAGGCGGGCATCATCTCTTTATGTAGGTAATTACCCAAGTCCCCTCCAAGTTTATTATGCTGTGTAAACAAGTGGGTAAGTGTGTATTGGTAATCAGCACCATTACTAACATGGTTGTCAATAAAGATATCGGGTTTTATTAAATGGAAAATTTTGGCAAAAGTATGGGCGTTTTTGGTATCCGATTTTATAAAATCGCGATTTAGGTCATAGTTTTTTGCGTTGCCCCTAAATCCATAGGCTTTAGGTCCATTTTGGTTTACCCGGGATGTTGAATTCCGGTTTAGTGCCCCGCCAACATTATAGACAGGAATGGTAACTACAACCGTGTTTTTGGGGGAATCCATGTTTTTCATGGCCAAGTCCCTAAATAAGAGCATTGTTGCGTCTATGCCATCGCTTTCTCCTGGATGTATGCCGTTATTTATAAATAGGATGCTCTTATCCCTTCCAATTTTTTGAAAATTAAAATCGGCATCTGGATTGTAGGTAACCATATGTAAGGGATTACCGCTATCGGTATTACCTATGATCTGAATATTTATTTCGGGAAATTCTTTGGCAAGTTGCAGGTAGAAGTCAATTACTTGAAGATAAGTTGCTGTTTCTTCTCCATTGCTACGCTCAAAAACAGTCTCAATGTTTTCGGTTTTTCTTTCTTTTTTGGTCTCGCAAGAAATAAGACAGAGCACTAGAAAAAGTCTTACCAGAAGTTTCATGCTACATTAAAATTTTGTTTAAAACTCAAAAAAAACTGCTTTGCCGTTAATAGGAAATTTAGGGTGTGTTTGGAGTTAATTGTGTTGAAATACGCCCAAAATTAATTCTCAAAAACTCAAAGTTAGCTAAAACTTGGGTATTAAACTGAAATGGCAGTGGTAATTTCTTCTATTTCCGATCTTCGAATGGGTTTGCTGTTGAATATGATGCTGTGGTGTGTCAACGACTTGAAATTTTCAGCCTTGTCCTTGTCATATTGGTCAATGGAGGACGTAACAATATTTATGTTGATACTTTTAATTATAGGTAATTTTATAAACTCGTCCAAAAATTCCCAACCATCCATTATGGGCATGTTAATATCCAAAAAAATTAATTCGGGAAGATCTGATTTTTCGATGATTATTTTCTTTATACGGTCAATGGCCATTTGTCCATTTTTAAATTCAAAAATGCCATCGCAAGTGGCTACGGAATTTAATATTTTTTTAATTCCATAAACCGTTATCGGGTCATCATCAACAATGAAAATTGAATTAATTTTTTTCATTAAAGTATAAATTAAAAGTACTTCCAATACCAACCTGACTGCTGGCACTTATTTTGCCATGCATGGCTTCTATTTGATTTTTTGTAATGTACAGTCCCAATCCTTTGGCATCGGCATTCCCATGAAAAGTTTTGTACATTCCAAATAACTTGGTTCCGTATTTTTTTAGATCCAATCCCAATCCATTGTCCTCAATACTCAACACAGTATAATTTTGAACATAATTAAGGCTTAATTTTATAATTGGGTCAACATCCGGTTTCTTGTATTTTAGTGCATTGGTAATTATGTTTGTCAAAATGTTCTGCAAGTAGTCCGGAACAACATTTATTTTTACGTCATCGGATATTTCGCTTATCACCGTGGCCTTGTTCCTATCCAACTGTGCTTTAAGTTTCTTAAGTACAGCGTTTACTTTTTTATTGACGTTTACCTCTTTCTTGATTATGTTGGATTCTGTATTAATGGCCACAATATCATTTAAATTATGAAGGGTGTCCATTAGGTTTTTTGAAGAATCCGTAAGCATATCCATAATTCTTAATTTTTCCTTTTCGTCTTCCTCGCTGGCCAAGAAGTCCAATAACATTGCAAAATTGGCAGAATGGGACCTTAAGTTATGGGAGACTATATGGGCAAAGTTTATCAACTTTTTATTTTGGGAAGAGGTGACGGAAATAAGGCTTTTTAGTTCCTTTTCCTTTTGTTTTTGCTCAGAAATGTCCATGCTTATACCCACAAGGCCGGTAACCTCACCATTATCTCCCTTCAATGGGATCTTGGAGGAAAGAAAGGTAACAACGGAACCGTCCGGGTTGGTACGGGTCAGCTCTTTGTTCAACATAGCGTTTTGGGAAATCATCACTTCTACATCTTCATCCCGAAATTTTTGTGCCGTAGCCTTGTCATATAGGTCAAAATCATCCTTGCCTATAATGTCGTTCTCGTTTTCTATTCCTAAAAACTGCAATTCAGATTTGTTGGCCAATAATTTTTTAGATTGGGTATCCTTAATGTAAATCTGTAATGGCAGGTTGTTGATAAGTGTTTTTAGGAGGTGCTCATTGTCTTTGGTTTTTTGTTCTTTCTGTACAAAATCCGTTATGTCTTGGACAATTCCTATGAGTCCCACATATTCGCCACTCTTGTACAAGGGCTTTCCGGAAACATTTACCCATTTTTCATTTCCTTTGGCGGTAACGATCTGCAATTTTTCGTTCCAGGAAGTTTTCTTCTCCCTCGCCGAAAAAATAGCCATGGAAATGGTATTTCTGCTATAGCCTGCCTTGTAAAAATTAACGGAATTATCTATATCTATTTCATAATCGTCATCGACCTCGAAAATACGCCTTATCATGCCGCAGCAAATGAACTTATCTTGTTGCTTATGGTATTCCCAGTTGCCTATTTTACCATGTTCACCAGTTTCTTTTTGCAGGAATTCGAGTTTCTCAATTCTTAATTCGTTTTTAACGCGATCTGTTACATCTTCGGTTTGGATGATGGCACCAATTATATTTTCCTGTTCATCGTACCACGGAATGTTGTTCCATTGAAACCATTTTTCTTTGGAGCTATTGTCTAAATAAACGTCTGTGCCTGACTCAGGAAATTTGCCATCGAAGCATGCCAACAAAGTCTCTGTCAATTTATTGCTTACATTTTTAAACAATTCATTTATGGATTTTCCGATGTAATCTTTACCCTGAAAATTAAAATCTTCAGCCCACTTATCAGACGCGAGAACAACCTTGAATTCCTTATTGATAAAAGCAGTAGGCTTAGGCAGCTGCTTTATCAGGAATTGGTTGGATACAATGGGGGTCTTCATAATCATCTGTCGCATTTTCCTACAATAGTAGTATGATTATGTGAACCTGCGAATAGATTGTTGTGAATTGGACAAAATTAGTGGTGTACTGTTAAAATGAAGGATTTTTCTATCAAATTTAGTTGGATTTAAGACCGTGCTAGCTAGAGATACCGTAGTCCTTGGTCCATGGAAATTCTTGATAATTTAATAAATGCACTTGAATTTTTGGGAATCCCAAAAGAATAGAATTGTCCTATTTTGTTCTAACCGAATCTGGTACCAAACCAGTGTAGTCACCACCATTTCTTATGACATCCCTAACTATGGAGGAACTAATGTAAGATTTGCCGGAAGAGGTCAGCAAGAAAACGGTTTCTATTTCGGAAAGCTTTCGATTGGTATGGGCTATTGCCTTTTCAAATTCGAAATCCCCAGGGTTTCTAAGGCCTCTAAGGATAAATCCAGCATTTACTTTTTTGCAAAAGTCTACGGTTAATCCTTGATAGGTGAGAACTGTTATTTGAGATTCATCCTTAAAGGCCTCGGATATAAATTTTTTACGCTCCTCCAGGGAAAACATATATTGTTTATCTGTGTTAACCCCGATGGCAATGATGATTTCATCAAAAAGAGTGATTCCTCTTTTTATTATATCGTAATGTCCAAGGGTCAATGGATCAAAGGAACCCGGAAAGATGGCACGTCTTTTCATTCTTACACTATTAAGTTTTACCTTTCTCTATTGTTGTAAATAGGACTGAAAAAGGTCGTTGATATATATACCCATTATTTTTTTAGGTGGGTATTGTTTTTAAAATTACTTAATTTATCCCAATGCTTCCCAAATGGCACTTTCAAAGAGTTCTGAAAGGGGGATACCCGCTATTTTGGCCTGTTGGGGTAAAATGCTCTCGGTAGTGAGTCCTGGGGTGGTATTCATTTCCAACATAAAAGGTTCACCATCTACAAAAATGAATTCACTTCTGGAAAATCCTTTCATTTTTAGTACCTCATAAGCCTTTTTTGCAATTTCAGTCACTTTTTTCTCTTGATCCTTGGTTATTCTTGCCGGAGTAATTTCTTGTGATTTTCCTTCATATTTGGCTTCGTAATCAAAGAAATCATTCTCAGATACTATTTCGGTGATGGGCAGCACTTTGGTCTCCCCCTTGTATTTAATCACTCCAACTGAAACTTCGGTTCCATTTAAAAAAGACTCTATAAGTATTTCATTGTCTTCCTTAAAAGCATTTTCAATGGCCTTTAATAATTCTTCTTTCTTATAGACTTTGGAAATACCAAAACTGCTACCGGCTTTATTGGCTTTTACAAAACACGGCAAACCTACTTTTTCTATTATGGCATCTTCGTTAATGGGGTCGCCCAAGTTCATATAATATGATGGAGCGGATTTTATCCCGTATGGTTTTAAAACACTTAATAGGTCTCGCTTGTTGAAGGTTAATGCGGCTTGGTAGTAGTCGCAGGAAGTTTGTGGAATTCCAATAAGCTGTAAATAGGCTTGCATTAGGCCATCCTCACCGGGAGTGCCATGAATGGCGTTGAATACGCAATCAAATTTTAAAATTTCGGAGTCCAGGGATACAGTAAAATCATGCCTGTTAACATTAAATTCGTTCTGATTGTGGTCTACATAGACCCATTTGTCTTTGAAAATATGGATTCTGTAGGCGTTAAATTTTTCCTTGTCCAGAAAGTCGTAAACCACACCTCCGCTTATTAAGGAAATCTTATACTCGCTAGAGTAGCCACCCATTATAATTGCAATATTTTTTTTCATTCGTTAAATCTAATATTTAATACTTGGTCATTTAGAACGTTATTTAAGTTATTGGTACGCAAGTATTTTTAAAGAATAGCCTTAATTTTAAAGGTATATTTTAAAAGCAATCTGCCCGCCAAAATCAATAAACAAATATCATGCATTCAAAGTAAAGAAAAAGCGTTCGGTTTTCTATCTTTGCGACACAAGAAAATATACTATGCGAAATTTTTTAAAGTTTTTAACGAGTAAATCTTTTTTGATTCAGTTGGTATTGGCGTTGGTAGTTTCTGTATTGTTGGTTATTGGTGCAATGCAATGGCTGAAGGCTACTACCAATCACGGTAAGTTTGTTGAGGTCCCCGATTTAGCCAAATTATCGGTGACGGAGATGAGGTCAATAATCGATCAATCAAAATTACGATATGAAGTACTGGATTCGGCTAATTATAATCCCTCCTATCCAAGGTTTTCCATTATAGATCAGACACCTCGTGCAGGGAGTAAGGTAAAGGAGAGCAGGAAAATTTATATTACCGTTAATCCCTCTGGTTATAAAAAGGTCACTATTCCCAATATTATTCAGGTTACCCAAAGGAATGCAAGTTCTATGCTCAAAGCTGTTGGTTTAGAGGTGGAACGTGTTACTTATGTGGACGAATTGGGAAAGGATATGGTTTACAATATAAAGTACAAAGGAAAATACATTGTCCCAGGTGACAAATTGCCCAAAACTTCGAAGATTGAATTGGTTTGTGGCAATGGTAATATTACCCCAAGAGCAGAAGTTAAGGCAGAGTCCGAATAATTATGGAAGCACAGGATGAGTTTGAATTAAATGAGGAGGAACTTTTTGAGCATCATAGTTTTACAGCTTCTAAAGGCCAAGACCCATTAAGGATAGATAAGTTTTTAATGAATTTCATTGAAAACGCTACGCGAAATAAAATTCAACAGGCCGCAAAAGATGGCAATGTCTGGGTAAACGGTGCTATTGTTAAGCAAAATTACAAAGTAAAGGCTGGGGATCACATACGGGTCATGTTTGCCCATCCACCGCACGAAAATTTATTGACACCAGAAAACATACCCTTGGATATTGTCTATGAGGATGATGTGCTTTTGGTGGTGAATAAGCCGGCTGGGATGGTGGTACATCCTGGACATGGTAACTATTCAGGAACCTTGATCAATGCCTTGATCTACCATGTTGACAATTTGCCGAAAAATAGTGACGAACGTCCTGGCCTTGTACATAGAATAGATAAGGATACTTCCGGTCTACTGGTGGTGGCCAAGACCGAAGCTGCTATGACGCATTTGGCTAAACAGTTTTTTGATAAATCCAGCGAACGAGAGTATATAGCCCTAGTATGGGGAAATGTTGAGGAGGATACAGGAACCATTGAAGGTCATATAGGTCGCAATCCTAAAAACAGATTGCAGATGCAGGTTTTCCCTGAAGGGGAGCAGGGCAAGGAGGCGGTAACCCATTATATGGTTTTGGAACGCCTTGGATATGTAACCATGCTCGCCTGTACGCTGGAAACGGGAAGAACACATCAAATAAGAGTGCATTTAAAGCATATTGGACATACATTGTTCAATGATGAGCGATATGGGGGCGAAAAAGTATTGAAGGGGACCACTTTTACTAAATACAAGCAATTTGTGGATAACGCCTTTAAAATTTTACCTAGGCAGGCCCTTCACGCAAAGACCTTAGGGTTTGTACATCCTGTTTCTGGAGAATTTATGAGGTTCGATTCCGAAATCCCTGAGGATATGGCCAACTGTATTGAAAAATGGAAGCAATATTCCAAGCACAGTCAAGCAGAATAGGTTTCTTTTATACCAATATTGAAAACAAGATTTTAAAGGGTTAGGTAATTTAATAATCAGCTATTATTTTTGACCTTATTCTTAATAAGACCCAAGCATGAAAATAGTTATATCACCTGCAAAATCTTTGGATTTTGAAAGTAAATTGCCCACAAAGGAATTTTCTCAACCCCATTTTTTAAAAGAGGCGGAACAGTTGAATAAGGTTTTGGCAAAGAAAAATCCAAAGGCTTTAGCAAAATTAATGGGTATTTCGGCCAATCTTGCGGAGCTCAACTGGGAAAGGAACCAGCAGTTTTCGGTACCCTTTACTGAGGAAAATGCTAGGCCGGCCATATATGCTTTTAGTGGTGATGTTTACCAAGGTCTTGATGCTTACACTATTGCTGCAGAAAAATTAGAAGGTCTTCAACAAAAGCTACGAATATTATCAGGTTTGTACGGTGTTCTAAAACCCTTAGATCTTATGCAGCCCTATCGTTTGGAAATGGGAACGCAATTGAAGATAGGACGTAAAAGGAATCTATATGAATTTTGGAAAAAGCAGATTACGGATCATCTAAATTCTGAATTGAAGGACAATGAGCTGTTCCTTAATTTGGCCAGCAATGAATATTTTAGTGCCGTGGACGAAAAAAATCTAAAAGTGCCGGTGATTACCCCAGTATTTAAGGATTGGAAGAATGATAATTTAAAGATTATAAGTTTTTTCGCGAAAAAGGCAAGGGGAACCATGGTACGTTATATTTTGGATACCGAGGCCAAAACCATAGAGGATGTAAAAGGGTTTAATATGGATGGATATATGTTTAGTAAGGAACATACTTTAAAGGAAAACCAACCTGTTTTTATACGATAGAATATTTTTGAAAAAAAAGCGTTATTTCAAATAAGTCCTACTTAATTGAGATTAATATGAAACGATTCGCTTTTCTGGTTTTGGTTGCTGCTATTTTCATAGGTTGTTCCGATCGGGATGACAATCTGGATGGAGTCAATATTAGAATAAAAAATGAAAGCAGTGTTACCTTTGATCTAGTGCAAGTTGGTAGTGAGGCAATGCTTCACGAAAATATCGGAGCAGACGAATATTCCGGGTATTTGGAATATGAAACTGCTTATCAATATGCATATATAAATATAAAGGTTGGTGAAGAGAATTACATTTTACAGCCTATAGATTTTGTGGGTGAAACACCATTGGAAAATGGGTTTTACACCTATGCACTAAACATATCCGAAGCGGGGGATGTTATTTTGAATTTTAGGGTCGATTAATTGGAATTAACGGCCAGCCCTTATTTTTTCTTCCCAGGATTTATCTTTTCTTCGATTGTGGGTCTTTTTTTAATTTTTCTTTTGCGTCTAGCACCCCATGTACCATTAACAATTTTACCTCTTTTCGATTTCTTATCACCTTTTCCCATTTGTGTTTATATTTTATCTTTTTTAAAGTTAGAACATAAATAGTTCATTATCAAGTTTCGAATAAACTACTTTTTTACCCCTAATTTTGATTTGTAACAAATTTCTTGAAAGATATACTTTTAACATATTGGCGACCTAGCCCTAATATGCTAAGTTTGTAGAAGAGTAAAATTTTATTAAACTAAGCAATTCTAAAACGTAAAAGGTTGAAAATAAAAAAGGTATTAGTAGCAAATAGGGGAGAGATTGCCATACGTATTTTTAGGGCATGTGTGGAGATAGGTTTAAAAACTGTAGGAGTATATACTTACGAGGATCGCTATTCCCTGCACCGTTACAAGGCAGACGAAAGTTATCAGATAGGGGAGGACAATGAGCCGCTAAAGCCCTATTTGGATATTGACGCCCTGATCAGAATTGCTAAGGACAATAATGTAGATGCCATTCACCCAGGATATGGCTTCTTGTCCGAAAATGCCAAATTTGCCCAAAAATGTGCGGATAACGGAATTATTTTCGTAGGTCCAAAGGTTTCCGTACTGAAGGCTTTGGGGGACAAGATTACAGCCAAGGATGTGGCTGTTGCCAATAATATTCCAATTATTAGAAGTAGTGATAAGGATTTGACCAACATTGATATTGCGCTTTCAGAAGCAAAGGAAATTGGTTATCCATTAATGCTTAAAGCTGCCTCTGGTGGAGGTGGACGAGGAATGCGGGTTATCCGAACCGAGGATGAGCTCAAAAAAGGATTCCCGGAGGCAAGAAGGGAATCTCTGAACGCTTTTGGCGATGATACGGTTTTCTTGGAGAAATTTGTGGAAAATCCCAAGCATATAGAAATTCAGATTGTTGCCGATACACATGGCAATATTGTGCATTTATTTGAGCGGGATTGTTCCGTACAACGTCGCTATCAGAAGGTAATAGAGTTTGCTCCATCCATAGGCCTGCCACAGGAAACAAAAGATAATCTATACAAATACGCCATTGATATTTGTCGTGCCGTGGACTATAATAATATTGGAACGGTCGAATTTTTGGTGGATGATGATGGCAGTATCTATTTTATTGAAGTAAACCCAAGAATACAGGTAGAGCATACGGTGACCGAAATGATTACGAACATCGATTTGGTAAAAGCTCAACTGTTTATTGCCGGAGGATATAAACTATCCGATAAGCAAATTAAAATCCAAGATCAAGCCTCCGTGGTGGTTACGGGATATGCGCTACAATGTAGAATAACCACAGAGGACCCTGGAAACGATTTTAAGCCAGATTATGGAGTAGTTACAACCTATAGAAGTGCTTCTGGATTAGGTATTAGGTTAGATGCTGGTAGTATTTATCAGGGCGTGGCCATATCGCCCTTTTTTGATTCCATGTTGGTGAAGGTATCGGCAATCAGTAGAACATTGGACGGGTCTTGTAGAAAAATGCGTAGGGCATTGGCGGAATTCCGTATTAGAGGGGTAAAGACCAATATGGCATTTTTGGACAATATTTTAAAGCATCCTACTTTTAGGGAAGGTAAGGTTACCGTGAATTTCATTAAGAATGAACCTGAACTGTTTAAGTTTGTGGAACCTCGGAACCGGGCCAATAAATTGGTAGAGTTTTTAGGGGAAACCATTGTAAACGGTAATCCTGATGTGAAGAAATTGGATAGAGATCATATTTTTTCCAAACCCAAAGTCCCTTCCTTTCCAAAAACCGAAGCCTATCCCAAGGGAACCAAGGACCTTCTTACCGAACTGGGTCCGGAACAATTTGCCCAATGGTTGAAGAAGGAAAAAAAGATCCATTTTACAGATACCACCATGCGCGATGCCCATCAAAGTTTGTTGGCTACCCGTATGAGAACGGTAGATATGTTGAAAGTTGCCGAGGGTTATGCCAAGAACCATCCTGAGATTTTTAGTCTGGAAGTTTGGGGAGGAGCCACCTTTGATGTTTGCCTTAGATTTTTACAGGAAAATCCTTGGGAGCGATTGGAATTGTTGCGTAAAGCGATGCCCAACATTTTGTTACAAATGTTGATTAGGGGGTCCAACGGAGTTGGTTACACCGCTTATCCGGATAATTTGATAGAGAGGTTTGTTGAGGAATCCTATAAATCCGGGGTAGATGTATTTCGAATTTTCGATTCGCTGAACTGGATGAAATCCATGGGGCCATGTATTGATTATGTGCGTACCAAAACAGGTGGATTGGCCGAAGGGTCGATTTGTTATACTGGAGATATTTTAGATCCTTCCAAAACCAAGTACGACCTCAAATATTACGTGCAATTGGCGAAGGATATAGAAAATGCGGGGGCACATATTTTGGGGGTAAAGGATATGGCTGGTTTATTAAAACCCTATGCAGCCTACGAATTGATTTCGGCTTTAAAATCAGAAATCAATATCCCTATTCATCTTCATACGCATGACACCTCCTCTACGCAAGCAGCCATGTATCTAAAGGCAATTGAGGCCGGTGTGGATGTAGTAGATGTTGCTTTGGGCGGATTGTCAGGGCTTACTTCCCAGCCCAATTTTAATTCGGTGGTAGAGATGTTGCGGTTTAACGAACGCGAGAATAACATGAATACCGATAAATTGGCTGAATATTCCAATTATTGGGAAACGGTGCGCAATTACTACTATACCTTTGAGTCAGGATTGAAGTCGGGTACAGGTGAAGTGTACAAACATGAAATTCCTGGTGGACAGTATTCCAATCTAAAAGGGCAGGCCATAGCCTTGGGATTGGAGGATAAATTTCCCGAGGTTACCAAAATGTATGGAGAGGTTAACAAATTGTTCGGCGATATTGTAAAGGTAACCCCTAGTTCCAAAGTGGTCGGAGATATGGCGCAATATATGATCAGCAATGGGCTAACGGCAGAAGATGTACTTGAAAGAGGGGATACTATTTCCTTTCCTCAGTCCGTAATAGGCTTCTTTAAGGGAGATTTGGGCCAGCCGGTCGGTGGTTTCCCTGCAATGTTGCAGAAAATTGTTCTAAAGGATGAAAAACCTTTTACCGATAGGCCAAATGCCCATTTGGAACCTATAGATTTTGATAAGGAATTTAATGCTTTCAAAAGAAAGTTCAGTTCAGGAATGGGTCGAGAATTGCTTATTACCGATTTCCTATCCTATAAATTATATCCCAAAGTTTTTACCGATGCCTATAATCATCATGTGAAGTATGGCAATGTTATGAATATCCCTACCAAGAATTTCTTTTATGGAATGGAAATAGGGGAGGAGATAATTGTAGAGTTGGACAGGGGTAAAAATATTCTTGTTTCCCTTATGCTTAGAGGCGAACCCGATGATGCCGGTAATGTTAGCATATACTTTAAGGTAAACGGGCAATTGAGGAATGTAATTATCAAGGATAAATCTGTAAAAGTAGATAAGGTAGAAAATGTAAAAGCCGATATGTCCAATGCCAAGGAGATCGGTGCTCCGTTGCAGGGCATGTTGTCCAATGTACTAGTGAAGAAAAATCAAGAAGTAAAAAAGAACCAGCCACTTTTTGTTATTGAGGCCATGAAAATGGAAACAACGGTTACGGCAACGGAAGAGGGTATTGTGGATAGGGTTCTGTTACAAGGTGGATCTTTGGTAAATTCCGAGGATTTGGTAATAGTATTGAAATAAAAGCATAGTAGTGATTGCTTTATGGGATAGTTGCAGGGTTGGTCCGAATTTTTCGGGAATTCCCTGCAACTTTTTGTTTTAGCCATGTACCTTTGTACGTTCAAAAATTCTGTTTAATTCCCTAAGCCCATAACACAATGTTTCTACATACACATCCGTATAAACCTTTTTTGTTCGAGGGTGCCACAAAACTGATCGTAGGGACTTTGCCACCGCCAAGATTTACCACCGGCGACTTAAAGGAAGGAGATGTCGATTTCTGCTATGGTAGCCGGGATGGTCAGTTGTGGTCTATTTTAGATCGTATTTTTAAACTGAATTTAGATTTTGAAACTACGGAAAAGGCCGTTCAACAACGAATGGGTTTTTTAAAGAAACGCAAAATAGGTATTTGTGATATAGTGCAAAGTGCAGAACGCTCTAAGATGGATGCCTCAGATATAGGTATGGAGAATATTGTATTAAGGGACATGTTTGCTTATTTACAACAGTATTCCCAAGTAAATACCCTATTGTTCACTGGAGGAAATAGCAAAAATGGACCTGAATATTTTTTTAGAAGATATTTAAAGGAACATGGATTGAACCTGGAATTGATTTCCAATAAAGTTCCCCGCATTCACCAATTCGTTCTTCCAAGCGCCGATAAGGAAAATTCATGTTGGCCTCAGGAAGCAGATTTGTCAGGTGATGGGAGAGTCATTAGAACTGTGTCGCTAACTGCGCCTTCCGGGGCGGCCAATAGGGCTGTTGGAAGCTTGGAGGCATATAAAAAAATGAAAGACAAAAACCCTGAAATCAATACTATCGATTTCAGGGTTTTGCAGTATAAAGATTTTTTCTAGAATAATTCCATTATATATTTAACTTGTGGAATTACTTAGCATCTACTAATGCTTGTTCTGTTGATCTTTTATAGTTTCCTTTTCAATGTCAAAGTTATTGGTATCCACATTGGTATTCCCTGTGGGATTGGTAGGATTGGATTGTTCGACTTTTCTTTTAAACTTTCTCTTATCATTCATAATTCCCATTTTTTTTAAGTTTTAAGGTTCCTTCCCAACTTAATAAAAAGACCTGAAAAGTTCCGTTAAAGCCTTTATAAACCTTTGTTAGTGAATGTTAAGGACTAAATTTTAATTTTCAAGGAAAGCGTCGGATACGCTTGTGTTGCAGCCAAGTTATCACTGGATAAATAAATTGGTTTGTAATCAAATGTAAATGACATGGCTGTCCTCTTATTTTTGCCGGCACTAATGAAATAGGGAATACTGGCCCCATCGGCTATGATTCCTGCCAACATAATAAATCCGCCTATGTCCGCGCCACTATTTGATCCACCATAAAAATTGGCATCAAATAAAGCTGCACCGCCAACGAACATAGCCGTTCCTCCGCCTAATAAAATCCAGGCAGTAGTTTTCTGTTTTTTACTTTTTTGTAAAAAATAATCTTTTGAGAATTCTTTAGTCTGCCCTACTAAAATTGAACTGACAAGTAGTAATGTTAGAAGTAAGCGAATTGTTTTCATGACATTTTTATTAATGACAATTTAGTTATTCAACTTATTCAGGGGGCAACTACTTTTTTAAGGTATTTAAAGGGCTAAGAATTAGTGGTTTATTGTATTAAAGGTAGATGTTAAATTTGGATAAACAATCTGCTTTATGGTTAAATAAAATGGATGGTCAAAAATAATTCTAGATCATTGGATTCCTGCCTGCGCAGGAATGACAATGTGTGAATAAAGGCAGGCTAATATCCGATCATGTAGTTATTGGAGTAAAGCTGATATTAAGGGAAGTTTCCAATTTCGATTCATAGGTCGTTTTTAGTAAACAATAAAGAACTGATAAAAAGGGTATACCAGTCTATTGGATTCCTGCCTGCGCAGGAATAACAATGTGAAAATGATTGGACGGTTTGAAACGGTTTTACTATCCTTGGTATAAAAATTAAATTTAGGAAGATTGCTCTTTTTAATCTGTGGAATTGTTTTAAGGGAGCAATTAGTTTTATTAGAATGTCATTCCTGCGTGGGCAGGAATCCAAAAATGGTTTAAGAATGTATAAAGAACTTACTTTTTTAAGACTTTCAAGATCAATATCCTTATTAACAAAACAAATGGAAATCCATGGAGAATCACATCGAACCAGTCCATGGGTTTCATTCCAATTGCACCTCCCATTATCCATTTTAATTTACTTAGAATATGGGGTTCGGGGAAATAGGGGGCCAAGCCAAGGCTTAGGCACAAAAACAAAACTATTTTCCAATTATTTATAATTTCCATAGGACTATTTTCGAATTCCCTTTACGAAATCCCCAATTTTATCTACACCGTTTTGTGTCAAAAATTTAATAAAAGCGGAACCAATAATTGCTCCCTTGGCTTGTTTAGTTGCCTGTTGGAAGGTTTCTGAATTACTTATTCCAAAACCGACCACCTGTGGGTTTTTCAACTTCATATTGGCAATGCGTTGAAAGTAGGTTTCCTGGTTATTGCCGAATCCATCTTGGGAACCTGTTACACTAGCAGAACTTACCATATAAATGAAACCGTCCGAAGCCGCATCGATCTGATGGATACGTTCATCACTGGTTTGAGGAGTAATCAAGAAGACATTAACAAGGCCATATTTTTTAAATATTGCTTCATAGTTCTCCTGATACTCGTCCAAGGGCAGATCGGGTAAAATAAGTCCGTCTATCCCAATTTCCTGACATTTCCTGCAAAAATCCTCTACTCCGTATTGCAAAACAGGGTTAAAATATCCCATTAGGATCAAGGGTATGGAAACCGATTTTCTAATATCCTTCAATTGCTGAAATAATACCGCTGTGGTCATCCCATTTTTCAGGGCCATGGTAGAACTGGCCTGTATGGTAGGACCATCGGCTAACGGATCGCTAAAGGGCAATCCAATTTCTATCATATCAACTCCGTTTTTTTCAAGATCTTGAATAATCTTAACAGTATCGTTCAAAGATGGGTAACCTGCAGTAAAGTATATGGATAATATTTTTTTATCTGCCTGTAGTTTTTGGTGTATTCTGTTCATTCTAACTTTATTTTTTTTGCATTTCCACCTTGGCGGGAATGTATAAGAGGCTTACAGTTTAAAATATTTAATGTAGGTGTCCAAGTCCTTATCACCTCGGCCAGAAAGGTTAATAACTACCACATCCTCTGGTTTAAACTTTCTGGTTTCCAGAATGGCAAAGGCATGTGAGGACTCTATGGCGGGTATAATTCCTTCCAATTTGGACAATACCATGCCGGCCTGCATGGCCTCATCGTCTGTTACCGCAATAAATTCGGCTCTTCCTGTTTTATATAAATGTGCGTGCATTGGTCCAACCCCGGGATAATCAAGTCCCGCGGAAATGGAATAGGGTTCCGTAATCTGCCCATCTACAGTTTGCATCAACAGGGTTTTACATCCATGAATAATTCCCATTTTTCCAAGAACTGAAGTTGCCGCACTTTCACCACTATCCACACCTTTTCCAGCCGCTTCAACAGCAATTATGCCCACTTCCTTTTCATGTAGAAAATGGTAGAAGGTGCCTGCCGCATTACTGCCGCCACCTATACATGCCACTACGTAGTCTGGGTTTTCTTTGCCTTCCTTTTCTTTCAACTGCCATTTTATCTCCTCGGAAATTATGGATTGAAACCGTGTTACCATATCGGGGTAGGGGTGTGGGCCAATAGCAGATCCAATAATATAATGGGTATCCACAGGGTTGTTGATCCAATCCCTAATGGCTTCATTGGTGGCGTCCTTAAGGGTTCTACTTCCGGACAGTGCTGGCCTTACTTCTGCTCCAAGCATTTTCATACGGGCAACATTGGGAGCCTGTCTGGCAATATCTATTTCTCCCATATACACAATACATTCCATTCCCATAAGGGCACATACCGTAGCTGTCGCCACACCATGTTGACCGGCACCTGTTTCGGCGATAATCCTTGTTTTGCCAAGGCGTTTGGCCATTAATATTTGGCCTATCGTATTATTAACTTTATGGGCACCGGTATGATTTAGGTCTTCCCGCTTTAAATAAACTTTGGTGTTGTACTTTTCGGACAAACGTTTGGCAAAATACAGAGGTGAAGGCCTGCCCACATAATCTTTCAATAATTGGTCAAATTCCTTTTTAAATGATGGCTCTGCCATTATTTCCAGATACTGCTGCCTGAGGTTTTCAACATTAGGGTAGAGCATTTCCGGAATAAAAGCTCCCCCGAATTCTCCATAATAACCTTTTTCGTCTACGTTGTAATTCATGATTTTATAATCTAGTATTCAGTACTGGTATTGAGTATTGGATTCGAACTACTCCATTCTCAACACTTCTTTAAATTCCTTCAATTGGTCAATATCCTTTAATCCCGGTTCCAATTCAAACTTACTATTGACATCAATAGCATGACAATACTTTGATTCCGGTCTTTTTTGAAATTCCTTTATCTTTTCAATCTCGTCCAAGCCTATTCCACCACTTAGAAAATAAGGTTTGGTGGAGTGATAGTTTTCCAGAACCTCCCAACTAAAGGTGTAGCCATTGCCTCCGGGTAATTTCCCTTTGGTGTCAAAAAGATAATAATCGCATACTTCTTCATAGGGAGTCAAAACACCAAAGTCAAAATCGTCCTTTATAGAAAACACTTTTATGATTTTAAGGTTTGGCGCCCCTAAAGCTTTTGTACGGTCATTGTTAAATCTTTTAAGGTTGCTACAAAATGCTGGACTTTCATTTCCGTGCAATTGAACGGCATCCAAACCATGGGTTTCAATTTTTTCTAAAACTTCTTCAATAGAGGCATCTACAAAAACACCTATTTTTTTAATGGAAGCTGGTAAATGCGGAATATTTCCTTCAAAAAACCGTTTGGAGGGTTTCCAAAATATAAAACCAAGATAATCCGGATTAAGGGCGGCTACCTCCAAAATATTTAAATTCATACCACATACTTTCAGTTTCATGGCTATTTTGTTATTTAATCGATTTAATAAAATTGAGGGCGCTTTCTCCAGGATTATCGGTTTTCATAAAATTCTCCCCTATTAAAAATCCTAGGTATCCATAGGGTTTTAATTCCCGGATAGCTTCAATGTTACTTATGCCACTTTCTGAAACCTTCACAAAATCGTCAGGAATTAAAGTGGATAAATTTTTACTGGTATCGAGGCTTACTTCAAAAGATTTTAGATTTCGATTATTTACACCCAACATGTCCAAACTGGGCATAATGGATTTATGTAATTCTTCTTCGTTGTGAACTTCCAACAATACATCCAAATGTAATTGTTTGGCAAATTCGGAAAAGGCTTTTATCTCGGCACGTGTCAATATGGCGGCAATTAATAAAATTACATCTGCGCCATAGGCCTTGGCTTCCAAAAGTTGATATTCGTCTATGATGAACTCTTTACGAAGTAATGGCATTTGAACAGATGCCCTGGCCAATAATAGATCATCCAATGAACCTCCAAAATACTTTCCGTCGGTTAAAACGGACATGCCACAGGCACCTGCGTTTTCATAGCCTACTGCTACCTCTGTAACACTGTTGTTTTGGTTGATGACCGATTTGGACGGAGACCTGCGTTTGTGCTCCGCGATTATTCCACTATTGCTATTTCTAAGGGCATCTGCCAATGAAACGGTAGTTCTGTTGAACAATGCAGAAGCTTCCAATTGGGAAACCGGGATAATCGATTTCTTTAAATCTACTTCCTTTCTCTTATCCAAAACTATTTTGTCCAGTATATTCATGGGTACTATAACGCCAGTCTGTGCTGGGCGGTTTAATTATTATTTGTTATTGGCTTAACGCCTGTAATTTTTTTAAGGCTGCCAACCCTCTTCCACTGACCAAGGATTCTTTGGCTTGCTCAAAGCCTTCCCTAGGACTTATTCCCTTAACTGTGGCTATGGCGATACCTGCATTGGCACAGACTACATTATTTTGTGGTGTAGTGCCTTTTCCTTGTAAAACATTGAGAAAAACCTGAGCGGATTCTTCAATGCTATCCCCACCCACTATGTCCGACGCCAAAATGGCTTCCACTCCAAAATCGGAAGGCTTTAACATTCCTTCGGCTTTGTTGGTAATGGTTTTTGTATTTCCTGTCAATGAAATTTCATCGTAGCCGTCCAGGGCATGCAAAACCGTAAAATTCTTATCGGTCTTTTGATAAAGGTAACCGTACATTCTAGCCAGCTCTAGGTTAAATACTCCAACCATTTGGTTCTTTGGAAAGGCAGGATTCACCATGGGCCCCAACATATTAAAGAAAGTTTTAACACCTAGTTCTCTACGGATTGGAGCTACATTCTTCATCGCGGGGTGAAATAGTGGAGCGTGTAGTACACAAATGCCGGCCTCGTCTATACATTTTTCTAGAAATCCTGCATCATTACTGAATTTTATCCCCAAAAACTCCATGACATTACTGCTGCCACATTTGGAGGAAACACCATAGTTGCCGTGTTTGGTTACTTTAACATCGGCCCCGGCCGTAACAAAACTGGCCAAGGTAGAAATGTTGAAGGTATCCTTGCCGTCACCACCTGTACCACATAGGTCTATTGGGTTGTATTGAGATAAGTCCACCGCTAAACAAAGTTCCAATAGCGCGTCCCTAAAGCCCTCCAATTCCTCTATGGTGACACTACGCATCATATAAACGGTTAAAAAAGCGGCAATCTGACTTGTATTGTAATCTCCTTTGGCAATATTGACCAAAACCTGTTTGGCATCCTCTTTTGGAAGCACATCGTGATTGATCAGTTTGTTTAGAATATCTTTCATTATTTCTATGGTGTTGAGACATAAGTACGGAGTACCTATGAAGCTCGGTTTCTATATTTTGTTATTGATAAGTACGTTAAAGAAAATTAATAGTTCGTACTCATTAATTGCTTCTAATTTTTCACCCAATTCTCCAATATTTTCTTCCCATAGGGAGTCAATACAGACTCTGGGTGAAATTGTACGGCACTTACGTCGTATATTTTGTGGCGCAGAGACATGACCTGTCCATTTTCATCAAAAGAAGTTGCCTCCAATACTTCTGGAAGGTCCGGATTTACTACCCAGGAGTGGTAGCGTCCCACCTCAATTTCTTTGGGCAATCCATCAAACAAAATATCATCCTTTACAATATCTATTTTGGTGGCGATACCGTGGTAGACTTGGTCTATGTTAACCAATGAACCCCCAAAGACCTCCGCAATGGCTTGTTGACCCAAGCATACACCAAATATACTTTTTGTTGGTGCGTACATGGCTATAATTTCTTTGAGTAGACCTGCCTCATCCGGGATTCCAGGACCCGGCGAAAGAACGATCTTGTCAAAACCCTCAATTTCCTCCAGGCTTATTTGATCATTTCTTTTAACGGTTACGATGCAATCCAAATCTTCCAAATAATGTACCAGGTTGTAGGTAAAGCTATCGTAATTGTCTATTACCAATATGGACTTTCCTTGGCCTTTTTCCAAGGAATTGGTATTTGTTTTATTATCTGTATTCTCTTTCATACTATTGATGTCCTCTGTTGAACATTTTATATTGTTCTTGCCAAATGTCCTTTTTAAGAAAAGACGGGGCAAATTAATGGGCGTTTTAGATAGTTTCCGCTATTTCAAGTGCTTTGGTCAGGGCTCCTAATTTGTTATATGTTTCCTGAAGTTCATTTTCAGGAATCGAAGCAGCCACCAAACCGGCTCCGGCCTGGTAGTGTAATTGATGATTTTTGCTTAAAAAGGTCCGGATCATAATAGCGTGGTTAAAATTGCCATTGAAATCCATAAATCCTATGGCTCCGCCGTAATAGCCCCTACTGGTTTTTTCATATTTTTCAATTAGTTGCATGGCCATATGCTTAGGTGCACCACTTAAGGTTCCGGCAGGAAAGGTGTCGGCAACCACTTTCATAGTGGGGATATCCTTTTTCTTTTGTCCGGTTACCTTGGATACTAAATGGATTACATGGGAAAAGAACTGAACCTCCCTATAGTTTTCCACCTTTACCATAGTTCCATTGCGACTTAGATCGTTTCTGGCAAGATCTACCAACATAACGTGCTCGCTATTCTCCTTGTCATCTATTTTTAATTTCTTGGCCAACTCGGCATCCTGTTCATCGTTACCCGTCCTTTTAAAAGTTCCTGCAATGGGGTGGATTTCAGCCTTGCCCTCTTTTACGATCAGTTGGGCTTCCGGTGAACTTCCAAAAATTTTGAAATCGCCATAATCAAAATAAAACAAATAGGGTGATGGGTTTATTGATCGTAGGGCACGATATACATTGAATTCATCTCCCTTAAATTCTTGGGAAAATCTTCTGGACAATACCAATTGAAAGACATCCCCTCTGTTGCAATGCTTTTTGGCCAGTTCTACGTGTTCCATATATTCCTCGTCCTTTAAATTGGATTCTGGACTTCCCTCTTTGGAAAAATTGTAGGAAGCAAAATTCTTGGCGCTGAGAATCTGTTCTATTTCCCCAATGTTATTTTCGGATTCATAACAGTGAGCAAAAATATAGGCCTCATTTTTAAAATGGTTAATGGCCACTATATTTTGATAGACAGCATAATAGATGTCGGGTATGGAGATGCTGTTACCTTTTTTTGATATGTCAATATCTTCAAAATACCGAACCGCATCATAGGCCATATATCCGAACAAGCCATTGTTTATAAACTTAAAGTTGTTGTTCTGGGAATCAAATTTTTGACTAAAATCGTGTAAAATTCCAGGGATGTCCGTGTGTTCCGTAATGTTGGTTTCTTCCGTGGTGCCGGTAGGAAATTGTTTAATGACAGTCTCATTTTCCACTTTTATGGAAGCAATGGGATTGCAACAGATATAGGAAAAGCTATTGTCATTGGCATGGTAGTCACTACTTTCCAAAAGAATGCTATTTGGAAAACGATCCCTTATTTTTAGATAAACGCTTACAGGGGTAATGGTGTCTGCAAGTATTTTTTTATGATGCGAAACTAATTGGTATTTCATGATAATTCTGTTTGTTGCTACTAAGTGCCAATAGGGCTTATGATTTCTATGATAAACGAAAAAAAGGCTTGTCGTGATGACAAGCCTTTTATATAGTTATACTACAATGATGCTTTGCTCACGATGTTGTTCGTAAGTTACTCCACCACCAAGTATTTGATACCATGTTCTTCATTGAAGGCCAAATATAAGAAGGAATTTTAAATTTACAAACCTGTGTTACGTAAAAAATAAAAAACCCCACAATTGTGAGGTTTTAAACATTGCTATATGGATACGTTTAGAATACCAAATCTACTACTAGGTCAAATTCGTCATAAATGGTTTTGTCTCCTAAGTTATCAAAGAAACTACCTGATCCGTATTTAACGTCGTACAATGAACGATCAACTTTCATAGTGGCCGTTGCCTTGTTTCCATATACAGAGATGTCAAAGGTTACTGGGTTCGTTTTTCCCTTTACAGTAAGATTTCCGTTAACTTCATATGAATTTTTTCCAGTGGCTTTTACGGTAGTGAAAACCAATTTGGAAGTAGGATTTGCTTCAACCCCAAAAAAGTCATCAGATTTTAAATGACCTTCCAACTTCCCTTTGTATTCACCTTGCAAGTCATTTGAAACCAATGTTGGCATATCCACCACAAATTCCCCTCCTGTTAATTTATCACCTTCAAAAATTAAGGACCCCTCTTTTAGGGCTATTGTTCCATGATGGGAACCGGTAACTTTGTATCCTTTCCAGGTAACGGTACTTTCTGTGGTTTTTACTTGTTTTACTTCTTTGTCCACTGGTGTAGAAGCAACAGCGGTTAAACCTGTAAATACGGCCAATACTAAACTTAATGCATTTTTTTTCATAATTTCAATTTTAAGATAATTTGTGTTAGAGTTTCTATTTATAAATGTGTAATTAAATTTTCTTTGGATTTACGGACTTTTTTATAATGTTGGGTACTGTCCTCTTCTGATCGGTAGCCTACTGCAACAAGGACTGCCGCGTTAAGTCCTTTTTTGGTTAACCCAAGTATTTCATTGAATTGGGCATTGTCAAAACCCTCCATTGGACATGTATCTATTTTAAGGTCAGCAGCTGCGGATAATAAATTTCCCAGTGCTATATAGGTTTGTCTTGCCGTCCAAATAGCTTTGGACGATTCGGATAGCGGCATTAATTTTGACTTCATAAAATCTGCATACCCTTGCAGGTCATTTGCCGGAACTCCTCTGGTTTCGCTTACGTTTTCCAAATAATCATCGACCAATTCTTCACCAAAAGTGGACTGGTTGGCCAAAACAATTAAATGCGAGGCTTCTGTAATTTGGGACTGTCCCCAAGCGGCTGGTTGTAACTTACTTCTGAGTTCCGTATTATCTATTACTAGAATTTCATAAGGTTGTAAACCATAGGATGATGCACTTAAGGAAGTAGCTTCCAATAAAATTTCCAAATCCTTTTTGGACACTTTTTTAGAAGCGTCAAATTTTTTGGTGGCATAGCGCCAGTTCAAATTTTCAATATATGTATTCATGTTTTGAATTTAATAATTAATTGTAATCGTTTTTATGTTCACTAAAATTTATCCAATAGTACATTCAAAGCAGTTAAATCTTCCACGGTAAAGTTTTTTAATAACTTTTCTTGTGCTTCTTTCATGGCGGTATCCATTTCGGACAATGCACTTTCTCCTTGGACCGTAATATTTATTTCCACCTTCCTGCGATTGCTAGGACAAACCATACGATCCACGTATCCTTTTAAGATCAACTTGTCTACTAGCCTAGTGGTATTGCTCATTTTGGTTACCATCCTTTCGTTCAGCGTCGATAGATTGGCGGGTTTTCCCTTTTGACCCCTTAATATTCTTAGCACATTAAATTGCTGAAGGGACACACCGTGCGGCTTAAGTGCTGTGGTCATGATTTCATTGATCTTGCCCTCCACTAGACTTAAATGTATAATGGTCCTACTTGCTATAGGAATTTGTGTCTCGGTTTTAATAATTTTTTCTACATTCATGTCGCTACAATAATTGTATAGACAAATGTACGTGTTTAATTAAATGATACAATAATCTTGGTGATAAAAATTTGTTAAATATTTAAATGGTCATATACGGTAAAAAAAAAGGGGTAGGTTTATTTCGGCTATAAGGTCCTTTACATATTTATACCTCAATTATTGGATGATTTTTTGTAATGCATTATTTTTGAGGACTAAATAAGAAAACAAATGGCAGATTTATCACAAGAGGAATGGAGTGAACAATTGGAAAGCGACGACAATGCATTTTTACTGGATGTAAGGACTCCGGAAGAGGTGGAAGAAGGCTACATACCTAACGCAACCAATATAGATATATACCTAGGTCAAGAATTTGTGGCCGAATTGGAGAAGTTGGACAAAACAAAAAACTATTATGTCTATTGTAGGTCTGGCCAACGAAGTGGTCAGGCATGTGCCATTATGAATAAATTGGGTTTTGAGAACGCCTTTAATTTGGAAGGTGGTTTTATGAATTGGGAAGGTGAGGTCGTAGAGTAGTCTACTTGTAGGCCTATACCCTTTATTTAAGGTTTCTTGGGAACCCTTGTAATGCCTATCATATTCCGATATTAGGCTTGTGATCTTGTAGTTTTTTCTTTACATTTAATTATGCGGGAAGATCTTTTGCATTTTATTTGGAAGTACAAAAAACTTCAATTGGAGAATTTGCTGGGCTCCAAAAACGAATCCATTCATATATTGGATGTTGGGTCGCATAACTACTTATCGGGCCCAGACTTTTTTAACGCCAAGATTCAGATAGATGAACAATTATGGGCGGGTACTGTGGAGATGCATATTAAATCCTCCGATTGGTATGCCCACAATCACGAAATAGACCCTAATTACCACAATGTAATTCTTCATGTGGTTTGGGAGGATGACTGCGATGTTTTCAGAAGTGATAATACAGCAATTCCAACCTTGGTTCTTAAAGATTATATTTCATCGAGTATATTATTGGAATATCAAAAATTGTTCTACCATAATGAGAGGTCATTGATCAATTGTAGGAATGAGATCGGAAATATTGATGATTTTATTTTGCAGAATTGGTTGGAGGTCCTCTATTTTGAACGTTTGGAAAAGAAAACTGATTTGGTGGCCCAACTATTATTGGAATACAATAACGATTGGGAGCAGGTATTTTTTATTCTGTTATTCAAAAATTTTGGTTTAAAAATAAACGGCGAGACTTTTTTTGAAATTGCCAAACGGATTCAATACCCAATGGTGCGCAAAATACAGGGCAATACCTTGCAATTGGAAAGTGTCCTGTACGGTTTAGCTGGGCTTTTGGAAGACGATATTGTTGGGGATGATTATTATGAAAAATTGAAAAGCGAATTCCACTTTCTAAAGGCAAAATATGGTCTTGTGGATCGGCCAATGAAAAAACCGGAGTTTTTTAAATTGAGACCATCCAACTTCCCTACAATAAGGCTTTCTCAATTAGCCAATTTGTATTCACTTCACCAAAACATATTTAGTAAAGTTATTGGTGTTAAAAGTGCTGGGGAAATTTATAAGGTTTTTAAAGTTACTGCCAGTGATTATTGGGACAACCATTATACATTTGGAAAAATTTCCAGGAAATATGGCACAAAGCTTTCCAGAAAATTTGTTGATTTACTTATTATCAATACTATTCTTCCTATTAAATTAAGTTATGCAAAGCATATGGGTAGAGATGTAAATGAGGAGATAATTAATATTATTTCAGGTACATCATCGGAAAGCAATACTGTTATATCCAAATTTGAGATGCTCAAACTGCATTTCCCTTCGGCAAAAGAGAGTCAGGCTGTTTTGCAGTTATACAATGAATACTGTACCAAAAATAAATGTTTACAATGTGCTGTGGGCCATCAATTATTAAATAGAAAACCCTAATTTTAACGCATGAACATTTTCTACACAGTACTTTATTATTTTCAGAAAAGAGGATTTGAGGTTTGTAGGCGAATAGCTGAGCGTATGGGCATAAGGACCAGGGTGGTCCGTACCACCTTTATATATCTTACTTTCGTTACCTTGGGTTTTGGATTTGCCCTGTATTTGTTTATGGCTTTTTGGTTGAGGATAAAAGATCTTTTATACACCAAAAGGACCTCTGTATTTGATCTTTGAATATGATTAGACTTTTTCGCTCCCGAATGTATTTGGCCCTGACTTTATTGGTCATGGTCCTGTTGTTTGGAGTGTTTGGATACAGGTTCCTGTCAGACTATACCTGGGTAGATGCCTTTTATATGACCATAATAACGGTAACTACCGTTGGTTTTTCGGAAGTACGTCCGTTAAATGTGGAGGCAAAGATCTTTACAGTAATTTTAATCATCACTAGTGTATTTATATTTGCATTTGCAATTTCAGTAATAACCGAATATGTTCTAAGTCGAAATTCGCTTCAACTTTTAAAGAAAAAAAGGGTGAAAAATAAAATCAGCAGTATAAGCAACCACGTCATTATTTGCGGTTTTGGCCGCAATGGAAATCAGGCGGCAGAAAGATTAAAGGCATATAACAGGCCTTTTGTGGTAATTGAAAGGAATAAGGAAGTAATTGAGAAATTTGAAGAGGATATTCTTTTTATAGAAGGTGATGCAAATGAGGATGAAACTTTGATAGAAGCTGGGATAGATAGGGCACAATATTTAATTACCGCCATGCCGGATGATGCAGCAAATCTATTTGTGGTACTTTCTGCCAGGCAATTGAATAAAAATTTGTTTATTATCAGTAGGGCATCCCAATTAACATCACAAAAGAAATTGAGACTTGCCGGGGCGGACAAGGTAATAATGCCGGACAAGATCGGCGGAGATCATATGGCATCCCTAGTGGTCATGCCGGATCTAATAACTTTCATGGACAAACTTTCCACAGAGGGGGAGCATACGACCAATTTGGAAGAGGTAACCATAGAATCTTTTATGGCAAGAGTAGATAATCATTCCCTCCGTGATCTGGATTTGAGAAAAAAGACGGGCTGTACAATTATAGGTTATATAGAGCCAAATGGTAATTATATTATCAATCCCGAGGCCGATTTAAAATTGCAGCCACAGGGGAAAGTAATTGTATTGGGCAGGCCGGAACAGATTAAAAAATTAAATGACATGTTCCATATAGAATAAGTATATTGCCAATTATATTTGATTTCAAGAATTATTTTTAGGATATTGCTCGGATATTTTAGGCTTAACCAACAAAAATTAAACTTTTTCAGCTACTTATGAAGAATTATATATCTTCCATCTTCTTACTATTTTCATTTGTCTTATTTTCTCAAGAACTTGTAGTAAAGGAGTCTATTTACAATCCTTCAAGCAATATCAATGATGGTGTTATAAAATTAGAGGTAGACGGAGGTACTCCTCCTTACCAGTATAAATGGAGTAATCAAAGTACTCCTTTAACTGCCAATCAAGCTACCAATTTAGTTGAAGGGTTAACCTATATGGTCACTATTACCGATTCAAATGGATTGAAGGTGACCAAGCAGTACAAAGTTCCTACGCAGGCCATTACTGAATTTTTTAATGGAGTTATGACACCGGCGGTAAGCGCTTTGGGATCCGTTCTTTTTTGGGATCCCTTCGCAGCGATTGGAATCTACGATCCAGTGGCATACTCGGATGTGAAACGTATTGCTATTCCGGGATGGTCGCCAGAGTTACAGGATAAATTTATTTTAAAACAATGGTTAAAGTCTGAGGGGCAAGACGTAAAAAAGGGAGATGAAATTGCCGTTATTTCCAAAAAAGATGGAACCACCGAAACGATAATTTCACCAGTAAATGGAAAAATAAAGCATTTGGCCAAGGAAGGCGGAGTAATTTATAATTCCGAAAATCAGGAGCATGTAATAGAACAAGGGGCACATATCTTGGCAGAGATAAAATATGATGAACCTGTTATTATTACGCATCCCAATGGTGATCCACAGCAAAAGGCAATTCCATTCATCGTAGTATGGCTGGTTATCGGGGCCGCTTTCTTTACGTTGAGAATGGGTTTTATAAATATTAGAGGCTTCAGGCATTCCCTTGACCTTGCCAGAGGTAAATATGATGACCCGGATGCTCCAGGTCAAGTAACCCATTTTCAAGCATTGGCAACTGCAGTATCCGGAACGGTCGGACTCGGGAATATAGCCGGGGTAGGTGTAGCAGTTTCCCTTGGAGGTGCTGGTGCAACATTTTGGATGATCGTATGTGGCTTGTTGGGTATGTCTTCCAAATTTGTGGAATGTACCTTGGGGGTTAAATATAGAAATATACTTCCCGATGGCCGAGTGTTTGGCGGCCCAATGAACTATTTACGTTACGGTTTGGAGAAAAGAAACTTAAAAGGATTCGGTAAAGTACTTGCCGGAGTATTTGCAGTTTTGGCTGTAGGAGCTTCTTTTGGGGGAGGAAATATGTTTCAAGCAAATCAATCCTTTGAACAGCTTTCCGGACAGTTCCCGGCATTGCAAGGCAATGGGTTCTGGTTTGGAATAATTACAGCAATACTTGTTGGGGTTGTAATTATTGGAGGTATAAATAGTATTGCCAATGTTACGGGTAGAGTGGTTCCCATTATGGCCTCCATTTATATTCTGGCTGCCTTAACAGTAATCATAATCAATATAGAAAATATTGGACCTGCTTTTGCAGCTATTGTAGACGGTGCTTTTAGCCCAAGTGCACTTAGAGGTGGTGTTATAGGGGTGCTGATCGTTGGTTTTCAACGGGCTGCATTCTCCAACGAAGCCGGAGTGGGTTCTGCTGCAATTGCACACAGTACAGCAAAGACAAATCATCCGCCATCGGAAGGCTTTGTTGCGCTTTTGGAGCCCTTTATAGATACGGTAGTGGTTTGTACCTTAACTGCATTGGTTTTAATCTTTACAGGTATGCACGAAGTAGAAGGAATGGCAGGGGCCCAGTTGACTTCTGATGCTTTTGGTAGTGTTCTATCTTGGTTCCCATATGTTTTAGCCTTGGCAGTGTTTCTGTTTGCATTTTCAACTATGATTTCTTGGTCCTATTATGGGATGCGCGCTTGGACCTACCTTTTTGGAAAAAGTAAAAAAGTGGAATTTGTTTATAAGATGTTATTCCTAGTGTTCGTCGTGGTAGGTGCCTCGGTGAGTTTGGGTGCGGTATTGGATTTTTCCGATATGATGATCCTGGCAATGTCATTCCCTAATATTATTGGGCTTTATTTAATGTCCGGGGAAGTAAAAAGAGATCTTGATGACTATCTAATTAAACTGAAGGCGAATTTGCTTTATAAAAAAAAGGAAGAGGCATAAGTAGACTTTAAAATAATAAACTTCAATCCCACTTTGAGTTCCTTGAATAGGAACGAAGTGGGATTTTATATTTAATACAATTGATTCAACACCGTATTTTTTGGGATAATCCTTTTCGCTTTGATATTTTATTGGAGACAGGTAGTAGGGAAGACCTATCCTGAGTAAGAATTTAGGCGGGCTACAGCATTTAAGTATGTAATACACCACTTTTTGTAATGCGGGCACTGCACATCACATTCTCGGTTGAAAATACAAATAGAGTACATGTCTATTTTAAAATAACTACCTATAAAGAGTGGTTTATGGGTTTATAGTAATATTAATTTTAGGTAAAGCAGACCGCGGTTTTGGAAATAGGACTAAAGAAAAGGCTAGGGGAAGTAATTGTCGAAAAGGTTTTTTTCCAATAGGGTGTTTTATAGGAATATTGGTAGGTTCTTGTTGTTGGGGTTATTTGAATTTATTTCATTTTTAGTATATTTATCTTGTTAACAACGCAGTCAGAAAAGAGGGCAATATTATGAATTCAGCAGCTTTGATAACGATGTCATTGGCGCAGGGGGTAGTAATATCCGTTGCAGCCTATTTTTTTTATAGAATATTGACCATGCCGTCCAAATCGGAACCGGACTCCAATTCGGATAATGATGAGGTGTTGATTAGGCAAAAATATTGAGTCGTGAACAGAAATTCATTAAAATCCCACTTTAGGTTCAATAAACAGGAACGAAGTGGGATCTTTTTTTTATTACTTTTCATAGTTGTTTTTCAAATACTCTATTTTGTGGGCAAGTCTTATCCCGCCCTAGAAAAAGACAATTCCTTTGTAGTCGATGAGGAATACCAAGCTAAATTGGACGAACTTAAAGATAATATCCGAAAGAAGGATACATTCCTATTATACCCATTTAATCCCAACTATATATCGGATTACAAGGGCTATACCGTAGGAATGTCTACCGCGGAAATAGATCGTTTACATGCCTTTAGGGCTAAAAACCAATATGTTAATTCCAGTAAGGAATTTCAAAATGTAACTTTGGTTTCAGATTCCCTTCTGCAAATTATTTCCCCTTATTTTAAATTTCCGGAATGGACAAATAAGGGTAATAGCCATTCCAAAGGTAGTAACGAGTTGGGCCCTTCAAGTACCTCGAAAACCGTTCCAATTCAGAATATAGGGAACTCCGCCGTTTATAGTGAGGTCAATGACCTTAACAAAGTCACTGCAGAGGAATTAAAGTCGATTAAAGGAATTGGAGATGTTTTGTCCCGGCGCATTGTTAAATTTAGAGATATGTTAGGTGGATTTGTGGTCGAAAAACAATTGAGTCACGTCTACGGCCTGGAATCCGAGGTGGTTGCAAGACTTCTAGGCCGATATAAAATATTGGAAAGCCCGTCCATATCCAAAATCAATATCAACCAAGCGTCCCCATATGATCTTGCAAAATTGGTTTATATAAAATATGCCGTTGCAGCAAGGATTGTGGCTTATAGGGAGAAGAATGGTGGTATAAATTCATTTGATGAATTATTAGGTATCGAAGATTTTCCCACGGAAAAATTAGATATAATTGAGTTATATTTGCAATTATAAAAAAAATTGCTAAAATGGTTATTGATACCTCTTCGACAATGAGTTTTGATTACTCCGAAACCCAGCAAATGGTGGCAGCCTCTGCCAAAGAATTTGCTGAACAATATATTAGGCCCTATGTAATGGAATGGGATGAGGCGCAGATTTTCCCAATTGAAGTTTTTAAAAAGGCCGGGGAAATGGGTTTTATGGGGGTTTTGGTTCCTGCGGAACTGGGTGGATCGGGTTTAGGCTACCATGAATATATAGCTATTCTAGAAGAAATTTCCAAAGTGGATCCCTCCATTGGATTATCTGTGGCTGCACATAATTCCTTGTGTACAAATCATATTCTCACCTTTGGAAATGAGGAGCAAAAGAAAAAATGGATTCCAAAATTGGCCACTGCCGAATGGATTGGGGCCTGGGGCCTAACCGAGCACAATACGGGTTCCGATGCCGCAGGTATGAATACTACAGCGGTTAAGGAAGGCGACTCCTGGGTCTTAAACGGGGCAAAAAATTTTATTACACATGGCAAGAGTGGTGATATTGCCGTCGTAATTGTACGGACAGGAGATAAAGGGGATAGTCATGGTATGACAGCCTTTGTCGTAGAAAAAGGAACACCTGGATTTGCCAGCGGTAAGAAAGAAAATAAGTTGGGGATGAGGGCCAGTGAAACGGCCGAATTAGTCTTTGATAATTGTAAGATTCCCGATGCCAACAGGCTGGGTGGAGTAGGAGAAGGGTTTGTACAGTCTATGAAAATCTTGGATGGTGGAAGAATTAGCATTGGAGCTTTGTCCCTTGGTATTGCCAAAGGGGCTTATGAAGCGGCACTAAAATATTCTAAAGAAAGAGTGCAGTTTGGAAAGCCTATTAGTCAATTTCAAGGCATTTCCTTTAAACTTGCAGATATGGCTACGGAAATTGAGGCTTCGGAATTACTGTTGCATAAGGCTGCTTTTCTTAAAAACGAGGGTCGTAATGTTACCAAATTGGGAGCTATGGCCAAAATGTTTGCCTCCGAAGTATGTGTTAAAGCAGCTAATGAAGCGGTACAAATTCACGGTGGATATGGCTATACAAAAGATTTTCCTGTAGAAAAATTTTATAGGGATTCCAAGCTTTGCACTATTGGGGAAGGCACCACCGAAATACAGAAAGTGGTCATAGCTAGAAAAATTTTAAAATAAATATTTGTAATTCAGTTTTAAGGTTTATATTTGCAGCCTTAATCACAAAAGAGAGGAGGTTATTGCCCATGTTAATAATACCAATAAAAGAAGGAGAAAACATCGATAGAGCTTTAAAGCGTTTCAAGCGTAAGTTCGATAAGACAGGTACAATGAGACAGTTGAGAAAGCGTCAGCAGTTTACAAAGCCATCTGTAGAGAATAGAGCGAAGATTCAGAAAGCTCAATATATTCAAGGTTTAAGGGATAAGGAAGAAATCTAATCCTGCTTGAATGCATATCAGTATAAAAAGTTCCACTTATGGTGGGACTTTTTTTTTGTGCCATATTATATTGGGTATTATCTTTTGTAACTTTGATTTATGGCTATTAAATCCTTTATTTCCTATTTATCATTGGAGAAGAACTATTCTCCACACACTACCAAAGCCTACCATAACGATTTGATTGCATTCCAGAACTTTTGTAAGCAACAGTTCGATGTAGGTGATATTGATCAGGTGTCCTATAGCTTAATTAGAAGTTGGGTTGTTGCTTTAGTGGAATCAGGGGTCTCCCATAGGTCTGTAAATAGAAAAATAGCTTCCTTAAAAGCATATTACAAGTTTTTGTTGGGGCTTGGAATTATATCTATCAACCCCTTGGCAAAGCATAAGGCTCTTAAAACTGCAAAAAAAATTGAGATTCCATTTTCTGAAGTAGAAATGGAGGGAGTGCTTTCCCAAATGCCCTTCGAGGATAATTTTGAAGGTAGACGGGATAAATTAATTATTGAATTGTTATATACGACAGGTATAAGACGGGCCGAACTGATTGGGCTTAAAGTGAAAGATGTAGATTGTCAGGCCATGACGATAAAGGTTTTGGGGAAGCGCAACAAGGAAAGAATAATTCCTCTTTTGGAGGCAACCAAAGAATTGTTTTTGAGTTATAATCTTCAGCGCAATGAATTGGAGACAGTTGAGGATGATGCGTATATTTTTCTCACCGAAAAAGGCAATAAAATGTATGAAACACTTGTTTATAGAATTATTAATAAGTATTTTAGTTTAGTGTCGGCCAAGGTAAAAAAGAGTCCGCATATTTTAAGACATACCTTTGCTACACATTTGCTGAATAAGGGTGCGGATTTAAACTCCGTAAAGGAGTTGTTGGGGCACTCCAGTTTGGCGTCAACACAAGTATACACCCATAATAGTATTGCGGAATTAAAAAAAGTACATTTCTCGGCTCATCCTAGAAACAAGAAATAGTACTCTAGTTGTATTAGATTGTTTAACTCTATTAAAACTTCATTCTATGAAAGTAAATGCACAATCGGTGAATTTCACTGCAGACGGAAAGCTTATTGATTTTATTCAGACAAGGTTGAATAAAATGGAACTGTTTTATGATAAAGTAATTAGTTCCGATGTATATCTTAAGGTTGAAAACACAAGTGCCAAGGAGAATAAAATTGTGGAAATCAAGGTGCTAGTTCCAAAAGATAAGTTCGTGGTTAAAAAGCAATGTAAGTCTTTTGAAGAGGCTATAGACACCGCTTGTAGTTCGTTGGAAAGAAAGCTGGTTAAGCGAAAAGAAAAAATAAGATTAAATGCTTAAAAAAATTATCAAAAAAAGTTTTGATTAAATAAATAAATATCTACATTTGCAGTCCGTTAGAAATAGCGGACTTTTTTTTAACGAAAAAAGTAACAAAAGCCGATGTAGCTCAGCTGGCTAGAGCAGCTGATTTGTAATCAGCAGGTCGTGGGTTCGAGTCCCTCTATCGGCTCAAAAAAAACAGAAATAGTTTTATTTTTGTTTGGATTTTTGAAATAGAGTTGAAAAGCGTCCGGGGCGAGAAGTTTAGCCCGAGCGTAGTCGAGGGAAGTTCCTCTTTCGGCTCTGAAAAAGTAAGAAAATTAAATTTTCTTAAGTTCTTTAAAATATGGTTTGGGGAGATACTCAAGCGGCCAACGAGGGCAGACTGTAAATCTGCTGACTACGTCTTCGCAGGTTCGAATCCTGCTCTCCCCACAAAAAGGCTTTTATTAGTCTTTGTATGAAAATACAGAAAGTTTTTTTTGAAATAATGAAATTAATTTTTAGGTTTGCCTAAAAATTACAATGCGGGAGTAGCTCAGTTGGTAGAGCGTCAGCCTTCCAAGCTGAATGTCGCCGGTTCGAACCCGGTCTCCCGCTCAAGATTTTAAAAGCAAAAGCTCCTTTGATGGGGCTTTGCGCAATTAAAATTAAATGGACGAGATTTTCGTATCCTGTCCAGAGCGCCGCCGAGGGTAAACTTCGTCAACGCTCTAAAACTTTGGGTATAGGGTTATAGTTTTAAATTGGGCCTAGCTCAATTATTAAAATTAAAGATGCCGGTGTAGCTCAGGGGTAGAGCGTTTCCTTGGTAAGGAAGAGGTCATGAGTTCAAATCTCATCATTGGCTCAATTAAGGCATTATTTGTACACTAATATAAACTAAGAATTAAAATTAACAAACATGGCAAAGGCAACATTTGATCGTTCCAAACCGCATTTAAATATAGGTACTATTGGACACGTGGATCACGGTAAAACTACATTGACTGCTGCGATTACTACGGTATTGGCAAACGCAGGACTTTCTGAAATGAGAAGTTTCGATTCTATCGATAACGCTCCTGAAGAAAAGGAAAGAGGTATTACTATTAATACTTCACACGTAGAATACTCTACCGCGAACCGTCACTATGCTCACGTGGATTGTCCAGGTCACGCGGATTACGTAAAGAACATGGTTACTGGTGCTGCTCAAATGGACGGTGCTATTTTGGTTGTTGCTGCTACTGATGGTCCTATGCCACAGACTCGTGAGCACATCCTTTTAGGACGTCAGGTTGGTATTCCAAGAATCGTTGTTTTCTTGAACAAGGTTGATATGGTTGATGATGAGGAGCTTTTGGAATTGGTTGAAATGGAAGTAAGAGAATTGCTTTCTTTCTATGAGTATGATGGTGACAATGGTCCTGTTATCTCTGGTTCTGCTTTAGGTGCCCTTAACGGTGAACAAAAATGGGTTGATACAGTTATGTCTTTGATGGAAGCTGTTGATAGCTGGATTGAATTGCCACAAAGAGATGTTGATAAACCTTTCTTGATGCCAGTTGAAGATGTATTTACTATTACAGGTCGTGGTACTGTTGCTACTGGTCGTATTGAGACTGGAGTTGCAAATACAGGAGATCCTGTTGAAATCATCGGTATGGGAGCTGAGAAATTGAACTCTACAATTACTGGGGTTGAAATGTTCCGTAAAATATTGGATAGAGGTGAAGCTGGTGATAACGTTGGTATCCTTTTGAGAGGTATTGAAAAATCTCAAATTAAAAGAGGGATGGTAATTTGTAAGCCAGGTTCTGTTAAGCCACATGCTAAATTTGAAGCTGAGGTTTATATCCTTAAAAAAGAAGAAGGTGGACGTCACACTCCATTCCATAATAACTATCGTCCTCAGTTCTATGTAAGAACTACCGATGTTACTGGTACTATTAATCTTCCTAGTGGAGTAGAAATGGTTATGCCTGGTGATAACCTTACTATTATTGTTGACTTGTTGTCTCCAATTGCACTTAGTGAAGGTTTGCGTTTTGCGATCCGTGAGGGTGGTAGAACAGTTGGTGCTGGTCAGGTTACCAAGATATTAGATTAATATTTTAGTATAGTATTGTTTACATTGAGGGTGTCTTGCTAAAGCGGGATACCTTTCAATGTAAATATAAACGGGTGTAGCTCAGTTGGTAGAGCACTGGTCTCCAAAACCAGGTGTCGGGAGTTCGAGCCTCTCCGCCCGTGCAAAAAAAATAATGGGTTCTTTTCTGATTGGGATGATGTCGTCAGTGTATTTTTAAGACCTTGTTTTATTGTTAAGAAAAAAAATATTTCGCAGCATGTTTACATATATAAAGGAATCTATAGACGAACTTAGAAATAATGTTACATTACCTTCAAGAGCGGAGTCTTCCAACTTGATGGTGATCGTGGCCGTGTTTTCTATAATTTTTGCGCTTGCGACCTGGGGTGTTGATAGTTTGTTTGGTAAGTTGATACAACTGTATTTCAATAACATAATCAATTAAGAAGCACTGTATGTCAGAAGTATTGGATAAGAAATGGTATGTTGTAAGAGCTGTAAGTGGTCAGGAAAATAAAATAAAAGGCTATATAGAGGCAGAAATTGCTAGGCTTGGTTTTGAAGATTATTTGGAGGAGGTTCTAGTTCCTACTGAAAAAGTGGTGCAGATTAGGAATGGAAAAAAGATAAATAAAGAACGAGTTTATTTTCCGGGATATATAATGATCAAAGCGAACCTTGGAGGGGAGATGATTCATATTATCCGTTCGATCACCAATGTAATTGGATTTTTGGGTGAGACCAAAGGCGGGGATCCCGTTCCTTTGAGAAAGTCGGAAGTGAATAGAATGCTAGGGAAAGTTGATGAATTGGCTGTTAAGACCGATAGTGTAGCTATACCATTTGTGTTTGGTGAAACTGTAAAGGTGATTGATGGGCCATTTAATGGTTTTAACGGGACTGTTGAAAAAATTAACGAAGAAAAACGCAAACTGGAAGTAATGGTGAAAATCTTTGGAAGAAAGACGCCATTGGAGCTCAGTTATATGCAAGTAGAAAAAGTTTAATAAGAACTGTTACATAGTTAAAAGAAGTGTTGCTTCCAAATTAACACTTTTTAAATTTAATTTTAAACAATGGCAAAAGAAGTAAGTAAAGTAGTTAAACTACAAGTTAGGGGAGGTGCAGCGAATCCGTCGCCACCGGTTGGACCCGCTTTAGGTGCTGCCGGGGTCAACATTATGGAATTCTGTAAGCAATTCAATGCGCGTACACAGGATAAACCAGGCAAAGTATTGCCAGTTGCGATCACGGTTTATAAAGACAAGTCGTTCGACTTCGTTGTAAAGACACCGCCGGCGGCAGTTCAATTAATGGAAGCGGCTAAGATTAAAAAAGGATCTGGCGAGCCTAACAGAAACAAGGTTGCAAGTGTATCTTGGGACCAGGTCAAGTTGATCGCAGAAGACAAAATGGTAGATCTAAATGCCTTTACGGTAGAATCCGCAATGAGTATGGTTGCAGGTACAGCTAGATCTATGGGTTTAAAAGTTTCGGGCAATAGACCTTTTTAAAATCTTAAAAGCAATTTAGAATGGCAAAATTAACAAAGAAGCAAAAAGAAGCCCACGGTAAAATAGATAAGAATAAACTCTATTCTGTTGAAGAGGCATCTGCTTTAGTAAAAGAAATAACCAATACAAAATTTGATTCATCTATTGAATTGGCAGTACGTTTGGGCGTTGATCCAAGAAAAGCCAATCAAATGGTTCGTGGAGTTGTTACACTTCCCCACGGTACCGGTAAAGATGTAAAAGTTTTGGCTTTGGTAACACCGGACAAAGAGGCAGAGGCTAAAGAAGCTGGAGCTGATTTCGTAGGGTTGGACGAATATTTGGAGAAAATTAAAGGCGGTTGGACCGATGTTGATGTAATCATCACTATGCCAAGTGTTATGGGTAAGCTAGGTCCTTTAGGTAGAGTCTTGGGACCAAGAGGTCTTATGCCAAACCCAAAAACAGGTACGGTTACTATGGATGTTGTCAAAGCGGTTACAGAAGTAAAAGCTGGTAAAATCGATTTTAAAGTGGATAAAACAGGAATTGTGCATGCTGCAATCGGGAAAGTTTCTTTCTCAGCTGATAAAATAGCAGATAATGCCAATGAACTTTTGGAAACCTTGATGAAATTGAAACCAACAGCAGCTAAGGGGATATATGTAAAGACTATTTACATGTCCAGTACAATGAGTCCAAGTGTTGCATTAGATCCAAAAGTAGTTTAACTGGTAGTTAAAAATTTTTATTATGACAAGAGAAGAGAAATTAAATGTTATACAAGATTTAACTGCACAGTTAGGGGATAGCTCCACTATATATTTAGCTGACATTTCTGGATTAAATGCTGAAACAACTTCGGCTTTAAGAAGGGCGTGCTACAAGGCTGATATAAAACTTGCTGTAGTTAAAAATACCTTGCTTGCAAAAGCAATGGAGGCTTCGGATAAAGATTTCGGTGAACTTCCTACTGTATTAAAGGGGAATACCTCTTTAATGTTTTCGGAAACCGGAAATGCACCTGCAAAGCTTATCAAGACTTTTAGAAAGAAGTCTAACAAGCCTTTGTTGAAAGGAGCATATATTGCCGAAGCAATTTATGTTGGTGATGATCAATTGGATGCTTTAGAAAGCATTAAGTCTAAAGAGGAAATGGTTGGAGAAATTATTGGATTGTTACAATCCCCAGCCAAGAATGTTATTTCTGGACTTAAATCTGGTGGTGGTAAACTTGCCGGAATCCTTAAGACATTATCAGAAAGATAATACGTACGCACTAAAAACAATTATATTTTAAAATTTTATTAAACGATAGAAAAATGGCAGATTTAAAAGATTTCGCAGAACAATTGGTTAACCTTACAGTAAAGGAAGTAAATGAGTTGGCTAATATATTAAAAGATGAGTACGGTATAGAGCCTGCAGCTGCTGCAGTTGCTGTTGCTGCTGGTGGCGGTGCTGCTGAAGGTGGTGAGGCTGCTGAAGCTCAAACTGAATTTGATGTTATATTGAAAGCAGCTGGTGCTTCTAAATTAGCAGTAGTTAAATTGGTTAAGGAATTAACTGGTTTAGGATTGAAAGATGCTAAAGATATCGTTGATAGCGCACCAAAAGCCGTTAAGGAAGGTGTTTCTAAAGACGAAGCTGAAGGAATTAAAAAATCTTTGGAAGAAGCAGGAGCGGAAGTTGAGCTTAAATAATAGTAACAACAACCATTATTATTTTGGTTTAGGTCTTTCCGCTTTTTGTGGCTAGACCTAAGCCTTTTTATACATACCGTGTATATTGTAGTACACTACCCAATTAAAATATTCACGTTCAAAATTTTGTCCATAGATGTTCACAAATCAGACTGAAAGAATAAGTTTCGCATCCGCTAAGAACACTCCGAACTATCCGGATTTCTTGGACATTCAGATTAAATCATTTCAAGATTTTTTTCAGCTTGAAACTAAATCTGACGAGAGGGGCAATGAAGGGTTGTATAACACCTTCATGGAAAACTTTCCCATTACAGACACGAGGAACCAGTTCGTATTAGAATTTTTAGATTACTTCATTGATCCACCGAGATATTCCATTCAAGAATGTATTGAGCGTGGACTTACTTATAGTGTTCCATTAAAAGCAAGATTAAAATTATATTGTACAGATCCCGAGCATGAGGATTTCGAGACCATTGTACAAGATGTGTACTTAGGAACCATTCCTTATATGACTCCTAGTGGTACCTTTGTTATCAATGGTGCGGAACGTGTTGTTGTTTCTCAGTTGCACCGTTCTCCAGGGGTTTTCTTTGGTCAATCTTTCCATGCTAACGGAACTAAGTTGTATTCTGCTAGGGTTATTCCTTTTAAAGGTTCTTGGATAGAATTTGCAACAGATATCAATGGTGTTATGTACGCCTATATTGATAGAAAGAAAAAATTACCGGTTACCACCTTGTTCAGAGCTATTGGCTTTGAAAGGGATAAGGATATTTTGGAGATATTTGACCTTTCTGAAGAGGTTAAGGTTTCCAATGCCGGCTTGAAAAAAGTATTGGGTCGTAAATTGGCGGCTAGAGTGTTGAACACATGGCACGAGGATTTTGTGGATGAGGATACTGGCGAAGTGGTATCTATTGAAAGAAATGAGATTATCCTTGACCGTGATACTATTTTAGAAAAAGATCATATTAATGAGATATTGGAAGCTGATGTGAAAACTATTCTTTTGCATAAAGAGAATAACGCACAGAGCGATTATGCCATTATCCATAACACCCTTCAAAAGGATCCAACAAACTCTGAAAAAGAGGCTGTTGAACATATTTATCGTCAACTGCGTAATGCAGAACCGCCAGATGAGGAAACAGCTCGCGGTATTATAGATAAATTGTTCTTCTCTGATCAGCGTTATAACCTTGGTGAGGTTGGGCGTTATAGAATGAACAAAAAATTGGGATTGGATATTGGAATGGACAAGCAGGTTTTGACCAAGGAAGATATCATTACCATTATTAAATATTTGATCGAGTTGATCAACTCAAAAGCTGAGATCGATGATATTGATCACCTTTCCAACCGTAGGGTTAGGACTGTAGGTGAGCAATTATCCCAGCAATTTGGTGTTGGTCTGGCACGTATGGCCAGAACAATTCGTGAGCGTATGAACGTACGTGATAATGAAGTGTTTACCCCGATCGATTTGATCAATGCCAAGACCTTGTCTTCGGTTATCAATTCGTTCTTTGGTACCAACCAGTTATCTCAGTTTATGGATCAAACAAATCCATTGGCGGAGATTACGCACAAAAGAAGATTATCGGCATTGGGACCAGGTGGACTTTCTAGGGAAAGAGCAGGGTTTGAAGTACGTGATGTTCACTATACTCACTACGGAAGACTTTGTCCTATTGAAACACCGGAGGGACCGAATATTGGATTGATATCTTCACTTTCGGTATTTGCCAAGGTAAACCCTATGGGCTTCTTGGAAACACCATATCGTAAAGTGGAAAATGGTACGGTAGATATTAACGATTTCAGGTACCTAAGTGCAGAAGAGGAAGAAGGAATGAAAATTGCCCAGGCAAACATTCCTATGGATGAAAAAGGTAAAATTACTGCGGAGAAGGTAATTGCAAGGGAAGAAGGGGATTTCCCGGTAGTAGACCCTGCGGAAATTCAGTATACCGATGTTGCACCAAATCAAATCGCTTCTATTTCAGCATCTTTAATTCCATTTTTGGAGCATGATGATGCTAACAGGGCATTGATGGGATCAAACATGATGCGCCAGGCAGTTCCTTTGTTGAAACCAGAATCTCCAATTGTAGGTACAGGTTTGGAGCGTCAGGTAGCTTCTGATTCAAGGGTGTTGATCAATGCAGAGGGAGATGGGGTTATTGAATATGTTGATTCCCAAAAAATCACCATAAAATACGACCGCACAGAAGAACAAAGATTGGTGAGCTTCGAAGAGGACTCCAAGACTTATGAGTTGGTCAAGTTTAGGAAAACAAACCAAGGAACCAGTATTAACCTTAAGCCTATTGTTAAAAAAGGTTACAAGGTTAAAAAAGGACAGGTTCTATGTGAAGGATATGCAACTGAAAGTGGCGAATTGGCACTTGGAAGAAACTTGGTAGTGGCATTTATGCCATGGAAAGGTTATAACTTTGAGGATGCTATCGTGATTTCTGAAAAAGTGGTACGTGAGGACATCTTTACTTCTATTCACGTAGATGAGTACGCTTTGGAGGTAAGGGATACGAAATTGGGTGCTGAAGAGTTGACCAATGATATTCCTAACGTTTCTGAAGAAGCGACCAAGGATTTGGATGAGCACGGAATGATCCGTATTGGTGCAGAAGTTAAGCCTGGAGATATTCTAATTGGTAAGATTACTCCCAAAGGTGAATCAGATCCTACACCTGAAGAAAAATTATTACGAGCCATTTTCGGTGACAAAGCCGGTGATGTAAAAGATGCTTCTTTGAAGGCTTCTCCATCTTTAAGGGGAGTAGTTATTGAAAAGAAGTTGTTTTCTAGGTCTGTTAAGGACAAGCGTAAACGTTCTGAAGATAAGGAAGACCTTGCTAAATTGGAGTTGGAATACGAAGTGAAATTTGAACAGTTAAAAGATGTATTGGTTGAAAAGCTATTTACATTGGTCAACGGTAAAACTTCACAAGGGGTATTGAATGACCTTGGGGAAGAAGTGCTTCCTAAAGGAAAGAAGTATACCATGAAAATGTTGAACGCTGTTGATGATTTTGCCCATCTGGTTGGTGGAACTTGGACAACGGATAAGGAAAGCAATACTCTGGTAACGGACCTTTTACATAACTATAAGATAAAACTTAACGATCTTCAAGGTAACCTTAGAAGGGATAAGTTTACTATTTCTGTAGGAGATGAATTGCCAGCTGGAATTATGAAATTGGCCAAAGTTTATATCGCTAAAAAACGTAAACTTAAGGTTGGTGATAAAATGGCAGGTCGTCACGGTAACAAAGGTATCGTATCAAGAATTGTACGTCATGAGGACATGCCGTTCTTGGAGGATGGAACACCTGTGGATATTGTATTGAATCCACTTGGGGTACCTTCCCGTATGAACATTGGGCAGATATATGAAACCGTATTGGGATGGGCTGGTCTAAAATTAGGGAAGAAATATGCGACCCCAATTTTTGACGGTGCAACCTTGGATCAAATTAATGCCTATACTGATGAAGCTGGAATCCCAAGATTTGGACATACGTATCTTTATGATGGTGGTACAGGTCAGCGTTTTGATCAACCAGCAACGGTTGGAGTTATCTATATGTTAAAATTAGGACATATGGTTGATGATAAGATGCATGCTAGATCCATTGGACCATACTCACTTATTACGCAACAACCATTGGGTGGTAAAGCACAATTTGGTGGACAGCGTTTTGGAGAGATGGAAGTTTGGGCACTTGAAGCTTATGGTGCCTCTGCTACACTTCGTGAAATATTGACCGTTAAGTCGGATGATGTTATAGGTAGGGCCAAGACTTACGAGGCGATCGTAAAAGGAGAGACCATGCCAGAACCTGGTTTGCCAGAATCTTTCAACGTATTAATGCACGAACTTAAGGGATTAGGTTTGGATATTAGATTGGAAGAATAACAAGGATAGGTTTTGAACACTATTCCTAATAACAAGAATTAAATTAGTATCAGATTATAGTTATGGCTAGACTAAAAGATAATAATACCATTAAAAGGTTCGATAAAATTTCAATCGGTTTGGCATCTCCAGAAGCTATTTTGGCAGAGTCAAGAGGTGAGGTTTTAAAACCTGAAACTATTAACTATAGAACGCACAAGCCTGAGCGGGACGGTCTATTCTGTGAGCGTATTTTTGGTCCTGTAAAGGATTATGAGTGTGCCTGTGGAAAATACAAAAGAATCCGTTACCGTGGTATTGTTTGTGATCGTTGCGGGGTAGAAGTAACAGAGAAAAAGGTACGTAGAGATAGGGTAGGACACATTAATTTGGTGGTTCCTGTTGCCCATATCTGGTATTTCCGTTCCCTGCCCAATAAAATTGGTTACCTTTTAGGTTTACCTTCCAAGAAATTGGATATGATCATTTACTACGAACGTTATGTAGTAATTCAACCAGGTATTGCCAAAGGACCAGAAGGCGAGGAAATTCAAAAAATGGATTTCTTAAGTGAAGAGGAGTATTTAAATATATTAGAGTCCATTCCACAAGAGAATCAGTACTTGGAAGATTCTGACCCCAACAAGTTTATCGCTAAAATGGGTGCGGAATGTCTTATTGATCTTTTGGCCAGAATAGACTTGAGCCAATTGTCTTATGATTTAAGACATAAAGCCAATACTGAAACTTCCAAACAACGTAAAACCGAGGCCCTGAAAAGACTTCAAGTTGTTGAAGCTTTAAGGGAATCACAGGAAAATAGGGAAAACAGGCCAGATTGGATGATCATGAAGGTTATCCCTGTTATTCCACCGGAATTACGTCCATTGGTGCCATTGGATGGAGGTCGTTTTGCAACCTCGGATTTAAATGATCTTTATAGAAGGGTTATTATTAGAAACAACCGTCTAAAAAGATTGGTAGAGATTAAGGCACCTGAGGTGATTCTTAGAAATGAGAAACGTATGCTTCAGGAAGCGGTAGATTCCTTATTTGATAATACTCGTAAGGCATCTGCAGTTAAAACTGAATCCAATAGGCCATTAAAGTCACTTTCAGATTCATTAAAAGGTAAGCAAGGACGTTTCCGTCAAAACCTATTGGGTAAACGTGTGGATTACTCCGCCCGTTCGGTAATCGTTGTTGGACCTGAAATGAAATTGTTCGAATGTGGTCTGCCAAAAGATATGGCAGCTGAGCTTTACAAACCTTTTGTTATCCGTAAGCTGATAGAAAGAGGTATTGTAAAAACCGTAAAATCGGCCAAAAAGATCATAGATAAGAAAGAACCGGTTGTCTGGGATATTCTGGAAAATGTATTAAAAGGACATCCTGTAATGTTGAACAGGGCCCCTACATTGCACAGATTGGGTATCCAGGCGTTCCAGCCAAAACTTATTGAAGGAAAAGCCATTAGGTTACATCCATTGGTATGTACTGCATTTAATGCGGATTTTGACGGGGATCAAATGGCAGTTCACTTACCATTGGGACCAGAAGCTATTCTGGAATGCCAATTGTTAATGTTGGCTTCGCATAATATTTTGAACCCTGCAAATGGTTCACCTATTACCGTACCATCTCAGGATATGGTCTTGGGTCTATATTATATGACCAAAGAAAGAAAGTCTACCCCAGAGGTAGCTGTGAAAGGCCAAGGATTAACTTTCTACTCCTATGAAGAGGTGGTTATCGCCTTTAATGAAGGAAGATTGGATCTTAACGCAGGTATTAAGGTACGTGCCAAAGATTTTAATGAAGCTGGGGAATTGGTTAATCAAATTATACCAACTACAGTAGGTAGAGTATTGTTTAATATGGTAGTTCCTGAAGAAGCAGGATATATCAATGAGGTATTGAACAAGAAATCGCTAAGGGATATTATTGGTAATATTTTAAGAGTTACCGATGTACCAACAACAGCAGATTTCTTGGACAAGATAAAAACTATGGGGTATGAATTCGCTTTTAAAGGTGGTTTGTCCTTTAGTTTGGGGGATATTATTATTCCACCAGAAAAGCACGAAATGATTGCTGATGCCAATACTCAGGTAGATGGAATTATGGCCAACTATAACATGGGGCTCATTACCAATAACGAACGTTACAATCAGGTAATTGACGTTTGGACTTCTACCAATGCAATGTTGACGGAATTGGCCATGAAGCGTATTCGTGAAGATCAACAAGGTTTCAACTCAGTGTACATGATGTTGGATTCTGGTGCAAGGGGTTCCAAGGAGCAGATTCGCCAGTTGACCGGTATGCGTGGATTGATGGCGAAACCAAAGAAATCTACAGCTGGAGGTGGGGAAATTATTGAAAACCCTATTTTATCCAACTTTAAAGAGGGTCTATCCATTTTGGAATACTTTATTTCTACTCACGGTGCACGTAAAGGTCTTGCAGATACGGCGTTGAAAACGGCGGATGCTGGTTACTTGACTCGTCGTCTAGTGGATGTTTCACAAGATGTAATCATCAATATTGAAGATTGTGAAACGCTAAGAGGTGTTCAGGTAGAGGCTCTTAAGAAAAACGAAGAGATTGTTGAAACTTTAGGGGAGCGTATCCTTGGAAGGGTTTCTTTACATGATGTTTATGACCCTATTTCTGAAGAATTGCTTTTAAGGGCAGGTCAAGAAATTATGGAGTCCGATGTTAAGAAAATTGAGGCTTCTCCGGTTGATAAAGTAGAGGTACGTTCAGCCCTTACATGTGAGGCTCAGAAAGGTATTTGTGGTAAATGCTACGGAAGAAACTTGTCTACCAATAAAATGGTACAACGAGGTGAAGCTGTGGGTGTTGTTGCTGCTCAGTCGATCGGTGAACCAGGAACACAGTTAACGTTGCGTACTTTCCACGTTGGAGGTATTGCAGGTAACATTTCCGAAGAAAATAAATTGGAGGCCAAGTTTGGCGGAATTGCAGAAATTGAAGATTTAAGGACTGTTTCCAGTCAGGATGGTGAAGGTAAAAAATCTGAAATCGTTATTTCTAGGACTTCTGAAATTAAGGTTGTAGATGCCAAGTCTGGAATAACCCTGAGTACCAATAATATTCCTTACGGTTCTCAATTGTTCATTAAGAACGGTGAAAAAATCGAAAAAGGTCAGGTTGTTTGTTCTTGGGATCCATATAACGGGGTTATTGTATCAGAATTCCCTGGACAGATTGCATATGAGAATATTGAACAAGGTGTTACCTATCAGGTAGAGATCGATGAGCAAACCGGATTCCAAGAGAAAGTAATTTCTGAATCTAGGAACAAGAAATTAATACCAACCCTATTGATCAAGAACAATAAGGATGAAGTATTACGTTCTTATAACCTTCCTGTTGGATCGCACATCATGGTAGATGATGGAGACAAAATTAAAGAAGGTAAAATTTTGGTTAAGATACCACGTAAATCAGCCAAGGCTGGGGATATTACTGGTGGTCTTCCAAGAGTTACCGAATTGTTCGAAGCACGTAACCCATCTAACCCTGCGGTTGTTTCCGAAATTGATGGTGTTGTTTCTTTTGGTAAAATTAAAAGAGGTAACCGTGAGATAATCATCGAATCCAAATTGGGTGAGGTTAAAAAATACTTGGTTAAATTGTCCAATCAAATTCTTGTTCAAGAAAATGATTATGTACGTGCCGGTATGCCATTATCCGATGGATCAATTACGCCTGAAGATATTTTGTCCATTAAAGGACCTTCAGCTGTACAGCAATACTTGGTGAACGAAGTTCAGGAAGTATATCGTTTACAGGGCGTGAAGATCAATGATAAGCATTTTGAGGTAGTAGTTCGTCAAATGATGCGTAAAGTGCGTATTGAGGATCCGGGAGATACTATATTCTTAGAAAATCAATTGGTTCACAAGGATGATTTCATCCAGGAGAACGATGAGATTTATGGACAGAAAGTAGTTGAGGATGCTGGAGAATCGGAGAACTTGAAACCGGGTCAGATTGTAAGTGCCCGAGAATTGAGGGATGAAAACTCAATTCTTAAACGTAATGATAAGAATTTAGTAACTGCTAGGGATGCTGTTGCTGCTACGGCGACACCAATTCTTCAAGGAATTACACGTGCGTCCTTACAGACCAAATCATTTATATCGGCTGCTTCATTCCAGGAAACGACCAAAGTACTTAACGAAGCTGCAGTAAGCGGTAAGATTGATACTCTGGAAGGATTGAAAGAAAATGTAATTGTAGGTCATAAAATACCTGCAGGTACCGGAATGAGGGATTATGAGAATATCATTGTAGGCTCAAAAGAGGAATACGATGAAATCATGGCTCGAAAAGAGGAATTGAAATTCTAAATAATTAGAACCTCGGTGTTATTCACCGAGGTTTTTTTTTGGATAAGTCCAAGAAATAGTTTAATGTAGTTTAACATAAAAGTAATAGTTAATCATTTTTTAGAATGAGTGATAAAGATCAAAACCAAAAGCAGATCAATATAGAATTGGATGAAAAGACAGCTGAAGGGATTTATTCCAATCTAGCTATAATCAATCATTCCGTGTCGGAGTTTGTAGTGGACTTTATTAGTATGATGCCCGGTGCTCCCAAAGCAAAGGTTAAAAGTAGAATTGTACTCACCCCTCAACATGCCAAAAAATTCTTAAAGGCATTAGGGGATAATGTGAGTCGCTTTGAAAAGGCTCATGGCACTATTAAAGATTATGAACAGCCTCCGATACCCTTAAATTTTGGGCCTACGGGTGAAGCTTAAAAAAAAACCTTCTGTTTGTGCAGAAGGTTTTTTTCGTTTTATGGTAAAGCTTAATCAAATTCGGAAGTGAAATGAAGTTTTACATTCGGATATTTTTGCTGTGTCATTTGCAGTGAAAATTGGGAATCCGCAAGAAAAACAAGTTGTTTTCGTTTATCCATGGCCAAAAACTTCTGTTTAACACGTTTAAATTCTTTAAATTCATCACTGTTCTTGTCTTTTGGATCCACCCAACACGCTTTGTAGACGGGAAAATTTTCATAGGTACATTTAGCTCCATATTCATGCTCCAAACGGTATTGAATTACTTCAAACTGTAAAGCACCTACGGTTCCTATGACTTTTCTATTATTCATTTCCAAGGTGAACAATTGGGCCACTCCTTCATCCATTAATTGATCAATGCCCTTGTTGAGTTGTTTGGCTTTCATGGGGTCGGCATTGTTGATATATCTGAAATGCTCTGGTGAAAAACTCGGGATTCCTTTATAATGTAATATTTCACCCTCTGTTAGGGTATCACCAATTTTAAAATTTCCGGTATCATGCAATCCCACAATATCCCCGGGATACGAAATATCTACGATTTCTTTTTTCTCGGCAAAAAAAGCGTTGGGACTGGAGAATTTTAAATTCTTTTTTTGGCGGACATGAAGATAGGGTTTGTTTCTTTCGAAGGTCCCTGAAACTATTTTTATGAAAGCTAGGCGGTCCCTATGCTTGGGATCCATATTGGCGTGTATTTTAAAAACAAAACCAGTCAACTCCTTTTCATTGGCTTGTACCAAACGCTCTTCGGCCATTTTTGCACGTGGAGAAGGGGCAATGTCTATAAAACAATCCAACAGTTCACGTACCCCGAAATTGTTAAGGGCGGAACCAAAAAATACGGGTTGTTGAGTTCCTTTAAGGTAACTTTCCTTGTCAAAGGGAGGGTAAACACCGTTAACCAATTCTAGATTGTCCCTTAGTTCTGTGGCTGCCTTTGCTCCGATAATTTTTTCGAGTTGTGGGTTGTTTATGTCATCGAAAGCAATGGTATCTTCAATATTCTTTTTGCTATCCCCGCTAAATAGATTAATGTTTTTTTCGTAGATATTGTAAATTCCTTTAAAATCATAGCCCATTCCAATGGGGAAACTTAAAGGTGTTACGGAAAGGCCAAGTTTTTGTTCCACTTCGTCCAATAAGTCGAAAGCATCCTTTCCTTCCCGGTCCAATTTGTTTATGAAAACAATCATGGGAATGTTTCGCATCCTACAAACTTCTACTAATTTTTCAGTTTGCTCTTCCACACCTTTTGCAACGTCAACCACCACAATTACACTGTCAACAGCCGTAAGGGTCCTAAAAGTGTCCTCTGCAAAATCTTTGTGGCCCGGGGTGTCCAGGATATTTATTTTTTTGTCTTTGTAAAGAAAGGCAAGTACAGAGGTAGCAACGGAAATACCCCTTTGCTTTTCAATTTCCATAAAGTCGCTCGTTGCAGTTTTCTTTATTTTATTGTTCTTTACTGCCCCTGCTTCCTGAATGGCTCCGCCAAATAGTAGTAATTTTTCTGTAAGTGTTGTCTTTCCCGCATCGGGATGCGATATTATTCCGAAAGTCCTTCTTCTTTCAATTTGTTCCCTAAAACTCATTGATCATTTGATTTCGGCAAAAATAAGTCAAAATAATTTTTTTCAATAGGCAATCTCGGGTAAATACAACAAAGATTTCATAATTGGAAGATATTCTAGTTTATGGATCGGCATAATGTGGAATTATGACTACAGTGATTCCCTTTTGTAATTATTGAGGTTGGTAAAGTCGCTAAATTTTGCGAACGATTTTTGGTTTAATTATTAAGTTTTTGGGGTTACTTTTTCATGTGCGTAAAATCCATAAATTTAATATAAGTCTAAGGCCTAATTTTTTGTTTTTAGGCATTGTTGAATATTGTGATTATTGGATTTAATTCTAAGATCATCATTAAAATGTCAAGCACTTTTCCCTACTTAATGCGTAAGAAAATAGATACGAAGTGCCATTGTGATTTTAAGACTTTTTATTGGATAAACGGTGCAAATTTAAGGTCCATTATAATTAATATTAACACTTTGTCGAGTAATACGGTTATTGGCAGATTTTCTTTAATTTATGGCTTGAAAACCTTATGAGTATTGATTTTTTAGACATATCTTGCATGTAATTTTGGAGTTGGCCCCAACTTCTTACATCTATTATTACCTATTATGCCATGGTGATTAGTTGAAACAAAACTATCATTTATGGAAAAAATTACTTTCTTTAATTTTAAGGGAAAAGTGAGTGGTGCCTTAATTTTGCCAATAGCTTTTTTGGCCTTACTACTTACTGCCTCTTTTGACAATATTTCTACTTTTCAACCATATGACATTGTTTATGTGGATTCTGATGGTGATGGGATTATAGATTCAGATGATATTGATTCAGATGGTGATGGTATAATAGATTCAATTGAAGGCGATATTGATACTGATGGCGATGGAATTCCGAATTACCTGGATGTTGATTCGGATAATGACGGTATATTGGATAATATTGAAGCACAGGCTTCGCGGAATTACATCTTTCCTTCCAAGACGGATAATGATAAAAATGGATTGGATGATGCATATGAGACAACTGCAGGAAGTGGCGAAGGTCTTATTCCTGTCGATACAGATAAGGATGGAATTCCTGATTATCTGGATTTGGATTCTGACAATGATGGAATACTCGATAGTCTTGAATCCAGTGAACTAAGTTCAGGTTTTGATTGTGAAAGTATACCGAAATTGAATTTCAGTAATGCGCCGATCTTGGAATCTGGTGATGCTTTGTCAGAAGGTGCCGTATACAGGTTTTCTAATATTACAAATGATCTTGATGCTTTAGTAACCATTGAAAGTGTGGTAAGTGGCAGAATTAGCACATTGGACCAAAATTCGGTTGACCCCGAATTTTTTAAACCTGAAATTGAGTTTACAACAACTGATGGTACAAGAAGGCCCTACGTAGATTTAAGAATTACCATGGTGAAAACAGGAACCAATGAAACTACCGTTCTTAATGAACTAATTGCCAATTTTATAGACGTAGATGGGAACATTCAATATCAGGAATTCAATAGATTCGATACTCCTGTAAGTTATACTTATGACAACCCTACTGAAGTAGGGCTTAACTATACATCAGGTGGGCTATTAATTAATGGTGGAATAAAGGAATATGACGGAATATCCAATATTCATCCGTCGGTTAATGTAGCTGTCCAATTTATTAACATAAATACATTTGTTTTCAGATTTGGAATACAAACCCAGACTACAGCGAATTTCACTACAGATGTCCCTAGGCAGTCAGGAATTCAATTTTCTTGTCTAGAAAACTTCATTGATCCTCAGACAATTACTTTTAGTAAGGATATAGATTCTGACGGGGATGGCTATCCGGATAGGGTAGATATCGATTCGGACAATGACGGTATTCCTGATAATGTGGAGGCCCAGCTTACTGATGGTTATATTCCGCCAACCGGCCTGGATGAGGACAAAGATGGGTTGGACAATGCTTATGATGGGCCGGTTAACCAGGGACTTATTCCAGTGAATACCGATGGTACGGATCTACCGGATTATTTGGACTTGGATACAGATAATGATGGAGTCCCAGATAATATCGAAGGAAATGACTTCAATTTCGATGGTACTCCGAATCAAGTTTATACAGGAATAGATAGTGATGAAGATGGTTTGGACGATGGTTATGAGGGTGATGATGCAAATGATGACTTCGATGTAAATGATGAAATAAATAATCCAGCTGGAGACCTTCCAAATACCGATGGTACCGATGACGTGAATTATCGGGATATTGATGATGACGGGGATGGGGTAACCACAGTAAAGGAGAAAGAAGATGAAACTAATCCACTAGATCCCTGTGACTATAATCCGGAAAGTATAACCTTGATACAAAATGGAGCCTATCTAACCGCCGATTGTGATGGGGACGGAGTAACAAATGAAAAAGAGATAGAGGACGGAACAGATCCCAAGGATTCCTGTGATTTTGTATTGGCCCACCAAACAGTGGAAACTTCCAATACTTGGAACGATTTGGACTGTGACGGTGACGGGGTGACCAATGAGGACGAGAAAAAAGATGGTACAGATCCTTTGGATCCATGTGATTATCTTCCCGAAAGTATAACCTTAACACCTAGTCCAGCATGGGAGATACTTGACTGTGATGATGATGGCAATCCCAATGGAACGGATCCAGATCCACTTGTAGCCACTGCAAGGGATGACTCGGGTTCAACCCCTGCTTTGACCGAAGTCGCTATCAATATTTTGGAGAACGATGATTACTTGCCAAATAATGATTCCAATAATTTAGGCATTACCAGTTTGACCATGATTGGTGGTAGTGCCCTAGGTACAGTTTCTTTTGATGCAGAAACAGGTTTTGTAACCTACACCCCAGTAGAGTCAGAATCTAATTCGACTGTTACCATTATTTATCAAGTTTGTAATGTAATCCCCGATCCAAATGTTTGTGCTTCGGCAACGGTGACCATTCAGGTAGGTCCTGATATGGACAATGTATTGGATGCTGTGGACGATAGCTATACCGTGGATACGGGTGTTAGCGGAGTGATCCCTGACAGCAATGTGCTGGATAACGATACCCTTAACGGTGATCCTGTAGCGCCTACGGATGTAGTGCTTACTTCGACCCCAACGGACGAACTGACGATAAACGAGGATGGCAGCGTGAGCGTAGCCCCTGGCACTGCTGACGGTACCTATACCATAGACTATACGATCTGCGAGGCGGCCAATACGGACAATTGTGATTCCGGTACGGTAACCATTCAGGTAGGTCCTGATATGGACAATGTATTGGATGCTGTGGACGATAGCTATACCGTGGATACGGGTGTTAGCGGAGTGATCCCTGACAGCAATGTGCTGGATAACGATACCCTTAACGGTG
>NZ_JACLHY010000014.1 GCF_014397245.1 Arenibacter arenosicollis | reverse complement strand
GGTACCGGAAGGGAGAAATTCCACAAACTGCTCAATGATTAATTAAATTTATAAGGATATAAACTTTCTGTTTCTGCTTAATAGCTTGCAATAAAGACATTGTTGGCACTAACCAAACTCCCCTCTTAAGAGGGGTTAGGGGTGTGTTTTTGGCAGGTTAAACCAAAGCCGAATCTCTTGCCCCCTCCCGAAGACCTGGCCTGTCAATCCCTTCCGTCTCCTCCGCTGCTAGCGGAGGATCCACCTTCCCTTATCCAAGGGAAGGAGCCCTTGCTATCGTCATTGCTTGTCTTATGTTTTAGGCTATTACGTCATCGGTTCCGGCAGGGAGAAATTCCACAAGTTGCTCAAGTTTTGATAGACAACTTTTCAAAAAGGACAATTTTGGATCAGTGGATATTTCGCTGTGCTAAATTGGTATGACCGTGCCGCACTTATTAGAAGACAGTTAAATGCATAAAGCCAGGAAGGCACAAGGTATTCAAAGTTTAAGCAACCTTCTGCATTAGATCAAAACAAGGACAGCGATTGCATCTCTTGGATTCCGACTTTTTGTACTTGTCGCAACACTTGGTTTTGCACCCCTGGGGAACCATTTCCTTGAGAGCAGTTTTCTGCTCCTTTTTTAAAGCTTTTTTTAGCTTTTTTTCGGTTTTCTTGTCCTGTTTTTTCTTCTTGCCCACCTCTGATCTAAATCAAGGAAGCAAAAATATCTATTTTAATTCAATCTAAATAAGATTAAATGTTAAAATTATGCCTTCGGGGTTATGGCCGCACTATTGGCTGTAATCTGCTGTATATCACGATCAAACAGATATAGACCGCCCTTATCATTTCCGATCAGGTTAATCTTGTCCAGAATATTACGGGCCAATGCCTCTTCCTCAATTTGTTCTGCCACATACCATTGTAGGAAATTATGGGTGGCATAATCCTTTTCCTGAAGGGTTACATGTACCAGCTCGTTAATGCTATCCGATACAAAAATTTCATGGTCCAATAACTCGTGGAACATTTTTTGAAAACTCCCGAAGTCGGTTTTGGGTGCGTTAAGCGCAGATACATAAGCATGTCCTCCTCTTTCATTGATATATTTCACCAATTTGAGCATATGTAAACGTTCTTCATCGGACTGGTTATACATAAATTGAGCAATCCCCTCCAGCCCTTTGCCTTCGGCCCAAGAAGCCATGGATAAATATACTTGTGAAGACTCGGCTTCAATACGCACCTGTTCGTTCAGTGCTTTTTCTAATTTTTCGGACAACATAACTTTTTAAATTTTACCTAAAGTTACAAATAAATGATTCTATTGCCTACCCGGCATCTTAAGTTTTGAGCTTATTTATGCAAAGCCAATTGGATCCGTTTTCTGGGAATATCCACTTCCAATACTTTAACAATAATTTGCTGATGTAGGCTAACGTGTTCGTTCACATCTTTTACAAAACTATCCGATAGGTTGGAGATATGGATCAGGCCACTTTCCTTGATGCCTACATCTACAAAACAGCCAAAATTGGTAATATTGTTTACAATTCCCGGTAACAATTGTCCCGCGCTAAGATCGGCAATGGTTCTTATGTTCTGATTAAAGGTAAATACCTTTGCCTTTTCCCGTACGTCCAATCCCGGTTTCTCCAATTCCTTTACAATATCCTGTAAGGTGGGCAATCCCACATTATCAGTACAATATTGTTTAAGGTCTATCTTTTTCAGGATTTCCTTGTTTCCTATAATTTCCGAAAGGGGAACGCCTTGGTCCTTGACCATTTTTTGTACTAGGGAATAGCTTTCAGGATGTACTGCGGAATCATCCAACGGATTTTTTGCTTGTTTAATACGTAAAAATGCTGCCCCCTGTTCAAAGGCCTTAGCTCCTAAACGAGGCACCTTTTTTATTTCACTCCGACTGGTAAAGGCACCATTTTCGTTTCTGTATGACACAATGTTTTCTGCCAGTTTTGGTCCTATTCCGGAAACATAACTCAATAGCGGTACACTGGCCGTATTAATATTGACCCCCACAGTATTTACACAGCTTTCTACAGCGGCATCCAAGGAATTTTTCAAAAGATTTTGGTCCACGTCATGTTGGTATTGTCCCACCCCGATCGACTTGGCATCTATTTTAACCAATTCGGCCAAGGGATCTGCCAGTCTTCTTCCAATGGATACGGCACCCCTAACGGTAACATCGTAATTAGGGAATTCATCACGGGCAATTTTGGAGGCCGAATAAATAGAGGCACCGGCCTCACTAACCACAAATACCTCAATATTATTTTTAAATTGAATACGCTTTATTAACTGTTCGGTTTCCCTTGAGGCAGTACCATTTCCAATAGCTATCGCCTCTATCTTATGGGCATCCGCCAAGGAACTAATTTTCTTAATGGCGCCCTTACTGTCGTTTTGAGGCGCATGTGGGTAAATGGTCTCATTGTGTTCCAAATCGCCCTGAGCGCTTAGGCAAACCACTTTACAGCCCGTTCTAAATCCTGGGTCAATTGCCAAAATTCTTTTCTCGCCCAAAGGAGATCCCAACAACAACTGCCTTAGGTTCTTGGAAAACACTTGAATAGCCGATTCATCCGCTTTTTCCTTGGCGTTTTTAAGGATCTCATTGGAAAGTGAGGGGTACAGCAACCTTTTATAGGCATCCTGAATGGCCAATTGAATATGTTGAGTAGTAGTATTTTTGTTTTTGATGATCCTATACTCTATGTTGGAGATGGCCTTGTCGTCGTCTATCTCTACTTTAACCCTTATAAAACCTTCGTTTTCGGCCCGTAAAATAGCTAGTAGTCGGTGCGAGGGACAGCGATTAAGGGGTTCGCTCCATTCAAAATAGTCCCTAAACTTTTGAGCCTTCTCATCATCTTTCTTTGTGGAAATAACCTTGGTGGATATTAAGGCGAATTTTTCCAATTGGGTCCTGATCTGATTTCGGATATCGGCACGTTCGTTTATCCATTCAGAAATAATATGTCGAGCTCCCTCCAGGGCATCATCTTCATTGGGTACGGCTTCACTTACATATTTTGAAGCCTCAAAATCAATTTCATCGGTACGCTGGGCCATGATGATTTTGGCCAAAGGTTCCAGGCCATTTTTAATGGCGGTTTCTGCCTTGGTTTTCCGTTTTTTCTTAAAAGGGAGATACAAATCTTCCAAAGTAGTAAGATCCTCGGCATTGGCGATCTTTTGTCCTAATTCTGGTGTAAGGGAATCTTGTTCCTCTATAGACTTTAGGATGGTCGATTTGCGTTTTTCCAAGGCCTCAAACTGGGCTTTGTATTGTACAATAGCACCAATTTGCACCTCATCCAAATTTCCGGTACGTTCTTTTCGGTATCGGGAAATAAAGGGCAGGGTACAATCCTCGTTCAATAAGGCCACCGTATTCTCTATGCCTTTAGCAGGAAGTTGGGTGTTTTTTGTGATGTAGGAAATGAGGTTCATGGGGTATTTTGATTTTTAAGTAGAAGGTTTCAAGGCATTCAGCCTTAATTTATTGTCTCACCACTTTCAACCCCATCTTCATCCGGATTAACAAATACCAATTTGCCATCGGCGTTTTCGGTCATAAGAATCATCCCCTCGCTGTCAACTCCACGTAAGGCCCTAGGTGCCAGGTTCACCAAAACGGTTACTTTTTTACCTATGATATCCTCTGGTGAAAAGCTTTCCGCAATACCCGATACTATGGTTCTCACATCCAAACCGGTATTTACTTTCAATACCAACAATTTTTTTGCTTTTGGCATTTTTTCTGCTTCGATAATAGTTCCTACCCTCATGTCCAACTTGGAAAAATCATCAAAGGTAATGGTGTCTTTTTGTGGGCTCACTTCTTTGTTCATAGTTTCATTTGCTTTTTTGGTAGCTTCCAATTTATCCAACTGTGCCTGAATGGTTTCGTCCTCAATTTTGCTGAACAAGAGCTCTGCAGCCCTTATCTGATGTCCGGCTGGAATCAGGTCCTCTTTATGGGCCACCGTTTCCCAGCTTAGGGTGTTGTCCAAAGTTTCAAATCCAAGTATTGTCTTCAGTTTTGCTGATGTGAAGGGCAAAAATGGTTCGCTTAACACGGCAAGGGCCGATGCTATTTGAAGGGCAACGAACATAATGGTCTTTACTCTTTCTTCGTCCTGTTTTATTACTTTCCAAGGTTCTTCATCGGCCAAGTACTTGTTGCCCAAGCGGCTTAAATTCATAACTTCTTGGCCCGCTTCCCGGAAACGGTATCTTTCAATGGAATTGGCAATGATTTCAGGATATTTTTTTAGTTCTGCCAGAGTTTCCCGATCTACCTCGCTAAAGGCGCCTGGAGTAGGCACAATACCATTGTAATACTTGTTGGTAAGCACCACTACTCGGTTAATAAAATTCCCGTAAATGGCCACCAATTCGTTATTGTTCCTAGCTTGGAAATCTTTCCAGGTAAAATCGTTATCCTTGGTTTCAGGGGCAGTTGCCGTAAGCGTATACCTTAGAACATCTTGCATGTTTGGAAAATCCTCCAAGTACTCATGCAACCATACCGCCCAATTCTTGGAGGTGGACAATTTGTTGCCTTCCAAATTTAAAAATTCATTGGCCGGGACATTTTCCGGTAAAATAAAATCGCCATGTGCCTTTAGCATACTGGGGAAAATAATACAGTGGAATACAATATTATCCTTCCCAATAAAATGTACCATTTTGGTATCCTTGGCTTTCCAATAAGGTTCCCAATCCTTGCCTTCCCTGGCCGCCCATTCCTTGGTAGAGGAAATGTAACCAATTGGGGCATCGAACCAAACATACAGCACCTTGCCTTCGCCGCCTTCAACGGGAACAGGGATTCCCCAATCCAGATCTCGGGTTACCGCCCTTGGTTTTAAGCCGTCGTCGATCCAAGATTTACATTGGCCGTAAACATTGGGTTTCCAGTCGTTCTTATGACCTTCCAAAATCCATTTCTTTAAAAAATCCTCGTATCTGTCCAAGGGTAAAAACCAGTGTTTGGTTTCTTTTAGAGAGGGTACTGCCCCCGAGATGGTAGATTTGGGATTAATAAGGTCCGTGGCATTTAAGGTGGAACCACAGTTTTCACACTGATCGCCATAAGCTTCCTCGAAGCCACATTTTGGGCAAGTACCAATTACAAAACGATCGGCCAAAAACTGTTGTGCTTCCTGGTCGTACAATTGTTCTGTAGTTTCCTCAATAAAATCTCCCTGTTCATATAGTTTCACAAAGAAATCCGAGGCAGTTTTATGGTGTACTTCCGCGGAAGTTCTAGAATAATTGTTGAATGTGATCCCAAAATCCTCAAAGGATTGTTTAATAATACCGTGGTATTTATCTATAATGTTTTGAGGGGTAACACCTTCTTTTTTGGCTTTCATCGAAATTGCAACCCCGTGTTCGTCACTTCCACAGACGAAGGCCACATCATTGCCATTTAATCTCAAGTATCTTGCGTAGATATCCGCAGGTACATAAACACCGGCCAAATGCCCTATGTGTATAGGTCCGTTGGTATATGGCAATGCTGCGGTAATTGTATATCTTGCTGGCTTTTGAAGGTTCTGCGACATTATTTTTGGATTAGGGTGCAAAAATAAAGATTTTTAGCCGCAGCTGAGGTATTCATTCAAAAAATAAGCCTTCGTTACCCTGAAAACAATTCAGAATTTACGAAGGCTTCTCGCATAGTAAGTAGGGGGTGAATTTATGCTACCATTATGGATTTGCTGAGATTTTGATTTTGAACCTGTATTCTATAAATGTATTTTCCAGATGCCAAATAAGTTGGCAATCCTTCCCTGATGTTTATTTCTGTGGATCCTTCCAACATCATTTCATTAAATACCGATCCCAAATATTGACCCATAATGTTGAACAATTGTATGTTTACATGGGCGCTAAATGGCATTTCGAGGTAAATGTGAGGTGTTGAATCCGTAGGGTAAAAAGGTTTGTGGATAATGGCGTTTATCAATTCAGGATTTGGATTTTCCCCAGGTGGATCTGTTGGTGATGGAGGTGTAGGATTTCCGTCACTATAAGTAATTTCGGGAAAATCCACTCCGCTACAATTAAATCCTAAATTTACCGGAGTATATGTGTATCCGTCCATTATATGTTGTTCAACAAGAGGAATATCTACACACAGCCATTCTGCCAATACAGTGGCATATAGGTCTCTAAAGTCCATAGTGTATTCCAGGTTACCTCGACTATTGGGCTCGTCCAAAGATGGATGCTCGCCCACAAAGGCACTTCCATTAAGTCCAGATCCAAAAAATAGGGTAGGAGCGGCTTTGCCATGATCTGTTCCATTAGATCCATTTTCGTAAATCCTTCTGCCAAATTCTGAAAAGGTCATACTCAATACCTTTTCATCTTGTTGGGTAAAGGCCAGGTCATCGTAAAAATTGTCTACCGCAATGGATAAATTGGACATTAGCCGTTCGTGCACCAAAGGTTGATTTCCATGGGTGTCAAAACCACCCAAACTGATCATATAGACTTTGGTACCAAGATTACCTTTTATTAATCGTGCCAATAGAGCCAATTGCCTTGCAAAACCGTTATTTTGATACTCTATTTGGTTTGCTCCACGCATATAGGCCTCATGTATTTTTCCAGCGTACTCATTGGTTACGTTGGAAACACCTCTAAGAAATTTTATCTGATCGCTATACATACAATCATCAAAAAGGGCATCATCTACTGAATATTGCAAGCCAGTTTCCGCAATCTGTTCCAACTGATCAATATTATTGGTTACAAAGGCGTAGTTGGTTTCTTCTCCTTCAAAAACTAAACTTCCGTAGTTACCAACTTGTATGGCGGCTGGACCCTCTGGTCTACTGCCTGGGAAATCCGATAAATAATCGGGATATAAATTTTCAAAATGTCTTCCCATCCATCCGGTATCACGTCCACTGAATCCTGTTGTGGTTAAATCGGTATTGGCAAAAATATCAGATCCGGTAAAATGGGACAGACTTTGGCCTTCATAACCTACGCCATGTACTGCTTTAAATTGACCCTCGCCCCACATGGGCTCCAGGGATTTCATATAGGTAGGAACCCCATATTCATCCGTCAATCTTAATATTTTACTTTCCGGCAGATAAATATTTGGGCGTGCGTTGGCATAGATGTCGTATTGATTAATAGGAATGATGGTACTGAGACCGTCATTTCCACCCGATAATCGAATTAATATAAGAATATTATCAGTTTCCGCAGCAGCAATTGCCGCTGTTAAAGGGGAAGGTGCGGATGCAGTTAAAAAATTACTTCCCAGCATCATGGAGCCTGAACCGGCAATTCCTAAGGCTTGTAAAAAAGAACGCCTGCTCCAAGCCTTATGTTCTAAATCGTGACCATCATGGTCTTTGCCTTTATGGGGTGAATTATGATGAGTATCGCACATAATGGTCGGTTTTATTTAAGTTGAAATTCGGGTTGTCTGGAAAGATGTCTTAATAGAAGATGAACCTGTGAGGGAACCTCTTGGCTTACGCTTAATATCCATAAGGATTGTCCTCCGGGAATATAATCGGGTCCATAGTATTCTTCCGGTACATCCCCTATTTTAAATGCCGACATGGCATTGTCAAATTCTTGTTCGGTGAACATTCCTTTGGGGGTTATTTTATCAACTATGGCCCGTACTACAATCTCTGGGTTACTTGTATTGCTGTTGGCAGGACCAACGGCATTCATGGCAAATGTCCTGAATTGTTCTGTGTTGTCCTGAAAGAAGCCGTCGATAATGGACTCTAAGGTTAGCCAACGTCCTATCATAAAATTGGTATTAATCCAATCTCTGTTTCGTTGCCATCCGGCAACATCAAAAGGATCAAACAAATCCTGGCCCAACAAACCGCTATAATTTATTAGGCTACCAATTGTAGTGTCATTATAGGTAAAACTTGTTTCGTTAATAATATTTAGATAAAGGTCGAACGGACTTTTAATAATAACCCCAATCGCTTCATCGTCAAAAAAATGTTGACTTTTAAAAAGTTGACTTAAGACTGGAGCCAATTCAAAACCACTGCTTACAAAGGTATTGGTTAGCCCATCAATAATTGTCTTGGCATTATTTGCTTCATCTGTGGAGTCTGGGTGTACAAAAAATTCATATAACTTTTTACATATGAAATACCCTATTTGGTCACCTCTTTCCTCAAAAAGAATGTCGATAACATCATCATATCCCCAATTGCCGGTTCTTCCGAATATAGTTTTGTTTTCAGTATTGAATTTAGTAGCATCGAACAATACTTGTTCACAGCCGATTTCTCCCCTTTCTACATAGCCAGAAATGGCCTTGGCAGTTTCAATGATATCCTCTTCGGTATATCCGTTTCCTTCGCCCAATGTAAATAGTTCGTACAGTTCACGTGCATAGTTCTCATTGGGATTGTTACCATTGTTGTAAACCCCATCCAAATAGTAGAGCATGGCACTGGTAAGGCCTATTTCACTAACAAAGGTTTTAAAATTGCCTATAGCATTCCGCTGAAGACAGTTGATATAATAATAGAGGAATGAATTACAATTGTAGACGTCCAATTCTGTTACAAAATGATTGCTCCAAAAGAAACTTAAACGATCTCTTAGATTATTGTTCAGCAATGAATTGGTATAGGCCAGCTTAAATTCTTCTTGTTGTGACCTTATTATTTGTCCCCGTTGGTCATCATCCTCAGGATAATTGCTGTTGTTCCAATTGGCCCAAACAGGGGCGGCCAATGTGGGCATGTTCTGTGCCCCGGTGATAAGTGAATTTACCAAGGTAGTGGCATTCTGGCCAGTGGCTTGATTAATAGTCTGCACAGAGGCACTAAAACCCAATCTTCTATATAGATGTGCGGCCCTTTGTGCATCCAGTGAGGTGGTGTAGGGGGCCAAACTAGAAGTATTACAGTTTATGAAATATTCCATAATTAATTCCGCATTTGATAGGTTACTAGTAAGGGGTCATTGCATAACGCACAATTAAATTGGAAATTATGTCCAATACAAATAATTCGTTATACTGCATAAAAAATTACGTGGATTGTTGAAATTTGGCCGACATTAGGTTGAATTTTTCGACCAAATGCACGTTTTTTGGTAAATAGAATTGGAATAGTATGGGGAAGCACAACGAATTTGGCAAAAAGGGAGAGCAATTGGCGGTGAACCATTTAACTAAAAATGGCTATAGGGTAGTTCATAGAAATTATAGGTATTTGAAAGCAGAAATCGATATTATTGCAAAAAAAGGAGATATTTTGGCAATTGTTGAGGTGAAATCGAGAAGTTCGGATTATATGCAATCCATTGCCGAGACGGTTACAGAAAAGAAAATTAAGCTACTTGTCATGGCTGCAGATCATTACATTATTAGTAAAGATCTTGATGTAGAGGCTAGGTTCGATATCATTACCGTACATAAAAATGGGGCTAATTTTAATATTGAACATCTAGAAAATGCATTTTATCATTTTTAATTACTTGTTTTATTTGTAACAATTTGTTATTTTTACCAAAATTTTAAGAAAATGAAGACTATTTCATCGGTCGTGGAAGACTACATTAAGAAGAAGCCATTTTTGCAAAGTGCTCTAGCTCAAGGTATTATTAATTTAACATCGCTTTCTAGGATAGTAAAACCAGAAATTGAAGGTGAGTTGGGTAAGGATATTCGCAACGGTGCAATTGTAATGGCTTTAAAACGCCTTTCCGATGATTTGGAGTTCCGTGCGACCCACAAAATAATTAAAGTCTTAAAAAATATAGGGGAGATTACGGTAAGGTCGTCCTTGACCGATTTTACCTTTTTGGTGTCCGAATCCATTTTGGAAAATCAGACTGTATTGTTGAAGGAAGTAAATAGGAATAAGGACGTTTTCTATACCTCCTCAAGAGGGGTCAACGAACTCAATATTGTTGTCAGCAATATTTTGGATGAGGCAGTGGAAGAGTTGTTCAAGAATGAGAAATGTACCCAGAAGGCTGAAAACCTTTCCTCCATTACCGTAAAATTACCGGCCGAGAACGTTTCTGTACCAGGAATTTATTACTTTATTTTTCAACGCTTGGCTTGGGAGGGGATCGTGTTATATGAAGTAATTTCCACAACCAACGAATTTACCATAATTGTTAACGATGAGCAGGTCGACGTTGCCTTTAAAACCATTAAGGACCTTAAAACTTTGTAGGACTTCAATGTTGTAATATAGCAATTAATCAATGTAGCAATTGGTTAATGTGCCAAGGTTCCAATGTGTTAACGTGAAAATGCGATATTTTGAAAACGCACTGACTCCAATTAAGGTGTGTTATTTGTCCTCTTTTAAAAATTTCACAACCTCTTCGTAATTCTCCGGGTTGGCTACAATGCGCTTTTCCCTATCCAAAATATAATAAGTAGGTGTTTGATGTATGTTGTATAGGGTTGTATACGGACTTTCCCATTTTCCCAAAGCAATACCATGAATAAAGGCCGGTAGTTTTGTAGATTCCTTTTTCCAAGTTTCATCATCATCTTCCAGGCCAATTGCGAGTACCTTTACTCCAGAAATGTCTTTTATTCTTTTATGAAGTTCGGGCAGTTGTTGTAGACAATGCGAACATGTGCTACTCCAAAAAACAACTACATAATATTTAGCCCTCGAAAGATCAGTAAGTTTTTTAACGGTACTACCTTCATTCCAAGAGATTTCCGGAGCCTTTGCCCCAAAACGCAGTCGATTATGGGTTTCAATGTTATTTAGGATGTCAGCCTTATTGGTTTCTGTGGCCAAATTTTTAAGGTAATTCCCATAAATATCATCTGCCAGGTTGTTATAGTTGTTGCTGGTTGCCTGTGTCCAAAGACGATTGAATAACTGTACCTTATTGGTTGCACTGACATTTTCCAATACACTCGCTAATTCCTTTACATTATTCTTCATTATCACCTCTTTTTCCTCAACCGACAGCTGTTGGGGGGGAAGAGCGGTAAACACATAATTTACGACTTTATCTGTCAAAAAGCCCGATCCCAATATCATCGTATCCTGAAAGTCCAAGGCATCAAAATAATGTTGCTTTTTTTGCTGCACATAGGTTTCAACGTCTACAAATCCAGCAGGAATATAGGGGCTATTTGCCGAAATAAAATGCCCAGAGATCATCCCTGCGGATTGGGTTTCATACGATTTTTGGACAGTGGCAAGTTTTTTAAAAAGTTCTTTGATTATATTTCGGTCCTTATTGCCATTGGAATAATATTGAACAATTTGTTTCTCCAGTTCATGAACTTCTTTAAAGTACTTGGTGTAGAGTGAATTTTCTTTTGAGCTAATAAAGAATAGACCTTTTTGGGAATCAAAGGATAGTATAATATCTTCCTTGCCATTGTATATCACATCAAAATAGAATTCTTCCTGTGGCACGGCATATACCAATCTATACATGCCGGTTTTGGCGTTTGCCGGAATGCTTAGCGAAAAAGCACCATTCTCTACGGCAGTGTCGGCTATATAATTTTGATGGTCAGGATTCAATTTATAAGCGATTAGCCATTTGTAATCTTCGGCCGGGGATAAATTCCCTGAAATGGTATGTTGGGCCTCCAAAATAAAAGTGAAGCTCAGGGTGAAAAGTAATAGGATATTTTTTAATAGCATCAACTTTAGGGTGTTTTTATGGAACCGTTATCCCTGGTTTTGGGATAAGGGAATCGAAGGGTTGAATGGATTTATAGGCTTTATCAATAGAATTTATATGTTCAAAGACCAGTAACAATCGCAATCCGTTGCGGGTCTGCTTTTCTTTAAGTTTCGCAAGCTTGGCATGGGCCTGTACAAATTGTAATACGGAGGTAAAGGAACTGCTTTGGTAAAAATCCGATTGTTGGTCCGCAATAAAATAGCCGATCATTTTGCCCTTTTTCATCACTATTTTCTCCAAGCCAATACTGTTGGCTATCCATTTGATGCGGACGGAGTTTAATAAATCCTCGGCCTGGGTAGGGAGGTCCCCAAATCTGTCGACCAATTCGGACTCGAACTTTTGTAAACCTTCCTCATCGGAAACCTGGTTGAGTTCTGTGTAGAGATTTAAACGTTCGGTAATATTGTTGATATAATCATCTGGAAAAAGCAATTCAAAATCGGAATCGATCTGGGTTTCTTTTACAAAGATTTTTGGTTTGCCTCCAATTTCTTCATACAGATCCTTGAATTCGTTTTCCTTTAGTTCGTCTATGGCTTCAGCCAATATTTTTTGATAGGCATCAAAGCCAATTTCGTTTATAAATCCACTTTGTTCTCCTCCCAATAAGTCCCCGGCACCTCTAATTTCCAAATCCTTCATGGCAATATTAAAACCACTGCCAAGATCAGTAAATTGTTCCAAGGCCTGAATTCTCTTTCGGGCATCATTGGTCATTACATCATAAGGAGGGGTAATAAAATAACAGAAAGCTTTTTTATTGCTTCGACCTACACGTCCCCGCATTTGATGCAAATCGCTAAGGCCAAAATTATTGGCATTGTTAATAAAAATGGTATTGGCATTGGTAACATCCAAGCCGCTTTCCACTATGGTGGTAGAGACCAATACATCGAACTCACCATTCATAAACGCCAACATAAGGGTCTCCAATTTTTTGCCCTCCATTTGCCCGTGCCCAATGCCTATTTTGGCATCCGGTACCAATCTTTGTATCATTCCGGCAACTTCCTTAATATTTTCAATTCTATTGTGGATAAAGAAAACTTGTCCGCCTCGTTGGATTTCATAGGAAATGGCATCGCGTATAGTCTCTTCGTTGAAGCGTATTACCTCGCTTTCTATGGGATATCTGTTGGGGGGTGCCGTATTGATAACCGATAGATCCCTTGCAGCCATTAAACTAAATTGAAGGGTTCTCGGAATGGGAGTTGCCGTTAGGGTAAGCACATCTACGTTTTCCTTAATGGATTTTAATTTGTCCTTTACGGATACGCCAAATTTTTGTTCCTCATCTACGACCAAAAGGCCTAGATCTTTAAATTTTACGTTTTTGTTCACCAATTGATGGGTGCCTATAATTATATCTACTTTTCCGGCTGCAAGATTTTCCAAAGTTTCCTTTTTCTCCTTGGCGGTCCTAAAGCGGTTTACATAATCTACGGTCACCGGCATTTCCTTCAGACGTTCCGAAAAAGTCCTGTGGTGTTGAAAGGCCAAAATAGTTGTTGGGACCAAAACGGCAACTTGTTTTCCGTTGTCCACGGCCTTAAAGGCAGCCCTTATGGCCACTTCCGTTTTACCAAAACCAACATCTCCACAGACAAGTCGGTCCATGGGCCTTTCACTTTCCATGTCTTTCTTGATGTCTTCCGTTGATTTACTTTGATCCGGGGTATCCTCGTAAATAAAGGAAGCTTCCAACTCGTGCTGTAAGTAGCTATCCGGACCGTATTGAAAGCCCTTTTCCAATCTGCGTTTGGCGTAGAGCTGTATAAGGTCGAATGCAATTTTTTTAACTCGGGATTTGGCCTTGTCCTTGATCTTTTTCCAGGCGCCAGAACCTAGTTTATATATTTTTGGGGGTGCCCCGTCCTTCCCATTGAATTTGGAAATTTTGTGTAGGGAATGTATGCTGACATAAAGAATGTCCCTTTCCCCGTACATTAACTTTATGGCTTCCTGTTTCTTTCCTTCAACATCTATCTTTTGAAGTCCGCCGAATTTTCCGATCCCATGGTCTATATGGGTAACGTAATCCCCAATTTCCAGTTTGTTCAGATCCTTTAAAGTAATGGCCTGCTTTTTGGCATAACCATTTTTCAAATGGAATTTTAGATAACGCTCAAAGATCTGATGGTCCGTATAGCAGGCAATCTTTAAATCCTGATCTATAAATCCTTGATATAGCGGAAGAACAATAGTTTTATAATGGACTTCCTTTCCTACTTCATCAAAAATATCATGGAAACGTTTGGCCTGCTGGTCCGTGGCACAAAACAGATAATTGGTGTAGCCATTTTTATAATTATCGTTTAGATTTTCAATTAACAAATCGAACTTTTTGTTAAAGGAAGGTTGTGGCTTTGTATTGAACACGATGGTTTCGGGGTCACTCGAAGCTTTTGTGCCTCCATCGATCTCTATCAAACCAAAATCGGCCAACTGATGTTTTAATAAGTCGGAATTGGTGAACAATTCCATAGGTTTGGCATGCTGTATTTCTTTGGATAGTTTAGTAAAGGCCTCTTCGGCCTTTTCAAAAAATGAATCTAACCTAGCATACAATAAACTCAGGTTTTTGCTAAAAATGAGGGTGTTTGGAGATATGTATTTAAGGAAGCTTTCCCTGTTTTCATCCAAAAATTTGTTTTCTACATTGGGGATGATGGTAATCTTTTTCACTTTTAGTGTAGACAACTGGGTTTCCACATCAAAGGTTCTAATACTCTCCACCTCGTCTCCAAAAAATTCAATCCTATAAGGTTCATCATGGCTAAAGGAAAATACGTCCATGATTCCACCGCGAACTGAAAATTCTCCTGGTTCAGTGACAAAATCGACCCGTTTAAATTTATATTCGAACAAAACCTCATTTAAAAAGTCGATCGAAAGGGTATCCTCCAGTTTAATTTTTAGGGTATTTTTCTCCAGTTCTTTCCTGGTTACCACTTTTTCAAAAAGGGCGTCAGCATAGGTAACGATGATCGCCGGTTTTTTTCTGGAGTTGATGCGGTTGAGGACTTCTGCACGCAAAAGCACATTGGCATTGTCCGTTTCCTCGATCTGGTATGGCCTTCTATAACTCCCTGGATAAAACAGTACGTCGCTATCCCCAATGAACTGTTCAAGGTCGTTCAAGTAATAGGCCGCTTCCTCCTTGTCGTTTAAAATAAATAAAAATGGTGATTCGGATTTGCGAAAGATTTCAGCTATTACAAAGGATAAAGCGGAACCTGTGAGTCCTTTGATATTGGTTCGGGTTGGGGAAGTCGTAGAGGTGTTATCTTTAAAATTGGCAATACGAGACCTCAGTATTCCCAGTTGGGGAGACTGTGCGAACAGTTGTAACATTGAAGATTTTGTCAACCGTAAATTTTATTGCAAATATAAAGCTTGATTATCCTTTTTACAAAAGATGGCAGGGAATTAAAAAATGAATATGTTCTAATTCACCAATTCTATAATTTTGGATACCGTTTCTTCATTGTTTACCCCCAAGCCTTCCTGCTGATAGGCCAATTCCCCTTCCTGATCAAAAACGCTAATAATGTTGGAATGTGAAAAATCCATAGGGGATATTTTTTTGTAGTTTACCGCCAGTACTGCCGAAAATTCACGGGTGTCCCCTTCGGAACCTCTTAGAAATATATTGTCAACTGTGCCTGGGCTTGACAGGATAAAAGGATAAAAAAAAGAATTTTAAGGGGTTTCTTTATTTTCATAATTGCTATGGTTGATTTTTTCCGAGGCAAAATTCAGGCGGTTATCTTTAATGGAATATGATATTTGTCATATGGAATAAGTTGAAATACATTCTTCACCTTTTGAAACTTGCCCATGTATATTTTGGCGCATTACTAGGGATACATATATTTATGATCTTGTAATTCTGAACATACTTATGCCCAATTTTAAATTCCTTAAAAAACGACCTATTTATTTCGGAAAAGTTCACGATATTGAAGCCTGCAAATAAGGATTGAGTGAAATACTCACAATAAAATGATGATTTATAAAAATGAATTCCACCCAAATATCATTAGGGAGGAACCAAAGTTTTGTAGATTCTTTAGAAACCCAAGAAATGGGTTTAATGCTGTGGTCTTTGGGAATATACCGATGAATTGGAGGTGGACGAAAGCTGTGTTCTAGTACTTAAAAATGTTGGGCCCAAAGGATATCCCGGAATGCCGGAAGTAGGTAATATGGGATTGCCCAAAAAACTTTTGGAAAAAGAAGTCAAGGATATGGTCCGTATTTCGGAAGGTCGTATGAGTGGAACCGGTTTTGGGACAGTAGTGCTACATGTTTCCCCGGAGGCTGCCATGGGCGGTAATTTTTCGGTAATTGAAAATGGGGATCTGACAACCCTTGATGTACACAGTAGTAGCCTGACTGTAGTAGTTAGTGATGAAGAATTGGAAAGGCGCAAGAAATAGAGGGCAGTGCCTCCACCAATAGTGGACAGGGGCTATGTAAATTTATATGTCGACCATGTACAACATGAACATTTGGGTGCGGATATGGACTTTTTATAGGGAAAATCGGGAAGTTAAGTCCCTAGGGATTCCCATTAATACTATTGATTGATTATGGATTTTAAGGGTAAAGTAGCCATTGTTACAGGAGCGGGACAGGGAATAGGCTTGGAGATTTGTAAACAATTGGTGGCCCATGGGGCCAATGTTCTTCTGAACGATTTGGATGCCACTTTAACGAAGGAAGCAGTGGCGGACATGGATGGTAACAATGGAAAATGTATTGGTCTTGCTGGGGATTCCAGTGATATGCAATTAATACAAAAAATGGTAGATACGGCAGTTACAGAATTCGGGAAACTGGATGTGGTGGTCGCCAATGCCGGGATTACCCTCTTTGGGGAATTCCTTACCTATACACCAGAATCTTTCTTTGAGGTAATGAAAGTAAATTTGGGAGGGAGTTTTTTTCTGGCACAGTCCGCAGCCAACCAAATGAAAAAGCAAGGTTCTGGCGGATCCATTCTTTTTATGTCTTCGGTAACAGGGCATCAGGCACATGAGAATTTAGCGGCCTATGGTATGAGTAAGGCGGCCTTGGAAATGCTGGCCAAGAATTTGGTCATAGAGTTATCGCCCTATAAAATAAACGTCAATACCGTGGCTCCTGGTGCTACCTTGACCGAGAGGACCTTGAAGGATAAAGACTATTTTGGGACTTGGGAAAGTATTACGCCCCTTGGCAGACCTGCATCTGTCAATGATATAGCCCAAGCTGTTTTGTTTTTGATCTCCGATAATGCCAAACACATAACGGGACAGAGTTTGGTAATCGATGGAGGTTGGACCTCGGTCAGTCCGTCTCCTTATAAGAAATAGGCGTTTCCCTAATGTTTAATAAATTTAATATGACCTTAATAGGTCTAGCAATAAAATGACAATTCTTACTATGAATCCAAAAGTTGTATGTGAAAAAATAAGCGAATTGGGGGAAGGCCCGTTGTGGAACCCTTCCAGAAAATTAATATGTTGGGTAGATATCCTAAATGGCCATATTCATGAATGGTCACCCGCATCCGAAACCCTTAACACCCTTCAGGTAGGTCAAATGATCGGGGCTATGGCAGTTTGTAACGATGGAAATTATATTGCTGCAATGAAGGATGGTTTTGGATTTGTGAATTGTAAAACTGGCAAAGTTGATATAGTTGCCAATCCAGAGAAACATTTACCGGAAAATAGGTTTAACGATGGTAAATGTGACCCCGCTGGTCGCTTTTGGGCCGGTACTATGCCAATTTCCGAGGATGAAGATTCAGGCAGTCTTTATATGCTGGGCGCTGGAAATAAAGTAGAAAAAAAAGAAAGCAATATTAGTATTTCCAATGGCTTGGCCTGGAGTATGGACCATAAGGTTTTGTATTTTATAGACACGCCCACGCTAAAGGTGGTAGGGTATGATTTCGATATTGAAACTGGACATATTTCCAATAAAAGAACCATAATCAATGTGCCTAAGGAGGAGGGATTCCCAGATGGAATGACCATAGATAACGAGGGAATGCTTTGGATAGCCCATTGGGGTGGATGGCAAGTTACCCGCTGGAATCCTATTACCGGGAAAAAATTATCAGCCATTAAATTACCAGTTTCCAACGTTACCTCATGTGCTTTCGGGGGCAAATCCATGGAGGATCTGTACATTACTTCGGCAAGGAAGGGGCTCAGTAAAGTGGAATTGGAAAAGCAACCCCTGGCCGGGTCGTTATTTGTTGTCAGACCATCTGGTTTTACTGGTGTCGAGGCATATACGTTTAAGAATTGAAATATGATAGATTTCTAACCATACCTAAATATTACAGTTTAAATAGTAAAACCAACTAAACCAAATTATAATGAAGGGATTGGACGTTCTGGATTGGGTCGTGATCACAGCCTATTTCGTAATACTACTTGGTGTTGCCTGGTGGGTAATAAAACAAAAGCAAAAAAATACAGAGGACTATTTTTTGGCCGGACGGAACATTGGGTGGTTTATGGTAGGGGCCTCTATTTTTGCTTCCAATATTGGGTCCGAGCATGTAGTTGGATTAGCAGGTAATGGGGCAGGCGATAAAATGCCATTATTGATTTATGAAATGCACGCCTGGATCGTTTTAATGTTGGGTTGGGTGTTTTTGCCATTTTATGCCAGAAGCGGGGTTTTTACAATGCCCGAATTTTTGGAAAAGAGATTCGATGCTCGTTCACGTTGGGTCCTTTCCATAGTATCTTTGATTGCCTATATCCTAACTAAGGTGTCCGTAACCATTTACGCAGGTGGGGTAGTGGTTTCGGCTTTATTGGGAATACCTTTTTGGATCGGTGCGGTAGCAACCGTGGCACTTACGGGTCTGTATACCATTTTGGGAGGAATGCGGGCTGTAGTCTATACGGAGACCATACAGGCCATTGTATTGGTGCTGGGGGCAGGAATCCTTAGTTTTATGGGACTTGAAGCCGTAGGGGGCTGGGGAGAGTTAAAGGAAACCATTGGGGTGGATTATTTTAATATGTGGCGGCCCAATTCGGATCCGGATTATCCATGGCTTCCATTATTTCTTACCAGTACCATCGTTGGTATCTGGTATTGGTGTACCGATCAAGTTATTGTACAAAGGGTGCTTACGGCCAAAAGTATAAAAGCTGGTAGAAGGGGCAGTATCTTTGGGGCACTTTTAAAACTAATGCCGGTTTTTCTTTTTCTGATTCCCGGAGTTGTGGCTTTGGGACTTAAAATGCAGGGAAAATTACATTGGGACAATCCTGATGAGGCCTTTCCAGTATTAATGAGCAACCTTTTGCCTTCCGGTCTCCGTGGTTTGGTAGCGGCGGGACTACTGGCGGCCTTGATGAGTTCCCTGGCTTCCGTATTTAATTCCTGCTCCACTTTGTTTACCTTGGATATCTATAAAAAACTGAAACCTGATAAACCAGAGGAGGAATTGGTAAAAACCGGTAGGACGGCAACTTTTTTCGTGGTTGGATTAGGGCTGTTGTGGATACCTGTAATTACAAGGCTCTCGGACGGACTTTATGAATACTTGCAGAACGTACAGGCCTACATTTCGCCACCGATAACTGCGGTATTCCTGTTGGGAATTTTTTACAAACGCATTAATGCCAACGGAGCCATAGCCACCTTGGTAGGTGGGTTGATTATAGGCTTTTCCAAACTGACCCTGGAAATTATGAAATCCAGTTTTATCGAGGGCAGTTTCCTGTTCAACTTGGCCGACATTAATTGGTTGGTATTTGCGGCTTATTTCTTTGCCCTCTGTATTGCCATCGCTGTTATAGTAAGTATGTTTTATCCAGCCCCATCGGCTGCACAATTGTCCGGCCTTACCTTTGGTACGGTTACGGATAAACAGAAGGATGAAAATAAGGCTAGCTATAATATTTGGGATATTATGGCCTCGGTACTGGTAGTGATCATAGTGGTGTATATTATGATATCTTTTAGTACGCTTTCCCTGTAATAACAGTTATAGTCCAAGCGATCAATTATTTTGCAAATTGAAATTGATCGCTTGGATCAATAAAGTGTTATTAAAAGTATTCTGACGAATCAGAAAGTTTTAAGTGCTGTTTATAGGCTTTCGTTCTGATTGGCCTTATCCTAGCTTTTCTTTAAAAAAATCGATTGTCCGTCCCCAGGCCAATTCAGCAGCTTCCCTGTCATACCTAGGTGTGGTATCATTGTGAAAACCATGGTTTGCATTGGGGTAGATATAGGCCTTATATTCTTTGCCATGTTTCTTTAAAGCTTCCTCATAGGCTGGCCAACCTTCATTGACGCGTTTGTCCAATTCGCCAAAATGGAGTAGCAAGGGAGCGTTTATTTTTTCAATACCTTCAGTTGGTTGTCCGCCGTAAAAAGGGACAGAAGCCCCCAAATTTGGCACTTTGACCGCCATCATATTGGAAATCCAACCACCAAAACAGAATCCTACTACACCAACCTTGCCGGAACATTCAGGGTGGGCTGTCAAGTGTTTAAAGGCCGCTATAAAATCTTCCAACATCTCATTGCGATCACGCTTGCCCTGTAGTTCGCGGCCGTCATCGTCGTTGCCGGGATAACCGCCCAAGGGCGTCAAGGCATCGGGAGCCAAGGAGATAAACCCTGCAAGTCCGGCCCTGCGTCCAACATCTTCGATATGCGGATTCAATCCACGGTTTTCGTGCACCACAATAATTCCTGGAAGTTTTACCTTGGCATCAGCGGGTCGTGATAGCAGACCCTTTATGGAACCTCCGCCTTTGGGCGAATTATAATGGATAAATTCCGATTTTAATTTGGGATCATTGGGCTGAATCTGGATTTTTTTCACATAATCTGGAGAGATAAAACTTAGAAGCGACGCCACCGTGAGCCCTCCGACCGCATAGGTGGATAATTTATCCATAAACAATCTTCTACTTACCCTATCGTGGGCATAATCATCATAAAGGTCAAAAACCTCTTGTTTAATGTCTTCTTTTTTTAATGGTTCCATGAGTGTAGTTTTATAATTGAACGTCCTTTTGGCCTATTTATAGTGTTGAGTACGGATGCCGAGCCAAGGTTTTGAGCAGAAGTTAAAGAACTTAATTTATTCTTTAACACCATGGGGAAAATTTGTAATAGGAAGGTCGCCATAAACCTGAACTTATTAAAAGTATAAAAATAGTTCCAACTATAGATGGAAATTATAAAGACAAGTCAACTTTTACCCATAATGATTAAAAAAATAGGTGTTTTGAACAGTATTCAGTCTTTATTCCATTCAGAGCCTAGTCAAAATTAACCTTGGTTTTGCAGGTAATTCCTTTAAAATAATTAAAATTAAAAAATGATTTATGAGATTTAATTTTACTTATATTTGGTTTTCAGTTTATTATTAAGCTGGACCTTTAAAACTTTCCCCCCAAATAGATTTATTGCGTATTGAGCTGTGCTTCCTTTCTAGCGCATGCTTTAACTATTAATAGCTTTTAATTTGCTTAAACGATTACTTTTAAAATTTGTCAAATACTACCTCCCAGTACTTATACTGAGTGTTTTTGCAGTTTTATGGATTTATCAAAAGGAGCACAACAATTTAACGTCCTTACAGCAAAAAGAACTTTCCAATAAGAAGCAACTGATCGTTGAACTTTTAAAACCCATGATAGCCAACCTCTATTATTGGGAACAATACCATTTTGATGAAAAGGACTTTGATCCGGAAACTAATGCCCATTTGGATAAAGAAATAGGTGATTTTTTAATTGGAATGGACAGTTACAGTCAATTTAGGCTCATTAACTTGGACGGAAAGGAAGTGTTTAGGCTAAATCGTAAAGAGAACGGGCAAATAGTCAAAAGTATTGAGCTCCAAGACAAGGCCGATCGTGATTATTATCAGGTGACCAGAAATCTAAGCAAAAATCAAATCTATTTGTCCCCATTAAATTTAAATCAAGAAAATGGCGTACTGGAAGTGCCATATACACCCATGATCCGTGGGGTAGCCCCCATATGGGATGGTTCAGGCAATAAATTGGGCATAGTTGTTATAAATTTTAGTGCAGTAAAACTCCTCGATTTGCTGAAAAAAGACAACCAATACCCGTTTATGTTGTTGGACCACCAAGGTAATTATTTGGTAAGTAAAGACGGGACCAAAGAGTTTGCACATTTAATTCCCGATGGCCGGAATATCACATTTAAGGAGGATCGCCCACAGGTATGGGATTCCCTGAATACCGAAGAATCCAAAACCTTGTTTCATAACGGAGATTTGTGGGTAAAAACCGGATTGGATTTTCCTAATGAACTTTCCCAGACACCCTTGTTTCAACACAAGTTTGCGGACATTAAAACCAACAATAAATGGGTGCTGTTAAAACATATAGATTCCCAGCTTTTAAATGTAGGAATTAAAAGGGAAATCTTCTCAGTATTGCTGATCAATGCATTGGTAATATTGGCCATTTTTTGCATGTCCTTTCTTGAAACAAAAACTGAAAATTCCGAAAGGGAATATTTTAAGGCGCTGGAATTGATGAACAACGAGCTGGAGATTAAAAGCTCGGAATTGGAAAATAAAAACAAGGCCTTGGCAATCATTCAGCATAAGCTGGAGGTGCGCAATGCCCAACTATTGGAGTATAACAATATTGTTGCCCACAATTTAAGAGCTCCCACAACGAGTGTTTCTGCCTTGGTGTCCATGCTAACGGAATCTAAAAATTACGAAGAGGCAAAAAGTTATTTTCCCAAATTGCATAAGGTAACCAATGCTATAAACACTTTAGTGGACGATCTTTTGGTGTATGTTAGGATACTTAATGATGACGATCAGATTAGATTGGAAAATATAGCTCTGGAACCGCTAATAATGGCCACCCTGGATCTATATGTGGAAACCTTGGACAAAGAAACCATTGAGGTGAAGACGGATCTTAGTGGATGGAAAGAAATAAAATTTTCAAAAATCTACTTGCAGAGTGTTACTCAGAACCTAATATCGAATGCCATAAAATATAGGGATCCGAACAAAAAGTCTGTTATTCATATCCGAACCTTATTGGAAAACAATAGGAAAGTATTGGTATTTGAGGACAATGGCATTGGGGTGGACCTGAACCGTTACGGCAGTGACATTTTTAAGCTATACAAAAGATTTCATCGTGGACTTTCCGGAAAAGGGATGGGTTTGTTTTTGGTGAAAACACAACTGGAATCGTTGAATGCGAGCATTGAAGTAACCAGTGAATTGGGTATAGGAACTACGTTTAAAATAATATTTGACAACTATGAATGAATTACATTTTTTTCTAATCGATGACGATGAGATTTTTCAGTTTATTATGAAGAATACAATTGCAGAAGTCAACCCGGATATAAAAATTCAATTTTTTTCTGATGGTGAAAAGGGCATCGATTTCTTAAAACAGAATCTGGGAGCTGCAAATAATCTTCCGGACATTATCTTATTGGATGTAAACATGCCTTTTATGGACGGATGGGAGTTTCTCAGTGAGTACAAGTCGTTCCAAACCGATATAAAGAAGGATATCAATATTTATCTTCTTACCTCGTCCAATAACCCTCAAGATATAGCCAAGGCACATGAAATTAGTACTCTTTCGGGTTATTTGGTTAAGCCGATATCGAAAGATGGAATCAAAAACCTAATTAGTCATTTTCCAACAAACGAGTGGTATCAAAACCAATTTTAGGTTTTAATACATTATTCTCGTTTGTGTGGATTTTGGTTGCATTCCAGGTGATAGGCATTGCCGGAAGTTCAATGGCCAAATAATCTATGAGTTGTTTTTTAATTGTTTTGTATTGTGGAACGGGTTATTGCTTTTTAGTTCAACTAGCTTCTGAAATTATATTATAATCCCAAAAAAGGTTCATTTTACGAAACTTTCTAGTATCGGCGAAAAAATGGACCTTTTGAACGCTTCCTAGTTAGAATTTTTATAAATGTAAAATTCAATTGGTGTATTTGTAATTAAGTTTTAAATCTTCTCATATTTACAGCGAATAAATTTACCACCAAAAATAGAATCGACAATTTGTTGTATAATAGATGTCAACTTAGTCTCGCAATTCGTGTCAAGATATTGTATAGAAAAATTCATTTTCTAATTGTAGGGATATAGTTTGTAACTGCGGAAGCGGTCTTAAACATGTCTGCGAATCCTTTACATAATGAAGAAGATGTGCCGTATTTAATATTCCTCGATTCGGTCATTCACTGTATGGACGGTTGGGAATTTCTCGATAAGCTAAAGACTGGTAGTAATATTTTACAAAAAACTAACATTTATCCTCTAATTCGTATGACCGGGCCAGTGCTAAGGAGCATGCGATGATAAAAGGGCATTTAGACAAACCACTTTCCAGAAGTATTGTGGAGAAGTTTCTGTATTCAAGAAAGTAGTAAACGAATAGTTTTTTGGGAACCGTACATTTTAGAATTGCAAAATAGCGTAAACTGTCATTAGAATTAGGAATAAATAATCTGTTTCATTATTCGGTTACTCAACATAGTTTGGAGATTCACACTTTTGCCAATACTCAACTATTGTCTTCATTGTACTTTTTAAACCTTGAAAACTCGAAGGCTTGACAAAAAACCCTTGAATAGATTTTGAGTATGCGTCAACAACCGCTTCTTGTTCAGCACTTGTTGTAAAAAATAAGTAGGGAATAGTTTTTAATCGTATATTCTCGTTTTCATGAATTTGCTTTCTTAGCTCCATGCCATTTAGCTTTGGCATATTGATGTCAGAAATAACAACGAAAGGCTCTACGGTTTTTCCGGTCAAATAGGTAAGTGCTTCTTGTCCGTCATTAAAAAACACAATTTCATTTTTATAATTAAGTTCTTTAAACACTTCACTGAACATCTCTTGGTCATCAGTGTCATCTTCAACGATAACAATTGCTCCGTTCTTATTCATTTTATTTTGTTTAAAATTTAATGTACAAATGTAATGTTTATTTTTTGCAGGGAGTTTCATTGAGTTTAGTAGTTTGTCCATGCATGACGACCAATCTGTTTGTATATGTTGAAAAATAACGGATGCGAAATAATCTATTCGGATATAGCGAGTGGTACTCGGGACGATAGAAAGGGTTTGAATGAAATGCTGAAGTATATGAGAAAAGGGGATACTATCTTGACCTATAAAAATGATAGGGTATTTCGTTCCCTAAAAAACAAGGTACAACTTATCGACCGGTTCAATGAATCTGGAGTGCATTTTAAAAGTCTTAGCGAACCCGAATTTAATACTAATTCTGCCAACGGTAAATGTTTACTTCAAATTTTTGCTGCTGTTGCAGAATTCGAGCGTAATCTTATAAGTGAGAGAACAAAAGTCGGCTTGAACAATGCCCGTAAACGTAATAAGCTTTTGGGTAGGCCTACTGTCTCTTACCTTATTGTGTTTTTTGTTTTCCTATATTGCCTTTATGAAGCGCGAAATACGATCTAGGAGATAGTGGGTTGCATGCTTATGGGAGGTGTACTATAAAGATAAATATTCTTTTTGTGGTACTGGGGGTTGCTTTTGCATAGCTGATCCCAGCTGTCTTGGATTGGTTATGGCTTATCGTTAAATTAGGATAACACGGATTGTCAGCAAAATATAAAACCCTGCGAACGTAAATTCACAGGGTTCATTTGTTGTACTCGAGGTGGGATTATTGTAAAGCTGTTCCGAACCATATTTATAAGAATTATAAAAGACTGGATTTGGAGTAAATATTGAAACCGTGGGCCATATTTTCCAGCTTATACTAACCAATTCTGTTTCCATGATAGAAAAGGGTTTTGTAGCGGAGACTGGAGGTGATTTTTTTAAGGGTGATATTCATTTCGGATTTAATATATCTCGGGCATTTCAGATAAATAAAACTTAGTCATATTTGTTTCACGCACAGGATACAGTTACTGAATGCGTGTGTCCGTCTCCTGAGGTAGAATCTACAGATATTGAACTGTTACTTTTTAATGAATTAAAATTTGCCGCAGTCAGGGTTACTTCATGATTATGACCTGAACTTCCCTGAATAGAATAAATTTTCTGTGCGCCAGCCTGTATATCGGCTGTTGATACAGTTAAACTGTGTCCGTGATTAGTGGCAATAGTACTTTTGGTTCCGTTAGCCAAACAGTTACCTTGTGGGTCTGGGTCTGGGTTTGGATCGGGATTCGTATCCGAATCATTGTCCGAACTAGAACAGCCGATCAGCGAATAAGCGGGTAAAGCAATAAGCATGGCCCCCATTGTTTTTTGAATAAAAGCTTTTCTGTCCATCTTTTCAAATTTCTATATAAGATACAAAAAATTAGCCAATTGAAAGGTTGTTATTGACTGAAATTAGGCTACTTAGGGACATGGATTTGTTATAGATAATATATTATTTAAATAATATGATCTTGACCTCCAAAATCCTTTAGATTAGCTTAATTGGATATATAAGCTAATCTAAAGGTATTCTATGGACTATCCATAACTTTACTGCGCAAGGATCCTATGGGATTTCTTTAGCGTTCAGATAGATAAGCGTTATGAAGAAAACCCAACGGGCGCAACTAAATGGATAATAGGTGTAACTAATTCAAATTAAATCAATGAGTTATCTGATAATATTGATCTAGTCATTTTATCGTTTTGTAATTATTGATTAGGTTGTGAGTACAAAATGTCTTCGGGTTTTAAAGGACTAAATAATTAATAATAATTTAATCACGAGGTGTCTTCAATCGCCTTTTTGTTTTTAAGAGATATAACTTGAGACCAGTTATAAACAGAGTTATTGGAATTAGACCAGAAATAAAAACCAGGATCCTACCCCATAAACCCGCAATTTCACCTATATGAACAGGATAGAATTGGGCAACGATCCGATTACTATTGGAATCTGTTTGAAAATCCGTCAGGCTAGTAATAGTTCCTTTTGGATCAATTTTCAATTCCTTGGTTTTTCTTGGCCCTTCCATTAGGAACCTATCCTGAATATATCTAAAATGATATCCGTCCTGGATATTTTTGGGAAGGATGACAGCACGAAGGTCGTATTCCTTGTCCGGATTACGCAAGTAATCTTGATAGGGTTTGGCGCTACTAATGGTCTGCTCTTCTAGGTCCAACTTGGTTTTATTGGAATCATCGAATATGCTAAGTACCGTTTTGTAGTAAGTACTATATGTAAAATAGGCACCGGTAAAAGCTATGACCATATGAGGGATAAAAAAGCTCGCTCCCAAAACCTTATGAAGGTCATAATTCAATTTCTTTTTCTTAGCTTTCCATTTTATTTTGAATCCCTTGGTAAAATTAGTACTATAGGTTTTCCACCACAAATAGGCACCAGAACTTAACAATAATAGAAAAAATAATATGGTACTGCCTCCAGTAATATATTTTCCAATTTTCGGAATCCCTAAGGTGCGGTGAAAGTTCAATAAATTTTCAAAAAATTCAATGGAACTTGATTTTTTACCCAAAAAAAAGCCAGAAATGGGATGATAATATTGGGTCTCACCATTCTTGTAGACAAGGGAAATAGTCTGTTGCTCCCGATAGGGCAGGTTTATTTTGGCTAGACTATCCCCGTGTTGTTCCATTAGATTGTAGGCCGTTGTGTACAGTCTAGTATCGGGTAAAGGGTTATTTTGCCCGATTGTCAATAGCTCGGGATTGAGTAAAGTTGTTATTTCGGGCTGCCAAATATATAGCGAACCGGTCAACCCGGAGATCGACGCGATCAGGCCACATGTTAGACCCAGCCAAAGATGTAAATTCCTGATAAGCCTGTTAAAAATAATCAAAGAAGATATTGTTTAAAATAGGCCCCATGTTTGAGAATAGTCAAACACGGGGTCCATGGTTTAAAAATTGTACCTGAGTCCTAGTTTTGCATTGGCTCCTTCCCCTGCTCCTGTAAAGGTTTTTAAAGGTGCGGCCCATTGCGATCTAGCAGGTAGATAGTATTCGTTCAATATATTGTTGACCCCTAAGGAAAGCGATAGGTTCGATTTTAATTGATATGCCATAGAAAGATTCAGTAAAGTATACCCACTCACAGGGAACTGTGTATGTCTATAGGCCCAAGTATCGTTGGCATCGATAAAGGGGTCAAATCGGTTTCTGTCACCTAGATGGGTCATTCTAAGCGATGTGTTTAATTTTTCTGTGGGCTGCCAGTTAATATATGTAGTCCATTTTGGAGCGGCTATAACATCACCTCCCAAGTAGGTCAAGTTATTTTCGTCACCCACACTATGTGTCAGCCCCTCTACGTAAGAATATGAGGTTCCTATTTGCCATTTTTTGTCCCAACTAAAATAATCCACGGATATCTCACCTCCATAAATTCGTTGTGGTTGTTTTGAGGGTACAAAAGAATTGATCTCATCCACAAATATAACGCCTGTGCCCAGATTGGAAGTACTGTAATAGCCCACTGCCTCCAGCTGAAAGTTATTGAATCTGGATATGAATCCAAATTCATAATTATTGGTGACCGCGGGTTCCAGCTGGATATCATTAATGTTCTCGGCTACGGCAGACCTTAGTATTGAGCCTAGATCAGCGATTGAAAATCCTTGGGAATAGCTTATGTAAGGGGTAAATTCTTGGTGCTCTATATACCGAACCCCTAAGTTAAAGGCCAGATTGTTGAAATTAAGTTTTCCTCCTTCCACAGCTACGGATGGACTGAAATTGCCATCGCTTTTAGCGGAATAGGGAAGGGTATTGTAATCTACGATATCCATATTCATATGGTCATATCGCAAACCTGCTTTAAGAACCCATTGGTTGTTAAGTTTTATGGTAGATTGCGCGTAGGGTGCCCAGTTGATCAATTCAATATTTGGCACCCACAATCTCCCATCCAAAAGCCCTTGATTTGTTTTGTCCTTTAAAAGGTCTACCCCATAGGTCAAGGATATATTTGTTGGGCCATATGAACCAAAACTGGTATTGAAGTTGGGTCTGATACCATATTTTTTGGCATTTATTACGGATTGTCCGCCATTTTCAAATTTGTCGGAATAGAAAAATACGTTCTCAGTGTTTTGATAATAAAGGTCCGTTTCAAAATTGGTAGTTCCCTGGAATATATTGTTGAGACTATATTTTAATTGTCCATTTACCAAGGTCGTCCCAGTAGGTTCTTCCCCGACAATGGTCCCCTTTACGCCGTAACCTGGAACAAGGGAATAATCCCCATCCTCATTAAAGACTTCTACCTCTGCCGCTACCGGAATGAAGGGGCTATCTTGAGCGGAATGGTAAATATTACCGCTAAGGGTAAGTTTTTGCCGATCTGATAATAAATATTCCAATTTTCCAAAGCTGCTATAGATGTCGGTGTTGTCAAACCCGTATGTTGGGAGTACGGGAATTCCATCGGCATCGTATTTGTTGCCGGTTTGTTCCAAACTACCGCTGATGTAATAGCTGAATCTATTTAGGTTGCCCTTGAGGGACTGATGTATGCCCCAGCCCAAGGCGTCATTGGTTTTGACTAAATTGGTTGATCCCCAGATATTGGTAGTGCCCTCAATTTTTTTCTCGGAAGTAGGATTTTTGGTAATATAGTTGATAAAACCACCATTGCCCCCATTACCGAAGATGGATGTGGCCCCTTTAATTACCTCTACACGGCTTATGTCATTAGGGTTTACGGATTTTACTCCCAATTGCCCATTTCTTAAAGGGGTAGATTGCGGAATGCCGTCGACCATGACCAATAGCGAACGCCCTCTTAGGGTTTGCCCCCAATTGGAAAAGGTACCTGTAGAAATGGCAAGTCCTGGAACAGTGAATTCCAGTATTTCGCTTATATTGGAGGTAGATTGTGTAAACTCTTCCAATTTAGCTAGTCCTACAACAGTTACTGAAGCAGGAATTTCCGAAAGATATTCGGAATGCCTACTAGCAGAAACCACGACTTCATCCAAATTGTTTAAATCTTCTTTTAAAACCACATCATAGGTCAAGGAAGCCTCTGGTCCAATGGTGATTTTTTTAGTTTGCAATTGGTATCCCAACATTCTCAGGATAATTGTCCATGATCCTTCCTTGATGTCCGAAATTTCGTATTCACCATTAAGGTCGGTCATGGTGCCTTTCTTCAATTCCTCAATATATACGGTGGCACCGGTAAGAGGTTGATTGGATTGATCAGTAATCTTACCTTTAATACTGGTTTGTGAGAATGCGTTAGAAGAGAGAAATAGGGCTACGGCCCAGGTCATGATTTTCATTCTATTCTTATTTAGATTAATTTAAAATAAGAGCAAATATAGAATCCAAATGAACAGTGACAAAGTAATTTTAATTTTTATTTTTCAAGTGAGGTTTTATTGTTGAAAGGGGAATTATTGCAGAAAGTTAAAAATGTATTATAATTTGAGGTATTTGTGGTGCGTAATTATTTATATGATACTATGTTAATTGGTATGAATTGACTCTTCGTTAAAATGTAGTTTTAGTACTGGTACCAGTCAATGGTTTCGGAAAGTTATCTGAGTCAGGCGCTATACAGGAAATTATGTTGGATTTAAATCAAAAAAAAACCGGGATGTGTATCCCGGCTTTTACTAAGTACTCGAGGTGGGAGTATCAAAAAACAGGTCTAATGCCATATTCTAGGGCATTCCCATTAATACGGTTTGGAGTGCGACCGAATTGCTTACCTTTAACAAAAGTTTAATATTTTTTGTTGTTTAGAGAAATAATATGAGTGGAAAATAATGACAAATCCTTTTCTGTAGGTTGTATTTTATCTTAATTGGAGTTAGTAATTAAGCCATTTTTTGAATTCAGCAACTTTGTTCTTGCTTATAACTATAGTTTTACTTGATGCTGGATTTAATTTAATCTTTAACTGGTTGTTGCCATATCTAAAGATTTCATAAATACCTTTGACTGAAATAATAAATTGTCTATTTGCCCTAAAGAAATATGAAGGGTCCAAGTTATTGATCAGTTCATCCAAGCTGGAAGTACTTGAATGTTTTTGACCATCCAAGCATGTAATTGTGGTCAATGAATTTTCAGTATTAATAAACGCAATTTCATCTACTCTAACCGAAATAAGTTTGTCTTTAGAATAGGTTAACAAACGATTCTTTATTCTGCCATCATCCTCCCCTTCGATATTTTTATCGTTTTTTTCATCTGTTTTGTTCAATTGATTTTTTAGATGGTACAGATCTGAATTCAATTTTGATAAGTTTAACACTTCTTCTGCCAATTTCTCATTTTTCAGCTCCAAAGATTTTTCGTAATAACTGCCTAAAAAACGAACCATTAGCAGGGCTAGAAGCGAAATTACAGAACTAGAAAGTAAATAAATTAGCAAAAAATTTAATCTTAGACCTCTTAGTTGTTCCTCAATTTTATCTAGATTGGTATGTGCAGCCATTATCCAATCAGAATTCTTTACGGGATATAGATAAATTATTTGTGAATTAGCATTTCCAATGGAAGTGTCAGTTTTTCGATTATTCTGTTTCTTATTACTGATAAGATCGTAAAATTCACTAGGATCTATTTCACTGTCCAAAGCTCTAGTATAAGATACATCTGGGTTATTTTTTTCACCGATTTTTTGCGGATCTGGATGGCAAATTTCCACACCTGACCAGTCCAACATACAGACAAACCCGGTTTCTAGTTGGGTTCCTTCTATATTTTTTTGGAAGTTATTAATTACTGTTTGTCGATCTATTCCATTATCCAATTGTGTAGATACCAGTCCAGCCAATTCCTTTGCTTCTCGTTTACTGGATTCTATCTGTATTAAAAGAATTTGGCTAGTACTTTCATTAAGCATATACCTCATGGCAAAATAACCTATAACGAACACTATAATTGAAATAGCAAGTAATGTAAATAAATATAGATTGTCTTTTTTCAAAAGAAGGGCGAACTTTTAAAGTTAATTTTTCCGTTTCAAACTCATTATTTTCCTCTTCACATAATTTTATTTGAAATTGAGGAATGTGGAGGGTAATTTACTTCTCAAATTAATCTTAACACATCACAAATTATGAAAAAAATACATTCCTTATGGTTCATCCTAAGCATAATGTGTATTGGATGTAGTAAAAATGATGATGGAGACCCCGATCCAATAGAACCAGAACCAATTGCCAATACGGTAAAATTGGCCACTAATGCTTCATTCGGCAAAATATTGACAGATTCCGATGGCGCAACCCTTTACTTTTTTTCCAAAGATACCAAAGCAACCTCGGAATGTTCAGGCGGATGCTTAGGAGTTTGGCCGATATTCTATACAGAAAAAATAACTGTAGATGTTGGTTTGGAATTGTCAGACTTTGCAACCATTACTCGTGTTGACGGGTCCAAGCAAACAACGTATAAAGGATGGCCGCTTTACTATTATTCAGAGGATGGTACTGTGGGAGACACTAAAGGTGACTCATTTAACAATATATGGTTCGTTGCCAAACCTGATTATTCTCTCATGTACGTACAGTCACAATTGGTTGGGCATGATGGAAAAAATTATCTGGATGATTATTCGGAAGGTGATGGGAATACTTTTTACCTTACAGATATTGAAGGGAGAACATTATATATTTTTATAAACGATACCAAAGACACTAATAGTTTCACAAATAACGATTTTTCGAATGATGCGGTTTGGCCCGTAGCAGAAATTTCGATGGAGAATGTTCCCAGTATTTTGGAAAGGACCGATTTCGGATCAATCGACGTATATGGAAAAACTCAGATTACTTATAAAGGATGGCCATTATATTACTTTGGTCAGGATACTGAACGTGGAGACAATAAGGGAATTAGTTTTCCTGCCCCTGGAATTTGGCCAATCGCCAATACTGATACTCCATTGGCTCCAGAACCACAACCAGTTGAAAATTCGATTAAATTGGCAGATAATGCCACTTTTGGTAAAATATTGACCGATTCCAATGGAGCCACACTTTATTTCTTTTCTAGGGATACTCAAGACACTTCAGTTTGTCTAGGTGGTTGTTTGGATGTATGGCCTATCTTTTATGCGGAAGATCTAACATTGGATGCTGGATTGGAAGAGATGGACTTTGCTACCATTGATCGCACGGACGGTTCAAAACAGACTACTTACAAAGGTTGGCCATTATATTACTACTCCAGTGATACTGCAGCTGGAGACACTAATGGAGATGCTTTCAATAATGTCTGGTATGTGGCAAAACCTGACTATTCCCTGATGTATGCCCGTGCTCAATTGATCGGGCATGACGGAAAAAATTATTTGGAGGATTATTCGGAAGGGGAGGGGCTTACATCATACTTAACCGACGACAATGGCAATACCCTATATATTTTTATAAACGATACTAAGGATATGAATAGTTATACAAATCCTGATTTTTCGAACAATTCGGTCTGGCCAATTGCGGAAATAGATTTGGAAAGTATCCCAAGTATTTTGGATGTAGGAGACTTTGGGTCAATTGAAGTATATGGAAGAACGCAGATCACTTATAAAGGTTGGCCTTTGTATTACTTTGGGCAGGACAGTTTACGTGGTGATAATAAAGGTGTAAGTTTTCCTGCTGCGGGTGTATGGCCTATCGCAAACGTAAATACAAGCTTAGCTCAATAATATAAGCTAATTGTCTGTGGGAGATGGTTGTATCGTCGATAATTACTAACAATAGGATTGGATGATAAGTACTCGGTACAATCATGACCAACACTTGTCTAACTGTAGGCAGGTCAATTAAAAAAACCTAATTTAAACAGATGAAAAAATTACTATCCATAAGAATTATTCTTTTCTTGGCAGTTGCACAAGCATCTTGCGAATACAATTATGAGGAAGAAACCGTGGATGGGGGGGTAAATAATTGTGATATAGAAGTTTCATATAAAGATTATATAAGGCCGTTGATCAATAACAATTGTATGCCCTGTCACAATGGTGACGGAAGTGAACCTTTTGCCCCTGATTTAAGAACGTTCAATGGTGTAAAGGGCATAGCAGAGCTTGTTAAAGAGGTGACTTTGAGCAGAAGAATGCCGAAGAGCGGCAGTCTTACGAATGAGCAAATAGCGTCCATAGGTTGCTGGGTAGACCAAGGTGCATTGAACAATTAAAGTTGAGATTAATGTCAGGTAAAAAATTTAATATAATCCTTAGTTTATTCATTCTGGTCATTATAGGTTTGGTTGTTTCTTTTTTATATTATAATAAACCCCATACCAATATTGAAAAATCGGAATACGATTATAGTTTAAAGGCTGAACAACTTATTAAGGAATATAAGGAACAAGGAATAGAGGCCGAAAAGAAATATGCTGAGCGCATTATCCAAGTTAAAGGGGAAATAAAAAACATTTCTACCCATAAAGGCAATAGTGTAATAACACTTATGGCATCTGATTCGGAATCAAGTGTAATCTGCCATATGTTGCCCGAGGAAAATGCAAAAGTTTTAAAACTGAAGAACGGCCAAGAGATTAATGTGAAGGGCAAGTGTACAGGATTTTTACTGGATGTTATTATGGTTAGATGTATCTTAGTTGAGTAAGAATATGAAGGAAATTTATATAATAATTATCAATTTATTGCTGCTAAATTGTGTGTCCGCCCAAGGAAAATTCCTTACTAAAGATGGTTATGTTTCATTTTTTTCCCATTCCGTTGTGGAAGATATAAAAGCAGATAATAATCAGGTCCTAAGTATTGTGGATAGTGAAACCGGCGAAATCGCGATTCAGCTTCTCATGCGATCATTTATGTTTAAAAAGGCATTGATGCAGGAGCATTTTAATGAGAATTATGTGGAATCATATAAGTATCCTAAAGCAACTTTTTCTGGAAAAATAATGAGATTTGATGAGTTGGAAGAGTTAGAAGGTGAAACGCAAATTGTGGGAACACTTACTGTTCATGGTCGTGACAAGGAAATTAGCGCAAGGGTCAATGTCGAAATTAATAAAAATGAGATTATACTGATCGGGGACTTTTATGTGGAAGTTGCAGACTTCGATATAAAAATTCCGGCAATTGTGGCAAATAACATTGCTAAAACCATTAAAGTTAATTTTGAACTTCGACATAAACCATATAAGATGTGATTAAAATCAATCTTAAAATTGAATTGAATTAGTTGCGAATTACATTTCGCCAATAACAAAACATAAATTTGAAAAGATGAAAAAAGCCTTATCATATATATTAATTATGCTTTGTGCCTATAATGGCGTTGCCCAGGATTTGGGGGATATTCTTGACCAACAAACATCGGATACGACTCTTTTGGTTGCAAGTACTTTTAATGGTACAAGGTTGTTGAATGGTCATTCTGTAGAAACCAGAAAGGAAGGTGTACTGGAATTTTTGATATCCCATCGTTTCGGTCGTATTAACTCCGGGTTCGAGCAGTTATTTGGATTGGATGACTCTAATATAAGGTTTGGTCTTGAATATGCAATTAACGACAGGCTAACTATGGCATTTGGAAGGAGTTCTTTTGAAAAAACATTTGATGTCTATGGGAAATATAGATTATTACAGCAAAAAACCGGACAAAACCCATTTCCTTTTGGTCTAACAGTTTTTGGAAGTGCCACACAAAAAACTATAAAAGATTATGAACCAGACGATAAACCTTCTTTTAGTGATCGATTGACTTATACAGGACAGCTATTGATAGCGCGAAAATTCAGCCCCAGCCTTTCTGTTCAATTGGCCCCAACTTTTGTTCATTTCAATACTGTTCCAGAATCTGTTGATCCCAATGATATTATCTCAATTGGCATAGGGACGCGTGTAAAGATTAGTAAAAGGGTTTCTCTCAACGGCGAATACTTTTACAATGTAAATCCATTTGAGTCTGTTAATGTTAAAAATTCACTGGCATTTGGTGTAGATATTGAAACAGGGGGCCATATTTTCCAACTTATTCTAACCAATTCAGTTTCTATGATAGAAAAGGGCTTTCTTGCAGAGACTGGAGGAGATTTTTTTAAGGGTGATATTCATTTTGGATTTAATATATCCCGAGCATTTCAGATAAAAAAAACGGATAGGCCTTAAATAGATTAAAAATTATTTAGGTTGCCAAAATCTCCAGACTTTGCGCTAAATATTTATGAATGCAATAGCCCTTTCATCACAAGGGCTATTATTTGTCTAACATAACTTCGTAATATGTGCCTTACGCACATGATACAGATACTGAATGTGTGTGTCCGTCTCCAGAAGTAGAGTCAACTGTTATTGAACTATTACTTTTTAATGAGTTAAAATTCGCAGCAGTGATCGTTACTTCATGATTATGACCTGAGCTTCCTTGAATAGAATAGATCTTCTGTGCACCGGCCTGTACATCAGCAGTTGATACAGTTAGGCTATGCCCGTGATTAGCGGCAATTGTACTTTTGGTTCCGTTAGCCAAACAGTTACCTTGTGGATCCGGATTAGGATTAGGGTCAGGATTAGTATCCGAATCATTATCAGAGCTAGAACAGCCGATCAGTGAATAGGCAGGCAAAGCAATAAGCATGGCCCCCATTGATTTTTGAATAAAAGCTTTTCTGTCCATCTTTTTATTTTCTATATAAGATACAAAAAATTAGCCAATTGAATGGTTGTTAATGACTGAAATTAGGCTACTTAGGGAGATGGATTTGTTATAGATAATATATTTATGAAAAAATATGACCTCGACCTCCCAAATCTTACCATAACTTAACTGCGCATGGATCCTGTGGGATTTCTTTAGCGTTCAGATAGATAAGCGTTTTGAAGAAATCCCATAGGGCGCGACTAAATTGGTAATAGGGGTAACTAATTCAATGATTTATCTGATAATATTGTTCTAGTAATTTTATCGTGCGTAAAAAATGTGTTGGGATTTTAAAGGACTAGATGATTAATAATAATTTAATCCCGAGGTGCCTTCAATCGCCTTTTTGTTTTTAAGAGATACAACTTTAGACCAGTTATAAAGAGAGTTATTGGAATTAGACCAGCGATGAATACCAGGATCCTTCCCCATAACCCTCCAATTTCCCCTATATGAACGGGATAGAATTGTGCTGCAATGCGGTTCCTGTTGGGATCTGTTTGAAAATCCGTCAGACTAGTAATAGATCCTTTTTGATCAATTTTCAGTTCCTTGGTTTTTCTTAGCCCTTCCATTAGGAATCTATCCTGAATATATCTAAAGTGATATCCTTCCTGTTTGTTTTTGGGAAGAATGACAGTGCGTAGGTCATAGTCTTTATCAGGATTTAGTAGATATTCTTTATGGCTGATTGGGCTTCCAATTTTAAGTTCGTTTTGCACTGACTTCGGTTGTGCTGAATCATCAAATATGCTTAGTGCCGTTTTATAATACGTATTATAGGTAAAGTAAGTGCCGGTAAAAGCTATGGCCATGAGAGGGATAAAAAAACTTGCACCTAATACTTTGTGAATGTCGTAATTTAATTTTCTTTTCTTAGCTGTCCATTTTATATTGAATCCCTTGATTAAATTAGTCCTATAGGTTTTCCACCACAAATAGGCACCAGAACTTAACAATAATAGGAAAAATAAAAGAGTGCTGCTTCCAGTAATATATTTTCCAATTTTCGGAATCCCCAAGGTTCTGTGAAAGTTCAATAAATTTTCAAAAAATTTAATGGAACTCGATTTTATGCCCAAAAGTGAGCCAGAAATGGGATGATAATAATAGGTCTCGCCATTGGTGTATTCCAGGGAAATAGTCTTTTGCTCCCGATAGGGCAAGTTTATTTTGGATAGACTATCCTTATGTTGTTCTACTAAGTTGTAAGCCGTCTTGTAGAGACTATTTTCATCAAAAGGTTTAATAGGCTCAATGGTCAATAACTCTGGGTTGAGCAGTGCGCTTAGTTCAGGTTGCCAAATATATAGCGAACCTGTCAACCCGGAGATAGAAGCTATTAGGCCACATGACAGACCCAGCCAAAGATGTAAATTCCTTATAAACCTGTTAAAATTGATCAAAGAAGCTATTGTTTAAAATAGGCCCCATGTTTGATGATAGCCAAACAAGGGGCCTATGGTTTAAAAATTGTACCTAAGTCCCAGTTTTGCGTTGGCTCCTTCTCCCACCCCTGTAAAGGTTTTTAAAGGGGCGGCCCACTGAGATCGGGCAGGTAGGTAGTATTCGTTCAATATATTGTTGACCCCTAATGAAAGGGATAAGTTCGATTTTAATTGATAGGCCATAGAAAGGTTCAGTAAAGTATAACCACTCACAGGGAATTGTGTATGTCTATAGGCCCAAGTATCGTTAGTATCGATAAAGGGATCGAATCGGTTTCTATCGCCCAGATTGGTCATTCTAAGCGATGTGTTTAATTTTTCTGTGGGATGCCAGTTAATATATGTGGTCCATTTTGGGGCGGCTATGACATCACCACCCAAATAAGTCAGGTTGTTTTCGTCATCTACACCATGGGTCAACCCTTCTACGTAAGAATATGACGTTCCTATTTGCCATTTCTTGTTCCAACTAAAATAATCCAAGGATACTTCGCCACCATAAATTCGTTGTGGTTGTTTTGAGGGCACAAATGAATTGATCTCATCCACAAATACAACACCTGTGCCCAAGTTCGAAGTACTGTAATAGCCGACGGCCTCTAGTTGAAAGTTATTGAACTTGGATATAAAGCCAAATTCATAGTTATTGGTTACCGCTGGTTCCAACTGTATGTCATTTATGTTATCGGCCACCGCAGACCGCAGTATAGAGCCTAGGTCGGCAATGGAAAATCCTTGGGAATAACTTATATAAGGTGTAAATTTCTGATGCTGTATATACCGGGCTCCTAAGTTGAAGGCCAGATTGTTGAATTTAAGTTGACCACCTTCCACAGCTACGGATGGACTGAAATTGCCGTCGCTTTTAGCTGAATAGGGAAGGGTGTTGTAATCTACAATGTCCATATTCATATCATCATATCTCAAACCAGCCTTAAAAACCCATTGGTTCTTAAGTTTTATAGTAGATTGCGCGTAGGGCGCCCAACTCATCAAATCGATATTTGGAACCCATAACCTTCCATCCAAAAGCCCTTGATTGGTTTTGTCCTTTAAAAAATCCACCCCGTAGGTCAAAGTTATATTTGTTGGTCCATATGAACCAAAACTGGTATTAAAGTTGGGTCTGATGCCATATTTTTTGGCATTTATTACGGATTGTCCGCCGTTTTCGAATTTATCGGAATAGAAAAATACATTCTCAGTGTCTTGGTAATATAGATCTGTTTCAAAATTGGTAGTTCCCTGGAATATATTGTTGAGACTATATTTTAATTGTCCGTTGACCAAGGTCGTCCCAGTAGGTTCTTCGCCAACAATGGTCCCCTTTACGCCATAACCAGGAACAAGCGTATAATCCCCATTCTCATTAAAGACTTCTACCTCCGCCGCTACCGGAATGAAGGGGCTATCTTGAGCGGAATGGTAGATATTACCACTTAGGGTCAGTTTTTGTTGATCCGTTAGTAAATATTCTAATTTTGCAAATGTGCTATAAATATCGGTGTTATCAAATCCATAAGTAGGGAGAACGGGAACTCCATCTGCATCGTATTTATTACCTGTCTGTTCCATACTTCCGCTGATGTAGTAACTGAATCTATTCAAGTTGCCCTTTAGGGACTGATGTATGCCCCAGCCCAATGCGTCATTGGTTTTAGCTAAATTGGTTGTCCCCCATAGATTGGTAGTACCTTCAATTTTTTCATTGGAAGTTGGATTTTTGGTGATATAATTGATAAAACCACCATTACCCCCATTACCGAAGATTGATGTGGCCCCTTTGATTACTTCTACACGGCTAATATCATTGGGATTTACGGATTTTATTCCCAGTTGTCCATTTCTTAATGGGGTGGATTGGGGAATGCCATCGACCATAACCAATAGTGAACGCCCTCTGAGGGTTTGCCCCCAATTCGAAAAGGTACCTGTAGAGGCGGCAAGACCCGGGACGGTAAATTCCAGTATTTCACTGATGTTGGAGGTAGATTGAGTAAACTCTTCCAATTTGGCTAGACCTACAACGGTAACGGAAGCAGGAATTTCAGACAGATATTCGGAATGCCTGCTCGCAGAAACCACTACTTCATCCAAATCGTTCAGATCTTCTTGTAAAACTACATCATAATTCAAGGAAGAATTCGTCTCTATCGTGATTTTTTTAGTTTGAGTTTGGTATCCAAGCATTCTCATGATAACCGTCCATGATCCTTCCTCAATGTCTCCAACTTCATAATCACCATTTAAGTCGGTCATGTTGCCCTTGTTCAATTCGGAAATATAAACGGTTGCACCTATAAGTGGTTGATTGGCTTCATCTGTAATTTTGCCTTTGATGCTTGCTTGCGGGAACGCGTAAAAAGAGAGTAATAAGGCTACGGCCCAGGTTATAATTTTCATTCTATTCTTATTTAGATTAATTTAAAACAAGGAGCAAATATAGAACCCAAATTAACAACGTCAAATTATTTTTAAATTTTATTTGTCTGAAGGGAGTTATAAAATTTTATGTGTGTGAAATTGTTTTAATTACAACCGAAATGTTAAAAGTCGGAATTACGGCACAGCTATGGCATTCTAAATTTATGCTGGTTTAATGGATCTAATACTGATAACATTTTTATTAGGTATTAAAAGCCTACTTTGTAATCTGCGACCGAAATAAAGCGTTCGCCCTATATCAGATACATAGTTCAATTGTTCATGGTTACTGCTGACAAATATTAATAATTCTGTTAGTTCCTTTAATCACGCTATTGAATAATAATGAGTGGTATTTTGTTAAAGCAGGATATTGAATTGGGATTTTTAATGTAAAAATTTGCATTAATAGGGGAGGTTCGGGTTGATTTACATTAAAAATAGTACAGTGTCGCTAATTAATATTTCAATTTGGCGTTAAAAATAAGGCATAATAAACCGTAACACCGCCTTGGCGTGTTACCCTCTTGCTTTACATTTTTCACTCAACTACGTTCGTTTCAAAACGTAAACATCCAAAAGGAACACCTACATTTCATAAAAGATCACAAACTAAAACTATCATATTATTCCATTGCCCTTCCCTCCTAAATTTTTTACTTTTTCGATACACTTCTCCCAACCGATATAGACTTAAAGAGGGTTTAAAAAGTAACGAGGAACAAGCCCGGTTATGCAATCCGATTATTAAGAAATCACACAAATTAGGTATCGGAAATGGAAAGTATAAGATTAAACTTCCCCATTGTACAAAGACAATTATTACGAATAACCTAACTTACCATTTGATGTCTTTTGATTGATTTTGACAAGAGCACTAACCACATAACCAAATCCAGAACAAGCAATGGGACAAGTGTTGGACAAGTTGTATACCCACACCATCCCAAAACGAGGACAAGCAATGGACAAGTAGTGGTACCATATATAAACTATATAAAACATTAATAAACAAAATAAAACTTATATAAATGGTTGGGCATTTTTTTTAAAAACGCCCACTGCCCCAATATTGAATTTTCATTTAAATCTTATATATATACATAGCCTTTTTTGGGATTTTAAGCATGATTTTAACGCTTTTCACCAGTGGTTAATAGTAGAGTTCATTTAGCTCCTAATTAAGTCGCCAAATGGCCTTAAAATACGTAATTAACTGACTGTCAGTGCGTTAATAGCATTTGTTGACATTTGCCTTCATTTGGTATGATATTAAATTTTTATAAAAAATAGGCAGTTGAAAAAAAAAACTGTTGAAAAACTGAAGCGGACTTAAGCCGTTTTCTTTTTCAAAAACGGCTTGTGTCCAAGACTTTTTTACGATGCGCTTTGGTCGAAATGTAATGGAGGGCAATGGGCGGAGATTCGCATTAAGCCCCTAATAAAATAAATTGACAATTTTCATGCACTAAACATTGAACTCTTATAATGTTAACAATAATTAGCTTAATGTCGACTGGGAGTAAAACTGCCCCCATAAATCATTCTTTTCTAGACTAATTTAATTTTGAAACAAATGGGCCTGGACAATATTCTCTACTGATAAGAAATTGTTCAATAACAAGTTTTAAATTTCATTTTAAATAAATATCTATCTACCTCTTATTGTTCCCTACATTAGTTAAAGTTTCAAGTACCTCCGAAACAAGCTTAAACTCCTCATCTACAAATTTGGTATCATAGGCATGTACCTTTTCATTCGAACTTAGTATAGCGTTCTTTACAGCTTCGTGATCACCATCCTTGTATCGGGCAACTGCCCATTCCAAATATTTGTTATCCCCAAGTTCTTTGGATATCTTTTGTAATAATTGTTGGATTTCATCTTTCCTTTTATACTTCTCAAGTACTATTAACTGGTAGTACAATTTTGAGCTTTCATTTAGGTAATCCGGAGTTTGATGTGACATAATCCTTTCAAAATACTTTTCAGCCTCTTCCGGCTCTCCTTTCTTCTTATAGGCCAGGGCCAAAAGATAATTATCCAGTCGCTCGTCCACATCGTAATGTTTCCCGACCCCCAGGTTTTTAGGCCATAATTTAGCTTTCTTAGCGTAAAGAATAGCCTCATCGTAGTCATTGGCCATCAAAGCCTGCATTGCTAAGCGCACACAGGTCTCATGGTAGACCGTCCTCCCCTCCGTCGCCCCTTCAAAAGGCAGTACATTAAAGTTTTCAAGAAAATGAAGGGCCGCCTTATACTCCTTTAATTCTAAAAGAATTTTTGCATAACGCATTCCCAATACCGCCTTCTCGGGATATATGGACAAGGCCTTTTTTGTCAGTTTTTTAGCGTCCTTCCATTGATCTGCTTCCATGTAACGTTCTATCCATGCAAGCTGCACCCGCCAATTTTCCTTTTCTAAATCAACTGCACGTTCTAGGGCTTCAAGTCTAGTAGACGCACTATCAGTGTACAATTTGATCTTTGCCAAATAAAAAGGAACATAATCTGGTTCATTGCCACATTCCATAAGCAGTTTCTTGGCCACTTCTATATTCCCCTTGCTCCATTGCTGTAATGCCAGGTAATACTTTAATTTCCAATGACTGTCTTTCTTTAAGAAGCTCCTTAATACCTTACCGGTCTCAGTTCTATGGGGAAATACCAAATCCGCATCCATAGCTAGCACCTCTTCCAATAGGTTTTGCTGATCTTCGCTGGCCAAATGGGCAATGAACAAGGCTACAATTGGATGTTGGGGCGACATTTTAAGTATTTGTAATGCATCCTTATGTGCCCCATAGGACATATATTGCAATGCTGCCTCTAAATAGGATTCATATGGCAGTTCGTTGGTGATCTTTGCCTGAACTTCTTTCTTGGTCAAAGCTCCCAAAAAGTAATTTTCGAAAGCATGGAATAAATTGGTGGCATCGTTCTCATAGATCTTGGCCAGTACTCTTCTCCCACCTTCTTCATTGTCCATTTTCCGGAACAATATGGCCCGAAGTTCCAATGCGGAAATGGTATTGGCATTATAGGTTAACGCCTTTTGCGTATATTCCAGCGCTTTGGCATGTTGCCCTTCTTTCAATAAAAGTTTTGCCAATTCTGTATAGGAGGCCGTTCTCAATGCTACTGATTGTGTGGCGATGGAAAATCCGCTTTTGGCATCTGCATGGTTGCCCAAAGATATATTGGCAAGTCCGTATAGGTAATTCGCCAAACCGTCATAGGTATCTACTGCCAAGGCCTTTTTGGAGAATTCCAATGCCATTGGCCAATCTTCCGATCGGTAGTAACTCAATCCCAATCTGCTCAAGGTAGGGACATGGGTAGCTTCTTTTTCATAGCTTTTCAAATAAGTTTCATGGGCTTCGGCATACCTCCGTTGTTTTTCCAGTTCCAATCCCTTTACATACAGTCCATAGGCAGATTCCCAATCGAATGCTGTTTCCGATTTATACGGACGATCTAGAAGAGCCAAAGCTTCATCGGAATTGTAGGTCAATAGATTATTTCCCAGAACCACTTGGATTTCCTGATCCTCTTCAATGGTCAAGGTCTCTGAATAAAGGTCTAGCGTGCTTAGCTGCAGATCCCTTTTAAAATGCGCTTTAGCTCCTGTACGGACTTCCATATAAGTGTCCAAGGGCTGAAGGGCACTTAAGCGAATTTCAACACTTGTTCCCTTTCTCATCACATTAAGCACCCCATATTCAGAGGCTGCCACCATCCCTTTGATCCCTTTAAGGGGAAACCATAGTTCCTTGGCTATATCCACATCATAGGGCATAAATTCGCTATGCTTGAATGGTGTAAAGGTGCTGCTGTTGGCGGCTTGGTTAAAGAGTTTTCCGGACTGATATTCTATATATTGTCCATTGGAATCGGTCAGCAGGTCTTCCCATATCATCCCTTGATCGGACAATCCCCATATCCAAATCTTCTTACCGGGCTTCTCCTCATAATTGGCATAATGCCCGAACCCAAAATCATCTTCGTGCCAGTAACCACCAAAATAGTCCGCATAATTATCTATTATATGGTACGACTTGTAGATTCCAAAATCGTTGTTTTCATATTTTGAAATATCCCTGCCAGAATCTAGGGGCCAATCCCCCAATTCTCCTCCATGACCTATCCTTTTGTTACCGGGGTAGATAAACTCCAGATTACCATCTGCTTTGGCCGCGGCATTCATCCAATGGTAATACGTTACCGGAACCTCGCTGGTGTTTGCCCATGTGGCGGTGGTTTCAAAATAGGCCCTGTCCGGGTGCAGTTTTATTTCCACGTTCCATTTGGTCCTGGAGGGCAGGTCCAGTGCACCGACCACACAGGATACACTTCCATCAGGATATTCCTTTAACGCGTAATCCACGGGGGTGGCACAGGTGGGGATATGTCCGATATCCCCAAAATTGTATTCCAATCCACCAGAGGTCCATGCTCCACGCATAGCTACATCCCTGAATTTTACTACCTCGTTAAAATACATGAATTCCTTTCCAGTGGATTTTTCTATGGCTCCCCATATCTTCCCCCCTACTTCCGGGGATACATAGACTTTGATATGGTCATTCTCCAACACCACCATTTTCCAATCACGATACTCCCCTTGGTCCGTATAACCGTCAAAACGAAAATAGGGATAGATACGGTTAATATTGGCCACAGGATCGGGGTCTCCAAACATATAGGTTTTCATGTTCAAATTTTCTTCCCGAACAGTTGCTTTTTGGGAATATAAGGCCTGCATTATAAAAAGTATAAAAAAAAGTAAATTCAAAAATTTCATGTTATTGTGATAGTTAACTCCTTATAAATGTCAATTTATGTAGCGCTATTACACGCTCTTTGTGACTTTGTTATTTCACTTACATTTAATAATACTCTGGAGACTATAGAAATCGAATAAGATATTCTGAATACACTCATTTAGAACATCCAAATGTCATTAATATTTACCCAGACTGCCATCCAGGTTTAAAACCTTCCCAGCATTCAAATCAAAACGAATTACCTCCTTATGATAGCGAATTTTAACAGTTTGATTATGATCAGATTTTAACACTAGCTTGTTTAGTTTGCCATGCGACCATTCAATATCCACTTCTATTCCCCCACGAGCTTTCAAGCCAGAAATCTTTCCTGTGGGCCATGCTTTTGGGACTGCAGGTAAAATGTGAATTTCTCCTGAATGCGATTGTAAAAGCATTTCAGCCATTCCTGCCGTAGCCCCCATATTCCCGTCTAACTGAAAAGGAGGATGTGTAGAAAATAGATTATTATATACACCTCCGCCATCTACCATATTTACACCATCAACCTGGGTTAGCTGCATGGCTCTATTGAGCAGTTTGTAGGAACGATCGCCATCTAACAAGCGTGCCCAAAAATTGATCTTCCAACCAATGGACCATCCTGTACCGTCATCTCCTCTGGCATTTAGGGATACTCTGGCAGCATCAACCAAATCCGGTGTTCTAACTGTGTTCACTTGAGTTCCCGGATATAAAGCGTACAGATGGGACACATGGCGATGTTTATTTGTAGGGTCATCAACGTCTTCCTTCCATTCTTGTAATTGCCCCCATTTTCCAATTTTTAATGGTAATAGCTTTGATTTTGCGGCAGCCAACTTTTCTTTAAATCGGTTGTCCACTCCTAGCTCTTCACAAGCCTTGATTGAGTTAGTGAAAATATCCCAAGCAATCTCGATGTCCATATAGGCCCCAGTGGAAATCCCACCATGTTCCGGAGAATATGAAGGAGAGGAAACCAAAAACCCGTCTTTATCTTTCGTAAGGTAATCCAACCAAAATTGGGCCGCCTCCTTCATTATAGGATAACCTTTAACTTTAAGATACTTACGGTCTCCCGAAAACTCGTAATGTTCCCACACATGTCGGCCATACCAAGCTGCACCACCCGGAAAAAACCCCCAAGGAAATCCCCATCCTGGAGCGGTATAGCCAAATGGATTGTTCATGGTATTGACTATCCATCCATCAGCATTAAAAAAATCTTTAGCCGATTTACGGCCTGGAGGCCTTAGCCTATCTATGTATTCTATAAGTGGTTCATGGCATTCGGATAAATTGGTGACCTCCGCGGGCCAATAGATCATTTGTATGTTGATATTGGCGTGGTAATCACTGGCCCAAGGAGGGTTTCCCATATTGTTCCACTTTCCTTGTAAATTAGCAGGCATGGTCCCGGGACGGGAACTACTGATAAGCAAGTATCTCCCGTATTGAAAGTACAAACTTTCCAAGGTGTGATCCTCTTCCCCATTTGCGTACAGCCTCAGCCTTTCATCTGTGGGTAAATTATCTTTATCCGCACCATCCAAAGTGAAATTTACTCGCGAAAATAAATTGGAATAATCCGTTATATGTTCCGACAAAAGCACGTCGTACCCCTTACATAAAACTATCTCAATTGTTTTTTTGTTCAACTCCTTATACTTTCTACCTGAATAATGTGGATATTCATTTATATAATCGGTAGAAGCGGTTAGGTACAATGTGAGGGTATTGGCAGCTTTCACAGTCAATTTCCCATCAATAAAAGGAAGGATTTTTCCATCAGATTCTACAACTAGCCTACTTTCAAATCCCATCCCATTGTTTTCAAGATACCCAGACATTATAAGCTGTCCACCTTTGAACGCCATGTCCACATTTTTATGTTCGGTTGTTTGTCTAAGGACGTAGTCAATCCCTTCTGGCTTATCATTGTGAAAACGGAAAACCAATGTTCTACTGGGGTAATTAGCAAAGTATTCCCGTTTATGATGAACACCATCATTCATATATTCAACGCTGGCAACCCCTTTATCAATATTAAGTTCCCTACGGTAGTTACTTACTGTTCCTGATGATTCAGGTCGTACATAAAGATCTCCAAATGGTTGATACGCCCCATAACCTTCCCATTCACTATTTCCTTTATCTGCTTTGATTACACCCGTGAGTTCCCTGTTCGCAAGTTGGTGCGCCTCTTCGTATTTTCCCAGGTCGAGCAGTCTTCTAACCTCGAGTAAGTGCTTATGTGCACCTTCCTTGTTTCCACCATTATATTCGTTCCACTCCCCCTTTCCCCCAGTCCAAAGGGTCTCTTCATTAAATTGGATATGTTCCTCTTCTACTCCTCCAAAAAGCATGGCCCCCAAGTACCCATTACCAATAGGCAAGGCTTCCTTCATCCAGGAATTGGCCGGTTGTTTATACCATAGTTTCTGATCTTTCGATTCCTGCCCAAATGAAAATACGGCATTTAGGAAAATAACAAATATGGTTAGAAGAAAAGTACATGTCGTTCTTTTTAAATTGCTGAATATCATATTAATTTACAGTTAATTATATTGACCTATGGCGGTTATTTTTTTATAAGAGTTATATTATCGTCAACTTCTGTTTCAAAAGTCAAGATATTTCCTTCTTTTTGATGTTTAGCAGAACTTTCAAAGCTATCCGTAAAGGGGTTTTGAACTTTTAGGGTACCACCTTTTAGGGATTTGATCTCTACTTTTTGAACCTCACCTGATTTCATTTGCGCTGAGACCAAAAAAGCGCCTTCAGTTCTTAGTTGATCAAATCCCACATTTTTCCAGTTTTCGGGAATGGCCGGAAAGATCTTTACCACACTGGTATGACTTTGAATTAGCATTTCTTGTATACCGGCTGCGAAGGCGAAATTCCCTTCTAACGTAAAAGGCCTATAGGTAAAATTGGATTTTCCAGTTCCCGATTGATCTCCATTTACATGAAAACTATTTGGAAGTACGAACGAAGTAGCAAAATCCTTAAGAGCCTCGGCCGCTCCTTCTCCGTCCAGAGCCCTTGCCTTAATATTCCCCAACCAACTAAAAGAGTACCCTGTCCATTGACTACTACCTATAGCCTCTAAATTTTCAATGGTTTTCTGAATTATCTCCATATCTTCCTCCCCATTGGAAGGGTCTATTAATCCAAGTGGATGAATGGCCATTAAATGTGAAAAGTGACGGTGTGATTCCTGATAAGGTAAATTAGGTGAGAACATAAGTCCGCTATCATCCACAGCATAATCCGGCCATGCTTTCAAATCGTTCTTCCATTTTAGGGCTTCTTCCTTAAGGCCTAGCTCCAATGCAAGTTCTGCCGCGTGCAAATACGTCCATCTGACAAGTGACAGATCAAAATTGGTCATTTCTCCAAACCAAGCTTCACGCGAATTGTTATGGATTTCCGGGCTTGAGCTCAAAGGGAGCTTTCTTTTGCCATCATCGCCTAAAACGGACAGTTCATTGAAATGTACTGCCACCTCCTTGATCCAGGGATAAGCTTCCTCTTTCAGAAAATCACGATCCATACTATAGCGCCAATGCCAATATAAATGCTGACCCAGCCATGCCCCTACCGTTGGACCAAAAGAATATTGTATCCATCCTCCCATTGGTTCCCCTGTCAATGTTGTAACCCCAGGCACATTGAGACCATTTGTACCGTAAAATTGTCTGGTAAATTTCTTAAACGTAGGTTTATACTCAATTAGCCAATCTATAAAACCCTGTTCCAAATCCAAATGATTTCCAGAATAGGTAGGCCAATAACTAAGCTGTGTATTTAAGTCATGATGAAAGTCCCCTTTCCATGGTGGAAGTTTTCCATTATCGGCAGTCCAAACACTCTGTAAGGATATTGGCGCAGCCCCTTGTCGGGCGGCAGATCCCAATTTGTACATTTCCATGTACCACTGATTCTGTAATATGGTATCGGGAATAGAAACACTAGATCGATTCCAAAATCTATACCACCATGATAAATGTGTCTCCATTGTATCTCCAAAATCCTTTAAAAAGGAATCCTCTACTATTTCTGTTGCTGGTGTTACAGTTTCATCATTTGTTTTTCGGGAACTAATACTCCAACTTCCCACAAGAGAGTCCAATCTGTTCTCCCATTTCGTATACACTTGAAATTTAAACTCGTCCCACCCTGTTTGATCATAGGTTATGGAATTGTCTTTATATAAAACCGTTCCTTCCTTATACCCCAATCTCCTGAGGTCTTGACCACTAACGGGATCGACCTCTGTGGATTCCTTAGCATCGAAATATGGAGGAGGCACAATAGTTGGGTGAATAGGTGTTGCTAAATTTTCAAATTGATACCAACCTATGGGTTCTGTGGCATGCACAAAAGTTTTTAGAATTGTTCCATTTTTCCATTCAACAGTACAAGTAGCAGTTGCTAGGTTAAGCTTAACGTTCTTAATTTCCCCAAGCGCGCTGATATCAAACTCTATTGCCCCACCTGGTATCTTGGACGGCGCAGGTGAGTTATCATAAGGGGCATCATATTTATCTTGAACATTTTTATAGGTTTCGTTTTTCCATTGATCATGCACCCACTTAAAGTCGAAATCCAGAAAATTCAAATTTTCCATGGGACGGAGATCCCAAAGGTCCGAGCGATCAAGTGAAAATCTAAGCTTTCCATCATTTTGCCATACCAATGCTCCCAGAATGGCGTTTCCCAATGGTATTCCTTCATCCCAAGTAGTTGCCAACCCATCAAACTCCAGCTCGTAATCGGGAAGTCTGTCGGGCTTAGCAGTTCTTTGCCGGTCTTCGGTACAGGAAGTTAATAAGGCCAAAGTCAATAGGCAATTTATAATTGTATTTAATGGCATCTTTCTAAGCATCTCTTAGTTTTACTATTCAACAATAAATAGCCAGCCTTTGGTTGGCTCGATTGGAAATTCTTCATCTTTTGAAAATGTTTTTTCGGGTTGGAAATCTTCAATTTTAGGAGCGATAATTCGAACCTTACCTTTATCTAACCCTACAGCTTGCCAATCTATATTCAACTTTACATCTACGGTTTCTTTTGCCCAACTTGCCACCGATATTAAAACCTTACCATCTTTTATATAAGCTGTGGCTTTTACATCGGGATTGGTGGTGCTTACCACAGTATTTTTCTCCCAATAACCTATCATCTTGGCATCGGCAATCCCAAATCGGTCCCACACCTTCCAAATATTTCGAGGGTCGCAGGATACACCCTCTGTGAACCATGGATATCGAACTGTCATGCCATAGACCATACCGCGCCATGGGTTGCCACCTGCGTGAAGCATATCGCCCATGTGCCCGAAAGGGATACCGGATACTTCCACTAGCCAATTTTCAGGGGGCATTGCATCATAATGAAATGATTCCCCGAACCACAATTTATCTAAATATGGGAAAAACTCTGCATATTGGTTGGCCGGGCCTTTAGAAAATCCAGTATTGGAATGAAGATCGATCATAGACCCGGGCTTCTCCCTGTCCAAGATTTTGCGCATCCTTTTTAAGATTCGTCTATCGTAAGTAACATCATCCAGATATAAACCGTCTATATCCATATTTTGCAACAACCAAGAAAGACCTTCCAAATAATAATTATACCAACGTGAATCCCCTGGAGCATTTATTATTGACGCATCAATACCATTTTCTAATGGAGAATACCATTGTGTATTATAATCGGTGACCAAATGCTCTTGCAACCAAGGGTATCCACCACCTTTTCCAGTTCCAAGAATTTCGTTGCCCAAACTTCTCAACGCCCATATTTCAGTGGCGTGGTTGGACAATTCCCTTATGGTATAATAAATCTTCACCTTAAGGTCCTTCTCATGCATTTCATCCACAAAACCGCGCATTTCCTTAGTGTTGATAAAAGGATAATTGATGAAGGGATTGTATTTATTGGCATGATGGACATTGATGATTTTCACCCCATCCGTTATCTCTTCCTCTTTTGGTTTGGGAGCCAAACCGTTATGGTAATATCTATTTGTAAACTGTGCCTTGCTGTCTACTTCCTTGACGGGTGTAATCAAAAAAGATAGTTCAAAAACCAATTCCTCTCCTTTCGTAAATGTCCGTTTTCCAGTAAATACGGTAGCAATGGTTTCTTCTTCTTTCTTCTCTATAGAGAATCCACCCTTACCATCATTATCCCAACTTTTGGCCGGTTCTGGCTTATAAAGATTTAATAATGGACCATGGTACTCCCCTCCACGTAGCTCAACATGCAAACCTCCATAGGTGTTTCCTACCCAAAAACTATCTTGGGGCCCACTCCATTTCGCTCGGTGTTGCCTAGGGACTTTTGTTCCCGGTAATCCCATACCCATCATATACTCCGCTACAGAGGACTGAAAGGGTATCTGTAATTTAATGTCTTCTAGGTTAACATCCGATTTGGCAAGTAATTTTATCTTATAATTAATATGCCCATCAAATTCTAAAGTGGATTCTGTTTGAATATCAAAATGCTGGGTATTCGATGAATATTTATTTACCGCTACTCCCGATTTGCTGATTTTGGATAATCGTTTTTCATTCTTAATATGCTCCCCATCCAAAACAAACTTAATAGGACCGGCTAATATTTCCGTGTCCCAAGCCTTTATGGCGGTCGGTAGCCCACCGTCACCGTATTCGATATTTTTACCCAAGAGCTTCACGGTATTGTCTTTCATATCCGTGCCAATGGGTGTATATGAAACAGTAGGCTCATCATCGATCCCAATGGTAGAATTTAACCAGCGTAACCTAGAGTGTCTCCATGGTTCATCATCACCACGATTAGCAATTATTTCATCATCTATATTTAATTCAACAGTGATGATTTGGTCAATTTGACCATCGGCTTTTACCGTTATATTCGCGGTATAGCGACCCGCCTTGGTATCTTTTGGAATATCTACCCCAACCCATAATGGCTGTACCTTTCCCTTAGCTACATCAACTTGCTTTGTAAAGGGGTTTCCATAAGGATCTACTCCATGGGTATTAAAACAAGTAAAAACACTTTCCGGAAACAGGTTTCCACTAGACGATTTCAGGCTAGAGAATTCCAATTCAATATTATTCACCGCCTTTTTGGCAGCGTAGACACCTATCTGAAAAGTATAGTATTCATGCCTTTTAGCACTTCCTTCAAAATGGTGTCCAATTCCATTCTTTATCCACTTCAAAGGCAGGTAATCCCGCATTTTGATTGGATTTTTTCTATCCTCACCAATAACAATGTAATCTGATTCTGCTTTACTAACAAAGCGTTCTAATTCTTCTTGGGTCGCTACAACCTCCATGGGGTAGAAGGAATCAAATTCCGTTCTCGCCTGTAATTCTAAACAAGTGGCCTTAGGCAACCTGCGTAGTATTCTTTCATTACCAAGCCTATTATCTGCGACCCACTGGGGATCAGGTGATTTTTCCTGATCAAGGTATCCGTACCTATAATACCCCCATTCCAGATCTGGTTTAAAAGGCAGGTAATAAAAGTAGTAATCCCCCTTTTCTGCTGGACCAAATACCAAGTCACATTTTTCGTTATTAACTTCTAATCGATGAATATTTTCAATGGTATCCCCTGTTTTGGCATTGACTATGATAAACCTTCGCTTCTCGATTGATTCGTCATGGCGCCTCCAATTAAATTTCAGTTTAACAGCTTCCGCTTTCTTGGGCACTTCGAATATGGCTCTATGATTTCCCAGACCTGCCTCCCATGGGATTTCGGCAATGCTATATGATACTTCAGACTGAGAGTAGCCTAAAAAACAAAATGCATTAATAAGGATAATAAACATTAATTGTCTGGAATGAATAGGAATTAAACCCATTATATTTTTCATTTATAAGATTGGTATTTGAAATTTCATGTAGATAGAATAAAACAATTGAAGGTTCATTGCTTAACTTTTCTTTCCCCTGTATGATCTACCCCTTTAGAACGTTCCAAAGCTATCATCGCCGTTGGCCGGAAATTCGTGATAATGGCACGCCTGTTATTGTCCGTAGAATTACCCCTACTGTAATGTAACGTACCTCCATGGTGAAAAACACATGATCCGGGAGTCAATTCTATACACATGGAATTTTCCTCGCTCCCCTCGCATCTAAGTGCTCCTTTGTTGCCCGTCTGCTCATGTTGCAACACTTCGGAGAGGTGAGATTTTGGGGTGTACCACATACAGCCGTTCTCCTTATAGGCATGATCAATGGCTACCCAGCAGCTTGCTGCGCGTTTATCGGGCATATCGATCCAATAGGCTGCATCTTGATGCCATGGGGTTATAGTATTGGTATTTGGGGCTTTATTGATTAGCATATCAAAGTCCAGTGCTATATCATCGCCCATCAGTTCTTGGGCCATTTTTAAGGTCTTAATATGCAGTACCTTTTCCAAAAGTTCCGGAACCAACTTACTGGGAACCATAATTTGCGTGATGTTTTCCTTAGTAGTATCATCTGATCCCGATAGATCGGACCGGTAATTAGAGGCATCGATTCTATTGTCCAAAAATGAATTATAGAGGTTACTATAGTAAGTTACCTCTGCCTCATTCAATAAATTTTCAATGACCAGATATCCCTCGTCCTCGAAAAAAGTTTTTTGCTGTGTAGATATTAATTTCATAATCGCTTTTATTTGTTACTATAAACAATATTCCTGCCTGGCAATTGCCGATACCACTGTTGTTTTATTCTTCAAGAATTAAAATCACTTTCCCTTTGGCTTGTGATTCACCCTGATTTCCATCTATTGTTACTTTCAGGGATGCACCGTTATTTGCTCTAACTCCTTCTGGCATCTCCAGGGAATATATACCGATAGAATTCGCTTTATTCAGAAGACTTTCATGTGAGCTTTTATATATCGGCTTACCATCGGCAATCAACGTTACCTCTTTTATATTCACAGCCGACTTCCCACTGGTATAAATGAATTTAATTTCTTTAATTTTAGGCAAATGCACTCTTTTAATGGGCCATTCCATGGAATTATCCCTTGAAGACCAGTCACCCACAACAATATCATCTTCTTTCACTATTATGGGAATAGGTCGTTCAATAGCTTGTTTCACCAACTGTCTAGCCGTTTCCAATGGATCTTCAAAAGGATCTATTTTACTAACCCCTTTTTTCTTTACCCAAGCATCTTCAAACGCTCTATTATCATATGTTTCGTTTAATCGTAAACTTTCCAATTTACCTGCCATTCTTTCACGATAATAATCACGGATAAGACCTCCCCACATTCTAGCGGCATAATCATTAACACCTAATTTTAATTTAGGTGGACCCCATACCGTCAGTATTCTTCTTGCATCCTCCTCATACTTATCCTGCTGCTTTGTATCCTTACTTGTTGCTCTGGCAAAGTCGATCCACCTTTGTAAATTTAATGTCGGATGGTTTTCTAACAATCTATCCGCATCAGTTAGTAATTGTAAGGCCCATTCACCAGCCATATCCCGAGTTTCAAAGTCTAAATTTTGATGCGCATTATATGCATAACCAAACCAGTCTTCAGCCTTATGGCATAAAACAGTTGCTGAAAACTCAAGAGCATCGGCTTTATAAAGTTCGGAATCCTTCAATTCGTCCGAACAGGAAAGGAATTTTTCTATAGCATCAAAAATACGGGCATCTTTGTTTATGGTACCTATAGACCACGAGCCACTATCTCCTTGAAACCCAAAGCGTGGATGATCCGTCATAGTTCCGTAACTGGTTTTTCTAAGTAGCTGCCATGCTTCTGCCATTGCTGTCGGACAGGCTCCGTAGCGGGCCTTGGAATAATCATTATACCATTTATCCAAATCGATGGCCTCTGTTGTCCATGCCATATCGGACACTAGTTCGAAGGTAACTTCGTTATTTTCGATACCCTCAGGGGCAAAACCGAAACCGGAATTACTCTTATTATATGGGGATCTTAAAAGTTCAATTGGGTTTGTGGCATAATAATCATGAACACCTGTATGGCCGGTTTTGCCCCCGCTATTTAGCATAAAACCATAAACCCAAGGTTTGTTATTATATCCTTCGAATACTTCATAGTTAAAACCGTTTTTATAAGCTATACCGTTATACTCATAAGCATAATCGAGAATCATCAATTTGTCATCAGGAATTTTACTGAAAAGTGCATTGGCTGTTTCCTTGTTCCAGATATTTCTTTGGTATGTGAACATCCATCCCTGTACTACCCAAACGGCATCCGTGTTTCCTGATTTAAGTGACTCATAGATAGAACTTCCATAATCAGCTAAAAGTTCGGTTACCGGTCTATCCGTTTTTGGAAGGTCCATTTCATTGAAACTGTCGGCTAGATAGTATTTGCCTTTTCCAAATTCACTTTCCCACTCCTCAATAAAAAGCTTTCCTATCTTTTCAAATAAGGGTGTTTTCGGACTAATGAGGTAGGCTTTATACTTTTCCGGAAAACCACCCCAACTTACTGGTAAAAGCTCATTTTCGGAATATAGTCTACTAATACCCTTAGGCACAAAACCAGCAAAGGCCGGCAGGATAGGATTCATGGAAAGTTCTTTCATCCTATTTAATATTTTGTGCTGAAGTGCTATTTGACCATTACGCCATTCTTCCGTCAACAATTCACCACCAAGACCATTTATATTTCCCATACGTTGCCATGGCAATAGTGATGGAGCCGTATAAAACTCATTAATTTCGTCCTGTGTTAACCCTAATTTTTTCCATACGCGTGTAGCGATTGCTTCATTGGCTACCAACGCCAAAGGGAAGTTCATTCCTCGTAAGGCCATCCAATCAATTTCCTTTTCCCACCTTTCCCAATTCCAGTACGGCGTAGTATAACCGAAAGCACAAACATTCATATAATATCTATTCTTGTATGGAGAAGTATTTGTCCTTTCTATTTCAGGCAATTCCGCAGGAATATTTATATTTTCGCCAGACCAACTTATCATGGAATTGGTGGCATATTTCAAGTAATCATAAGCTCCTCTGGTCAATGCTGTAGATGCATTGGCACTTACTATAACCTTATTGTTTTCCACTTGTACAACATAGGTATCCAAGGTGTCGTTCTCTGTGTAATTAAAGATAAACTTTGAAGCTTCTTCCTTTCCTAAAACTCTATTAAGTACATCTTGGGCCGCCGATTCTTCAGGACTTTGGCAACTATTTAAGTTACAAGAACCTATCATAAGAAGAATCGAAGTAATATATAATCTTAACATCTAGATAATCATTTAAATTTTAGCTATTGAGTGTTTGGTAAATGTAACAGCAGTGCCCTAGAATTTCCTTACGTACAAAATTGTTAATTTCCCACTGGTTCCGCATTGGTGATTTAGTATTGGGATAATACAACGAATAGGGATGAGGGCCGTATTCAGGTACAATGGTCATATATTCACGTTCAGTCGCTATGGCATTTTTCAACATGTCCCCCCACCATTTTAGGAACAAATCCAGTTCATTTTTATTATTTTCATCCCTTGGATCGATTACTTGCGGAGTTTGCGCGGAACCTACCCGAGCATGGATATGGTAGGTATGCTTAATTGCCTTTTGGATAGCTATTGTTTGATTTTCCAACATAGATTCTGCAACACAACACCAATGTGAAAAGTCCGAAGTCAGTTTTATAAAGGGGTATTCCTCCAAATAGGGCAGACAAGTGTGAGCTGCAAATGAGAATCGGGAACGATGAGTTTCATGTGTAATAGCAACTCCTGTCTCCTCTTCAATTGAATGAGCCATTTCCAATAATTTGGCATTTTGGGCGTAACTATAAAAATCCATCCCTGTATGAGAGTTAATCAATAAGGGCTTGGCTTCGGCTAGGTTATACAAATGTCTTTTTAGGTTATCCTGATGTTTTGTAAAATTGACTTCCTTGGTTTCCCAATGTTGGGCAACAAAATCCAATTCGAAATCCTTTAACAGACAGCAAATTTTTTTTTTCTGCAGAAGGTTAATAGGCAGGTCCATTTCCACACCGTGGTAGCCAGCTTCTTTCACTTTACCTAAGAAAGCAGGCCAATCAAGTTCCGAACTTCCCCAACGTGGATAAATAAATTTTAAATGCATGCACTAATTATTCTTATCGAGCTTTTACTGATAATTAATTATTCTGAACATTAATTAATTTAATAATCATAAGAATATTTTGATTAAAGAAACCCCGCCCTCAAACTAACTAATCAACTAACTCTTTGGAGCGGGGAATTCCTATAATCTTAAATAATTCAGTTAATAACCTGTATTTTGCTTTAATTTGGGGTTGTTGATCAATTCAAAATCAGGAATTGGCCAGACGTAATCCCTAGGAGCTGTAAATGTCCGGTCCTCCAGTGGCACAATTCCAACTGCTGGTTCATTCATGGTTTCATCCAACAATTTCCACCTATGGTAGTCATAATAAAGAATTCCCTCTGCCGCCAATTCAATAATCCTTTCCCTACGTATTATATCCCGAAAGGTTTCTTTAGTAAGACCTGCAAGTGCAATAGGAGGAACAATAATATCGGACCCATCTGCTGCGGCTCCTTTTCCTCCTCTAGTTCTTAACCCATTTATTAGGTCCAGCAGATCTTGGGATGGACCATTGACCTCGTTCATGGCTTCGACGTAATTAAGATATACTTCCCCCAGTCTGAAAACTATAAAGTCGATATGGCTTCTTTGCTCAGCTGTTTCTGCCGGATCGATCCATTTTCTAAAATTAAGCCAAGTGCCATTATTAACGAACATAGACCCTTCGTAGTCCACTTCTTCATTCCAATTAAAAATAGTCTGGTTCAATCGCGGATCTCTATTTATGAATGGCATATCCGAATCATACAAGGGACTCGTTGAAATATCCTCTCCGTTTATATCTGGATATCTTTCTACAAGGGCCTTTGTAGGAGAATAAGTGGTCCAAGATGCATGAAAACTAATGGGTCCAAGCCACTGACCTAAGGAATGATAACGCCCCTCAAGATCGGCATTTACCCGGGCGAGTATGATTTCTGAACTTCCTTCTCCTTCCGGTCTAAACAATTCTGTGTAACTTTCATGTAAACCAAAACCACCAGACATTATCACACTAGCTAAATCAGCGCTTTCGGTCAACATAGAATTATCTGATGCCAAAGTCCCCTCATAAAGTAGAATCCTTGATTTTAAGGCCATTACCGCCCATTTTGTAATCCTTCCATATTCTGGATTATAGTTTGATGAGGACAATTCTACTAAACTTTGATCAAGTTCTGACAGCACAAAATCAAGTACCGCATCTCTTGAAGTGGGCTCCACTTGCCCTTCATTGATAGCCAACAATTTAGTGACAACAGGAATATCCCCAAACTGATACATCAACTTATAATGAGCCCAAGCCCTAAAAAATCTTACTTGCCCTAGATATTGCGCTAATGCCGTATCGGACAAACCAGCTTTTCCGACATTCTCCATAAACCAATTGGCATCCCTTATGGTTGCATATTGACCCGTCCATAAACTATTGACCAAACTGGACCCCGGATTGATGCCCCCTGTAGAAATTTCCACGGAAGCTCCACTTTGACTGAACAATATCTCGGTTAATGCATCCCATTCTATTTGCCCCACATTGGATAATGACCCATAAAGTGCATTGGCAGCCTGCCGTACCTCATCTTCACTGTTCCAAAAAGCATCTTCGGACAGTGCTGTAACGGGTAGCTTGGTTATGTCATCTTCTGTACAACTATGAAGAGCTCCAAATGCAAAAATTAATACGTATATAGATTTAATGTAATTTTTCATATTATTTTTTTTTAGAAATTAATATTTACTCCCAGTGCAATGGACTTTAAAGGCGGGATTGACAACCCATTGGATTCAGGGTCGAAACCAGGCCTAAAATCAGATACCGTTAATAAATTTGTACCTGTACAATAAAGTCTAGCTCTTTGAATGTACTTATTGTCATTTATTGGAAGTGTATATCCTAATTGCAAATTCTTCAATCTTATATAAGAAGAATTAAATGCCCAATAGCTCGAATTAGTGTAAAAGTTTTGGAAATAGGTTTGTTGTCCAAAAAGTAGCAGCCTTGGATATGTTCCATCAGTATTAGTGGAACTCCAAGCGTCGTTTGCTTCTTCCGGAATCCACCCGGAATTACCAAATAAATCATTGGATCTATAATCTTTCGATTTACCTGTACCTTGGAAGAACATTTGTATATCGAAATTCTTCCACTCGGCATTCAAATTAATCCCATAGGTAATTTTAGGAAGTGTTTCCGCAATAGCCACATTGTCCTCGAAATTCAAAACACCATCACCATTTTGATCCACATAGCGAATGTCCCCCATGGTAGTATTAGGAGCAACCCCAGAGGTAATCCTTGCCTTATACTCATCGACCTCTCCTTGGGTAGACAATATACCATCCGCTATATACCCATAGACTGTGCCCAAGGCATCCCCAACTCTATAATTGGTGTCAAACTCCGAAAAGGCATCTGTCAATTCAGTTATCTTATTTGTGTTATAAGTTCCATTAACCGAAACTCCATAAGTCAATCCATTTGACAGCGTGTTTCTATGACTTAAAACCAACTCCAACCCTTTGTTCTGAACATTCCCTGCATTAATTGCCGGGCCGCTTCTAGCCGTCCCGACAGTTCCCGGAACCGGACTTGGCAATAAAATATCCTCAGTGTCTTTGATATAGTAATCAAATGAACCTGACAACAAGCCATTTTGCACGGAAAAGTCAAGACCTATGTTCGCTGTACTAGTCGTCTCCCATTTCAAATTTCTAAAAGGAACACCACCTTCAGCAGCCGTAGGCTCAACAATATCCCCCATCCCAAAGTAATAATTACCAAATGAAATATTAGAAAAATAACTTCCGGATACCCTATTGTTACCCGTAGTCCCATAAGAAATCCTCAATTTAAGCTGATCCAATGCCGAAGTATTAAAAAAATCTTCTTTACTGATCATCCAACCGGCCGATGCGGAAGGAAAAAAACCATATCGGTTTTCCGGGGCAAAAATCGATGAACCATCATACCTACCCGTTAGTTCCAGAAAATACTTTTCATCAAAATTGTAATTAATTCTTCCTACACCAGATTGCAAAGCGCTCTCACCAGTATTACTGCTCAATTCTGTTATATCATCATTATCCCCAGAATTAGGTGCGCTAAACTCTGTTAGCAAATTGTCAAATTGAAAGTTTCTTCTTCCTGCGCTGATAAAGGAGTCCTTATTGAACTGCACATCCCAACCTGCAAGAATCCCCAAATTATGCTTATTAAATACTTTATCAAAACTAACAAAGGTTTGAGCATTATATTGATTATTATCTCTCCAGGTCTGTCCTAAACTGTTCACATCTGAAAACCAGGTAGGCCCTCCTGTTGTCGATCTTTTATATATACTGGAAACAGATCTGCTAGTACCAGAAATTAACGAGTAGCGCCCTATAACCTTTAAACCTTCCACAAGTTCCCAAGTAAAATTAGTATTGGCAGTGAAAGCTTTGTTTTTCGTATTGGCCGTTCCAGCCTCCAATTCCCACAATACATTCCAAAATCCCCTTCCATAAGCACCAGCCTCATTAAAGAATTGGAAATCCCCATCAGCATTTCTTACTGGTAAAAAAGGAGCAGTACCATTCATATGCTGGTAGATATTATCTATACCGGCGTTGACATTTGGAGCTGTATTATTTGAAATATTATAACTCAAATTTATATCCAAATCGATATTATGTCTAAGTTGTGTCTTTAGGTTAGTTCTTAAATTGTATTGCTTTCTGTCAATTCCAGTTTTAACGATTCCATCCGCATTCCTATAACCTAATGAAAAATAATAGGAAGACTTTTCATTGCCGCCTGTAGCATTTAAAAAATATCTATTGGCAACTTCCGTCTTTAAAAATTCTTCTTTCCAATCCGTATTGGGATAAGCGGGATCAGTACCGGACTCGAATTTGGCAAAATCTTCTGGAGAAAATAACTCCTGTCCTCCGGAGTTCAAAGAAGCCTCATTCATAATGCGAGCTGACTCTATGGAATTGGCTGACTTTTGTGTAGTGGTCAGATCACTAAAACTTACAAAACTCTCAAAATTAAAGCTAGCCTTTTTATTTCTGCCCGTCTTGGTCTTTACTATAATCACCCCTGCAGCTGCCCTAGATCCATATATAGCGGAAGCCGCGCCATCTTTTAAAACAGAAATCGCCTCAATATCGTTGGGATCTACACTAAGTAAATCTTGTGGCACCCCATCAACTATATACAATGGAGCGTTGTTACCTATTGTTGTCGCCCCTCTCACCAATACGGATAAACCTTGATTGTACCCAGAATCACGTATATATAGACCAGGTGTACGCCCTTGTAGTGCTGCCGCGATATTGGAACTAGTAACGTTCCCTAATTCTTCAACATCCACGGATGAAACCGCGGAAGTAACGCTTGTAATTTTCTGTGTCCCATACCCAACCAATACTACTTCGTCCAGAGAACTAACGTCTTCTGTTAATTCAATATTGATGATTGTTTGATTGTTAACCTTGATTTCTTTTGTAACAAACCCAATGTAAGATGCCACTAAGATTGCATCTCCCGAAGCCACCTCTAAAGAGAAGTTTCCATCAAAATCGGATTGTGTTCCACGACTGGTTCCTTTTTCAACAATACTGGCACCGGGTAATGGTTGACCACTTTGATCCTGGATCGTACCCTTTATAGTATTCTGCCATTTTACATTCCCGGGATTAATACTAGAAGAAGGCTCCAATCTTTTAATTGGCTTCGTGTTCTTTTTCGTTAGAACGATTTGCTTGTCAATAATATCGAAGTCAATGTTGGTATTCTCAAACATTATTTTCAAGACTTCCTCAATGCGTTTCTTTTTTATTTTGAAGGTAACTTTCTTGCCCAAGTCCAAAGTGGAATTTTCATAAAAGAATTTAAAATCGGTTTCATGTTCTATTTTTTTAAACAGTATCGATTCAATACTTTCATTTTCAATATCTAATGTTAATTTGGTATTCTGGGAATAAGTACTGGCATTGATCTGAAACAAGCATGCAAATAATAGCAAAGTTGTCAGTTTCATTTTTAAATCAAATTTGAATACACCAAAGATGTAATGCTTTCCTGCATTTTTCATATTTTTGTTATGATTAAAAGGTTATTTAGTAGCTTTTTTTAATTGAATTGTGAATCGGGGGATGTTGGTACCATTTCCCGATTTTTCTTGTTTAGACTGGTCTATTTCATATTTTGTTAAGGTTTTATGGGTTAATAATAATATTGTTCTTCGTGATTATATAGTTGAAGTTATTTGATTTTTGAAAGGTTTTCAAGATTTGTTCAACGGATTCTATATCGAAGCGACCGGTAAATTTTTTCTCCTCCAGTGCTTTGTAATTATTTATTACTACCACATTATAATGCCGCTGCAATTTCTTAACGATGGACCTAAAATTTTCATTCTTAAAAAAGAGTGTTCCACTTATCCATGAAACATGCTCAGCAATATCAACCTGTTCAACGGAGATTTCCTCTCCCTTGGTTTTTGTTGCCATGTCATTGGGTTTCAACATTAAATCCGGTTGTAAACCAGACAGCCTCTTTGAGTTATCAGTTACACCTACACTACCTTCAATCAGAACTACAGAAGTAAATGAATCATCCCCATAAGAGGTTATGTTAAATTCGGTTCCAAAAACTTCAGTAGTTATTCCATTGGCATTTACTATAAAAGGGGAATTTTTATCTTTGCTTACCTTAAAATAGCCTTCTCCCTCCAATAGAACCTCTCTATCTTTTCCTTTCTGAAATTTATTGGGATATCGCAAACTAGACCCCGCGTTTAAGAAAACATGGGTTTGATCTGGCAACAATACTTCAAAAGTTTTTCCATATGGAACGCGAAGAACATTATACACAATTTCACCATCTTCGCTATTTATCCCCTGATAGTCCAAAGTGTTTTTATCTTGCTTCGCCAAGACCTCACCATCCTTACCAGTCAAATCTTTTGAAACAGAAGTATTGAGGACTTTTACACCACTACCTTCCACCTCCAGGGTAACTTGATCATCAGGCAGTTTAATGTCCGCATTTTGATTAGAATAAAAAATGGCATAACTCAAGGCAATTAAGACAACAAATACTGCTGCATACTTGAAAATAGTAGCCCGTAAACTCTTAAATCGGACTACAACACCTTTGTCCCATGTTGCATCTTCGAATAATTCAAAAGCCTTCTTTGTATCATAAGCTTTATTCTTATAATGAGAGTATATAAATTCTCTAAAATATTCTTGATTATCCTCCTTAGAAATCCAATCTTTAAGGTATTCTAAATCCTCAACTGAAATTGTATTTTGAAGATATTGCCTTATTATTATCTTTATGTTTTCTTTCACTTTAACTAATCTTGTTTACCTTATGACAATCAAAAAATGTAATACCATGCATTTTTTTTAAACTTTTTTTTAATTTCAATTATGCACGGAGAGTTCGATCAGATAATTTATGATGAGGATGTCATGCTGGATAAGATTCGGAAAGGCGATAAACAAACATATCGCTTACTTTTTGAGAACTTCTACAAGGTTCTTGTTTTGTATGCAATGAGTCTAACCAAAAATGAACCAAAGGCGGAAGACTTAGTGCAAAATGCTTTTATAAATCTTTGGACAAAAAGAGATACATTAGAAATTCGATCCTCCATTAAAAGTTATCTTTATAAATCCGTCCATAACTTATTTATTAATGAATATAGGAAAGCTTTGAGAAATGATGATGTTCTTGATAAAATTCAATATGAGGTATTGCAACAATCCATTGAAGAGGAGGAATATGCACTCAAGAGAAAGTTGGAATGGGTAAACAAAGAAATTGATCTATTACCTCCCAAATCCAAAGAAATATTTATAATGAATAAAAAAAGAGGTTTGACCTATAAGGAAATTGCAAAAATTTTAAATATTTCTGAAAACACTGTTGAAAGTCACATAAGTAGAGCCTTAAATAGAATTAGAAATAATATACCTAAAGCATTTTTTATATTTATAATAGGGCTTAAATTACATACACGTTCAAAAAAGTAACATCCTATCTTTGTAAAACCTAATATTGATTTATTAAAAATTACTTCAATTAAATCATACGTTTAAGTAACTTATAAAGTTCACAGTTATAACCACATATAAAAACATGAGTAGCGAAACTTTCTCCATTTTTCTTTATTCATAAGGTGTACCTGATAAAAAACAAAACTTATCCTTACAAAAAGTTACCTATTCGGTGAGCATAAAAAACGATTCCCTAAAAACCCCCTGTACACAAGGCTCTCCAACGGTAGGTTCTGGACTCCCCGGGACAATATTAAAAAAGGCAAAGTTTTAAGGGAATTGAAACATGTTTTGATTCGTCAAAAATTCAACAAGGGCAGGTGATATTGGTAGGGAATTTAACACTCACCAGTATATTTTACCTTTTCTTGATTTAATTTACAAGCGCATTAAATAAAACTAATGTTGTAAAGATAAAGATTTTGAGGCCGCCTTTCCTTCGAACTTAAATTTGGAATGGGATTATTCTCAAAAGTGTACTTTTTCTCTGGTCTTCTTTAGTTCAGAGGAATTATTTTTGTCTTCAAACCGTAATTGAAGCTTGTTCATATCCTCGGCAAGTTTTGTATCCAGAATTTTGGCGTAATGCTGGGTTGTCTTTAAAGATTTATGTCCCAGCATTTTACTCACGGATTCAATGGGAACGCCATTAGATAAAGTTATAGTAGTGGCAAAGGTATGTCTTGCAACATGAAAGGTTAAGTTTTTGGTTATTCCACATAGATCTGCTATTTCTTTTAGATAGCCATTTGTTTTTTGATTGCTATATACTGGTAATAATTGATATTTGTCACGATGTAAAGAGGAATACTTAGCGATGATTCTTTCTGCAATCGGTAATAGGGGAATACTACTTAAGGATTTGGTCTTGGTCCGCTTTAATTTGATCCATCGTTTCCCATCTATCCCGATTACGATATCGTTTGCATGGAGCTTGGCAACATCAATATAGGCCAGACCAGTGTAGCAGCTAAAAATGAAAACATCCCTGACCTGTTCCAATCTGGAAATGGAGAATTGTCTTTCCATAAGGGTATTAATTTCTTCTTTGTTTAAGAATTCCTTATCAATGGACTTCGGGCGAAGCTTAAAATTGTAAAAGGGGTCTTTATCGATCCATCCATTGGCGTAAGCCTGGCGAATTAACTTTTTTAAGTAAGCAATGTATTTTAAGGCAGAATTATGGGAAAGTTCAAGTTCGGCCTTCAGAAAGTAAATGAAGCTGTTGATGAACTTAACATCTATCTTATTTAGAGAGAGGTCCTCGGAATTATAGTTTGAAATCATAAATTTTTGGAGGTGTTTCTTGGTGGTCTTATAGCGTTGAAGCGTCCTAAAGGAGAATTCCCGTCCCACCAGTTTTTCCATTCTTTGGTTGTGTTCGTTAAACATTTCCATGATCAACTTTTTATTGGTATTTGCTCCTATAAATTCATCCCTTATTCCTTTTGCCGATATATAATTATTACCATCGTTCAAAAACTTTTGATGGATATCATATATACGATTTTTAATAAAATCCAGTTGACGGTTGGTCTGTTTGGCTTCCGGGGTATAGCCAATAACCTTGTTCGCCTTAGCATTCCATTTGGAAATAGCAACTTTTCTCATGGTACTAACTTCAGCTCTTTTACCATTATAAGTAATTCGAAGATAGATTATGGCCTGGGAAGGATCACTCACCCCCTTTTTTCGTATATAAAACAGAATTGACAATAAATCTTGCATAATTTTGAATTTTTTACTGCCTAAATATAGGGAAATAAAAATAAAATTATGTATCGTAATACGCTGTTTATAAGGTATTTATGATTGATTCGGTGGCACTAAATTCTGGAGTGTTAGTGCCACCGAATGGGACACTTTTTGGATGGTATAATATGGCATCAAATGTGATTAAATAAAATGAAAAACCCTGTAAATATTGATATTTACAGGGTTTTGGTTGAATTTGATATTCAAATCGTACTCGAGGTGGGAATCGAACCCACACTCCAAAGGAACTGGATTTTGAATCCAGCGCGTCTACCAATTCCGCCACTCGAGCAAGGTAACTATTAATTATTTTTCAATTTTCTCAGTTGTTGTTTTCCAACACCTGATTTCCAATATTTTTCTCTTTTCCTACCTTCGGCCCAATTCCCACAACGTTCTGTGAAAATCAATTCGAAGGGTCGGTATGGTTTGGTCGTTTTTTCTCTACCACTATTATGTCTTGCTATCCTTGCCTCCAAATCCGTCGTCATTCCCACGTAGATATAGTTGTTAGTCAAGCTAGATAAGGCGTAAATCCAAACCATCATTCAAAATTTCAATCCGAGCGCGCCTGCCTGTCGGCAGACAGGTCTACCAATTCCGCCACTCGAGCATTTTTGATTGCGACTGCAAAATTAAAGAATATTTTCTTTACTTCAGCAAAAAAATAACAACATTTATACTTTAGCAACCCAAATTAATTTCTAAATTTGCACCTCCTTATAAAAAGGAGTTCCAATAAACTAATAAACAATACGTTAACAATGCCATATCAAGTACCGGAGCCTAAAATTTTTACCTGTACCCAAAGTACTAAGTTATCTGAAAAAATAGCGGAGTCTTTTGGTTCTAACTTAGGCAACGTTATTTTTTCTAGATACAGCGATGGGGAGTTTCAACCTTCCTTTGAAGAATCTATTCGTGGAATGCGCGTATTTATTATTGGTTCAACCAATCCTAGTTCGGAGAACTTGATGGAAATGTTGTTGATGTTGGATGCTGCAAAAAGGGCGTCTGCAAGACACATAACTGCGGTAATGCCGTATTTTGGATGGGCCAGACAGGACAGAAAGGACAAGCCTAGGGTTCCTATTGCGGCAAAATTAGTAGCCAAAATGTTGGAAGCTGCGGGTGCCACCCGAATCATTACTATGGATCTGCATGCCGATCAAATTCAAGGATTTTTTGAAAAGCCGGTAGATCATTTGTTCGCTTCCACTTTGTTTTTGCCCTATTTGAATAGCCTTAATCTAAGTAATCTGACCATAGCCTCACCGGATATGGGGGGATCTAAAAGAGCCTATGCCTATTCTAAGGCACTTAGTTGCGATGTGGTTATATGTTACAAACAAAGAGCACAGGCCAATGTAATTTCACACATGGAACTGATAGGTGATGTACAAGGGAAAAATGTGGTTTTGGTTGATGATATGGTAGATACGGCAGGTACCTTGACAAAAGCGGCCGATTTAATGATGGAAAGAGGAGCCTTAAGCGTTAGGGCAATTACTACCCACGCACTTCTTTCAGGGGATGCATATGAGAAAATTGAAAAGTCTCAATTATCCGAGCTTATTGTAACCGACTCCATACCTTTAAAAAAGGAAAGCAAAAAAATAAGGGTAATAAGCTGTGCGGAGTTGTTTGCCGATGTAATGCACAGAGTACATCACAATACTTCCATTAGTTCCAAGTTTCTAATGTAGGTAATTCAGAATAAGAGAGTAAATTAATTAATATTTAATAAATAAAATGAAGTCAATTACAATTAAAGGATCAGAAAGAGAAAGCGTAGGCAAAAAAGCAACAAAGGCCTTACGTAATGCTGGAAAGGTTCCTTGCGTTATTTACGGAGGGGAAAAACCATTACACTTTTCAGCTGAGGAACTATCGTTCAAAGATTTAGTGTACACTCCAAACGCACATACTGTTGTGGTTGAATTGGAAGGCAGTAAAAAGTACGATGCGGTTATGCAGGACATACAATTTCACCCTGTAACCGATAGCATTTTACATGTAGACTTTTATCAGTTGTTCAAGGACAAGGAAGTTACTATGGACATTCCTGTAAGATTGTTAGGTAATTCGCCAGGGGTTAGAAATGGTGGTAGATTGTTATTTAGAAAAAGAAAGCTTTCAATTAAGGCATTGCCAGATAATTTGCCAGATTTCTTTGATATCGATATCTCTAAATTAAAAATTGGCGGTAATATTTCAGTAGCCACATTAATGAAAGATGAGTTCACCATACTTCACCCAGAAAACACTGTAGTTGTTCAGGTTAAAGCTGCACGTAATGCAGTCTTGATTGATGAGGAGGATGAAGAAGGAGAAGAAGGAGCAGAAGCTACTGCAGAAGCACCAGCTGAAGGCGGTAACGAATAGATTTTATCTAAATTAAGTGTAAAAGCATCCCGTAACTGCGGGATGCTTTTGTATTTTTATGAATTCCTAAAAGAGAACAATGTTCCACATTTTTGAGTCATTTTTTAAAAAGAACAAGACATTGTTGGACGAATCGGACAGTATGAAGAAATTTTTGGTTGTAGGTCTTGGAAATATCGGGGAAGAATACTCGGAAACCCGTCATAACATTGGTTTTAAAATTTTGGATTCCTTATCCAGTAAAGAAGATTTTACCTTTGAAACAGCTAAGTTGGGAGATGTGGGTACTTTTAAGGTCAAGGGCAGGAGTATATTGTGCCTAAAGCCATCTACCTATATGAACAGAAGCGGAAAAGCTGTAAAATATTGGATGGAAAAGGAAAATATTCCTCATGAGAATGTGTTGATCATTACAGATGATATTAATCTTTCTTTTGGAACTATCCGTTTAAAAACAAAAGGAAGTGATGGTGGCCATAATGGATTAAAGGATATTCAACAGCACTTACTCACTACAAATTACAATAGATTGAGGATTGGTGTTGGTTCGGATTTTGGAAAGGGAAAACAAATAGACTATGTCCTTGGGGAATGGAATGAAGAAGAAAAGGAAGCTCTTGTAAAGCGATATGAGCGCATCAACGAGCTTGTCCGTTCGTTTGTATTGTCCGGGGTAAATAGAACAATGAACGAGTTTAACGGTACCTAAATAAGGTCTTAGCGTACTTTAAATTCGGAAATACTATTCGTTGCCGTATTTCCTTCCCGGTCCATGGTAACTACTCTCCAGTAATAGACCGTATTTGCCAATACACTTACCTTAAAATCGGATTTTCCGGAAGTTAGAGTGGCGATTAATGTGGTTGGCGGGTTTTCAGTTGAAAAATATACCTCATAATCTTCCAGGTCATTGTCCACATCTGCACCTTCCCAATCCAAGAGTACTTCATTGTTAAGATCCTTTGTTATGTTAGATCCCGTTTTGGGCGATATAACTTCTGCAGGAAAAGGGGCGTGGGTGGTTTCAACACCGGCGTTATAAAATCGCCAGGTTTCACTTCTTGCCGTTTCTGATACTTTGGTATTTCTGGAAACTACCAGCCATGAATACGGGGCTCCTTTTACAATAGGTAATTTTGCCGAGCTACCATTCACTACAATGGTTTGGGTGGTATTGCTGTTTAAATTGGTGGCCCTTAATTCATAAGATTCTGTGTGGTCCGAAGTTTGCCATCTAAACTCCACCGTTGATGTATTGGTTCCAGTTACATCTATTCCCGTTGTGCATTCGGAGTTTTTTTGAGGAAAGACCAAAAGAGCTGACAATGGTGGTTTTGGAGAATCTTTTCCTCCGCATCCCACTAAGGCCAAAAAACATAAAAATATGGCTATTGGTTTCATCCGCTTATTTCTTTACAACCTTAAAAGTACTATTTATCCCTTCACCCTTTACCTTAAGAATATAAATTCCTGAGGGTAATCCTAGGAAATCAATCTTAATTTCATTGCTATAAAGGGTGTAATCTTTATTACTTATCAATTGCCCATTATAACTAAAAATTTTGGTGTTTATCCTATCCGGGCCATTGTTGAACAATAGGGTTACTTCCTCCTCAAATGGGTTGGGGAACACCAAAGGCTCGTCTATGAGCAACAATTGTTCTTCAAATTTACCTTGACAAGGGAGATCGGTTGTTACCTTAATTTGGTTGATCCCTTTTTTTAGGTCCAATATTATGCTCGAAGATTTGGTTTGAGTTACAATACCATTTAATTCAACATTGTACAAATTGCCTCCTTCCAGATTCAATATGGTCTGATTTCCGTCTGCAATAAGTTTGGATGTCACGCTCAAGGGAGGGGGTTGGGTAACGATTACCTGAAAACAATAAGGTTCGTATACCTTGTCGTCTTCCGTGCCTACAATGCATATTTCATAAGTACCGGCCGCAAGGCCTTGTTCAAAATAGAAATTGGTAAAATTACTGCTCTTATTTATTCCATTACCAGTGAGGGTAACTTCGTAATCCATATTTATACCGGCTACGACGCGGATAGAGCCATTATTTTGGTTGCTACAGGATTCACTGTTGATCTCCACCTCAAAATTATCTACGGGGAATAAATAAACTGGACAACCGCTTAGGTCTACCAGAGCTCCCATTGGGGTGTTAAGGCATAGGTCATCCCCATCATCAAAAACGCCATCTTTATCCTCATCTGCCCTAAAGGTGCCTTCTACACAGATATCCAAAGAAAAGCCATTTATTGATCCTCCGTCCGATGCCGCTATGTCTTTTACCTCCAATATCCAATCACCGTAGGTAGATTCCCCGTTAAACGCTCCCAAAGACCCAAGAGGTCTTACAATACCCTGTATTGCCGGGCTTGTTCCGCAAACAAAGCTATTTCCTGTATCGTCAAATGTCGCCAAAATATCCTGATTTCCCCCGCAGGAATTGGATACGAGAATTACTCGGGTGCCAGCAGGTGAAATAAGGCTTATTTCCAAATCGGCCAGAAACGTATGGGTTATGTCCAAATTAACATTTACATCTGCAATGGGCAGGTCGTTCAATAGTGTAATTACAGAAGTTACCGTAGGGGCACCGGTTGTTGGTATGGTAAGGGGCAAATCCTTAGCGGCTTCCAAGGCACAATTCAATTCTAAAGTGGTAAAGCTAAAGGCTGGGCCAAAAGTCCCTTCCCCACAACTATTTTTGGGTTTAACGCGCCAATAATAAGTGGTTTCCTCTACCAAATTCGTGGTTAAATAGGAATTAAAAATAACACTTGCCGTCTCAATAATATTGGTAAAGGCTGGGTCATCTGCAATCTCCACATCAAAGGAAGTATGTGAAGTATTGGATTCCCACTCCAATAACGATGCTATACGCGCACTAGTAGATCCATTGGTGGGCAACTGTAGCACTATATCTGTAAATGTAGTTTCCAATATTTTCACATCTATAACAACCTCTTTGCTGGCCGTTGCCGAGGTGGCCACTATGGTTATGGGGTAATTTCCTGGTGTTACCAAATCGGTATTGGAAAAGGTAATGTCTACCAGGGTGTCGTTCACTATGGCGGAGGTAGGGGAAAAATCTATGGTCAAGCCCGGTGGCATTCCAGTGGCAGAAAATGTGGCTTCTTCAGAGAAACCATTGAACGTTTGGTAAGTAAAAGGCGCGATCAAGTCATTACCTTGACAAACCTCGTGTTGCAATTGTGCAAAATTCAATACAATGTCCGATGGGCTAATAGTAAAATTGGAGGAATTTAGCGCTAAAAAAATATTATCGTGTGCACTTACCATTATTCGGCCAGAGGGTGTTGCAAAACCCGGAATTAAAATATCTTGCTGTCCGTCATTGGGAACGCTATCAGCTAATTTTATGGGAAAGGAGGCACCTCCATTGGCAGAAAAGTAGATGTCTACCTTTTGTGCGTTCACTGGGCCTTGATCGGTATTGGCTACATCCCAAAGTACCTCTTGTCTGGTGCCCGCTGTATAAATTTCATTGGTTGATTGCGAGGTCACAACAAATGGCCCGGCATTGTCTATTACCGTAACCTTTACAAGGTCCGACGCTACTTGTCCTCCCCCTAAGGCATTGTCCCTTACCGTAAGTGCAAAATCCAGTTCTCTTTCTACATTGGAAACCGTTTCCCATGTGGTATTTACATTGGGATTGGTCTGGGTAAGATTACCAGATACTATACTGCTTAGCCTTGGAAAATATCTGGAAGGTTTTACTGTGGGTTTTAGGGATCTGAAGTTGGCACCACTAAGATTGGTTGGCCCAAAGGTATAGTGGGTAACTATTCCATCATTGATCTGTTCCCAATTGTAGGTAAGTATATCGTCCATATCCAAATCCGTGGCATTCCCCGTTAACTTAAATGCGGTAGATTTTGGAATGGTAAAGTTTCCAGAGGACACTATAGTGGGCGGGGAGTTTAAAATGGGAATTTCTTGTCCGCAACTGGTAGTCTTAATGTATTCCAGGATTTGAAAAATACTGTAATAATGAAAATAGTCGTCTCCGTTTAGGGCAACATTATTGCTGCCGGAAATTCCTGCATAGCCCATTATCGTTGTTCCGCTTCCAGGTTCTGCCTGTACCAGGGTACCTTCGGATTCAAAGGACCAAGTGTGGTTTGCACCAAACTGATGTCCCATTTCGTGGGCTACAAAATCCAGGTCAAAAATATCCCCTTGCGGAATTAATGCCGAAGAATACGCGCTACCTTTTCTGGAATCTATACATACCGAGGCTATAAACCCGGCATTCCCGCCATTTTCGTCCTTTTGAAACAGATGCCCCACATCGTAATTCACAGGTCCAATAACCGTAGTTAAGGTGTTCTGTACTTCTGAATTGAGATTTGATCCATAGGGGTCCGTCTCCTTGTCGGTGTAAATTACCTGATCGGTATTGGCAACAATTTCCAAACTGATTCCCAAATCGGTTTCAAAAATTTCATTAACCCTGGTAACGGTCGCATTTATGGCAGCTAGGGCGTTCGGTATCGTGCCACCATGAAACTCAGTGTATTCCCCCGTGGCGGAGATGGCCAGCCTGTATTTTCTTAGGACTTGACCGTCTACCAATTTTAAGGCAGATGGTCCTTTTTCCTTTTCAATTAGCGATTGGGTTTCACATATGAAATTGGTATTCATCATATAGGCATCCTTCCTGCTGTACACCAAATATTCCTCGTCGGAATTTGAAATTTTTTGCATGAAAGTGGCACTTTTGCTATCCCCGTAGACAATCATACTTTGTATGCCATTTTGGGAGACACTAAATCGAACCCTATCCTTGGCATTGTTTAAACCCCTGCCGACATATGATTTTATTTGCGGGTATTTTTTTGAAAGTTCTGGTGAAAGTACAGAGGATTCTTGAACAACAAACGGAATCATTTCCCCGTCTTCGTCAGGAAAACTCAGTATTTTGGAAGCCTTATTATAATGGGTTGACTTAAGTTCATTGACAAAAACATCTTTTTGCAATGAAAATGTGGCGCCGTGTTTTACCTCCAACTCTTTTGTTTGTCTTTGCGACCGGTTACTCCTAGAATCGGTTTTTTGCCAATATTTAGTTTGCCCAAATCCGCAATAGCAAAGAAAAAATATGGATATTGAAAAAACAAGACGTAATTTTACAACCATCAAGCGGGTTTTTGTACAAACTCAAAGATAAGTTTTTTTATTATTCCAATTTGTGATAACAGTTCAAAGCATCTCCAATTACGACAAAGCGCACCCTACTGCCATTACTATCGGCACTTTTGATGGTGTGCATATCGGCCACCGTAAAATATTGGAACGTCTCATAAATAATGCCAAAGTCCTGGAGCTAAAATCTACAGTACTTACTTTTTTTCCCCATCCCAGAATGGTCCTTCAAAAGGACGTGTCTATTCGGCTTTTGAATACCATTGATGAGAAGATCAAAATTTTAGAGGAAATAGGTATAGATTATTTAATTGTACACCCATTTACCAAGGAGTTCTCAAGGTTGTCGGCAACCCAATTTGTCCGGGATATTTTGGTCAATGATTTAAAGACAAAGAAAATCATTATAGGTTACGATCATAGGTTTGGAAGAAATAGGAATGCCAATATCAATGACCTAATGGCCTTTGGGAATGCATTGGAATTTGATGTGGAAGAAATATCTGCCCAGGAGATCGATGACGTTTCCGTTAGTTCTACAAAAATTAGGAAGGCACTGGAGGAGGGAGATATGAAAACTGCCAATTTGTATTTGGGTTATAAATATATGCTGACGGGAACCGTTGTAAAAGGAAGAGGTTTGGGGCGTAAATTAAACTTTCCCACAGCCAACATATCCATTCCAGAGGAATACAAGCTAATACCAAAGAATGGGGTCTATGTAGTGAGCAGTATTATGGACAACAAAACCGTTTATGGAATGATGAACATTGGTTTTAATCCAACGGTGGACGGCAAGAAGCAAAGCATCGAAATTAATTTCTTCGATTTTGATCAGGATCTATATGGAAAAAAAATTCAGATAGATATTATAGATCGCATTAGGGATGAACAAAAGTTTGCTTCCGTTGATGCATTAAAGATACAGTTGAAAAAGGATCGGGAGACCTCCCTTTCCATAATCTCCATGTAAATGTTAGATCGATTTCTTTTTAAGCAAATCGATAATAGTCCGCTCCTTATTTTTAGGATATTTTTTGGCATCTTGGTCAGTTTGGAATGCTACGGGGCCATTATTACGGGTTGGGTCAAAAGAAACCTGATAGACCCGCAATTTACCTTCACTTTTATCGGCTTTGAATGGTTGCAGCCACTACCTGGCTTAGGTATGTATTTTTATTTTTTTGTGATGGGAACCTTGGGGATATGCATTGCTTTGGGGTATAAGTACCGCTATAGTATTATTGCTTTTACCCTATTTTGGACAGGAGTATATCTTATGCAAAAAACAGCCTATAACAATCACTATTATCTATTGATATTGATTGCCGGCATAATGGCCTTTTTGCCAGCGAATAGCAATTATTCCCTGGACGCCAAAAGTAATCCTTCCCTTAGGGCCTTTAAGATGCCGGCATTTGTGAAATGGGTAATTGTTTTGCAGCTGTTGATAGTTTACACATATGCTTCCTTTGCAAAGTTGTACGGCGACTGGCTGGATTTCAGTGTTATTGGGATACTTTTTAAAAACAAGAGTGGCTACCCTGTAATTGGTGGACTCCTACAGGAACCTTTACTTCATAGGATAGTGGGTATTTCAGGTATTCTATTCGATTTATTGATAGTTCCGGCCCTTTTATGGAAGCCGACTAGAAAATGGGCTTTTGTGGTTTCGATTTTCTTTCACTTATTTAATTCCATCGTTTTTCAAATAGGTATTTTCCCGTATTTAGCACTGGCCTTTTCTGTATTCTTTTTTGAGCCGGAGGTGATTCGGAAAATATTTTTTAAACAAAAGGAACCTTATCAGAATGGTCCAGTTACCGTTCCCCCAAATAGAAAGTTCGTTTTGGGGATTTTGGGCATTTATTTTCTAATTCAATTGGGGTTGCCTTTACGGCATTATTTTATAAAGGACGATGTTTTATGGACAGAGGAGGGGCACCGTATGAGCTGGAGAATGATGTTACGGAGTCGCACTGGAATTACTTCGTTTAAAATAGTGAGCAGTACTACCAAAAATTCGTTTTTGGTAAATTTGGACGATTATCTAACAAAAGCACAAAAGAATAAAGTATCCTCCTATCCGGATTTCATTTGGCAGTTTACCCAACGCTTAAAACGCGAATACGCGGAAAAAGGCGAGAAAATATCGATTTATGTTGATTCCAGGGTGAGCGTTAATGGCAAACCTTACCAGCAATTTATTGATCCGGAGATTGATATGTCCAAGGTGTCCTGGAGCCATTTTACGCACAACGATTGGATATTGCCATCACAACCGCAACAATAGCCGAAAAAAGGAAAGGTGTTGTTCTGTTAAAAGGCTATGGCCCTATGGCACAGTTGCAATGGCATACCCCACGGGTCCCGAAGCATCACCAAATGGCTTCCGTCTGACTTTTTGATTTCCTCTACAAAACTGGCCCCTTTATCCAATAACCTAATTTTATCTTTTTCGGCATTTTTGGACACAAATGCCATATGAAAGGTAAGCGGGTGCTTAGCCTTAAAATTTGTAATTTCTTCATCAGGTCTATGGTAAAGCTCCAGAATTACGCATCCGGAAGAATCTTCCAAAAAAGTCATGAAAGGAGCTTCTGTTTGTTCGCTTACCACTTTTAATCCCACATTGGCAACATACCAATCTTTAATATCCTTGATGTTTTTTACATTTAAGGCTAGGTGTTCAAAAACCATAATTTTTAGAATTACATCTTATATCTAGGCTAAAATTATGCCTAAAATCCGAAGATTAGGTTAAATTTGCACGATAAAATTTTAAAAAAATGTTGCAGTTACAGGCTATCCGTGAAGACAAAGAACAAATTGTAGAAGCTTTAAAAAAGCGTAATATCGACGCTCTTCCACTTATTGAGAACGTACTTCAATTGGATGAAAAACGACGATCGCTGCAAGCACGCCTAGATAATACCTTGGCAGAATCCAACAGTATATCCAAGGAAATAGGGGCCCTTTACAAAAGTGGAAAGGCGGCAGAAGCCAACGTTTTAAAGGAACGTACAGGGAGTTTAAAGGAGGAGTCAAAAGAACTGAACGAGGAATTGACTTCAACAGCAGGGGAGCTTCAGAACCTACTATACCAAATACCAAATGTACCCCATGCGTCAGTTCCAGCGGGAAGCACAGAAGAGGATAATGAGGAAGTTTTTAGGGAAGGGGACATTCCTACCTTGAAAGAGGGAGCACTTCCCCACTGGGAATTGGCCAAGAAATATGATATTATAGATTTTGAACTGGGGGTTAAGATAGCCGGTGCAGGATTTCCCGTTTATAAAGGTAAAGGGGCCCGTTTGCAGAGGGCACTTATTTCCTATTTTTTAGATAGGAATGCTGCAGCTGGATATAATGAAATTCAAGTGCCGCATTTGGTAAATGAAGCTTCAGGTTATGGTACTGGTCAATTGCCAGATAAAGAAGGTCAGATGTATCACGTAGGGGAAGATGATCTTTATCTTATCCCAACTGCCGAGGTGCCTGTAACCAATATCTTTAGGGATGTTATTTTGAACGAGAATGACTTCCCAGTTACGCATACTGCCTATACGCCTTGTTTTAGAAGGGAAGCGGGGAGCTATGGTGCACATGTGCGCGGATTAAACCGTTTACATCAATTTGATAAGGTAGAAATAGTTCGTGTGGAACACCCGTTGAAATCATACGAGGCCTTGGACGGTATGGTGGAACATGTTAAGGATATCCTACGTGAATTAAAATTGCCCTATAGGATCTTACGTCTTTGTGGAGGGGACTTAGGTTTCACAGCTGCTCTTACGTTTGACTTTGAGGTCTTTTCCACAGCCCAAGATCGTTGGTTGGAGATTAGCTCCGTTTCCAATTTTGAAACTTATCAGGCAAATAGGTTGAAATTGCGCTATAAGGACGAAAATGGGAAAAGCCAATTGGCACATACCTTGAATGGTAGCGCTTTGGCGTTGCCACGTGTATTGGCCGGGATATTGGAAAATTACCAAACGGCAGACGGAATCCAAATTCCTGAAGTTCTTGTTCCTTATACCGGTTTTGATAAAATAAATTAAGAGTAAAAGGTTCAAAACCTGTAAGAATAGCCTAAAAGATAATTGCCATTGGTGCTGTTAAAGGTGATTTCCATGTGCTTTTTTTGATATGGCGTGGTAAAAATATAGGAGCTGCCAACACCGATTATGGCTCCTGCCAGGACATCCCATCCGTCGTGTATATCCCCCCTTCAGTCCGGTGTCGCTTTAAAAGCGCAAGAGTGCATTTTCCAAATAGGTGACTATAGATTGTTGTAAAGAAAGTTCGTCCTCTGCAATTAAAAGTTTCATCAAAAAAATATAATATACAAAGTTACATCTTAAATCTAAGGTGAATTTAAAGTTTTGGATTCTGATAATTCTTTGTATTGCCCTTAACACCCACTTTATACATTCTACGTATCTTTGAAAAAAAAAGACCCCTTGCGACTACTTCTTTATATTCTTTTATTAATCTGTTCCCAATCTCTGTTTTCTCAGGAAGACTTCTTGGCAAAGCAGTATTTTGAGGATGGCGCCTATGATAAGGCAGTGGTATTCTATGAGAAGTTAGTTGCCAAAAATCCAATGCGGACAGATTATGGGGAAGGCTTAATTGCCTGCTACCAACAATTGGAGCAGTACGATAAGGCAGAACAATTCTTGTTGAAGGCAGTGGAAGGTCAAAATATATATCCCACTATGCTCATTGAGTTGGGCTACAATTACACCTTGCAGGACCTGCCCGAAAAGGCAACTGAGTATTACAACGCCGCGCTTCAAAAAATAAATGAAAATCCCAATTTTGGCTATGGCCTAGGGTATAGATTTCAAAAATATGCTTTGTTGGATTATGCCATAAAAGCGTATTCCCTCGCTATGGAAATAAATCCGCAATTGGATTATAATTTTCAAAAGGCAAGAATATATGGGGAGCAGGGGAACATAGAACAAATGTACGATTCCTATCTTAAATTAATTAGTGAAGGCAAAGCTTCCCAGGCCAATGTACTTAGGAATATAGACGATTTTATTAGTTCCGATGCAGAAAATCCCAATAACATAAAATTTAAAAAAGTAGTGCTTCAGAATGCCCAAAAAAACCCGGATATTCTGTGGAACGAATTGTTGAGTTGGCTTTTTGTTCAGCAAAAACAATATAAAAGTGCCTTTAGTCAAGAAAAAGCCATTTACAAAAGGGGAGGTGAAAATTCTTTACAACGGCTACAGGGCTTGGGAAAAATGGCATTGGAAGAGCAGGAGATAGAAACGGCAAAGGAAATATTTGAATATATCTCACAAAATAGTGCCGATGCCGTGATGGTCTTGGATGCCCAACTAAGCCTCATAGATATAGATTTACTGGATGCTGATGATAAGGTGCTGAATAAGGTTCAAGGAAAATTTGATGCTTTACTAGGGGTTCATGGTTATGAAATGGAAACCTTACAGCTACAAATTGCCTACGCCAACTTTTTAACGTTTAATAAAAATACCGCGGAACCGGCCATTGAAATCCTACGTCAGAGCTTGGAGCTGCCTTTGAATAATTATGGCAAATCCTATATTAAAAGTACATTGGGCGATATTTTGGTATACGATCAAAAATTTAATCAGGCATTGATCTATTTTTCACAAATACAGAAAGATTTAAAAAACGATGTCTTGGGTCAGGAGGCCCGTTTTAAGGTGGCACAAACTAGTTTTTATAAAGGGGATTTCGATTGGGCGCTCACTCAATTAAAGGTACTAAGAGGCTCTACCTCCCAATTAATTGCCAATGATGCCATGCAATTGAGCTTGTTGATTTCGGATAACTCTTTGGAAGATTCTACCCAAACAGCTTTAAAAAAATATGCGCGCGCCGACTTTTTGGCGTATCAAAACAAGAAGAAGGATGCCGTTGGGCTTTTAGAGGATATCCTCCAAAATCATAAAGGGGAGAAAATTGAGGATGAGGCACTTATGAAACAGGCCCAAATTTTAACCGAATTAAAGGATTATGAAAAGGCAGAATTTAACTATCTTAAAATAGTGGAATTTTACGCTAACGATATTTTAGCGGATGATGCCAATTTCGCCTTGGCGGAATTGTATCGCAATATCTTGAACCTTCCTGAAAAGGCAAAGGCACATTATGAGAAAATCATCTATAATTATCAGGATAGTTACTATTTTCCGCAGGCCAGAAAGAATTTTAGGATGCTGCGGGGAGACAGTATTAATTAATTGTCCAAAAATCCTGACTTATTCTTAAACTAATATAAATATTCCCTTTCGGGAAAGTAAAGAAATAGCATGTATATATACAATGTTACGATGAATATCGAAGAATCGATCCAGAAGGATTGGTTGTCCTGGATGAAGGAGGTGCATATCCCAGAGATGTTGGACACCGGAAAGTTTTCCAAGGCCCTGATGACCAAAGTACTGGTGGAGGAGGAGATGGGGGGTATTACCTATTCAGTTCAATATACTACCGATTCCAAAGAAACGCTTCAAAAATATTACGAGGAAGATGCAGAAAGACTCCGTAAAAAAGTGATGGAACTCTTTGCGGGCAAGTTTGTTGCCTTTAGGACAGAGTTGGCAATCATAAGCGAACACTAATTGTATTACTTTATTACGCAGCGCCATGAGCAAAAAAGGGAAAAAAGCATTTCATTCCAAAAAAGAGAAGTTCAATAGACCTTGGAAGGAGGAAAGCCCCGTTAAGGCTAAAAAGCATTTAGGCCAGCATTTTTTAAAAGATGAGTCTGTTGCCCGGCAGATTGGGGACACACTAACCTTGAACGGATACCGCAATGTCATAGAAATAGGGCCTGGTACCGGGGTGCTTACTAAATATTTATTGGAAAAGGATATCGATTTGGTGGCGATGGATCTGGATGAGGAATCCATAATTTACCTAAACCACAGTTTCCCTTTGGAACACAATAAGGTAATGCAGCGAAAGGGGGAGTTTAAGGTTTTGGAGGCCGATTTTTTAAAGTACGACCTATGGACCCTTTTTGGGGAAGAACAGTTCGCCATAACCGGTAATTTTCCGTACAATATTTCCACACAGATTGTTTTTAAGATGTTGGAATTTAAAGATCAGATTCCGGAGTTTACGGGAATGTTTCAAAAGGAGGTGGCAGAAAGGATTTGTGAAAAGGAGGGGAGTAAAGCCTATGGCATACTTTCCGTATTGGTACAGGCTTTTTACGATGCGGAATATTTATTTACAGTGTCTCCACAAGTTTTTGATCCTCCACCTAAAGTACAGTCCGGAGTGTTAAGACTCGTAAGGAAGTCCAACTTCCATTTGGAAGTGGATGAAAGACTGTTCAAACAGGTGGTGAAAGCAGCATTTAACCAACGTAGGAAGACGATTCGTAACAGTTTAAAAACCTTCAATCTTTCAGATGTTCTCAAAGAAGATGCTATATTTGGCCTTCGTCCGGAACAATTGAGCGTTGAGGACTTTATTTCGTTGACACAGAAGATAGCAAATGATACCATTTAAACTCACTGACGATTATTTAGCTGAAATAGAGCAGCTAATAGACAGCAAGCAGGATGTGCAATTGGCCGCCCTGTTGGCTGAGGTGCATTATGCGGATGTGGCGGATATCATCAATGAATTGGACGAGGATCATGCTACCTATCTAATTAAACTTCTAGATAGCGAAAAAACATCGGAAACCCTTACGGAGTTGGATGTTGATGTTAGGGAGGCCATCCTTGCCAATCTTTCGGCAAAGGAAATTGCAGGGGAGCTGGATGAGTTGGATACGGATGATGCCGCAGATATTATAGGAGAGCTGCCCAAAGCTATGGTCCAAGAGGTAATTTCCGAATTGGAGGACAGGGAGCATGCCAAGGATATTGTTGACCTGCTGCGCTATGATGAAAATTCCGCTGGGGGACTTATGGCCAAGGAGCTGGTTAAAGTCAATGAGAATTGGAACGTACTTACCTGTGTAAAGGAAATGCGGGCACAGGCAGAAAATGTAACCAGGGTACATTCCATTTATGTCGTGGATGATGAAGGTAAACTTAAAGGTCGACTTTCTTTAAAGGATTTGCTGACTACCTCTACCAAGACCCATATAAGCGAAGTTTATATTCCCAAGGTAGACGCCGTTAACGTAAATGAAAAGCCGGAGGAGGTTGCCAAAATTATGTCTAAATACGATTTGGAAGCTATTCCTGTGATCGATGAAATAGGCAGGTTGGTAGGTCGTATTACCATAGATGATATTGTGGATGTTATTAGGGAAGAAGCGGAAAAGGATTATCAGTTGGCGGCCGGTATTTCCCAAGATGTGGAAGCGGATGACAGTATTTGGGACCTGACCCGTGCCAGATTGCCATGGTTGTTTCTAGGCCTTTTGGGAGGTGTAGGGGCAGCCGCCATTATGGGGGGATTCGAAACCCTGATGAGCGATTACGGGGTGCTTTTCTTCTTTACCCCTCTAATAGCGGCAATGGCCGGTAATGTTGGGGTGCAATCCAGCGCCATTATGGTGCAGGGTTTGGCCAACGACGATTTAAAAGGGAGTATTGCCGGTAGACTTCTAAAGGAAATGTTGTTGGCACTGCTGAACGGGGCTGTGTTGGCGACTATACTATTGTTTTTTACATGGATTTGGAAAGGTAGTTTTCTTACCTCCTTGGCCATTTCCATTTCCTTAATAACAGTAACCGTAGTGGCTGGGATCATTGGGACTTTTATACCCATATTTTTGCACAAAAGGGGCATAGATCCTGCCATTGCAACAGGTCCATTTATTACCACCAGTAACGATATTTTCGGGATTTTGATATATTTTTCCATCGCAAAGGTAATATTGGGTATTTAGGGCACTCCACCTTCTTCGGCGGTGGCGGGCTTTCCGCGCTACACGGTAGCCAGCTGCAATCCCTAGTGCAAATACGTCCTGGAATTTATATATAAACCTGAAAAATAGTCCAGTTTCTTGTTTCCAGTAGCAAAGCGGTCTTGTATCTTTACCGCATAATATTAATTTTATGAAAGTTCTACATTTAGATGTAAACCACCCATTGATCATTGAGCAATTCAATGCCTTAGGGTTTCAAAATGATGAAGATTACACTTCCTCCAAAGAGCAAATTGAAAATAAAATCGGTGAGTATGATGGTGTCATCATTAGGAGCAGATTCACTTTAGATGAAGCTTTTTTGGATAAGGCTACCAACCTAAAGTTTATTGGCCGTTTGGGAGCTGGATTGGAAAATATAGACACTGAACATGCCAAACGACTGGGAATCTTTCTAGCAGCTGCGCCTGAAGGTAACAGAAATGCCGTAGGGGAACACGCTTTGGGAATGTTATTGTCTCTCTTCAACAAATTTAACAAGGCCGACAAAGAGGTTAGAAATGGAAAATGGGACCGGGAAGGCAATCGAGGTATTGAATTGGACGGTAGAACAGTCGGGATTATTGGCTATGGCAATATGGGCAAGGCCTTCGCCAAAAAGCTAAAGGGTTTTGATGTAGAAGTTATTTGTTACGATATTGTTGGGGGTGTTGGCGATGACAATGCCAGGCAGGTTGGGATTATGGAATTAAGACAAAGGGCAGAGATACTTAGCCTCCATGTACCGCAGACCGATGCTACCAAGAATATGATCAATGCCGAGTTTTTAAAAGATTTCAAGAACCCGTTGTGGTTGATCAATACCGCTAGGGGCAAATGTGTGGTAACGGAGGATCTTGTGGCTGCAATGAAAGAGGGCAAGGTACTTGGAGCCGGCTTGGACGTGCTTGAATATGAAAAGAAGTCTTTTGAAGATATGTTCAGCGAGTCGGAACTGCCAGAGGCCTTCACCTATTTGGTCAATGCCGAGAATGTGCTGCTTACTCCACATGTAGCAGGTTGGACCGTAGAGAGTAAGATTAAATTGGCACAGACGGTGGTAGATAAGATCAAGGGGAAATTTTGTTAGGCTAGTGGTGTAAAGTGCCACTGAAGTTTTTTTCGGTCCATATGGGTTGCCCTATATTTATGGAATTGTTGTAAATTCTAAAATTCAGGTAATTAAAATTGGACTATTATGAAAAATAGAGTAACAGGATTGGGCGGTTTTTTCTTTAAAACCAAAGACCCCAATGGTATTAAACAATGGTACAATAAACACCTTGGACTTAATACCGATCAATATGGCTGTACTTTTTGGTGGAAGGACAAGAAAGGTAACGATTGTTCTACCCAATGGAGTCCCATGAAAGAGGATACTACCTACTTTAAGCCGAGTAAATCCCCATTTATGATGAACTTCCGAGTGGAGAATTTGGTGGAGCTGCTTAAGGTTTTGAAGGAAGAAGGAGTTACCGTAGTAGGTGATATTGAGGAATACAATTATGGTAAATTCGGCTGGATTTTAGACCCTGATGGTAATAAATTGGAATTGTGGGAGCCTAATGATAAAGCGTTTCTTTGATTGGGAAATAATTGTTACATTTAGTACTATTATTAATCAACTTAAATACAACCATGTCAGAAGAAAATAAAGATTTAGGAGATAAAGCCGAGGACTCTGCAAAAGGCGCTAAGGAATCGGCCAAGGAGTTTGCAAAAGACGCAAAAGAGTCTGCAAAGGAATTTGCAGGTGACACTAAGGAAGCTGCCAAGGATTTTGGACAGGAAGCCAAAAAAACGGCTAATGAATTCAAGGAAGGATTGGCAAGTGCAGGTGGGGATAACAAGAAATTATTGGCAGGAATCCTGGCAATCTTATTTGGATGGTTGGGAGTTCACAAATTTATATTGGGATATCAAAAAGAAGGGATAATTATGGCTGCAGTTGGTGTTTTGGGTTGGTTTCTTTGTGGAATACCAACTATGCTAGTGTCCATAGTTGGCTTAATTGAAGGCATAATGTACCTGACAAAATCGGATGAGGAATTTTATAACATCTACCAAGTGGGTAGGAAACCCTGGTTCTAAGAATGGTATAAAGTCGGATTTTCGTGGTCTGACTTTATTTTTGTCAATATTTATCGTAATATTACGATAAATAGGACATATCATTTTTATGGTTTTGTCCTTATTGGTATTTTAATGGAAATACGAAAAATGACAAATAGCGATTGACCACGGGTAGCCCAAATATATCAGGAGGGCATGGATACGTGTTTCGCTACTTTTGAGAAAGAAGTACCTGCGTTCCAAGTATGGGATGCGGCTCATTTAAAGATAGGTAGATTGGTGGCTGCCAATGCGGAGACCATATTGGGATGGGCGGCACTTTCTCCAGTATCGAGCAGGTGCGTTTACGGTGGAGTAGCAGAAGTAAGTATCTATTTAGCGCAGGAAAGCAGAGGGCAAGGAGTAGGGAAATTGCTTATGCAACAGTTAATTGTTGAAAGCGAAAAAGCGGGATTTTGGACCTTGCAATCGGGAATATTTCCTGAGAATAAAGGAAGCGTGGAATTGCATCTTAAGATGGGGTTTCGCTATATTGGTAAAAGGGAGCGCATAGGTAAACGCGATAATGTCTGGAAGGATAATCTGCTATTTGAACGGAGAAGTGCCCTTGTAGGGCTTCATTAAGTCATTTTGGGCGGCAAAAAGCTCGCCTAATGGACAAAACCTTAGCCTAGGCCTTCATCTTCCTGTTGCCCCTCGGCCAACTTTCGCTCCAATTCTGCCTGGAACTCCTCCATAACCGGCTTTACGGTACTTTCAGGTAAATCGGCTATTTTAATATACATTAATCCGTCTACAGAATTGTTAAATAAGGGGTCTACGTTAAAGGCCACCACCTTGGCGTTTTGTTTAATGTATTTTTTGATCAATACCGGAAGTCTTAAACTTCCCGGTTCCACTTCTTCAATTAGCTTATCAAACTTATTAAGATCGGCTTCACTTTCATCGAATATAAAATCCTTGTCAGCATCGTTGAGCTTAACCTTAAATTCCTTTTTGGGCCTAATGTATTGCGCTACATAGGGATCCCAATAATTACTTTTCATAAACTCAATCATCAAGGACTTTGAAAAGTTGGAAAACTGATTGCTTATACTTACACCGCCAATTAAAAACTGGTGGTCTGGAAATCTCAAGGTAGTATGTACGATTCCCTTCCATAAAAGGAAAAGTGGCATGGGTTTTTGTTGATATTCCTTAATGATGTAGGCCCTGCCCATTTCTATGGATTTGGACATCATGCCATATAGTTCAGGCTCAAATCGAAAAAGATCTTGTAAATAAAATCCGTCTATTCCGTGTTCCTCAAATATCTCGGAACCCATTCCCATTCGGTATGCTCCCACTATTACCTTATCCTCATCGTCCCAAAGAAAGAGGTGGCGATAATAATTATCAAATTTATCCAGGTCAATGGCATTGTTGGTGCCTTCGCCTATGGCTCTAAAGGTAACTTCGCGCTGCCTGCCTATTTCTTTTAAAATAAAGGGCATATCAATTGCCTTGGCCAAGAAAACCTCGTAATTTTTGCTTTGTAACAGCCTGCAATCTTTTTCCCTTAAACGTTCAATTTCCTCTTGTATAATTTCTGTACGTACGGCAGTGGCAATCTTTCTTGGAGCTTTAGGTATTTTTAAACTGGTGGGGATCTGATCCAATAACCTTTCCTTTTCATAGGCGTTGGAAAGCATATAGGTTTTACGGCGCAATAGATCTGCGAACTCGGCCAGATTTTCCTGTTCGTTCTGTGTCTGTACAGAAATGGGCTGCCCAATTCGCACTTTTATGATCCTGTTTTTCTGGGTAGTAACTTCAGAAGGTAATTTGGCCGTACGGAATACATCACTTATCTTGGATAAGCGATAAAATAACCTACTGTTTTTTGCATGAAAATAAATGGGGACCACGGGTACTTCGGCCCTGCGTATCAGTTTTAAAGCGGCTTCCTCCCAAGGCCTATCCACAATTAATTTTCCGTCTTTATAGGTAGATACTTCACCTGCAGGAAAAATTCCCAAAGGATGGCCATCCCTCAAATGTTGCATGGCATTCTTAAACCCGGAAATACTGCTTTTGGCATCCTTATGGGTCTCGAAGGGGTTGACAGGAAGAATATAGGGTGACATAGGCCCTATCCTATTCAATAAAAAGTTGGCAATAATCTTGAAGTCCGATCTATGGTTTAGAAGCAATTTTAGGAGCAGTACCCCGTCTATGCCACCAAGGGGATGATTGGAGATGGTAATATAGCAACCCTGTTTAGGCAATCGTTTAAAATCTTCCTCGGGAATCTCAAATTTTATTTGATAATGATCTAAAATTGCATCCAGAAAGGCAAGTCCTTCCAGATGTTTGTGATCATCATAAAAACGGTTAATACTGGAAATTTTGGTTATCTTCATGAGTAACCATCCAATAAACGTTCCCAGAAAGCCGTATTTATCCAGGTTAATAGCCTTGGCTACTTCCTTTGCGGTAACTAAACCCATGCCTTAGTGTAATTTGGTAGGCGCTAAGATAGGAAAATCGCTACAGCTAACCCGAAAATAACGCCCCAACAAATTATTTAACTGCCTTATTGGACTACCAATTGTACTGTTTCCTTTCCTCGTTGTTCCAGTAATATCTCTTTCCCTTTTTGAAGCGATGTTATGGCTTCAATATCAAAATGTCTTATGGTATATAAGGAAACACCTTCGTGGTGTACCACCTTAAACCTTCTTTTGAGTAGGTTCAAAAGCTCTTCCAATTTACCAAATTTATTATCGACACATACCGAAAAACTAATGGCCGAATTCTGGATCAGATCTACTTTCATCTGATGATCGTGAAGCATTTTAAATAGTTCACTGATGCTGTCTTCCACAATAAACGAAAAATCCAAAGAGGATAGTTTCATTAGTACCTGGTTTTTCTTAACAATAAAACAGGGTACCTTAGGTTCTATTCCTATTCCTTTTCCTACGGTTGTGCCCTTGTCCCTAGGATTGATAAAAGATTTAACATGTAAAGGTATTTCCTTCCTCTGTAGGGGCTGTAAGGTTTTAGGGTGAATTACCGAAGCACCATAAAAGGCAAGTTCAATGGCTTCGCGGTAAGATATGTTGTTCAATAATTCGGTTTTTTCAAAATATCTGGGGTCGGCGTTCAGCACCCCTGGGACATCCTTCCAAATGGTGACCTCTTCCGCATTTAGGCAATAGGCCAATATAGCGGCGGTATAGTCGGAACCTTCCCTACCCAAAGTAGTGGTAAAGTTGTTGTCATCACTGCCCAAAAAGCCTTGAGTTATATTTAATTTACGCTTATCTATCTTTTCGGTAACATTTAGTTGGGTTTTCTCCCAATTTACTATGGCATCCCGATAATCGTCATTGGTTTTGATCAACGTGCGTACGTCCAACCATTGATTGGTGATTCCTATTTCATTTAAATAGGCACTGAGAATGGTAGTGGATACCAATTCGCCATAACCAACCACCTGATCATAAATAAAACCATATTTAGGAGATTTATTCCAGACCAAAAATCCCTGCACTTCATCAAAAAGAGTTTTGACACTTGCAAAAACAGGATGCTTGTCATTGGGAAATAGGTCATGCAGAATTGAATCGTGGTACTGAATAACTTCATGTACGGCCGCGGATAATTTCGACTTATCCTTGAAGTATGCGTTTACCACATCCTCCATGGCATTTGTGGTCTTGCCCATTGCTGACACTACCAACAAGGTATTTTCATGACCAACCTCCTTTAAAACATTAACAACATTCTTTATACTATTCGCATCTTTAACCGATGCTCCTCCAAATTTAAAAACCCTCATAGTTTATTTAAAAATTTTTGAATTCCTTTTTCGTCCAAATGAACTACATTCCAATCCCGCATAACCTTGGCACCTCTACTTTCGTAAAATGTAATAGCTGGATCGTTCCAGTCCAAAACCTCCCAATTAATGCGTTTAACACCAAGATTATATCCATGTTCCACTACCTTGGTCAACAAGGCGGCACCTAGTCCACTTCCTCTCATAGATTCGGTAACGATCAAATCTTCCAAATGAATAATGGGACCTTTCCAAGTGGAGTACCTGTTAAACAACAGGGCCATCCCTACAACCTCACCATCAGCTTCAGCTACATAGCAATGAAATAATTTGTTGGATCCAAAGCCATCCCTCTGTAAATCTTCAACACTTACCTCCACAGCCTTATCTTCTTTTTCGAAAACGGCCAACTCCTTAATCAATTTGTGCACTTGAGCCATATCCGTGGCCTCGGCATCTCGAATGATGTACTTCATAATTGTTACAAATAAAACACAAAGTTATAAATTTAAAAAATCAATATGTTACGAAAACGTTGTAGTTTCACAAATTAACCGATATTTGTGCTCAAATAAACAAAGCTTTAGCAATGCATAGAAAAAATACTACCCTAGGGGAATTCATAATTGAAAACCAATCCTCTTTCCAATATTCCTCAGGGGAGCTTTCAAAACTTATCAACGCAATTAGATTGGCGGCAAAAGTAGTAAACCACGAAGTTAATAAGGCAGGATTGGTAGATATCATTGGCGCTGCCGGGGATACTAATATTCAAGGAGAAGATCAACAAAAGTTGGATGTTTTGGCCAACGAAAAATTTATTCAGACTTTAATAAATAGGGAAATTGTCTGTGGTATCGCTTCTGAAGAGGAAGATGATTTTATTAGCATCAACAGTAGTGACAATAAGCACCAAAATAAATATATTGTTTTGATCGATCCCTTGGATGGGTCATCCAATATAGATGTGAATGTTTCTGTAGGTACCATATTCTCCATTTATAGAAGGGTTACCCCTATTGGCACCCCTGTAGGCTTGGAAGACTTTTTACAGCCGGGGAGGGCTCAGATTGCAGCCGGCTATATAGTGTATGGAACTTCTACCATGTTGGTGTATACTACAGGTGATGGGGTAAATGGATTTACTTTAAACCCAGCCTTGGGAACTTTTTATCTTTCCCATCCCAATATGGAATTTCCGGAAACGGGAAAAATTTACTCGGTAAACGAAGGTAATTATGTGCATTTCCACCAAGGTGTTAAGGACTATATTAAATATTGTCAGAAGGAAGAAGGCGATAGACCCTATACCTCAAGATATATAGGTTCTTTAGTGTCCGATTTTCACAGAAATATGATCAAGGGCGGAATCTATTTATATCCAAAGAGCAGTGTTGCGGCAGAAGGGAAATTGAGGCTACTTTACGAGTGCAACCCTATGGCATTCATTGCCGAACAAGCCAAAGGAAAAGCTAGTAATGGATTTGATCCTATAATGGATATAAAGCCCACGGAATTGCACCAAAGGGTGCCTTTCTTTTGTGGAAGCAGAAAAATGGTAGAAAAGGCAGAGGAGTTTATGCAGGCCTCAAAATAAGAAAAGGAGCCACAGGCTCCTTTTCTTATTTTATAGTGAGAATATTGACCTAGTGTTTTAAAAGGTATAAATAATCCTCAAAATCTATTTTTCCGGTAAAAATATCTATAGATCGTTTAATTATCAGATTGGCACTTTCAGACCTATATCCCAAACCAATGGCGTATTTGGTTATTAAGGCTCGCTCCTCCTCATCAATTACATTATCAACGAAAATAATTCTGAACAGATCAAATAGTCTTTCCAAACGTTCTTCAGAACTGGCAGGTGGGTTAATGGGATATTTATTGTCCGATTTCATAACCTCCTGGTATTCGCTTTCCGTAATATCAAGTTTATTGGCAAAACGGTCCAATAATTCTTTTTCCTTGGTGTTTATTGCACCGTCAATGGCGGCTAAAGTTGCAATGGACGCAAAATGCGCTAAATTTCTTCTGTGCGTTCCAGTACTATATAAATCAACATAAGACATATTCATAAATTTTATTTAAAACAAAGATAAATTTTTTAGAAAAGTTAAATTAGAAATTTCTTTAATTATTTCGTCCTCATTTGAATCCCGATCCAAAAAGGTTGCAGCAATTCCAAGTAGGTGATCGGTAGACCTTAAAGAATTTTTTTAACGCCATATTTTCAATTCACTTTACTTTATTGTTTTTTATGGCAATATTATGAATTAAGTGCCATAATCAATTAGTTAGGATCTATTCACCTTTAAACCGGCCAATTTTACGAATAAATTCAAAGATTGGGCCTGTAGTTGGTAAATTGCCTACATATTATAGGTTTTGTAAAGGGTATTTTTTATTAATTGTAATATCTTTGAACTTATACATAACATGATGGATTCTATTTCACCCCACTAGTCAAGCCAAAAGATGCCCTTAAAATTCTCTAAGAAAGTACTTGTTCTGCCAATATCCGTTTTTGTTGTACTAATGACTGTGGTTTCTATTCTATGGTATAATTCTGTACAGGAGCAGAAAGGGCTTCTTATGGATGAAATTCAGCACACGGGACATTTGCGATTTAAGGAATTTGTCTATACAGGGCAAAGTAGTATTGTGGCACTTGAGAATTTAATGAGACGCATTCAGATGTCCAAGGGGGAATATTTTAAGCACTGGGACAACGAAGCCGAGCTAATTTTAAAGCAAAATAAATCCTTTAAATTTATTGAATGGATAGATAGTTCCATGGTGATTAGAAGAATTACACCAATGGAGGGCAATGAGGCGGCGATTGGCCTAGATCTTTCAAAACATCCGCGAAGCGATGAGTGGCTTCGGCATGTGAAGGATTCTTCTACCAATATTACCTCTTGGACTAATTTAACCCAAAAAGGAGAAGCTTTTTTACTGGATGTCCCGGTCTACTACGATGGTAATTTCCATGGTACCGTTACTGCTGGAATTGATTTTACGGATACGTTTAATCACTTAATGTCAGGAATGGATATGTATGCCATTGAACTCACTGACGATCAGGGAAAGGTGTTTTATTCCTTTAATACTCCCAATCCCAATAGTGAAAAGGATGGCTTGGTTTATTTTCAATCCTACTCCGTGGATGATGTAGATAATCAAATTTGGACTTTTACAATGACGCCGAGTATTGTTGACCTTTATTCCGAGAAGAGGGAAACTATGATGATATTTTTCATTTTCGGTTTGGTATTGTCACTGTTGACCAGTTCATTAATTTATTTCTATCAATCGTCAAGAAAAGAAAACAAACGCTTTAGGGAATTAAATATTAAACTTAGGGATGCCAATACCAGTTTAAAGGAAGAACGAATAAAAGCTGAAAAGTCCTCCAAGGCAAAAACCGAGTTTGTGTCCAACATGAGTCATGAGATCAGGACCCCTCTGAATGCCATTTTAGGTTTTATAGAAGTTCTTAAAGAGTCTAAAATTGATAGTTCCCTAAAGGAATATCTATCCTTGATGGATGTCTCTTCCAAAAAATTGCTTTTGCTGGTGAACGATATCTTGGAGATAGATAAAATAGAATCTGGTCAGATAACCTTTAAAAAGGATGTCTTTTCGCCTTCTGAAGAACTTAGGAATATTATTAGTATTTATAAGCCCAGTATTGAGGCAAAAGGGCTTTATGTGCGATCCGAAATCGATTCGGATGCCAAAACCCACGTTATTGGCGACATTGGGAAGTTTGGCCAGATTCTCACCAATCTTTTAAGGAATGCCCTTAAGTTTACCGAACAGGGTGGGATAGATATTACGTACGAAGAACAAATAACAAACAACTACCTGAATATTAGCATCGGTGTTAAGGATACCGGAATAGGAATTCCAAGAAAAAAGCTCAAAACCATTTTTGACAGGTTTACCCAAATAGATTCCGGTATTACAAAAAGACATGAAGGTAGTGGTCTTGGATTGTACATTACCTATCTAATAATAGAATTGTTGGAAGGACATATTGAGGTAGATAGTACGGAAAATGTAGGTTCGGAATTTATGATAACTCTCAAATTCCCCATAACCGAGGTGAAACCGGAAATTAATGTTCCTGTTGCCAACGATATAGATTTAAGTGGTTTTAAGGTCTTGATCGTAGACGATAATAAGATAAATGTGGTAGTCCTTAAAAAGACATTGGATACTTTTGGAATAAACACCTATTGGGTTGGCAATGGAAAAGAGGCTGTAACGGCCGTGGCCGAAAACGAATACGATTTGGTCTTTATGGATATCCATATGCCAGAAATGGATGGTTTTGAGGCTACCGTGGAAATAAGGAAGACCAATAAGGACATTATTATTATTGGGTTCTCCGCAGATGTTACCAAGGAAACTATCCAAGGGGCCAAAGAGGTTGGAATGAACGACTATTTTACGAAACCTATTTCGTTTGATAAACTTAGGCAGAATCTATCCAATTATCTGGTGAGGGTATAGTACGGTTCACCCTGTGTACTTTATCTATTGAACAATCTTAAGGAGTTGATACTTCTTTACCATAGATCAAATCCTGAAATTTCCTCAAATATCTCATGGCTTCAATAGACTTTCCAAACCTTGGAAAAACAGTCTGTTAACAATCTTATAACCTAATTTTAAAGTCATATCTAACTAAAAATCAGCCTTAAATAGTAATCTTTGAATTTATTTTAATTTTCGGTGCATGAAAATTATTTCTTATTCAATATCGACCTCTAAGGTCAAATTCTTAGTCCTTGGGTCAAGGTCATTCATCTCTCGTGTTAAGTTTCACATAATAAACCAACCAATTATTACTTCATGAAAAAAAGACCTGTGGAATTACTGGTTTTGTCCGATGTGCATTTAGGTACCTACGGATGCCACGCCAAAGAATTGGTCAAGTATCTAAAATCGATCAAACCCAAAGAAGTGGTTCTTAATGGGGATATAATAGATATATGGCAATTTAGTAAACGCTATTGGCCAAAATCCCATATGAAGGTCGTGAAGATTATTATGCAATGGGTTGCCGAAGGGATACAAGTGCATTATGTTGTTGGTAATCATGACGAAATGTTGAGGAAATTTCTAGGATTTAAGTTAGGCTCTTTTAGTGTTGTAAACAAGGTACTCTTGGAGGTCAATGGTCAGAAAGCATGGATGTTTCACGGAGATGTTTTTGATCTTACCATGCAACATTCCAAATGGATAGCAAAATTGGGAGCTACAGGTTATGATATGTTGATTTTGCTTAATAGTGCAATTAACTATTGTAGCAAGAAAATGGGCAAAGGCCCGGTTTCTATGTCCAAGAAAATAAAAAACAGTGTTAAATCTGCTGTCAAATTTATTAATGATTTTGAACAAATAGCGGCCGATATCGCAATCGAAAATAAATATGATTATGTGGTTTGCGGGCATATTCACCAACCTGAAATGAGAGTAATATCTACCCCCAAGGGTTCGGTTATGTATTTAAATTCAGGGGATTGGATAGAGAATTTAACAAGTTTGGAGTTTAATGGTGGGGAATGGAAATTGTACCACTATATAGAAGATGTTCTGGTTATAAATAATGATGAAAATCTTATGGAGCACATGGAAATCCTGGATAAAAACCAACTTTTTCAAAATTTGATAGAAGAATTTAAAATTCTGGCCGCGGGTCAGCATAAATGATTTCTCTTCCCAGTCTTCCTAAAATATAATAAGTATGCTATGAAAGTTCTATACGCCATTCAGGGAACCGGCAATGGTCATTTAAGTAGGGCACGCGATGTTATTCCTGCACTACAGAAAAGAGGGTTGGAATTGGATATTCTGGTCAGTGGTATCCAAGCGGATATTCACATTCCCAACCCTATTAAGTATCAACTTAAAGGACTTAGTTTTATTTTCGGAAAACAAGGCAATGTTAATTTATGGAGGACCTATATTAAGTCCAATGCTGCTAGATTGCAGAAAGAGATAAAGAGTGTTCCAATAGAAGATTATGATTTGGTCATAAATGATTTTGAACCTGTGTCGGCCTGGGCCTGCAAATTAAAAAATAAGCCGTGTGTAAGTTTTAGCCATCAGGCGGCAGTACTTTCCTTAAAGGCCCCCAAGCCGGATAAAAATGATCTCATGGGAAAATTTATCCTAAAAAACTATGCACCCACAACTCAACAGTTTGGTCTTCATTTTCATGCTTACGATGATAAAGTATACACTCCTATCATAAGACAGGATATTAGAAAAGCAGATGTTAAAGAAGGAAATCATTATACAGTGTATTTGCCGTCATATAGTGATGGTAGGATACTGAAATTCCTTTCCGAGATTCCCAATGTAAAATGGGAGGTGTTTTCCAAACACAATAAAGTGGAATTTTTTGGTAAGAATATTAGCATTCGGCCAATAACCAACGAAGCTTTTGTTGGGAGTATGGTAGGTTCTAAGGGGGTATTGTGCGGTGCCGGTTTCGAAACTCCGGCCGAAGCCCTTTACCTTGGGAAAAAATTAATGGTAATCCCCATGAACGGGCAGTATGAACAGCAATGTAACTCCGCGGCATTGAAAGAAATGGGGGTGCCGGTTATTAAATCCCTTAAGAATAAACATTTGGATAAACTTAAGCATTGGATAGAAAGGGATGATAAAATAGAGGTAAATTATCCGGATATAACAGAACAGATTGTCCGCCAGATCCTAGAGGAAGTCGTTCTCGGCTAAACTACCTTAGTTAGTATTTCTATGCCCAACATTCCAGACCATTTTAATTTGAAAGCACGGGACTTTGGGGATAGTTTCGTTTGGGGCGTGTCAACAGCTGCTTACCAGATAGAGGGTGCCCACGATATGCATGACAAAGGACCTTCCATTTGGGACGAGTTTACTTCAAAAAAAGGAAATACCTACAAAGATCAGCATGGTAAAGAGGCTTGTGAATTTTATCACAAGTATCAAGAGGATATTCTTTTGATGAAAAAGATGAACATTAAACATTTTAGATTCTCCTTGTCGTGGTCCCGGATAATGCCAAAAGGAACAGGGTCCATTAGTACAAAGGGGATTGAATTTTATAATGAGGTTATCAATTTTTGTCTGAAATGTGGTCTAACGCCTTGGGTCACATTATATCATTGGGATCTTCCACATGCCCTTGAGGAAAAAGGAGGCTGGACCAATCGTGATATTTTAGGATGGTTTGAAGATTATGTAACAATTTGTGCCAAAAGTTTTGGAGATAGGGTTAAGAATTGGATGGTTTTAAATGAACCAATGGTTTTTACCGGAGCAGGTTATTTTCTTGGAGTTCATGCCCCTGGGAAAAAAGGACTTAGGAATTTTTTGCCCTCTGTACACCATGCGGTATTGTGTCAAGCAGCAGGAGGTAGGATTTTACGTAATTTGGTGTCCAATGCCAACATTGGCACTACCTTCTCCTGTTCGCAAATCACCCCCTACCGGAATAATCGTCGAGATCATATGGCAGCAGACAGGGCAGACGCTATGCTGAACAGGCTTTTTATTGAGCCTTCCCTCGGGATGGGATACCCCTGGGAGACCATTCCAGTATTAAAACAAATGCAACCCTATATGGTGTCTGGGGATGCCGAACGTTCCGTTTTTGAATTCGATTTTATTGGAATTCAAAATTATACGCGCGAAAAAGTAAAGCACTCTTTTTTTGTTCCATACATAATGGCCAGAATTGTAAAAGCAAGTCGGCGCAAAGTAAAAACTACCTTAATGGATTGGGAAGTATATCCGCCCAGTATTTACAATATGATAAAAAGATTTAATGGCTATCCGGGGGTAAAAAAAGTTATTATTACTGAAAATGGAGCAGCTTTTGTTGATAAAATTGAGGAGGGCATAGTGTACGATAAAGAAAGGCTTTCCTATTTACAGGCATATCTTAAACAGGTGCATAAGGCGCAAAGGGAAGGATGGAAAGTTGATGGGTATTTTGTGTGGACATTTACCGACAATTTTGAATGGGCAGAAGGATATTACCCCAGATTCGGATTGGTATATGTCGATTTTGAAAACCAACAAAGAATAGTAAAATCGTCTGGAAAATGGTTTAGTGCATTTCTGGCCTACAAAAAGATTGATTTATAAAGGTTCTTCTTGTAGAATCCGGGTAATTTGCTATTGTTTTTTTATGGTAAGCTTAAAGCCCTGCATCAAAACATGGATAAAAATACTGCATATAAAAAAACCGATGCGAACATCGGTTTGGAGTTGCTAACTCAAATCAAAAAATAAGAACGTATCCTGTATTAGGTTGCAGTAAAAATAGGGCTACACTGTCCATGTTGTCGTTAAGACAAGATAGTCAATTGGTTAGGTTAGTATTAATTATTAAACCATTTGCCATAAAGCAAGTCTAATTAAAAAATATATTACTTTAGTAGGGTGACAGGGATGAGTAATTCACGGAATTTATCATTAAAAAACACGTTTTCTTATGCTTAAAAAGATATTAATAGGTCTAGCCGTAGTATTGGTTTTGATCCAATTTGTCCGTCCAGATAAGAATATATCGGATGATAATACCTACGGGATATCTACTAAATACAAAGTTCCCGAGGATGTTAATTATATCTTGGATGTTTCATGTATGGATTGTCATTCCAATAAAACAGAATATCCGTGGTACTCCAATGTTCAGCCCGTGGCCTGGTTTTTAAATGATCATGTGGTAGACGGCAAAAAACATTTAAATTTTTCAAACTTCACAAAGTTGCCGTTGGCTATTCAATATCACAAATTCGAAGAGATTGTGGAAATGGTGGAAGAGAAAGAAATGCCAATACCTTCCTATACCTATTTTGGACTTCATCCTGAAGCCAATCTTACGCAAGGGCAGCAGGATAAGATTATGGATTGGTCCAAGGCCCAAATGGCATATTTAAAGGCTACTTACCCTGCCGATAGCTTGGTGAGGAAGAAAAGGCCGGGGAAATCCCCCTCAAAATAAAAATTTAGGACGCTGCCCTAATGGGCGGCCTTTGAACGTAGATAAGTCCAGTGTGTGTATCTTTAGTAAGCAACATTGGAGCGGTCTATATTTGAACTTAAGAGTCACCCAACATTTCTTCAATTAAAATAAATTTCTTTTTTTTTATTAAAAACCTAGGGTATTCCAATTAGGCTACGTCGTACTAATATATCACGTAGCATGATTCCATCCAATATAGAAATAGGTATACTTAAATACCTCGATAAAACGGCCACAGCTAAACAACTACAAGAGTTGGAAGATTGGCTGGAAGATCCTTCGAACAAGGAGATCTTCAATGATTATGTGCTCATGCACCATGCAATCAATATGGGACTCAATAAAATGGATAATCAGCCATTGAAGGAAGAATTGATCCGTAAAATTCAGAAAGAGAAACCCGGCATTAACAGGTTGTACCCGCAAATCCTACTTAAAATTGCTGCAGTATTGCTCTTACTCCTAGGATTTGGATATTTTTTCAATCAAAAATTTAATGAAGTCAATGTCGAGGAACAAATTGACCCCAACCAGATTACACTTCAGTTGGATAATGGAAACATAGAGGTCATTAGTGAAGATGGTAAGAGAAAGATAATCGATGCAGAAGGAAATGAGGTTGGAGTGCAAAAAGGAAATACACTTAACTACAATGAAGGCGGTGATCCGGAAAAACTAATCCATAATCAGCTAAATATTCCCAATGGCAAACAATTTGAATTGGTCCTGTCCGATGGCAGTAGTGTATTTCTAAATTCAGGTTCTTCCATAAAGTACCCAGTGAAATTTTTGCCGGGCAAGACCAGGGAGGTATTCTTGAGCGGTGAAGCTTATTTCGAAATAACAAAAGACAGTATTAATCCATTTATTGTCAATGTTGCCGATTTAAAGGTGCGTGTCCTAGGTACGGAATTCAATCTTTCTTCCTATCCCGAAGATAGTCAGGTCACTACAGTTTTGGTCAATGGGTCGGTTGGCCTTTACAGCGGCAATGTTTATGGATCTGAAACTACCACTTTTATGAAGCCAGGTTTTAGGGGGGTGTATGACCATTCCAGTGGTAACATCTCTTTGGACGAAGTGGACACTAGTTTGTATACCAGTTGGAAATCGGGGAAACTGGTGTTCAGAAGTATACAGTTTAAAAATATCATTAAAAAATTGGAGCGCACTTACAATGTTAGTATTGTAAACAATAATAAAGAACTGGACGAACAATATTTTAGTGCCAGTTTTGATAAGGACGAGCTAATGGAGCAAATTTTCGCTTCCTTTAGGACAAGCTATAGGTTTACCTATACGATTGAAAATGAAAAAATAACTATAAACTAAAACTAGATTATTATATGAATTAAAAGAAACAAACCAAAAATCAAGTTTAAAAAAAACTGGAAGATGCGCGAACATCTCCCAGCTAAATACCAATGAGCAAATAAATACTCATCTAAATAATCAATACAAAAATATGAAAATCCTTCTTAAAATTAGGAGTAGGCTTCTATGTCCTCCGGAATTGAGCTTAAAAATGAAATTAACCACCCTTTTGCTGTTCATTGCCTTATTTAATATAAGAGCCAATAATTATGCACAAAACACTCGAATAAGCCTTGATCTTAAAGAGGTCTCTATTGAAAAGGTGCTAAATGAGATTGAATCCCATACAGAGTTTAAATTTCTGTACAATTTAAAGGATGTGGATGTTAGTAAAATTGTTACCCTTAAGGTGAACAAAGAAAAGGTTAGGAGTATATTGAATACGCTTTTTCTCAATACCAATGTGTCTTATGAGGTATTGGACAAACATATTATACTAAAAAGAAACGAGAACAAAAACATTAAAAGTGTTCCCCTTAAAATCGATGATACTCCAATACAATCGGAAATTCAAGGGATTGTTAAGGACAGTGATGGGATGATTTTAGCTGGGGCCAATGTTGTCATAAAGGGAACCACCAAAGGGGTGGTTACCGATTTTGATGGCTATTTTAGTATTGCTGTACCCAATTCGCAAACCGTTCTTGTCTTCTCCTATATTGGAATGGAGACGAAAGAGGTTGTTGTGGGGAACAATACTAATTTAGATGTTGTGATGAACCCTTCTGCCCAAAAAATGGACGAAGTAGTGGTTACGGCTTTAGGAATGAAGCGAGAAAAAAGAGCCTTGGGATACTCTGTAGGAGAGGTTGATGGAGAAGAAATGAACTTGGTGCCTCAAGAAAATGCCTTGGGTGGATTGAGTAGTAGGGTATCTGGTTTGGATATTAGAAGGGCTGGAAACGACTTAAATGCGGAAACCTTTGTGTATATCAGAGGTAGAACTTCTTTGTCTGGAAATGATGAACCTTTGGTTGTTGTAGATGGTTCCCCTGTTGGGAGTACTGCTGTTTTGGGTAATATAAGCGCCATGAACATTGCCAGCGTATCTATACTTAAAGGAGCAAGTGCAGCTGCACTTTACGGTTCCAGAGCAGGTAATGGGGTAATCCTTGTTACTACTAAATCTGGTGAGGGTCTTAAAAAAGGGATTGGGGTTTCATTTTCCTCTACCATCACTTTAAATACGCCCTATAAATATTTTGAAACTCAGGATAGATTTACCAATGGGCAAAGAGGTATTTTTGATGAAGCCACATGGCAACACTGGTACGGCCCTGAAGAAGGAGGCTCTGCCATACAATGGAATAGCAATGGTGAAGCAGTGCCATTAAAGTTTTATGATGACCCCCAAAAAGATTATTTTAGAACGGGGATAACCACAATAAACGATGCTAGTATAAGTGGGAATTATGATAAAGGTAACTTTAGATTAGCCATATCCCATTTGAAAGGAGAAGGTTACTCCCCAGGCACTGAACTTCAAAAGCTTGGTGTCCGACTAAATACGGCCTATAAAATAACGGATAATGTAACCATTTCCACCAATATCGACATTTCTAACCCCAATTCTGACAATAATCCAGTTAGATATCTAAGTGGTGATAATCAATATTTTGATTTATTCAATATCGCACCACATATAAATATCAATGACCTAAAAGGGGAATATTGGGAAACACCTAATGTACAGCAACGAAATGTTACTGATGGGTATAACAATCCTTGGTTTTCCGCCTATGAACGGAAAAACAAATTTGACAAACTAAGTGGTTTTGGAAATATTAAGCTTGACTGGGAAATCACCTCAAATTTTAATGCTATGGCTCGTGTGGCTTATAGTGGTAATTACAATAAAGAGGAAACTTTAAAACCATGGTCTTTTCAAGGATTTGGTGGTGGTACTACAAAACCAACTGGGGCGTATAACCTAGATAATAGTAATTCTAAGGAAACCAACGTAGATGTTTTGTTTTCCTATGATAAGAAATTTGGAGATTTCCGTATATCTCCTTCTGTGGGTGGAAATATATTGAATAGTGAAGTTAACACCTATAGTTCTGGAGGTGACAATTTGGTGCTTCCTGGGTTGTTTACCCTATCCAATGTAACCCGAGGAGGATTGGAATACAATAATGGAACTTTTAAAAAGGCGGTATACAGTGTTTATGGAATGGCTACATTGAGCTATAAAAATATGCTCTTCTTGGATTTAACAGCCCGTAACGATTGGTCCAGTACCCTTCCTAAGGAGAACAGTTCTTACTTTTACCCTTCCGCTTCGGGAAGTGTTCTGGTTTCTGAAATGTTCCAAATGCCATCTTGGATTTCGTTACTTAAATTACGCTCTGGATGGGCTCAGGTAGGAAAGGATACTGAGCCTTATTTAATCCACCCTACTTTAACCCAAGGATTTTGGGGTGATGATTTTACCTATTCACTTCCAAGCAGTATGCCAAATACCAAGCTAAAGCCGGAGATAGCCACTTCCTATGAAGTAGGTGCTGATTTAGGTTTTTTTAAGGGTAGATTGGGACTGGAGGCTACCTATTACAAGACTCAAAACAAAAACCAAATCTTAAATGTGAATGTCTCTCCACTTACGGGGTATACCAGTACCACCATTAATGCAGGGAATGTGGAAAATTACGGGTTTGAATTGGGATTGAATATGGTTCCTATTAGAACTGAAGATCTTGAATGGAACATGAACTTTAATTTCACCACACAGGAAAGTAAATTGGTAGAATTGGTCGACGGTATTGACCGAGTGGATTTTGGTGGAGGAACAGATGGTGGTGCTTTTACCAGGGTAGGAGGAATCATAGGAGACATGTACTCTCCCTATATAAAGAAAGTAGAGGAAGGTGAGTATGCGGGTTGGAATATACTGGATTCCAATGGTAGATGGGAAGTTGATAGAGCTCGGGAAAACCAAGTTAAGATGGGAAATTTTAACAACGATTTTGCTGTTGGGATGAACACTTCTATTCGGTATAAAAACCTTACGTTATCCGCTAGTTTCGACTGGAGGCAAGGTGGGGATTTCTACTCGGAATCTATGAAGAGAATGGCACGTTCCGGAAAAATCGAGGACTGGCAAAATGGGATCAGTTCAAGTACCTATTCAGGGATCTTGGATGCTAATTCTTTTGCTGATGGTGCCGCATTGGCCAACGAAATCAAATCAAATCCTATTTATAGAGACAATGATGTCTGGGTTGGAGGAAGAAATGAAGAATTGGGTGGATTTGAATTTAACGGAAATTTCAACGGAGCTTTCTTTCCGGGGGTAATAGACAATGGCGACGGTACTTATACCGAAAATTTTGGGGATGCTGGCACAAAATTATTTGACGCCTATAGAGTGGTAGAGTCTAGCGGTAGTTATTGGAGAACTGGTTATGCATTTTTGTACGACGCATCCTTTGTTAAGTTAAGGGACATTACCATGACCTATGCATTGCCTGCTCAAGTAGCTAAATTTATTGCGGCTGATAATGTAGCCATTTCCGTTTACGCTAAAAACATCATGCTTTGGACCAAAGCAGGAATCGGAATCGACCCTGAGCTAGCCTATGACCAAGGAGCTCAAGGGTTTGAAGAATGGAATGTGGCCCCTTGGACCGCCCCAGTTGGCCTTAGACTAAACATAAGTTTCTAAAAAAAATAAAGATGACTAGAATAAAGAATAATATAATTGCACTGTTACTGCCAATGGTAGTACTTTTTGCTACATCGTGCTCCGAATCTTTGGAGGAGATAAATGTAAGCCCCAATAGTTTACCGGATACGGAGATAGACATTAAATTTGTGTTGACAGGTATTTTGTCCCAATCTGCAACGATGACTTCTGAGCTGAATATGGGTGCGGCAGAAATTACTGCTACGACCCAATATTTGCAACGTGACTTTACGAGTTACGACCGATTTAATTTTAACTGGCAGGCTTCGAGTTATGCCGGCTATTACGAACCTTTAAAAGATAGTAAATATATCTTCGATCGGGCAGAGGAGGAAAAAACAGGGAAGGTAAAAGATTACTATCAGGGTGTTGCACTAATCATGAAATCTTATTGGTATGGGATGTTAACGTCTCTTTTTGGTGATTTACCTTATACGAATGCCCTACTGGCAGAAAATGGAGGGGACGAATTTTTTAAACCCGCATATGATGATCAACTGACCATTTTTAAGGGAATAATAAACGATTTGACACAGGCAAATTCCCTTCTAACGGGAGCTGGGGTCATACAAGAAGTTGCAGATGCCGACATTGTATATCAAGGGGATGCTTTAAAGTGGCGTAAACTTGCGAATTCCTTACGATTGAGGTATTATATGCGTTTATCAGAAAAGGGAGGTATCGATATTAATCCAGTTGCAGAAATTTCAGCTATAGTAGGGAATAGTGCTGAGTATCCTATTTTAGTAAACAATGACGACAATGCGGCCATTGCTTTTGTGGGTACCAATAGCGACAACAGTTGGTACGGAGGCCCCTTAAGAAGTAGTAACCGCTCCGAATTTTATCGTAGAAAACCATCAGCTACTATTGTTGATGATTTGACCGCCCTGGGAGATCCAAGACTAACGTCCTGGGTACGACCTGTAGATGTTCAAATTTTTGAGGGAGCCACCGATGAAATTGTACAGGAAGATGGTGTGTTAAAACGATATACCACTGAAGATATTAATGCAATAAATAATGATGAAAATAAGGAGAATGATTTGAATACCTCCCTTTTTGTTGGTTTGCCAGTTGCCTTAACGGATCCCAACCAATTTCAGAAATTTGCGGGTGGTATCAATGCTAATGAAGTAATTGCGTCTCTTGATGGAAGCGTCTATCTTGCTGCGGCATCTAACCCTCATGCTTCGTATCTAACTGAAATGTACGCAGAGGATGCCAATCCATTGGTAAAGGCTGTATTAATGAATGCTGCTGAGGTACAATTTATTTTGGCAGAGGCAAGTGTCAGAGGGTGGATATCCAATAGCGCATTGGATTTTTACAATAGTGGCATTCTATTGTCAATGGGGCAGTATGGAATTTCGGACGGAGATCAATCCGCAGTGTATGATAAAACGAACAACACCCTTGTTCCTTTCGATCAAGGAGTGTATATGGCACAGGCGCAACAGATCTTTAATGATGCCACAGATAAAATGGAGCCTATTATGCACCAAAAATGGATCTCTCAATGGCTTACTCCAGAATCATGGTTCGATTGGCGTAGAACTGGATTTCCAAATTTAAGTGTCAATATTATAGCAGGGACTAAAGGACAAGAGATACCTGTTAGGTTTTATTATGATGATCCTTTTAATGAGGAGAATATGTTGCAAGCCATTAGTAAACTGCAGCCTGCTGAAAACGATCAGTGGTCTAAAATGTGGTTACTGCAATAGGATAGACTTTTTTAACAATATTTTACCCAGGCTTGGTTGCTAATTGCATCCAAGCCTGGTTTGTTTTGGGGCATTTCTGGCCTAATTATGCTGTTTTTTGAAGAGCCCATAATTATTTTCAGGTAAAATTTTGAATAAAGTAAAAATTAATTGTTATTATTGCTTAATCGTTAAAGCGATTTTGTTTTGGATTGAGAACACACTTAACAATAAGTTAATGTTTAGTTGCTTAATCGTTAAAGCGAATTTATTTTGAAAAACCTAACATTGTATTGGAAACTGGAGAGGGAAGAAGGAGTACCAATACAATTAATTAAGTCATTTTATAAACTGATGTTGAAAATCCGATTGCCTAAAATAACATTAAAGCCATCCATTAAACTGAAAAATATATGAAATAGACCAAATGAATATCAAAACATTATAATAATTGGAAAATGCGCGAACGCTTTCCGATTAAGAGTAAATAAATACCCATCAAATAATCCACACTAAATTATGAAAAACCTTCTTAATGTTAGGAGTAGGCGGTCTTGCCCTCCTAAAAACAATTTAAAAATTACGCTTACTATCTTGCTGTTCTACGGTGCTCTTTTCAATATTAGTGCACACGTGTATGAAAATAGCGGGTCCATACTTTTTGGACCAGATATCTTTAGTAACGAATTTGGAGCCTTGGAAATTGCTGCGCAACAAATTGAAATATCCGGTACTGTAAAAGATGTTGACGGAGAGGTGTTGCCAGGAGCAAACATTGTTTTAAAAGGAACCTCCAAAGGAGTCGTTTCGGATTTTGACGGAAACTTCACTATTGCCGTTCCTAATGCACAGGCCGTTCTTGTGTTTTCGTACATAGGTATGGAAACCAAGGAAGTGGTAGTGGGTAATCAAACTTCTCTGGAAGTGTTGCTCGATTATGCCGCTGAAAAAATGGACGAGGTCGTGGTTACGGCTTTGGGTATGAAACGGGAAAAAAAGGCTTTGGGCTATGCCGTGGCTGTAGTAGAAGCTGAAGCATTAAATCAGCAGCCCAATACAAATGTATTGAGCGGCCTTTCTGGTAAAATGTCTGGCGTGCAAATAAACGAAATGGGCGGTGACATTAATGCTAAAATAAATGTGATTATTAGAGGTCAGACCTCTTTGACCAGCAACAACGAGCCGTTGCTTGTTATTGATGGCTCACCTGTGGGCAATACTGACGCGATGCGCGATATAAGCTCTTTGGACATAGCCAGTATTTCGGTACTAAAAGGAGCGAGCGCTGCTGCTCTGTATGGTTCAAGAGCTGGTAACGGGGTAATTCTTATTACCACTAATTCTGGTGAGGGTGCTAAAAAAGGAATCGGAGTTTCGTTTACACAGAGTACAACTCTTAGTGTACCCTATAATTATTTTGAATTACAGAATACCTTTACCACGGGTCAAAAGGGCCAGTTTAACGAATCATCTTGGCAGTATTGGTATGGTGCAAGAGCAGGTGTTGAAGCAGTGCAATGGAATACCAATGGGCAACCCCAACCTTTGGTAATGTATGATAATAGTTTACAAGATTTCTTTCAAACTGGGCTGTCGACCCAAACGGATGCCAGTATAAGTGGAAATTATGACCGTGGCAGTTTTAATTTTTCCATTAACCACATGAAAAGTGACGGAATTACCCCTGGAATGGAGTTGAAAAGACTTGGATTTTCGTTGGCGACTAGCTATAAGATAACTGACAAGGTAAAACTCACTACCAATATTACTATTTCTAAACCTACATCAGATAATTTACCATTAACGAACAACGGAAGTGATGATATATATATGGATATTTTCGCTAACCCACCGCATGTGAATATCAATGACCTTAAAGATTATTGGGAAGTAGAGGGTTCGCAACAAAGAAGAGCTGGAGCTCTTCCTAATAATCCATGGTTCTCTGCCTATGAAAGAGACAGAACCTTAGATCAGATCCGCGGCTTTGGAAATGTGCGACTGGATATTGATCTTTTGCCTGGTTTAACAGCTATGGGCCGGGTAGCTTATAGTGCCAATAATGAAAAGATTGAGTCAATTTATCCCTGGTCTTATGACGGATTTGGTAGTTCTGCCGTAAAACCATTTGGAGCATACGAACAAACGAAGCTCGATGAGAGAGAGGCCAATGTAGATTTCCTATTCTCCTATGATAAAAAAGTAGGTGACTTTAGAATTAACCCTTCTGTTGGTGGAAACTATTTGAATAGTACAAATACGAGTCTTTATGGAGGTGGTGATGTTCTTACATTACCGGGCTTATATACCCTGTCCAATGTAGCCAGGCCGGGGCTGGGTTATAACTCAGGCGTATTCGAAAAGGAAATTTACAGTCTGTACGGATTGGCATCCTTAAGTTTTAAGGAAATGGTATACCTAGATTTAACGGCGCGTAACGATTGGTCGAGTACACTACCAAAAGAAAATAGATCTTATTTCTATCCTTCGGCCTCGCTAAGTATGTTAGTTTCAGAAATGACTCAGATGCCGAATTGGGTATCCTTGGTCAAACTTAGAACGGGTTGGGCAGAAGTTGGAAAGGATACAGATCCGTATACAATAAATCCAGTATTGAATCAAACTTTTTGGGGTAACGATATTCAATACTCCGTGCCCGAGAGTTTGCCGAACACTGCACTTAAGCCAGAAATAGCGACTTCTTATGAAGTTGGGGCCGATTTAGGTTTCTTTAATAATCGAATTGTATTTGAAGGAACATGGTATAAGACACAAAATAGGAACCAAATTATTGGGGTAACTACATCGCCTATGTCTGGTTTTAGTAGTGCTACAATTAATGCAGGAAACGTTGAAAACACTGGAATAGAATTGGCTTTGAATACGGTGCCTGTACGTACGGCTGATTTCGAATGGAATTTGGGGGTTAACTTCACCAAACAGGAAAGTAGATTAGTAGAATTAGTGGAAGGTATTGATAGAATCCGTGTAGGTAACGCGGGAAGCTTGACACAGCAGACCAAAATTGGTGGTATTATCGGCGACCTATATTCAACCAGCGTGTTAAGAGTTGAATCAGGCGAATACGAGGGCTGGCCCATACTCAATAATAATGGGGGCTTAACATTTCAAAAAGACGACGCACTTAAACCCAAGGTTGGTAAAAGCACAAATGATTTTAACGTGGGTATGAACACTTCCGTAAAGTATAAGAATTTCACATTATCCGCTAATCTTGATTGGCGACAAGGTGGTAATTTCTACTCCGAAACCATGAAGAGAACAGCACGTTCTGGGTGGGTTGATAAATGGCAAGGTGATGCCGGCACCTTTAGTGGAGTTTTGGGTTCCAATTCTTTTAACGGTGATAGAACCGCACTAGCGAACGAAATTAAATCCAATCCTACCAAATACCAAGCTGATAATGTTTGGGTAGGGGGAAGAGATGCTCAAACTGGTGGTTTTGAGTATAACGGATTTGACAATGGTTCTTTTTGGCCTGGGGTAGTAGATAATGGCGATGGCACTTATACAGAGAACTTTGGTGGTCCCGGAACCGTGTTGTTCGATGCTTATAAAGTCGTGGAACCAGGTGGTGGATTATGGGATGTGGGATCTTCCTTTATGTATGATCTCTCTTTTGTTAAGTTAAGGAATATTACGCTCACCTATGATTTGCCCCAAAAATTTGCCTCAAAAATTTCGGCTCAAAGGGTTTCATTCTCTGTTTTTACAAAGAATATTATGTTATGGAATGCAGCTGATATTGGCATAGATCCTGAACTTGCTTATTATCAAAATGACGGTTCTTACGATATAGGAAAAGAAAAATGGAACGCCCTCCCATGGGTTGCTCCCGTAGGATTTACAATTAATTTGACATTTTAAATAGATAAAAAAATGAAAAAGATATATAAAACTTTAAGATGGTCCATTCTATCAATGAGTATGCTTGCCGTGTGCTCTTGTAGTGATTCGCTGGACGAGACCAATGTAAGCTCCAATACCCTTCCGGAGAATAAGATAGATATTAGATTTGTTCTAACGAATGTACTAACCTCTACAGCTAAAAATGATGTTGAAACCAATTACAAAGCAAGAGAGGTAAGTGCTGGCAGCCAATACCTTCAGCGTGATAATGTTGACTTCTATAGCTTCTATTTTGTTTGGGACACCAAAAATTTTAATAGTTTCTTCCCAATCTTAACCAATAGTCAATATATTTATGACCGTGCGGAAACCGAGAAGGAAGGTGATGAAAAAAAGTATTACCAGGCGGTATCCCTTATTATGAAGTCATATACTTATGGTTTTTTAACTTCAACATTTGGTGATATCCCATACTCGGAAGCCATAAATGGCGAGGAGAGAGGTGATGCATTTGTGCCAAAATACGATGCACAAGAAGATGTTTTCTTGGGCATATTATCAGACCTTTCAACAGCAAATGATATGCTAAAAGGTGTTGGTACCATCGGTATTGCCTCCAATGCAGACGTGGTTTTTCAAGGTGACGGTCAAAAGTGGCGTAAATTTGCCAATTCATTACGCTTGAGATATTGTATGCGTTTATCGGAAAAAACACTTACAGGTTTGGATCCTTCGGCGGAGATAGCGTCTATAGTCAACAATCCTACCGAAAACCCTATTATGACGGATATTAGTGATAATGCTGCGGTAAAATGGGTGGGCTCTGCTTCTGACAACAGTTTTCCTGGGGGACCACTTTCGTATACTTTTCGATCAGAATTCTATAGAAGAAAACCTTCTGCTACTATTGTTAAGGATCTTATCGATTTAAATGACCCAAGATTAACGACTTGGATAAGACCGGTAGATGTTCAAATTTTCCCTGGTGCTACAGATGGTGTGGAATTGGTTGATGGTAGGGTAAGGCGAAACACTACGGTAGATATTGCTGCAAGAAATGCCGATTCAGATTTGACGAATGATGTTAATACTTCGTTGTTCGTTGGACTTGGGGTTGCGCTAAGCGCTCCCAATGATTATAATATGGGAAATACGGTTACCGATGTCCGTTCCGGTATTACAGCGCTGGATCCAGATATTTATTTGGGAGATTCATCTAACCCACATATCTCTTATCTAACCAATATATATTCCGAAAATGCGAATGAATTGTCGGCTACTTTGTTTATGAGTAGCGCCGAAACCCAGTTTATTTTGGCGGAAGCTAGTGAACGCGGTTGGATTGGTGGTAACCCAATGGATTACTACCTGAATGGAATTGAAAAATCTTTTGATCGTTGGCAAATTGCTGACGGTGCCAGCTCCGCGGTATATGATGAAGGTAGCAATTCTCTAGTCGCTTTCGATAAGGCCGCTTATATGGCCAATGCCCAAGCAATTTATACCAATGCATCAAATAAAATGGAACCTATTATGCATCAAAAGTGGATTGCAGGCTGGTTGACAGCTGAAGCTTGGTTTGACTGGAGAAGGATAGGCTTACCAGAATTGGAAAAGAATGTTATTGAAGGTGCTCAAGGTCAAGATATACCTAAAAGGCAAATCTTGTCGGATCCCTTTAATGAAGATAATTTAACCCTAGCTACTGGTAGATTGCAACCTGCTGTGAATAATCAATGGTCGCTTATGTGGTTATTGCAATAAATGCTTACTTTATTTAAATTTTCCAGACCTTTTTGCCGTGAGCAAACAGGTCTGGTTTTTTTTGTGAAATATTCTTGTTGATGCTAAGGATTAGTGGACTTTATAAATAAATCTAGGGGAAGATGCATCTTAAGGTTACAATCTTCTCTTTAGCCATTAGTGAAAGTGGAATAGACCTTGGATTAGGCCGATTTAACCATAGAGAGGAACATCAGGACCAATTTCTTTATTTTGATCTCCGTTCCTTTTCTAATTATGTTGTAGGCATTGGTAATTTGGTATTCAACGGTTTTAACGGATATATTTAAATATGCAGCTATTTCGATATTGGTTAAACCATCTTGCTTACTCAATAAAAAAACTTGCTTACATTTTGTAGGTAAATGCTCCACTTCCCTTTTTACGAGCCTTATTTTATCTTCTAGAAGTTGTCTGTTGGTATCGTCCACAGCAATATTTACCGCATTCCAATATGCCTCATCCAATCTAGTGGTCGGTTTATTTTTTCTGATATTATCAATAAATTCATTGTAAACCGATTTGTACAAAAGCCCTTGAAACGATTCCCTGATATTTATATTTTGTCTGCGTTCCCAAATCCTCAAAAATACATTTTGAACAATATCCTGGGCTTGTGGATAATCATTGGTAAGGCTGTAGGCGTAGATCAATACTTTTTTATGGTAGCCTTCCATCAACTTTTCAAACGCCTGCACTTCACCGGTCATGAGTTGCTCAACTAAAACTACGGTATTTCGATTTGAATTGGTCATTAGGGGGTGATTGTCCAGGTTCTATAATTCGTGCAAGGAACTAAAAAGGCAAGTATTCAAAGTTGCTTCATTGTTAAAAAATCAATATATATAGGTAAATATTATCTATATGATAGGTTAATATACTTAATATTTGATTTTAAAAAAAATAAATTCTATATAACCTAGATTTTCCTAATTCTATGAATTTGCATTTTGTAAGATTACGCCTAGATTGGGCATAATACTTCATAACTTGTCGACTGGAAAAACCTATTCAAGGAGGCACTATTATTGTGTGTAGATTTCACTATATCATAAAAATAGCATTAAGGTTCCTTAATGCTATTTTTGATATTTTTTCCGTTAATGCTGTACTTATTAAAGGCACTTATTGAAAAGCAGGAAGGCCTGTAATGTCCGCACCGGTAATCAGTAGGTGAATATCGTGAGTACCCTCATAGGTAATAACGCTTTCCAGATTCATCATATGGCGCATAATGCTATATTCCCCTGTAATTCCCATACCACCCAGAACTTGCCTTGCTTCACGGGCAATCTTTATGGCCATGTCCACATTATTGCGTTTGGCCATTGATATTTGGGCTGTAGTTGCCCGTCCTTCATTTTTTAATTGCCCCAATCGGAAGGCCAGCAATTGTGCTTTGGTGATTTCTGTAATCATCTCGGCCAATTTTTTTTGTTGGAGTTGGGTTGCGGCAATGGGTTTCCCAAATTGTATGCGTTCTTTGGCGTACCTCAAAGCGGTGTCGTAACAATCCATAGCTGCACCAATGGCACCCCAAGCAATCCCATAACGGGCAGAGTCCAAACAACCTAAAGGAGCACCTAGTCCACTTTTTCCGGCCAACAGATTTTCTTTGGGAACTTTAACATTATCAAAAATTAATTCTCCGGTCGCCGAAGCTCGCAAGGACCATTTATTGTGGGTCTCTGGAGTGGTAAAACCTTCCATACCCCTCTCTACAATAAGCCCATGTATACGGCCTTCTTCATTTTTTGCCCACACCACGGCGATGTCGGCAAATGGAGAATTGGATATCCATAGTTTGGCCCCATTTAGAAGGAAATGGTCTCCCTTATCCTTAAATCTGGTTTCCATGCCACTAGGATTGGAGCCATGATTGGGTTCGGTTAATCCAAAACAACCCATAAATTCGCCAGAGGCAAGTTTGGGCAAGTATTTTTTTCGCTGTTCTTCGTTGCCATAGGTGAAAATAGGATACATTACTAAAGAAGATTGTACCGAGGCAGTGGAGCGTACACCGCTATCGCCGCGTTCTATTTCCTGCATAATAAGCCCGTAACTTATTTGGTCCAATCCGGCCCCTCCGTATTCTTCAGGGATATAGGGCCCAAAAGCACCAATTTCCGATAAGCCCTTAATAATTTGTTTAGGGAATTCCGCTTTTTGGGCATATTCTTCTATGATAGGGGATATATCGCGCTTAACCCACTGTCTGGCTGCATCGCGGACCAATTTATGTTCATCGGATAAAAGGTCGTCTAAATTGTAATAATCAGGTGCTTCAAATAAATCGGGTCGCATACAATCAATTTTATTATCAAAAATAAACAATTAAAGGATTTATTTAAAAATATAACACCAGAAACTATAGTTGTTACATTTTTAAATAAAAGTCTTTGGTCAAATCAACGTATTCCCGGGTATACTTATGTCGCTCCAATTCTATGGTTAGATTGCTGGTAGTACCTGCTATATCCCCAAACTGGAATTCAATTAAACTGCGTTTTATTTCCGATTTAGGATTTCCTTTCACCCTAGTTATCCGTTTTGGAAAAAGATTAAAATTACGGGCCAAATTCAAAAATTCCTCCTCTTCCTTATAAGGGATGATGGTTGAAAAGGTTCCATTAAGGGACATTAATTGGGCAACTCCGCTCAGAAGTTCCTCAAATGGCATGGATTGACTCTGCCTTGCCGTATCCCGGGATTCATCTCCACTGGAGACCATTTCTGAGTAGAATGGCGGATTGGAAACAATAAGATCGTATTTGTCGTCCAATTCATCAACAAACTCATCCAGGGAGGCATGGTAACAGAATAAACGATCGGCCCAGTCAGAGCTTTCAAAATTTTCCATGCATTGCTCATAGGCGTCCTCATTGATTTCCATGGCGTCAATGGAATCTGCATTGCTTCTTTGTGCCAACATCAAAGCAATAATTCCAGTTCCAGCACCTATATCCAAAATAGACAGGGGTTGTTGCTCTAGGGAAGTCCAAGCTCCCAACAAAACTCCATCGGTTCCAATTTTCATGGCACAGCGATCCTGATGAATTTTGAACTGTTTAAATAGGAAGGGTTCGGCCATAAAAATTTTTGTTTTTTTGGATTACTATTTCGTTGACGGAAGGTGGGTTTGTTTACTCTGCTTTTCCTGGTTCCCTGTTTTTGAAGCCTTCCAATTCCAGCAAGGAATCTCCTAATTCGTGGCGCATGCCATTGGCTAGAACCTTTATTTTATCTACCACTTCTGGGTAATCCTCTGCTACATTGTTGGTTTCACTTATGTCCGTTGTAACATCGTAAAGTTCTATCTCTTCCATTTCAATCATTTTATATTCCCCGGGAAGTCCGTCCTTGCCCGGTTTTTGGCCATCCATAGTCCTGTAAGTATGTGGAAAGTACATTTTCCATTTGCCATAACGCACGCCCATAAGTTCGTTTATCCTGTAGTAAAAGAAATAAGCTTCTTGTGGACTTTCCTCGCTTTCCCCTGTTAAAAGGGGCCAAGCACTTTTGCCATCGATGGTTAAATTTGGAAGTCTTGCACCGGTAATTTCTGCAATGGTGGGAAGAATATCTATGGCCATTACCGGCACGTCTATTGTTTTTCGAGGGGTAAGCTTGTTGGGGTAGCGCATAATAAAGGGCTCGCGTTGTGCCCCTTCCCAAGCGGTGCCTTTTCCCTCCCTAAATGGTAGCGCACTACCGGCATGATTGCCATAGGACAACCAAGGTCCATTGTCCGAAGTAAAGATCACTACGGTATTATCTTCCAGTCCATTCTCTTTTAATGCGGCCAATATTTCACCCACGGACCAGTCGATTTCCATAATTACGTCACCGTACAATCCCCTTTTAGACTTTCCTTTGAATTTATCGGAGACAAAAAGAGGTACATGTGGCTGTGGATGCGGCACATATAGGAAGAATGGATTGTTTTTATTTCTGATGATAAAATCTACGCTCCGTTCCGTTATTTGGGTAGTAAGCTGGGACTGATCTGTAAGCGTGTCCAACACAGTTTCATTTTCATATAAAGGAAGGGGCCCAAAATTGAATACGGTGCCCTGCTGCGGGTGATAAGGCCACATGTCATTGGAGTAGGGGATACCAAAAAATTCATCAAAGCCGTGTCTTGTAGGCAAGAACTTTGGACTATCGCCCAAGTGCCATTTTCCATAAATTGCCGTTTTATATCCAATACCTTTTAGCATTTCCGCTAAAGTCATCTCAGTTGAATTTATTCCTGTGGGACTACCAGGTCCTAGGGCGTTGTGTATCCCAATTCTGTTGGGATAACACCCGGTCAATATACCGGCCCTTGAAGCGGAACAAATGGGTTGTGCTGAGTAAAAGCTGGTGAGTTTCACCCCCTCTTTTGCCATTTGGTCCAAATGGGGGGTCTCAATATTTGGCGAACCAAAAGTACCTACATCCTGATACCCTTGATCGTCGGTAAAAATTAAAATTACATTCGGAGGAACCTCCGGTTTCGTTTCTTTTTGCTTTTCGGCACAGGAAAATAAAACTAGGGCAAGGGTAACTAAGGATAAATTCTTAAACATTATTTTGGTTTTGATAAGGCTAAAATAATATTTTGAATCGTTATGGCCCTATAAAGTATTGGTGTCAGCTAAAATTTTATAGCTCGCCAATATGGGTACTTATCGTCCCACTTACTGTGCTTTATAATAATTGTTTTTAATGGAATCCATCATTTTTTTGCCTTCGGAAATGGAGGTAATCAAGTTCCACTGATCATCGGAAATCAAAGGTTTTAAAGGTTGGTCCAATTTTGGGATTTTTGGAAATACCAACTCAAGCTTTTTGTCCCACACTTTGTAATATTTTAAAAGGTCATCCGGATATACAACTTTTCTTTTGGTGCCTTCATCTATGCCCCTAAAAGGCTGGGGAATGTTCAGGTACCCGTAATCGTCCGTGAGTTGTTCGCCAACGTGAATATCGCGAATGGCAACCTCAAAATCGTAAGCCGTGGTTAGGCAATTGGAATTAAAACTGTGGTTCACATACCTGGCATTGTCCCAACAAAGGATAAACCTCCCCTTGTTGTCCCTAAAGGTATAGGTGTCCAAAATAGACTGATAGAGTGGTTCCAAGGATTCAAGTTCGGTCTGGGTAAAATCGCGATCTAACTTGTCCAACACCCAGGTTATGGTACCGGCCGGAATAAATTCGGTGGCTACCACGCCATAGCCAACCTCTTTGTTGATGAATTGTAATTCTGTTTTGGGATGAATCATTTTAAATAATAAAATAAACTCATTAATACTGAATAGTTTCTTCTTTTCTGTTTTGCAATACTTATAATTGTTGCCGGTTGTCAGCACTTGTCGCCATTAGCTAAAGTGAACAAGATGTTTTAGGATTAGACCCAATTAATAAGGAATGCAATAAAGAAAGATAAGCAAAATTACATTGCGATTCTCAGCTATTTAAAAAATAAAAAGGGAGTAGTTTAGGACAAATAAAGATAGACCAATCCTTCCGGGGTGTCAACAAAAATGGTCTTATTTTCACGATCAACCTTAACAATGATCTCATCCCTAACGGGTATAAGTAATTGTTTGTCGTCTTTTTCTACCTCAAATAGGGCTTGGGAGGTAGTGTCGTTAACACTTTGGATGGTTCCTATATTTCCATGAACCTTGTCTTCCATGGCAAAACCAATTACTTCATGGTAATAGAATTTATTGCCTTTTAATTTGGGCAAAAACTTTAGGGGAAGATAAATCTCGGAGCCCATTACCTTATCTGCGTCCGATTCATCTGCAACCTCTTCAAACCGTACCCGTAATAAACTGGATTTGTGAAGTTGGCTTTTTTCAATAAAAAAAGGAACCAGATTGTTTCCTAGAGAAACGAATACTGATTCCATTTTTTCGTACAATTCGGGTTCATCCGTATCCAATTTAATGAGTACTTCACCCTTAAAGCTATGTTTAGAAACGATTTTACCGAGGTAGAAACATTCTTCCTTTGTCATCGTTTGTAATTAGCTATTCTTTTTCTTTAGTCTCTTCTGGAGCTTCAGCTGGTGCAGCAGTTTCCTCTGCTGTTGCCTCGGGCGCAGCCGCTTCAGCAGCTTCTTCTACTACAGGAGCAGCTTCCTCGATTACTTCTTCAGCAGCTGGGGCTTCTGCTTCTGCAGCAGCGGCCATACGTTTTTCGTTAACCTCTTTCTCAGCTTTTAAAGCTTTTGCTTTGGCGTCAGCTTCGGCTTTGGCCAAACCATCTACCTTAGAGGTAACAATATTTGATTTTTCCTCCAACCAAGCGTTGAATTTTTCTTCAACTTGCTCTTCGGTCAAGGCGCCTTTGCGCAAACCACCTAATAGGTGATGCTTCAAAAGTACTCCTTTGTAAGATAAAATTCTCTTTGCAGTTTCAGAAGGTTGTGCACCATTCTGTAACCATTTCACAGAACCATCAACATCCAATTCTATAGTTGCAGGGTTTGTGTTTGGGTTGTAAATACCTAATTTCTCTAAATATTTACCGTCTCTCTTAGCACGGGAATCCGCAGCTACTACCCAATAAAATGGTTTTCCTTTTTTACCGTGTCTTTGTAATCTAATTCTAACTGGCATATCACATTAATTTGTAGGGTGCCCGACCCTTGGTTATTAATTCTTTTTCGCTTTTATAAGTTTAAGCGGGTGCAAATATACGCTATTTCTATTATTGGGCAATAAATATTTTGGAAATAAAGTAGTTATGGCCGAGGTTGATAACTCTTAACAACTAGCGCTTTAATTGTGGCCGTCATTTTTGTAATTTTAACCCACTTTTTAACCGCTGAGGAAACTTCATATGTACCTGATTTTTGACACTGAAACCACTGGATTGCCTAAACGCTGGGATGCGCCATATACGGACACGGACAATTGGCCACGATGTATCCAAATAGCTTGGCAATTGCATGACGCCATGGGTAATTTGGTTGAAAGTCAGGATTATTTGGTACAGCCGGACGGATTTAATATTCCGTATGATGCGGAACAAATTCACGGAATTTCTACAGAATTGGCCCAACAAAAGGGTATTCCAATCGGAGAAGTATTGGAAAAATTCAATACGGCACTTTCAAAAACAAAATTTGTAGTAGGTCAGAATGTGGGATTCGACCTTAATATTATGGGGGCCGAATTTCATCGGTACCAAGTTGAAAATTCGTTACAGGAGTTGCCTGTATTGGACACCTGTACCGAACATACGGCTCAATTATGTCAGATTCCAGGGGGGCGTGGCGGTAAGTTTAAGTTGCCGACCTTAACGGAGCTGCATCAATATCTGTTCGGGGAGCCTTTCGGGGAGGCACACAATGCTACGGCCGATGTGGAGGCAACCACTCGTTGTTTCCTGGAACTGGTCCGTAAAAAGGAATACACGGCAGAACAATTGGATGTTAAGCCGGATTATTTTAAAAATTTCTCCGAAGCCAATCCGCAAGAGATTCAACTAATAGGCTTAAAGCATATCAACCTTAAGAAGGCATCAAAGAAAATAGCCGATGCCCTTTGGGAAAAGGATACAGGTGGAATTTCCAAGGAAGAGATCAAGGAGAATTTAGCAACTTTGGCTACGGCAAATTTTGCCCACCTCCATAATCATACACAGTTTTCCATTTTACAGTCCACGATTAGTATTCCTGCTTTGATTTCGGCGACCGCCAAGGCTAAAATGCCTGCAGTGGCGATGACCGATCATGCTAATATGATGGGGGCCTTTCATTTCGTTAGCGGGGTAATAAATCATAACAAAGGTGTAGTAGCCAGGAACGAAGAAAATTTAAAGAGGTATGAGGCTACAAAGAACGGGACTTTGGAAGAGGGGCAAGAACCCTTGGAAGAACTACCGGAGCCAGAGCTGGAGATTACACCGATTATTGGTTGCGAATTTCAAGTTTGTGAAGATCATACCAATAAATCCCAGAAGGATAACGGGTATCAAATAGTAATGCTGGCCAAAAACAAAAATGGGTATTTAAATTTGGCCAAAATGTCGTCCATTGCCTTTGTGGATGGTAAGTATTATGTTCCGCGTATTGATAAAAAGGTAATTGAGCAATACAAAGAAGATATAATTGTACTAACCGGTAACCTTTACGGGGAAGTGCCAAGTAAGGTATTGAATGTTGGGGAAAACCAGGCGGAGGAAGCCTTGCTTTGGTGGAAGGAAACTTTTGGTGATGACCTGTATATAGAAATTATGCGTCACGGTCAGGAAGATGAAGACCGTGTGAACCAAGTATTGATTCAGTTTGCCGAAAAGCATAATATAAAATTAGTTGCGACCAACAATACCTATTACCAGGAAAAGCAGAATGCGCATGCACATGATATTCTACTCTGTGTAAAAGATGGAGAAAAACAAGCCACCCCCATAGGTCGGGGTCGTGGTTACCGATATGGTTTGCCCAATCAGGAATATTACTTTAAGTCTTCAGATGAAATGAAGGAACTTTTTAAGGATATTCCAGATGCGATAACCAATATTCAGGAAGTTATAGATAAAGTAGAGACCTTTACTCTTGCCCGTGATGTGTTGTTGCCTGCTTTTGATATTCCAGAGGAGTTTAGGTTCGAAGAAGATAAACTTGATGGTGGTAAACGTGGGGAAAACAAATATCTGCGACATATAACCTACGAGGGAGCCAAAAAGAGATATGGTGAAATTACACCTGAAATTGATGAGCGACTCGATTTTGAGCTCAAGGTAATTGAGAAAACCGGATATCCGGGTTATTTCTTAATTGTAGAGGATTTTATTAGGGCGGCACGGAGTATGGATGTGTCCGTTGGTCCAGGTCGTGGATCCGCGGCGGGATCAGCCGTGGCCTACTGTTTATGGATAACCAATTTGGATCCTATTAAGTACGACCTACTTTTTGAGCGTTTCCTAAATCCAGATCGTGTGTCCATGCCCGATATCGATATCGACTTTGATGATGAAGGCCGTGGTCGTGTAATGGATTATGTGATCAATAAATACGGAGCCAATCAGGTAGCCCAGATCATCACCTATGGCACCATGGCGGCAAAATCGTCCATTCGGGATACCGCTAGAGCCTTGGATTTGCCATTGGGGGATGCAGATCGTATGGCCAAGTTGATTCCCAATATGTCCAAGTTGAAAAAGATTATTGGGATCGATGAAAAAACGTTAAAGGCAAAATTCAATAGCGAAGAGCTTATAAAGATCAACGAGTTGCTGGCCATTTCCGAAGGGGATGGCTTGGAGTCAGAAACGCTGAACCAAGCTTATATTTTGGAGGGCTCTGTTCGTAACACAGGAATCCATGCCTGTGGGGTAATCATTACGCCCGATGACATTACCAAGTTCGTACCAGTGGCCTTGGCAAAAGATTCCGACATGTATTGCACCCAGTTTGATAACTCTGTGGTGGAAAGTGCAGGCTTGCTAAAAATGGATTTCTTGGGGTTAAAAACTTTGACCCTAATTAAGGATACCGTTAAAATAGTAAAAGCCAAACACGGCGTAGAATTAGACCCGGAGAATTTTCCTTTAGATGATGAAAAAACCTACGAGCTGTTTCAGCGAGGGGAAACCGTTGGGGTGTTCCAATATGAATCTCCCGGGATGCAAAAACACATGCGGGCACTAAAACCTACCGTTTTTGCCGATTTAATTGCCATGAACGCTTTGTACCGGCCTGGTCCAATGGAATATATACCCAGTTTCATTGCCCGTAAACACGGTACTGAAGAAATTATATATGACCTTGATGCCTGTGAAGAATATTTAGCGGAAACTTATGGGATTACCGTGTATCAGGAGCAGGTGATGCTCCTTTCGCAGAAGTTGGCAGATTTCACCAAAGGTGAGGCGGACGTTTTGCGTAAGGCGATGGGTAAAAAGCAAAAGTATGTCCTGGATAAAATGAAGCCCCAGTTTATAAAACAGGCTTCGGAAAAAGGACATGCCGTAGATAAATTAGAGAAAATTTGGAAGGATTGGGAGGCTTTTGCGGCTTATGCATTTAATAAAAGTCACTCCACCTGCTATGCTTGGATAGCTTACCAAACGGCATATTGTAAAGCACATTACCCCGCAGAATATATGGCAGCGGTTTTGTCCAACAACATGAACGACATAAAGCAGGTAACCTTCTTTATGGAAGAGTGTAAACGAATGGGGTTGGATGTTTTGGGACCGGATGTAAATGAATCCTATTATAAATTTGCGGTCAACGATGCCGGCGCAGTGCGTTTTGGTATGGGGGCCGTAAAAGGGGTTGGTCGAGGAGCAGTGGAAACTATTGTGGAGAATAGAAAGGAAGGAGGACCATTTAAGTCTGTTTTTGACCTTTCCAAACGTATAGACCTAAGGGCTGCCAATAAAAAAGCTTTCGAAAATTTAGCGGTGGCCGGTGGTTTTGATTCCTTTGGGGATACCCATAGGGCCCAATATTTTTATGATGAAGGGGACGGAATTACCTTCTTGGAAAAAGCCATGAAATATGGGGCCAAATTTCAAGAGAATGAAAATTCCTCCCAAGTAAGTTTATTTGGAGAGGCCAGTGATGTGCAGATACCTGAGCCCGTTGTGCCGCCCTGCGAGGAATGGGGAACTATGGAGAAACTGCGTCGCGAAAAGGAAGTGGTAGGGATCTATATTTCCGGGCACCCATTGGACGATTTTAATTCGGAGATAAAGGCTTTCTGTAATGCAAGCCTTTCCAATTTAAATGATTTGGAAGCCATAGTGAACAGGGAAGTTTCCTTTGCAGGGGTAATTACCGATGTGCAGCACCGGGTTTCCAAAAATGGCAAAGGATGGGCCATGTTCACCATGGAAGATTATACGGATACTTTCGAATTTAGAATGTTTGGGGAAGAATATTTAAAATTTCGTCATTTCCTTATGATCAATTCATTTGCGTATGTTAAACTTTTTGTTCGTGAAGGATGGGTGAATAGGGATACCGGTAAAAAGGGCGATCCAAGGATGCAGTTTAATATGATCATGATGTTGCAGGATGTAATGGAAACCTTTGCCAAAAAACTTACCATTAAGTTGGATATATCCCAATTGAAGGAGGAAAGTATTTTAGATCTTAAGGATACCTTGGTTTCTCATCAGGGCAACCACCCCTTAAGTTTTGTGGTATATGAGATGGAGGAACAGATAAAAGTAAACATGACCTGTAGGAAACAAAAAATACAAATATCAAGTGAACTGCTCTTACAGCTTAATGAAAAAGACGTACATTACAAATTGAATTAAGTTTACAAATGGCTATTGTCTGGGTTGTAAATCACAAGAATGGAAAAAGAATAGGTTTTATTGATTTAGTCATAGTCAAAACGAATATAATGTTAGTAAGGAAAAGGCAAAATAATTGTCTAAATTTGTATAATATTTAAAAAAAAACAAACATGGCATTAGAAATAACAGATGCTACTTTTGATGAGGTAGTTTTAAAAAGTGATAAACCAGTAGTAGTAGATTTTTGGGCAGCTTGGTGTGGTCCTTGTAGAATGGTAGGTCCTATCATCGATGAGGTTAGTACCGAATACGATGGCAAAGCCGTTGTTGGTAAGGTGGATGTAGATGCCAACCAAGAATTTGCAGCTAAATACGGCGTAAGAAATATTCCTACGGTATTGGTATTTAAGAATGGCGAAATAGTGAACAGACAGGTTGGTGTTTCCCCTAAAAAGGTATATACCGATGCTATAGATGCATTGCTATAAGTCACAAAATCCCGAACAGGGAATATAGATGATAAAAAGAATCCTGCTTTTAGCGGGATTTTTTTATGCCCAATTTTCAATGAAGTAAATGTTCGAAACCTCTAAAAGTACAAGTTGATTGCAGCGTACTTAATATGGATTTCCATTTTTGGCATTTCTATTTTTCAACCAGGCTATATCTTCATTATCTTAGCACTATGGAGCTACAATCGGAATTACATAAGGCAAGTTTGTTCCAAAACTTGGAATTATTGGCCAATCAGGTGGTGGAAGGATTTATCAGTGGCATTCATAAAAGTCCCTTTCATGGTTTTTCTGCAGAATTTGCCGAGCATAAAATTTATAATAATGGGGAAAGCACCAAACATATAGATTGGAAGTTGTTTGCCAAGACCGATAAGTTGTACACCAAACGTTACGAAGAGGAGACCAATTTACGTTGTCATATGATTTTAGACAATTCCGCATCCATGTATTATCCGGAAGTAGGTGCGCTAAGCTTAGAAAACCTAAATAAAATAGGTTTTGGGGTATTGGCTATTGCCTCCTTGATGAACATTCTTAAAAAACAGCGAGACGCTGTGGGCTTAAGTGTATATTCTGACCAATATAATTTCTATGCCGCTGAGAAGAGTAGTGAACGGCATCATCAAATGCTATTGGCCACTTTAAGTGGGATTAGTATGGATCGGAAACCTGCAAGGCGGACCGAGACCTACACCTATTTGCATCAGATTGCTGAAAAAATTAAAAGAAGAAGTTTAATAGTGCTTTTTACCGATATGTTCCAAGCTTCGGAGGATGATGAAAAATTGTTTGATGCCTTGCAGCATTTAAAATATAACAAACACGAAGTTATCCTTTTTCATGTCCTGGACAAGGAAACCGAATTCTCATTTGATTTTGAAAATACCCCCAAGCGATTTTTGGATGTGGAAACCGGAACTCATATTGATCTTTATGCCGATTCTGTTAAGGATGCGTATGAAAAGGCAGTGAAGTCGTACTTTGATGAACTGCGACTAAAATGTGCCCAGTACAAAATTAAATATGTTGAGGTAGATGTAAAGGATAGTTTCTCCCTGATAATCAACACCTTTTTGGTAGAGCGACAAAAATTTAGGTAGAAACATACATTATTTTTCGAAAATTGTTTGTGCAATTAAATAAGGAGTGTATATTTGCACTCGCTAAACGCCACGGTTCGGTAGTTCAGTTGGTTAGAATACCTGCCTGTCACGCAGGGGGTCGCGGGTTCGAGTCCCGTCCGGACCGCTAAAAGCCTTGAAAACACTATGTTTTCGAGGCTTTTTTCATTTTGGGGGAGGTATAGAGCGACGAATTTTCCTATATTTACCGCAAATTAATCCAGGATCAATCTCAAAAGTTGGGTCTAAAGAGAAAAATAATTTTCTTTGTGCTTTAAATTACATTGATGAATAAAGGCACTGAGTTATCCTTGTTAAGTTTAATATTACCAGAAGGAATATTAGAGTAT